>CAVPWR010000005.1:0-394540 GCA_963709555.1 uncultured beta proteobacterium | reverse complement strand
CTAAGGAACGGACAGGAAATCCATCGCGACGCCTAGGGGAAACGCTGAATAGATTACAAACACCGTGAACGCCTTCCCCCACCACAGAGCCAGCACCTCCCTCGCCGGGGCCAATCACAGCAGGTTCCACGTAGCGTCCATTGCACAAATATTAAGCGGACTGGGGTAGAATCCGCGCCTTCCCGTTTTCGCCCCGTTTCCCGACCCGCGATGGACTTCCTCGGCTTTCAGCTGCGCAACAATCTATTCGTCGCGCCCATGGCCGGGGTCACCGATCGTCCGTTCCGCCAGCTGTGCAAGCAGCTCGGCGCCGGCTTGGCGGTGTCGGAAATGGTGACGTCGAACTCCCTGCTCTACGGCAGTGCCAAGACGCGGCGCCGCGCCAACCACGACGGCGAGGTCGAGCCGATCTCGGTGCAGATCGCCGGCGCCGACCCGGCGATGATGGCCGAGGCGGCCAGGTACAACGTCGACGAAGGCGCCCAGATCATCGACATCAACATGGGCTGCCCGGCGAAGAAGGTCTGCAACGTCATGGCCGGCTCGGCGCTGATGCAGCACGAGGCGCTGGTGGCAAAGATCCTCGAGGCCGTGGTCGGTGCCGTGCCCAACACACCGGTAACGCTGAAGTTCCGCACCGGCTGGAACCGCGAGAACAGGAACGCCCCGGCCATCGCCCGCATCGCGCAGGAGTCGGGCATCCGCGCCATCGCCATCCACGGCCGCACCCGCGCCGACCAGTACCAGGGCTGCGCGGAATACGACACCATCGCCGACGTGAAGTCGCGGGTGAGCATTCCGGTGATCGCCAACGGCGACATCACCTCGCCGCAGAAGGCGAAATTCGTGCTGGATTACACCCGGGCCGACGGCGTCATGATCGGCCGCGCCGCACAGGGACGGCCCTGGCTGTTCCGCGAGATCGAGCACTACCTCAGGACAGGCAAACTGTTGCCCCCGCCGCAAGTCGCCGAGATCCACGCCATCCTGCGCGCGCACATGGCCGACCTCTACGCCTTCTACGGTGAACAGACCGGCGTCAAGATCGCACGCAAGCACATCGGCTGGTACACCAAGGGCCTGGTCGGCGCGTCGCACTTCCGCCATGCAATGAACCAGCTGCAGGGCGTCGAGGAGCAGATGGCCGCGACCGACGAGTTCTTCCTCGCCGACGATGGATTGGCCGTCGCCAACGAACGACTGACCTACAAAGAAGCCGCATGAGCAACGAGATTTCCGACTGCGTCAAGCGCAGCCTCAACCGCTATTTCCGCGACCTCGAAGGCCAGGCGCCCCACGCCATTTACGACATGGTGCTGGCCGCCGTCGAACGGCCGATGCTGGAGGTGATCATGAAGCAGGCCAGCGGCAACCAGACCGTCGCCGCCCAGATGCTCGGCATCAACCGCAACACCCTGCGCAAGAAACTCACCGAACACGATCTACTCTGAGGCTTCAACCATGACCAAAGTTACCCAGGCCCTGATCAGCGTTTCCGACAAGCACGGCGCCGTCGATTTCGCGCGCGAACTCGCCGCCCTCGGCATCAAGCTGTTGTCTACCGGCGGCACCGCCAAGCTGCTGCGCGACGCCGGCATCGCGGTCACCGACGTTTCCGACTACACCGGATTTCCCGAGATGCTCGACGGCCGCGTCAAGACGCTGCATCCCAAGGTGCATGGCGGCATCCTCGGCATCCGCGGCAACGCCGAGCACGCGGCGACCATGGAAAAACACGGCATCCCGGCCATCGACCTCGTCGTCGTCAACCTCTATCCCTTCCAGCAGGCCATCGCCAGGAAGGACTGCACGCTCGAGGACGCGATCGAGAACATCGACATCGGCGGCCCGACCATGGTGCGCGCCGCGGCCAAGAACCACGGCAATGAAAAGGGTGGTTGCGCCGTCGTCACCGACCCGCAGGACTATGCGGCCATCGTCGAGGAACTCAGGAACAATGGCGGCGTCCTCTCCTACACCACCCGCTTCGACCTGGCGAAGAAGGCCTTCGTGCACACCGCGCGCTACGACGGGGCCATCGCCAACTACCTGACCAGCCTCGACGCCGACAACAAGCGCACCACCTTCCCCGAGCGCCTGCAACTGGCCTTCGACAAGGCCGACACCATGCGCTACGGCGAGAACCCGCACCAGCAGGCCGCCTTCTACCGCGAGCCGGTGGCGGTGCCCGGCAGCATCGCCAGCTACCAGCAGCTGCAAGGCAAGGAACTCTCCTACAACAACATCGGCGACGCCGACGCAGCGTGGGAAGCGGTGAAGGCGTTCGACTCATCCGACAACCCGGCCACGTGCGTGATCGTCAAGCACGCCAACCCCTGCGGCGTGGCGCTGGGCGCGACGGCCGAGGAAGCCTACCGCCGCGCCTTCTCCACCGATCCCACCTCGGCCTTTGGCGGCATCATCGCCTTCAACTGCGCCATCGACAAGGCCACCGCCGAAGCCGTTTCCGGCCAGTTCGCCGAGGTCATCATCGCCCCCGAGATCACGCCGGAGGCCCGCGCCGTCTTCGCCGCCAAGCAGAACCTGCGCGTGCTGATCGTGCCGATGGGCGCAAATGCCGGCGCCTTCGACTACAAGCGTGTCGGTGGCGGCCTGCTGGTACAGACGGCCGACGAGGCGCGCATCACCCAGTCCGACATCAAGGTGGTGACCAAGCGCGTGCCGACCGAGCAGGAAATGCGCGACCTGCTGTTCGCCTGGCGCGTCGCCAAGTACGTCAAGTCCAACGCCATCGTCTATTGCAAGGACGGCATGACCGTCGGCGTCGGCGCCGGCCAGATGAGCCGCGTCGACTCCGCCCGCATCGCCGCCATCAAGGCCGAGAACAACAAGATGACGGTCAAGGGCTCGGTCGTCGCGTCCGACGCCTTCTTCCCCTTCCGCGACGGCCTCGACGTGCTGGCCCAGGCCGGCGCCACCGCCGTGATCCAGCCCGGCGGCTCGGTGCGCGACGCCGAAGTCATCGCTGCGGCCGACGAGCAGAACATCGCTATGGTAGTCACCGGTTTCCGCCACTTCCGTCACTGATTCGATGGCGCAGGCACCGGCCCTGTCAATCGAACGCGCGATCCTCACGCTGCGTAGCCAGCGCGTCCTGCTTGCTGCCGATCTCGCGGAGCTCTACGGCGTCGAAACCAAGGTGCTGATGCAGGCCGTCAAGCGCAATATCGAGCGCTTTCCCGCCGATTTCATGTTTCAGCTCGACGAGGATGAGTGGTCGAACTTGAGGTCACAAATTGTGACCTCAAACAGAGGCGGCACTCGCTACGCTCCGTATGTGTTTACCGAGCAGGGCGTGGCCATGCTCTCCAGCGTTCTCAGGAGCCCCCGTGCGCTTCAGGTGAACATCGAGATAATGCGCACATTCGTCCGCCTGCGCCGCATGCTTGCGGAGCACGTCAACCTCGCGCGGCGGCTCGACGAACTGGAGGAGCGTTACGACAAACAATTCAGTGCCGTGTTCGACGCGATCCGGCAGTTGATGGCGCCGCCGCCACAAACAAAACGTCCGATCGGCTTCACTACCGATCTCGAAGGGAAGAAAGCGAAATGAAACTACTCGTCATCGGTTCCGGCGGCCGCGAGCACGCACTGGCCTGGCGGCTGGCGCAGTCGCCCAAGGTACAGAAGGTCTATGTCGCGCCCGGCAACGCCGGCACCGCGCACGAGGACGGCCTCGAGAACCTGCCCATCACCGGCATACGCGAGCTGGTCGCCTTCGCCCGCGACAACGCCATCCACGCCACCGTGGTCGGCCCAGAGGCGCCGCTGGCCGCCGGCGTAGTCGATGCCTTCCGCGAAGCCGAGTTGCGCATCTTCGGCCCGAGCAAAGCCGCCGCCCAGCTCGAAAGCTCCAAGGATTTCGCCAAGCAGTTCATGCAGCGCCACGGCATTCCGACGGCGAAGTTCCGCACCTTCACCGATGCCGCCGCGGCCCACGCCTACATCGACGCCGAGGGCGCGCCCATCGTCATCAAGGCCGACGGCCTCGCCGCCGGCAAGGGTGTGGTCGTCGCCACGCTGGCCGGCGAAGCGCATGCCGCCATCGACGACATGCTGGTCGGCAACAAGATGGGCAATGCCGGCGCCCGCGTCGTCATCGAGGAGTTCCTCGACGGCGAAGAAGCCAGCTTCATCGTCATGGCCGACGGCCACCACGCGCTGGCGCTGGCCACCAGCCAGGACCACAAGCGCCTCAAGGACGACGACCAGGGTCCCAACACCGGTGGCATGGGCGCCTACTCGCCGGCGCCGGTGGTGACGCCCGAGATCCACGCCCGCGTCATGCGCGAGGTGATCATGCCGACGCTCACCGGCATGGACAAGGACGGCATCTTCTACACCGGCTTCCTCTATGCCGGCCTGATGATCAAGCCCGACGGCTCGCTCAAAGTGCTCGAGTTCAACTGCCGCATGGGCGACCCCGAGACCCAGCCGATCATGTTCCGCCTCAAGAGCGACCTCGTCGACCTCGTCGATGCCGCCATCGACGGCCACCTCGACAAGGTCGAGGCCCAGTGGGATCGCCGCGTCGCCCTCGGCGTGGTACTCGCCGCGCACGACTACCCCGACAATCCGCGCAAGGGCGACGTCATCCACGGCCTCGCCAAGACCGGGCCCGATGCCCATGTCTTCCATGCCGGCACCGCGGCCAAGGACGGCCATGTCGTCACCGCCGGCGGCCGCGTGCTCTGCGTGACTGCTCTCGGCGACAACGTCCGCGCCGCGCAGAAGAGCGCCTACGAGGTCGTCGACCAGATCCGCTTCGACGGCATGCAGTACCGCCGCGACATCGGCCATCGCGCCATCAAGCGCTGATGGATACGGCGCCGATCCGGGCGTATTTCTCCGGGCTGCAGGAACGCATCGTCGGCGAGCTCGAGGCCTTCGACGGAATGAAATTCCGCCGCGACGCCTGGGGCCGCGGCACATCGATCCTGCTCGAGGAAGGCAATTTCTTCGAGCGCGGCGGCGTCAATTTCTCGCACGTCACCGGCGACTCGATGCCGGCCTCGGCTACCGCCCACCGCCCCGAGCTCGCCGGTCGCCGCTTCGAGGCGATGGGCGTCTCGCTGGTCATGCACCCGCGCAACCCCTGGTGCCCGACCACGCACATGAACGTGCGCTGCTTCGTCGCCATGAAGGATGGGGAAGCGCCCGTCTGGTGGTTCGGCGGCGGCATGGACCTGACGCCCTACTACGGCTTCGCCGAGGACGTCGTGCATTTCCACCGCAGCTGCAAGGAGGCACTTGCCCCCTACGGCGACGACGTCCATGCGCGCTACAAGAAATGGTGCGACGAGTATTTCTATCTCAAGCACCGCAAGGAGCCGCGCGGCATCGGCGGCATCTTCTTCGACGACTTGAACGAAGGCGGTTTCGACAGGTGCTTCGCCCTGACGCAAAGCGTCGGCGACCGTTTCACCGCCGCCTACCTGCCACTGTGCGAGCGTCGCCGCGACACGCCCTACACCGAACGCGAGCGCGACTTTCAGGCCTACCGGCGCGGCCGCTACGTCGAATTCAATCTGGTGTGGGACCGCGGCACGCTGTTCGGCCTGCAATCGGGCGGCCGCACCGAATCCATCCTGATGTCGCTGCCGCCGATCGTGAAGTGGCGCTACGACTGGCACCCGGAACCAGGTAGCCCCGAGGAAAAGCTCTACACCGACTTCCTGCCGCCGCGCGACTGGATCTAAAGAACGGCGGCGGCGCGGTAGTGGCGTTCCGCCAGCGCCGACTTTTCCAGGTGATCGAGCAGTTGCGCCAGTTCGACATGGGCAGCGCGCGTGGGCTCGACGGCAAGCGAGGCTTCGAGGTAACTCTGCGCCTTGCCCCACAGCTGCCGCTCGCGGCACAGCCTGCCCAGCGCCAGCAGCAATTGCGCGTCGCGCGGGCGCTCGTGCAGCCACTTCTCGCAATGGGCGATGCGTCCGAGCACGTCGCCGCCCGGGCACTGCGCGTAGGCTGCGATCAGCGCCGAATCCCAGCGCTCGTCGAGCACGTCTTCGACCAGTTGCGCCGCGCCGGCGCAGTCACCGGCGGTGACCAGCGCACGCGAGGCTTCGATGGCAAGACGCGCTTCCAGCCGGTCGTCCTCGGCGATTTCGCGCCAGTAGGCCTGGATGGCCTTGGCATTCTCGCCCATGCTCTTGAACACCTCGGCGTGGGCGCGGCGGCGCAGCGGCGCAGCCTGCTCCGGGCTCAGCGCGCGATGCTTTTCGAGTTGCCGCGCGAGACGTGCCACTTCACGCCAGTTGCCGCGCCCCTGGTGGGCGCGCAAGGCCAGGCGCAGGGCGCCGATGTGGCGGCCGCCGAAGGCGGCGAGTTGGTCGAGAGCCGCCAGCGCCGCATCGAAGTCGCGCGCATCGACGGCCAGTTCGGCCTCGGTCATCAGCACCGCCGCGCGCCCGCTGTCGGCGTGATCCAGCGCCCGCTGCCGCCACTCCTGCTCGCGTTCCGCGTCGCGCAGCGCGTGGGCCGCACGCCATGCCATCAGTGCCGCCAACCCCTTGGCATGGCCGGCATCGAAAACCTTCTCGGCGTTCTTCAAGGCGTGGGAAAAGCGCCCTTCGGCGAAGCAGCGCAGGGACTCGTGCAGCGCGTTCTCGGCGCTGCCGCGGGCGCGCCGGGCGCGGAATTCACCGACCTGCCGCGGCAACCGCAGCAAGGCGCCGAAAGAGCGGAAGATCCAGTAGAGCGCGATGAAGCCGGCAACGGCCAGCAACAGCAGCAGGTTGAGCGAGATCTCGACGCGCCACGGCGGCAGCACGAACAGCGCATAGCCATCGTTGTAGCGCGCCGCCAAGGACAAGCCGACGGCCAGCGCGGCGAGCAGCAGCAGCCAGAGCAGGGCGCGCATGGCTATTTCTTCGGCGTGCGGAAGTTGCGCAACGCCGCCAGGGTTTCGTTGAGCGTCGGCGGCTCGACGGCGACGTCGGTCGCGCCCAGCATCTTGACCGTGGCCAGCGCGGCCTGCACCGGCTTGGCACGGACGTCGAAGTAGCGCTCGAGCCACTCGCGCGCCTGGCGCATGTCCTCGCGGAAGCTCTTGCCGTCGCGCGCGAGCAGGGCGAGGCGGGCATTGACCAGGCGCAGCTTGAGGTTCTCGCGCAGGAACAGGCTCTGCGGCGGCGACAGCAGGCCGGGGTCGCCGAGGCCATGCGGGTCGATGCGCTCGATGCGCACCATCTGCCGGAACTCGGCCCAGGCGTCGGCGGCAAATCGCTGCCAGTAGGCGAGCTCGGCCGGCGCGGCGGGTTTCTTCGGCGCCTCGACGCGCGGCCGCTGCTCGAAGGCCAGCGGCATCGAATCGACGCTGGCGATGACGCTTTCCAGCCGGGTTGCCATGCCCGGCACGTCGGCCGTCGGCAGCGCGCGCAGGCGCTCGATGTCGCGGGCGATCAGCTTGCGCACGGACAGGAACTGCGGGCTGGCGGCACGCGCCAGGCGCGCATCGGCGCCGGTCAGCGCGATCAGCGCCGCCTCAACGTTGCCGGCGAGGGCGAGCTGCTGCGCGGCGATGGACACGGCCTGCTCGACCTCGACGACGACGCGCTCGTCGCGGCTCGTCGACAGCGCCTGGTACATCGATTCCAGTGCCAGCTGCTGGCCCTGCGACTCCGCCAGCTGCGCCTCGAGCGCGCCGACCTTGGCGGCGAGCGCCTGCAGCGCCTCGTGGTTCTGGCGGGAAACGGCACGCGTCTCCTTGCTCTGGCCGTCGCTCTCGGCCAGCCGTTTGGCCAGTTCCTCCTGCATCGAGGACAATCGCGAGCGCGTGTCCAGCCATTGCGCACCGAACAGCACGGCGACGGCCACGAGGCCGAGGGTCAGGGGGCGAGAACCGAGTGCGGACAGAACGCGGCTGGCGCGCGGCAACGGCGAAGTTTCGGGCGGGGCAGAATCAGGAGTCATGGCTTGCAAAATAGCTCAAAAGGCCGGCAACCAGGCCGTCGTCGGCCGGGCCGGTGATTTCGATACGCTGCAGACCCAGCGCGACCGCCTGCTCGGCGATGCGCGCATGCGGCACGAAAACGGGCGTCTGCTTCAGCCAGCTCTGGCCGAGCTTGCCCAGCATCTCCCACAGGTTGCGCAGCCCCTCGCTGCTGGTCAGCGTCACGGCGTCGAGGCGGTTGTCGCCCCACAGCTTGAGCAGCGGCGCGGGATCGAGGTCAGGCTTGGAGCGGCGGTAGGCGGTGACGTATTCCACCGTCGCCCCACGCGCCAGCAGCGTCTCGAACACCAGGTCGCGACCGCCGTCGCCACGAAAGATCAGCACCTTCCTGCCCGCCATGTCCTGCAGTTCGGGCAGGGCCAGCAGCGTTTCGGAATCGAAACGATCCTGCGGCGAAATCACCTCACCGATGCCAAAGCGTGCCAGCTCGCGCTCACTGCTCTTGCCGATGGCGGCGACGCGCACATGCGCGGGCCACGGCCGGCGCGACAAAATCACTTCGAGCGACTTGGCGATGGCATTGGGGCTGACGAAGACGGCGAGATCGATGCCGTCGAGGCGAATGGCGGCGTCGAGCAGCGGCGAGACGTCGTCGAGGGCGCTGATCGCCAGCACCGGGAACAGCACGGGATGCGCACCCTGCTCTACCAGCGCCGCGGCCAGATGCTCGCACTGTTCGGCCGGCCGCGTGACGACGATGTGGCGTCCGGTTAGTGGCCCGCCCCCCTTCGCCCCCCTCGCGTGGGGTTCCGGCGTGCTCGCTGCGCTCGAAATCACGGGCGTCTCCATGGATGGGCCATCACGGTTTGCGGCTTCGCCGCGTGCCGCGTTTGCTTGGCGCGGCCCGGCGCAAACGCTGCGTTGTCTTTCACGATAGCGCGGCGAGGATCTCGTCGGCGCCCTGCGCGCGCAGGGCCGCGGCCAGTTGCAAGCCCAAGGCCTCGGCGTCGCTGGCTGCGCCCGTCAGTTCGGCGCGGGCGATGCGCGAGCCATCGGGCAGCGCGACGAAGCCGCGCAGGTAGATGCTGCCGTCGCGCATCTCGGCGTAGGCGCCGAGCGGCACCTCGCAGCTGCCGGCCAGCGCGCGCGAAACGGCACGCTCGGCGCGGACGCAGGCCGCTGTCGCGGCATCGTCGAGCGGAGCCAGCCACTGCGCCATCTCGGGCCGCGACGACAGAACCTCGATGCCCAGCGCGCCCTGGCCGGCGGCAGGCAGCGAGGCCTCGGCCGGCAGCACGGCGCGGATGCGGCTGCCCAGGCCGAGGCGGCTGAGGCCGGCCGCGGCGAGGATGATGGCGTCGTACTGGCCCTCGTCGAGCTTGCGCAGCCGCGTATCGAGGTTTCCGCGCAGCGAAGTGACGGCGAGGTAGGGATGGTTGGCGTGCAGCTGCGACTCACGGCGCAGGCTGGAGGTGCCGACCACCGCGCCCGGCGGCATCTCCTCGAGGCTGGCGTAGCGGCTGGAGACAAAGGCGTCGAGCGGCACCTCGCGCGGGCCGGTGGCGACAAGCGCGAACTCGGGCGCCAGCTGCATCGGCACGTCTTTCATGGAATGCACGGCGAGGTCGGCGCGTCCATCGAGAAGCGCCGTCTCCAGTTCCTTGACGAAGAGGCCCTTGCCGCCGACCTTGGCCAGTGGCCGGTCGAGGATCTGGTCGCCGCGCGTGGTCATGCCGAGAAGCTCGACGCTGCATGACGGGTATAATTTCTGCAACAAGCCGCGCACGTGTTCCGCCTGCCACAGGGCAAGGCGCGATTCGCGCGTGGCGATAACAATACGTTCAGGGCTGGTCACTAACGGCGGTCCTGGAAGAAGAAGCAAGGAGACAGTTTGATGGCGACCATGGCGCATCGCCCGCGCCGCGCTGCTGTGTG
This sequence comes from uncultured beta proteobacterium, assembly GCA_963709555.1. Lineage (GTDB taxonomy): Bacteria > Pseudomonadota > Gammaproteobacteria > Burkholderiales > Rhodocyclaceae > Sulfurisoma. Next base: position 384,690 of record CAVPWR010000005.1, on the reverse strand, counting down.
CATGCCGCGATGGCCGAAGGGCTGGCTGCGCCTGATGGTGGCGGCGATTCTAGCATGGCCGCCCCTGGCCTCCGCCCTGCCGCCGGCACAGGATCTGGCCACCGATGCCCGCCAGATGCGGGAGAGCAAGGTACCCATGCTGGTGCTCTACAGCCGCGCCGGCTGCGACTGGTGCGAGCGCGCCCGCCGCGACTATCTGGAGCCGCTGGCGGCCGATCCGGCCACCGCCGGGCGGGTGCTGATCCGCCAGGTCGACATCGACCGCCGTACCGCCATCGCCGACTTTTCCGGCAAGGCCGGCAACCACCGCGACTTCGCCCGCAGCCGCAAGATCCGCCTGACGCCTACGCTCGAGGTGCTCGGTCCCGACGGCGAGTTACTGACCGAGGCCATCGTCGGCGTGCGCCTGCCCGATTTCTACGGAACCTACATCGAACGCGCCATCGACGCCGGCCTCGGCCGGCTGCGCGAGAAAGCCCCATGATGACCCAACCCTCCCACGACGAATCCGCCGCCGCCGAAAAAGACCACCCGCTGCGCGATGACATCCGCCTGCTCGGCCGCATCCTCGGCGAAACCCTGCGCGGGCAGGAAGGCGACGAGGCCTTCGACACCGTCGAGCGCATCCGCCAGCTGGCGATCCGCCTGCACCGCGAGGAAAACGCCGAGGCGCGCCTCGAGCTCGCCGCCATCCTCGACGGCCTCGACCGCGAGCGCGCCAACCAGGTCGTGCGCGCCTTCAGCTACTTCTCGCACCTCGCCAACATCGCCGAGGACCTGCATCACATCCGCCGCTCGCGCGCCCACCTGATCGCCGGCTCGACGCCGCGCGAAGGCAGCCTCGGGCTGGCCCTGCAGCGCGTGCGCGCGGGCGGCCACGACGAGCAGGCGTTGCGCGACTTCTTCGATACGGCACTGGTCTCGCCGGTGCTCACCGCGCACCCGACCGAGGTCCAGCGCAAGAGCATCTTCAACGCCCAGATGAAGGTCGCCGCGCTGCTCGACGAGCGCAGCCGCATGCAGCTTACGCCCGACGAACTGGCCGCCAACGACGAGGGCCTGCGCCGCGCCGTGCTGACGCTGTGGCAGACGCGCATGCTGCGCCTGAAGCGCCTGTCGGTCGCCGACGAGGTCGCCAACGGCCTGTCCTTCTACGATTACACCTTCCTCAAAGCGCTGCCGCGGCTCTATGGCGGGCTCGAGGACGATCTCGCCGCGGCCGACCCGTTCTGGGCCGGACAGGAGCTGCCCAGCTTCCTGCGCATGGGCAGCTGGATCGGCGGCGACCGCGACGGCAATCCCTTCGTCACCGCCGACGTGCTGCGCTCGGCGCTGCGCATGCAGAGCACCCGCGTGCTCGACTACTACCTGGAGGAGGTGCATCGCCTCGGCGCAGAACTGTCGCTCGCCTCGGGCCTGGTCGGCACCAGCGAGGAACTGATCCGCCTGGTGCAGCGCTCGCCCGACCGCTCGCCGCACCGCGAGGACGAACCCTACCGCCGCGCCCTGGCCGGCACCTACGCCCGGCTGGCCGCCACCGCGCGCGCCCTCGACAACCACGAGGCGCTGCGCCACGCCCTGGGCGAGATGCCGCCCTACGACAGCGCCGCCGACTTCCTCGCCGAACTCGACATCGTGCGCGACTCGCTCGACGCCAACGGCTTGCACCTGATCGCCCACGGCCGCCTGCGCCGCCTGCGCCGTGCCGTCAAGGTTTTCGGCTTCCATCTCGCCGCGCTCGACCTGCGGCAGAACTCCGACGTCCATGTGCGCACGGTGCATGAGCTGTTCGAGGCCGCCCGTCCCGGCGTCGATTACGCCGGCCGCGCCGAGGAGGGCCGCATCGCCCTGCTGCTCGGCGAACTGGCGACCCCGCGGCTGCTGTCCTCGCCTTTCGTCGAGTACGACGATGAAACCACGGGCGAGCTGGAAATATTCCGCGCCGCACGTGAGGCCCACGAGCGCTATGGCAGAGCGGCCATCGAGAACGTGATCATCTCCAAGGCCGACGGCGTCTCCGACGTGCTCGAAGTCGCTCTGCTGGCCAAGGAAGCCGGCCTGCTGCGGCCGCGCGAGGGCGAGCTCGACGTCAACATCGTGCCGCTGTTCGAGACCATCGACGACCTGCGCCGCGCCGCCGCCACCATGGACGCGCTGTTCGCCCTGCCGGCCTACCGCCGCCTGCTCGAATCGCGCGGCATGGTGCAGGAAGTAATGCTCGGCTACTCGGACAGCAACAAGGACGGCGGCTTCCTCACCTCGGGCTGGGAGCTGTACAAGGCGCAGAACGCGCTGGTCGAGGTCGCGCGCCGCCACGGCGTGCGCCTGCGCCTGTTCCACGGCCGCGGCGGCACCGTCGGCCGCGGCGGCGGCCCCAGCTACGACGCCATCCTGGCCCAGCCGCCGGGCGCGGTGCAGGGCGCCATCCGCATCACCGAGCAGGGCGAAGTGATCGCCTCCAAGTATTCCAATCCGGAAGTCGGCCGCCGCAACCTCGAGATCCTCGCCGCGGCGACGCTCGAGGCCACCCTGCTGCCGCACGCCAGCGGCATGACGCGGCCGGAATACCTTGAGGCGATGGAGCAGCTTTCCGCCCACGCCTTCAAGGCCTACCGCGACCTGGTGTACGAGACGCCGGGCTTCGTCGAGTATTTCTGGGAATCGACCGTGATCAGCGAGATCGCCGAGCTCAACATCGGCAGCCGCCCCTCCTCGCGCAAGAAGACCCAGGCCATCGAAGACCTGCGCGCGATCCCCTGGGTGTTCTCCTGGTCGCAGTGCCGTCTGATGCTGCCGGGCTGGTACGGCTTCGGCACCGCGGTGCAGACCTTCCTCGCCGAGCGCGGCGAGGCCGCCATCGAGCTGCTGCGGCAGATGCACCGCGACTGGCCCTTCTTCCGCACCCTCCTCGCCAACATGGACATGGTGCTGTCCAAGAGCGACATCGGCATCGCCGCCCGCTACGCCGACCTGGTCGCCGACCCCAAGCTGCGCGAGGCCATCTTCCCCCGCCTCAAGGCCGAGTGGCAGGCCAGCATCAGCCGCACTGCTCGCCATCACCGGCCAGCAGGAACTGCTCGACAGCAACCCGCTGCTCAGGCACTCGATCAGGAACCGCTTCCCCTATCTCGATCCGCTCAACCACCTGCAGATCGAACTGCTCAAGCGCCACCGCGGCGGCGAGACCGACGAACGTGTCAGGCGCGGCATCCACCTCACCATCAACGGCGTGGCGGCGGGCCTCAGGAACAGCGGCTGACGCCCCAGGGGCGATTCTCCTGTAAGGTTAGGGCGACGGGAACGTCTACGCCTTACCCTGACCCGAAGGAGACCACCATGCCCTTGCTGCCGCGCCACCCCGTACCGCAACTGCAGGTCCCCACCCTCGACGGCAGCCGCTTCGTGCTCGGCGCCTCTCCGGCGCCGACCTTCGACATGGTCGTGTTCTACCGCGGCCTGCACTGCCCGATCTGCGCCAAGTACCTGACCGAACTCGCGCGCCTCTTGCCGGAATTCGACAAGCGCGGAGTCAACGCCATCGCCGTCAGTTCCGACGGCGAAGAGCGCGCCCGCGAGATGGCGAAAAAGACCGGCGCCGAGCAACTGCGCGTGGGCTACGGCCTTTCGCTCAAGAGTGCGCGGCAGTGGGGGCTGACCATTTCCACATCGCGCGGCAAGACCTCGATCGGCATCGAGGAACCTGAACTGTTCTCGGAGCCCGGCCTCTACCTGGTGCGCCCCGACGGCACGCTCTACTGGGGCAACACCCAGACCATGCCCTTCGCCCGTCCGCACTTCGACGAAATCCTTGGCGCCATCGACTTCGTGGTGAAGAACGACTACCCGGCGCGCGGCGAGTACACCGGCGAAGTCTGATGTCCTGGCGACCCCGCTCGCTGCGTATCCAGCTCGCACTGGCCCTCGGCCTGTTCTTCGCCCTGATCGCCGGCGCGGTGGCCTTCACGCTGTACGAGCTCAACCTGCGCCGGCACGATTACGTCATCCTCAACCTCGCCGGCCAACTGCGCGTCATCAGCCACACGCTGGTCGACCAGTCGCGCCGCTACCTCACCGACAAACCCGACGACTACGTCAAGTACGAACGTGACCTCAAGCTCTTCTACCAGGACCTGCTGGCGCATCAGGAGCGCTTCGAGCAGATCATCAAGGGCTTCGAGGATCGGCGTCTCGACGTAGCCCTCACCGGCCGCAGCGACCCGCTGACCTGCAACTGGGATGCCCCCTCGCGCTCCCAGCTTGGCGCCACCGCAAGCATCTGGCGCGGCTTTCGCGGCGGGCTCAAGCTGGCGCTGGCCAACGACCCCGACGGCCCGCGCCTGATCGCCGCCGCCGAATACATGGTGCGCGATGGTGACGAGCTGATCCGCGCCACCGACGCGCTGGCCAGCGCCTTCCAGCGCATGATGGAAGACAAGCTCGACCTCATCCGCCTGACCCAGTGGGCGACCGCGGGCGCCGGCCTCGTGCTGCTGTTGCTGCTGCTGGCTGCCCTCATGCGCCAGGTAGTGCGCCCGCTGCAGGCCACCCAGCGCGGCTTCGAGCGCGTCGCCCAGGGCGACTTCGCCCATCGCGTGGCGGTGCCGGCCAACCACGAACTGGGCGCGATGACCGCGTCGTTCAACGCGCTGGCCGAGCGCATCAACAGCCTGTTCCGCCTCAATGCCCGCATCAACCAGGGAATCTCGCTCGACGACACCCTGAGCTTCGTGCGCGAGGAATTCTCGCGCTTCCTGCCGGTCGACTGGGTCGGCGTGCTCACACCGGGCGCAGTCCCCGGCGAGTGGCTGCTGGAGCGCTTCGATACGCAGCTGGCCACCACGACGCGTGAAGGCGAATGCCATGCCTTGCCGGAACTACCGGAAGGCCCAGCACTGCTCGACCTGACGGCCGCCGGCGGCTTTGCCGCCCTGCTGCGCGAAGCCGGTTGTGCCACGGCCATCGTGCTGCCGTTGTCGCGGGCTCCGGCGCAAAATGTCGGCGCTGATGAAGCAACTGCGCGACAAGGCGGTCGAGCAAGAAACGCTCTCCTCGCCGTCGCGGATGGCGGGACGCCTCTGCTGATCTTCGCCGCCACCGACGCGGCCGCCTACGGCCCGGAACGCATCGAGTTCCTCGCCAACCTCGCCGGCCAGATCAGCCCGGCGCTCGACCGCACCGTCGTCGTCGAGACGCTGGTGGTCGCGGCCGTCAGCGGCCTGGCCAAGCTCGCCGAGAGCCGCGACCCCGAGACCGGCGACCACCTGCTGCGCATGGCGCGCTACTCGGCCATCGTCGCCGAGGAACTGGGGCGCCATGAGAATAGCCCCTACCGCGAGCAGATCGACGCCGCCTACGTCCGCGCCATCCTGCAGTTCGCGCCGATGCACGACATCGGCAAGGTCGGCATCGCCGACCAGATCCTGCTCAAGCCGGGCAAGCTCGACGAAGCCGAGTTCGCCGAAATGAAGAAGCACCCGACAATCGGCGGCGAAGTGCTGCGCCGCTGCGAGGCGCAGGTCAATGCGCTGGGCCACAGCATCTTCCGCATCGGCGCCGAGATCGCCGACGCCCACCACGAGAAGTTCGACGGTAGCGGCTATCCGCACGGCCTGGCCGGCGATGCGATCCCCCTCTCCGCGCGCATCGTCGCCGTGGCCGACGTCTTCGACGCCCTGACCTCGAAGCGCCCTTACAAGGAAGCCTGGCCGGTCGACAAGGCGCTGGAAACCCTGCGCCGCGATGCCGGGCGGCACTTCGACCCGGTGGTGGTGGACGCCTTCGAACGGGCGCTGCCAAAAGTCATGGCGATCTACGAACGCCATCGCCACGTCTGAGGATCCGATGGAAAGAACAACCGTCACCATCAACGGCAAGCCCGTGCAGGTCGAATGGACCGCCGCCGCCTCGCGCGCGCTTGAGGCACGCGAGGCCCCGCTGTTCGTCGAGCTCGAACTCTACTTCTCCTGCCTGGTGAAGAAATTCGTGCATTTCCGCGACGACGCGCGCGGCTACGCAACGGCGGCGGCGCACGACAAGCTGCATCTCTATTTCCGCCCGGTGACCTCGACCGCCTGCACCTGGGAAGTCGCCGAGCAGCTCGGCCGCCAGCCGGAAATGGAAATCGACAGCGTGGCGTTAAGCCACGTCGCACCCGCGCATGTCCGCATCGACCACGTCGCGGGCAAGTGGGTCGGCAGCTACGACTTCCTGCCGGCTTGAGCTTGCCGCTCGATGATCTCGCGCAGGCAAGCCGGGCAGTAGCAGCCGCCTCCGCCGCCGGGCACCGGCAGTGCCGGCGGCAGTTCGGCGCACCAGCAGTTCTCGGTGCCGGCTGCATTGCCGCAGACGAAGGCGGCACCGCACTTGGGGCAGGCGCGCTCGCCGTTTCGGCGTCCCGCCATCCGCGACGGCGAGGAGAGCGTTTCTTGCTCGACCGCCTTGTCGCGCAGTTGCTTCATCAGCGCCGACTTTTCGTCGTTCATCGCAACACGCGGCGCCGGACGATCGCGTCGAGCGACAGCCGCCCCGGGCCGGAGAGGATCAGCGGCAGCAGCATGACCATGAAGATCACGGGCAGCTTGAAGTTGCCGTGGCCCTTGTCGGTGATGGCGTAGCCCTGCGCCAGCTCGGCCAGCGTGGCCCACTCGCCCGGCCAGTGCACCGCGGCGATGCCCACGATGGTCAGGACGAACAACGAGACGGCGAAGAAGCGCGTGCCCAGGCCGAGCACCAGCGCGACGCCGCCGACGAGTTCGAACCAGATCGCCATCTGCCAGCTGATGTCGGGCGTGACGAGGTTGAAGGGATAGGGAAACTTGTCCTGAATGTCGGCGAACCAGTTCGCGCCGCGGAATTTCTCCAGACCCGATTCGAAGAACTCCCAGCCGAGCAGCAGGCGCAGGCCGAGCATGGCGAACCAGAGGCCCAGCCAGTCGATGCCGGCGAGGGCCTTGCCGAACAGCTTCTTCATTTTCGCGTTCCGATGATGGCGCCGGCGGCGCGCAGTTCTTCGAGCAGCGCCGCGCCATGGGCGACGACGGCCTGCGGCTCGGGATGATTCAGCTCCGCGGCGATGGCGAGGCAGGCTGCGCGCCCCGTGCGGCCGCCCTCCTGCAGCAGGGCGACGAGGCGCGCACTGACCGGATTGAGCTCGATGAAATTGACTTCGTCGGCCGCGTCGCGGAACACCAGCAGCCGCGTGGCCGCGGGCTTGCGCGGGCGGAAGCCGGGACCGATGCGCTGCACCGGCCAGGCATAGGCGAGGTTCATCAGCGCCGGCGCCAGCGCGGGGATGCCGTCGAGCAGGTCGCCGGTCGGGTCGTGCGCGGGTACCTCGCACTTCCATGACGTCGACCGCCAGCTCGACCCACTCGTAATGGGCCAGCTCGCGCAGCCAGGGCGGCGCGGCGACCGGCAGCACTTCGGTTTCCATGAGCCAGCGCAGGAATTCGCGCGGGATCTCGCGGAAGTACGGCGTGTGGCAGCGCGCCTCGCGGAAGAAGGCGCGCATCAGCCGCGGCCAGCGGCGCTCGCCGAGGATGCGCCGCGTCAGCGGGAAGCAGGCGAGGAGGAAGCCTTCGAGGTTGTTGTAGACCAGCTCGCCGTAGATCGCGGCGCGGCGCGCCGGCACGCCGGCCGGGCGCGGCTGGCGCCGCGGGTCGCGCAGGTGGCGACCGAAGGCGAGCTGGAAGTCCTGGAAGGCGGCCATCATGCGGCCCGCGCTGCCGGCGCGCGATGGCGCGACTGGGCGGCGGCGATGCGGCCGACCTCGGCCACCAGTTCCGCCAGCGGCGGGATGTTGAAGTCGCGCTCGAGGCAGGTCGGCAGCGGGCCGACGCGGGCGTAGGCGGCGTCGAGCAGCGCCCACACCGGGTCGATCACGTCGGCGCCGTGGGTATCGACCAGCACGCCGTCGGGCTCGACGTAATGGCCGGCCATGTGCAGGTAACAGGTGCGCTCGAGCGGCAGCGCGTCCATGAAGGCGAGCGGGTCGAAGCCGAAGTTGCGGCTGTTGACGTAGATGTTGTTGACGTCGAGGTGCAGCAGGCAGTCGGCCTCCTCGACCACGGCGCGGATGAATTCGGCTTCGCCCATCTCGGCGCCGGGCGGCGCGACGTAGTAGGAGGCGTTCTCGATGCCGATGCGCATTTCGAGGATGTCCTGGGCGCGGCGGATGCGGCTTGCCACCCACTTGACCGCATCGCCGGTCAGCGGGATCGGCAGCAGGTCGTAGAGGTGGCCGTCATCGCCGCACCACGACAGGTGTTCGGTATAGAGGCTGATGCCGTGACTGCGCATGAAGCCCTTGATGCGATGGAGCAGCGCCTCGTCGAGCGGGCGCGGGCCGCCGAGGTCGAGCGAGAGGCCGTGGCAGACGAAGGGAAAGCGTTCGGTGAAAGCGCGCAGATCCCTGGCCGAGCGGCCGCCCATGCCGGCCCAGTTCTCGGGGGCCAACTCAAAGAAGGAGATGGCGTCCGGCACCCCGACGTTCAGGTCGGGAATGAGTTCCCGCCTGAAGCCGAGGCCGGCGCCCGAAATCCCGGGGGATTTCATGGGAATGGTCCCAGGGGATTTCATGCGAAAGTACTCCGCGTTTACTTCTTGGCGCCGCAGGAACCGTCCTTGGCCTTCGCGCCGCCGCAGGCTCCGTCCTTCTTCTTGTCGTCGGCCTTGGTCGTCGTCGCGGCGGCACCGCACTTGCCCTCGCCGCACTTGCCGTCCACCTTCTTTTCGGCGGCCTTCTTCTTTTCGACAGTCTTCTTGTCGGCGCCGCATTTGCCTTCGCCGCACTTGCCGTCAAACTTTCTTGTCGTCGGTCTTGGCCTGGGCCAGCTGGTAGCCGCCGTCAAGCTTCTGCATGCCGAAGGGGCTCATGTCACCTTGGGCGGCATTGGCGATGGGGCTGAGGGCGGCACCGGCGACGAAGGCGGTACCAATGACGGTACCGAGGGCGAGGTTGCTGGATTTTTTCTTCATTTCGAGTCTCCTTGCTGGGTTGAGGGTAAATCATGGTGTTGCCGCCACGCCACGCCGGCGTCATGGAGAAAACCCAGCTGCTGTTCGGTTGCCCGGCAGCCACGGCAGATCAGCAGGTGCAGGCGCAGCCCCATGCGCTCGGAGAGCGAGAGGCGGCGGTCCATGCCCTGCGAAATCAGTTCCGTGCTGTCCTTGCATGAAAGCATCAGTCTTCTCCAAACCAGCGCCGGGACAGGCAATCTCGCAGCCCCAGACGCGCGCGGTGCAGCAGCACCCAGCAATTTGACGCACTGATTCCCAATTCCTTACAAATTTCCTCGGTCTCCATTCCGATTAGCTCGCGCATGCCGAAAACGCGGGCCGGGCGTTCAGCCAGTCCCGAGATGCAGGCCTCGAAAACCTCCCAGAACCGTGTCTGCTCCAGCGACGCGGCGGGATCGGACCAGGCCGGGGGCGGCTCCCGCCAGTGGCCGCGCGCATCGAACTGTTCCTCCAGCAGGATTTCCAGCGCGACTTCGTCTTCAGCCGCAACGACCGGAGTGCGGCTGCGGCGCCGGAATTCGTCGATCAGCTTGTTCTTGAGGATGGCGAAGACCCAGGTCGCGGCCGCCGAGGCGCCCTCGAAGTTCCGGGCGTTCTCGACCGCGGCCAGCAACGCCTCCTGCACCGCGTCCTCGGCCGCGCCGTCGTCGCGCAACTGCAGCCGCGCGAAACGGAGCAGGCGCGGGCGCAATCCGGCAAGCTGCAGGGACAGTTCGTCGGGGGTCATGTTCTATCGCAGGAAAAAGTCGGCGCTGATGAAACAACTGCGCTACAAGGCGGTCGAGCACGAAACGCTCTGATGAAGCTCCTGCGCAGCAGGGCGGTCGAGCAAAGTACGCTCTCCTCGCCGCTGCGGATCCTCGCCGTAGCGGATGGCGGGACGGCGGCCGGAGTACCCGAGAGCAGCGGCATCAGATATCCAGCAGCGCCTTGACCTGCGCCCACTGCCGGCGGCTGACCGGCAGGTGTTCGGGCACGCCCTTGAGCTCCAGCACCCAATGCAGCTCGGCGGCATCGCCCTCTGCCTCCGCAACAGACTGGCCAGCCGGCTCGCGGGCGTAGCCGGCCACCGCGTCGCGCGCGACCAGGCAGTTGCGGTGGATGCGGACGAAGCGCGCGGCGAACTCCTGTTCCAGTTGCGTCAGCGATTCTTCGAGCAGGTATTCGCGGGCGGCGGTGCGCGCGGTCACGTACTTCTGCTCGGCCTTGAAGTAGAGCACCTCGACCACCGGCACCAGCAGCACGCGGCCGCGCTCGGGGCAGCGCAGGTGGCGGCGCCCCTGCGGCGCCAGCTGGCGCAGTGCCGCGGCCGGCAGCGGCACGGAACGGGCTTTTTGCAGCGCGGCGGCGAGGCGCTCGGCGCGCACCGGCTTCAGCAGGTAATCGATGGCATTGAGCTCGAAGGCCTTGACGGCGTACTGGTCGTAGGCCGTGGCAAAGATCACCGCCGGCGGCGGCGCGAGGCGGGCCAGGTGTTGCGCCAGCTCGATGCCGTCCATGCGCGGCATGCGGATGTCGATCAGAGCAATGTCGATGCCGCCAGGCTCGATGTCCTCGATGCACTCGAGCGCCGCGATGCCGTCGCCGGCCTCGGCCACCACCGCGGTCGGCAGCTCGGCCGCGATGTCGTCGAGCAGGTCGCGCAGGCGGGCGCGGGCGGGGGCTTCGTCGTCGACGATCAGGAGGCGCAGGGGCTTCATGGCTTGCGGTTAGGAAGGATGATATGCACGATGTAGCGGCCCGCGCGTTCGGCGATTTCCAGCCGCGCCTCGAGGTCGTAGAACAGCATCAGCCGCTCGCGGATGTTGGCGAGCGCCATGTGATTGCCCTTGTGGTGATCGCCGCCCGTCACCACGGGATTGGACAATTCGATGATCAGGCGCTGGCGGTCGCCGGTCATGCGCACCAGCAGTTCGCCCGGCTGCTCGGCCGGCTCGATGCCATGGTAGACCGCGTTCTCGAGCAGCGGCTGCAGCATCAGCGGCGGCACCAGCGCATCGACCGGGCAGGAGTCTATCTCCCAGCGCACCTGCAGGCGATCGCCGAGGCGCAGCTTTTCCAGGTCGAGGTATTGTCGCGCCAGCGCCAGTTCGTCGGACAGCGGCACCAGGTCGCGGTTGTCGCGCATCAGCGCGCGGAACAGGTCAGCCATTTCCTCCAGCGCGCGCTCGGCGCGGCGCGGGTCGCTGCGCAGGACGCCGAGCACCGCATTGATGGAGTTGAACAGGAAGTGCGGTCGGATGCGGGCGGTCAGGGCCAGCAGCCGCGCCTCCGCCAATGCCGGCGACTGCGCGCGGGCGCGCAGGTCGAAGTAGCCGAGCAGCAGCAGCGTCGCCAGCGCCGCCCACAGCAGGGCGCGCCACAGCACGCCATCGCCCAGCGCCATGAACAGGGTGTGGAAGAGGGCCGTAAGGGCCAGCACGATGCCAAACACCAGGACAACGGCGGCCGCATGATCGAGGCGTTCCAGCACGCGCCGTGCGCTGCAAAGCGCCAGCAGGCTGGCCAGCGCCACCGGTTCGAGCAGCGCCGCCGACTCGACGAATTCACCCAACATGCCGCTGGCGGGGGCACGGGCGAAGGCCGCGACCAGCCCGCCGAGGTTGACCGCCAGCAACACCCGCAGCCAGACACCGAGGTTGCAGCAGTCCGGCAGACGGGGTTCCGGCGCGTTTTCCCGTATACTTTCGCTCATGGAATATGGCTCACCGAGCCTCACAAACTCTCTGAATTTTCAGAATTTTATTATGACAGACACAGCAGGCACCTGGTCGGGCCGCTTCAGCGAACCGGTTTCCGAACTGGTCAAGCGCTACACGGCCTCGGTGTTCTTCGATCGCCGCATGGCACCGCAAGACATTCGCGGCTCGCTCGCCCACGCCAGGATGCTGGCGCAGCAGGGCATCATCGCCGCCCAGGACCTAGCCGCCATCGAGCGCGGCATGGCGCAGATACAGGGCGAAATCGAGCGTGGCGAGTTCACCTGGAACCTCGACGACGAGGACGTGCATCTCAACATCGAGAAGCGCCTGACTGCGCTGGTCGGCGACGCCGGCAAGCGCCTGCACACCGGCCGCTCGCGCAACGACCAGGTCGCCACCGACATCCGCCTGTGGCTGCGCGACACCATCGACGCCATCGACGGCCTGCTCGCCGATTTCATCCGCGCCCTGATCGACACGGCCGAACAGCACGCCGCAACGCCGCTGCCCGGCTTCACCCACCTGCAGGTGGCGCAGCCGATCACCTTCGGCCACCACCTGCTGGCCTACGTCGAGATGATGCGGCGCGACCGCGAGCGCATGCAGGACGTGCGCCGCCGCACGAACCGCCTGCCGCTGGGTGCCGCCGCGCTGGCCGGCACCACTTTTCCGATCGATCGCGAGTTCGTGGCGAAGCAGCTCGGCTTCGAGGCGGTGTGCGAGAACTCGCTCGACGCGGTGTCTGACCGCGACTTCGCCATCGAATTCACCGCCGCCGCCGCGCTGGTCATGGTGCACCTGTCGCGGCTGTCGGAGGAACTGATCCTCTGGATGAGCCCGCGCGTCGGCTTCATCGACCTCGCCGACCGCTTCACCACCGGCTCGTCGATCATGCCGCAGAAGAAGAACCCGGACGTACCGGAACTGGCGCGCGGCAAGAGCGGCCGCGTCTTCGGCCACCTGATGGGTCTGCTGACGCTGATGAAGGGCCAGCCGCTGGCCTACAACAAGGACAACCAGGAGGACAAGGAGCCGCTGTTCGACACGGCGGACACCCTGATCGACACCCTGCGCGTCTTCGCCGAGATGGTGCCGGGGATCAAGGTCAAGCCCGAGGCAATGCGCGCCGCGTTGAAGCAGGGCTACGCCACCGCCACCGACCTCGCCGACTACCTGGTGAAGAAGGGCCTGCCCTTCCGCGACGCCCACGAGGCGGTGGCGCGCGCGGTGCAGGCGGCGGAAAAGCGCGGCTGCGATCTGGCCGACTTGTCGTTAGCCGAGCTGCAGGCGTTTTCGCCACTGATCGGTGAGGATGTTTTCGCCGTTCTGACCGTCGAGGGCTCGCTCGCCGCGCGCAACCACATCGGCGGCACCGCTCCGGTGCAGGTCCGGGCCGCGATTGCCCGGCTCAGGGCAACGCTGTGATGGAACGCCTCGGAAAATACGAAATCATCAAGAAGATCGGCGAAGGCGCCACGGCGACGGTGTTTCTCGGCCACGATCCCTTCACCGGGCGCGACGTGGCGATCAAGGCGGTGCGCGCCTCCGTCTTTTCCGACGGGGAAGGCGGCAAAATTTCCAAGAAGCTTTTCATCACCGAGGCCTCGCTCGCCGGCAAGCTGGTGCATCCGCACATCGTGCAGATTTTCGACGCCGTCGCCGACTCCGACCCCAGCTACATCGTCATGGAATATGTGGCGGGCGGTACGCTCGAGTCCCACACCAAGCCGGAGACGCTGCTGCCGGTGCCGGACGTGGTGGAGATGATCTTCAAGTGCTCGCGCGCGCTCGACTTCGCCCATCGCCTCGGCGTCATCCACCGCGATCTCAAGCCGGCCAACATCCTTCATGCCGGGGGCACCGACGTAAAGATTTCGGACTTCGGCGCGGCTCTTACGGTTTCCAGCGACCAGACGCAGGTTTCCGGCATCGGCTCCCCGGCCTACATGTCGCCGCAGCAGGTGATGGAGCATCCCGCTCAACCACCAGAGCGACATCTTTTCGCTCGGCGTGGTGTTCTACCAACTGCTGACCGGCCACCTGCCCTTCGGCGGCACCAACAACTTCAGCCTGGTCTACCAGATCACCCACGGCGACCCGATTCCGCCGTCGCAGCAGCGCCCGGACCTGCCCGCCTGTCTCGACGCCATCGTCATGAAGGCGCTGGAAAAGGAACTGGACAAGCGCTACCCGACGTGGGACGCCTTTTCCTTCGAACTGGCCGAAGTCTTCCGCAGCGAAAACATGGCGGAAATGCGCGAGGCGCGCGTCGGCGATTCGGACAAGTTCAACCTGCTGCGCGGCCTGTCCTTCTTCCGCGACTTTCCCGACGTCGAGATATGGGAAGTGCTGCACCTGTCGCAATGGCGACGGCTGCACCAGGGTGACGTGCTGATGCGCGAGGGCGAGCGCGGCGATCATTTCTGCGTGCTGGCCGAGGGCGAGGTCAAGGTCACCAAGCAGAACAAGCTGCTCAACGTGCTTTCCCCCGGCGACTGCTTCGGCGAGATGGCCTACCTCAGCCCCGAACGCGGCGCGCGCATGGCCGACGTCACCGCGATGGGCGAGGGCCTGGTCATCGTCGTCGGCACCGAGGCCCTGGCGAAAGCGACGCAGAACACGCGCCACCAGTTCGACCGCGCCTTCCTGCGCATCCTGGTCGACCGCCTCGACCTGGCCAATACCCGGCTGACGTCTCTGGCCCTGTGACCGACACATGAGCATCGAACGCGTCGGCAAATACGAAATTCGCGGAAAACTCGGCGAGGGCGCGACTTCGACGGTCTACCTCGGCTACGACTCCTTCGCCAACCGCGAGGTGGCGGTCAAGGTCATCTTTCCCGAAGTGCTCAAGGACCGCGAGAAGGGCAAGATCTACCGCCATTTGCTGATCAACGAGGCCTCGCTCGCCGGCAAGCTGTTACATCCGCACATCGTGCAGATCTTCGACGCCGTGATGGCCGGCGAGGGCAGCGACGAGCAGAACTACATCGTGATGGAATACGTGCCCGGCGGCACGCTCGAGCAGTTCTGCCGCGCCGACAACCTGCTGCCGGTCGAGCGCCTGGTCGAGATCATTTTCAAGTGCACCCGCGCCCTCGATTACGCCTTCCGCATGGGCATCACCCATCGCGACATCAAGCCGGCCAACATCCTGCTGGCGGCCGCCGACACCGGCGCCGGTGGCAGCGGCGACATCAAGATTTCCGACTTCGGCGCGGCAATCCAGAGCGCGGGCGACGAGACGCGGACCCAGGTTTCCGGCGTCGGCTCGCCGGCCTACATGTCGCCGCAGCAGGTGCGCGAAATGCCGCTCACCCACCAGACCGACATCTACTCGCTCGGCGTGGTGATGTACCAGCTGCTCACCGGCCGCCTGCCCTTCAACGCCAACAACAACTTCGGCATGATCTACGCGATCTGCAATTCCGACGCGCCGCCGCCCTCGACCTTCCGCGCCGACCTGCCGCCCAGCCTCGACGCCATTGTCGCCCGCGCCATGCAGAAGGAGCTCGACGCCCGCTATGCCAACTGGGAAGAGTTCGCCCACGACCTGGCGCAGGCCTTCCGCAACCAGCAGATCGCCTCGCGCCAGAGCATGTTCCCCGATTCCGAGAAGTTCGAATCGCTGCGCGCCATCGACTTCTTCCACGATTTCTCCGACGTCGAGATCTGGGAAGTCGTGCGCTTCTCGCGCTGGGACGAGGTCACCCCCGAGACACTGGTGATGAAGGACGGCGAGCACGGCGATTCCTTCTGCTTCCTGCTCGAGGGCGAGCTGCGGGTGGTGAAGAAGGGCCGCACGCTGAACGTGCTCTCTCCGGGCGAGGTCTTCGGCGAAATGGCCGTGGTCGGCGGCGGCCATCACGTGCGCGGCGCCGATGTCGTTGCCCAGACCACCGCGCGCGTCGTCTCCATCGCCGGCCAGGCGCTGCGCCACGCCTCCGACGCCACGCGCATGCACTTCTACCAGTCCTTCCTGCAGGTGATGGCCGCGCGCCTCTCTCTCGCCAATTCGCGGCTCGCCTCGAACTAAGCCGTCCCGCAAGGGGACTTCCTTCGGGGCGCATCATCGAACGCATCCACACCAAGACCGCAGCAGCGCTGCCGCGCCTCGAAGCCGAAAGCGCCGGTCTCGCCGCGCTGCGCGCAAGCGGCAGCGTGCGCGTGCCGCAAGCAGGCTCCGTCGGCGTCGCCAACGGCCAGCCCTTCCTCGAACTCGAATACCTCGAACTGCGCCCGCTCGACCGCGCCGCCGGCGCAACGCTGGGCAGGCAGCTGGCCGCCCTGCACCGGCACACGGGCGACCGCTACGGCTGGCCGACCGACAATTTCATCGGCCTCGGCCCGCAGGCGAACGGCTGGATGGACAGCTGGCCACGCTTTTTCGCCGAGCGGCGGCTACGGCCGCAATTGATGCTGGCCCGCGGCAAAGGCATGGACCGCCTGACAATGCAGGACGGCGAGGAACTGACGGAGAAGGTCGCAGCCTTCTTCGTCGCCGGCCACCCCGCGCCCAGCCTGCTGCACGGCGACCTCTGGGGCGGCAACGCCGGGATGCTGACCGACGGCACCCCAGTGATCTTCGATCCTGCCTGCTATTACGGCGACCGCGAAGCGGACCTGGCCATGTCGGAACTGTTCGGCGGCTTTCCCGATTCCTTCCAGGCCGCCTACCGCGAGGCGTGGCCGCTGGCAGAAGGCTACGAGACGCGCAAGACGCTCTACAACCTCTACCACGTCCTCAACCACTACAACCTCTTCGGCGCCGGCTACCTCGGCCAGGCCAAGCGGATGATCGCGCAGGCTGCTGGCGGACCTGCGGGGTTAGGCTGCCTTGGCGATGCCCTGGAGCTTCTGCTGCAATTCGCCGGCCTGGTACATCTCCATCATGATGTCGCTGCCGCCGATGAATTCACCGTTGACGAACAGCTGCGGGATGGTCGGCCAGTTGGCGTAGTCCTTGATGCCGGCGCGGATCTCGGGCTCGGTCAGCACATTGACGGTTTCGAATTTTTCGACGCCGCAGGCCTTGAGGATCTGCACGGCCTTGGCCGAAAAGCCGCACTGCGGGAACTGCGGCGTGCCTTTCATGAACAGCACCACGGGATTGCCGGTCACGGTCTGGTGAATCTTCTCTTTGACGTCCATCGGGGTTGCTCCGAATAGTTGATTGAAATTGTCGGGTACTAGTTTAGCGCTTCCTGATAATTCGTCAAGCACCCGCCCAACGCCCGCCCGATACGCGAACGATGCCGGCCAGGTCGCGATGCTGCTCGATGTCGGTGAAACCTGCAGCGGCGAGCAGTTCGCGCAGGGCGTCGGCTTGGTCGTAACCGTGTTCGAACAGCAGCCAGCCGCCCGCTTCGAGGTGGCGTGATGCATCGGCAACGATGCGGCGGATGGCATCCAGGCCATCGGCGCCACAGGCCAGCGCGGACAGCGGCTCGAAGCGCAGGTCGCCCTCCGTCAAGTGGGTGTCGGCGGCGGCGACATAGGGAGGATTGGAGAGGATGACATCGAAGCGCCGGTCGCCGAAGCGGGCCAGCCAGTCGCTCTCGATGAAGCTGACATTGGCGCCGAGCAGCGTCGCATTGGCGCGCGCGACCGCCAGCGCCGCGACGGAAATGTCGGCAGCGGCGACCCGTGCTTGCGGCAGTTCCAACGCCAGCGTGATGGCGACACAACCGCTGCCGGTACCCAAATCGAGCAGGCTTGCCGTATCGCTAGCGCCGACTTTTTTCTGTCCGATCTCGACCAGCAGTTCGGTCTCGGGCCGCGGGATCAGCACGTCGGGCGTCACCGAAAACTCGCGGCCGTAGAACTCGCGGAAGCCGAGCAGGTAGGCCACCGGCTCGCCGCAGGCGCGGCGCTCGACCAGGGCGGCGAAGGCTTCCGCCGTGCTACGCGGCAGCTGATCGTCGCGGTGCGCTTCCAGCCAGGCGGCGTTGGCATCGAGCACATGGCGCAGCAGCAGCCGCGCCTCGGCGATGGGGATGGATAGTCGCGCCGCCGCCAGCGCGCCGGCGATGGACGAGCCATTGCCCGCCCTCACGAAATCGCGCCCATTTATCGAGCGGCTTTGCACTTCCTTCGGTCGCAGCGAGCTTGCGGGTCTCCCCGCGAGGGGAGGCTGGGAGCGGCGGCACAGCACTTCGAGCGCGCCTGATGCTCGGCGGTGAGCGCGCCGATCAGCTCGTCGAGGTCGCCCTCCATCACCATCGCCAGCTTGTAGAGCGTGAGGTTGATGCGGTGGTCGGTGACGCGGCCCTGGGGGAAGTTGTAGGTGCGGATGCGCTCGGAGCGATCGCCGCTGCCCACCAGCGACTTGCGGGTCGAGGCGATCTTCTGCGCCTGCTCGCGCTCCTGCATGTCGGCCAGGCGCGCCGCCAGCACACTCATGGCCTGGGCCTTGTTGCGATGCTGCGAACGGTCGTCCTGGCACTCGACGACGAGGCCGCTGGGGATGTGGGTGATGCGCACCGCCGAGTCGGTCTTGTTGATGTGCTGGCCGCCGGCGCCGGAGGCGCGGAAGGTATCGATGCGCAGGTCGGCGGGATTGATCTGGATCGCGACGAGTTCATCGGCCTCGGGCATCACCGCCACGGTGCAGGCGGAGGTGTGGATGCGGCCCTGCGCCTCGGTCGCCGGCACGCGCTGGACGCGATGGCCGCCCGACTCGAACTTGAGCTTCGAGTAGGCGCCCTGCCCTTCGACGCGGCAGATCACCTCGCGGTAGCCGCCGAGGTCGGATTCGTTTTGCGACACCACCTCGACTTTCCAGCGCTGGCGTTCGGCGTAGCGCGAATACATGCGGAAGAGGTCGCCGGCGAACAGGGCCGATTCGTCGCCACCGGTGCCGGCGCGGATCTCGAGGAAGATGTTCTTGTCGTCGTTGGGGTCCTTCGGCAGCAGCAGCTTCTGCAACTCCAGCTCGATTTCCGGCAGCCTGGCCTGCGCCGCGGCGATCTCCTCCTGCGCCATGGCCTTCATCTCGGGGTCGGTCAGCCAGCCCTCGGCCTCGGCCAAGTCGCCCTCGGCCTGCAGGAAGCGGCGGTAGAGCGCCACCACAGGCTCGACCTCGGCGCGTTCGCGCGAGAGCTTGCGGAATCGGTCCATGTCGCGCGCCGCGGTCTCTTCGGCCAGCAGGCCGTCGACCTCGTCGAGGCGGGCGGCGAGTTGTTCGAGTTTGCTGCGAATGCTGGGTTTCATGGCAATGGGAAACGCGCGGCCGCCCCGGGGTCGAGGCGGCCGCGACTGCGCTTAGCTAGTTTTCGGAATGGAGGCGGTAGATGCGGGAGAGCAGCTGCGCGACTTCCGCACGCTCCTCGCCCTCGGCCTGGTTGAGCGCCTGCGTCGGCGGATGCACCAGCTTGTTGGTGAGGCCATGCGACAGCGCTTCCAGCACCGCGGCCGGATCGTCGCCGCGGCGGATCATTTTCAGCGCATGCTCGACCTCGTGGCGGCGCGTGCGCTCGGCGGCATCGCGCAGCGCCCGGATGGTCGGCACCACCTCGCGCGTGTCCATCCAGTGCAGGAAATTCTGCACCCGGTCGTCGATGATGGCCTCGGCCTCGACCACGGCGGCCTGGCGCGATTCCATGCCCTGCTCGACGAGCTGGCCGAGATCGTCGAGGGTGTAGAGGAAGACATCGTCGAGCTCGCCGACCTCGGCCTCGATATCGCGCGGCACGGCCAGGTCGACCATCACCATCGGCCGGTGGCGCCGCGACTTCAGCGCACGTTCGACCATGCCGAGGCCGACGATGGGCAGCGGGCTGGCGGTACAGGCGACGACGATGTCGTATTCGGCCAGCCGCTCGGAAACCTCGTCGAGGCGCATGGCGTCGCCGCCGAAGCGCTCGGCCAGCACCTGCGCCCGCTCCAGTGTGCGGTTGGCCACGGTCAGGCGCTTCGGCTTCTCGCCGGCAAAGTGCGCGGCGCACAGTTCGATCATCTCGCCGGCACCGATGAACAGCACCTTCTGCCCGGCGATGCTCTCGAAAATGCGCGCCGACAGGTGCACCGTGGCGGCCGCCATGGACACGATGTTGGCGCCGATGGCGGTGGTCGAGCGCACCTCCTTGGCCACGGCGAAGGTCTTCTGGAACAGCTTGGACAACAGCGTGCCGAGCGTGCCCGCCTCTTCCGCGGTGCGCGCCGCCTGCTTCATCTGGCCGAGGATCTGCGGTTCGCCCAGCACCATCGAGTCGAGGCCCGAGGCGACACGAAACATGTGGCGCACGGCGTCCTTTTGCGGATGGGTGTAGAGATAGGGCTCGACCCGCGAAGGCGGCAAGGCGTGGTATTCGGCCAGCCAGTCGGCGGCGGCACCGGCCTGGTCGGCGGCGCAATAGAGCTCGGTGCGGTTGCAGGTTGACAGGATCGCCGCTTCGCGCACCGACTTGGCCCGCAGCAGATCATGCAGCGCCTGCTGCAGCCGCACGGGGTCGAACGCCAACTGCTCGCGCATGGCGAGCGGCGCCGTGTGGTGATTGATGCCGAGGGCGAAAAGCTGCATGGGCGGTGCCGAAAACTCCTTACGTCTCAATTATATCGGTGAAGCCCAGCCTGAACTTGCCGGCCGTCAAGCAGTATGCACCCTGGCGGAGCAAACCAAAGAAAACGGCCCTCCAGTTGGAGGGCCGTTTGGATACTGGTGGCCAGTCTCGGAATCGAACCAAGGACACGCGGATTTTCAATCCGCTGCTCTACCAACTGAGCTAACTGGCCAAAGTGGGCCGCATTATAGCCAAAGCGACGTGGTCCCCGCAAGAAAAAACCCCGGGCGGGCCCGGGGTTCTTGCTGCTGCGACGTTGCGGCTTCTCAGTGCGCGGACGCAGTGGAAGCGCCGACGCCGGTCTCCGAGCGGGTCAGCTGGTCGCTGAACAGCGCGCGCTCCTTCTGCGCCTGTTCGCTGTTGTCGAGGAGGGACACCAGCCAGATGACGAAGAAGGCGGCGGTCATCGAGAAGATGGCGGCCGAAGCGTAGGGGAACATCGCGCTGCCCTTGGGGTTGCCCAGGGCGGCTTCCCACACGGCCGGCGACATGATCGTCAGCGTCACCGACAGGATCAGGCCGACGGTACCACCCGCGACGGCGCCGCGTGTGGTGCAGTTCTTCCACAGCACCGACATGAACAGCACCGGGAAGTTGGCCGAGCAGGCCACCGTGAAGGCCAGCATCACCATGAAGGCGACGTTCTGCTTCTCGAAGACGATGCCGAGCAGCACCGCGACGATGCCGAGGAACACCGTGGTGATCTTGGACACGCGCAGTTCGGTGGCGGAATCGACGTTGCCATGGCGCCAGACCGAGGCGTAAAGGTCATGCGACACGGCCGAGGCACCCGACAGCGTCAGGCCCGCCACCACCGCCAGGATCGTGGCGAAGGCCACGGCGGAGATGAAGCCGAGGAACAGGTTGCCGCCCACGGCGTTGGCCAGATGCACCGCCGCCATGTTGCCGCCGCCCTTCAGACCCTTGGCCAGTTCGCCGCCGACGTAGTACTCGGACGGGTTCGGGATCAGGTTGACCACGGCGCCGAAGCCGATGATGAAGGTCAGGATGTAGAAGTAGCCGATCCAGGTCGTTGCCCAGGCCACCGACTTGCGGGCTTCCTTGGCATTCGGCACGGTGAAGAAGCGCATCAGGATGTGCGGCAGGCCGGCGGTACCGAACATCAGCGCCATGCCGACCGACACGGCCGAGATCGGATCGTTGATCAGCGCGCCCGGACCCATGATGGCATCGTGCTTGGCGTGAACTTCAACGGCCTTGGCGAACAGCGCCTCGGGCGAGAAGCCGAACTGGAACAACACGGCCAGCGCCATGAAGGTGGCACCCGCCAGCAGCATCACCGCCTTGATGATCTGCACCCAGGTCGTCGCCGTCATGCCGCCGAACAGCACGTACATCATCATGATGACGCCGACGAGGCCGACGGCGTAGATGTACTCGAGGCCGAACAGCACCTTGATGAGCTGGCCGGCGCCGACCATCTGCGCGATCAGGTAGAAGGCCACCACGACCAGCGTGCCGGTGGCGGCGAAGCTGCGCAGCGGCGTCTGGGCGAAGCGGTAGGAGGCGACGTCGGCGAAGGTGAATTTGCCGAGGTTGCGCAGGCGCTCCGCCATCAGGAAGGTGATGACGGGCCAGCCGACCAGCCAGCCGATGGAGAAGATCAGGCCGTCGAAGCCGTTGGCGAACACCAGGCCGGAAATGCCGAGGAAGGAAGCCGCCGACATGTAGTCGCCGGCGATGGCCAGGCCGTTCTGGAAGCCGGTGATGCCGCCGCCGGCGGTGTAGAAGTCGGCCGCGGTCTTGGTCTTGCCCGCCGCCCACTTGGTGATCCACAGCGTGGCGCCGACGAAGATGGCGAACATCGCGATGGCTGTCCAGTTGGTGGCCTGTTTCTGGGTGGTGCCGAGATCGGCACCCGCGGCCAGGGCCACGCCGGCGCCGCCGGCCAGGGCCAGCAGCACCAGGCCTGACAGAATTTGCTTGTTGGAAACGCTCACTTGGTGGCCTCCTTGATGATCTCTTCGGCCTCGGTGTCGAACTCGGTGTTCGCACGGCGGACGTAGATCCAGGTCAGAACGATGGTGAAGACAATCACGCCCACGCCCATCGGAATGCCGATGGACATCACCGCGCCTTCGCTGACCTTGGTCGCCAGGAAGGGCTTGTTGAAGGCGATGAGCAGGATGTAGCCGTAATAGGCGATGATCATCAGGATGCTCATGATGATCGAGTAGTTGTTGCGTTTGCTGACAAACGCCAGGAATTTCGGGTTGGCCCGAATTCGTTCGTAGGTTTCTTGTGCCATGGTCGGTCTCCGATTCCTCCAGAAAGATGGACTTCATTTCTTAGCCGTCCGGAATTTACGCATGAGGACTGACACGGGTCTTACGTAAGCGTTCTGACAGGATCGACGGGGGAGGCGTAAACGGCGAAAGGGGCCGCAGCCCCTTTCGCTTGCACCGCGACGCCGTAACGCCGGCGCGCCCCGGAGGAAGTACCCTGTGCCGACTTTCCGGCTTACTTCTTCACGATCTCGTACTTGCCGTCACCGAGGAACTTGATGGTGGCGTCGATGAAGTACACCGGCAGGTCGGATTTCACCAGTTTGACTGTGTCATAGGCCTCGCCGGAGCGCGCGCCGGTGCCGCAGATGAATACCGTCGGCTTGTCCTTCGGCAGCGTGTCGATCGCCTTTTCCAGCGCGTTCATCGGGACGTTCTTGGCGCCCGCGATGGTGCCGCCGGCGAATTCCTTGGCGTCACGCACGTCGACGAGGTTGATCGCGTCGGGCTGCTCCTTCAGCGCCTTCTCGAAGGAAGCGACGGTGACCGAGCCCTTCTCCTTGCCGGGCTCGAGCGCCACGGCCTTGGGCGCCGCGGCGGGCGCCGCCGCGCCGGCTGCGGGTGCTGCGCCGGCAGCGGGTCCTGCACCGTACAGCTTCTCCCATTCCGGATAGCCTTCGGGATAGGTCTTGACGTCCTTGTAGCCCAACGCGCGCGCCTTGGCCGCCACCTTGTCGGACAGCACGCACTCGAGGCCGCCGCAATAAATGATCAGCGGCGTCGCCTTGTCGGCCGGCAGCTTGTCGACGTTCTTGTCGAACTCGGTGTCGGAGATGTTGACGGCGCCGGGGATCATGCCCTTGTCGGCGGTGCGCTTGGGCCGCGCGTCGATCAGCATGAGCGCGCCTTGTCGGCCTGCAGCTTCTTGATGTGCTGGGCCGACACGGACTGATCCCCGCCCTTGGCCACCCAGTCGGGGTTGCCGCCGGGATAGACGCGGATGTTGGTGTAGCCGAGCTTCTCGGCCTTGAATGCCGACTGGTGCGAGAGCGCACACTCCAGGCCCTCGCAGTAGAAGATCAGCAACTGGTTCTTGTCGGCCGGCAGCTTCTCGGCGGCGAGCTTGTCGAAGTCGCTGTCCGGGATGTTGATGGAGCCCGGAATGTGGCCGGGACCGTACTTGCGCCCGGCCGGGCGCGAGTCGATGAGCAGGACGCCGGGCTTGGGCGGGATGTTGACATAGGGCTTGACGAAGTCGTAGTCGACGAGGTGGCGGTAGGTATCGAACTTCTTCGCTTCCTGCTGTGCTTGCGCCTGTGCCGGCTCGCTCAGCAGGGCGACGGGCAAGGCCACGGGAAGGGCCAGCGCGACGGCCAGCGCGATGCTCTTGAGCTTGCGTTTCATGGACAGTCTCCTTTTGTCAGACAACAGTGAATTTCTCGGTGGATTCGTTGTAGCGCACCCAGGCGTACCAGACCGCCAGGATGCAGAGGCTGATGGCCAGCGCCCAGCCCCAGCCGCCGACCATGTCGGGCAGGTAGGTCTGGATGCCGACCTTGGTGAATTCGATGCTTTCGAGGTTGACGTCGCGCGTCCATCACGTTCCAGTGGTGAAGGATGCCGGAGAAGGTCGAGCCGCTCCAGGCGAAGAAGAACACCGCCACCCACAGCTTGAGGTGGCCCTCGCCCGCGCGCCACAGGGCGCCCGAGGCGCAGCCGCCGGCGAAGATCATGCCGAGGCCGAAGATCAGGCCGCCGAGCAGCGAGCCGATCCAGAAGGTCGGCGGGATCGCGATATAGGGGTCGATCAGCTTCTTCTCGAACAGCAGCGCCGCCGCCGGGATGCCGACGGCCAGCGAAACGATGATGGCCTTGGTCATGTCGCCTTCGGCGGTCATGAAGGGCTCGCGGAAGCAGCGGGCGAAGCACAGGCGCGAGCGGTGCATGACGAAACCCATGAGGAAACCGCCGATGACGATGATGGCGCGGCTGGCCAGTTTTTCGTCGCCGCCGGTGGCCCAACTGATGGTCCAGCCGACGATGATGGCCACGAGCGCCACGCCGATCCAGGGATGGATCGCGCGTCCCGGCGGCTCGATCGCACCCGGCGCCTGCATGCCCCAACTGATGTTTTCGAGGGTCCACATCAGCAGCTTGAGGCCGATCACGGCGCCGATGATCAGGCCCGCCGCCATCACCCAGCCCGCCGGCGAGGAATGCAGCGCCGGGGTGTAGAAACCGCCGGTGGTGCAACCGCCGGACAGCGTGGCGCCAACGCCCATCAGCGTGCCGCCTGCGGCACCCCAGAGGTATTCGAGCTTCGGGGCACGGAAGATCGAGAACTGGCGCGAGATCATCGCCGCGGCGAAGGCGCCGGTGATCAGGGTGATGTTCATCAGCGACATGCGATGCATCAGCGGGCCGTCGAGCTCGGACTTGATGCCGAGTACGCCACCGAGGCCGATGCTGCTGTTGAACCAGTCGCCCCACAGCTTGAGGCCGCCGAAGACGCCCCAGAACAGGCCGTTGACCATCAGCAGCAGGATGATCAGCACCATCAGGATGGCGCCGATGTGCGGCGCCCAGGGTTCGACGAGGATGCTTTCGTAATCGGCCTTGAAGCCGGCCCGCCAGGATGCGCCTTCAGACATGAATTGCTCTCCTAATCAACACAGGCATCCCGCCCCCTCTTCTGACGGAGGGGATGCGGGGCAACGATACGGGCGATCAGCTGCAGCTGGCCGGGGCGTCGCCGTCCTTGGCGCTGCGGATGAGGAAGGCCTTGACGTCGTCCATCAGCTCCTGATCGGGCGTGTCGGCGAATTTCTCTGCTGCTTTGTTGGTGGCCTTGATGCTGGCACGGTAGGCCTTGCTGTAGTACTGCTTGACCGAGTCCTTGCCCTTGTTGTGCTTGTCGGCCGTGAGGTAGGCGGCCCAGTCGGCCTTGGTGCGCTCGTTGGGGCCGATCTGCTTGTTGGCCTGGGCGATGTGGCAGGCGGTGCACACCTGGCGATAATAGACGCGGCCGCGCTTCCAGTCGCCGTCATAGGCCTGGGCGGTCTCCATGGCCGTGGCGCCGAGCAATCCTACGGTGAGGGTCAAAGCGGTCAACGATAGCTTGCGACTCATGTGATTCTCCTCTAGGTCAAAAGGGGTTATTACGATTCTACTCAATTCTTCGCTGCCGGCTTCTCCGCCTCGACCTCTTCCCAGCCGGTGATCATGGCCTTGATGTGGGCCAGCGGGGTATGGCCGGTGGTGGTCAGGTAGACGTGGGCGATCAGGAACAGCAGCATCATGAAGGCGGCCACGGTGTGGAAGAAGGCCACCCATTCCAGGCTCAGGTACTTGTCCCAGCCCCAGGCATTCCACTTGTCGTAGAAGATGTAGAACCAGCCGGTGAACCAGATCAGCGGGCCGATGAACAGCATCACCCCGAGATAGGCCAGGCGCTGCAGCGGGTTGTGCTTCTTCAGCGTGGTCAGGCGGAACGGGTGCGGCGCATTGACGAAGATGCCGAACAGGTAGTACTTGGCCATGGCATCGACCTTCTGCAGCGTCGGGACGTACTGCTTCCATTCGCCCGTGGTGATGTGCCAGAAGATGGCGAACACCCACAGCCCGACCAGCGTCCAGGCGGCGATGGTGTGGAGATTCACCGCCTTCTCGAAGCCGAGGAAACTGTAGCTGCCGTGCACTTCGAAGCCGGTCAGCAGCAGGAAGATGATCAGTCCCGCCTGCGACCAGTGCCAGATGCGCTCGAAGATCTTGAAGACGTAGAGTTTCTGCATTGCGTGTGCGGACATTTTCTTATCCCTTCCGGCTCAGGTAGGTACGCAGGCCGCCATGGAGCAGGACGCCCGCCAGTGTCGCGGCGGCGAGCAGCCAGCCGATCAGGTCGAGCCAGCCCCTGGCACTGTACGAGGGCATGTAGATGCCGGGCAGGCCCTCCAGGCGGCTCTTGGCCGAATGGCACTCGGTGCAGGCCATGGCCTTTTCCTTCGGTGCGACCATGTGGGTGATCGGCCAGTACATCTCGGTCGAGATGAAATCGACCTTGCCCGAGAAGGGGGCGCCGACATTCTTCATGCCGTCGGCGATGGCCGGCTCCCAGTTCAGGTTCTTCCAGTAGCCGATCGGGTCGTTGCCGGCGGTGTGCGGCATCACCAGCGTTTTGTACTCGGGATCGAAGGGCTGCTTGCCGCGCATCACCTTCATCGGCCAGATCAGCGACTTGCCGTCGTCCGGGCTGCCGCCGATCTTGTTGATGCCGACCGGCTCCTTGCTCTTGTCGACCTTGTCGCCGAGCAGGGTGTAGGTAACGTGGCCGTTGAACCAGCGGTACTCGGGCTTGACCTTCTCGCCGAGGACGAAGTCGCCTTTGCGGCTTTCGTAGATGATGTGGCCCTTGGCGTCCTTCTTGGTGATGTGCTTGCCCTCGGCGTCGCGCTTGCCGGCCGTGGACCAGTCCCAGCTCATCTTGGTGGCAACGCCGCCGCGCGCGATCTCCGGCACGTGGCAGGTCTGGCAGGCGATCTTGTCGGCGTGGCTGTCGAGGCGCGCGTTTTTCTTGTGCGGCGTCTTGTCATGGCAGGATACGCAAGTGGCGGGGTTGCCCTTGTACTCCTTGCCGCGCATCTGGACGCCGGCCGGTTCCTTCGCCGTCGGCACGTAGCGGCTGCCCGGCACGTCGTGGCTCGAGGTCTTGTGGCAGGTACCGCAGGTGAAATCGAGGCCCGAAGCATCCATGTGCACATCGAGTTCCTTGTCGGGCGCGGCGAGCGAGCTGTCCATGTCGCCGTGCTTGACGCCGTCGCCACCACCACCGAAGAAATGGCAGGAACCGCAGTTGTCGCGGCTGGACTTGCCGACCTTCTGCGCGACCTTGCTCAGGTCCGGCGGCTCGAGGAACTTGCCCGAGCCCGGCGGGCTCTCGGTTCGCTCGTAGAGCGGGTGGCCGGCCTTGCCCGGCGCCTTCTTGTAGTTGCCGGTGGTGTCGTGGCAGGCGAGGCAGTCGACATTCACCTCGGAGGTGAAGTCGAAGTCCTTGTCCTTCCAGCCGTAGCCGGCATGGCAGGAGGTGCAGAAGGCGTAGTTCTGCGAGATCGAGATGCAGAAATTGTTGAGGACGTTCTTCTTGCCGAGGCGCTGCTTGTCGGGATTGAGGAACTCCCAGGTCCAGTGCTTGGTACGATGCACCTGCTTGGCGGCCTCGGTATGGCAGGTGAGGCAGGCCTTGGTGACGTCCGGCCCCGACTTGAAGGGCTGCTGCAGTTCCTTGAACTGGCTGTGGTCGGCCGTAGTGTTCATCTTGACCGGCGGGGCTGCCTTCGCCGCTTCGGCATCCGCGGCACCCGACAGGCCCGGCCATCCCAGCGCCAGCGCGATTGTCACGACCGCCAGCGCCGGCAATGCTGCCAGACGCTTCATCTTTCGCACGTTCATGTTGCGCTCCTATGCATCAAGGTGAAATAAGTAGCCCAAATATAAGATCGCATTAATATGGCCATTTGCTGCGCCGCGTTATGACCTAGATCAACAGTGCGGCTATTCCGGCCATGATACGCATCAAGAAAGTCGGCGCTGGCGCCACGCCTCCAAAAGTTTGCGTTATGGGAAACATTGTGATATTTGATCGCCATGGCTGACACTCGTCCCTTTGAGCCCGCCTTGCAGCCCCTCGCGGGGCACCACACCGACTCCCAGGATGCGGAGATCGCCGCCCTGCGCCAGGCCGTCGAACGCGAGACCCGTGCGCACGAACACACCCGCGCCACGCTGGCACGCACCGAGGCCGCCTACAGCAAGTTCGTGCCGCGCCAGTTCCTGTCCTTGCTGCGCACGCCGAGCATCATGCACGTCGAGCTCGGCACCCACGTCGAAAAGGAAATGACCATCCTTTTCTCCGACATCCGCGACTTCACCGCGCTGTCGGAAACCATGACGCCGCAGGAGAACTTCCGCTTCATCAACTCCTACCTCTCCGAGATGGAGCCGGTGATCAGCCGCCACGACGGCATCATCGACAAGTACATCGGCGACGCCATCATGGCGCTATTCCCCAAGAGCGCCGACGACGCCCTGACCGCCGCCATCGACATGCTGTCGCAACTCGACGTCTACAACATCGGTCGCGCCCGCGCCGGCTACCACACTGTGCGCATCGGCATCGGCCTCAACACCGGCATGGTCATGCTCGGCACCGTCGGCGGCCTCAACCGCATGGACAGCACGGTGATCAGCGATGCGGTCAACCTCGCCTCGCGCCTCGAGGGCGTGACCAAGGACTACGCCGCGCCGCTCTTGATCAGCGAGCACACGCTGTTCGGCCTGCAGGATCCCTCGCGCTACCGCATCCGCCTGGTCGACCGCATCCTGGTCAAGGGCAAGAGCCACCCGCAGGCGGTATATGAAGTGCTCGACGCCGACACGCCGGAGGATCGCGCCGGCAAGCTCACCACCCTGCCGATGTTCGAAGAGGCCGTCGCCTGCTACCACATGCGCGACGTCTGGCGCGCCCAGCAGCTGTTCAAGCGCTGCGCCGCCATCGCCCCCAACGACCGAGCGGCGAAACTCTATCTTTCCCGCTGCGAGGAGGTGCTGACCTCGGGCAACCCCGAGGCTGGCGGCCGTGGCCTGGAAATCGCCTGGAAGGACGAATACGCGGTCGGCGTCGCCGAGATCGACACCCAGCACCGCGAACTGCTCACCCGCATGGGCCAGCTGGCCGAGGCCATCCTCGGCGAAGACCCTCCCTCGGCCAAGCAGGCGCTGGGATTTCTGGCCGACTATGCGCTATCCCATTTCAAGACCGAAGAGGCCTTGATGCGCCAGCATCACTACCCCTTCAGCGAGGAGCACATACGGCAACACCGCACCTTCGCCGACTATTTCGCCAAGCTGCGCGCCGAAGTCGAGTCGGGCAAGCTGCATCCGCTCTACCTCACCTTCCGAGTGCAGCTGCTGCTGGTGGATTGGCTGATCAACCACACCACCCAGACCGACCGGCACCTCGCCCGTTTCCTGCACAACCTCGAACGCCAGGGAACTCTGGCGCCGTAGCCGGTCGCCCCTCAACTCGCCAGCAACTGCTTGGCGTAAGCGAGGAATATCCACAGCCAGAACAGCAGGAAGAAGGCGACGAAGGGGATGTGCTTGTCGAGGACGAGCTTGGGTGTGATCCAGCGCGCACCGCGAATGGCCGGCTTGGTGACGATCTTGAAGAGTACGTAAATCGGGTTGGTGTCGCGTCGCGCGCCGGCGAGCAATGCGAGCAAGCCTTGGCCGAGCAGCGCCAGCAGCGCGACTTCGACCAGCGCGCGCAGCACGCCGATAAGCAGGAGTTCCGTTGGTGCCATGGTATCTTTCTGTCTCCAGCAAACAATCAGGGTTGGTGATGAATTTCGAACATTGGCGCCATTATGCCCGCGGCTGGCTGCTGCATTTTTTCAAACGCGATGAAGCCGCCTTCAACGAGTTCGCCGCGGCCTACCGCATCAAGCCCGACGACGTGCAGGCCGCCCGCCACCTTGCCTTCATCGCGGCACAAAAGAAACGTTTCGACGTCGCCGAAAAGTGGTTCGTCGAGACCGTGCGACTGGCCCCGGATGACGCCGACAGCCACTTCAACCTCGGCTTCGTGCGCGAACAGATGGGCAAGCCTGCCGACGCGGTGCAATCCTTCGGCGAGGCGGTGCGCATCAAGCCGATTCTTGACCGCGCCTGGTATGGCATGGGCTTGGCTCATGCCCGCCTCGGCCAGCATGGCGAAGCCGCCGCCGCCCTTGAACAAGCCGTCGCTTTGCAACCGATGAACGGCGAAGCTTGGTATCAACTGGGGATGGCTCGGCATCACGCCCATGAGCCCGACAAGGTCACGGCAGTGTTCGAGCGGCTGGTTGGGTTTGAACCCAAACGCGCACAACAGTTGATTAAAGACGCAGAGCGTCCCGACTTGCAGCATCTCATTCCAAAAATGCCCTTCTGACCTGATTGCAAAAAGTCGGCACCCCAAGGGTACATTCCCGCAAGGGGATTTGCTTCGCGGCACCTTCGGGGCGCGCCAGCGGGACGGCGCATGACCAACTACCGGCGAAAAAAAGCCGGCCCAGTTTCGGGCCGGCTTTTTCAGGAAGGGGACTTGAGTCCCCGCTCCTTTTACAGAGTACGACTTAGTGACCCGCGCTGCCCGCCGACACCGAGCCATCCAGGCTCGGGTAGCGCACGAAGTCGACCATTTCCTGGATCTTCTTGCTCGGCGCCGGGGAAATCAGCGAACCGACGATCACGCCGATGATGCCGGCCGGGATGCCGAAGATGCCGGACGAAATCGGGGCGATGTCCCACCACAGCGGCGCATTGACGCCGAAGAATGGGTAGGTCATGTACATGTAGTACATGCAGATGCCCAGGCCCGCGCTCATGCCGATGACGGCACCGAGGTAGTTGGCACGCCGCCAGAACACGCCGAGCACCAGCGCCGGGAAGAAGCCCGAGGCGGCCAGCGAGAACGCGGCACCGACCAGGAACAGGATGTCACCCGGTTTCATGCTGGTCACCCACGCGGCAATCAGCGCCACCACCAGCAGCAGGCCCTTGGACACCGCCAGGCGGCGTACCGTCGAGGCTTGGGGGTCGATCATCTTGTAGTAGAGGTCGTGCGACATGGCGTTGGCGATGGTCAGCAGCAGGCCGTCGGCCGTTGACAGCGCCGCCGCGAGGCCACCGGCCGCCACCAGACCCGAGATCACGTAGGGCAGACCCGCGATTTCCGGGGTCGCCAGCACGATCAGGTCACCACCGATGGTGATTTCCGCCAGTTGCACGATGCCGTCCTTGTTGATGTCGGCGATCGCCATCAGCGTCTTGTCCACCGCGGCCCAGTTGCTGACCCAGGCCGGCAGCGAGGCGAAGCTCGTTCCAACCAGGCTGCTATAGACCTCGTACTTGGCCAGGATGGCCAGTGCCGGTGCGGTGAAGTAGAGCAGGAAGATGAAGAACAACGACCAGGTGACCGAACTGCGCGCATCCTTCACCGACGGCGTCGTGTAGTAACGCATCAGGATGTGCGGCAGCGCGGCCGTACCCACCATCAGGCAGAGGATCAGCGCCAGGAAGTTCTTCTTGGCCTTGGTCCGGTTCTTCTCGACTTCCTCCGGCGTCTTGCCGGTGGCGGCGAAGGGCTCGGCGTGGGCCTTGATGTTGCCGGCCTTGGCGGTTGCACCAGCTTTGGCTGCGGTCCAGGCCTTCTTGGCGGCGG
The DNA here is from genome assembly GCA_963709555.1 of uncultured beta proteobacterium. GTDB lineage: Bacteria > Pseudomonadota > Gammaproteobacteria > Burkholderiales > Rhodocyclaceae > Sulfurisoma. The sequence goes on along the minus strand of CAVPWR010000005.1, from coordinate 352,904 downwards.
CGGGATCGGCCGGGAAGTCCTTGACGGCCTTCTCGGCAGCCTCGACGGCCTTGGCATCGACCGGGCTGGCGGCCTTCAGTTCGCCGACCTTGGCTGCGAGCTTGCCCTTCTCCTCGGCGAGGTAGCCGGCACCGCCCGCTTCCAGCGCTTTGAGCTTGGCGTCCGTGGCGGCGGCACGCTCGCGGAAGATGGCGCGTACCGATTCTTCCGCGGCCCCCTTGGGTGTCGCCTTGTCGTTGAACTCCTTCTCCAGCGCGGTCACCTTCGGCAGCGCCGAGGTGTAGGCGGAGAGCTGCGGAACCGGGTTGCCGGTGTGCTTCACCGACAGCCACACCACCGGGATCATGTAGGCCACGATCAGGATGATGTACTGCGCCACCTGCGTCCAGGTCACCGCCTTCATGCCGCCGAGGAAGGAGCAGACCAGGATGCCGGCGAGGCCGACGAAGACGCCGACGCCGAACTCGAGGCCGGTGAAGCGGCTGGTGATCAGGCCGACGCCGTAGATCTGCGCGATCACATAGGTGAAGGAGCAGATGATGGCGGCGAGCACGCCGATCAGGCGCGGCAGGTTGCCGCCATAGCGCTCGCCGAGGAAGTCCGGAATGGTGAACTGGCCGAACTTGCGCAGGTAGGGCGCGAGGAACAGCGCCACCAGGCAGTAGCCGCCGGTCCAGCCCATGACGAAGGCGAGGCCGTCGTAGCCGGAGAGGTACAGGGTGCCGGCCATGCCGATGAACGACGCCGCCGACATCCAGTCGGCGCCGGTCGCCATGCCGTTGAACAGCGCCGGCACGCGGCGACCCGCGACGTAGTATTCCGACACGTCCGCCGTCTTCGACATGAAGCCGATGCCGGCGTAGAGCAGGATGGTGGCGAACAGGAACATGTAGCCCAGCACCTTGTTCGGCACGCCCATCTGTTCGAGGATGCCGACGATGATGACGAAGGTGATGAAGCCGCCGGTGTAGAAGGTGTAGTACTTCTTCAGGTTCTGGTAGAACTGGGACTGAGAGACTTGGCCGCTCATTATTCGTCCTCCCCTTCATGGACGCCGTATTCCTTGTCCAGGTTATTCATGTAACGGGCGTAGAACCAGATGATCACGACATAAATGATCAGCGCACCCTGAGCCCCCATGTAGAAGCCCAGCGGGCCGATGATGTTGATTTCGTTAAGTTCGCGGGCGAACCAGCCGAACACGAAGGTAACGACGAACCAGATCGACAGCAGGATTGCCGTGACCGTTAGGTTCTTGTTCCAGTAGTCGTGGTGTTTCTGCGTCAATTGCATGAAGGGATTCCTCCTAGGTTGATGCCGTGGCCCGGCTTTCCTGACGCGCACCGGGGTATTCCCCTCTGGTCCGCGCGCCGTCTCCTCACCCAAAAGCCTGTCCGCATGCGCATAGTCGGACTAGCCCATAAGGCTGGTCCGCATTGTCCTTGCAATTAGCTGACAGCAGTCTTACAGAACGCCAACAATCCGTCAGATTCCCTGACGCAGGTCATAGGGCATGACGTCCGAGCCCTTGCGCGGGAAAGCCACGATCACCCGCGTGCCGTGCCCCCAGGCCCCCGACGTGAGTTCCACGGTGGCGCTGTGCAGTGCGGCGATTTCCTGGACGATGGGCAGGCCCAGGCCGCTGCCGTCGATGTCCGTACCCAGCACGCGGTAGAAGCGCTCGAACACCCGCTCACGCTCGGCTTCGGGGATGCCGGGGCCGCTATCCTCGACCTCGAGACTGGCCGAGTCGCCGCCACGGGTACGCACGGTGACGTAGCCGCCGCGCGGCGTGTATTTGATGGCATTGTCGACCAGGTTGTTGAGCATTTCACGCAACAGCAGCGGCACCCCCTCGATGGTCAGCAGGCTGTCGGCGCCCTCGAAGCCGATGTCGATGCCCTTGGCCATGGCGCGTTCGACCCAGTCCTGGGTGATGGCGCGCGCCAACACCTCGAGGTCGAACTGCTCGGCCTTGTGCACCTTGTCGTGGCTGGCCTCGGCCCGCGCCAGCTGCAGCAGCTGGTGGATCAGGTGGGCGGCCCGGTCGGTGCTGGCGGCGATGCGTTCGAGGTCGGCGCGCATCAGCGCCGGATCGGTTTCGCGCAGCGCCAGCTCGGCCTGCATCTTGAGGCCGGTCAGCGGCGTGCGCATCTGGTGGGCGGCGTCGGCGATGAAGCGCTGCTGGGCCACGAGATTCTCTTCGAGGCGCTGCATCATCTCGTTGAACGACACCACCACCGGCCGCATCTCGTCGGGCACGCCGCGAATCGGGATGGGCGAGAGATCGGACGGCCGCCGCGCGCGGATGCGGTCGCGCAGGCGCTCGAGCGGCGCCAGGCCCTTGGACAGGCCGAGGTAAACCAGGATCACCGCCAGCGGGATGATGGCGAACTGCGGCAGCAGCACGCCCGAGATGATGCGCGAGGCCAGCGCCCCGCGCTGCTTGCGCGTCTCGGCCACCTGGATCAGCAGCGGCCGCGCGTCCCACTGCGCCGGCACCAGCTGGTAGGCGATGCGCACCTGCTCGCCCAGCATCAGGCCGTCGCGCAGCTTCACCCCGCCCGGCACGCGCGGCTCGCCGACCGGCAACTGCGGCATGTCGGGATCGCCCTCGATGAGATCGCCCCCGGCGAGGATGACCTGGTGGAACTGCCGGTCCCCCTCTTCCTCGGTCAGCGACACCCGCGAGACCGGGGGCAGGGTCACGGACACGCCATCGGGCGTGACCTTGAGCTGGTTGACGATGTTGCTGACCCTGTCGGCCAGCGCCTGGTCGTAGGGCTGGTTGGCGATGTCGTTGGCGATGTGGTGCGTCGCGGCGATGGAAATCGGCCAGACCAGCAACAGCGGCGCCAGCATCCAGTCGAGGATCTCTCCAAAGAGGGAGTTGAATTCGCTGGGATTCTGGTCGCTGAATACCGAGCCGAACTTGACGGCGCCGGACCGCCCCGGGGCCCTCGCCGCGTTGGAGGGCGAGCCGGTAAACGCCCCTTTCGGGGGCAGCGAGCCGTTTGTGCGAGCGTGGGGGGCGTTTGTCTCAGCCGTCTTTTTCAACGCTGCCTCCGCCCGGTTTTTCCAGGCAGTAGCCGAGGCCGCGCAGGGTGACGATCTTGACGCCGCCCGGCTCCAGCTTCTTGCGCAGGCGATGCACGTAAACCTCGATGGCGTTGGTGCTGACGCCTTCGTCCCAGCCGCACATATGTTCGACCAGCTGGTCCTTGCTGACCAGGCGACCGACGCGCAGCAGCAGGACTTCGAGCAGGCACAACTCACGCGCCGACAGGTCGACCACCTCGCCGGTCAGCCGGGCGATGCGGTCGGACTGATCGTAGCTCAGCGGGCCGACCTCGATTTTGGTCGGCTGGCCGGTGCCGCGGCGGGTCAGCGCACGTACCCGGGCTTCGAGTTCCGGCAGGGCGAAGGGTTTGGTCAGGTAGTCGTCGGCGCCGGCATCGAGGCCGCGCACCCGATCCTCCACGCCGTCCTGGGCGGTGAGGATCAGCACCGGGGTGGCGTTCTTGCGTCCGCGCAGGCGTTTCAGTACCTCGATGCCCGACAGCCTGGGCAGGCCGAGGTCGAGGATCAGCAGATCGAACTGCTGCACCAGCAGTGCCGCATCGGCTTCGGCGCCATTGGCGACGTGATCGACGGCATAGCCGGATTTCTTGAGCGAACGGACCAGGCCATCGGCGATGATGCGGTCGTCTTCGGCAAGGAGGATTCTCATTGGGGCGTGATCCAGCCAGCGTAAGTTGAGTGTAAGAGACCAGCCCTAGAGTTCGCAGCGCTGTTCTCCTTTCTCGGTCTTTGGAGACTGCCGTAAGCCGCCTCGGCGGTGCTACGAAAGTCTCGGGGAGCGGACATCCCCTGCATAGTCCGCTCCCCGCCGTTTTTTTCCTGCCAAAAAGTCTAGCACACCGCGTACAGCGGCCTGGTGCCCTGATTTTTCGTGCGCTTCAGTTCGCCTCTGGCGTCTTCGTGCCAGCGCCTTCGCCCTGGCGCTCCCCGACGATCAATTGTTTCAGTCCGACGTAAGGAACTTCCACCGGCTGCTGCGGCGCGGCGCCGCCGGCAGCAGCGATTCGCCTCTCCAGCTCGGCCATGGCATCGCGCTGCACATCGCAACGCTTTTCCAGCTCCTCCAATTGACGCCGCTGGCGGGCCAGCTGCCACTGCCGGCGCAGGGTGCCCGGCGTCGTCAGCAGGGCCACCACGATGGCGCCTGTAGCCAGCGCCAGCAGCAGCACCATGGCCAGCGAACTGTCGAAGCGCCAGAGCAGGAAGTTGACGGTGACCGGCAGGTTGTTCTGCATGGCGAAGGCAACGGCGCCGATGCCGACGAAAATCGCGGCGATGATCATGAGTTGCATGGTGTCTCCAATCGTTTGGCGGCTTCAGGCAGGGAGAGCATAACGCACGCCATCAGAAGGCCTGGTCCCAGCGGATCGACAGGCGGAATTCGCGCAATGCCTGAAGGACTTGACGCCGCGCGAGCGCGAAGTGATGGAACTGGTCATAGCCGGCCGCCACAACCGCGAGATCGTGGATGCGCTGGGCATCAGCGTGCGCACAATCGAAGCGCACAAGGTGCGAACGATGGCCAAGCGGGAAACGGAAGGCATTCCGCAACTGGTGTGGATCAGCCTCGGCGTGAACACCGGCTGACGCGCATGGCGGGCGGCGTATCGCCAGCGCCGAGTTTTTGAGACACCAAAGAAAACGCCCCGCACGGTTTCCCGTGCGGGGCGCTGACTAGCAGGAAGGTGGGGAACGGGAGGAAACCTGGGTTTCCTCCCGTTCCTAGCCTGACATGATGTGATCGGTAAAACCGATCACATCATGTCCATGCCACCCATGCCACCCATGCCGCCCATGCCGGCGCCCATGCCCGGAGCAGCCGGCTTGTCCTCGACCAGCTCGGCCACCATGCAGTCGGTGGTGAGCATCAGGCCGGCGACGGAAGCGGCGTTCAGCAGCGCGATGCGCTCGACCTTGGTCGGGTCCAGCACGCCCATCGCCACCAGGTCGCCGTACTCGCCGGTCGCGGCGTTGTAGCCGAAGTTGCCCTTGCCTTCCAGCACCTTGTTGACCACCACGGAGGGCTCGTCACCGGCGTTGGCGACGATCTCGCGCATCGGCTGCTCGATCGCGCGCAGCACGATCTTGATGCCGGCGTCCTGGTCGTGGTTGTCGCCCTTGACGGTGACACCGGCACGGGCGCGCAGCAGCGCGACGCCGCCGCCGGGGACGATGCCTTCTTCAACGGCGGCACGGGTGGCGTGCAGCGCGTCTTCGACACGGGCCTTCTTCTCCTTCATTTCGACTTCGGTGGCGGCACCGACCTTGATCAGCGCAACACCGCCGGCCAGCTTGGCCACGCGCTCCTGCAGCTTTTCCTTGTCGTAGTCGCTGGTGGCTTCCTCGATCTGGGCACGGACCTGGGTGACGCGACCCTTGATGGCGTCGTCGGAACCGGCGCCGTCGATCAGGATGGTGTTCTCTTTCGAGACTTCGACGCGCTTGGCCTGGCCGAGATCCTTCAGCGTGGCCTTTTCCAGTGATCAGGCCGACTTCCTCGGCGATCACCGTGCCGCCGGTCAGGATGGCGATGTCTTCCAGCATGGCCTTGCGGCGGTCGCCGAAGCCCGGAGCCTTGACGGCGACGGTCTTGAGGATGCCGCGCAGGTTGTTCACCACCAGGGTGGCCAGCGCTTCGCCATCGACGTCTTCGGCGATGATCAGCAGCGGGCGGCCGGCCTTGGCGACCTGCTCGAGCACGGGCAGCAGGTCACGGATGTTGGAGATCTTCTTGTCGTGCAGCAGGACGAAGGGATTGTCCAGCACGGCGATCTGCTTTTCCGGGTTGTTGATGAAGTAGGGCGAGAGGTAGCCGCGGTCGAACTGCATGCCTTCGACGACTTCCAGTTCGTTCTGCAGCGACTTGCCGTCCTCGACGGTGATGACGCCTTCCTTGCCGACCTTGTCCATCGCCTGGGCGATGATTTCGCCGATGTCGGCGTCGGAGTTGGCGGAAATGGAGCCGACCTGGGCGATTTCCTTCGACGTCGTGCAGGGCTTGGAGATCTTCTTCAGCTCTTCGATGATGGCGATCACGGCCTTGTCGATGCCGCGCTTCAGGTCCATCGGGTTCATGCCGGCGGCGACGTACTTCATGCCTTCGCGGATGATGGACTGGGCCAGCACGGTGGCGGTGGTGGTGCCGTCACCGGCGATGTCGGAGGTCTTGGAAGCGACTTCCTTGACCATCTGCGCGCCCATGTTCTCGAACTTGTCCTTCAGTTCGATTTCCTTGGCGACGGACACGCCGTCCTTGGTCACGGTCGGGGCGCCGAAGGAGCGCTCCAGAACGACGTTGCGGCCTTTCGGGCCGAGGGTCACCTTGACGGCATCGGCGAGGACATTGACGCCGCGCACCATGCGCTGGCGGGCGGAATCACCAAATTGGACTTCTTTAGCAGCCATTCGTTATCTCTCCAGTAAATTCAGTTATTCAGAGCTAAATGCAGGCTATCAAGCCTCAACGACGCCCATGATGTCTTCTTCACGCATGACCAGCAGTTCATCGCCATCGACTTTGACGGACTGGCCGGAATACTTGCCGAACAGCACGCGGTCGCCTGCCTTGACGGCCATCGGGCGAACCTTGCCATCGTCCATGACCTTGCCGGTGCCGACGGCAACGACTTCGCCCTGATCGGGCTTCTCGCCGGCCGTGTCGGGGATGACGATGCCGCTGGCAGTGGTACGCTCGGCTTCGACGCGCTTGACGATCACGCGATCATGCAGGGGACGGATTTTCATTCGGTAGGCTCCTTCCAGTTAAGACAATTGCGGCGCAGGCTGATCCTGCGGCCATCATTGGTTGAGTCTTGCGGTTGGTTGTTAGCACTCAACCGCAACGAGTGCTAATAGTAAGGGTAACCCTGCCGGATTTCAAGTCTTCCCGTGCATTCAGTCGGAAACCGCCTCCTATAATCGGCCCATGGGACTTCTCGACTGGCTGCGCCCGCCCCCTGCGCTCGACGCCCAAACCGTGGCGCTAATCGGGCGCGCCATCGCGGCCGTCGATCCGCTGCTGAAATCGGTGGGGGGGCATGAGCGCATCCTGGCCGAGCCCGTGCGCCATGCCTTCGACTACTGCGAGCGCGTGGCCATGGCCATCCCCGGCCCGTTCGGGATCAGCCGCGCCGCCTTCGCCAGCGATCCCCTGGTCCATTCGCTGTTCGGCAGCGCCGACGACGTCGAACAGATGCTGGCGCGCAGCCAGTGCGTGCGCGACTACCTGGCGGGACATGCCGCAGTTCCCCCAGGCCAGTGCTGCGCGATGCTCGGCATGCGCCGCCACGTCACGGCCGGCTTCGGCAGCCGGGTCGCGGGAGAAGTCATCGTCCGCGACGAGCCGCAACAAACCTTGAGCTTCGCCGACCATACGCTGGCCGAACCCAGCCCCGACCTCAAAGGCGCCCACCGGCGGTTGGCCGAGGCCATGTTCGACGGCCTGCTCAAGGGCTTCGTCGCCCACGTCGAACGAGGTGCGCGAGGAAAGGCAGGAACTGCGCGACGAACAGTCGGTAATCCGGTCGCATGAGCGCCGCGAAGGCCCCGCGGCGCATACACGCCGCCTGGCCGAGTTGCAGGAGCGGCTGCGCGAAACAATCGACGCTCTGCAGCCGGGGCGGCTGATTGAGACGCTGGCGGCCTACCTTGCTGCGCCCGAGGCCTCGTTGCGCCTCGATCCGGTGCAGCTAGCCGTCGATCGCTATGGCGTGATCGTCGATGCGGAAGACCAGCACGCCGACAATCTGCGCTTCGTCGAGCTGACCACGCGCGACCTGCGACGCTGGGTGGTGATGACCGTGCTCATCGACCGTGAGGAGGCGCGAGCCGCGGTCGAGCGCTTCGACGAGCGTCGGCGACACATCGTGATCTGAACATGCACCTGGCCCTGCTTCTGCTGCTCGCCCTGGCATTGCCCGCCGCCGCGCAGGACCTGCCTGCCACTTCCTTCGGCCAGCGCCTGCCGCCGCCGGTGGCGCGCGCACTCAAGGCCGCCGCCATCCCCGAGCATGCCGTGGCGGTCGTGGTGCAGGAAGCGGGCGGCGCCTTCACGCGCATCAGCGTCAATGCCGGCCAGGCGATGAACCCGGCCTCGGTGATGAAGCTCGTCACCACCTTCGCCGCGCTCGACCTGCTGGGGCCGGCCTACACCTGGAAGACCGAGGCGCTGGCCGCCGCCCCGCTATCCGACGGCGTGCTGGCGGGCGACCTGATCCTGCGCGGCAGCGGCGACCCCAGCCTGACCTTCGAACAGTTCTGGCTGTTGCTGCGGCAATTGCGCGCGCGCGGCCTGCGCGAAATCCGCGGCGACCTGGTGCTCGACCGCTCGGCTTTCGCCGCCGTCACCCATGACGAGGCCGCCTTCGACGGCAAGCCGCAGCGTCCCTACAACGTCGGGCCGGACGCCCTGCTGCTCAATTTCAAGGCGGTGCGGCTGACCTTGGTTCCGGCCGCTGATCGCGTGCTGGCCCTGCCCGAACCCGCCCCGGCCAACCTCGACATCGTCAACCTCGTCAAGCTCGGTGGCGGCGGCTGTGGCGACTGGAAGGAAGGCCTGCGCGCCGACCTCTCCCGCCACGACGGCAATTTCCGCCTGACGCTGACCGGCGGCTACCCCGCCGCCTGCGGCGAACAGCGCTGGAACCTCGGCCTGCTGCCGCACGCCGACTATGTCCTCGGCGTCTTCCGCCAGCTATGGACGGAACTGGGCGGCAGCATCAAGGGCACGGTGCGCGATGGCGCCACGCCCGACGGCGCCCGCCTGCTGGCGGGCATCGACTCGCCGCCGCTGGCCGAGATCGTGCGCGACATCAACAAGTTCTCCAATAACGTGATGGCACGCCAGCTCTTCCTCACCCTCGGGCAAAAAGTTATGCGAAGCGGTATCCCATGGGACGGCGGTAGCGACACGGCGAGCGGAAGGAATGGCGGCGCCACCACCGCCCAGGCCGACGCGGCCATCCGTGCCTGGCTCGATGCGAAGGCGCTGCGCTTCCCCGAACTTGTGCTCGACAACGGTTCCGGCCTGTCGCGGCGCGAACGCATCTCGGCCGACAGCACGGCGCGCCTGTTGCAGGCGGCCTGGAAAAGCGCGGTGATGCCCGAACTGATGTCCTCGCTGCCGCTGCTGGCCGTCGACGGCACCATGAAAAGGCGCCAGGGCGGCGCCGCCGGCCAGGCCCACATCAAGACCGGCTCGCTCGAGGGCGTCAAGACCCTGGCCGGCTACGTGCTCGACAGGAGCGGCCGCCGCCAGATCGTGGTGTTCTTCGTGAACCACGCCAACGCCGCCGCGGCACAACCGGCGCAGGACGCGCTGCTGCAGTGGGTGTACGAGCGCACGTATTAGGATGAAACGCCTCGCCTGGCTCATCGTCGGCTTCGCCCTGCTGGTCACGGGCATCGAGTCGATCAAGATACTCGTCGCGTGGTGGCAGGCGGGCCGGCCCGCGCCGGGGATGACCGAGATCCTCGCCTGCGCCGCGCTGGCGCTGGTCGGCGTTGCCTGGTGGCGGCATTCGGTATTCGGCTGCCGCAACAACACCTGCCTGCTGCCGGAAAAGGACGTTGCGAACAACGATCCGCCGCGCTAGCCTGCGCCCATGGATCCGGTCCTCGTCCTGGCCGTCGCCGTCGTGCTGGTGGTGCTCGTGTTCGACTACACCAACGGCTTCCACGACGCCGCCAACATCGTCGCCAGCGTGATCGCCTCGCGCGCCATGACGCCGGTGCAGGCGGTCCTCATCGTCGCCACCTTCGAGTTCCTCGGCCCGCTGCTCGGCGGCACCGCCGTGGCCAACACCATCGGCAAATTCATCGTGCTCGACGACGTCCCCAGGGTGGCCGCGCTGGGCATCATCCTTAGCGGCCTGGTCGGTGCCATCGCCTGGAACCTGATCACCTGGTGGCGCGGCATACCCTCCTCTTCCTCGCACGCGCTGGTCGGCGGCCTGGCCGGCGCGGTGGTGGTGGCGGTCGGCGCCGACCACGTGGTCTGGGGCTTCGCCGAGCTCGCCCGCGGCCATGTCAGCGGCGTGATGAAGGTGCTGGCGGCGCTGATCCTGTCGCCGCTGATCGGCTTCTGGGTCGGCTACGGCGTCCATCGCGCCATGATGTTCCTGCTGCGTGGGGCGCGGCCGATCATGAACCGCAACCTGCGCAACGCGCAGTTCTTCACCGCCGCCGGGCTGGCCTTCTCCCACGGCGCCAACGATGCCCAGAAGAGCATGGGCATCCTTACCCTGGTGCTGGTCCTCGGCGGCTTCACCGACCGGTTCGAGGTGCCGTTGTGGGTGATGCTGGCCTGCGCCAGCGCGATGACCTTCGGCATCCTCTCCGGCGGTTGGCGCATCGTGCGGACGCTGGGGTTTGCGATCTATAAAGTGCGGCCGCTGCATGCGCTCGACTCGCAGCTCACTTCGGCCGCGGTGATTTTCGCCGCCTCGGCCATCGGTGCGCCGGTATCGACCACCCATGTCGTCGCCACGTCGATCATGGGCATCGGCGCCTCCGAGCGGCCCAAGGCGGTACGCTGGGCCAAGGCACGCGAAATCGCCACCACCTGGGTCATCACCATCCCCGGCGCCGCCACGGTGTCGGTAGCCTTCCACTTCCTTTTGCGATGGGTCATGCCATGAACGACGAACAAGGAAAATCGCTGCTGGCACGCGTGTTCGAGCGCTTCTTTCCCAAGACGCCGAATTTCTTCCTGCTGCTGGCCGAGCAGAGCCACCAGGTCGAACACACCGTGGGCCTGCTGGTACGGTTCATGGAAAGCGGCGACGTCGCCATCGGCGAGCGCATCCGTGAGGACGAGCACGCCGCCGACAAGGTCAAGGTAAAGAACATCCACACCCTCAACGAGGCCTTCTCGACGCCGATCGACCGCGAGGACATCTACCGCGCCATCACCACGCTGGACGAGGTGATCAACTACTGCAAGGACACGGTGAGCGAAATGGACGCGCTCGGTCTCAAACCCGACGCGGTGACGCTGGAAATGGCCCGGCTGCTGCATGAAGGCGTGGTGGCGCTGCGGGGCGGATTCGAAAACCTGGGCACCCAGCCGGCGGCCGCTGCGGAGAATGCCAACGCCGCGCGCAAGGCCGAGCGCCGGGTGGAAAAGCTCTACCGCAAGGCCCTGGCCCAGCTATTCCAGGGCGACGACTACATCCACATGTTCAAGCGCCGCGAAATCTATCGCCACCTCACCAACGGCGCCGAGCGCATGGCCGCCTGCGCCAACACCCTGCACGACATCGTGGTGAAGATGGTCTAGCCGGCGTAGAACTGCCGGTTGTTGCGGCCGCCCGACTTGGCGCGGTACATCGCCACGTCGGCCTTTTTCATCAGCGTCTCGTCGTCGTTGCCGTCGTGGGGGAACATGGCGATGCCGATGCTCGGCGAGCTGGCGAGGTCGAGACCCTCGATGCGGTAGGGCTGGCCGAGGGCGGCGAGGATCTTGTCAGCCACCTGGCCTGCCTCGATCGAGGTGCCGACATCGGGCAGGACCACGACGAACTCGTCGCCGCCCAGCCGCGCCACCACGTCGGCTTCGCGCACGCAGGACTTGAGGCGGCGCGCCACCTCGACCAGCAGGCCGTCGCCGATGTTGTGGCCGTGGCTGTCGTTGATCTGCTTGAAGCGGTCGAGGTCGATGAACATCACCGCGACCTGCTGGTAGCCGCGGCGCGCCGCGACGATGGCCTGCTCGAGCCGGCCCTGCAGGTCGAGCCGGTTGGGCAGCCCGGTCAGCGCGTCGTGCAGCGCCAGGTGGCGGATGCGTTCCTCGGTGGCCTTCTGCTCGGTGATGTCGGTGAAGCTCGCCACATGGTGGCGGATGGCACCCATGGCGTCGCGCACCACGGTGATGGTCAGCAGCTTGGGATAGACGCCGCCATCCTTGCGCCGGTCCCAGACCTCGCCCTGCCAGAAGCTGCCTTCCTGGATGCCGCTCCACATCGCGACGTAGGTTTCGGGCGGCGTGCGGCCCGACGAAAGGAAGCGCGGATTGCGGCCGCGCACCTCCTCGGGCGTGTAGCCGGTCAGGCGGGTGAAGGCGGGGTTGATCTCGAGGATGTTGTTGGCCTGATCGGTGATCATCAGCGCCTCGCCGCTGTGCTGGAACACGCCGGCGTGCAACTGCAGCTGCAGCTCGGCTTCCTTGCGCTCGGTGATTTCCTGCACAGTGCCGATGCCCGACAGCGGCCGGCCGGCGCCATCGAAGACGATCTGCGCCCTTTCGCGCACCCAGTGCACCTGGCCGTCGATCTGCAGGCGATGCTCGATGTCGTAGGGCGCGCCGGCCATCGCCGCCTGCCATGCCGCGCTCACCATGTCGCGGTCTGCGGGATGCACCTGGCCAAGGAACAGGTCGTAGGTCAGCGGCGTGCCGGCGGCGATGCCGAAGATGCGGTAGGTCTCGACCGACCAGAGCAGGCGGTTGGCGGCGATGTCCAGCGTCCAGCTGCCGACATGAGCCACCGCCTGCGCCGCGTTGAGCGCGGCCTCGCTCTGGCGCAGGGCCTCGAGCGTCTGCTTGCGCTCGCTGATGTCGGCGGCGATGCCGAGAAAACCCGAGATCGTGCCGGAGTCGTCGCGCAGCGCCGTCACCGACAGCAACACCGGCAGGCGCGAGCCGTCCTTGCGGATGTAGGTCCATTCGTAGGTGTTGGGCAGGTGCCGGCGCGAGCGGGCGACGAAGACCTCGAAGCCCGGCTCGATGGTCATGCCCAGCTCGGCCGAGAATTCGGCGGCACGCGCCACAACCTCGGAACCTTCGTGGATGATGGCCGGCGTCTGCCTGCCGATCATCTCGTCGGCGCGGTAGCCCAGCATCAGTTCGGCGGCCTGGTTGAAGGAGGTGATCAGGCCCTCGGGCGTGGTGGAGATGATGGAGTAGCCGGCCGCCTCGAAGATCGCCGCCTGCAGCCCCGACAGTTCGCGCAGCGCCTTCTCCGCGTCCTTGCGCGCGGTGACGTCGGTCTGGATGGAAATGAAGCGCACCAGTTGGCCACGCTGATCCCATACCGGCTGGATCTGCACTTCGGCCCAGTAGGGCTCGCCGTTCTTGCGGTAATTGAGTATTTCTTCGCGTACCGCTTCGCCGCGATCGAGCCTTTCGCTCATCAGCGCCATCGTCGCCTGGTCGGTGCGCTCCCCCTCCAGCAGTTCGCGCGGCTTGCGTCCGACCACCTCTTCCATGCCGTAGCCGGTCATGCGGGTGAAGCCGGCGTTCACCCACTCGATGCGACGCTGGCGATCGATGACGATCACCGCGTTGCTGGTCTCGCGCGCGACCAGCGCCAGCCGGGCGAGTTCCTCCTCGGCCTGGTGGCGCTCGTGCACGTCGAGCAGCGTTCCGGCGAACAGCTGCGCGCCGCCGTCGCGCTGCGGCGCACGCTGGAAACGCAGCAGCATCCAGCGCGCCTGGCGGTCGCCGCAACGCAGGCGCAGCTGTTCCTCCCAGGCCTTGCCGGAGTCGGCCTCGGCCGCGGCGCGGGCAAGCATGGCGCCGAAAAGCGATGCATCCTCCGGGATGTACCAGCCGTGCGACGAAGTCGGCGGAGGTGATCAGGTAGCCGCCTGCGCAATCGGCATCCGTCTTCAGCACGCGGAAGAAACGGTCGTTGAGCAGGAAGCGCTCGGCGTCGATGTCGTATTCCCAGTCGGCCATGCGGGCGATTTCCAGCGCGTCGTCGAGCCGCGCCTCGCTCTCCACCAGCTGCTGGGAGCTCAGGGCCAGATCGGTAACGATGGCGGCCGTGCGCGCCTCCACCACTACCAGTCGCACCAGCACGAAACCGAGCAGGCCCAGCAGCAGGGCCCCGAGGGCGCCCGAGACCAGCGCCTGCTTGCGCCAGCCGGCCAGCACCTCGTCGCTGGCGAGGCCGACGACGACGTAGTAGGGGTAGCGCTCGAGGGTGCGGATGCTGAAAATGCGGTCGATGCCATCGGTCTTCGCCGCGAAGCGCACCGTCGCCATGCGCTTGCCTTCGCTGACCGCGCGCACCAGCGGGTTCTGGGCCGGCAGCGGCTGGTTGATCTCCGCGGCGATCACCGGCCAGCGCAGCGCCAGCGTGAAGTCGTCGGAGCGGCGGACGGCGATCAGTCCCTGCCGGCCGATGTCGATCGACTGCAGCAGGTGCTGGAAATGTTCGATGTCGAGCAGGCCGATGACGACGCCGGCGAACCTGCCGCCGCTGTAGAGTGCGCGTCCGGCAATGATCGATGGACGGCCGGTGGCGCGCGCGATCAGCACTTCCGAGAACACCACGCCGGCTTGCGGATCGTCGCGCAGCTTCCTGAAGTAGGCGCGATCGACGATGTTGGTGCGCCGCGTATCGGCGCTGTCCGAGGTATACAGCATGTCCCCCGCGGCATCGAAGACGCGCATGGCTGACAGTTCGGGAAAGTGGCGCACCTGCAGGTCGAGCAGGCGATCCATGCGCTCGGCGAAGCGCGGCACCGCGGCCTTCGCCACCGCCTCCGGCGGCATGATCTCGGTGAGTTCGCGCAGACCGGCATCGAGGCGCCGCACCGCGGCGTCGAAGCCGGCCTCGAGCAGCCAGGCGGAATTGCGCGTGGTTTTCTCGGCGTCGGCCAGCGCATCGCGGTGGCTCGACCACAGCAGGTAGCCGAGCAGAGCGGCGGCACCGAGGATGGCGGCACCGATCAGCGCCAGCAAGGAGCGGCGCGAGCTGCCGGAGAGCGAGATGGCCGGGAACGCCAACATTCCGCTGCTAGAGGCCGAGGCCGTCCCAGAGCGCGTCGACGCGGCGCTTCACGGCCGCGTCCATGACGATGGTGCGGCCCCACTCGCGCGTCGTTTCGCCCGGCCACTTGTTGGTGGCGTCGATACCCATCTTGCTGCCCAGGCCGGCCACCGGCGAAGCGAAATCGAGGTAGTCGATCGGCGTGTTCTCGGCGATCAGCACGTCGCGTGCCGCATCGACGCGGGTGGTCAGCGCCCAGATCACTTCCTTCCAGTCGCGGATGTCCACGTCGTCGTCGGTGACGATGATCAGCTTGGTGTACATGAACTGGCGCAGGAAGGACCAGATGCCGAACATCACCCGCTTGGCGTGGCCGGGGTACTGCTTCTTCATGCTCACGACGGCCAGCCGGTAGGAACAGCCCTCGGGCGGCAAGTAGAAGTCGGTGATCTCGGGAAACTGCTTCTGCAGCAGCGGCACGAACACCTCGTTGAGCGCGACGCCGAGCATGGCCGGCTCGTCGGGCGGCTTGCCGGTGTAGGTCGAGTGGTAGATCGGATCGCGCCGCAGGGTGATGCGTTCGACGGTGAACACCGGGAATTCGGCGACCTCGTTGTAGTAGCCGGTGTGGTCGCCGAACGGGCCTTCCGGGGCGGTTTCGCCCGGCGCGATGAAACCTTCGAGCACGATCTCGGCGGTGGCCGGCACCTGCAGGTCCGAGCCGAGGCACTTCACCAGCTCGGTCTTGGCGCCGCGCAGCAGGCCGGCGAATTGGTATTCCGAGAGCGAATCGGGCACCGGCGTGACCGCGCCGAGGATGGTGGCCGGGTCGGCGCCGATCACCACCGCGAGCGGGAACGGCTGGCCCGGGTTCTTCTCGCAATGGTCGCGAAAATCCAGCGCGCCGCCGCGATGGGCCAGCCAGCGCATGATGACCTTGTTCGGCCCGATCACCTGCTGGCGATAGATGCCGAGATTCTGCCGCGGCTTGTTCGGCCCGCGCGTCACCACCAGGCCCCAGGTGATCAGCGGCCCGGCGTCGCCCGGCCAGCAGGTCTGGATCGGCAGGCGCGACAGATCGACGTCCCTGCCCTCCCAGACGACCTCCTGGCACGGCGCCGACGAGACCACCTTGGGGGCCATGTTGAGCACCTGCTTCAGCACCGGCAACTTCTCCCAGGCATCCTTGAGGCCGCGCGGCGGCTCGGGTTCCTTGAGGTAGGCCAACAGCTTGCCGACTTCGCGCAGCGCCTCCGTCGATTCCTCGCCCATGCCCAGCGCCACGCGGCGCGGCGTGCCGAAGAGGTTGGCCAGCACGGGAACGGAGTGCCCCTTCGGCTTCTCGAACAGGATGGCCGGCCCGCCGGCGCGCAGCACGCGGTCGCAGATCTCGGTCATCTCGAGATGGGGATCGACCTCGACGGTGACGCGCTTGAGCTCGCCGATGGCTTCGAGTTGCGCGACGAAATCGCGCAGGTCACGGTATTTCATGTCAGTTGCTCCACAGTGCTTCGCGCCACCCGCGACGCATGAAACGCCTTGCTTGTCGAGGGTCGGGGCGCGCCGAGGACGATGGGTGGTCGACGCTGCTCATGTCCTCCGGGCCGGGCTGTGCCCGACCCTCCCCCATTACTTCGCTGCGTCGACCACCCATCGTCCTCGGCGGGGTATGCCGGTGCTTCGGGATCGCCGAACACCCACGGCGTTTCCGGATCGGACCGGTGGGGTATTCCGCACAGCGAAGTAAAGAAGGAGGCGGAGGCCACAGGCCGGCGCCGGATGACATGAGCGGAGCGGAACATCCCACCGGTCCGATCACGCACCAAACATCGGGGGACATGAGCGGAGCAGAATGCCCCACCGTCCCGGTCCCGCACGAGCCGCGATACTGCGACGGGGTTCATCCTGGGTCCTTTGTCAGGGAGTCGGCGAGCCGCGCCAAGCCGGCCGCGTCGTCGCGTCGCAGGATGATAAGCGCAATACCGCCGACGTGCGGTGCCAACGAGGCGATCGCATCCTCGACGCCGACGGGGCTGCCGGCCGATTCGTTCACCACGATGGCGACCGGCATGATGCCCGCCTCGCGCAGGGCGGCCAAAGCGGTCAGCGTATGCGACAACGCCCCCAGGTAGGTGCCGGCCACGAGCAGGGTCGGCACGTCCGAGCGCGGCGATCCAGTCGCGCACGGTGTGGCGCGCATCGAGCGGCACCATTACGCCGCCGATGCCCTCGATCAGCAGCAGGCCGGGGTTGCGCTCGATTTGCTCGCGGCACCAGCAGACCAGCTCGTCGAAATCGATGTTGCGGCCTTCGAGCGAGGCGGCGCGATCGGGCGAGAGCGGCGCGGCGAAGCGCCAAGGCGAGATCTCCGCCGTCGTCATCGCCGTCCCGATACCGCCGAGTTTTTGCAGCAGCACCCCTGCATCGCTGGCGACAGGATTGGATTCATCGTAGCCGCTCATCACCGGCTTGAGCGCGCGCACCGCCTGCCCGCGTGCGTGCAGCGCCTGCGCGACCCCGCCCGTGACCCAGGTCTTGCCGAGGTCGGTGCCGGTCGCGGTGATAAAATAAGCGCGTTTCATCGTCCCCATTCTAGCGGCCCTCCATGCCATCAGCCGCCTCCCCCGTTGCACTGATTTCCGCGCCTGACTGGCTCGCCCTCGACCACGTCTGGCTGCCCTACACGCAGATGGCGGGCGCGCCGCTGCCGCTGCCCGTCGTCGCTGCATCCGGCTCCCGCATCGAACTCGCCGACGGCCGCACGCTGATCGACGGCATCGCCTCGTGGTGGACCGCCTGCCACGGCTACAACCACCCGCACATCCGCGCCGCCGTCGCCGCACAACTGGACCGGCTGCCCCACGTGATGTTCGCCGGGCTCGCCCACGAGCCGGCCTATACCCTGGCCGCGCGGCTGGCGCGGCTGCTGCCGGGCGACAATGAACGCCAGCTGCGGCATGTCTTTTTCTCCGAGTCCGGCTCGGTCGCGGTCGAGATCGCGCTGAAGATGGCGGTGCAGTATTGGCGCAACCAGGGGCAGGATCGCCATTGCTTCGTCGCCTTCCGCCACGGCTACCACGGCGACACCCTCGGCGCGCTTTCGGTCACCGATCCCGCCAGCGGCTTCCATGGTGCCTTCGCCGCCTATCGCTCCCCGGCGCAGATCTTCGCCGAACTGCCGCGCACGGCCGTCGAACGCGCCGAGTTCGAGCGGCTGCTCGGCGCCCAGTGCCAGGAGGTCGCCGCCGTCATCGTCGAGCCGCTGGTGCAGGGCGCCGGCGGCATGCGCTGCCACGACGCCGACACGCTCGCCTTCATCCGCGCCGCCTGTGACCGCCACGGCGTGCTGCTGATCGCCGACGAGATCATGACCGGCTTCGGCCGCACCGGCCACCTCTTCGCCTGCGCGGAAGCGGCGATCGTGCCCGACCTGATCTGCCTGTCGAAGGCGTTGACCGGCGGCACGCTGCCGCTGGCCGCCACGGTGGCGACGGCGCAGGTGTTCGATGCCTTCCGCTCCGGGCGGGCGGAAGATGCCTTCATGCACGGCCCGACCTTCATGGGAAATCCCTTGGCCTGCGCCGCGGCCAACGCCTCGCTCGACCTGTTCGAGCGCGAGCCGCGGCTGCAGCAGGTCGCCGCCATCGCGGCGCAGCTGCGCGCAGAACTCGAACCCTGCCGCGCGCTGCCCGGCGTGGTCGACGTGCGCGTCAAGGGCGCCATCGGCGTGGTGCAGCTCGCCACCACCGAGGCTTCTGCCCTGCGCCCGGCCTTCGTCGAACGCGGGGTCTGGGTCCGCCCCTTCGGCGACATCGTCTATCTCGCACCGCCCTTCACCATCAGCGGCGCCGATCTCGCCATACTCACCGCAGCCGTCGTCGCTGTCGTCAGCGACTGGTCCCGCGCCCATGACTGACCTCGACCCGCTGATCGCACCGCGCCTGGCGCGCCTCGAGGCGTCCCGCCAGCGCCGACTTTTGCGTGTGCCCGATCCGCGGTTGATCGACGTTTCGTCCAACGACTACCTCGGCCTTGCGCGCCATCCGCAGGTCATCGAGCGTGCCTGCGCCTGGACGCGCCGCCACGGCGCGGGCTCGCGCGCCTCGCGCCTCGTCACCGGCACCACGCAGGAGCTGCTCGACCTCGAAGCCCGGCTCGCCGCCTTCAAGGGCACCGAGGCGGCGCTGATTTTCTCCACGGGATTCCAGCTCAACAGCTCGGTGCTGCCGGCGCTGTTCGAACTGGCACCGGGTACGCACGGGCCGCTGGTGTTCACCGATCGCCTCAACCACGCCAGCCTCCACGCCGGCTGCCAGGGACTGAAGCAGATCCGCTACCGCCACAACGACCTCGGCCACCTGGAGGAACTGCTGGCATCCCACCCCGGCGAGCTGCGCTTCATCGTCGCCGAGTCGGTGTTCAGCATGGACGGCGACCGCGCCGACGTGCCGGCGCTGGCCCGGCTGGCCGAGCGCCACGGCGCCGTGCTCTATCTCGACGAGGCCCACGCCACCGGCGTGCTCGGCCCCGGCGGGCGGGGGCTTGCGGCCGAGCGCATCAGGCGGAGTCGGCATCGTCATGGGCACGCTGGGCAAGGCGCTGGGCGGCGCCGGTGCCTACGTCGCCGGCTCACAGGCGCTGATCGACTGGCTGGTCAACCGTTGCAGCGGCTTCATCTACAGCACCGCGCCCGCAGCCTGCCGCCCTCGGAGCGCTCGATGCCGCGCTCGAGCTCGTGCCCGCCATGGATGCCGAGCGTGCCCGGCTGGCGACGATGTCTGCCGCGTTGCGCGCCGCGCTGCACGAACGCGGCATCGATACGCTGGCTTCCTCGACCCAGATCGTGCCGGCGGTGATCGGCGACGCAGCGGCGGCGCTGGCCGCGGGGCGCAAACTGGAAGAGGCCGGCGTGCTCGCCGTCGCCATCCGCCCGCCGACCGTGCCCGCCGGCACCGCGCGGCTGCGCTTCACGCTGTCGGCCGCGCTTTCCGATGCGCAGTTCGAGGCGGTGCTCGCCGCCGTACGCGCCTTGTCGGCGCAGGGCTGATGGCCAGCATCGTCCTCGTCCACGGCTGGGGCTTCGACCGCCATGTCTGGGACGACGTGCGGGCGCGGCTGTCCCCGGCGCATCGCGTCGAATGCGTCAACTTCGGCTTCTTTGCCGCGCCCTTCCAGCCAAAACTCGGCGATGGCGAGCCGGTGATCGCCGTCGGCCACTCCCTCGGCGCCTGCTGGTGGCTGACGCAATCGCCGATCCCGTGGCGGCGCCTGCTGCTGATCAACGGCTTCCCGCGCTTCACCGAAGCGGCCGATTATTCGCCCGCCGTCGCTCCGCGCGTGCTGGCGCGCATGCGGACCCAGTTTGGGCTCGATCCGCAGGCTGTGCTGGACGAGTTCCGCACCATCTGCGGCGCGCCGCCGGCGCCTGCCACATTCGATGCAGCCCGCCTGGCTGCGGGACTCGACTGGCTCGCGCAATGGGACGGCCGCGCCCGCCTGGCCGAGCGCGCCGCCGACATCCGGGCGCTGGCCGGCGGCAACGATCCCATCGTGCCATCAGGGATGAGCCTCGCCGCGCTGGCGGGCCTGCCCGCCGATCACCTCGCCTACGCCGACGTGGCCGGCCATGTGCTGCCGCTGACCACTCCCGATTTGTGCGCGGAGTGGATCGAGAAAATCGCCACGTCATGAGCCATCCGATCGCGCAAAGCTTCGGCCGCGCCGCAGCCAGCTACGACGCACACTCGGCGCCGCAGCGCCATGCCGCGCAGCGCCTGGCCGAACTGATCGCCAGCGAGTCCCTGCCCGCCAATGCCCGGGTGCTGGAAATCGGTTGCGGCACCGGCCACCTGACGCAACCGCTGGCCTCCCGGTTCACCGACATTCTCGCCAGCGACATCGCGCCGGCCATGGTCGAAGCCTGTCGCGCCCGCCTGCCGCAGCCGGCTTACCTCGTCATGGACGGCGAGCGGCCGGCCGTCGCCGCCGGCTTCGACCTCGTCTGCGCCAACCTCGCCGCACAGTGGTTCCGCGACCTGCCGCGAACGCTGGGCGGTCTCGCGGCGCTGCTGGCGCCCGGCGGACTGCTGGCCATCAGCACGCTGGGGGCGGAAAGCTTCCGCGAGTGGCGCGCCGTCCATGCCGCGCTCGGCTTGCACCCCGGCACGCTGCCGTTTGCCGACGAGGCCACCCTGCGCGCGGCCTTTCCCGCCGGCGGGATAAATATCGACGCGGAAATGTACGTGGATCGCGCCGACGTCGCGCTGGACCTGCCGCGGCGGCTGCGCGCCATCGGCGCCGCCACGCCCGCGCCCGGCCATCGTCCGCTCGCCGCCGGGCAGCTGCGCCGCGTGCTGCGTGCGCTGGGGCCGCAGCCCGCCCTCACCTATCAGCTGCTCTACGCCCGCTTCAGGAAAGCAGCGGCCTGAGATTCAGTTCGGCGACAAGGCCGGCGAATACGGCCGCACCCAGCCAATTGTTGTGCAGGAACGCCTTGAAGCACTGCATGCGCTCCCGCCGGTGGATCAGCGTGTAGTGATAGCCGGCAATGGCCGCCGCGACGAAGAGTCCGGCGAAATAGGGCGCACCGTAGCGCAGCGACCAGCCCAGCCAGAAGAGGATGCCCAGCATCGCCGCGTAGCACAGCATCACCGCCGCGACGTCGAGGCGGCCGAAGGTCAGGGCCGAGGTGCGGATGCCGATGCGTATGTCGTCGTCGCGGTCGACCATCGCGTACTCGGTATCGTAGGCCACCGCCCAGAAAATGTTAGCCAGCAGCAGCACCCAGGCGTCGCGTGGCACCTCCCCCAGAACGGCGGCGAAGGCCATCGGAATGCCGAAGCCGAAGGCGACGCCGAGGTAGGCCTGCGGTATGGCGAGGAAGCGCTTGGTGAAGGGATAGCTCACGGCGAGGAACAGGGCGACGCCGGCGAGCGCCCACACCAGCTTGGCCAGCGGCAGGATCAGCAGCGCCGAGCAGGCCACCAGCACGGCGGTCAACGCCAGGGCTTCGCGTGTGCTGACCGTGCGTGCAGCCAGCGGCCGCTCCTTCGTCCGCTCGACATGCGGATCAAAGTCGCGGTCGGCGTAGTCGTTGATGACGCAGCCGGCCGAGCGCATCAGCACCGTGCCGAGCACGAAAATCCACGCCAGCATGAGCGGCGGCTGTCCGTCGCTGGCGATCCACAACGCCCACAGTGTCGGCCACAGCAGCAGCAGGATGCCGATGGGCTTGTCGAGCCGCATCAGCTTTTCGTAAAGGTCGATGCGCTGCTTGAGCGCGGCGAGGTTCACAGTGTCAGCACTCCGGGCAGGAAGACTTCGGTCACCAGCAGCGGCGCGCGGTCGCGGCAGAACAACGAGCGCCGCACCCACGACTCGGACGCCAGGACCGGCACGGCTGCGGCGGCGCGGCGGTGGAGCGGCTTGCGCGCATCGAGCCGGCTGTACTCGAGCGCGCCGCGCGCGATGCGCGGATCGGCGAACAGCATGGTCGCCAGCGGCCGCGAACCCAGGCCGCGCAGTGCGCGCCACGGACCGTCGAGATGGCTCGCGGCGGCGAGGCTGCGGGCGAACACGACGGGGGTCTCTCCGCATAACAGCAGCACCTCGCGCACCAGCGTTGGTTCGTGGGCGGCCAGGCGCAACGCGACCCGTTCATCGGGCCAGGCAAGGCGCAAACCCTGATTCAGGCACTGCACCCGGAAGCCTGCGCTGCAGGCGGCGCGCAGGCGCTCCGACAGCGAGCCGCGCGCGGTCAGCCAATGGCGCAACGGGCCGCGCACGGCGGGACGGGGTAACCAGGTTTGCATGGGTCAGATTCTACTGGTGTCCAATCGAGCGCAGCGAGCAAGCCAGTCGCCCCTCCTGCGAAGGGCGTAGGCAGGGTTGCGCAGGGCATTGCCCTGCGCTGCCGAAGCCGGCTGGCTGTGCAAAGCCGGCCGTGGAACGGGCCGGGGGAGGTCGGGCGCTCATCGACCGAAGGTGAACTTCTGGGGCGGCTACGCCCCCAGAAGTTCACCGCGGCCGCCGAGCCAGCGCTCCAGGTGGCGCTGCACGACCTCGGGGTCGCCGCGCAGCAGTTCCTCGGCAGCGTTCCGCGCCTGCTCGATGAGGGCGGTGTCCTCGAGGTCAGCGTAGCGCAGCATGGGCAAGCCGCTCTGGCGGGCACCGATGAATTCGCCGGGACCGCGCAGGTGCAGATCCTGGCGCGCGATCTCGAAGCCGTCGGTGTTCTCGAAGATGATCTTGAGCCGCGCCCGCGCCGTTTCGCCCAGCGGCTGGGCGTAGAGCAGGATGCAGGCTGATTCATGGCTGCCGCGACCGACACGGCCGCGCAACTGGTGCAATTGGGCGAGGCCGAAGCGCTCGGCGTGCTCGATCACCATCAGCGTCGCATTGGGGACGTCGACACCGACCTCGATCACCGTGGTGGCGACCAGCAGTTGCACCTCGTTGGCAACGAAGGTGGCCATCACCGCCGCCTTCTCGTCGGCCTTGAGGCGGCCGTGGACAAGACCGATGCGCAGTTCGGGCAACTCGGCAGTGAGGTGCGCGAAGGTTTCCTGCGCGGTCTTGAGCTGCAGCGCCTCGCTCTCCTCGATCAGCGGGCAGACCCAGTAAGCCTGGCGGCCGTCGCGGCAGGCATCGCGGACGCGGGCGACCACCTCGTCGCGGCGCGAGTCGGACACCAGCTTGGTCAGCACCGGCGTGCGGCCGGGGGGCAGTTCGTCGATCACCGAGACATCGAGGTCGGCGTAGTAGCTCATGGCCAGCGTGCGCGGAATCGGCGTGGCCGACATGGCGAGCTGGTGAGGCACCAAATTGCCGCCTCTCGCTCGCAGGGGCGGCTCGCTGCCCCCCACTGGTGCGCTCGATGCGCCTGGGGTGGCTCGGCGCGCATCTCCCCCCATGCCCTTCTGCTTGAGCGCGAGGCGCTGCTTGACGCCGAAGCGGTGCTGCTCGTCGACGATGGCCAGGCCGAGGTTGGCGAATTCGACGCCCTCCTCGATCAGGGCATGGGTGCCGACCACCAGCGGCGTGGCGCCAGCGCCGACTTTTTCCTGCCAGGCCGTGCGTTCGCGTTTCTTCTGGCTGCCGGAGAGCCAGGCCACTTCGATGCCGAGCGGTGCCAGCCAGCCGGCGAGCTTGCGGTAGTGCTGCTCGGCGAGGATCTCGGTCGGCGCCATCAGCGCGGCCTGGTAGCCGTTGTCGACGGCGCACAGCATGGCCAGCGCCGCCACCACCGTCTTGCCGCTGCCGACGTCGCCCTGCAGCAGGCGCTGCATCGGGTGCGGCGCTGCGATGTCGGCGGCAATTTCCTCCCAGACGCGCTGTTGTGCTCCGGTCAGGCGGAAGGGTAGTTGTGCCAGCAAGGCAGTGGTGAGCTTTCCGTGACCCTCCAACCGGGGCGCGCCATGCGCGCGGCGCAGGGCATGGGCGCGACGCAGCGAAAGCTGCTGGGCCAGCAGCTCGTCGAAGGCGACGCGACGCCACGCCGGGTGGCCGCGCGTTTCCAGCTGCTCCAGCGAGATGTCGGGAGACGGGTGATGCAGGGTGCGGATGCTGGCGGCAAGCTCGGGCAGCTGCAGTTGCCGGCGCAGCGCTTCGGGCAGGGTATCGTCCAGCGACACTTTGTCCAGCGCGCGGTCGATCAGCTTGCGCAAGGTGGCCTGGCCGAGGCCGGCGGTGGTCGGATAAACCGGCGTCAGGCCCTGCGGCAGCGGTTCGTCTTCGCCGGCCGTGTGGAAGCGCGGGTGGATGATCTCGCTACCGAAGAAGCCGCCACGCACCTCGCCGAACACGCGCAGCCGCGCGCCCGGCTGCAGAACTTTCTGCTGGCTCGGGTAGAAGTTGAGGAAGCGCAACACCAGCAACCCGGACTCATCACGCACCTTGGCGATCAGCTGGCGGCGCGGCCGGTAGGCGACATCGCAGGCGATGACCTCGACCTCGAATTGCGCCGGGACGCCGGGCAGGGCATCGCGGATGGCGGTCAGCCGCGTCTCGTCTTCATAACGCAGCGGCAGATGGAAGACGAGGTCGGCCTCGCGGCGCAGCCCCAGGCGTTCGAGCTTTTCGGCGACGGCGGCGCCAACGCCGGGAAAGGCGGGAAGGAGCTTTTCAGCCAACGACGAGAACGGCGTCGGCCTCGACCAGCGCGCCGCGCGGCAGCTCCTTGACACCGACGGCGGCGCGGGCCGGATAAGGCTGCGCCACGTACTTCGCCATGGTCTCGTTCACCTTGGCGAAGTTGGCGAGGTCTATCAGGTAGATGTTGAACTTGACGGCATCGTTGAGCGAGGCACCGGCCGCCTCGGCCACGGCCTTGAGGTTGTCGAAGACGCGCATGATCTGGGCGTCGATGCCTTCGACCATGGTCATCGTTGCCGGATCTAGGCCGATCTGGCCCGACAGGTAGATGGTGTTGCCGGCCTGCACCGCCTGCGAGTAGGTGCCGATGGCGGCGGGGGCGTTGGCGGTGGAAATGATCTTGCGGCTCACGATGCCTCCTACAGGGCCGCCCCGAGGGAGGCTCGCTCCCCCGTGGGGGGCAGCGAGCGGTTATTGCGGGCGTGGGGGGCCATTAATTGTCCTTGAGAGTCACTGCGTAGTTGAGTCGGGCGAAGACGTGCTGAACGCCGAGGCGCGCCTCGAGGTTGAGCACCAGCGGCGCGTTAAGGTTGGCGCGCACACCGCCGCCGCCCTCGTTGACCAGCATCACCACCACCGCTGCAGCGGCCGGATCGGCGAGGCGGATCATGGCCGCATCCTCGTCGGACAGCGCGATCTCGTAGTTGAAACCGAAGCGTGCCGGATCGGCGATGTGGAAGGCCACCGCCGGATCGTCGACCGACTGCAGGATGAAGTAGCTGGGGACCTCGCCCGCCGACTCGGCGGGGTGCAGCAGGGTGTAGCGCTTAAGCTCCTCGAAGCCGGGAAGGCCATGCGGGAACTCGATGATCTTGCTGGCCTCGACCTCGAGGGCGCCGTAGCGGGGGCTGTCGATATGCATCATGGTCATTTCCTGATGGCGGTCAGTATGCCGCTGTCGAGACCGAGGGCGCGCATCTTCTCGCGCGCCGCATCGGCTTCCTCGCGGTTCTTGAAGGGGCCGACCTGCACCCGGGCCTCGATCTGCGCCGGGATGCCGGCGAGTTCGAGCTTGGCGCGCAGTTCCTCGGCATTGGCGACATTGTTGAACACACCCATCTGCAGCACGTACTGCCGCGCCGACTGCACGGCCTGGGACAGCGGCTTCGACAGCGGGCCGGGGCTGGCCGCGGTTGCGGGCTGGGTCCGGGCGATGTCGCGACCGGGATCGGGCCTGGCCGCCACCAGCGGCTCGGCGGGTTTGAGCATCGCCGGCCGCGCGGTCGCCGGCGGTGTCAGCGGTTTCGGCGGCCGGGCCTGCACCGAGGCGGTATGTTCGGGCGTGGCAGCAACTTCGGGCTCCTTGGCGGGTTCCGTTGTCGCTTCCTTCTGCGGCTCGGCCACGGGTGGTGGCGTCTCGGCCTTCGCCGGTTCGGCCACCGGCGGCGGCGCGGCAGGTGGCGGGCTCGGCGCCTTGGCGACCTTCTGCGGCGGCGGCTGCACGGTCAAAGCCTCGATCACGGCCAGGCCGCCCAGGAGCGCCACCACCACCACGCCGGCGATGGCGATGCGGTTGAGCAGGCGCTTTTTCAGCGCCTCCTCGTCATCCGGCGGCGCGACGGGGTCCTGATTCAAATCCGACATAGTCATTCTCCGCTTGTGGATCGTCGGCGCCGCGCGCCAGCGCCATCACCAGTTCGGCCTCGCCCAGGGCGATGCCGCAATGGTCGGCGATACCCCGCGCATCGAAGCCGCGTCGCGCCAGCGCCATGGCATCGGCGTACTGTGGCGCCACCCGGTGCGCCGCCTGCAGGTCCAGCAGTTCTTCGCGCAGGGCGGCAACCTCGGCGCGCAACTGCCGCACCTCCTGTTCGAGCCGGCTCGCTTCCAGTGTCTCGGCAAAGGTTGTGCCGGAGGGTATCCCTTGGGACGGCGCCGGGGTGGCGAGGTCCTGCGCTGCCGCCGAGGAAAGCGGCGGCGGTGAAAAATGGAAGGGCAGTTCAAACTCTGTCCCCACTGCTGATTGCTCCCCTGCTGCATCAGGCGACATGGATGCGGTGGTACCGAAGAGCGCCGGCGCATGGTTGGGCAGGTCGAGATGCGCACTCTTTTGCTTCCCGATCTGGAACAGACGCAGCAGCATGATGGCGACGTAGACGCCAATGCCCACGGCGATCAGAAGCACGCCGTCGCGCCAGCCGAATTGGGTGAAATCCATGGGCGTCAGTTTGGGCTATTGAGTGTGTTTTGCACGGGCTATAGGCAATTGTCGGCCGATGATAGCGACCCGGGTGGCCAAGGCAAACGACAAGCAGCCGGGGCTTTCCCCCCGATTCCCCGCTGTTCTAGGCGCCGCCGACCACGCGCTTGTTGCCCGCCGCGTCGAGGGCGACGTAGGTCAGCCGTGCCTCGGTGACCTTGACCGTGATCGGGTTCTCGGGATGGCGCTCGGCATAGACCTGGACGTTGACGGTGATCGAACTGGTGCCGACCCGGGTCACCTCGGCGTAAAAGCTGACGACGTCGCCGGCCGATATCGGCTGCTTGAACAGGAAGGAATTGACCGCCACGGTGGCGATGCGGCCGCGCGCCCGCCTCATCGCCGGGATGGCGCCGGCGATGTCCACCTGGGCCATGACCCAGCCGCCGAAGATGTCGCCCGAGGGGTTGAGATCGGCCGGCATGGGCATGACGCGCAGCACGGGTTGATCATCGGGCAGGCGGGCGGCTTGTTCGGTCATGGCAGGGCACGGCAGTCGGGATAGCGAAGCTTACACCGCTATGATCCGGATTTGCCCGCCGCGGCTTGCCCCTGCCGAAAATTGGGTCAGGGTCGCGCTGCTAGAATCCTGCCATGGCCAAACGCATGCCCGCTTACGTCGCCCTCCCCGGTCCCGAACCCTCGGAGCGTCGCGACTGGGAAACCCTCAAGTCGCTGCTGCCCTACCTGCTCGAATGGAAGTGGCGTGTCATTTTCGCCCTGGCCTGCCTGGTCACGGCCAAGGTGGCCAACGTCAGCGTGCCGCTCGTCTTCAAGGGCATCATCGACGGCTTCACGCTGCCGCGGGAACAGGCGCTGCTGCTGGTGCCCATCGGCCTGCTCGGCGCCTACGGTGCGCTGCGGTTCTCGACGGCGCTGTTCACCGAGTTGCGCGAGATCATTTTCGCCAGGGTGACGCAGCGGGCGCAGCGCACCATCGCGCTAAAGGTATTCGACCACCTGCACGCGCTGTCCCTGCGCTTCCACCTCGAGCGCCAGACCGGCGGCCTCACGCGCGACATCGAGCGCGGCACGCGTGCGGTCGGCAGCCTGATCAGCTACACCATCTATTCCATCCTGCCGACGCTGGTGGAGATCGGCCTGGTGCTGACCATCCTGCTCAGCCGCTACGACAGCAGCTTCGCCCTGATCACCTTCGTCACGCTGGCGGTTTACATCACCTTCACCATCCTTGTGACCAATTGGCGCACCAAGATCCGGCGCGAGGCCAACGAGCATGACTCGGCGGCCAACGTCCGCGCCATCGACAGCCTGATCAACTACGAGACGGTGAAGTACTTCAACAACGAAGCCTTCGAGGCCCGGCGCTACGACGAGCAGTTGCAGAAGTGGGAGGCGGCGCAGATTCGCACCCAGGTTTCACTGTCCTACCTCAACCTCGGCCAGGCGGTGATCATCGCCGTCGCCGTGACGCTGATGATGTGGCGCGCAGCCGTCGGCGTGGCCAATGGCAGCATGACGGTGGGCGACATCGTGCTGGTGAATGCCTTCCTCATCCAGCTCTACATGCCGCTCAACCACCTGGGCATCCTCTACCGCGAGATCCGCCAGTCGCTGACCGACATCGAGCGCCTATTCGGGCTGCTGATCCAGCACCGCGAGGTGCAGGATGCGGCCGACGCGCACGCGCTGCAAGGGGGGCCATGCGCGGTCAGCTTCGCGGGTGTCGGCTTTGCCTACGAGCCGAAGCGGCGCATCCTCGACAACGTCAGCTTCGACATACCCGCCGGCCGCTCGCTGGCGGTGGTCGGTCACAGCGGTTCGGGCAAGAGCACGCTGGCGCGGTTGCTGTTCCGCTTCTACGACGTATCCGCCGGCGGCATCAGCATCAACGGCAGCGACATCCGCAGCCTGACGCAGGCAAGCCTGCGCGCAGCCATCGGCATCGTGCCGCAGGACACCGTGCTGTTCAACGACACGATTTTCTACAACATCCAGTACGGCCGGCCGACGGCCGCCCGCGACGAGGTGATCGAGGCTGCCCGCGCCGCGCACCTGCACGAGTTCATCGAGCGGCTGCCCGACGGCTACGAGACGAAGGTCGGCGAGCGCGGCCTCAAATTGTCCGGTGGCGAGAAGCAGCGCGTCGCCATCGCCCGCGCGTTGCTGAAGAATCCGCCGATCCTGATTTTCGACGAGGCCACTTCGGCGCTCGACTCTAAGACCGAAAAGGCCATCCAGGGTGAACTCGACCAGGTCGCCCAGGGCCACACCACGCTCATCATCGCCCACCGCCTGTCGACGGTGATGAACGCCGACGAGATCCTCGTGCTCGATACTGGCCGCATCGTCGAGCGCGGCAGCCACCGCGAGCTGCTCGAACGCGGGGGCCACTATGCCCAGATGTGGGCGCTGCAGCTGCAGGAAAAGCATGCCGATGCCGAAACGGCTTAGCCGCCCTTAAAAGCAGAAAGCCGGCGCTGGGCCGGCTTTGCAGGTGGTACGTGGTGACGCTTACTCGGCGGTCGGGGCCGCAGCGACGTCAGTCACTTCCGGCCGGTCGAGCAGTTCGACATAGGCCATCGGCGCGTTGTCGCCGACGCGGAAGCCCATCTTGAGGATGCGCAGGTAGCCGCCGTTGCGGCTCGCATAGCGCGGGCCCATCACGTCGAAAATCTTGACGACCATCTCACGATCGCGCAGGCGGTCGAAGGCGAGGCGGCGGTTGGCCAGCGAGGGCTTCTTGCCGAGGGTGATCAGCGGCTCGACGACGCGGCGCAGTTCCTTGGCCTTGGGCAGGGTGGTCTTGATGGCCTCGTGGCGCAGCAGGGCGTTAGCCATGTTGCGCAGCATCGCCTGACGATGCGACGAAGTACGGTTGAGTTTGCGAAGTCCGTTGCGATGACGCATGGTGGTATTCCCCGTTCTTGTGGGGCCGCCGCCAAGGCAAGCGGCCCGTTAATGGTTTTATTGAACGCGTGTTGAAGAATCAGGCGAGCTTCTCGAGGCCGGCAGGAGGCCAGTTCTCGAGGCGCATGCCCAGGGTGAGTCCGCGCGAGGCAAGCACTTCCTTGATCTCGTTGAGCGACTTGCGGCCAAGGTTCGGCGTTTTCAGCAGTTCCGTTTCGGTGCGCTGGATCAGATCCCCGATGTAATAGATGTTTTCGGCCTTGAGGCAGTTGGCCGAACGCACCGTCAGTTCGAGGTCATCGACTGGGCGCAACAGGATGGGATCGACCGAGGTCTGCTTGGGCGCTTCGATGGACAGCGGAGTACCTTCGAGGTCGGCGAACACCGAAAGCTGTTCCATCAACATGCGGGCGGCGTAGCGGATGGCTTCTTCCGGGTCGATGGCGCCGTTGGTCTCGATGTCGATGATCAGCTTGTCGAGGTCGGTGCGCTGCTCGACGCGGGCGGATTCGACCATGTAGCTGACGCGGCGCACCGGGCTGAAGGAGGCGTCGATCATGACGTTGCCGATGCCGCGGTTTTCCTTGGCGACCGGACGGGCGTTGGCCGGCACGTAGCCGCGACCGTTCTCGACCTTGATCTGCATGTCGAGTTTGCCGCCGGCGGCGACGTGCGCGATGACGTGGTCGGGATTGATGATTTCGATGTCGTGGGTGGACTCGATGTCGGCCGCGGTGACCTTGGTGTCGGTGCCGCTGCCCTTTTTTGACAGCGTCAGCGTGGCCTCGGCGCGATTGTGCATCTTCAGCACGACGCCCTTGAGGTTGAGCACGATGTCGACGACATCCTCGCGCACGCCCTCGAGCGTGGAGTATTCGTGCAGCACGCCGTCGATGGAGACCTCGGTCGGGGCGGTACCCGGCATCGAGGACAGCAGGATGCGGCGCAGGGCGTTGCCCAGCGTGTGGCCGTAACCGCGCTCGAACGGTTCCATCACCACGCGGGCGTGTACCGGGGAAAGCGTCTGGACATCGATGATGCGCGGTTTCAGAAGTGCATTGCTTTGCATCTGCATTCCCTTAAAAGAAAAGGCGCCCGGCGCGATTTCGCGCCCGGCGCCGGACTACTGATTAGCGAGAGTACAGTTCGACGACGAGGCCTTCGTTCATCGACGAAGACAGCTCCTCGCGTGCAGGGAGGGCCTTGAACACGCCACGGGCTTCCTTGGCATTGACTTCGATCCACTCCGGGAAACCGCGCGAATCGGCGGCCTCGAGGGCGGCCTTGGTGCGCAGATGGCCCTTGGCGGCCTCGGTCAGCTGGATCACGTCGCCGGGACGCACGTTGTAGGAGGGTATGTTTACGCGCTTGCCATTGACCAGCACGCCATTGTGGCGCACGACCTGGCGCGCTTCGGCACGCGAGCCGCCAAAGCCCATGCGGTAGGCGACGGCATCGAGGCGCGACTCGAGCAACTGCAGCAGGTTCTCGCCGGTCCGGCCCTTCTTGCGTTCGGCTTCGGCGAAGCCTTTGCGGAACTGGCGTTCGAGGATGCCGTAGATGCGGCGGATTTTCTGCTTTTCACGCAGCTGCTGGCCGTAGCCGGACAGGCGCTGACCGGACTTCTGGCCGTGCTGGCCAGGCGCGTAGGCGCGGCGCTCGATCGAGCACTTGTCGGTAAAGCATTTCTCGGCCTTGAGGAAGAGCTTCTCTCCCTCGCGGCGGCACTGGCGGCACTTGGCGTCAAGATTGCGGGCCATGTTCTATTCCTTAGCCTTAGATGCGGCGGCGCTTGGGCGGCCGGCAACCGTTGTGGGGGATCGGCGTGATGTCCGTGATGCTGGAGATCTTGATGCCGAGGGCGTTGAGTGCGCGGACCGCGGATTCACGGCCAGGGCCGGGGCCCTTGATACGCACTTCGAGGTTCTTGATGCCGCAGTCCAGGGCGACCTTGCCCGCGGCCTCGGCAGCCACCTGTGCGGCAAATGGTGTTGACTTGCGCGAGCCTTTGAAGCCGGCTCCGCCGGACGTCGCCCACGACAGGGCGTTGCCCTGGCGGTCGGTGATGGTGATGATGGTGTTGTTGAACGAGGCGTGAACGTGGGCAATGCCCTCGGCGACGTTCTTCTTGACCTTCTTGCGGACTTTGGTAGCGGGCTTGGCCATGTATTCGATTCCTGGTTATTTCTTCGACGCGGCGATGGCTTTGCGCGGTCCCTTGCGGGTGCGGGCATTGGTGCGGGTGCGCTGGCCGCGAACCGGCAAGCCGCGACGATGGCGGACGCCACGGTAGCAGCTGAGGTCCATGAGACGCTTGATGCTCATGGTCACCTCACGGCGCAGATCACCCTCGACGGAGAACTTGCCGATTTCCTCCCGCAGCTTGTCCAGCTCGCCGTCGGTGAGATCCTTGATCTTGGTCGAACGCTTGATGCCGGCCGTGTCGCAGATCTTCTGCGCGCGGGTACGGCCAATGCCGTAAATCGCGGTCAGGGCGATTTCGGCATGCTGGTGGTTCGGGATGTTGACGCCTGCGATACGGGCCATATGCTTACCTTGCTTTTATCTTAGCTGTTGATCGCCAAAATTGGAAAACTGACAATTATATCCAGTGCTGACCGATTGATCAACCCTGGCGCTGCTTGTGGCGCGGATCCGTGCAAATGACGCGTACCACACCGTGGCGGCGGACAATCTTGCAGTGGCGGCAGATACGCTTGACCGAAGCGTGTACTTTCATTTTGGTCTCCGGAAAATTAATTCGTTACTGTTACTTGGCGCGGAAAACGATGCGGCCCTTGGTTAGATCGTAGGGCGTGAGTTGCACGGTGACCTTGTCGCCAGGCAGGATGCGGATGTAATGCATACGCATCTTGCCGGAGATGTGACCGAGCACCACATGCCCATTTTCAAGCTTGACCCGAAACGTGGCGTTGGGCAGGTTTTCAATTACCTCACCCTGCATTTCAATGGCGTCATCCTTGGACATGCGGCGTTAACGCACGGGCAAGCCCGCCCCCTTGAAATTTGCCTTCTTGAGGAGGCTCTCATACTGGTGCGACATGACGTAGGCCTGCACCTGGGACATGAAGTCCATGGTGACGACGACGATAATCAGCAACGAGGTGCCGCCAAAGTAGAACGGTACGTTCCACTTGAGAATCAGGAACTCCGGCAGCAGGCAAACCAGCGTCACGTAGATCGCGCCGACCAGGGTCAGCCGCATCAGGATCTTGTCGATGTAGCGGGCCGTCTGGTCGCCAGGACGGATGCCCGGAACAAAGGCGCCGCTCTTCTTCAGGTTGTCTGCCGTTTCCTTGGAATTGAACACCAGGGCGGTATAGAAGAAGCAGAAGAAAATGATGGCGGTGGCGTAGAGTAGTACGTAGATGGGCTGGCCAGGGGACATTGTGGCCGCGATATCCTTCAGCCAGCGCATGCCATCGCTGGTTCCGAACCAGCCGGCGACAGTAGCAGGAAAGAGGATGATCGAGGAGGCGAAGATCGGCGGGATTACGCCCGACATGTTGAGTTTCAGCGGCAGGTGCGAACTCTGCCCGCCGTAGACTTTGTTGCCAACCTGGCGCTTGGCGTAGTTCACAAGAATCTTGCGCTGGCCGCGTTCGACGAAGACCACGAAACCGGTGACCAGGCCTACCAGCAGGCAGATGAACAACGCCACCAGCGGATGCATGGCGCCGGTGCGGACCAGTTCGAACAGGCCGCCCAGGGCGGCGGGCAGGCCTGCGGCGATGCCGGCGAAAATGATGATGGAGATGCCATTGCCGAGGCCGCGCTCGGTAATCTGTTCGCCGAGCCACATCAGGAACATGGTTCCGGTTACCAGCGTCATCACCGTGACGAATCGGAACATCATGCCCGGATCGAGCACGAGACCGGCCTGCGATTCGAGCGCGATGGCAATGCCCAGCCCCTGGAACAGGGCAAGGGCGAGCGTACCGTAACGCGTGTATTGGGTGATCTTGCGCCGTCCGGCCTCGCCTTCCTTTTTCAGCTGCTCGAGGGAGGGCACGGCGATCGTCATCAACTGCATGATGATCGACGACGAGATGTAGGGCATGATGCCCAGCGCAAAAATGGTGAAGCGGGACAGGGCGCCACCTGAAAACAGGTTGAAAACGCCGAGGATGCCTCCCTGCTGCCCCTGGAAAAGTTCGGCCAGCTTGGCCGGATCAATGCCCGGCACGGGAATGTGCGCACCTATGCGGTAGACGACAACGGCGCCCAGCAGGAACCAGAGCCGGCGCCAGAGGTCGCCGAACTTCGCAGTCTTGCCGAGCGCAGCCGCCTGCTGCATCGTGGTGGCCAATTGCGTCCCCGTTCCCTGTTACTTGCGGTCTTCAGGCCGCAGCGATTTCGGCGACGGAACCGCCGGCAGCTTCGATCGCAGCCTTGGCACCCTTGGTCGCACCGACACCCTTGAGGGCAATCTTCTTGTTCAGCGTACCGGACAGGATGACCTTCGCCGACAGGGCATCGGCCGCTACAAAACCTGCCTGCTTGAGAACCAGCAGATCCACTTCGCCGACAGGCAGCTTGTCCAGCTCCGACAGACGGACTTCGACGTTGCGGCCAGCAACCAGTGAGACGAAGCCGCGCTTGGGCAGGCGACGCTGCATGGGCATCTGACCGCCCTCGAAGCCGACCTTGTGGAAACCGCCGGCGCGGGATTTCTGACCCTTGTGGCCACGACCGGCCGTCTTGCCAAGGCCGCTACCGATACCACGGCCGACGCGCTTGCTGGCGTGCTTGGAGCCGGCGCCAGGCTTCAGAGTATTCAGTTCCATATTAACCCTCGACCTTCACCAGATACGCGACCTTGCGGATCATGCCGCGCACTGCGGGAGTATCCTCGAGCATCGCGCTGCTGTTGATCTTGCGGAGACCGAGGCCACGAACGGTGGCGCGATGGTCCTGCTTGGTTCCGATGACGCTTTTGACAAGCGTCACCTTGATTTTGTTGTCCGCCATGGCTTACTCCTGGATTTCCTGAACGCTCTTGCCGCGCTTGGCCGCGATCTCGGACGGCGTACTTATGGCCTGCAGACCGTGCATAGTTGCGCGAACCAGGTTGTAAGGGTTGGTCGAGCCAATGATCTTGGCAACAACGTCGGTCACGCCCATCACTTCAAAAACGGCGCGCATCGGGCCGCCGGCGATGACGCCGGTTCCGCTCGGTGCTGGCGACATCAGCACCGTAGTGGCGCCATGCTTGCCGGTAACCGAGTGATGCAACGTGCCATCCTTCAGGGTGATTTTGATCATCTTGCGACGGGCTTCCTCCATCGCCTTCTGCACGGCTACCGGGACTTCACGGGACTTGCCCTTGCCCATGCCAATGCTGCCGTCGCCATCGCCGACCACGGTCAGCGCGGCAAAGCCGAGAATGCGACCGCCCTTCACCACCTTGGTGACGCGGTTGATGGAGACCATCTTTTCGCGCAGGCCATCATCGCGCTCTTCGGTGGTCTGCTGCTGTTTCTTGCCTTGTGGTTTAGCCATGATGTTCTCGCTCAGAACTTGAGGCCGCCTTCACGGGCCGCCTCGGCCAGCGCCTTGACGCGGCCGTGATAGTTGAAGCCGGAACGGTCGAAGGCAACGGCCTCGACGCCCTTGGCCTTGGCGCGTTCAGCAATCAGCGTGCCGACCAGTTTGGCCGCCGCGACATTGCCGCCATTGGGAACCTGCTTGCGCACATCAGCCTCAACGGTCGATGCGGCAGCCAGAACCTGGGTGCCACATCCGGAGTAGACCTGCGCATAGATATGGCCGTTGGTACGATGCACCGCGAGGCGGACCATCTTGAGCTCCGCAATCTTGGCGCGGGTTTTGCGCGCACGGCGAAGACGAGTCAGTTTCTTGTCCATTTTGCTGCGCCCTTACTTCTTCTTCGTTTCCTTGATGACGACCACCTCGCCGACATACCGCACACCCTTGCCCTTGTAGGGCTCCGGCGAACGGTAGGCACGGACTTCGGCGGCCACCTGGCCGACCACTTGGCGGTCGGTTCCTTTGATAACTATCTCGGTCGGAGTCGGCGTTTCCACCTTGATGCCGTTGGGCATGTCATGCACGACGGGGTGGGAGAAGCCAAGCGACAGATTGAGCTTGCTGCCCTGGGCCTGCGCCTTGTAACCAACGCCGACCAGCGACAACTTCTTCTCAAAACCCTTGGTGACGCCAGTAACCATGTTGCTGAGCAATGCGCGCATGGTGCCGGACATGGCGCCGCCATTGACGGCACCTTCGACGGCGCGGCACTGCAGGTTGTCGCCATCTCGATCGATAGTGACCGATGGCAGAATGGATTGTGTCAAAGTGCCCAGCGGGCCCTTGATGCTAATCGCGCCACCCGACAGAGTGACATCGACGCCCTTCGGCACGGGGACGGGATATTTGGCGATGCGGGACATGAATCGTCTTCTCCTTAGGCCACGACGCAGAGGACTTCGCCGCCGACATTGCTGGCGCGAGCCTTGCGGTCGGTCATCACCCCTTTGGGGGTGGAGACGATGGCGACACCGAGGCCGTTCATTACCCGCGGCAAGTCATCGGTACCCCTGTAAACGCGGAGGCCGGGTTTCGAAACGCGCTCGATGCGTTCAATAACCGGGCGGCCGGCATAGTACTTGAGAGCGATGTCGAGTTCGGGTTTGCCGCCGTTTTCACGCACGGCGAAATCATCGATGTAGCCCTCATCCTTCAGGACCTTGGCGATGGACACCTTGATCTTGGAGGAAGGCATGGTCACCGCCATCTTGTCCGCCATCTGCGCGTTGCGGATGCGGGTCAGCATGTCGGCGATAGGATCGGTCATACTCATTTATCGATCTCCTTACCAGCTCGCCTTGACCATGCCCGGCACTTCGCCGCGCATGGCGCTTTCGCGCAGTTTCAGTCGGCACAGGCCGAATTTGCGGAAAACGCCCCGCGGCCGACCGGTCAGGGCACAGCGATTGCGCTGGCGGACCGGGCTGGCGTCACGGGGAAGCTGCTGCAATTTGGAACGCGCTGCCATGCGCTCCTCGTCACCCAGCTTGACGTTGTTGATTGTGGCGAAGAGCTCGGCGCGCTTGGCGGCATATTTGGCCACCAGCTTGGCGCGCTTGGCTTCGCGATTGATTAGTGCAAGTTTCGCCATGGTTCCCTCAGTTCTTGAAGGGGAATTTGAAAGCGGCGAGCAGGGCCTTGGCCTCGTCGTCGGTCTTAGCCGTCGTGGTAATGCTGATGTTCATGCCACGGAGGGCGTCGATCTTGTCGTACTCGATCTCGGGGAAAATGATCTGCTCTTTCACCCCGATGTTGTAGTTACCACGACCGTCGAAGCCCTTGTTGCCCGGCACGCCGCGGAAGTCGCGGATACGCGGCATGGCAATGCTGACGAAACGATCGAGAAACTCGAACATGCGGGTGCCGCGCAGCGTCACCATGCAGCCGATCGGGTAACCTTCACGAATCTTGAAACCGGCGATGGCCTTGCGAGCCTTGGTGACGACCGGCTTCTGCCCGGCGATCTTGGTCATGTCGCCGACCGCGTGATCGAGAATCTTCTTGTCGCCTACCGCCTCGCCGACGCCCATGTTGAGCGTGACCTTGGTGATACGCGGCACTTCCATGATGGACTTGTAGCCGAACTTCTCGCGAAGCTGTGCCACCACGGTGTCTTTGTAGTAATCCTGCAAGCGCGCCATGATCGTCCCTTACGCGTCTACGACTTCGCTGTTCGACTTGAACACGCGCACCTTGCGGCCGTCGTCGAGCGTTTTGGCGCCGACCCGGTCCGCCTTCTGGGTGGCGGGATTGAACAATGCGATATTGGAAACATGGATCGGCATCTCCTTTTCGATGATGCCGCCCGGCTGACCCTTCATCGGGTTGGGCTTGGTGTGCTTCTTGACGCGATTAACGCCCTCAACGAGGACACGCAGATCGTCGCCGAGAGAAAGCACGGTGCCGCGCTTGCCCTTGTCCTTGCCCGTTATGACGATGACATCATCGCCCTTGCGAATTTTATTCATGGCCGTATCCTCTTACAGAACTTCAGGGGCCAGGGAAACGATCTTCATGAACTTCTCGGTGCGCAGCTCGCGCGTCACCGGTCCGAAGATGCGGGTGCCAATCGGCTCCAGCTTGTTGTTGAGCAGGACGGCGGCATTGCCGTCGAACTTGACCAACGAGCCGTCAGGACGGCGCACACCCTTGGCCGTGCGAACCACCACGGCGCTGTAAATCTCGCCTTTTTTGACGCGGCCACGCGGCGCAGCGTCCTTGATGCTCACCTTGATGATGTCGCCGATGCCGGCATAGCGGCGCTTCGAGCCGCCCATCACCTTGATGCACATGACCGAACGTGCGCCGGTGTTGTCGGCGACGTCAAGTATCGATTGCATTTGGATCATTCGTATCTCTCCAACTTAATCCACTAGCACGTGGTCAGTCTTGGAACCCGTCCGGGTCGGAACACCGAGTCGCCAAGACCAGCCAGGCGACCGGCTATGAAAAAGAGGCAGGATTGTATTCTCCAGCCCCAGGGTACGTCAACTACCCTGATGAATTATTTATTCAGGTGCCGCGTGCTTTCTCGACCACCTTGGTGACGCGCCATGCCTTGGTTTTGGAGATGGGCGCGCACTCCTCGATCTGCACCATGTCGCCGGCGCCGGCCTCGAGGCCCTCGACGTGGGCATGGTACTTCCGTGAGCGGATCATCACCTTGCCGATCAGCGGATGCTTGACGCGGCGTTCGACCAGGACAGTCACCGTCTTGGCCATCTTGTCGCTGACGACACGGCCCTGCAGAGTACGGCGGGTATTTTCAACGGACTCAGTCATCATTTGGCAGCCGCCTTTTCACGCTGGATGGTCTTGATGCGCGCGATGTCCTTGCGCACCTTGCCGAGCTGGGCGGTGTTGTTAAGTTGTTGCGTCGCCAGCTGCATGCGCAGCGAAAACTGCGCCTTGCGCAAGTCCAGCAGTTCCTTGCCGAGCTCGGCCTCGTTCTTTTGCCTAAATTCGTTTGCTTTCATGTCTTACCCCAAGTGGCGGGTGACGAAGGTAGTGGCGATCGGCAGCTTGGCCGCGGCAAGGCGGAACGCCTCGCGTGCCAGCACTTCATCGACACCATCCATCTCATACAGGACTTTGCCCGGCTGAATCTCTGCGACCCAGTACTCGGGAGAACCCTTGCCGTTACCCATTCGGACTTCGGCCGGCTTCTTCGAAATCGGCTTATCCGGGAAGATGCGAATCCAGATGCGGCCACCGCGCTTGATGTGGCGCGTCATGGCTCGACGGGCAGCCTCGATTTGACGTGCGGTAAGGCGTCCGCGGGCGATGGCCTTGAGGCCGTATTCGCCGAAGCTCACCTTGGCTCCGCGCGTGGCGAGGCCGACGTTGCGGCCCTTCTGTTCCTTGCGGTATTTTCTGCGTGCGGGTTGCAGCATGGCTTATTACTCCTTGACTTCCGTGCCGGTGGTGGGCGCGGGGGCAGGCTTGCGCACGCGCTTGACCGGAGCCTTGGGCACAGCATCGGCAGTGGCGGCAGCTTCCGGTTTGTCGGCGGCCGGCTTGCGTACCGTGGGACGCTTGGCGGCGTCGCCCTCGGGCCTGCTGGCGGGACGGCCGGCAGGGCGGCGGCTCTTGCGCGGATCCTCGGCGGGAGTTTCCGGTGCAGTGGCGAGTACGTCGTTGCGACCAACCATTTCACCCTTGAAGACCCAAACCTTGATGCCGATGATGCCATAGGTGGTCTTGGCCTCGGAGGTACCGTAGTCGATGTCGGCACGCAACGTGTGCAGCGGCACACGACCTTCGCGGTACCATTCGCGGCGAGCGATTTCGGCACCATTGAGGCGGCCGGAACTCATGATCTTGATACCCTGGGCACCGAGGCGCATGGCGTTCTGCATGGCGCGCTTCATGGCGCGGCGGAACATGATGCGCTTCTCCAGCTGCTGCGCGATCGAATCGGCGATCAGCTGGGCATCGGTCTCGGGCTTGCGGATTTCCTCGATGTTGACGTGCACCGGCACGCCCATGCGAGTCTGCAGTTCCTTCTTGAGCGCCTCGATGTCCTCGCCCTTCTTGCCGATGACGACGCCGGGGCGGGCGCTATAGATGGTGACACGGGCGTTCTTGGCCGGACGCTCGATGACCACGCGGCCGACGGAGGCATGAGCCAGCTTCTTTTTCAGGTAGTCACGAACCCCGATGTCACCCAGAAGCATTTGGGAGAAATTCTTGGAGTTGGCGTACCACTTTGACGTCCAGTCGCGCGTGACCGAGAGGCGAAACCCGATCGGATGAATCTTCTGTCCCATATATTTTCCTTAATCCCCGACGGTGACGAAGAAGTGGCAGGTGGGCTTCACGATGCGGTTGCCGCGGCCCTTGGCGCGGGCAGTGAAGCGCTTCAGTACCGCCGCCTTTTCGACGTAGACGCGGGTTACCTTCAGGCTGTCGATGTCAGCGCCGTCGTTGTGCTCGGCATTGGCAATCGCTGATTCCAGCACTTTCTTGAGAATGACGGCGCCTTTTTTCGGACTGAAGGCAAGGATGTTGAGCGCCTGGTCGACCGGCTTGCCGCGCACCAGATCCGCCACGAGGCGGCCCTTTTGGGCGGACAGGCGGACACCGCGCAGAATCGCATTGGTTTCCATCTTGGCTCCTTACCGCTTCGCGACGGCTTTCTTGCCGCCAGTGTGACCCTTGAAGGTACGGGTCAGCGCAAACTCGCCGAGCTTGTGGCCGACCATGTTCTCGGACACATACACCGGGATGTGCTGCTTGCCGTTATGCACCGCAATGGTCAGACCGACGAAGTCGGGCAGAACCGTCGAACGGCGCGACCAGGTCTTGATCGGGCGCTTGTCGTTTGAGGCGCGGGCGGCGTCCACCTTTTTGATCAGGTGGTCATCGACGAACGGGCCTTTCTTGATCGAACGTGCCATGTCTTACCTCTTAGCGTTTATGCCGGCGCTGGACGATCATGCTGTCCGTGCGCTTGTTGCTGCGGGTGCGATAGCCCTTGGTCGGCTGGCCCCATGGGCTCACCGGTACACGACCTTCGCCGGTACGGCCTTCACCGCCGCCATGCGGGTGATCGACCGGGTTCATGGCTGTACCACGGACGGTCGGGCGGATACCGCGCCAGCGTTGAGCGCCGGCCTTGCCGATCTTGCGCAGGCTGTTTTCCTCGTTGCCAACCTCACCGATGGTGGCACGGCACTCGACATGCACGCGACGGATTTCGCCGGAGCGCAGGCGGACCTGGGCGTAGGTGCCTTCACGCGCCAGCAGCTGCACGGAAGTACCCGCAGCGCGCGCTAGCTGCGCCCCCTTGCCCGGGGTGATCTCGATGCAATGGATGGTCGTACCGACCGGAATATTGCGGATGGGCAGGGTATTGCCAGCTTTGATAGGAGCCTCGGGACCGCTAATCAGTTCCTGACCGACCACCATGCCGCGCGGGGCGATGATGTAGCGGCGTTCGCCATCGGCATACAGCAGCAAGGCGATATTGGCGGTGCGGTTGGGGTCGTACTCGAGGCGCTCGACCTTGGCCGGAATGCCATCCTTGTTGCGACGGAAGTCGATGACACGATAGTGCTGCTTATGGCCACCACCCTTGTGGCGGGTAGTGATGTGGCCATGAGCGTTGCGACCTCCGGTGCTGATCTGTTTCTCGACCAGCGCGGCGTGCGGAGCACCCTTGTGCAGATTCGGATTGACGACCTTGACAACGGCGCGACGGCCGGCCGAGGTCGGCTTGACTTTAACGAGAGCCATTTACGCAGCCCCCCCTTCGGCAAAATTGATTTCCTGACCGGGCTTGAGGCAGACGAAGGCCTTGCGCACATCGGAGCGACGACCCGTGCCTCGACCGGAGCGCTTGACCTTGCCCTTGATATTGGCGACCTGAACGGATTCGACCTGTACCTTGAACAGCAGTTCGACGGCGGCCTTGATCTCCGGCTTGGTGGCATCGGGGATGACCTTGAAGATCACCTGCTCGTTGCGATCGGCAATCATGGTCGCCTTCTCCGAGATCTGCGGCGCAACGAGAACCTGCAGCAGACGTTCTTCGTTGAATTTGGGGGTGCTCATGACAGCATCTCCTCCATCTTGGTCACCGCGCCTTTGGTCATCAGGACCTTGGGAAAACGGATCAGCGAAACCGGATCGGCCTCTTGCGGCTCGACGACCAGCACATTGGGCAGGTTACGCGCCGCCAGCAGCAGGTTGTCGTCGAGGTTGTCGGTGATTAGAAGCACCGAATCGATTCCCATGCCCTTGAGCTTTTGGGCAACAAGCCTGGTCTTGGGCGCGTCAACCGAGAAGTTGTCAACCACGACAAGACGATCTTCTCGGGCGAGTTGCGACAGGATGGCGGCTACGCCGGCCCGATACATCTTGCGGTTGATCTTCTGCGAGAAGTTCTCTTCCGGCGAGTTCGGGAAGATGCGGCCGCCGCCACGCCACAGGGGGCTGGAGGTCATACCGGCGCGTGCTCGGCCGGTACCCTTCTGACGGAACGGCTTCTTCGTGCTGTGATGGACCTCTTCGCGGTCCTTCTGCTTGCGATTGCCGGAGCGGGCGTTGGCTTGATAGGCGGTCACGACCTGATGCACAAGGGCTTCATTGAAATCGCGGCCGAACAGGGTGTCGGAGGCAGATACCGTCGCCGAAGACAGCCCTTGATCATTGATGAGTTTGAGTTCCATGTGCGCCCCCGTTACTTCTTGACCTTGACGGCCGGGGAGACAATTACATCGCCCCCCCTGGAGCCAGGCACCGCACCCTTGACCAGGAGCAATTGACGGACTTCGTCAACACGAACCACTTCCAGATTCTGCTGGGTGCGCTGGACGCTGCCGAGGTGGCCGGCCATGCGCTTGCCGGGGAAAACCCGGCCGGGATCCTGCGCCATACCAATCGAACCCGCCGAATTGTGCGAGAGCGAGTTGCCGTGCGAAGCACGGTTCGAGCTGAAGTGGTAACGCTTGATCGGGCCCGTGAAACCCTTGCCCTGACTCGTGCCCGTGACATCAACCATTTGGCCCGGCTGGAAGATCGTCGCCGAGACGACATCACCAGGCTTGAAGCCGGCAAGCTGATCCTGCTCGATACGGAATTCCTTGAGGGTATGACCGGCTTCGGCGCCAGCCTTGGCAAGGTGTCCGGCCGCGGGTTTGCTCACCCGACTGGCGCGACGCTTGCCAAACGTCACCTGTACCGCGGCATAGCCGTCGGCATCAGGCGTCTTGATTTGCGTGACGCGATTGTTCGACACATCGAGCACCGTGACCGGAATGGACTGACCATCCTCGGCGAAAATGCGCGTCATGCCAACCTTGCGTCCGACAAGGCCTAGACTCATTTTTTCTCCTAACCCCGGTTGCGATTGACCAGGACCTGTTTAACTACTCGATGACTACTTCATACAGCCACCGCCAGAAAAGGCGGCAGTGGCAAAATATTTATTGCAGCTTGATTTCCACGTCAACACCAGCCGGCAGATCGAGCTTCATCAGCGCATCCACAGTCTTGTCGGTGGGATCGATGATATCCATCAGGCGCAGATGGGTGCGGATCTCGAACTGGTCGCGCGAAGCCTTGTTTACGTGCGGCGAACGCAACACGTCGTAGCGCTCGATGCGCGTGGGCAACGGCACAGGGCCGCGTACGACTGCGCCGGTACGCTTGGCCGTATCCACAATCTCAAGGGCCGACTGGTCGATGAGCCGGTAGTCGAACGCCTTGAGGCGGATGCGAATTTTTTGGTTCGACATTCTGTTTCCTTAAAGAGCGCGGCGCTTGAAGGCGCCGAAAAGCGAAAGGGCGAGATTATGTCACCCGATCGCCCGCAGTGCAAGTGGTTCTTACTCGATGATTTTGGCGACGACGCCGGCGCCGACGGTACGACCGCCCTCGCGGATGGCGAAGCGCAGGCCCTCTTCCATGGCGATCGGGCAGATCAGCTTGACCACCATCTGCACGTTGTCGCCCGGCATCACCATCTCGGTGCCCGCCGGCAGTTCGATGCTGCCGGTGACGTCCGTGGTCCGGAAGTAGAACTGCGGACGGTAGCCGTTGAAGAACGGGGTGTGACGGCCGCCTTCGTCCTTCGACAGGACATAGACTTCCGAGGTGAAGTGGGTGTGCGGGGTGATGGAACCCGGCTTGGCCAGTACCTGGCCACGCTGGATGTCTTCACGCTTGGTGCCGCGCAGCAGCACGCCGACGTTGTCGCCGGCCTGACCCTGATCGAGCAGCTTGCGGAACATCTCGACGCCGGTGCAGGTGGTCTTGGTGGTGGGCGTGATGCCGATGATTTCGATTTCTTCGCCAACCTTGACGACGCCGCGCTCGACCCGACCCGTCACGACGGTGCCGCGGCCGGAGATGGAGAAGACGTCTTCGATGGGCAGCAGGAAGGGCTTGTCGATGGCGCGCTCGGGCGTGGGGATGTAGCTGTCGAGGGCATCGGCCAGTTTGAGGATGGCGCCTTCGCCCAGTTCGCCCTTGTCGCCTTCGACGGCGAGCTTGGCGCTGCCGTGGATGATGGGGGTGTCGTCACCGGGGAAGTCGTACTTGCTGAGCAGTTCGCGCACTTCCATTTCGACGAGCTCGAGCAGTTCGGCGTCGTCAACCATGTCGCACTTGTTCATGAAGACGATGATGTAGGGCACGCCGACCTGGCGGGCCAGCAGGATGTGCTCGCGCGTCTGCGGCATGGGGCCGTCGGCGGCAGACACGACCAGGATGGCGCCGTCCATCTGGGCGGCACCGGTAATCATG
The DNA here is from genome assembly GCA_963709555.1 of uncultured beta proteobacterium. Lineage (GTDB taxonomy): Bacteria > Pseudomonadota > Gammaproteobacteria > Burkholderiales > Rhodocyclaceae > Sulfurisoma. Next base: position 308,066 of record CAVPWR010000005.1, on the reverse strand, counting down.
TTCTTGACGTAGTCGGCATGGCCCGGGCAGTCAACGTGGGCATAGTGACGGGAGGCCGTCTCGTATTCGACGTGGGCGGTGTTGATGGTGATGCCGCGTGCCTTCTCTTCCGGCGCCGCATCGATCTGGTCGTAGGCCTTGGCCTCGCCTCCAAACTTCGCCGACAACACCATCGTGATTGCCGCCGTCAGGGTCGTCTTGCCGTGATCCACGTGCCCAATCGTCCCCACGTTCACGTGCGGCTTCGTACGCTCAAACTTGCCTTTTGCCATGATTCGCTTCCTTTAAAGAACGGATTACTTCTTGTTGATAACGGCTTCGGCGACGTTCTTCGGCGCCTCGCTGTAGTGCTTGAATTCCATCGAGTAGGTGGCGCGGCCCTGCGACAGGGAGCGCAGCTGCGTCGAATAGCCGAACATCTCGGCGAGCGGCACTTCGGCCTTGATCAGCTTGATGCCGCCGACCTGGTCTTCCATGCCATGCACGATGCCGCGGCGCCCCGAGAGGTCGCCCATGACGTTGCCCATGTAGTCTTCGGGCGTCTCGACCTCGACCGCCATCATCGGTTCGAGCAGCACGGGGCTGGCCTTGCGCATGGCATCCTTGAAGGCCATCGATGCGGCCATCTTGAAGGCATTTTCATTCGAATCCACGTCGTGGTAGGAGCCGTCGAACAGGGTGACCTTGACGTCGACCACCGGGAAGCCGGCCAGCACGCCGTTCGGCAACGTGTCGATGAGGCCCTTTTCCACCGCCGGGATGAATTCGCGCGGCACGGTGCCGCCCTTGATGGCATCAACGAATTCGAAGCCTTTGCCCGTCTCGTTCGGCTCCAGCTTGATCCAGACGTGACCATACTGGCCGCGACCACCCGACTGCTTGACGAACTTGCCTTCCTGCTCCACCGCCTTGCGAATCGCTTCGCGATACGCCACCTGCGGGGCACCGACGCTGGCCTCGACGCTGAATTCGCGCTTCATGCGATCGACCAGAATCTCGAGGTGCAGTTCACCCATGCCTGAAATGATGGTCTGACCCGACTCTTCGTCGGTACGGACGCGGAAGGACGGATCTTCCTGAGCCAGGCGATTCAGCGCGATACCCATCTTTTCCTGGTCGGCCTTGGTCTTCGGCTCGACGGCGACGTGGATCACCGGCTCGGGGAACACCATGCGCACCAGGGTGATGACGTGATCCAGGGCACAGATCGTCTCGCCCGTGGTCGCTTCCTTGAGGCCGACCGCGGCGGCGATGTCACCGGCACAGACTTCCTTGATTTCCTCGCGCTGGTTGGCGTGCATCTGCAGGATGCGGCCGATCCGCTCCTTGCGGCCCTTGATCGGGTTATAGATGGTGTCTCCGGACTTGATGACCCCGGAATAGACACGGAAGAAGGTGAGCTGCCCGACGTAAGGGTCGGTCATGATCTTGAACGCCAGGGCCGCAAACGGTTCATCGTCGGCCGCCCTGCGCTGGCCCTCGGTTTCGTTTTCGAGGATGCCGGTGACCGGCGGGATGTCCGTCGGCGCCGGCATCAGTTCGATGACGGCGTCAAGCATGGCCTGGACACCCTTGTTCTTGAAGGCGGAGCCGCACAACATCGGAACAATCTCGCTGGCGATGGTGCGCTGACGCAAGCCCTTCTTGATGTCCTCCTCGGAGAGGTCGCCCTCTTCGAGATACTTGTTCATCAGTTCTTCAGAGGCTTCGGCGGCGGCCTCGAGCATCTTCTCGCGCCATTCATTGGCGGTAGCCACAAGGTCGGCCGGAATTTCGCCATAGGTGAACTTGGTGCCCTGACTGGCATCATCCCAAATGATGGCCTTCATCTTGATCAGATCGACCACGCCCTCGAACTTGTCCTCCGCGCCGATCGGAATCTGGATCGGAATCGGATTGGCCTTGAGGCGCTCGCGCATCTGGTCGTGCACCTTGAAGAAATTGGCGCCGGTGCGGTCCATCTTGTTGACGAAGGCCAGGCGCGGCACACCGTATTTGTTGGCCTGACGCCACACCGTCTCGGACTGCGGCTGCACGCCGCCGACCGCACAATAGACCATGCAAGCACCATCCAGCACACGCATCGAGCGTTCCACCTCGATGGTGAAGTTGACGTGGCCGGGGGTATCGATGATGTTGACGCGGTGCTCCGGATAATTTCCGGCCATGCCCTTCCAGAAACAGGTCGTGGCGGCAGAGGTAATGGTGATGCCCCGCTCCTGCTCCTGCTCCATCCAGTCCATGGTGGCGGCGCCATCATGCACTTCGCCAATCTTGTGATTGACGCCGGTGTAGAACAGGATGCGTTCCGTCGTTGTCGTCTTGCCGGCGTCGATGTGCGCGGAAATGCCGATGTTGCGGTAGCGCTCGATGGGAGTCTTGCGGGCCACTTTGATTACCTGCCTTATCTAAGCCAAACCGCCGTGGGCCCCGCAGTTGCGCGGCACGCCAAGGCGGCAAAAAAACAAAACCGCGCCAGCGTACTGGCGCGGCACGGAAATCATCAGAAACGGAAGTGCGAGAAGGCCTTGTTGGCCTCGGCCATGCGATGAATCTCTTCGCGCTTCTTCATGGCCGCGCCACGACCCTCGGCCGCCTCGAGCAATTCGCTCGCCAGCCGCTGACCCATGGACTTCTCGGAGCGCTTGCGCGCAGCTTCGCGCAGCCAACGCATGGACAGCGCCATGCGGCGCGTCGGGCGCACCTCGACGGGAACCTGATAATTGGCACCGCCGACGCGACGACTTTTGACCTCGACGATCGGCTTGACGTTGCTCACCGCCTGATTGAACACTTCGAGCGGATCCTTCCCGCTCTTGCTGGCAATCACGGCAAACGCGCCGTAGATGATGCGCTCGGCGACGGACTTCTTGCCGCTGGTCATCAGCACATTGACGAACTTCGAGAGATCGACGCTGCCGAACTTGGGATCGGGCAGGATATCGCGCTTGGGTACTTCACGACGACGGGGCATGGATAACCTCTACTGGCGAATACTTGCTTACGCAGCCTTGGGCCGCTTGGCGCCGTACTTGGAACGGCTCTGCTTGCGGTCCTTGACACCCTGGGTGTCGAGGCTGCCGCGAACGATGTGATAGCGCACACCCGGCAGGTCCTTGACGCGACCGCCGCGGATCAGGACCACAGAGTGCTCCTGCAGGTTGTGGCCTTCGCCACCGATGTAGGAGATGACCTCGAAACCATTGGTCAGGCGCACCTTGGCAACCTTACGCAGGGCGGAGTTCGGCTTTTTCGGCGTCGTGGTATAGACGCGGGTGCAAACGCCACGCTTGGCCGGGCAATTCGCCAGGGCGGGTACTTTGCTCTTGCTCTGCGGGGCTTGACGACCCTTGCGCACGAGTTGATTGATGGTAGGCATATTCTCTTGATCCCGAAAACTGTTACCCGTTAGCGATTCCTGCCGCTGAACACTGATTGCAGCGGTTTTTTCGCAACTCCGCCTCTCCCTCATGGGAGAAAAGAGGCGGGATTCTACATTCCAGATCGTGCAGCGTCAACCGATCTGGGCACCTTCTTCACTGGCAGGCTCGGCCGGGGGCAAATCGAACACACCTTGTGCTGCATCCTCGCCCGCGGACTGCATGCGGCGGGCGCGGTGGTAGGCGAGTCCGGTACCGGCCGGAATCAGACGACCGACGATGACGTTTTCCTTGAGCCCGCGCAATTCGTCGCGCTTGCCCATGATCGCCGCCTCGGTCAACACGCGGGTCGTTTCCTGGAAGGAGGCGGCGGAGATGAAGGAGTCGGTCGACAGCGAAGCCTTGGTGATGCCGAGCAGGATGTTCTGGTACTCGGCCGGGCGCTTGCCTTCGCTGAGCAACTTGTCGTTCTCGTCGAGCACCTGGGAGCGCTCCACCTGCTCTTCGCGGATGAACTTGGAATCGCCCGGCTCGTTGATGACGACGCGACGCAGCATCTGGCGAACGATCACCTCGATATGCTTGTCGTTGATCTTGACGCCCTGCAGGCGATACACGTCCTGCACCTCGTCGATGATGTAGCGGGCGAGTTCCTCGATGCCCTTGAGGCGCAGGATGTCGTGCGGCTCGACCGGGCCATCGACGATGATTTCGCCCTTGTTCACCACCTGGCCATCGTGGGCCATGACATGCTTGTCCTTGGTGATCAGATACTCATTCGCCGTGCCATCGGGCTCGGTGATGATCAGACGCTGCTTGCCCTTGGTGTCCTTGCCGAACGACACCGTGCCGGTGACCTCGGCCAGCATGCCGGCATCCTTGGGCGAACGGGCCTCGAACAGCTCGGCCACGCGCGGCAAACCGCCGGTAATGTCGCGCGTCTTGGCGGATTCCTGCGGAATGCGCGCCAGGATCTCGCCGATGGAAACGGTCTGGCCGTCCTTCACCGTGATCAGCGAACCGACCTGGAAGGTAATGGCGACCGAATGTTCGGTGCCGTGAATCTTCACTTCCTGACCCGCCTCGTCGATCAGCTTGACCTGCGGGCGCAGGCCCTTGGACTGCGACTTGGTGCCGCGCTTGGGATCGATGACGACCAGAGTCGACAGGCCGGTGACGTCGTCGATCTGTTTGGCGACGGTAGCGCCCTCCTCGACGTGTTCGAACTTCACGGTGCCGGCATATTCCGTGACGATCGGCCGGGTATGCGGATCCCAGGTGGCGAGCGTCACGCCCGCCTTGATGTGCTGGCCGTCGTCGACCAGCAGGGTGGCGCCATAGGGCACCTTGTGACGCTCGCGCTCGCGGCCGGCATCGTCGGTGATCATGACTTCGCCGGAACGCGAAATCACGACCTTCTCGTTCCTGGGACTGGTCACGTAACGCATGGTCGCGGTCAGCCGGATGGTGCCCGTGCTCTTGGCTTCGACCTGGCTCTGTGCCGCCGCCCGCGAAGCCGCACCACCAACGTGGAAGGTTCGCATGGTCAGCTGGGTGCCCGGTTCGCCGATCGACTGTGCTGCGATGACGCCGACGGCCTCGCCTGCATTCACCATCGAACCGCGGCCCAGGTCGCGGCCATAGCATTTCGCGCAAAGGCCGTAGCGTGTCTCGCAGGAGAGCGGCGTACGCACGCGGACTTCGTCGATGCCGCGCGCCTCGATATCGTCAACCGCATCCTCGTCGAGCAGATAGCCCGCGACGTAGAGCACGTCCTGGGTATCCGGGTTGAGCACGTCGCTGGAGACCACGCGGCCAAGAATGCGCTCGCGCAACGGCTCGATCACTTCGCCGCCCTCGACCAGCGCCTTCATGGCGAAGCCGTTGTCGGTGCCGCAATCGTCCTCGATCACCACCAGATCCTGCGTCACATCGACCAGGCGGCGGGTGAGGTAGCCGGAGTTCGCGGTCTTCAGCGCGGTGTCGGCCAGACCCTTGCGGGCGCCGTGCGTCGAGATGAAGTACTGCAGAACGTTGAGGCCCTCGCGGAAGTTGGTGGTGATCGGCGTTTCGATGATGGACCCATCCGGCTTGGCCATCAGGCCGCGCATGCCGGCGAGCTGACGGATCTGCGCGGCGGAACCGCGCGCTCCCGAGTCGGCCATCATGTAGATGGAATTGAAGGAGTCCTGCGTGACCTCCTTGCCGCTGACGACGTCCTTGACGCGCTGGTGCTGCAGCTGATCCATCATCGCCTTGGCGACCTGGTCGCCGGCGCGGCCCCAGATGTCCACCACCTTGTTGTAACGTTCGCCGACGGTGACCAGGCCCGAGGTGTATTGCTTCTCGATTTCCTTCACTTCCTTTTCGGAAGCCTCGATGATCTCCTGCTTCTGCGGCGGCACCAGCATGTCGTCGACGCAAATGGAGATGCCGCCACGCGTGGCCAGCGTGAAGCCGGCCTGCATCAGCTTGTCGGCGAACACCACGGTGTCCTTGAGGCCGCAGCGACGGAAGCTCTCGTCGATGAGCTTGGAGATTTCCTTCTTCTTCAGCGGCTTGTCGATCACCTTGAAGGGCAGGCCCTTGGGCAGGATTTCGGACAGCAGCGCGCGGCCGGCGGTGGTCGAGTAGCGGGTGATTTTCTCTTTCCAGCCCTCGCCGTCACGCTCGTATTCCTTGATGCGGATCGAGATGCGCGAATGCAGGTCGAGTACGCGCAACTGCAAGGCGCGCGTGATCTCGGCGATATCGACGAACATGCCGCCGGAACCCTTGCCGGCCGCGTTTTCGCGGGTGGCGTAATAGAGTCCCAGCACCACGTCCTGCGACGGCACGATGATGGGCGCGCCGTTGGCGGGCGACAGCACGTTGTTCGATGCCAGCATCAGGGTCCGCGCTTCCATCTGCGCTTCGAGCGACAGCGGCACGTGCACGGCCATCTGGTCGCCGTCGAAGTCGGCGTTGAAGGCGGTACACACCAGCGGGTGCAGCTGGATGGCCTTGCCCTCGATCAGCGTCGGCTCGAAGGCCTGAATGCCAAGGCGGTGCAGCGTCGGCGCGCGGTTGAGCAGCACCGGGTGCTCGCGGATGACTTCCTCGAGAATGTCCCAGACCACCGGAGTCTCGGCCTCGACTTCCTTCTTCGCGGCCTTGATGGTGCTGGCGACACCCATCTTTTCGAGTCGTTCGAAGATGAATGGCTTGAACAGTTCCAGCGCCATCTTCTTCGGCAGGCCGCACTGGTGCAGCTTGAGCTGCGGACCGACGACGATGACCGACCGGCCCGAATAGTCGACGCGCTTGCCCAGCAGGTTCTGGCGGAAGCGGCCGCCCTTGCCCTTGATCATGTCGGCCAGTGACTTCAGCGGACGCTTGTTGGCGCCGGTCATGGCCTTGCCGCGACGGCCATTGTCGAGCAGCGAGTCGACCGCCTCCTGCAGCATGCGCTTCTCGTTGCGGACGATGATGTCCGGCGCCTTGAGTTCGAGCAGGCGCTTGAGTCGGTTGTTGCGGTTGATGACGCGGCGATAGAGGTCGTTGAGGTCCGAGGTGGCGAAGCGGCCACCGTCGAGCGGTACCAGCGGCCGCAGGTCCGGCGGCAGCACCGGCAGCACTTGCAGCACCATCCACTCCGGTTTGATGCCGGAAACCAGGAAAGCCTCGAGGACCTTGAGGCGCTTGGCGATCTTCTTGATCTTGGCTTCGGAACCGGTCTGCTCCAGATCCTGGCGCAGGGTCTCGATCTCGCGGGGGATATCGATGGTATGCAGCAACTCGCGCACGCCTTCGGCGCCCATGATGGCGGTGAACTCGTCGCCGTGCTCCTCGACCTTGGCCAGGTAATCATCCTCGGTCAGCAGCTGGCAGCGGTTGAGCGGGGTCATGCCCGGATCGACCACGACGAAGGCCTCGAAATAGAGCACGCGCTCGATGTCGCGCAGCGTCATGTCCAGCACCATGCCGAGGCGGCTGGGCAGGGACTTGAGGAACCAGATGTGAGCGGTGGGCGAGGCCAGCTCGATGTGACCCATGCGCTCGCGGCGCACCTTGGACTGGGTGACCTCGACGCCGCATTTCTCGCAAATCACGCCACGGTGCTTGAGGCGCTTGTACTTGCCGCAGATGCACTCGTAATCCTTGACCGGGCCGAAGATCTTGGCGCAGAAGAGGCCGTCGCGCTCCGGTTTGAAGGTGCGGTAGTTGATGGTCTCGGGTTTCTTTACCTCGCCATAGGACCAGGAGCGGATCTTGTCGGGCGAGGCCAGCCCGATGGTGATCGCGTCAAACTCTTCCTCGGCGGCAATGTTCTGCTTGAACAGGTCGGCAAACAGACTTTTCATGTCGGAATCTCCAGGCTACAGGATGACGCGGGGATTAATAACGCTCGAGATCGATGTCGATGGCGAGGGAACGGATTTCCTTCACCAGCACGTTGAAGGATTCCGGCATGCCGGCGTCGATCTTGTGCTCGCCCTTGACGATGCTCTCGTACACCTTGGTGCGGCCATTCACGTCGTCGGACTTGACGGTGAGCATTTCCTGCAGCGTGTAGGTGGCACCGTAGGCTTCCAGGGCCCAGACTTCCATCTCGCCGAAGCGCTGGCCGCCGAACTGCGCCTTGCCGCCGAGCGGCTGCTGCGTAACCAGGCTGTAGGGGCCGGTGGAACGCGCATGCATCTTGTCGTCGACCAGGTGGTGCAGCTTCAGCACGTGCATATAGCCGACGGTGACCGGGCGCTCGAACGCCTCGCCGGTACGTCCGTCGCAGAGCACAACCTGGGTCTTGGCTGCGGTCATGTTCAGGCTTTTCGCGACATCGTCGGGATAGGCGAGGCTGAGCATGGCGCGAATCTCTTCTTCCTTGGCGCCATCGAACACCGGGGTGGCGAAAGGCACGCCGCCACGCAGGTTGCCGGCCAGGGTCATGATTTCGCCATCAACCAGGCTGTCCAGCGTCTCGCCCTTGCCCGGGCTATTGTAGATGCTGTTGAGGAACTTGCGCACCTCGTTGGCGTTGGCCTGGCGGCGCAGCATGTCGTCGATGCGCCGGCCCAGGCCCTTGGCGGCCCAGCCCAGGTGGGTTTCGAGAATCTGGCCGATGTTCATCCGCGAGGGCACGCCCAGGGGATTGAGCACGACATCGACCGGCGTGCCATCCTCCATGTAGGGCATGTCTTCGATCGGGACGATCTTGGAGACCACACCCTTGTTGCCGTGGCGGCCGGCCATCTTGTCGCCCGGCTGCAGGCGGCGCTTGACGGCGAGGTAGACCTTGACCATCTTCTGCACGCCCGGGGGCAGTTCGTCGCCCTGGGTCAGCTTCTTCTTCTTCGCCTCGAAGGCGATGTCGAAGTCCTTGCGCGTCTGTTCCAGGCTGTCGCGCAGGTTCTCGAGCTGCTGCTGGACCTCCTCGTTTTCGAGCGAGATGTCGAACCAGTGATAGTGCTCGAGGGAGGCGAGGTAATCCTTGGTGATCTTGCTGCCCTTGGCCAGCTTCTTCGGCCCCTTGGCTGCCACCTTGTGCAGCAGCAGCTTCTCGATCCGCGAGAAGGTGTCTCGCTCGACGATGCGCATCTGGTCGGCCAGGTCCTGCTTGTAGCCCTTCAGCATGTCCTCGATGATCGACTGGGCGCGCTTGTCGCGCTCGATGCCTTCGCGGGTGAACACCTGGACATCGATCACCGTGCCGGACATGCCCGAGGGCACGCGCAGGGCGGTGTCCTTCACGTCGGAGGCCTTCTCGCCGAAGATCGCACGCAGCAGCTTCTCTTCCGGCGTCAGCTGGGTTTCGCCCTTGGGGGTGACCTTGCCGACCAGCACGTCGCCGGCCTCGACTTCGGCGCCGATGTATACGATGCCGGACTCGTCGAGGCGACCGAGCTGGGCCTCGCCCAGGGTGGCGATGTCGCGGGTGATTTCCTCGGCGCCGAGCTTGGTGTCGCGGGCGACGACCGTCAGTTCCTCGATATGGATCGAGGTAAAGCGGTCCTCGGCGACAACGCGCTCGGAGATCAGGATCGAGTCCTCGAAGTTGTAGCCGTTCCATGGCATGAAGGCGACCAGCATGTTCTGGCCCAGCGCCAGTTCGCCCAGGTCGGTGGAGGCGCCATCGGCCACCACGTCGCCCTTGGCGATGATGTCGCCGACCTTGACCACCGGTCGCTGGTTGATGTTGGTGTTCTGGTTGGAACGGGTGTACTTGGTCAGGTTGTAGATGTCCACGCCGACCTCGCCGGGGACGGTCTCGTCGTCATGCACCCGCACCACGATGCGATCGGCATCGACGTAGTCGATGGCGCCGCCGCGCAGGGCCTGCACCGCGGTGCCGGAGTCGACTGCAACGGTACGCTCGATGCCGGTGCCGACCAGAGCCTTTTCCGGGCGCAGGCAGGGCACGGCCTGGCGCTGCATGTTGGCGCCCATCAGCGCTCGGTTGGCATCGTCATGCTCGAGGAAGGGGATCAGCGATGCGGCCACCGAGACGATCTGTCCCGGCGCCACGTCCATGTATTGCACTTCGGCCGGGCCCTTGAGCTCGAATTCGCCCTTGAAGCGGCAGGAGACCAGTTCGTCGGTGAGGCGGCCTTTCTTGTCGAGCTCGGCGTTGGCCTGGGCGATGATGAAGTTGCCTTCCTCGATCGCCGAGAGGAACTCGATTTCGTCGGTGACATGGCCATCCGTCACCTTGCGGTACGGCGTCTCCATGAAGCCGTAGTGGTTGGTGCGGGCGTAGAGCGCCAGCGAATTGATCAGGCCGATGTTCGGGCCTTCCGGCGTCTCGATCGGGCAGACGCGGCCATAGTGTGTCGGGTGCACGTCGCGCACCTCGAAGCCGGCGCGCTCACGCGTCAAACCGCCCGGGCCCAGCGCCGAAACGCGACGCTTGTGGGTGATCTCGGACAGCGGGTTGGTCTGGTCCATGAACTGCGACAGCTGCGAGGAGCCGAAGAACTCCTTGATGGCGGCGCTGATCGGCTTGGCATTGATCAGGTCGTGCGGCATCAGGTTGTCGCTCTCGGCCTGGTTCAGGCGCTCCTTGACGGCGCGCTCGACGCGGACGAGGCCGGCGCGGAACTGGTTCTCGGCCAGTTCGCCGACGGAACGCACGCGGCGGTTGCCGAGGTGGTCGATGTCGTCGATCTCGCCGCGGCCGTTGCGCAGCTCGACGAGGATGCGGATGACGTCGACGATATCCTCGTTCGACAGAGTTGACGCACCGTCGAGGGCCTCGCGGCCGACGCGGCGGTTGAATTTCATGCGACCGACGACGGAGAGGTCGTAGCGCTCCTCCGAGTAGAACAAGCCGTTGAACAGCGACTGGACAGCCTCCTCGGTCGGGGGCTCGCCCGGGCGCATCATGCGGTAGATGGCGACGCGTGCCGCCCACTGGTCGGCGGTCTCGTCGGACCGCAGGGTGCTGGAGATGTAGGGGCCGCGATCGAGATCGTTGACGTACAGCGTCTGCAGCGTAGTGATGCCGGACTCCATCAGCTTGGCCAGCAGGCTGTCGGTGATCTCGTCGTTGGCCTGGGCAAGGATTTCGCCAGTCGTCGGATCAACGACGCTATGGGCGATGATGCGGCCGACGACGTAGTCCTCCGGAACATTGAGCTTCTTCATGCCAGCCTCGTCCATCTCGCGGATGTGCTTGGCGGTGATGCGCTTGTCCTTCGGCACGATGACCTTGGCGTGCTTGTCGACCAGGTCGAACTTGGCGACCTCGCCGCGCAAGCGCTCCGGCACGAGTTCGAGTTGCACGCCCTTCTTGGTCAGGTGGAAGGTGTCGAACTGGAAGAAGGCGGCGAGGATCTGCTCGGGCGTCATGCCGATCGCCTTGAGCAGGATGGTCACCGGCATCTTGCGCCGGCGGTCCACGCGGAAGTAGAGCAGATCCTTCGGATCGAATTCGTAGTCGAGCCAGGAACCGCGGTAGGGAATGATGCGGGCCGAGAACAGCAGCTTGCCCGAGCTGTGGGTCTTGCCGCGATCATGCTCGAAGAACACGCCGGGCGAACGGTGCAGCTGGGAGACGATGACCCGCTCGGTGCCGTTGATGACGAAGGAGCCGGTGGTGGTCATGAGCGGAATCTCGCCCATGTAAACCTCCTGCTCCTTCACTTCCTTGATCTTCTCGGTGCTCGACTCGCGGTCGAGGATGACCAGACGCACCTTGGCGCGCAGCGGCGAGGCGAAAGTCAGTCCTCGCTGCTGGCATTCCTTGACGTCGAAGGCGGGCTCGCCCAGCTTGTACGCAACGAACTCGAGACGGGCATTGCCCGAATGCGCGACGATCGGAAAGATCGAGCCAAAGGCCGCCTGCAGGCCTTGGGTACGGCGATTCGCCGGCGGCACGTCCACCTGCAGGAACTGGGTGTAGGACTCCAGCTGCGTCGCCAGCAGGAAGGGCACGTTGAGCACGTTGGCGCGCTTGGCGAAGCTCTTGCGGATGCGCTGCTTCTCGGTATACGAGTACTTCATGGTGGCTCCGTTCTCTTTTCAGAGTCGATGGTCAGGAGAAATGCCTGGCTGCCCAAGCCGCTCTGCTGACCGCCGATTCGGGTTTTCGTTCAGGTCGAATGGCAGAAAAACAAATTGCACAATGCACAACAGGGCTGGCGGCAACAGCCGCCAGCCCTCGCTGCAAAAGAACGATTACTTGACTTCGACCTTGGCGCCAGCATCCTCGAGCTGCTTCTTGAGGGCTTCGGCGTCGGCCTTCGGGATGCCTTCCTTGACAGCCTTGGGGGCGCCATCGACGAGGTCCTTGGCTTCCTTGAGGCCGAGGCCGGTGGCGGCGCGAACGACCTTGATGCATTCGACCTTCTTCTCGCCGGCGGACAACAGCGTAACGGTGAACTCGGTCTGCTCTTCGGCAGCGGCGGCGGCGCCACCGGCGGCCGGGGCGGCGACAGCCATGGATGCGGCGGAAACGCCGAACTTCTCTTCAAATGCCTTGACCATGTCGTTCAGTTCCATGACGGTCATGGCGCCGACGGCTTCGAGGATGTCTTCTTTGGTGATAGCCATTGCAATTACTCCTAAGTCTGAATTTCGTGAATGTGGTTCCGTACGATCGGTCGATCAGGCGGCAGCGCCTTCTGCTTCGCGCTTCTTGGCCAGCGCGGCAAGCGCACCGACGAAGCCCGAGACCGGCGCCTGCATGACACCGAGCAGCTTGGCGAGAAGTTCTTCGCGGCTGGGGATGGAGGCGAGCGCCTGCACACCGGCCTTGTCGAGAACCTTGCCGCTGTAGCAGCCCGCCTTGAGCACCAGCTTGTCATTGCCCTTGGCGAAGTCCTGCAGCACCTTGGCGGCCGCGACCGCATCCGCCGAGAAGGCGTAGATCAGCGGCCCGACCATATGGTCCGTGAGGCCGGCGAAGGAAGTGTCGACCACAGCCCGACGCACCAGGGTGTTCTTCAACACCCGCAGGTAAACGCCGCCCTCGCGTGCCTTCTTGCGCAGCGCGGTGAGATCTCCCACCTCGATGCCACGATACTCGGCGACGACAAGAGTCTGAGCCTTGGCAACTTCCGCCGACACCTCGGCCACGATGGCCTTCTTGTCGTTCAGATTAAGTCCCATGAATCCAATCTCCTTTCAAGTCCACACGCGACGAATACTGCCGTCGCACCCACGGCGACCTGGATCAGGAGCACTGCACCGGTTTGCGCCGGGGCAAAAATCCTGTTCTGAGCACACCGTCTGCGCAGGTTGCAAGCATGCTGCCTTGCGATTAAGCCTCCGGGACTTCGTCCGTTCGGCGCCTGCGGTCTTTGACGATCCGCCACCGCCGCCCGAAGGCGCCGGCAACGTCTCAAAGTTTCTGTTGCAGATTCTTACTGGGCCTGCGGCGCAGCCAGGCTGGCCTGATCGACGCGCACACCGCCACCCATGGTGGAGGACAGCGCGACCTTCTTCAGGTACACACCCTTGGAAGCGGCCGGCTTGGCCTTGTTCAGCGCATCGAGCAGCGCACCCAGGTTCTGCTGCAGGGCCTCGACGGTGAAGGAGGCGCGGCCGATGGTGCACTGGATGATGCCGCCCTTGTCGGTGCGGTACTGCACCTGACCGGCCTTGGCGTTCTTCACGGCGGTGGTGACATCCATGCTCACGGTGCCGACCTTCGGGTTCGGCATCAGACCGCGCGGGCCGAGGATCTGGCCGAGCGCGCCGACCACCTTCATGGCGTCGGGCGTGGCGATGCAGACGTCGAAATCGATGGTGCCGCCCTTGACGCTGGCAGCCAGATCATCGAAACCAACCACATCGGCACCGGCCGCCCTCGCTTCGTCGGCCTTGGCGCCCTGGGCGAACACGGCGACGCGGACGTTCTTGCCGGTGCCGGCCGGCAGCACGACGGAACCGCGCACCAGCTGGTCGGATTTCTTGGCATCGACGCCGAGGTTCACGGCGACGTCGATGGACTCATCGAACTTGGCAGTGGCATTGCCCTTCACCAGGCCGAGGGCCTCGGCGACGGGGTAGAGCTTGTTGCGGTCGATCGTGGCGCGCAGCGCCTGGGTGCGTTTGGAAAGCTTCGCCATGTCAGACTCCTTCCACGGTGATGCCCATGCTGCGGGCACTGCCGGCGATGGTGCGCACCGCGGCATCCATGTCGGCGGCGGTGAGATCCGGCATCTTGGCCTTGGCGATATCCTCGGCCTGGGCGCGGGTGAGATTGCCGACCTTGTCGGTATGGGGCTTCGGCGAACCCTTCTGGATGCCGGCGGCCTTCTTGATGAGGACGGTCGCGGGCGGCGTCTTCATGATGAAGGTGAAGCTCTTGTCCGCGAAGGCGGTGATCACCACGGGAATCGGCAGACCGGGCTCGAGGCTCTGGGTCTTGGCGTTGAACGCCTTGCAGAATTCCATGATGTTGAGACCGCGCTGGCCGAGCGCGGGGCCGATCGGGGGCGACGGGTTCGCCTTGCCGGCCGGCACTTGCAGCTTGATGTAGCCGACGATTTTCTTCGCCATTTACTAGCTCCTGTGTGAGTGGTAACGCGCTTTCGACATTGCTACTTGCGCTCCTCTTGCCCCGGAAAAACCGCCGGGGCGACGGCAAACAACCTGACTCTGAAACGCTTAGGCCTTCTCGACCTGGGAGAACTCCAGTTCCACCGGCGTGGAGCGGCCGAAAATCGTGACCGCGACGCGCAAGCGGCTCTTTTCGTAATTGACTTCCTCGACGCTGCCGTTGAAGTCGGTAAAGGGGCCATCCTTGACCCGCACCAACTCGCCGGCTTCGAACAGCACCTTGGGACGCGGCTTCTCCACGCCCTCCTGCATCTGCTGCATGATCTTGTCGACTTCCTTCTCGGAAATCGGTGTCGGCTTGTTGGCGGTGCCGCCGACGAAACCGGTGACCTTGGGCGTGCTCTTGACGAGGTGCCACGACTCGTCGTCCATGTCCATTTCGCAGAGGACATAGCCGGGGAAGAACTTGCGCTCGGAAATGCTCTTCTGACCGCCCTTCATCTCGATGACTTCTTCGACCGGAACGAGGATCTGGCCAAACTTGTCCTGCATGCCGGCGCGGGCGATGCGCTCGATCAGCGCGCGTTGCACCGATTTCTCGAAGCCGGAATAGGCGTGAACGACGTACCAGCGTTTTGTCATGATTTTTTCCAGCCCAGCACCAGATCGTAGAGCACCCACTCGAGACTCTTGTCGGTCAGCCAAAGGAAGATGGCCATGACCACGACAAAGCCGAAGACGATGCCCGTCGTTTGCAAGGTTTCCTTGCGCGTCGGCCAAGCAACCTTCTTGGCTTCGGCCGTCGCTTCCTTGCTGAAGGCAAAGAAGCGCTGGCCCGGCTCGGTGTACCACGCAACGGCCGCGCCGGCGCCGACGCCGGCGAGCACCGACAGCACGCGCACGATCATCGCCTGCTCGCCGAGCAGGTAAAAGCCGGCAAGACCGGCCGCCAGCAGCAGCAGTGCCAGCGCGAATTTGATTTTGTCGGCCATCGTTAAGGTACGTTGCTATCCTCGGGCAATACGTCAGCGATCGAGCGTGCGGCGTGTATCAATGTATTCGGTGGCAGGGGCGGAGGGAATCGAACCCCCAACCTACGGTTTTGGAGACCGTCGCTCTGCCAATTGAGCTACGCCCCTGCAGCAGAGACCCAAAAGGGCGACACCCTCGCGGGTGCCGCCCTCCTGAAGCCGTGAGACCCCTTACTCGATGATTTTGGCGACGACGCCGGCGCCGACGGTACGACCGCCCTCGCGGATGGCGAAGCGCAGGCCCTCTTCCATGGCGATCGGGCAGATCAGCTTGACCACCATCTGCACGTTGTCGCCCGGCATCACCATCTCGGTGCCCGCCGGCAGTTCGATGCTGCCGGTGACGTCCGTGGTCCGGAAGTAGAACTGCGGACGGTAGCCGTTGAAGAACGGGGTGTGACGGCCGCCTTCGTCCTTCGACAGAACATAGACTTCCGAGGTGAAGTGGGTGTGCGGGGTGATGGAACCCGGCTTGGCCAGTACCTGGCCACGCTGGATGTCTTCGCGCTTGGTGCCGCGCAGCAGCACGCCGACGTTGTCGCCGGCCTGACCCTGATCGAGCAGCTTGCGGAACATCTCGACGCCGGTGCAGGTGGTCTTGGTGGTGGGCGTGATGCCGATGATTTCGATTTCTTCGCCAACCTTGACGACGCCGCGCTCGACCCGACCCGTCACGACGGTGCCGCGGCCGGAGATGGAGAAGACGTCTTCGATGGGCAGCAGGAAGGGCTTGTCGATGGCGCGCTCGGGCGTGGGGATGTAGCTGTCGAGGGCATCGGCCAGTTTCAGGATGGCGCCTTCGCCCAGTTCGCCCTTGTCGCCTTCGACGGCGAGCTTGGCGCTGCCGTGGATGATGGGGGTGTCGTCACCGGGGAAGTCGTACTTGCTGAGCAGTTCGCGCACTTCCATTTCGACGAGCTCGAGCAGTTCGGCGTCGTCAACCATGTCGCACTTGTTCATGAAGACGATGATGTAGGGCACGCCGACCTGGCGGGCCAGCAGGATGTGCTCGCGCGTCTGCGGCATGGGACCGTCGGCGGCAGACACGACCAGGATGGCGCCGTCCATCTGGGCGGCACCGGTAATCATGTTCTTGACGTAGTCGGCATGGCCCGGGCAGTCAACGTGGGCATAGTGACGGGAGGCCGTCTCGTATTCGACGTGGGCGGTGTTGATGGTGATGCCGCGTGCCTTCTCTTCCGGCGCCGCATCGATCTGGTCGTAGGCCTTGGCCTCGCCTCCAAACTTCGCCGACAACACCATCGTGATTGCCGCCGTCAGGGTCGTCTTGCCGTGATCCACGTGCCCAATCGTCCCCACGTTCACGTGCGGCTTCGTACGCTCAAACTTGCCTTTTGCCATGATCGATCACCCCAATCAAATGAACAGAACTTTAAAACCTGGTGCCCTTGGCGTGGATCGAACACGCGACCTCTCCCTTACCAAGGGAGTGCTCTACCACTGAGCTACAAGGGCGAAACTTGTCAAACAATCAAACTGCCTGGAGCGGGTAGTGGGAATCGAACCCACGTCATCAGCTTGGAAGGCTGAGGTTCTACCATTGAACTACACCCGCCCGCCTGTGGCCGCTACCGCGACCAGCAACTGCTTACCTGCTACAGACATAACCTTGGTGGAGGGGGAAGGATTCGAACCTTCGAAGGCAGAGCCGTCAGATTTACAGTCTGATCCCGTTGACCGCTTGGGTACCCCTCCAGCGAAACCGCGCATTATCGTCATGTCGCCGATTCTTGTCAATGCCCTTTGCAGGTGGTTTATTGCCCGTCGCATCGTGGACCGCCGGCCTTAGAATCAAGAGCACCATCCTCCACCCACAGAGACAACGCCATGCCAACAAAAATCCCGGAAGAAGCCCTGGCAACCCTTTTCATGGAAGCACGCACTCACAACGGCTGGCTCGACAAAGCGGTCGACGACGCCCTGCTGCACCAGGCCTGGAACATCGCCCGCATGGGACCGACCTCGGCCAACTGCTCGCCGCTGCGCGTCGTCTTCGTCAAGTCGGCCGCCGCCAAGGCACGACTGAAGCCGATGCTGATGGAGGGCAATGTCGAGAAGACCCTGTCGGCGCCGGTCGTCGCCATCTTCGCCCAGGACAGCCGCTTCTTCGAACTGCTGCCCAAGCTTTTCCCCCACACCGACGCCCGCCCCTGGTTCGACGGCCCCGGCAAGGAGGAGGTCGCGCGCATCACCGCCTTCCGCAACGGCACGCTGCAGACCGCCTACTTCATGCTCGCCGCCCGCGCCGTAGGCCTCGACTGCGGCCCGATGTCAGGTTTCGACAACGCGGCAGTCGACAACGAATTCTTCCCCGACGGCCGCTTCAAGTCCAACTTCCTCTGCAACCTCGGCTACGGCGATGCATCCAAGCTGTTCCCGCGCAGCCCGCGCCTCGACTTCGCCGAGGCCTGCCAGATCCTCTGAGGGGACCGCCGCTGGCAACCGCCTCGCCTGACATGGCCAACCTGCCGCCAGCCCTGCTCGACGCCCTGCGCGCGCGCTTCGGCGAGCGCTGTTCGGTCGGCGAAGCAGTGCGGCTGCAGCATGGTCGCGACGAATCCTCCTTCGCTCCGGTGCCGCCGGACGCGGTGGTGTTCGCGCTGAGCACCGACGAGGTGGCGGCAACCACTGCCCTTTGCCATGCCCATCGCGTGCCGGTGATCGCCTTCGGCACCGGCACCTCCCTCGAAGGCCATCTGCATGCCGTACGCGGCGGCGTCTGCATCGACCTCTCCGGCATGAATCAGGTGCGCGCCGTGCGTGCCGCGGATCTCGACGCCACCATCGAGGCTGGCGTCACGCGCAAGCAGCTCAACGCCAGCCTGCGCGACACGGGCCTGTTCTTCCCCATCGATCCCGGCGCCGACGCCAGCCTCGGCGGCATGGCGGCAACGCGCGCCTCGGGAACGAACGCGGTGAAATACGGCACCATGCGCGAGAACGTGCTCGGCATGACCGTCGTGCTCGCCGACGGCCGCGTCATCCGCACCGGCAGCCGCGCCCGCAAATCCTCGGCCGGCTACGACCTGACGCGGCTGCTGGTCGGCTCCGAAGGTACGCTCGGCATCATCACCGAGCTCACCGTGCGGCTCTACCCCATCCCCGAGGCGATCTCATCCGCGGTCTGCACTTTCCCGTCCATTGCCGCCGCGGTCGACTGCGTCATCCAGACCATACAACTCGGCGTGCCGGTCGCGCGCATGGAACTGCTCGACGCACTGGCCATCACTGCCATCAACCGCCACAGCAAGACCGCGTTGCGCGAGGCGCCGACGCTGTTCTTCGAGTTCCACGGCTCGCCGGCCGGCGTCGCCGAGCAGGCACAGAGCGTGCAGGACATCGCTGCCTGTAATGAAGGCATGGATTTCGAATGGGCGGTGAAGCCCGAGGAGCGCACGCGCCTGTGGCAGGCACGGCACGACGCCTACTACGCCTGCCTCGGCTTGCGGCCGGGCGCCCGTTCGCTCACCACCGACGTCTGCGTGCCGATCTCGCACCTGGCGGAGTGCATCGCCGAGACCGTTGCCGATCTCGACAGTAGCGGCCTCGTCGCGCCGCTGGTCGGCCATGTCGGCGACGGCAACTTCCACCTGCTGCTGCTCGCCGATCCTGATCGCAAGGAAGAAATGGAACGCGCCGAGGCCTTCTCGCAACGGCTGGTCGAACGCGCCATCCGCCTCGAAGGTACCTGCACCGGCGAGCACGGCGTCGGCCGCGGCAAGCGCAAATACCTGGCACTGGAGCACGGCGCAGCCGCGCTCGACGTCATGCGCGCCATCAAGCGCGCGCTCGATCCCGACGACATCCTGAATCCAGGCAAGATTCTCCCCGACTAGCACCATGAACCCGGAGGCTGGCACCAGGAGTTTCGATATGCGCGCCGTCACGCTGGACGACAAATACACGACCGAATCCGGCCGCGTCTTTCTCACCGGCGTGCAGGCGCTGACGCTGCTGCCGATGCTGGCGCCGTCCGGGGTGCAGGACTACCAAAAGTCGGCGCTGGCGGCACGGCAAAAGCGGGAACATTTGCTGGCGGAACTTCGGCGTGTCGCGCTGGGAGCCTGAACCGATACCGCCGCTGCGCGCGGCGCTGATCGCCCAGTTCCTTGGCGGACTGATCGCCATCGGCCTGATCGCGCTGGTGTTTCAGCGCCTGCTGAAAAGCGGCGACATACCCGCCGCCTACCTGCTCGGCTTCGCTGTGTTCCAGGGCTTCTGTGCCGCCTTCGTCAGCCACAAGCTCGAGGCACCGCGCTGGTGGCTGGCGATCCATCTCGGCTTCATGCCACTGGTGGTACTGGCGAGCCGGCTGGCCATCGCGCCGGCCTGGTATCTCGCCGGCTTCGTCCTGCTGCTGCTCATTTTCTGGCGCACCGACAAGAGCCGCGTGCCACTCTACCTCAGCAACGCCGCCACGGCGCAGGCCGTCGCCGCATTGCTGCCCGCCACGCCCTGCCATGTCATCGACCTCGGCTGCGGCGATGGCAGGCTGCTCAAGGCCCTGGCGCGGGCGCGGCCGGACTGCGAGTTCGTCGGCTTCGAGCATGCGCCGCTGACCTGGGCCTGGGCGCGGCTCAATACCGCCGCCCAGCCCAACTGCCACGTCCGCTACGGCGACTTCTGGCGACAGCACCTCGGCCTTTACGCGGTCGCCTATGCCTTTCTCTCGCCGGCGCCGATGATGCGACTGTGGACCAAGGCCGGCGCCGAGATGCAGCCGGGCAGCCTGCTGGTCAGCAACAGCTTCGAAATCCCCGGGATTGCGGCAGAAAATACCGTCGAAGTCGCGGATAGCCGTGCCACCCGGCTCCTCTGCTACCGGCCCGCCGGCCGATAAAACCCGCGATTCCGCCGCATTTCGCCCCATCACCCCGCCCCGCCTTCCCCAATAATCCCTGCCTGACACGCCCCCCGTAGTGAATCGGGGCTTCGGGCGTGTGGAGGATAGACATGGCGGACATCATCTGCGTTATCGGCAACAAGGGCGGCACCGGCAAGACCACGCTTTCGCACATGCTGTGCCAGGGCCTCGGACTGCTCGGCCAGCGCTCGGTCTGCGTGCTCACCGACACCTGGCGCGAACCGCTCGATCCGGCCGGCCGTCGCTACCTGGTGGCCGATGCCCGCAGCCGCGAGGCACTGACCAAGGTCACCGACAAGATCCGCTCCCTCCAGGCCTGGATGGGCGTGATCGACGGCGGCGGCAACCGCACCGAGATGGACCGCAAGCTCTACGGCGTGGCCGACCTGGTGCTGCTGCCCTTCCGCGACTCGCACGAGGACATTCGTACCGTCGTGCGCGACCTCGAGATGTTCCCGCGCGCCTATGCCATCCCGACGCAGTGGCCGACCAACGCCTGGCAGCGCGAAGCCGCCGAAAAGACCGTGCAGGACATGCTCGCCCCCTTCCGCGACCGCCTGCTCGAGCCGGTGTTCTCGCTCTCCGCCTCCAAGCTCATGCTGCAGAAGGAAATCCCCGCCACCCTGCCGACGCCGCTGGCCAATGCCGCGCGCGCCGTGGCCAACCAGGTGCTGGATCTGTTGCAGATATCGATCGACCATGCGATCAACGCAAGCGACACGCCGCGCGCCGCGATGCCGGCCGCGGCCATGACCTCGGCAGTCCACGCCGGACCGGCGCTGGCGGTTTAGACGCCCACCCAGCCCCGGGCCGGACGGGCTGGGTGGGCGTCCTACCTGGCTTTCAGCCCGTGGCGCCCCGCCACCAGCAGGGCCTGGGAACGATTCGACACGCCCAGCGCCTTGAAGATCGCGGAAACGTGGATCTTCACCGTGCCCTCGGTCACTCCGATCACCTCGCCGATCTCGCGATTGGTCTTGCCCTCGACCAGCAGTTCGAGCACGCGCATTTTCGCGGGGCTGAGGCGGAAACGGGTCTGTATGTTGCCGCGCACGGGCCGGGGCAGAGCCTCGGCGAACTGCGGCGGCAGGTACTGGCCGCCGGCAAGCACCTCGCGCACGGCGCCGAGCAGGGTATCGGTCGAACTGGACTTGGGCACGAAGCCGGCCGCGCCCTGGCGCATGGCGCGGCGCACGGTTTCGGCATCGTCGAGCGCCGACAGCATCAATACCGGCACCGCCGGATAGCGCTTGCGCAGTCCGCCCAGCAGGGCCAGCCCGCCGGTGCCCGGCAGCATCACGTCAAGCAGGATCAGGTCGAGGTCGGCGGCGTCGCCCAGCGCAGCCAGCGCTTCGTCAGCCGAGGCGGCTCCTCCGACCTCGACCGGCTCGCCGTCGCCGGCCAGTGTCTGCAACGCCTGGATCAGACCCTCGCGCACCAGCGCGTGGTCTTCCACGACGAACAGTTTCAGCATGTGCAATCTCCGGATGGCTCCGGCCTTGCGGGGGCCGGTTTTTTGCGTTCGAGTCTAGCACGATGCCATGGGCAGCCGTCAGCGGCCGGAAAGGCCGGCCGGCGTAGAATTGACATAATCAATCACTGGAGAGCCGCCATGGCCGACAACACGCAGGAACCGCTCGACTTCCTCAAGTCCATGTGGGGCAACATGGGTTTTCAGCTGCCGGGCATGGTCACACCCACGGTAGACACCAATGAACTCGAGCGCCGCATCGCCGACCTCAAGGCCGTCGAGGGCTGGCTGCGCTCGAACCTGTCGATGCTGCAGATGACCATCCAGGGGCTGGAGATGCAGAAGAACACCCTGGCGACGATGCAGGCGATCAGCCAGTCGACCGGCGGCGCCGATGCCAACCCCTTCGCCAATCCGGCGTTGTGGCCGTGGAATTTCATGCAGCAGGCCGCGACCGCGACCACCCCGCCGGCCGCCGCAGCGCCGCCCGCCGAGCCTGCCGCCAAGGACGAGCCTGCCTCAACGGGCAAAGGCAAGCCAAAGGGGTAGGGTCAACATCGCCGCCAGCGTGCTCGCCGAAATCAGCCAGGCGACGCTGGCGCCGTCGCCGCCCATGCGCTGGGCCAGGATGTAGGCCGAGCTCGCCGTCGGCAGCGCGGCGAAGGCCAGCGCGATATCGAAATAGAGTCCGGACAGGCCGAACAGCCGCGCGATGCCGAGCGCCGCCAGGGGCACGGCCGCGAGCTTGACGCCGAGGAACCAGCCGGCCGCGGCGTAACCTCCGCCCGGGCGGCCACGCAGGCGCAGCGCCGAGCCCACCGCCAGCAGACCGAGCGCGATCGCCGCCTCGGCCAGGCGACCGAGGAACTGCGCCGCCGGCGCCGGCAGGCTCAAGCCCAGCAGGTTCCACAACAGCCCGGCCAGCGTCGCCAGCACCAGCGGGTTCCTCGCCAGTTCGCGCCAGAGGCTGCTCCCGCCGTGGCGCGCCAGCATGCCGACCGCCGCGAAATTCACCAGCGGCACCATGGCTCCCGTGACCAGGCCCATCGCCGCGATGCCCGCCGTGCCGTGCAGCTTGGCGGCCACGGCGAAGCCGATGTAGCTGTTGAAGCGGAAGGCGCACTGGAACTGTGAAGCGAAGGAGATCGGCGGCATGGCGAACAGCCAGCGCGCAGCGCCGCCGAGCAGCATGCCGGCGATCATGGCCAGCGCGGCCGTCGCCACCAGCGGCGCGGCGCTGCTCCACGCCAGGTCGGCACGGGCCAGCGCATTGAACAGCAGCGCCGGGAACAGCACGAAGTACACCAGCTTCTCCAGCCCCGTCCAGAAATGGTCACCCAGTTGCAGCCAGCGTCGCAGCGCCTGGCCAAGCAGGATCAGCAGGAAATCGGGCAGCAGAGCGAGGGCTATGGTCACGGCTAGGTCCTGTTCAGCCATGCCGGCGGAACGCCGCAATCTCGGCTTCCACGTAGCCGGCCTCGCGCAGGATCGCCGAGCTGTCGGCGCCAGCGGGCCGGGCGAGTCAGGAGGGATGCTCATGCGGGGGTTCGGGCGAATGCGCAGCAGGCTGATAGTGTAGAGGAAGCAAGCCGCTGCGCCTTGCTACACCTCGACGCGGTTGCGGCCGCCCTGCTTGGCGCGGTAGAGCGCCGCGTCCGCCTCTGCGACCAATGCCTCGATGTCAGCCGCCTGCCCGGCATTGCCCTGCGCCACCGCCACCCCGAGACTGACCGTGTAGGGCGGCAGCGCCTTGTCGCGGCGCGTTCCGATTTCATGACGGATGCGTTCTGCGACGTGTTGCGCTTCGGCCAGCGAGGTATCGGGCAGCAGGACCACGAATTCCTCGCCCCCGAAACGCGCCAGGATATCCGGAAGACGCAGCATTTGAGCCGAGCGATGGGCGTAATCCTTGATGACGAGGTCGCCGATGTGGTGGCCGTGCGTGTCGTTCACCTTCTTGAAGAAATCGATGTCCGACGCAATCACCGCCAGCGGCCGGCGCGAACGCATGCTGCGCGCCCATTCGACGGCAGCGCGGTTGAAAAATGCGCGGCGGTTGAAGGCCCCGGTCATGGGATCGCGCGTCGCCATGAACTCGAGTTCGACGCGCAACCGCTCATTGGCCAGCAGGATGAAGCCTATCGACAGGCCGAGCACGCCGAGCGAGAACATGCCGAGATACACCTGCTGGATCAGGTTGTAGTCAAAAATCTCGTCGGCCTCGTCGACGGTCACCGACAGCGTGGCCACACGCCAGACGGCGACGGCAACGCCCAGCAGGAAAACCACGGTGAGGAAGCGGCTGCCGAATCCTTTTGGCTCGGCTTGCCATGCCAGCAGCGCGCCAAAAGAAAAGAACCCGATATGCGCCAGCGCCATGATGAAAATGCGGCCCTGGTAGTTGTGGGCCCCATAAGTCAGCCAGGTGAGGACGATGAGCACCGCCGCGATCACGTCGAGCGTCGGCCGCCAGAACGGCTTCCTGCCGGAATAGCGCTGCAGGCCGATGACCAGCAGGAACTGGCCGAGCAACAGCATGCCGCTGGCGGCGATGATGGACACGGCATCGGGCACCAGGTGGCGCATCGAGGCCAGGCCGGATGCGCAACCGATCAGGAAGACGGCCCGGGCCCAATCGTGCAAGCCTTCGATGTCGTCGGGAAAGCTTCTGGCCTGGACCCAAAGCACCAGCGCGCAGAGCATGCCGAGCAGGTTGGCGACGACGAGAAAGGTACGGGGATTGATAAGTTCCATCAGTGCGGTGGCGGTCGCCCAGGTCAGGAGCTGCGATCTGCCACATGCGGCAGCCATGTCGGAATCCAGCAACCTGACCTGTGGCTCACAGAGTCTTGGTCGGTCAATAGGGTATCGCAGTTGAGGGGGGCGAAGCGGTGGGACGGTATTTCAAGGACGCTTTTCGGCAGCGAACTCGAACGGCTCAATGGGCGCTACCGCCCTTGGTTTCAACCGATCGACCGAATGTTGGTCCGCTAAGCAGGGTTAAGACGTCGCTCCGGGTTCCGGATGCAAAGCTGCCATGCAAGATGGAACGATAAAGAATTGAAGATCGGTATTTTGACTGCGCCTTGACTGTCAGGCAGCAATAAAACCCGGTAGTTTGGAAGCCTTCACATCGAAGGTTGCTGTAGCCGAACACCCCAATTTTTTATTCTGAGCCCCAATAAGGCAATCAGCAAAACCGGCAGCCGCGTCCTTCCAAACGAAAAGCGCTTCCTCTACCGACGGCTCATCTTCAAATTGGACATCGGCTGCATCCAACAATCCCGAGACGGCCTCGACAATCTCAGTCTTCTGCAAACCGTACCGGCTCCGGAGCACCCATTCGGTTTCCAGAAGAACCAACTGGCTCACGAACACACGACGTCCTGCCGCGACTTCACGCCGGATCAACTTGCGCGCCTTCTCGAATTGCGGCTCATCATCCCGCACCAGGAAACGCACGAGAACGTTGGTATCGATTCCGAGCATCAGACGGATAACTGCTCTACAGGAACGGGCTTGCGGCCCTTCTTGTGCAGCATGCCGGCAAGCTCGGTGACGCTTTTACTTTTCACTCGCATGACCACGGTAGCATCGGGCATTAACGTGAAGGTCATGCGATCTCCGGGCTTCATGCCGAGGCCATCCCGGATCTCCTTGGGGATGGTCGTTTGGCCCTTGCTAGTGAGCGTGGCATCAGTTGGCATCTAAATCTCCTTATCCTTACTTGAGTGATTATAGTAAGGCGACTGTAAAAGCGCAATTCGTTCCAAATAGGGACTCGTGTTGCCGAAACCGGCAAGCCACGAGGAATGTCTGCTGTGGAGTTCATGGCCGTCGCTCCAATTGCAACGAATGCCTTGGCCTGAATGGCTGTTCATGGCCTTGGATTCAACCGGTCGATGCAACGGTTTGTCGAAATCGTTCAGCGGGCGTTTCGTAGTTTAGTGTTTTTCTTGGGCGCCCATTTAATTGCCTCGCTACGGCATTCAGCTTCGCTTGCGAGTGGGTCGAGATGTTGACTCCCTTCGGGAAATACTGCCTCAATAGCCCGTTCGTGTTTTCATTTGACCCACGCTGCCAAGGGCTCCGAGGATCACAGAAGTAGACCTTTATATCGGTTGCCACCGTGAAGCGCTTGTGGTCGGCCAGCTCTTTCCCTCGATCCCACGTCAGCGTCTTATAAAGTTCCTGCGGCAACTTGCGGGCATTTTTGATTAATGCGTTGACGACCGTCTCGGTATCTTTCCTGACGACCTTCACCAGCATCACATAGCGTGTATGACGTTCGACGAGGGTCGCAATCTGGCTGTTGTTGGTTCCGCACAGCAGGTCACCTTCCCAGTGACCTGGCACCGCCCGATCTTCAACTGTGGCTGGGCGCTCGCTGATCGACACTGCGTCAGTGATTTGCCCGTGATTGTCAGTCTTCTGCGTGTGATGACGCGAACGACGCATTGCGCGCGTGCGCCTCAAATGCTGCAGCAGCTCTTTCTTCAGTGCGCCACGGGCTTGAATGAAGAGGCTGCGATAAATGGTTTCGTGTGACACTTGGTCGTTCTCGTCGCCTGGGTACGTGTGCTTCAGCCATCCAGCGATCTGCTCCGGTGACCACTGCAATTGGAGCTTGCCTGCCACGATGTATGCCAACGCTCGGTTCCCAACGAGTTTACAGGTCTTGGGGCGGCTCGCTCGATCCCACGCCGCTTGGTCGGCCTGACTCGCCCGATAGCATTCCTGGCCACCGTTGCGCTTGATCTCTCGGCTGATGGTGGATGGTGCCCGCCCAAGTAGCGTCGCTATGGAACGGATCGACTGACCCACGGCGACAGAACGCGATATCTCTTCGCGTTCAGCCAAGGTCAGCGCTAAGCTCGAGCGGTGGCGTTGTACCGGCTGTATCCCACCGGTCTCCGCCAGGATGCGCTGTATTGACGAGTGGTTTCGATCAAACAGCTGGGCAATCTGCTGGAGGGACTCGCCTTTCCGCCAGCGCTCCCACATTAGTGCCTTCTGGCTTTCCGTGTAATAGATCCGTGGCCTTTGCTTCATCTGCAACACTCCTTCTGCTCACGCAGTTTCTAGTGTGTTGCATCGACCGGTTGAATCCAAGCCGCTTACTCGACTTTCGCGCTCTTCAGCATTTCTGTCAGATGCGCCGTCAGCGCCTGGCGGGCCATGGCCTGTCGCAACTGGCCCTGAACCTTTTCGTCAAACGGCGGCATGGTGAAGGGACGCGCTTCCTCCATGAGCAGCACATGCCAACCCGAGGGGCTCTTCACCGGCTGCTGCGTATATTGGCCCTTGCCCAGCTTCACCACCGCTTCGGCGAACTGCGGCTGCAGGCCGGCCTGGTTGCGCCAGCCCAGGTCGCCGCCGCGCGAGCGGCTGCCCTCGTCGCGGGACAGGGAAGCCAGGCTCTGGAAACTCTCGCCGCCGCGCAGCCGCGCGATCACGCTCTTGGCCTCGTCCTCGGTCGCCAGCATGATGTGGCGGACGTGGAATTCCTTGTCGCCCGAGGCGGCCTTGACGTTGTCGTACTCCTTGCGCAGCTGATCTTCGGTCGGCGGGCGCTTGGCCAGATAGTCTTCTTCGTAGGCCCGCGCCAGCAGCTCCTCTTTCGCGATGCGCGCCCGGGCCAGCAACACCGCGTTCTTGTCGAGTCCCTGCTTGCGTGCCTGCTGGGCGAACAGCTCGCGTGCCACCAGCTGGTTGCGCACGGCATTCTGCAGCGCCGGCGAATCGGCGACACCGGCAGCACGCCGGTCAGCGATGGCGATGCGGGCATCGATTTCCGGAACCGCAACGCCATTGACGGTAACGAACGCGCGCTGCTGCTCCGCCGCCGCAGCCTGCTCCGGCGCCTTCTCACCCGCCGCCTTCTTGGCGGCCAGGGTCATTCCGGGCAGCGCCGTGACGCATGCCACGGCGGTAGCAAATAAGAGTTTCCTCAAGGTCTTCTCCAAAGTTTTTGTTCCGCGGGCATCTTAGCGCACGGATGCGTTCGTGGTCACGGCAAGCGTGACACGCACCGAGCCGCGGCAGAGTCCGACAAGCTGCTAGCGGCCATCCCCGCCTGCCGCAGCCTTGACGGCTTCGAGTTCAAGATGGCAAGGCGCCAACAGCAGGTGCGCCAGGTGTTCCGGATCATTTGAACGCATCTGCTGCGCAAAATCGGCCAGCCGCGAATCGTTCGCGTTGGCCAGGGCATCGACCAGCGTTCTTGCCGCTTCTCGCGGGCTTTGTCCTCCAGCCTGATAGCCTGGCCAATCCTTGTAATGCGACAACAGCTGCTCGCGGTGGTCCGTGTAGAGCGGGCAATTGCGGGTGAAATCGAGTTCGACCTGCTTCGCCGCGATCTCCGCGTCGATCTCGGCGTCGGAATTCTTGTAGCGCGCCTTCTCGGCTTCGCTCCAATGCGGCTTGTCGCCATGCACTTCGCGCAGGGTCACGAAGTTGTTCTTCAATGCCACCTGTGAATGGGTGACCGCATCCCGGAAGATGTGCACGAGGTCGTTGCCATGGCCCTCCTTGCCGACATAGCGCATTTCCGCCATGACTCGCCGGGGATTGAAACCGAACTGGCGGGCACACGCCGCGCGGAGGGTGTCGAAGAGTTCATTGATTTTCGAGGGACTCACGGGTCTATCCTTTCGTACATGCATTACCGCTGCGATTGCAACGATCGCCAACTGGCCGGCAGGAGCATACGCCACGCACCTGCCAACCGGGCAGGACGACAACCCTGGCGCGCCAGCAGCCTGGCATTTTCCGCCGACCCCGGGGCAACCCCGGTGCCGGCCCCGCTGCGCCGCTTCAGCCCTCCCTGCCCCTGCGCAGCCGCCACTCCTCCACCAGCGCGTAGATCGCCGGAATCACGATCAGCGTCAGTACCGTCGAGGAGATCATGCCGCCGACCATGGGCGCGGCGATGCGGCGCATCACTTCCGAACCCGCCCCCGTGCTCCACATGATCGGCAGCAGGCCGGCCATGATCGCCACCACGGTCATCATCTTCGGCCGCACGCGCTCGACGGCGCCTTCCATCACCGCCGCGTAGAGGTCGGCCGCATCGGGCCGCCGTCCCGCCAGCGCCGACTTTTCTTTCGCCGCTGCCCAGGCATGATCGAGGTAGATCAGCATCACCACACCGGTCTCGGCCGCCACGCCGGCCAGCGCGATGAAGCCCACGGCGACGGCGACGCTGAGGTTGTAGCCGAGCAGGAACATCAGCCAGACGCCGCCGACCAGGGCGAAGGGCACCGAGAGCATCACGATCAGCGTCGGCGCGAGGCGGCGGAAGTTGAGGTAGAGCAGCAGGAAGATGATCAGCAGGGTGAAGGGCACGACGACCTTGAGCCGCTCCAGCGCGCGCTCCATGTACTCGAACTGGCCGCTCCAGGTGACGTAGCTGCCCTGCGGAAACTTCACCTTGTCGGCCACCGCGCGCTTGGCTTCGGCGACATACGAGCCGATGTCGCGCTCGCGGATGTCAACGTAGATGTAGGCCGAGAGCAGCGCGTTCTCGGTGCGGATGCTCGGCGCGCCCTTGACGATGCTCACCTTCGCCACCTGGCCCAGCGGCACCATGGCGGTCTGCGCTCCCATCTCCGCCATGATCGGCACCAGCACGTTGGCGGCGATCTTCTGCGGGTCGTCGCGCAGTTCGCGCGGGTAGCGCAGCGACACGCCGAAGCGTTCGCGGCCCTCGACGGCGGTGGTCACCATCTCGCCGCCGAGCGCCGTGGCGACGACTTCCTGCAGGTCGCCGACGAGGATGCCGTAGCGCGCCAGCGCCTCGCGGTCGGGCTCGATGTCGAGGTAGTAGCCGCCGGTGATGCGTTCGGCGTAGGCGGAACTGGTGCCGGGCACGGCCTTGACCACGGTCTCGATCTCGCGCGCGAGCTTTTCCATCTCGTCGAGGTTCTTGCCGAAGACCTTGATGCCGACGGGCGTGCGGATGCCGGTGGACAGCATGTCGATGCGCGCCTTGATCGGCATGGTCCAGGAGTTGGCGATGCCGGGGAACTGCAGGGCCTTGTCCAGTTCAGCGATGAGGCCGTCGATGGTCAGGCCGGGCCGCCATTCCTTTTCCGGCTTGAGGTTGATGACCGTCTCGAACATCTCCACCGGTGCCGGATCGGTCGCCGTCTGCGCTCTGCCTGCCTTGCCGATCACCGAGGCCACCTCGGGGAAGCTCTTGATGATCTTGTTCTGCGTCTGCAGCAGTTCCGCCGCCTTGGTCACCGACATCGAGGGCAGCCCGGTCGGCATGTAGAACAGCGTGCCCTCGTTGAGCGTGGGCATGAACTCGCTGCCGAGCCTCGTAGCCGGCCAGATGGAGACGGCCAGGACGGCTACCGCGACAGCGATGGTCGCGATCTTGCCGCGCATCACCAGCGCGATGATCGGGCGGTAAAGCGCGATGAGCATGCGATTCACCGGATTCTTCGCTTCGGGCAGGATGCGGCCGCGAATGAACAGCAGCATCAGCACCGGCACCAGCGTCACCGACAGCAGCGCGGCGCCGGCCATGGCGAAGGTCTTGGTGAAGGCCAGCGGCGCGAACAGCCGGCCCTCCTGCGCCTCGAGCGTGAATACCGGCAGGAAGGAGACGGTGATGATCAGCAGGCTGAAGAAAAGCGCCGGCCCGACTTCCTTGCACGCGGCAATCATCGCCTCCAGGCGCGACTCTCCCTCCTTCAGCCGTTCGAGGTGCTTGTGGGCGTTCTCGATCATCACGATCGCCGCGTCCACCATCGCGCCGATGGCGATCGCGATGCCGCCCAGACTCATGATGTTGGAGTTCATGCCCAGCGCGCGCATGGCGATGAAGGCGATCAGCACGCCCACCGGCAGCATCAGGATCGCCACCAGGGCCGAGCGCACGTGCAGCAGGAAGACGATGCAGACCAGCGCCACGATCAGCGATTCCTCGGCCAGCGTTGTCTTGAGGGTGGCGATCGCCCGCTCGATCAGCTCCGAGCGGTCGTAGACGGTTTCGATGGTCACCCCCGCCGGCAGGCCGGCCGCCACCTCGCGGATCTTCTCCTTGACGCTGCCGATCACGTCGAGCGCGTTCTGGCCGTAGCGGGCCACCACGATGCCCGACACCACCTCGCCGTCGCCGTTGAGCTCGGCGACACCGCGCCGTTCGTCGGGGCCGAGCTCGATGCGCGCGATGTCGCGCAGCAGCACCGGCGTGCCCTTGTCGGCCTTCACCACCAGCTGTTCGAGATCGCCGATGCCGCGCAGGTAGCCGCGGCCGCGCACCATGTACTCGGCCTCGGCCATCTCGATGGCGCGGCCGCCGACGTCGCGGTTGGAGTTGCGGATGGCGTTGGCCACGGTCATCAGCGACACGCCGTAGGCGCGCAGTTTCACCGGATCGACCGTCACCTGGTAC
The DNA here is from genome assembly GCA_963709555.1 of uncultured beta proteobacterium. Classification (GTDB taxonomy): domain Bacteria; phylum Pseudomonadota; class Gammaproteobacteria; order Burkholderiales; family Rhodocyclaceae; genus Sulfurisoma. The sequence continues at coordinate 276,910 of CAVPWR010000005.1, read as the reverse complement.
TGCTGGACGAAGCCGCCGATGCTCGCCACCTCGGCCACGCCCTGCGCCTTGGTCAGCTGGTAGCGCAGGTACCAGTCCTGCAGCGTGCGCAGTTCGGCCAGCGTGCGGTTCTTGCCGAGCACCGCGTACTGATACACCCAGCCCACGCCCGAGGCGTCCGGCCCCAGGCTCGGCGCCACGCCCTGCGGCAGGCGGCCGGCGACGGTGGAGAGATATTCCAGCACCCGCGAGCGCGCCCAGTAGATGTCGGTGCCGTCCTCGAAAATCACATAGACGAAGGACGCGCCGAAGAAGGAGAAGCCGCGCACCACCTTGGACTTCGGCACCGACAGCAGCGCCGTCGTCAGCGGATAGCTGACCTGGTCCTCGACCACCTGCGGCGCCTGCCCCGGGTATTCCGTATAGACGATGACCTGCACGTCGGAGAGATCGGGCAGCGCGTCGAGCGGCGTCTTCACCACCGCATAGACGCCGGCGAGCACGACGAACAGCGTGGCGAGCAGGACGAGAAACTTGTTGCGCGCCGACCAGTCGATGATGTTGGAAAGCATGTCAGTTTCCCATTGCGGATTGTGTTGCGCTCGGCGCATGGAACGCCTTGTTCGCTCGGGGTCGGTGCGCGCCAAGGGCGGCGGGTGGCTGACTCCGCTCATGTCCCCCGGACCGGGCTGGGCCCGGTCCCTCCTGCCTCTTACTTCGCTGCGTCAGCCACCCACCACCCTTGGCGGAATAAGCCTTGGCTGCTGGACCGCCAAACACCCACGGCACGACCGGATCGGGACGGTGGGGCGTTCTGCTCAGCGAAGTAAAGAAGGAGGCGCCGGCCGAAGGCCGGCGCCGGGTGACATGAGCAGAGCAGAATGCCCCGCCGGCCCGATCACGCACCAGCCTCAATACAGGGGTTGGTTTCATCACTACCGCTTCCTCGCTTCCAGCCTGGTGATCACCCACTCGCCGGGCTTGCGTTCGACGAACTCGAAACCGATCGCCGTGCCCGGCTTGACGTTGGTGACCAGCGACGGATTCGCCGGCACGAACTCCATGGTCATCGCCGGCCACTTGAGGCTGGCCACCGGCTCGTGCGTGACGGTCACCGTGCCGGCCTTGGCGTCGATGGCGTCGAGCGTGCCGACGGCCTGGTGGCTGACCGAGTTGGCAACTGAGGGCTTCGGCGCATCCTGCATGCCGCCCAACGCCGCCTTGAGATTGCTCTCCGAATCGATGAGGAAATTGGCGGCGACCACCACCTGCTCGCCCTCTTTCACGCCCTCCCTCACCTCGACGTAGTCGTCGCCGCGCGCACCGAGTTTCACCTCGCGCGGCTCGAAGCGGCCTTCGGCCTTCTGCACCAGAACCGTCTGCCGCGTGCCGCTGTCGATCACCGCCGAGGTCGGCACCGTCACCACTTTCGCCGTGCTGCCGGAGCCGACTTCCACCGATGCGTACATCGCCGGCTTGAGCAGCCCGCCGGGGTTGGCCAGCTCGACGCGGATCGGCACCGTGCGCGTCTGCGCGTTGAGCGTCGGGTAGATGTAGGCGATGCGCCCCTCGAAGGTCTTGTCGGGATAGGCGTTGATGCTCACGCTCGCCTTCTGCCCGACCCTGATCGAGCCGATGTCGCGCTCGAACACGTCGGCGATCACCCAGACGCCGCCGGTGTCGGCGATCTGGAACAGCATTTCGCCCGGCATGAAGCGCATGCCGGCCACGGCCTTCTTCTCCAGCACCACGCCGCCGGCCGGCGCGCGGTAGGTGAGCGTACGCGTCGCGTCGCCGCCGGACTTGAGCCGCTCGATCTGCTCGGCGGAAATGTCCCAATTGGTGAGGCGCGCCAGCGCCGCGTCGGCGAGCCGGCGCATCGAAGCCTGGGCATCGGGCGGCGCGTCCTTCAGTGCCGCCAGCCCCTGCGCGGCGAGCTGGTATTCGCGCTGTGCCGAGACCAGCTCGGGGCTGTAGGCCTCGAACAGCGGCTGACCCTTCGCCACCGGCTGGCCCGTGGCATTGACGTGCAGCTTCTCGACCCAGCCCTCGAACTTCGGCGCGACGTTGTGCAGCCGCCGTTCGTCGATCTCGATGCGGCCGGCCGCGCGGATCGGCCGGGTCAGTTCGCGCAGGCCCGCCGCCTCGACTTTGACGCCGAGCTTCTGCACCTTGGCCGTGCTGACCTTGACTTCGTTGCCGCCGCCTTCGTCCTCGCCCTCATAGACCGGGATGTAGTCCATGCCCATCGAGTCCTTCTTCGGCGTCGGCGAGGTGTCGGGCAGGCCCATGGGGTTGCGGTAGTAGAGCAGCTTCTTGCCGGCCGGTGCGGCAGCGGTTGGGCTCGCCGCCGTGTCGCCAGCGCCGACTTTTTTCTGGCCGCCGGCCCAGTAGCCGACGCCGGCGGCGATGCCGACGGCCAGCGCGAATGCGGCGACTGCGCTTGTCTTCATAGTTCTTCTCCGATCAGTCGTTCGATCTCGGCCAGCCGGACCTGCTGGTCGCCGCGCGCCTTGACGAGATCCTGCTGCACCTTGCGCACCTGGCGCTGCGCGTCGAGCACCATGGCGAAGTCGACGCGGCCGGTCTCGTAGCCGGCCAGGGCCGACTGCAGGGAAAGCTCGGCCTGCGGCAGCAGGCTGCCGGCGATCAGCGCTTCGATGCGTCGTGCCGACTCGAGGCCGGCGAGGCGTTCGCTCAGTTCGGCCAGCCCCTGATTCAACGTGGCCTCGCGCCGCGCCCGCGCCGCCTCGGCCATGCGCTCCGCCTCGCGCTCCTGCGCACGGCGGCTGTCCTGCTGCAGCGGAATGTTCAACTCGAACATTAGTTCCCACTCGGAGACGCGCGAGCCGGTCTGGATCGGAGATATGCCGACGCTGACATCCGGATAGCGGTTGCGGTAGGCGAGTTCGCGACCCTTGTCGGCCGCGGCGATGCGCGCCGTCTCCGCGCCCAGCTGCGGGTTGTTGGCGACGAGCCGCGCTTCGAGCGCGGCGAATTCCAGTTTCGCCGGCGGCGGCAGCGGACGCAGCTTCTCCGGCGGGTGCAGCTTGACGTTGGCCGGCGGGCGCCCGAGCAGGCTGCGCATGCGCGCGCTGGCCTGGGCGCTTTCGCCTTCGAACATCGCGAGGTCGCCCTGCAGCATGGCGCGCTCGGTCTGGGCGCGGATGGCCTCCTGCTGCGTGCCGATGCCCCCGGCGTAGCGCACCTGCGCGATCTCGCCGATGCGCGACAGCAGGTCGATGTTCTCGCGCAGCAGCCGCAGGATGGCGAGATGGACATGGTGCTCGGCGTAGGTCTGCTTGATCCGCGTCGCCAGTTCCATCCAGGTCGCGCGCGTTCGCGTCTCGGCCTCGCTGGCGCCGGCGACGGCAACGTCGCGCCGCAGCTCGCGCTTGCCGAACCAGGGCAGGGTCTGGGAGATGGTGTATTTGGTGCTGCCGACGCGCGTCGGCAGCACATTGGGGCTCGCCGCCGGATTGCCCTCGTTGGTGATGTCGCGCAGCTCCGTGCGGAACATCGGATCGGGCAGGGCGTCGGCCGCCGCGACACGCTCCGCGGCGGCGGCCGCTTCGTGACGCATGGCGGCAAATTCGGGATGGCGGTCGCGCGCGAACCCGAGCAAGCTCTCGACGTGGCCGCCGATGTAGACGTCCTCCGCCGCCCGGCCGATGCCGGAGAACGCGAGCCCGGCGACCGCGGCGGCGGTCGCCAGTGCGACTTGCGGGCGCACGGCCTTACTTCGCAGCTTCGATGCGCACGACGGTGTAGGCGCCGCCGGTCTCCTCGGCGCGGAAACGCACCTTGTCGCCGGCCTTCACCTTCTTCAGCATCGCCTTGTCCTTGGCCTTGAACATCATGGTCATCGGCGGCATGCCGAGGTTGGCGATGGGGCCGTGGGCAAGCGTGACCGTGCCGGCGGCCGGGTCAACTTTCTTGACCGTGGCTTCCGACAGCTCGTCGGCGGCATGGATGGAAAAGGGCACGACAAGCGCCGCGATGGCGAGCGCACGCAGAATGGATTTCATGGAGAACCTCCGGGACACGATTGAGCAAATGAAAAGTGCCGCCTTCGGCGTCCAACGAATCAGGCTTCGCAGGAGAGGGCACTGTCGGCTATCGCCGACGCGTTGTCGGCGCTGGCGGCACGGCGTAAGGTGCGACCAGCGCGAGGTCTTTCAGCTCAATTGCCTGGGCGGATGTTGCGGAGGTTCGGGAATATGGCTGGGCGAAGCGAGAACGGCACGCGTTCGAAATCTCGTGCCGGCGGCAGGCTCTCGGCCATGGCCATGGCCGGCAGCATGTAGCCGGCGCCGGCGAGGTGGCAAAGCTCGCAGCCGTCGCAGTCCTGGTCGGCGGCGGCGCTGCCCGGCGGCGGGGCATCGCTGCCACCGTGGCCGTGGCAATGCTCCTCTGCCACCGCCGCATCGAACTGCACGGCCTGCTCGGCCGCGTGGCGGCAGAACGGCATGGCCACGGCGGCCACCGCCTGCAGCGGCAGCCACAGGGCGGTGATCAGCAGGGGCAGAAGGCGAAGCCAGCGACGCATGATGAGATCATTGTAGGAAGCGATCGTTCAGACTGCAAGTTCCTCGAACGGTTCCGTTCTTACTCCTCGTCCTCGCGCAACGTATGCCCGGCCGCCAGCTTCTGCTGCACCTGCGGCGGCACCTGGGCATGGCGGGCAAACTCGATGCTGAAGCTGCCCTGGCCACCGGTCATCGACTTGAGGCGCGAAGCGTAGTCGGTGATCTCGGCCAGCGGCACCTCGCCGGCGATGGCGACCGTGCCGTGACCGCGTGGCGTAGTGCCGGTGACGTGGCCGCGCCGCGACGAAAGATCGCCGGCCAGGTCGCCCATGTTGGTTTCGGGCGCGATGATCTCGATGCTGACGATGGGCTCGAGCACGATGGGGCTGGCCGCCTGAATCGCGGTGATGGTGGCCTTGCGGCCGGCCGTGACGAACGCGATTTCCTTGCCGTCGACCGCGTGGGTCTTGCCGTCGTAGACGATGACGCGCAGGTCCTCGACCGGGTAGCCGGCGACGACTCCGTCGTCCAGCGCCTGGCGCACGCCCTTCTCCACGGCCGGCATGAACACGCCGGGGATGACGCCGCCCTTGACGCGATCGACGAACTCGAAGCCGGCGCCGCGGGCGAGCGGCTCGATCTTGAGATAGACCTCGCCGAACTGGCCGGCGCCGCCGCTCTGCTTCTTGTGGCGGCAGTGGCCTTCGGCATTGCCGGTGATGGTCTCGCGATAAGGTACTCGCGGCGGCTTGGTATCGAGTTCCATCTTGAACTGCGTCGCCATCTTCTCGAGCTTGTAGCGCAGGTGCATCTCGCCGAGGCCGTGAATGACGGTTTCATTGGTGGTCGGGTGGCGCTCCATCTCGAAGCAGGGGTCCTCCAGTTCGAGCTTGTGCAGGATCTCGAACAGTCGCTGCTCGTCGCCCTTCTTCCGGGTCTCCACCGCCAGGCCCTGCATCGGCTTGGGGAACTCCAGCGGCTTGAGATGGATGTGGTCCTCGTCGTGCGAGTCGTGCAGCACGGCGTCGAACTCGATCTCATCGATCTTGGCGACGGCGCCGATCTCGCCCGGCAGCAGCTCATTGACCTCGACGTAGTCCTTGCCCTGCAGCTTGTAGAGATGGCCGACCTTGAACGGGCGCCTGGCGTCGCCGACAAACAGTTGCGCGTCCTTTTTCACCGTGCCCTGATGCACGCGGAAGACGCTGACCTTGCCCATGTAGGGATCGACGATGACCTTGAAGACGTGGGCCAGCACGTGCCTGGCCGGATCGGGGAAGGCGGCGAACTCCTCCGGCTTTGCACTTCCTTCGGTCGTCTCGCCGCCAGGCTCGCCCCTGAAGAAGGGCGGCGGGTTGCCTTCGGCCGGATTCGGCGCCAGCGTTTCCAGCACATGCAGCAGTTCGGGGATGCCCGCGCCGGTCCTGGCCGAGACGAACAGGATCGGAATCAGGTGGCCGGCGCGCAGCGCCTTCTCGAACGGGGCGTGCAGCTCGGCGGCGGAAGGCTCCTGGCCATCCTCGAGGTACTTCGCCAGCAGATCCTCGTCCTCCTCGATGATCTGGTCGATCAGCGCGCGGTGGGCGGCGGTGACCGAATCGAAGTCCGCGTCGCCGGAATCCTTCTCCAGCACCTCGATCACGTCCTGACGGTCGTGGGCCGGCAGATCGAGCAGCAGGCACTGCTTGCCGAAGCGTTCGCGGATTTCATTGACCAGCCCCGGCAGGTCCACGTTGTCGGCGTCGATCTTGTTCACCAGGATCATGCGGCACAGGGAGCGGCCGGCGGCCCAGCGCATCATGCGCTCGGTGGACAGTTCGATGCCGGTCTGGGCGTTGATCACCACCAGCGCGGTGTCCACGCCTGCCAGCGCGGCGATGGCCTGGCCGGCGAAATCGGGGTAGCCCGGGGTATCGACGAGGTTGACCTCGACGTTGCGGTCGGAGAAATGCACCACCGCGGAGTTCAGCGAGTGGCCGGCAGTCTTTTCCTGCGGGTCGAAGTCGCAGACGGCGCTGCCCTTCTCGACCGAGCCCTTGGCCTCGATCGCGCCCGCGGCGAAGAGCAGGGCTTCGGCCAGCGTGGTCTTGCCGGCACCGCCGTGGCCGACCAGGGCTACAGAACGGATGGATTCGACGGAAATGTTCGACATGATGAGCTCCCTTATTTTGAATTATTCGACAGTAACTGATTTGGCCAGATTGCGTGGTTTGTCCACGTCGGTACCCTTGACCAGCGCGGCATGATAGGCGAGCAGCTGCAGCGGCACGACGTGCAGCACCGGCGACAGCGCGCCGTAGTGCTCGGGCAATCGCAGGATGTGCACGCCCTCGGACTCGGCCACCGCGGAATCGGCGTCGGCCAGTACGTAGAGCTCGCCGCCGCGTGCCCTGACTTCCTGGATGTTGGATTTGACCTTTTCCAGCAGCGCGTCGTTGGGCGCCACCGCGATCACCGGCATGTCCTTGTCCACCAGTGCCAGCGGGCCATGCTTCAACTCGCCGGACGGATAGGCCTCGGCATGGATGTAGGAGATTTCCTTGAGTTTCAGCGCGCCTTCGAGCGCGATCGGGAAATGGTGGCCGCGGCCGAGGAACAGCGCGTGCTGCTTGCCGGCGAAGCGCTGGGCCCATTGGGCGATCTGCGGTTCGAGGTCGAGGACCTTCTGCACGGCCACCGGCAGATGGCGCAGGGCATGGAGATGCGTCTGCTCGGTGGCTTCATCGAGGCGGCCGCGCTGCTTGGCCAGCACCAATGTCAGCAGGAACAACGCGGCGAGCTGGGTGGTAAAAGCCTTGGTCGAGGCGACCCCGATCTCCGGGCCGGCGCGGGTGATGAAGCGCATCGCACACTCGCGCACGATGGCCGATTCCGGCACGTTGCAGATGGCCAGGGTCAGGGGCTGGCCAAGCTCGCGCGCATGGCGCAAGGCGGCCAGTGTGTCGGCCGTCTCGCCCGACTGCGAGATGGCAACGACCAGTTGGCTGGCCCGCGGAACCGACGTGCGGTAACGATACTCGCTGGCGATCTCGACCGTGGTCGGTATGCCGGCTATGGCCTCTAGCCAATAGCGCGCCGTCAGGCCGGCGTGGGCGCTGGTGCCGCAGGCGAGGATCAGCACCGAGTCGACGCCGCCGAGCAGGCTGGCCGCATCGGCGCCGAACAGCCCCGGCTGCACGCTCTTCGCCGCGCCGGCCATTTCCAGGGTGTTGGCCAGCGCGTCAGGCTGCTCGAAGATTTCCTTCTGCATGTAGTGGCGGAAGCGGCCGAGTTCGACCGCGTCGGCCGAGAGCTGCGACAAGGTCGGCGTTCGCGCCACGGCGCTGCCGTCGAAGCGCATGACGCGCCACGAATCGGGGCGCAGGTCGGCGAGGTCGCCGTTCTCCAGATAGACCATGCGCCGCGTCACCGACAGCAGTGCCGAGGCATCCGATGCCGCGTAGTTGCCGTCCTCGCCGATGCCCAGCAGCAGTGGCGAACCCTCGCGCGCCACTACTACGCGATGCGGCTCGGCCTCATGCACCACGGCGATGGCGAACGCGCCGCGCAGGCGCTGCACTGTCAGGCGCACAGCCTCGGCGAGGTCTGGCTCAGACTGCAGCGAGGATGCGATCAGGTGGGCGATGACTTCGGTGTCGGTATCCGAGGTGAAGACGTAGCCCTGGCCGATCAGCTCGGTGCGCAGCGATTCGAAGTTCTCGATGATGCCGTTATGCACCACCGCCAGGCCGCGGGAAACATGCGGGTGGGCGTTGCGTTCCGAGGGGACGCCGTGTGTGGCCCAGCGCGTATGGGCGATGCCGGTTACGGCCTGAACTTCCCGTGCCTGCGCCTCGAGTTCGGCAACGCGGCCGGCGCTGCGCAGGCGCACGAGTTCGGGTTTGAGCACGGCGAGACCGGCGGAGTCGTAGCCGCGGTATTCGAGCTTTTTGAGTCCCTCAATCAGGAGGGGAACGATGTTATTGCGGGCTGCCGCCGCGACGATGCCGCACATGGGTGATACGCTCCTTTATTCCGCCGCCTGATCGAGCTGCTGTACCCAGGCCAGAGCTTCTGCCAGGGAAGCGCTCAGTGCTGTCGCCGTCAGCTGCGGCAACCGGTCCATCAGTTCGGCCACGCCTTCCATGGTGCTGCTTTCGGACGATTCGGCCAGGCTCAGCAGCACGCCGACCTCGCCTTCATGTTCCAGCAGTGCGCGATTGACCTCGGGCACCACGGCGAGTTGTTTGAGGATGTCTTCCATCGCCATGCCGAACACGGCCGGCATCAGCGACATGATGCCGGTCATGAAGGCGAGGTCCGCCAGCGCCCGGTCTTTCGGGTGCAGGCGCGTGGCCAGCAGCTCCATGAAGCGTCCGCGGGTCGCGGCCAGCATCAGCATGGGATTGTGGCGGACCGCCTTGTCCTCGCTGTCGGCGTAGAGCAGCAGCTGCAGCCAGCGCTGCAATTGACGGCGACCGATGATGGTGATGGCAGAGCGGATGGAGCTGATGCGGCTGCGCGCGCCGATGGCCACGGAGTTGGTCAGGCGCAGCAGGTTCAGCGTCAGAGCCGGCTCCAGCTTGAAGGCGGCCTCGACGGCCTCGGTTTCTGCATCTTCGGCCAGCAGGTTGAGCAAGCGCAGCAGCGTGGCATGCGACGGGCTCAGCTTGCGGCCGGTGATGACCACCGGCTTGGCGAAGAAGTAGCCCTGGAACAGATCGAAGCCCAGCTCGCGGCAGCGTTCCATCTGCTCGCGCGTCTCGACCTTCTCCGCCAGCAGCTTGAGCGGCAGCCCGCGCAACTGCGCCACCAGCGCGGGCAGCCGCTCCTCGCCGACCAGGGCAAGATCGACCTTGACCACCGACACCACGTCGAGCAGCTGCCGCATCGAGTCGCCCAGGTGCACCAGGTCGTCGAGCGCCAGGGTATAGCCGCGCGCCTTGAGTTCGCGGCAGCGGGCGATCACCTCGGGCGTGATCTCGCCGTGCTCGAGCACCTCGAGCACCACCTTGTCGGCGGGCAGCAGCTCGATCGCGTCGTCGTTGAGAAAGTCCTTGTTGACATTGATGTAGCCGAGACAGGATCCCAGCGCGGCTACGATGCTGAACTGGCTGAAGGCATGGGTGATCACCGTCGCCGTGGCCTGGGCGTGATCGTCGACCACGGCGTGGCGGAAATTGTCCGGATCGCGGAACAGCAGCTCGTAGCCGACCAGCTCGAGACGGTCGTTGACGATGGGCTGGCGGCCGAGGAGGACTTCTTCGCTCATGTCGCCTCCGCCGGGCCGCCCCAAGGGAGCGACGAGTTGAACAAAACGGAAGCCGCTAAGCGGTTGAACCGGTGTCACCCCCGCTTGGGCGGGGGCTGGGGGGTGGGCGGCCTTCATTTGGGTTGTTTCACCGGCCGCTTCCAGCCGGCGATCGAGAGCTGCTTGGCGCGGGAGACGGTGAGCTGCTCCGGCGGCGCATCGCGGGTCAGGGTGGTGCCGGCGCCGAGGGTGGCGCCGCGGCCGACGGTGACCGGGGCGACAAGCTGGGTGTCGGAGCCGATGAAGACGTCGTCCTCGATCACCGTGCGATGTTTGTTGGCGCCGTCGTAGTTGCAGGTGATGGTGCCGGCGCCGACATTGACGCGGCTGCCGACGGTGGCGTCGCCGATGTAGGCGAGGTGGTTGGCCTTGGAGTGGGCGGCGATGGTCGAGTTCTTGACCTCGACGAAGTTGCCGACGTGCACGTCCTCTGCCAGCTGCGCGCCGGGCCGCAGCCGGGCGTAGGGTCCGACCAGGCTCTGCGGCCCGACCGTGGCGCCATCGATGTGACAGAAGGGATGAATGCGCGCGCCGGCACCAATAGTGCAGTCTTTGAGCACGCAGTGGGCGCTCACCGTGGCGCCGGCGCCGACTTTTACGGTGCCTTCGAAGACGCAGCCGACGTCGATGAAGACGTCGCGCTCGCAACTGAGCGTGCCGCGCACGTCGATGCGAGCCGGATCGGCCAGGGTCACCCCGTCGTTCATCAGCGATTCGGCGATGTTGCGCTGGTGGATGCGCTCGAGCGCGGCGAGTTGGGGCTTGCTGTTGATGCCGTCGGATTCCCAGCTGGCGTCGGGATGGGCGGTGACAACGTCAATGCGCTCGGCCACGGCCAGAGCGACGATGTCGGTCAGGTAGTACTCGCCCTGGGCGTTTGCCTTGCCCAGTTGCGGCAGCCAGCGTGCCAGCGCGGCGCCCGGCGCGGCGAGGATGCCGGTGTTGATCTCGCGGATGGCACGTTCGGCGTCGTCGGCATCCTTCTCCTCGATGATGCGCACGACCTTGCCGTCGACGCGGACGATGCGGCCATAGCCGTGCGGGTCGGGCAGATGGGCGGTGAGCAGCGCCAAGCAGTCATCGCCGGCCGCTTCGAGCAGCCGGCGCAGCGTCGAGGCCCGTATCAGCGGCACGTCGCCGTAAAGCACCAGGGTCAGGGCGGCAGGGTCGATGTGCGGCAACGCCTGCAGCACGGCATGGCCGGTGCCCAGCTGCGGCTCCTGCAATGCCCAGGCGAGATCGGGGGCATCGAGCGCCGCCCGCACCTGCTCGCCGCCGTGGCCATGCACGACACAAACTTTCGCCGCACCCAGCTGGCGCGCGGTGGCGAGCACGTGGGCCAGCATCGGCTTGCCGGCGATCGGGTGGAGGACCTTGGGTAGGTCCGAGCGCATGCGCTTGCCTTGGCCGGCGGCGAGGATGACGACGTTCACGATTTCAGGGTCGGAGCGGGAAAGGAAAACGCTGGGGATAGAAGCGCAAAAGGCGCGAAAGGGATTGTATCCCTCCGCGCCCCTATCGACTCATCGTCCCGGTCAGCGCGGCAGGGTGCTCGTCCCCATCAGGAACTCGTCGACGGCACGCGCGCACTGGCGCCCTTCGCGGATCGCCCACACCACCAGCGACTGGCCGCGGCGCATGTCGCCGGCGGCGAACACCTTGGCAACGTTGGTGGCATAGCAGCCCTTGCCGTCGGTCGTGGCATTGGCGTTGCCGCGGCCGTCCCGGGCCACGCCGAAGCCGTCGAGCACCGAGGCGATCGGGTTGGTGAAGCCCATGGCAAGGAAGACGAGGTCCGCCTTGACCTCGAACTCGCTGCCCGGCACTTCCGCCATCCTGCCGCCGCCCCATTCGAGGCGCACGCACTTGAGGGCTTTCAGTTTCCCATTTTCGCCGATGAACTCCTTGGTGGCGATCGACCAGTCGCGCGAGCAGCCTTCGTCGTGCGACGACGAAGTACGCATCTTGGTCGGCCAGTAGGGCCACACCAGCGGCTTGTTCTCCTGCTCGGGCGGCTGCGGCAGCAGCTCGAACTGGGTCACGGAGGCGGCGCCATGGCGGTTGGAGGTGCCGACGCAGTCGGAGCCGGTGTCGCCGCCGCCGATCACCACGACATGCTTGCCGGCGGCCGAGATCGGATTCTTTTTGCCGCGCATGTCACCCGAATTGACTTCCTTGTTCTGCGGGATGAGGAACTCGAGCGCGTAATGCACGCCGTCGAGTTCGCGGCCGGGGATGGGCAGGTCGCGCGGGGTCTCGGAACCGCCGGCGAGCACCACGGCGTCGAAGTCCTGCATCAGCTTGGCCGGGGCGATCACCTTGGCGGCGTCGTTGGCGACGCCCTCGGGCATGTCGGTGCCGACTAGCGTCTTCGTGACGAACTTGACGCCCTCGGCCTGGAGTTGGGCCGCGCGCCAGTCGATCAGGCGCTTGTCGAGCTTGAAGTCGGGAATGCCGTAGCGCATCAGGCCACCGACGCGGTCGTTCTTTTCATAGACGGTGACGTCATGGCCGGCGCGCGCCAGCTGCTGGGCCGCGGCGAGGCCGGCCGGGCCGGAGCCGACGACGGCGACCTTCCTGCCGGTCTTCTGCGTGGCGACCATCGGCACCACCCAGCCGTTCTCGCCGGCCTTGTCGATGATGGCGTGTTCGAGCGACTTGATGCCGACGGGCGCGGCGTTGATGCCCAGCGTGCAGGCGGCCTCGCAGGGAGCGGGGCAGATGCGGCCGGTCATCTCGGGGAAGTTGTTGGTCGAGTGCAGGATGTCGAGCGCCTCGCGCCAGTCGCCGCGATACACCGCGTCGTTGAAGTCCGGAATGTTGTTGTTCACCGGGCAGCCGTTGTTGCAGAAGGGAATGCCGCAGTCCATGCAGCGCGCCCCCTGCGTTTTGGCGCCGGCGGCGTCGAGGTGGGCGACGAACTCCTTGTAGTTCTTCAGTCGCGACTCGACGGGCGCGTAGCCCTCGGAAAGACGCTCGAATTCCAGAAAACCGGTAGGCTTACCCATCACGCTGCCTCTTTGATTTGACGTGCCGCCATTTCCTTGAGGGCGCGGCGATATTCATTCGGGAACACCTTGACGAACCTGGTCCGGAACTTCGACCAGTCGGCGAGCACGCGACGCGCCGTTTCACTGCCGGTCTCGTCCAGATGCTTCTGGATCAGGCCCTTGAGCAGATCCTCATCGGCCGTTTGCTTGTGGCGCGTACCGTCGTCGGCCTGCTCGAGGCCGGGCAACACCTTCTCCAGCGTCACCATGGACAGGTTGCAGCGCTTGGCGAAGCTGCCGTCCGCATCCAGCACGTAGGCGATGCCGCCGCTCATGCCGGCGGCGAAGTTGCGCCCGGTCTGGCCGAGCACCACCACGGTGCCGCCGGTCATGTATTCGCAGCAATGGTCACCGGTACCCTCGACCACGGCCGTGGCGCCGGAGTTGCGCACGCAGAAGCGTTCGCCGGCGACGCCGCGGAAGAACACTTCGCCCTCGATGGCGCCGTAGAGCACGGTGTTGCCGACGATGATGTTGTCGCACGGCGTGCCGCGGAATGCGGCCTGCGGCTTGACCACGATCTTGCCGCCGCACAGGCCCTTGCCGACATAGTCGTTGGCCTCGCCGGACAGCTCGAGCGTGATGCCGCGGGCGAGGAAGGCGCCGAAGCTCTGCCCGGCGGTACCGCTCATGCGGATATGGATGGTCTCGTCCGGCAGGCCGGCATGGCCGTAGCGCTTGGCCACTTCATGCGACAGCATGGTGCCGACGGTGCGGTTGCGGTTCATCACCGGCATGTCGAAAGCGACCTTCTCGCCGCGCTCGAGTGCCGGCCTGGCCTGCTCGACCAACTGGTGATCGAGCGCCTTGTCGATGCCGTGATCCTGCGTCTCGCAGTGGGCGCGGGCAACCTCGGCCGGCGCCGCCGTCATGTGGAAGATGCGCGAAAAGTCGAGCCCGCGCGCCTTCCAGTGGGCGATGCCCTTCTTCATGTCGAGCAGGTCGGCACGGCCGATCAGCTCGTCGAACTTGCGGATGCCCATTTCGGCCATCAACAGGCGCGCTTCCTCGGCGACGAAGAAGAAGTAATTGACGACATGCTCGGGCTGGCCGGAGAAGCGCTTGCGCAGCACCGGGTCCTGGGTGGCGACACCGACCGGACAGGTGTTGAGGTGGCACTTGCGCATCATGATGCAGCCTTCGACCACCAGCGGCGCGGTGGCGAAGCCGAACTCGTCGGCACCGAGCAGCGCGCCGACGACGACGTCGCGGCCGGTCTTCATCTGGCCGTCGACCTGCACGCGGATGCGGCCGCGCAGGCGGTTCAGCACCAGAGTCTGCTGCGTCTCGGCCAGGCCCAGTTCCCACGGCGTGCCGGCATGCTTGATCGACGACAGCGGGGACGCGCCGGTGCCGCCGTCGAAGCCGGCGATGACGACATGGTCGGCCTTGGCCTTGGAGACACCGGCGGCGACGGTGCCGACGCCGACTTCCGAGACCAGCTTGACCGAGATCGACGCGCTGGGGTTGGCGTTCTTGAGGTCATGGATCAGCTGCGCCAGATCCTCGATCGAGTAGATGTCGTGGTGCGGCGGCGGCGAAATCAGGCCGACGCCAGGCACCGAGTGGCGCAGGAAACCGATGTATTCCGACACCTTGTGGCCGGGCAGTTGGCCGCCTTCGCCGGGCTTGGCGCCCTGCGCCATCTTGATCTGGATCTGGTCGGCGTTGGCCAGGTATTCGGTGGTGACGCCGAAGCGGCCGGAGGCGACCTGCTTGATGGCGGAGCGCAGCGAATCGCCCTCTTTGAGCGGAATGTCGCGTTCGATGCGGCTGGCACCGACCACGCTGGCCACCGTGGCGCCAGCGCCGACTTTCTGGAAGCGGCGCGGATCTTCGCCGCCCTCGCCGGTATTCGACTTGCCGCCGATGCGGTTCATGGCGATGGCCAGCGTGGTGTGCGATTCCGTCGAGATCGCGCCGAGCGAAATCGCGCCGGTGGCGAAGCGCTTGACGATCTCGCTGGCCGGCTCGACCTCGTCGAGCGGCACCGGCGCTCCGGCCGGCTTGAGATCGAACAGGCCGCGCAGCGTCATGTGGCGCCTGGTCTGGTCGTTGATGATCGCCGCGTATTCCTTGTAGGTGTCGAACTTGCCCGAACGCGTCGAATGCTGCAGCTTGGCGATGGCGTCCGGCGTCCACATGTGCTCTTCCCCGCGCACGCGGAAGGCATACTCGCCGCCGACGTCGAGCATGGTGGCCAGCACCGGGTCGTTGCCGAAGGCGGCGGCATGGGTGCCCAGCGCCTCGAGCGCGACCTCCTTGAGGCCGATGCCCTCGATCTTCGTCGGCGTGCCGGTGAAGTAGCGGGCGACGAAATCGGACGAGAGGCCGATGGCCTCGAAGATCTGCGCGCCGCAATAGGACTGGTAGGTCGA
This sequence comes from uncultured beta proteobacterium, assembly GCA_963709555.1. Taxonomy (GTDB): domain Bacteria; phylum Pseudomonadota; class Gammaproteobacteria; order Burkholderiales; family Rhodocyclaceae; genus Sulfurisoma. The sequence goes on along the minus strand of CAVPWR010000005.1, from coordinate 261,684 downwards.
GATGCCCATCTTCGACATCACCTTCATCAGCCCCTTGCCGATGGCCTTGATGAAACGCTTCTGGCAGTCGGCCGCGGCCGGCTGGCCCGGCAGGGTCGGCGCAAGCGCATCGAGGCTCTCGAAGACCAGCCAGGGATGGATGGATTCGGCGCCGTAGCCGGCCAGCAGGGCGAAGTGATGTGTCTCGCGTGCCGCCCCGGTTTCGACCACCAGGCCACAGGCGGTGCGCAAACCCGTCTTCACCAGGTGCTGATGCACGGCCGAGCAGGCCAGCAGTGCCGGAATCGGCGCGCGCGCAGCATCGACGCCGCGGTCGGAAAGGATGATGACGCTGCAGCCCTCGCCCACCGCGCGTTCGGCCCGCATGCAGATCTGGTAGAGCGCATCACTCAGGCCGGCGGCACCCGCCGCGGCCGGGGTGGTGATGTCGATGACGCAGGAGCGGAAGGCACCTTTCGTCAGCTTGTCGATCTGCTTCAGCTTGGCCATGTCGGCCGGCGACAGGATGGGCTGATGCACCTCGAGGCGTGGCGTCGGCTCGGTCTCATTCACACCCAGCAGATTCGGCTTGGGACTGACCAGCGAAATCAGCGACATGACGATTTCCTCGCGGATCGGATCGATCGGCGGGTTCGTCACCTGGGCGAAGAGTTGCTTGAAATAGTGAAAGAACGGCTTGTTCCTGCCCGAGAGCACCGGCAGCGGACTGTCGTTGCCCATCGAACCGGTGGCTTCCTCGCCATTCAGGGCCATCGGTTCGAGGATGAACTTGAAGTCCTCCTGGGTGTAGCCGAAGGCCTGCTGGGTGTCGAGCAGTGAGGCAGTGAATTTGTCGCGCGACTTGACCTCGGGCAGGTCATCGACGAAATAGCGCGACTTCCCGATCCACTCACGGTATGGCTTGGCAGAAGCCAGTTGCTGCTTGACCTCGTCGTCGCCGATGATGCGGCCTTCCTCGAGGTCGATCAGCAGCATCTTGCCCGGCTGCAGGCGCCACTTCTTGACGATGCGCTCCTGCGGGATGGGCAGCACGCCGATCTCGGACGACAGCACCACCAGGTCGTCATCGGTGACCAGATAGCGGGCGGGACGCAGTCCGTTGCGATCGAGCGTGGCGCCGATCTGGCGGCCGTCGGTGAAGGCCACCGCCGCCGGGCCGTCCCAAGGCTCCATCAGGGCCATGTGGTACTCGTAGAAGGCGCGACGATCCTCGTCCATCAGCGGATTGCCGGCCCAGGCTTCGGGAATCAGCATCATCATGGCATGAGCGAGGCTGTAGCCGCCCATCACCAGGAGTTCCAGCGCGTTGTCGAAACTGGCGGAGTCGGACTGGCCATCGTAGATCAGCGGCCAGATCTTCTGCAGGTCGTCACCCAGCAGCGGCGAGGAAATGCCGCGCTCGCGCGCACGAATCCAGTTCACGTTGCCGCGCAGGGTGTTGATCTCGCCGTTGTGGGCGATCATGCGGAAGGGGTGCGCCAAATCCCAGGTCGGGAAAGTATTGGTGGAGAAGCGCTGGTGCACCAGCGCCAGCGCGGTGACCACGCGCTCGTCGCGCAGGTCGAGGAAGTACTCGCCGACCTGGTCGGCGAGCAGCATGCCCTTGTACACCACGGTGCGCACCGACATCGACGCCACATAGAACATTTTGCCGTCGGGCAGCTTGAGCGCCTGCACGCGGTGGCCGGCTTCCTTGCGGATCACGTAGAGCTTGCGCTCCAGCGCGTCGCTATCGGCGACGCCTTCCCCGCGGCCGATGAAGACCTGACGGATCACCGGCTCGATGTCCTTCGCCGCCTGCGCCAGGCCCGAATTGTCGACCGGCACGTCGCGCCAGCCCAGCAGCACTTGGCCCTCGTAGCGGACGGTGCGCTCGATTGCCGCCTCGCAGGCGCGCCGGCTTTCGGCATCGCTCGGCAGGAAGACCATGCCCAGGCCGTATTCGCCGGCCGGCGGCAGGTTCACACCCTGCTTCGCCATTTCCTCGCGGAGGAAACCGTCGGGGATCTGGATCAGGATGCCGGCGCCGTCGCCGAGCAGCGGATCGTAGCCGGTGGCGCCGCGGTGTTCGAGATTCTTGAGGATCTGCAAGCCTTGCGCGACGATCGCATGGCTTTTCTTGTTCTTGATGTGGGCAACGAAGCCGACGCCACAGGCGTCGTGCTCATTGGCCGGGTCGTAGAGACCCTGTAGCGCGGGGGCGGAATGCTGATCCATCGTGCTTTTCCTGAAAATGCAGCCGTCAAAAAAGCCGGCCCCAAAACAGTGCCGGCCTGCTGTAAACCCTTTGGGCGAACTTGTAAATATAGCGAAAATCGCCCCCCGACTCAATATCCCCTTCCGGGTGTCAGGCCACCTGCACCAGCAGGCCCTTGAGGTATTCACCCTCGGGAAACGCCAGAGCGACCGGGTGGTCGGCGGCGCCCTGCAGGCGCTTGACGATGGCGGCATCGCGGCGGGCGTCGAGCGCGGCGGCGGCGACGATCTGCTGGAACAGTTCGACCCCGATGCCGCCGGAGCAGGAATAGGTCATCAGCAAACCGCCGGGCGCCAGCAGCTTGAAGGCATTGAGGTTGATGTCCTTGTAGGCGCGGCTGGCGCGCTCGACATGGGCGGCCGAGGGGGCGAACTTGGGCGGGTCGAGCACGATCAGGTCGAAGGTTTCATTGGCATCGCGACGGCGGCGCAATTCCTCGCTGACATTGGCGTCCAGCCACTCGGCGCGGGAGGCATCGAGTTGCGGGTTGAGCGCCAGGTTTTCCGCGGCCAGCGCCAGCGCCGGCGCCGAACTATCGACCGAGATCACCTCGCGTGCCCCGCCGGCCAGCGCCTGCAGGCTGAAGCCGCCGGTATAGCAATAACAGTTGAGCACGCGCCGTCCGCGCGGCCAGGCCGCGCAGCATCAGGCGATTTTCGCGCTGATCGAGGTAGAAGCCGGTCTTGTGGCCGGTGGCGACATCGACAGCCATCCTGACGCCGTGCTCGTCGATGACGATGCGCGGATCGCCCTCGCCCAGCAGCCAGCCGCTCTGCGGTTCCAGTCCCTCGCGCGCCCGCACTTCCGAATCCGAGCGGTCGTAGATGCGGCTGCAGCCGGTGGCCTTCTGCAAGGAGTCGGCGATGGCGTCACGCCACTTGTCGGCGCCGGCGCTGGTGAGCTGCACCACGATGGTGTCGCCGTAGCGGTCGGCGATCAGGCCCGGCAGGCCATCGGACTCGGCGTGAATCAGGCGCACGCCGTCCTGCCCGGCCAGCTCAGGCAGGGCGGCACGGCGCGCCACGGCTGCCGCGATGCGGCGTTTGAAGAAAGCGTGATCGACGGTCTCCGCTGGGTCGAAGCTCCATACCCGCGCCCGGATCTGCGACGCCGGGCTAAACGCGGCCTTGGCCAGCACCTGTCCGGCGTACCTGCCGCCGCCGGCCACCACATCCACGGTGTCGCCCGGCCGGGCGCGGCCCTCGAAGCCGGCCACCGAGCCGGCGAATATCCACGGGTGGTGCCGCAACACGGATTTTTCCTTGCCGGCCTGCAGAATCAGTTGTGCGCTCATGGCGCGAATGTAACATCGGAAGGCCAGCCCCTTTCGGGAAGAGGTACCCGTGGTCCTGCTGCTCGCCGACCTGACCGTGTTGCTGCACTTCGCCTTCGTCGCCTTCGTGGTGGCCGGCGGGCTGCTGGCGCTGCGCTGGCCGCGGGTCGCCTGGCTGCACCTGCCCGCGGCCGCGTGGGGTGCGGCGGTCGAGTTCTTCGGCTGGATCTGCCCGCTGACGCCGCTGGAGAACGCGTTGCGCCAGGCGAGCGGCGGTAGCGCCTATGGCGGCGACTTCGTCGCCCGCTACCTCTTGCCCGTCCTCTATCCGGCCGGGCTGACCGCGCAGATCCAGATGCTTCTGGGCGTCGGCGTGCTTGTCGTCAATGCAGTGATCTACAGCTGGGTGCTGCGGCGCCGATCAATGCGGCGCTAGCGCTCACTTCTTCCTGGCCCGGGGATGAGCGGCGTCGTAGACCTTCGCCAAATGTTGAAAGTCGAGGTGAGTATAGATCTGCGTCGTCGCGATGTTGCTGTGGCCGAGCATCTCCTGCACGGCGCGCAGGTCGCCCGATGATTGCAGCACATGCGACGCGAACGAGTGACGCAGCATATGCGGATGGACGTGCAGGCCGAGGCCCTGCTTCGTCGCCCAGCGTTCCAACCGCCGCTCGATGGAGCGCACCGCCAGGCGCGTGCCGCGCCGACTGACGAACAGCGCGCGCTCGGCAGCCAGGGCAAGGCCGGCACGCTCGGTCAGCCATGCGCGCAAGGCGGCCGCAGCCTTGGCGCCGACCGGCACGCTGCGGGTCTTGCTGCGCTTGCCGGTCACCGTGACCGTGCCCGCGTCGAAGTCGATGCCGTCGGCATTCAAGCTGCCGAGTTCCGACAGCCGCAGGCCGGAGGAGTAGAACAGCTCGAACATCGCCTTGTCGCGGGTCTCGAGTTCGTCGTCGGCCGCCGCGTCGAGCAGGGCCGAGGTCTGATCGACCGACAGTGCCTTGGGCAGGGTGCGCGGCTGTTTCGGCGCACGCAGGCCGTCACAGGGATCGACGGCGATGGCGCCGCGCCGGGCCAGCCAGCGGTAGTAGGCACGCCAGGCGGAGAGGGTGCGCGCCAGCGAGCGGGCGGCCAGACCGCGGCCGTGCAGCTGCATCAGTGCCCGGCGCAGAAGGGTGTTGTCGAGGCTGGCCAGCGAGCGCTCGCCGGCGACCCCGGCCAGTGCCGCCAGATCGCGGCGGTAGGCGGCGACGGTATGCGGACTGGCGACGCGCTGGTAGGCGAGGTCGGACAGGAAGTCCTCGGCCGCCAGCCGCGGGGCGTCCATCAGCCCAGTACGCGACCCAGCGCGGCGGCGGCCATGTCGCCGATTCGCTCGAGGTAGAGCGTGCCCATCTCGGGGTAGAAGCGGTGCGCCTCCTCGCTCGCCAGCACCAGCACGCCGAAGGTCTCCTCGCCGCGCCGCAGGGGCACCTGCGCCAGCGAGCGCACGTGACCGCCGCGCTCGCCGAACCAGTCGGCCGTCTCCTGCCCGGCCGACGGGCCGCAGTAGGGATGCTGGAGGACGGCGGCGGCGGCGCGAATGCTGTCCGCCGTCGGCGCGAACTCGCCGCTGCTGCCGCTGCCGGCCCACAGCCGTACCACGACGTGCGGCACGGCGAAGGCGCCGCCGAGGTGGGCGTAGATCGCCCGCAGCGCGGCGGGCAAGTCGGCAGCGGCGGCCAGCGCGACGCCGAGCTCGTGCACCTTGTCGCCGATGGCGTCGTTCTCCTCGCCGAAGCGGATCAGCTCGGCGAGCTTGGTTTCCATCTGCTTGGCCTTGTCGCGCAGGCTGATCATCTGCCGCTCGGTGATCGAGATCGCCTTGTCGCCATGCGGACTGGGGATGTGAATCTGCGACAGCAGCTCCGCGTATTGCTCGAAGAATTCGGGATGGTTCTTCAGGTACTGGGCGACTTCGTTGGCGTCCATGGCGGCTTTCATTCAAGGTTGCAGGTTGATTGGCAAATCGATTTCGCCCTCGAAGACTCTGACGGCGGGGCCGGTCATCAGGACCGGTTCATTGTCGCCAGCCCAGGCGATGGTGAGTTCGCCGCCGCGCATGGCGACGCGCACGGGCGAGTCGAGCAGGCCGCGACGTATGCCGGCAACTGCGGCGGCACAGGCACCGGTGCCGCAGGCCAGCGTCTCGCCGGCGCCGCGCTCGAAGACCCGCAGCCGGATGGCATGGCGATCCACGACCTGCATGAAGCCGGCATTGACGCGCTGCGGGAAGCGCGGGTGGTTCTCGATCAGCGGGCCGAATTTTTCGACGGGCGCGCTGGCCACGTCGGCGACGAGCTGCACCGCATGCGGGTTGCCCATCGAGACGATCGAAATATCGAAGCTTTCATCGCCCACCAGCAGCGGCTGAACGACCGCATCGGAATCGCTGGCGAACGGAATCTCGGCCGCAGCGAAGCGCGGCACGCCCATGTTCACCGTGACGTCGCCACCCGGCTCGAGCCGCGGCATGATGATGCCGGCCCGGGTCTCGACGCGGATTTCCGGCTTGTCGGTGAGGCCGTGATCATGGACGAAGCGGACGAAGCAGCGGGCGCCGTTGCCGCACTGCTCGACCTCGCCGCCGTCGGCGTTGAAGATGCGGTAGCGGAAGTCGGTGCCGGGCTGCGTCGGTTCCTCGACGATGAGGATCTGGTCGCAACCGATGCCGAAATGGCGGTCGGCGAGATAGCGCGCCTGCGCGGCAGTCGGCACGAAGGACTGGTGGATGGCGTCGAGCACGACGAAGTCGTTGCCGAGGCCGTGCATCTTGGTGAAGCGGATTTTCATGTCAGGAGGGCAGCTGCGTCCTTCCAGACGCAGCGATCCATGATCACGGTGATGCCGGCAGCGCGGGCACGGGCAGCGGCGGTTTCATTGACCACGCCCTCCTGCAGCCACAGCCGCTTGGCGCCGATGGCGATGCACTGGTCGACGATGCCATCCACCGCATCCGGGTTGCGGAAGACATCGACGAGATCGGGAACCTCGGGCAGGTCGGTGAGTTGCGCATAGGCCTTCTCGCCGAGCACCTCGGTCTGCGCCGGGCGCACCGGGATGATGCGGTAGCCCAGGCCCTTCATGGCCAGGGCCACGCGATAGCTGGGCCGGTTCGGGTTGTCGGACAGGCCGACCACGGCGATGCTCTTGACCGTACCGAGCAGTTCGCGGATTTCGTCGGTGGAGGGATTATTGACCATCGGGCAATGTTAGCCGAGACGAGCGCCGGGGAAATCGGAATAGGCGGTTCAATAGACCCCCTTTTCCCCGGCCGGGCGGGTCTTGAAACGCTTGTGCAGCCAGTAATACTGTTCCGGCATTTTCACGACTTCGGATTCGATGAAGGCATTCATGCGCCGGGTATCGGCCTCGACATCGTCGCCCGGGAAGTCCTGCCATGCCGGATGAAAGGTCGCCACATAGCCGGCACCGCCGGGAAGCTGCCGGGTAACGCAGGGCACCACGGCGGCACCGGTGATTTTGGCCAGGCGCGACAAGGCCGTGACGGTAGCCGTTGGTACGCCGAAGAAGGGCACGAATACCGCGTCGCGCGCGCCGAAGTCCATGTCCGGCAGGTAGTAGAAGGGCAGCCCCTTGCGCATCTCGCGCACCACCGGCTTGAGGCCGTCCTGGCGCGACGCCATCGGCGAATTGCCGAATCGGGTGCGCGAATGCAGCAGCAGCGCGTCCACCAGCGGGTTCTTCTGGCGGCTGAACATGGAGACCAGGGGAAATTCGGTGGTCAGGCGGACGCCGCCCATGTCGAGGCCGACGAAATGCGGCGCCAGCCAGATCACCGGCCGATCGGCCACGGCGCGCCAGTGCTCGATGCCTTCGATGCGCACCAACCGCTGGATGCGCTCCCGGCCCGACCACCACAGGATGCCGCGCTCCAGGATGCTGCGGCCGAAGGCCTCGAAGTGGCGCCTGGCCAGAGCCTGCCGCTCCACCTCGGTCATCTGCGGAAAGCACAGGCGGAGATTGGTCAGGGTGATGCGGCGGCGCTCGCGTCCGAGGGCGAACAGCAACCGGCCGAAGCCGCGGCCGACCGCCGCGAGCAGGCACAGCGGCAGCCAGTGCAACAGCCACACCAGGGCCAGGGCCAGGCGGGTCATGCCGGTTCGGGCGCGCCGCTCGGACGCTTGTAGCGGTTGTAGCCCCAGAGGTACTGCTCGGGACATTCGCGGATCAGGCCTTCGATGGCGCGATTCACTGCGGCCGCATCGGTCAGCGCCTCCGCGGGACGGCGCAACTTGAGGTGGTAGCCGGCACCGTAATGCAGGCGCTCGGCGTAGGCGAGCAGCACCGTCGCGCCGGTCGCGGCCAGCCGCGGCGCCAGGGTCATGGTGTAGGCCGGTCGGCCGAAAAACGGCGCCCACACGCCTTCGCCGGCGCCGGGCGCCTGGTCCGGCAGCATGCCGGCGGCCCCACCCTGCTTGAGGGCCTTGAGCAGTTTCTTCACCCCGGACATGTCGGCCGGAGCGAGTTCGAGATTGGCGCCACGGCCCTGCTCGATGATCGGAACGAGCCAGTCCTGCTTGGGCCGGCGGTAGAGCACGGTCATCGGCCGGAAGCTCGCGTAGTACTGGGCGGTGATCTCGAAGCAGCCGAGGTGCGGCGTCAGGAACAGGATGCCCTTGCCCTGACTGCCACGCCGCCTCGACCAGTTCCCAGCCGCTGACCTTGACGATTCGGGCCACGACCTCGTCGTGCGGCCGCAACCAGAGTTTCGGCAGCTCGAAGATCGACTTGCCGGCCTCGGCGATCGCCGCGCTCACGCACCTCGGCCAGGCCGGCCAGCGCGGTGTTCTCGCGCAGGTGGCGGCGGTAGGTGGGCGAAAGCAGCCAGATCAGCCAGCCGGCCAGTGCGCCGAGGTTGTGCAGCAGGGGCAGGGGCAGAAACGACAGGAAGCGGAACAGGAAGCCCATGCAGGGGCGGTTTGACCGGCGATTGACGAAAGGCTAATATTATCGCTTCCGCCGAGTTAATCAGGACAACTTGCAGGGCGGGACTAACCGGTCGAACGGGGCTCGAATACTGCTAAAGCGTCGCCTGCTCCACCCCGGAGCCGGTCACGCCGGCACAACGTGGGGTCATACCAAGCACAAGGAGCAGGCACATGTCAAACGAATACCTCTTCACTTCCGAATCCGTTTCCGAAGGCCACCCGGACAAGGTCGCCGACCAGATCTCGGACGCCATCCTCGACGCCATCCTGGCGCAGGACAAGCACTCGCGCGTCGCTGCCGAGACGCTGTGCAACACCGGCCTCGTGGTGCTGGCCGGCGAGATCACCACCAGCGCCAACGTCGACTACATCGGCGTGGCGCGCGACACCATCAAGCGCATCGGCTACGACAACACCGAGTACGGCATCGACTACAAGGGCTGCGCCGTGCTGGTCGCCTACGACAAGCAGAGCCCCGACATCGCCCAGGGCGTGAACAAGGCCTACGACGACAACCTCGGCCAGGGTGCCGGCGACCAGGGCCTGATGTTCGGCTACGCCTGCGACGAAACGCCGAGCCTCATGCCGCTGCCGATCTATCTCTCGCACCGGCTGATGGAGCGCCAGGCCATGCTGCGCAAGGACGGCCGCCTGCCCTGGCTGCGCCCGGACGCCAAGTCGCAAGTGACCGTGCGCTACGAGAACGGCAGGCCTGAGCGCATCGACACCGTGGTCATCTCGACCCAGCACGCCCCGGAAATGTCGCTGGAAGACATCCGCGAAGCGACCATCGAGGAAATCATCAAGCCCATCCTGCCGAAGGAACTGGTCAAGGGCGAGATCAAGTACCTGGTCAACCCCACCGGCCGCTTCGTCGTCGGCGGCCCGCAGGGCGACTGCGGCCTGACCGGCCGCAAGATCATCGTCGATACCTACGGCGGCGCGGCACCCCACGGCGGCGGCGCTTTCTCCGGCAAGGACCCGTCCAAGGTCGACCGCTCGGCCGCCTACGCCGGCCGCTACGTCGCCAAGAACATCGTCGCCGCAGGGCTGGCTTCGCGCTGCCTGATCCAGGTTTCCTACGCCATCGGCGTGGCGGAGCCGACCTCGGTCTGGGTCACCACCTACGGCACCGGCAAGGTCTCCGACGAAACCATCGCCGAACTGGTGAAGAAGCACTTCGACCTGCGGCCCAAGGGCATCGTCAACATGCTCGACCTGCTGCGTCCGATCTACCAGAAGACCGCCGCCTACGGCCACTTCGGCCGCGACGAGCCGGAGTTCACCTGGGAAGCGATCGACAAGGCCCAATTGCTGCGCAGCGACGCCGGCCTCTGAGCACAAGCCGGAGGCGTAAGATTCCCTCCGGACCGCCGGAGGGAACATGGACATTGTCGAGGGCGTACGCAGGCTGGGGTTTCGCAAGTGGTATGAGCGCCAGCTCATCGAAGCCCATGCCTGGCTGGTCACCGGCTTCCTGCTGCTGATCCTGGCACTGGCGCTGTTCGAGGTCCGCAACGGCGTGACCGGCGGCCGCGAACGTTTCCTGCTGATGGCAGGCGCCCTCGCCGCGGCCATCGGCTGCATTCTTTGCTGGCTGCGCTATCACCATGTCCTCGAGGCGACCGAACTGGCGGCCGAGCTAGCCACCTGCCCCCACTGCGGCACCTACGGCCGGCTGGCCGTGGTCCGCAGCACGCTGCAATCCGATGCCGCCGTGGCGGCCAACCCGCTGCTGGAGGACCTGCCCCACCTGCGCGTGCGCTGCCGCCAATGCGCCGGGGAATGGCAACTCGAGCCGGCCGCGTGACGTCCCCGGGAAGCCGCGTATAATGCCCCCATCCGAGGAGCGCTGCGAGGTGCGATTGTGTTGCCCCCAGGCTCGGATTCGCTAGAACGGCGCTCACCTGACCAACCCGTGCCGGGCACGGGAGCGCGGGTGGGCCGAGCCTTCTGCCAGCCCTCCCCCTCCGTCCCGGCCGCATGCAAAGGAGCACTGCTGTGGCCAATCAAGATTACGTTATCGCCGACCTCGGTCTCGCCGACTGGGGCCGCAAGGAAATCCGCATCGCCGAGACCGAAATGCCCGGCCTCATGGCGATCCGCGAGGAATACGCCAAGACCCAGCCGCTGAAGGGCGCGCGCGTCACCGGCTCGCTGCACATGACCATCCAGACCGCCGTGCTGATCGAGACGCTGACCGCGCTCGGCGCCGAAGTGCGCTGGGCCTCGTGCAACATCTTCTCGACCCAGGACCACGCCGCCGCCGCCATCGCCAAGGACGGCATCGCCGTCTTCGCCGTCAAGGGCGAGTCGCTGGAAGACTACTGGGACTACACCCACCGCATCTTCGAGTGGCCGGACAACGGCTACTCCAACATGATCCTCGACGACGGCGGCGACGCCACGCTGCTGCTGCACCTCGGCACCAAGGCCGAGAAGGACCTCTCGGTGCTGGCCAATCCGGGCTCGGAAGAGGAGCGCATCCTCTTCGCCGCCATCAAGGCCAAGCTCGCGACGGACAAGACCTGGTATTCCACGCGCCTGGCGCAAGATCAAGGGCGTCACCGAAGAGACCACCACCGGCGTGCATCGCCTCTACCAGATGCACGAGCGCGGCGACCTCAAGATCCCCGCGATCAACGTCAACGACTCGGTCACCAAGTCCAAGTTCGACAACCTCTACGGCTGCCGCGAATCGCTGGTCGACGGCATCAAGCGCGCCACCGACGTGATGATCGCCGGCAAGATCGCGCTGATCGCCGGCTACGGCGACGTCGGCAAGGGCTCGGCCCAGGCCATGCGCGCGCTGTCGGCCCAGGTCTGGGTCACCGAGATCGACCCGATCTGCGCGCTGCAGGCGGCGATGGAAGGCTACCGCGTCGTCACCATGGAATACGCCGCCGACAAGGCCGACATCTTCGTCACCGCCACCGGCAACTTCCACGTCATCAACCATGACCACATGGCGAAGATGAAGGACCAGGCCATCGTCTGCAACATCGGCCACTTCGACAACGAGATCGACGTCGCCTCCATCGAGAAGTACCAGTGGGAAGAGATCAAGCCGCAGGTCGATCACGTCATCTTCCCCGACGGCAAGCGCATCATCCTGCTGGCCAAGGGCCGCCTGGTGAACCTCGGCTGCGGCACCGGCCATCCGTCCTACGTGATGTCCTCGTCCTTCGCCAACCAGACCATCGCGCAGATCGAGCTGTTCACGCGCAATGCCGACTACCCGGTGGGCGTCTATGTGCTGCCCAAGCATCTCGACGAGAAGGTGGCACGCCTGCAACTGCGCAAGCTCAACTCGCAGTTGTCCGAGCTGACCGATCAACAGGCCGCCTACATCGGCGTGCCCAAGACCGGTCCGTACAAGTCCGAAAACTACCGCTATTGAAGTCCTTTCACCGCCGCACCGCCCGTCCCGCACCGAAGCCGCACGCTCCGGTGCGGCCGCCGCATGCCGGCGGCCTGCGCGCCGATGCCCTGCTGGTGGCGCGCGGCCTGGCGCCGTCGCGCAGCGTGGCGCAACGCCTGATCGAGGCCGGCCGCGTGTTTGCCGATGACGTTGCGGTGGCCAAGTCGGCGCAGGATCTGCCGGAATCGGCAGAGCTGCGGGTGGCCGACGACGCTGCCGATCCCTTCGGCCGCTTTGTCTCGCGCGGCGGCGTCAAGCTCGCCGGCGCGCTGGCGAGTGCCGGAATCGAGGTCCGCGGCCGCCGCTGCCTCGACATCGGCCAGAGCACCGGCGGTTTCACCGACTGCCTGCTGGCCAATGGCGCGGCGCGCGTCACCGGCGTCGATGTCGGCCACGGCCAATTGCATCCCCGGCTCGCCGCCGACGACCGCGGTCGAGCCATTCGAAGGCATCAACGCCCGCGCGCTCGAAAAGTCGGCGCTGGCGGGACGCCAGTACGACCTCATCGTCGCCGATGTATCCTTCATTTCACTGACGCTGATCGTGCCGCAACTGCCTGCGTTCCTGACCCCTGACGGCGACTTGCTGCTGCTGGTCAAGCCGCAGTTCGAAGTCGGCCCGGCAGGCATCGGCAAGGGCGGCATCGTCCGCGATGTGGCGCTCTATGCCGATGTGGAAGCGAAGCTGCGCGCCTGCTGCAGCGAATGTCACCTGACGGTCCAAAGCTGGTTCGACAGCCCGATCACCGGAACCGACGGCAACCGCGAATTCTTCATCCATGCCAAACATGAAAACTGAACTCTCCTGCGAATTCTTCCCGCCGCAAACCGCCGAAGGCGTGGACAAGCTGCGCGCCGTGCGCGGCCGGCTCGCCGTGCTCAAGCCCGGCTTCTTCTCCGTCACCTACGGTGCCGGCGGCTCGACACAAGAGCGCACGCTCGAAGTCGTGCTCGACATCCAGCGCGAGGGCCACCCTGCGGCGCCGCACCTGTCATGCGTCGGCTCGACGCGCGAGTCGATCCGCGCCCTGCTCCTGCAGTTCAAGGCCGCCGGCATCCGCCGCATCGTCGCGCTGCGCGGCGACCTGCCCTCGGGCATGGCCGACGCCGGTGAATTCCGTCACGCCAACGAACTGGTGGAATTCATCCGCAAGGAGACCGGCGACCACTTCCACATCGAGGTGGCGGCCTACCCCGAGTGGCACCCGCAGGCGCGCAACCCGCACGAGGATCTGGCGAACTTCAAGCGCAAGGTCGATGCCGGCGCCAACTCGGCCATCACCCAGTATTTCTACAACGCCGACGCCTACGAGAACTTCGTCGGCGAGGCGCGGGCGCTGGGCGTGACCATCCCCATCATCCCCGGCATCATGCCCATCGGCAGCTTTTCCAAGCTCGCCCGCTTCTCCGATAGTTGCGGCGCCGAGATCCCGCGCTGGATGCGGCGCAAGTTCGAGAGCTACGGCGACGACGCCGATTCGATCCGCGCCTTCGGCCTCGACGTGGTCACCGGACTGTGCCAGCACCTGCTCGAGCGCGGCGCGCCCGGCCTGCACTTCTACACGCTCAACCAGTCGGCGCTGACGCTGGAGATCGCCAGCCGCCTCAAATTCATCTGAGGCGAAAGGAAACCGGCAGCGTCGCCTCGCGGGTGCCGCCGGGCATGGACTTGAGGGAGAGGGCGGCGCGCACCGCCGCCTCGTCGAGGATGGCATGGCCGCTGCCGCGCTCGAGCCGCGCCGCGGTCACCCGGCCACGACCATCCAGGGTCACGGCGACCAGCACTTCACCCTCGAGCCCGCGCCGTACCGCCTCGTGCGGATAGAACTCGGGAGGAGCGGGCTTGGTGGCGGGCCTGGTTTCAGCGGGCGGCGGCTGTGCCTGGATCGCTGCGATCGGCGCCGGCGCGGACGGAGGCGGTAACGCTTCGGCCGGCGGCGGCGGTACGCTGAGCGCCGGCTCCGTCGTCGGTGAGGGCAGCGCCTCGTCCGGTTGCAGTTCCGGTGGCGGAACGGCAGCAATCTCGGGCAGAATCAGCGTCGCCTCGAGCATCAGCCGGGCTGGGGGCAATGGCGGCGCAAGCAAGCCGGCCCAGTCGGCCAGCATGTAGGCGGTCAGGTGCAGGGCTACGGACAGGACAAGGGCGATATGCAGCGGCACAAGGAACTTTCGGGCGGTCTGGCTTCCGCCGAGATGATTACATGAAATCGCTGCGCATTCTGTTGCTGATCCTCGCCTTCGTGTCGATGCCGGCCTTGGCGGCGCCCTCGACCAACCTGCCCGACCCCGTGCGCTTCGGCGCCATCATGGAACTCGGCGACGCCGCCCAGGTCCGCGTCTGGCTCGAGGGCGGCCTCGATCCCAACTTCGTCGCCGACCGCATCGGCACCGGTCTGATGATCGCGGCCTGGACCGGCAACATCGCGCTGATGGAGCTCTTCGTCGCGCGCGGCGCCGACATCAACCGCGTCAACAGCTTCGGCGAGACGGCGCTGCTCCATGCGGCCTGGCGCGGCCAGGCCGAGGCGGTCAAATGGCTGTTGGCGCGCGGGGCGAAGGTTAACCGCGAGGGCACCGAGTGGTCGGCGCTGCACTACGCCGCCTTCGCCGGCCACGGCGAGACGAGCCAGCTGCTGCTCGAGCGCGGCGCCGACATCAATGCCCGCAGCCCCAACGGCTCCACCCCGCTGATGATGGCCATCCACGAAGGGCAGGAAGAAATGGCCGGCTACCTGATCAAGCGCGGCGCCGACCGCAAGGTCCGCAACGAGCGCGGCGACTCGGCGCTCGACTGGGCGGTCAAGTACAACCGCACCGCCATCGCCAAGCTGATCGGCAGCGCCGACGAACTCGCGGCGGCGGCGGCTCAGGCGAAGAACGCACCGGTGACGCATTCGCAATGGGAGCCGGACAGCATCGAGGAGCTGCTGCGCATCCGCCGCATCCTCGAGGCGCGCGGCATGTCACTGCAACTCGTCGACCAGCGCATCAATGGACTTCGCACGCGCCTGGCGGCATCACAGGCTGCCGCCCAGAAACCGAAGCGCGTGCCAGTGCTGGAAATCACCGCCAAGCGCGGAGCTCCTGCCCAACAGGGAATGCGGCTGATCTATCGCTGATCAGTCGTCGTTCGCGCCACTCGGGTTATGCGCTTAGGCGCAGTGGGTCCAGGCGTTGCAGTTCTAAACCAGCATCGACTGCAGCAGCGCACGCAGCCGCGCCGGCTTCACCGGCTTGCCGAGCAGGGTCAGCGCATTCCGCTCCGCAACCTGCCGGAGCCCGTCACTGAGGTCGCCGGTGAGCAGCAATATCGGGATGTCGCCGTAGCGTTGGCGCAGCGCGCGTGCCGAGATGATGCCATTCTCGAAGCCGCGCAGCCGGTAATCGCAGATGGCCGCATCCGGCCGGCAGCTCGCCAGATCGCACTCGGCCATGACCTCCGCCACCGAGACGCCGGCGATGGCACGGCAGCCCCACGAAGTCACCAGTTGCGAAGTGCTCGCCAGCACCAGGGGGTCGTCGTCGATGAGCAGCACTGTTCCGGTCATGCCGGGCACAGCGAAGCCGGCAACCGCTGCGCCGGCCAGCGCATGGGCATCCCGCGCCGGGTCTCCGGCGATGAGCGGCACCTTGAGACGGAACACGCTGCCGCGGCCGGGGCGCGACAACAACTGCAGGGGCGCGTCGAGGAGACGGGCCAGGCGCTCGCAGATCGACAGGCCGAGGCCGAGGCCCTTGGAGCGGTCGCGTTCCGAATTACCCAGCTGCATGTACTCATGGAAGATCACACGCTGCGCCTCGAGCGGAATGCCGATGCCGGTATCCCAGACCTCGATCCAGGCCTCGTCGCCGCGGCGGCGGCAGGCAAGCAGGACGCCGCCATGCTGCGTATAGCGGCCTGCGTTGGAGAGCAGGTTCATCAGGATGCGCTCGAGCAGCGTCGCGTCGGTGTGCAGCAGCAGCCCGTCGCGGCAATGTCGCCTGAAATCGAGGCCTTTGCGGCGGATGGATTCGGCCATTTCGATCTCGAGCCGATCGAACAGCTTCCCGACCGCCACCGGAGCCAACGTCGGCGTCACCAGCCCGGCATCGATACGCGAGACATCGAGCAGCGTATCGAGCAGGTCCTGCAGCACCGAGACCGAAGACTCGATGTAGCGGACCACGCCGTGCGCCTCGTGCTCGAGCGGGAGGCGGCCAAGGCGTGACACGAATAAGCCCAGAGCGTGCATCGGCTGGCGCAGGTCATGGCTGGCTGCGGCGAGGAAGCGGGACTTGGAGGCAACCGCCTCTTCCGCCTCTTCCTTGCGCTGGCGCAACTCGGCGGTCGCGACGGCAATCTGTTCCCGCAGGTTCTCCTGAGCACTCGCGATGCGCTGTGCCATTTCGTTGATGCCGTCCTCAAGCTGGCGCACGGTGTCGGCCGGATCCGGTGCCACCCGCGCGGCCATGTCGCCGGCGGCGATCCGCCGCACCACCTCGCTCATGTGCAGCACCGGCCGGGTGATGCCGCGAGTGATACGCACGGCGAGCAGGCCACCGATCAGCAGGCCGGCCAGGGCCACGGCCAGCGTAACTGCCAGCAAGTATTTATGCTCGCGCAGCAGGGGGACCCGCGACAGCTCCAGCACCACCATGCCGTCGAGGATATCTTGCGCCGGCAGGCCGCCGAACCCCGAGTAGATGTCCTCGACAGCCAGCACCTGGCGACGAATCGGCACAGCAATGACCAGCGTTTCGCCGTTCGTGAAACTGCGCTCATCAGCACCCACCGGCGGCCATGCCGGCAACACCGATAGCCCGGCGCGCGCCAGCGTGTTGCCGTCGGCATTGATGATCGCCACCGCGGTGATGTCGCTGTCGACCTGGCTCATGTTACGCAACAGTCTTTCGAGCAGGTTGCGGTTGCCGGAAAAGATGCCAAATTCAGCATTGCCGGCCAGTTGCCTCGCCTCGGCCCGGCCGCGCGCAGCCAGGGCATCCTCGAGGTCGCCGAGCTGCCGCAGCGTGAAGACCGCCGCCAGCGTCAAGGCGACCAGTGCCGCCGGCAACACTGCGGCGAACAGTACCCGCGTCTTCAGCCCCCCCGCCCTCATGGCGCCTCCATCGCTCGTAGCTGCAACTCGCTGCCCCTCGCACGGGCGTGTGCTGCCTGGAGAGGGTCCGGCGAGGGCATCATAAGTTGCGCTCCGCGGCACGCAGTTGCTGGGCCACCGGAAGCGCATCCGCGGCCTGCAACGGCAGGCCAAGCGCTTGCGCCACATCGGCATTGATGCTGATGACAAAGTCCTGTGGCGGCTGCGGCGGCGGCAGCGGCCGGCCCGCGAGGAAATTGCGCACCATCTCGCCGGCCTGGCGGCCGACCTGCGCCGGCGTCGAATACAGTCCCAGCAAGGCACCGGATCGCACATAGGCCGGCGAGAAGGCAACCAGCGGCACACGCTGGCGGTAGGCCGCGGTCAGGATGTTCTGCAGGTTCGCGCCGTTGAAAACCAGCGGATCGGGCACGGCCAGCAGCACATCACTGTCTTCCAGCGTGCGCTGCAGGACACGACCGAGCATGTCGGCCGAGTCGACCCGGCCGACGACCAGGTCCACACCCGCTGCCTTGGCGGCATGGCGATAGGCCTCCTCGTCACGGCGCGAGCCCGGGCCAAACAGGATGCCGATGCGCCGGCGCTCGGGCAAGGCGAGTCGCAGCGCCGCCATCTGCCGCCCTGGGGGTTGCTCGAGCAGTACTTCGGAATAGTCCCTGCCGCGTGCGTTACCCAGCGTCGATTCATCCCCGCTGCGTGGCGCAAACACCGCCAGCAGTGGTGTCTTGTCCGCGCTTGCAATGATGCCTTGCCGCGCCTGATTGCCGACCGCAATGATCAGCCGCGGCGTCGGCGATGCACCGACAGCAAACTCTCGCCAAGGGCGAACCACCACATTGCCGCGCCCCACGCCGAGGCGCTCGATCTCCGCAGCCGCTGACGCGGCCGCCTCGGCATTGGCACCACCCGCCTCGGACAGGGCAATCCAGACCAGGGGCTCGGTCGCCCCCGCGAGCCGAAGCAATTCAGGATGGAACCGCAGCCCGACCCTGTTCGCATCGGCCTGGTTGATTTCGAAGCGCGAGCCGCCATCCCGGGCGATGATCTCGATCATGCCTCCATCCCGCGCGAAGCCGGCGTAGGCACCGACGGTCAAGGCACGACCGAAGCTGCGGCTAGCGGTGATTTCCCCCCAGTAGTGGCGCGAGTCCACGTAGATCGCATCACAGACCTCATCGCGGCTGAAGCGCAAGGTCAGCACGCGCTTGTCGCGTACCGGGCGCCCGGCCAGGGCGTCGAGCGCGGCAATCAGCCTTTGATCGCCGCTGGCGATGCACAGACGCAAGTCTTGCCCGACAGTTGCCGGCCACTCGGTGAACTTGAGGAAGTTGAGCAGCATTGCGGCGCGCACCCGTTGTGCCGTGGGTTCGCCGGCCATGTCGGCCGCTGTTGCCATCGGCCCCGCGAACAGCAGCGCCGCTGCAAGCAACAGCGCCGCCGGCCACCTCCGAATGCGTGCCAGAGTCATGATCATGCCGCCAGCATCTGGCGCGATCGCAGGCGAGCGGCGGCTTCGAACCGGCACCCTACTTTGCGCTTGATCCCGGCCACACGGGCCTCACCAGTGATTTTCATTCGCGACCAGTGTGTGGGGCCTAAAACCTGAATCTTATTTCCGCATAGGCATTGCGCCTGGGCAGAGGCAAGTTATCGGGAATGGCGCTACTGGAGTATTCCCGAGCATCCACGTCGAACAGGTTGCGTATGGAAGCCGCAAGCTCCCATTCCTTGCGGGGGGAATAACGTATGGTGGTATCCACCACGGAGTATGCATTCACGGGCGAACGTGGGTCGCCGGCTGGATGCAGGTGCCTGCCGATCCAGTTGGCCTGCAGGTTCCAGTTCCAGCCGGGCATGAATACCCAGTCCGTGCGCAGGTAGGCTTTTTGTTTGGGCACGTTGAAGCTGCGCAATGGCGAGTAGTCCTCCCAACGATTGTTCAGGTTGCCCGATACCCGAAGCGTCTTCGTTGCCTGCCACAGGGCTTCCATTTCGACACCGCTCGCCGAGAGGTCGCCAATGTTCTGGTACTGGTTGGTTGCATCAGCACCGATGACGTTGGTCTGGGCAAAACGGTAAAAATTGATGCTCAGTTTCAGGTCCTTCGAGGCCGCGAAGGAAAATTCCAGATCCCAGGTATTGGAACGTTCCGGCGTGAGATCGTGATTGGGCCTGGTCGCGGCGGTCTGCGAATACAGTTCCAGATAGGATGGCGCCCGGAAGGCTTGGCCGTACATCAGTTTCGTCGTGAGACGGTCCGTGCTCCGCCAGACCAGGGCTGCGCGCGGGTTCAACGTGCCACCGAAATCCGAGTAATAGTCGTAACGTGCTCCGGCAGTCAGTTCCCAGGCTTCGGCAAAAGACCAAATATCCTGCAGAAACAAGTAACTGATGGTGCGAACCTTTTCCGGTGCAAAGGCGTAAGGCGTATCCGAAACATTTACCAGCGGACTCCCGCCGGCAGCGGTCGGAGCCGGAATCGGCGTGCCATTGGGTCCCGTGCCTTTGTTGATGTACTGTTCGACCGAATACAGGTCTTGCGAAACGTGGCCTCCCCCTAGGCGGATGGCATGATTCTTCACTCCGGTGTACAGGCCGCTGGTCTCGAAACTCAGTCGCCGCTCCGCCGCTCGCTGCAGATTGAGCACCCCGTTGGCATAGGGAACGCCGGCAGTTGTGGCCATGTAACCCGGCGGGTTTTCCTGGAAACCATTGCCAGAGGTGTAGTCGAGTTGCAGATAACGCAGTTCCGCGTTAAGGCCCCAGTCCTTGGCAAATGTGTCGTTGTTGTAAAGCAGATCGATGTTGTAGCGAGTGTCGCTGCCGCGGGTCAGCGGATCCAGCACGGCGGCGCCCGTCAGCCCTGTTTCCACGTTGCCGTGGTGCATGTAGTCGGCATTCAGGCGCCAGTTGCCCCGGGCGATGGAGAAGCGGAGATCCTGGTTGTCCCAACCGTAGCCGACCTGACCGGGCGCATATGAAACATGGGTCCCGGTTTTCTTGTCCTGGGCCGTCTGGCCATCCGTTGCGATGAGCGGATTGTGGCCATCGGTGCGCGACACATTGGCCGTAAAGGCGATATCGAAGCCGTTCCACTGGCTACCGTACTGCACCCAGCCTTCCCGGCTGTCGAAACTGCCTGCGCGCATGCCGGCCTCGGCGTGATCGATCACCCCTGCGGTCTTGGTGATGACGTTGATCACGCCGGCGGAAGCGTCCGAACCGAAAACGGCGGAACCGGGGCCACGGACGATTTCCACCCGTTCGATCATGCTCGTCGGCAGCCCCTTCCAGAAGATGCCCGAAGCCCATACCAGGTCTTTAATGGGCGCGCCGTTCACCATCAGCAGCGTGTGGTTGCCAGTGGCCCCGCGAAACGTCACAAGGGGCCGGAAGCCGAACAGGTTGGACCTGATGTAAACGCCGGGGATGCTTTGCAATATCTCGGTGAGGTTGGTCGCGCCGGTGGCCCTGATGTCGTCCGCCGTGATGACCGAGACCACGGCCGGTGCCTTGGCAAGGCTTTGCGGGCTATTGGTGGAGATGGTGACATCGATTGCCATCAACTCCTTGAGGCTCAGCGACAGGAATGGTTCCATGCCTTGGTCGGCCCCGACCGCGCCTTCGGCCGGAACCGCCAAAGCGGAACCGCCACCCGTCAGCAATGACAAGGCGGCGGCGGTAATATTGGCGAAGCGCAAGATATGACGATGCATTGGCTTGGATTGTAGCCGTTAATCACCCGGCCTCGGGGACGCCTCCGACCTTGGGTCGGCCCCGCTGACGCCTAACCGCGGCGCCCGACCATGGCGATGCCGGCGATGACCAGCGCCGCGCCGCCCATCTGCCAGGCCGAGATCGACTCGCCGAGCAGCCACCAGCCCAGGGCGATGGTCAGGAGCGGGCCGACCATGCCGATCAGGGCGGCACGGCCGCTGCCGATGCGGCGGATGGCGGCCGACTGGGCGAAAACCGGGATCACGGTGGACAGGATAGCCATCGCCAGGCCGTAGCCGTAGATGGGCAGCGGTTGCACCAGAGCCGCCAGGGGCTGGGTGGCGAAGAAATGGGCCAGCGTGGCGGCGGTGGAAACCAGCATCGCCAGCGCCGTGAACCGCGCGCTGCCAAGGCGGACGATCATGCGCGCACTGCCGGAGAGGTAGAGCGCGTAGCAGAGCGACGAGGCGAAGACGAAGCCGCTGCCGATCCACACCGCGGCCGCGTCCGTGCTCATGCCGAGGTCGTGGGCGAAGGCGGCGGCGATGCCGACATAGCACAACGCCAGCGCCGCCCATTCGCGCCGGCCGATGTGCTGGCCGAGGAACAGCACGCCGATGAGCATGACCAGCGTCGGGTAGGTAAACAGGATCAGTCGTTCGAAGCCGGCACTGATGTAGCGCAGGCCGAGGAAGTCGAAAATGCTGGCGCCGTAATAGCCAAGCAGGCCGAGGGCGACGACGAGCGCCCAGTCACGGCGTTCGAGCGGCGCCGCTCCGCGCGAGGAATGCAGACCGACCCAGAGAAAGACCGGCAGGGCGAAGGCCATGCGCAGGGCCAGCAGCGTCACGGCCTCGACCGGCGCCGCGGCATAGGCGAGCTTGACGAAGATCGCCTTCAGCGAGAAGCCAAAAGCAGCAAGGATCGCCAGCCAGAAGCCGACACTGATGTTCTTGCTCAGCGCCGCCTGCCGCCGAGGATGGAGCCGAGCACGCCGCGGACGATTTCGCGGCCGACCTGGGAGCCGATGGTGCGCACCGCCGACTTGACCATGGCCTCGCCGATCCCCTGGCGGCGGCTCGAGCCACCGCCGAACATGCCGCCCAGCATGTCGCCGATTCCACCCATGGCGCCGAGCATGCCGCCCGACTCCGCCGCTTCGGCAGGGGCGCCGGCCGCGCCATTCACCGTGCCGCTACCGCCGACTTTGCTGCCGGCCATCGGGTTCGTGGCATTTTGTGCCGGCTGCCCCTTCAGCTTCTCGTAGGCCGATTCGCGGTCCACCGCCTGCTCGTAGTGGCCGTAGATCACCGAGCCCTTGATCGCCGCCGCGCGTTCTTCCGCCGTCAGCGGACCGATGCGCGAGAACGGCGCCAGCACGAAGCCGCGCTCGACCACCGCCGGGCTGCCCTTCTCGTCGAGGAAGGACACCAGCGCCTCGCCCACGCCGAGTTCGGTGATGGCGGTCTCGGCATCGAACTTCGGGTTGGCGCGCAGGGTCTCGGCGGCGGCCTTCACCGCCTTCTGGTCGCGCGGGGTGAAAGCCCGCAGCGCATGCTGCACGCGGTTGCCGAGCTGGCCCAGCACCTTGTCCGGCACGTCGAGCGGATTCTGGGTGACGAAATAGACGCCGACGCCCTTGGAGCGGATCAGCCGCACCACCTGCTCGACCTTCTCCAGCAGCGCCGGCGGCGCCTCGTTGAACAGCAGGTGCGCCTCGTCGAAGAAGAACACCAGCTTGGGCTTGTCCAGGTCGCCGGCCTCGGGCAGCTGCTCGAACAGCTCGGCCAGCAGCCAGAGCAGGAAGGTCGAGTAGAGCTTGGGCGAATTCATCAGCTTCTCGGCGGCGAGGATGTTGATGACGCCGCGGCCCTGATCCGTCTGCATCAGGTCGGCGATGTCGAGCATGGGTTCGCCGAAGAAGGCTGCGCCGCCCTGGGTCGTCGAGCGTCAGCAGCCGACGCTGGATGGCGCCGATGCTGGCCGCCGAGACGTTGCCGTACTCGGTGGTGAATTCCTTCGCGTTCTCGCCGACGTGCTGCACCATGGCGCGCAGGTCCTTGAGGTCGAGCAGCAGCAGGCCGTGGTCGTCGGCGATCTTGAACACCAGCTGCAGCACGCCCTCCTGCGTGTCGTTGAGGCCGAGCAGGCGCGCCAGCAGCAGCGGCCCCATGTCGGAGACGGTGGCGCGCACCGGGTGGCCGCTTTCGCCGAAGACGTCCCAGAACACCACGGGGCTGGCGGCCGGCGCCCAGTCCGTGATGCCGAGCTTGTCGAGGCGCGCGGCCAGCTTGTCCGACTTGACCGCCGGCCGCGCCGAGGCCGGAGAGGTCGCCCTTGATGTCGGCGAGGAACACCGGCACGCCGATGGCGGAGAACTGCTCGGCCAGGCGCTGCAGGGTCACGGTCTTGCCGGTGCCGGTGGCGCCGGTGATCAGGCCGTGGCGATTGGCCAGCGGGGGCAGCAGGCAGAGTTCCAGGTCGGTTGCGTCTTGGCGATGGGTAGCGGTCGGCTCATGGTCGTCGGTGGCGGTGAGGGCGGGGAAGACGGGAGGGGCGGGTGCTAAAATTGAGCGCTTTCATTCTAGCAACGCAAGGATTCCATTATGGCCGGTCATTCCAAGTGGGCCAACATCCAGCATCGCAAGGGGCGCCAGGACGAGAAACGCGGCGCCGCCTTCTCCAAGATCGCCAAGGAAATCACCGTGGCCGCCAAGATGGGCGGCGGTGACCCGGGCTTCAACCCGCGCCTGCGCATGGCCGTGGACAAGGGCAAGGCGGTCAATATGCCCAAGGACAAGATCGACAACGCCATCAAGAAGGGCACCGGCGAACTCGAAGGCGTCGATTACGTCGAGATCCGCTACGAGGGTTACGGCCTCAGCGGCGCGGCCGTCATGGTCGATTGCCTCACCGACAACAAGGTGCGCACCGTGGCCGAAGTGCGCCATGCCTTCAACAAGTACGGCGGCAACATGGGCACCGACGGTTCGGTGGCGTTCATGTTCAAGCATTGCGGCCAGATCCTCTTCGCTCCGGGCACTTCGGAGGACGCGGTGATGGAAGCGGCCATCGAAGCCGGTGCCGAAGATGTGACGAGCAACGACGACGGCTCGATCGAAGTGATCACCGCGCCCAACGACTTCCTTGCCGTCAAGGACGCGCTGGAACAGGCGGGCCTCAAGCCGGAGTTTGCCGAAGTGACGATGAAGCCGCAGAGCGAAACCGAGTTCGCCGGCGAGGACGCCGCGAAGATGCAGAAGCTGCTCGACGTGCTCGAAAGCCTCGACGACGTGCAGGACGTTTACACCACGGCGGTGATGGACGAGTAGCACTCTGGCCCCCCACGCTCACACGATACGTTCGCTGCCCCCCACAGGGGAGCGTAGCCGTCCTTGGGGCGGCCCGGCGGACGGCTAGCCGTCCCGCCAGCGCCGTCCCAAGGGGATACCGCTTCGCATAACTTTTTCATGCTGGCCCGTTTCGCCCCCTGGCTGTTCGTGCTGCTCTGGAGCTCGGGCTTCATCGGCGCCAAGCTCGGCCTGCCGCACGCCGAGCCGCTGTCCTTCCTCTCGGTCCGCTACGCGCTGGTGCTGTCCCTGCTGCTGCCGCTGGCGCTGGCCATGCGTGCGCCGTGGCCACATGATCGGCGTCAGTGGCTGCATATCGGCATCAGCGGCCTGCTGCTGCACGGCCTCTATCTCGGCGGCGTCTTCGTCGCCATCCACCAAGGCCTGCCGGCGGGCATCACCGCGCTGGTGGTCGGCATGCAGCCGCTGCTGACGGCTTTCGGCGCCGCTGTTCTACTTGGCGAGGCCGTGACGCGGCGCCAGTGGCTGGGACTCGTGCTCGGACTCGCTGGCGTCGCGCTGGTGGTGTCGGGCAAAGCCAGCGGCGGTTCGCCGCTGCAGGCGCTGTGGCCGGCGGTGGCCGCCCTGCTCGGCATCACCGCCGGCACGCTCTACCAGAAGCGCTTCTGCCCGCGCTTCGACCTGCGCAGCGGCGCCGTGGTGCAGTTCCTGCCGACGGCGGTGCTCACCGCGCTGGTCGCTTCCGTCACCGAGGACTTTCGCATCGACGTGGACCGGCGAGTTCGTCTTCGCCCTGGCCTGGCTGGTGCTGGCCCTGTCGGTCGGCGCCATCGCCCTGCTCAACTTCCTGATCCGTTCCGGCTCGGCCGTCAACGTGGCGAGCCTGTTCTACCTGACGCCGCCGACCACCGCCCTGCTGGCCTGGCTGATCTTCGGCGAAACGCTCACCGGCGTCATGGTCGCCGGCATGGCGCTGGCCGTCGGCGGCGTGTATCTTTCCCGCCGATGACAAACAGCGTCCGCATCCTCGGCATCGACCCCGGTCTCAGGATCACCGGCTTCGGGGTCATCGACAAGGTCGGGCAGAAGCTGGCCTACGTCGCCAGCGGCTGCATCAAGAGCAGCGACAAGGACAGCCTGCCCGAGCGGCTCAAGACACTGCTGGTCGGCATCGCCGAAGTCATCGCCACCTATCATCCCGCCGAAGCTGCGGTCGAGAAGGTGTTCGTCAACGTCAACCCGCAATCGACGCTGCTGCTCGGCCAGGCCCGGGGCGCCGCGATCGCGGCGCTGGTCGGCGCCGACCTGCCCGTCGCCGAATACACCGCCCTGCAGGTCAAGCAGGCCGTGGTCGGCCACGGCAAGGCCGCCAAGGAACAGGTCGCCCACATGGTCTGCCGCCTGCTCGCCCTGCCGGGCGAACCCTCGGCCGACGCCGCCGACGCCCTGGCCTGCGCCATCGCCCACGCCCACGGCGGGCAGGGATTGGGCGCGATCTCGACCCGCGGGCTGCGCGTGAAGAACGGGCGGCTGGTGTGAACCTGTCTGTCTTCTATGGCTGGGAGTTCGGTGCCAATCTGGGCCACATCGGCGCTTTCCTGCCGCTCGCCCGCACGCTGCGCGACAAAGGCCATGTGGTTCATTGGGCGGTCGCATCGAGCACCTCAGCCGCACGGATCCTGGACAAGGAAGGGTTCTCCTGGCTGCAGGCACCAACCTGTCCCGAGCAGGCGCGACAGGGGCCACCACTGACCTATGCCGATATCCTGCTCCGCTTCGGCTACGCCAGCGCCTCCGATCTCCTTGGCCTCACCGTCGCCTGGCGCGAACTGATGAAGCTGGCGGGGGCACAGGTGGTGCTGACCGACCACGCACCCACCGCGCTTCTCGCCGCGCGTACGCTCGACCTGCCGGCGGTGCTCTTTTCCAGCGGCTTCTGCGTGCCACCACGGCAGGCCCCCACTCCAAACATGCGGCCATGGATTCCACTGCCGACCGAGCAGCTTGCCGCCATCGAGCGGCCGGCGCTCGCCAGCATCAATGCCGTGCTGGAGCGATTCGGCAAGCTGCCGCTCGGAGGCATTGCGCAACTATTCGATGTCGCCGAGGACACGCTGCTCGGTTTTCCTGAACTCGACCACTATGCCGAACGCGGCCCGGCGCGTTACTGGGGCAACTTGCCCGATGCCGGCGTCGGCGACCCGGCGCCGTGGCCCAATATGCCGGGCAAGCGCCTGTTCGCCTACCTCCGTACCGAGTGTCGTCATTACGAATCCGCTCTGACTGCGCTGCACGCACTGGGACAACCAACGGTGGTGTTCTTTCCGGCTGCACCCGAGGCGCTGATCTCACGCTTCAGTGCGCCGCATCTGGTCTTCGTCCAATCACCAGTCGATCTTGCGCGCACCGGCCGCGAGGCCGATGCCGCCATTACGTACGCCAGTCTCTCCACCACCACGCGCTTCCTGCTTGCCGGCAAACCCACGCTGCTGCTGCCGGGCCATCTCGAACAGTTCCTGATGGCAAAGCGCGTCGAGCAAATGGGCGCCGGACTGCTGATCGATCCGGAAAAGCCCCCCACAGAGCTGCAGCAACAATTGCAGAAGGTGGTTTTCGACCCCTTCTTCGCCGGCAACGCGCAGGCCTTTGCGCGAAAATATGCGGCATTCCCGCAGGAGGTGGTCGTCGCCAACCTCGTGCGGCGCATCGAGGAGCTCGCAGCATGATCGGCACGCATCACCGGCACCCTGCTCGAAAAGAACCCGCCGCAGATCACCGTCGATGCCGGCGGCATCGGCTACGAGATCGACGTGCCGATGAGCACCTTCTACAACCTGCCCGCCGCCGGCGAGCGGGTGAGCCTGCACACCCATCTCGTCGTGCGCGAGGACGCCCACCTGCTGTTCGGCTTCCTCACCGAGGACGAGCGCGCGATGTTCCGCCAGGTGCTGAAGATTTCCGGCGTCGGCGCACGCACCGCGCTGGCGATCCTCTCCGGCCTCTCGGTTGGCGAGATCAGTCAGGCGGTCGTGATGCAGGACGCGGGAAGGCTGGTCAAGATCCCCGGCATCGGCAAGAAAACCGCCGAGCGCCTGCTGCTCGAACTCAAGGACAGGCTGCCCAAGGTCCAGCTCTCCGCTGCAGCAAAAGTCGGCGCTGGCGGCACGGTGCCCGACGCGACCAGCGACATCCTCAACGCCCTGCTCGCGCTCGGCTACAACGAACGCGAGGCGCTGGGCGCGATGAAGCAGCTGCCGCCGGATGCGAGCGTCTCGGACGGCATCCGCCAGGCACTCAAGCTGCTGTCCAAGGCATGAAGTAGACTGCCCCGATGGCCATCGAAACCGACAAGTTCGTCGAACGCGTCATTACCGCGGAAAGCGAATCGCCGCGGGAGGACGCACTCGAACGTGCGCTGCGGCCCCGCAAGCTGGCCGAATATGTCGGCCAGCAGAAGATACGCGGCCAGCTCGAAATCTTCATCGAGGCCGCCAAGCGGCGCAAGGAAGCGCTCGACCACGTGCTGCTGTTCGGCCCGCCCGGACTGGGCAAGACCACGCTGGCCCACATCGTCGCCCACGAGATGGGCGTCAACCTGCGCTCGACCTCGGGCCCGGTGCTCGAGCGCGCCGGCGACCTCGCCGCCATCCTCACCAACCTCGAACCGCACGACGTGCTGTTCATCGACGAAATCCATCGCCTCTCGCCCGTGGTCGAGGAGATCCTCTACCCGGCGCTGGAAGACTTCCAGATCGACATCATGATCGGCGAGGGTCCGGCGGCGCGCTCGGTCAAGCTCGACCTGCCGCCCTTCACCCTGGTCGGCGCCACCACCCGCGCCGGCATGCTCACCAACCCGCTGCGCGACCGCTTCGGCATCGTTGCCCGACTCGAGTTCTACACCCCCGACGAACTCGCCCACATCATCCGCCGCTCGGCGCAGTTGCTCAACTGCGAGATCGCCGACGAGGGTGCCACGGAAATCGCCAGGCGCTCGCGCGGCACGCCGCGCATCGCCAACCGCCTGCTGCGCCGCGTCCGCGACTTCGCCGAGGTCAAGCACGATGGCGCCGTCACCCGCGAGATCGCCGACGCCGCGCTGATCATGCTCGACGTCGACCACCTCGGCCTCGACGTCATGGACCGCAAGCTGCTCAGCGCCATGCTGGAAAAGTTCGGCGGCGGCCCGGTCGGTGTCGACAACCTCGCCGCCGCCATCGGCGAGGCGCGCGACACCATCGAGGACGTGCTCGAGCCCTACCTCATCCAGCAGGGTTACCTGCAACGCACTCCGCGCGGCCGTGTGGCGACGCCGAGTATCTGGCGGCATTTCGGGCTGGATTCGCCTGCCAACCCCAATCGCGACCTGTGGCAAGGGCAGTGACTCGAAGCCATTGCCTCCCGCTCCGCATTTACTACGAAGACACCGACTCCGGCGGGGTGGTCTATTATGCGAACTACCTGCGCTTTCTCGAACGGGCGCGCACCGAACTGCTACGCGGACTCGGCTTCGAACAGGCGCAGTTGGCACGCGATGCCGGCATCGCCTTCGCCGTGCGCTCGCTGCAAGTCGAATACCTCAAGCCGGCGCGGCTCGACGATTTGATCGAAGTGCAATCGACCGTCGGGGAACTCGGCCGCGCCCAGGTGGTCTTCCTGCAGCGCATCGAGCGGGAGGGGGAGTTGCTGGTCGAGGCCACGGTGCGCGTCGCCTGTCTCGATCTGGCCAAGGGCAAAGCAACTGCGATACCGAAGAACATCCATGACAAACTCAAAGAACTGACATGAACGTCACCCAGGATTTGTCCATCATCCAGCTGGTTCTCGAAGCCAGCCTGGTCGTCAAGCTGGTGATGGGGCTGCTCACCGCCGTTTCGCTGATGTCGTGGTACTGGATCTTCCGCAAGTGGTTCGCGATCCGCGACGCCCGGGCCAGGACCGACCGCTTCGAGCGCGATTTCTGGAGCGGCGGCGATCTCAACACGCTCTACCAGTCGGCGGTGAACGACCGCCACAACACCGGCGCGCTGGAGCGCATCTTCGAGGCCGGCTACCGCGAATTCACCAAGCTGCGCGGACAGAAGACGCTCGACCCCGGCACGGTCATCGACGGCGTGCGCCGCGCCATGCGCGCCACCTACCAGCGCGAGGTCGACGACCTCGAATCGCACCTCGCCTTCCTCGCCTCGGTCGGCTCGGTGTCGCCCTATGTCGGCCTCTTCGGCACGGTGTGGGGCATCATGCATTCCTTCCGCGGCCTGGCCAGCATGAGCACGGCGACGCTGGCCGCCGTCGCGCCCGGCATCGCCGAGGCACTGGTCGCCACCGCCATCGGCCTCTTCGCGGCGATTCCCGCCGTGGTGGCCTACAACCGTTTCGCCCATGACCTGGACCGCGTGGCGGTACGCTTCGAGAGCTTCATGGAAGAGTTCTCGAACATCCTGCAGCGGCAGCTGAGATAAGCGATGCGCCAGCGCCGGTTAATGAACGAGATCAACGTCGTGCCCTACATCGACGTGATGCTGGTGCTGCTCGTCATCTTCATGGTCACCGCGCCGATGATCCAGACCGGCAGCGTCGAACTGCCCAGTGTTGGCAAGAGCCAGCAGCCGCCGGCCGCGCCGCTGGAGATCATGATCAAGGCCGACCAGAGCCTGGTGTTGCGCGACCGCGCCAAGGGAGCGCAGGAGGTTGCGATCGCCCGTGCCGACTTGGCCGCGGCCCTCAAGCAAGCGCAGGCCAAAAATCCGCTGCAGCCGGTGTTGATCGCCGGCGACAAGAGCGTCAAGTACGAGGCTGTGCTGTCGGTGATGGACGAGTTGCAACGCGCCCAGATCGCGAAAATCGGTCTGCTGGTGCAGCCGGCGAAATAGCATGGATCTCGCACCGGCCATGGCGCCGATGTCACCGATGGGGCCTTTGACCACCCCGCCGAACGTACCCGGACGCAACGCGGCCGTGGCGCTGACGGTTGCGGTTCACCTTCTGCTGGCTGTGTTGCTCATCTACGGCATCCGCTGGCAGACGCAGCTGCCGGAATCGGTGGCGGTCGAACTCGTATCCTCCGTACCGCCAACGCCGACTTTCGAGCCCAAGCCGGCACCGCCGCCGGAGCCCGTGCAGAAGCCCGAGCCAAAACCTGAGATCAAGCCCGCCCCGCCACCGCCCAAGCCGGACATCGCGGTGAAGGAGAAAGAGAAGCCGAAGCCGCCGCCGCCCAAGGAAGCGCCGCCGCCCAGGGCCGACCCTTTCGCCGAGCAATTGAAGCGCGAGACCGAACAGTTGGCGCGCAAACGCGAGACCGATACCGCCGCCGCCGAACTGAACAAGCTCAAGGCCGACCAGGCCACCGCGGCGAACAGCCACGCCATCGCCGACTACATGGGCAAGATCCGCGGCAAGATCCGCGGCAACATCGTGCTGCCGCCCGACCTGAAGGGCAACCCGGAAGCGGTGTTCGACGTCACCCAGCTGCCCTCGGGCGAGATTATGGGCGTCAAGCTGCGTAAGTCCTCGGGCCACGCCGCGCTCGACGCCGCCATCGAGCGGGCAATCCTCAAGTCCAGCCCGCTGCCCAAGCCGGACAAGGCGGAGTTGTTCAACCGCTCGCTCGAGCTCAAGTTCCGGCCGCTCGATAATTGAGTCGCTATAATTACCAATCATGAAAGTCAGACATTCCTTCGTCGCCCTGCTGGCTTGCGCCGCACTGCCCGCCGTCGCGCAGCTTTCGATCGAAATCACCGGCGCCGGCGCCAACCGCATCCCGGTCAGCATCGCCGACTTTGCCGGCGAGCGCATCGTCTCGCAGGCGCTGACCTCGGTGGTGCGCGGCGATCTCGAGCGCAGCGGCTGGTTCCGCCTGGTCGAGCCGGGAACCCTTGCCACCATGGAGCCGACGGCCGGCAACATCGCCGACCTGAAAGCCCGCGGGGCAGACGGTTACGTCGCCGGCAGCGCCGCGACAACGGGAGAAGCCCGCTATGAAACGCGCTTCCGCCTCTTCGACGTGCAGAAGCAGGCTTCGCTCGGCGGCCATACCTACGCCCACGGCTCCAACCAGCTGCGCTCGACCGCGCATCGCATTTCCGACTTCGTCTACGAGAAGCTCACCGGCGAGCCCGGCGTCTTCTCGACGCGCATCGCCTACGTGGTGAAGAGCACCGGCCGCTTCGAGCTGCAGGTCGCCGATGCCGACGGCATGAACGCACAGGCGGCGCTGGCCTCGCGCGAGCCGATCATCTCGCCGACCTGGTCGCCCGACGGCGCCAAGCTGGCCTACGTTTCCTTCGAGGCCAAGAAGCCGGTGGTCTACGTGCATGACCTCGCCTCCGGCCGCCGCCACGTCGCCGCCAACTTCAAGGGCTCCAACTCTGCGCCAGCCTGGTCGCCCGACGGCAAGCGCCTCGCCGTGGTGCTGACCAAGGACGGCAACTCGCAGCTGTACACCCTGAATGCCGACGGTAGCGGCGTCACCCGCCTGGCCAGTTCCAGCGGCATCGACACCGAACCGCAGTATTCGCCCGACGGCCAGTGGATCTACTTCACCTCCGATCGCGGCGGCAGCCCGCAGATCTACCGCATCGGCGCCAGCGGCGGCAATGCCGAGCGCGTCACCTTCGAAGGCAGCTACAACGTGACGCCGCGGCTATCGCCCGACGGCAGGAACATGGCCTACGTTTCGCGCAACAATGGCCGCTTCCAGCTCACCCTCATGGACATCGCCTCGAAGCAGTCGCAGATCCTGACCGACACGGCCAAGGACGAGTCGCCCAGCTTCGCGCCCAATGGCCGCACCATTCTCTACGCCTCGGAGATCAACGGCCGCGGCGTGCTCGGTACGGTGTCGATCGACGGTCGCATCAAACAGAAATTGTCGGTGCAAGCCGCCGACGTGCGGGAACCCTCGTGGGGCCCGCAACTCAAATGATTTTTCGCCAGGAGCCTCCCATGCGCACGCTACTCGCCACTCTCGCCCTCGCCATCCCCCTGCTGCTCTCCGGATGCAGTTCCCAGCCCCCGGCGCCGGAACAGCCCGGCGCCGGCGTCGAGGACCGCAAGCCGACCACCGTCACCACACCCACGGTGACTCCCGCGATCACCACCGGCGCCATCGACCCCTACAGCATCGCCGCGCTGAAGGACCCCAAGAGCATCCTGTCCAAGCGCAGCGTCTATTTCGACTTCGACATGTACGTCGTCAAGGACGAGTTCAAGCCGCTGCTCGAGGCCCACGCCAAGTTCCTGGTCGCCAACCCGAAGATGAAAATGCTCATCCAGGGCAACGCCGACGAGCGCGGCAGCCGCGAATACAACCTGGCGCTGGGCGGCAAGCGTTCCGAGGCGGTCAAGAAGGCACTGCTGCTGCTCGGCGCCAGGGAAGACCAGGTCGAGTCGGTCAGCCTCGGCGAGGAGAAGCCCGCCTGCACCGAGCAGACCGAGGATTGCTGGGCCAAGAATCGCCGCGGCGACATGCTCTACTCGGGCGAGTTCTAATCTGTGCGCGCCAAACTGACAGCCGCGGCCCTCGCCGCGGCTTTTTCCTTTCAGGCCCACGCAGGCCTGTTCGATGACGAGGAAGCGCGCGCGCGCGTCGAAAAGCTGCGCGCCGAAATCACCGAACTGACCAAGCGCATCGACACCACCAGCAAGAACCAGCTCGATTTCGCCAACCAGTTCGAGACGCTGAAAGGCGACATCTCGCGCCTGCGTGGCCAGATCGAAGTCGTGACCTACGAACTCGAGGCGGCGCAGAAGCGGCAGAAGGACTTCTACGTCGATCTCGACAACCGCCTGCGCAAACTGGAACCGGGTAGCGGCGAGGCCAAAGCGGCGGAGGCCAAGGCCGCCGACCCGGCCGCCGAGACGCGCGATTACGAGGCCGCGCTGACCGCCTTCCGCAGCGCCAAGTACAAGGATGCCTTCAACGGCTTCGCCGGCTTCATCAAGGCCTACCCGAAGAGCAGCTTCCAGCCTTCGGCGCACTACTGGGCCGCGTCCAGCCTCTACCAGCTCAAGGACTACGCCCGCGCCGCCGAAATATTCGGTACCGTCGCCAACACCTGGCCGGACGACCCCAAGGCGCCGGATGCGCTGCTCAACCAGGCCAACGCTTTCACCGCCGCTGGTGACGCCAAAAACTCGCGCAAGGCGCTCGAACTGCTGGTCGAGAAATACCCGAGCAGCCAGGCCGGCCAGAACGCCAAGGCGCGGCTGAAGAAGAAATAGTGGCCCCCGAGACCCGGGGCGACGCGAAGCTGCGCGTCTCGGAAATCTTTTACTCGATCCAGGGCGAATCGACGCGCGTCGGCCTGCCCACCGTCTTCGTCCGCCTCACCGGCTGCCCGCTGCGCTGCCGCTGGTGCGACACCGAGTACGCCTTCGCCGGCGGCGAGGCGATGACCATTCCCCAGGTGCTCGAACGCGTCGCCAGCCACGGCTGTCCGACGGTCTGCGTCACCGGCGGCGAGCCTCTGGCGCAGAAAGCCTGTCCCGAATTGCTCGCGGCGCTATGCGATGCCGGCTACTCCGTCTCGCTCGAAACCAGCGGCGCGCTCGACGTCTGCGGTGTCGATGCCCGCGTTTCGCGTATCGTCGATCTCAAGGCACCGGACTCGGGCGAGTGCGAAAAGAACCGCTGGGAAAATCTGGCCTGCCTCAACACGCACGACGAGCTGAAGCTGGTGCTGGCCTCGGAAGCCGACTACGTATGGGGAAAGTCGGTGCTGGCGACACGGCGGCTGGACACCATCTGCCCAGTGCTGTTCTCGCCCGTCGCCGACAAGCTCGATCCAGCGCAGTTGGCGGAATGGATCCTGCGCGACAGGCTGCCGGTGCGCTTCCAGCTCCAGATGCACAAGGTGCTGTGGAGCGAGCCGCGCGGACGCTAATTACTTCCCACCCCCGCCGCCCAGACCATCTTGTCCATGGCGACATGTTTCCTGAATACATCACTGACCTCGGCAGCGGAAATCGTTGCGATCCGTTTGTCGTAATCGATCAGGAATTCGAAGCTGATGTTGTTACTCATCAAGCCCATGACATAACTGGAATACCCCGCCTCGTTGGAGAATGCCGACTTCCTGCCTTCCAGCCAGGACGTCCGGGCCTTTGCCACTTCCTCTTCGGTGAAGCCATCCTTGATTGCCTTTTCCACTTCATCACGCAAGGCCGTCATTGCCTTCTTGTAGTCCGGGCTGGCGACAGATGCGGTGATGAACCATAGCGACCGCGGATCGTGCGCGTTCGATAAAAGCGTGGCGTCCGCACCATAGGAAAGCCCTTCTTTCTCCCTCAGGCGTTTGAACAGCCGTCCGCTCGATCCATCACCCAGGATATTGAAGGCCAGTCGCAAGGCTGCAAATTCCGGATCGGCCTGAACCATCGGGATCATGCCTTGCGCAGCGATCGTGCCATTCGGCTTGTTCGGCATTTCCACCAGGATATCGGTCGTATCTATCGTCTCCGGTGCCTTGGGCGCACGAACACGCTCATAACCGATCCTCGACTTCGGCAGCGGCTTGAAACGCTGCTCCCACAGACGGATGAATTCATCCCGGGTAATGTCTCCGGTGACCATGAACAGGGAGTCGGCAAGTCCCCTTGTGTCTTCGGCGCAGGACCTGACCTTGTCGTACGTCAGATTTCGCCTTTCCTCGCGAATCACCTCGAACGTTTTTGGCTTGCTCGGGTGTCCCTCCGGGTAGTTGTCGAAACGAAAATCGAGTTCCTTGTCGGCGATCGAGTCCGGATTTGTCAGGGTCGTGTCGATCGAGGAAACCATTGAATGTCGCCTCCGTTCGAACTCCACTTCCGGCAGCAGCGGATCCATCCATACCTTGATGAGCGTATCCAGCGCGGCATTCAGGTTGGCCTTTGTCACCGACAGCGACAATCCCTCCGGCCCGATGCTCCATGTGGCATTGAGTTCTTCCATGCGTGCATCGAGCGCGCTCCGGTCCAGGCCGGCTCCGCCATGGGAGAACAGCGAACTGGCGACAGAGCATGCCAGGCCGTTCTCGCGCAGATAGTCCTGATTTCCGTAGCGGTTCCTCAGTTGCAGCCAGACCTTGTCACCGTTGGTCTTGCGCTGGATCAGGGCCCCCTTCGCAGTCGTGGCACCCAGATCGATGAACTGGACGGATGAGCGGTACTCCTCCCATGATGCCGGCTTCCTGCCGACGTCCGCAGTCACCGGCGGCCATGATTTACCCTCAAGCCAGCGGGCCAATAGCGTCCATATCGGGCAGTTTCGGCAGATCCACCTTGTCGCGATGGCGAACCAGGACGTCGCTCCTGCCGAGCGGAGTGATCCATTTGCGCAGGGCCGCATTGGCTTCATCGAGGTTGATGGTCTTGATGTCGTCGAGATCCACAAACAGGAAGCGCCAATCCCCCATGACCTCGTTAATTCAAGCATGGAAGAAAACGCTTCCATCGAGAGTTTCATGCTTTCTGCCTGATTCAGGCTCTCGCGCCGCGCCCTGTCGAGATCCTCCTGCGAAATCCCCTTGCTTGCCATCTCTTCGATCACGGCCACCGCTTCAGCGCGCATGGCTTCGGGATCGGACTCCTTGTCACCACCCGCGGCAACGACGAAGACCGTGGCATCCGACTTCGCATCGGTGGAGCACGTTGCAAAATTCGCTATCTTCCGGTCGACCACCAGGCGTTTATGCAATGATCCCCATTCCTGCGCGCAAATAGCCTTGCTGGCCAGTTGGAATGCGGTTGTTTCCCGGTTCATCGCCGGCGGGAGCTTCCATGCGCTCAGCGCCATGGTGCTGCCGGACGGCAGGAAAATCTCGCTTTTCGAATTCAGCGGCAGGATCTCTTCCCGGGTCCAGGACGGCGGCTTTGGCGTCGCCGGGTTCTTCGCCTTCGAGAACAGCCGGTTGATCAGCTCGACCGTCGGCTTCTGCTCGAAGGTTCCCGCAACCAGCAGGAAGGCATTGTCCGGCCGGTAGTTCCTCTTGTGAAACGCCTGCAATACATGAAAACGGCGCCTTTCTCGACATCGCTGCGGGCGCCGATCGTCGAGCGGCCGTAGCCATGCCAGGCAAAGGATTGCCGCATGAGCGTTTTCATGGCGAGGGATCCTGCGCTGTTCTCCCCCCGTTCCATCTCGTTCCTGACCACGGTCATTTCGCGCTTCAGGTCCTCCTCGGTAAACTGCGGGTCAAGGAACATGTCGGCCTTGATGCGGATGAGCTCCTCGAGCTTTTTCTGGTCGGCCGGAAGCGTTGCGAAATAGTTCGTCTGGTCCGAAGAGGTCGTCCCGTTCCAGTTGGCATTCAACCGGGTCAGGTCTTCCTTGACGCTTTTGCGCTTGCCGGCCCCCATGTAGATCATGTGCTCGAGTAGATGGGCCATGCCGGTTTCGCCGTAGCCTTCGATCTTGCTCCCCGACTTGACCACCAGGCTGACCTTGGCCTGTCCCGCGGAGGGGTACGGGACGAGGATCACCTTGAAGCCGTTGGCCAGGGTGTAGGAGGTGACACCGCCGTTGGTGATGTGGTCATGGGTCGGAATGGCCGTGTCGGCGCTCTTGGCGGATACCGTTGCGGTGCCGGTTGCAAACAGCAGAACAACGAGCAGATTCCGGACTGATGAAGAACTGGTGACCATTGTTGTCTTCCATGTAGGTTGCGACCCGAGACCTGCCGTGCGTCCTGGCTTGTTATTCCCTGCGTCAATGACTCTTGCTGGCGGTCTTGAGCCAGCCCTCCGCCTGCGAATTCCGCCCCTGCTCAGATGCCGAGATAGCGATGCCAGACCGAATGATCGGCGTCGAGTTGCGCCGACGTTCCGCTCCACACTACGCGCCCCTTCTCGATGATGGTGTGGCGGTCGCACAGCGCGATCAGCCGCTCGACGTACTTGTCGATCACCAGCACGGTCTGCCCGGCGGCGCGCAGCGCGGCCAGGCATAGCCAGATTTCCTCGCGCACCAGCGGCGCCAGGCCTTCCGTGGCCTCGTCGAGGATCAGCAGGCGCGGATTGGTCATCAGCGCGCGGCCGATGGCGAGCATCTGCTGCTCGCCGCCGGAGAGCCGGCCGCCGAGGTTGCCGGCGCGCTCGGCCAGCCGGGGAAAGAAGGCAAATACCTTCTCCAGCGTCCACGGCTCGCGCGTATCCGAGCGGTTGGCGGCGAAGGCGACGAGGTTTTCCTTCACGCTCAGGTTGGGGAATATCTGCCGTCCCTCGGGCACCAGGGCGATGCCGGCGCGGGCGATGCGGTCAGGCGCCCAGCCATCGATGCGCTCGCCCATGAATTTCACCATGCCGCCGCCCGGCGGCGTCAGTCCCATGATCGCCCGTACCGTCGTGGTCTTGCCCATGCCGTTGCGACCGAGCAGGCTCGCCGTCTCGCCAGCGCCGACTTTCAGGTCGAGGCCGAACAGCACCTGGCTTTGTCCATAGCCTGCTTCGAGGCCGGCGATTTCGAGCAGCGCGGTGAACTGATGTCCCCGAGGTAGGCGCGCCGCACTTCGACATCGGCGCGCACGGCGTCGGGCAGGCCGCTGGCGATGATCTTGCCCGCCACCAGCACCGATACCCGGTCGGCCAGCCGGAACACCGCGTCCATGTCGTGCTCGACCAGCAGCAGCGTCACGTCGCGGCCGAGGTGGTCGAGCAGCTCGATCATGCGCTCGGACTCTTCCGGCCCCATGCCGGCCAGCGGCTCGTCGAGCAAGAGCAGGCGCGGGTTCGTCGCCAGCGCCAGCCCGACTTCGAGGCTCCGCTGCTCGCCATGCGACAGCGCACCGGCCGCGACATTCGCCGCGGCGGCCAGCCCGATGCGCGCGAGGACGGCATGCGCCTCGTCGGGTGCTCCATGGCGGGCCTGCACCGCCAGCGCGATGTTGTCGAGCACGGTCAGCCGCGTGAAAACGTTGGTGATCTGGTAGGAGCGCGCCAGTCCGCGCGCCACGCGGGTATGCATGGCCAGGCGCGTGACGTCGGCGCCGTCGAAGCGGATGTGGCCGGCATCGGGGCGCATGGCGCCGGAGATATGGTGGATCAGCGTGGTCTTGCCGGCGCCGTTGGGGCCGATCAGGGCATGGATCTCGCCGCGCTCGACGGCAAGGTTAACACCGTTCAGTGCGCAAACGCCGCCGAAGTGGCGTACCAGCCCCGACAAGTTGCAGCAGCGGCTTCAGCCATGGCGTTGTTTGTCGAATACGCCGGAAAGCCCACGCGGGGCAAGGAACACCACGGCCAGCAGCACCAGACCGACGCCGAGCTGCCAGTGGATGGTGTAGCCCGACAGCACTTCCTCGAGAATCAGCAGCGCCGCCGCGCCGAGCACGCCGCCGTAGAGGCCGCCGACGCCGCCGAGCACCACCATCACCAGCAGCATGCCCGACTGCGTCCAGAACAACTGGTTGGGCGAGGCCAGCCCGGTCTGGTTGGCCAGCAGCGCGCCGGCGAGCCCGGCCAATGCGCCGCCGATGACGAAGCAGGCCAGCTTGTAGCCGAACACCGGGTAGCCGATCGCCTCCATCCGCGTCTCGTTCTCGCGGATGCCCTGGATCACGCGGCCGAAGCGCGAAGCGACGAGCCGGCTGACCAGCAGCAGCGTCGCCGCAAGGCAGGCCAGCACGACGTAATAGAAGGTCGTGTCGTCCTTCAGCGCAAGGCCCAGGCCAAAGGCATTGCGCCCCGCCAGCGGCAGGCCGTCGTCACCGCCGTAGGTCTTCATCGAGACGAACAGGTAGTAGAGCATCTGGGCGAAGGCCAGGGTGATCATGATGAAATAGACGCCGCGCGTGCGCAGGCTGGCCGCGCCGACGAGCAGCGCGGCGAGGGCGCTGAAGGCGACTGCCGCCGGCCAGGCGATCCATGCGGAAACGACGCCGGCCTGCATGAGCAGTGCCACCGCATAGCCACCGAGGCCGACGAAGGCGGCATGGCCGAAGGAGATCATCCCGCCGAAGCCCAGCACGAGGTTGAGGCTGGTGGCCGCCAGGGCGTAGATCAGCACGCGGCTCATCAGGCTGATGTAGAAACCCTGGTCGAGGGCCTGCGCCAGCAGCGGGAAGGCGATCAGCCCCGCCAGCACGGCCAGCGCGGCGTGGCGCTGGCGCCGACTTTCTACGTGGAAGCTCATGCGGCGATCATGCCCTTGCCGGGAAGAGGCCTTCCGGTTTCCAGAACAGGATCGCCGCCATCAGAACGTAGATCAGGATGGAGGCCAGTGCCGGACCGAGATTGGCGGCGATTTCCAGCGGGAACGCCTCGCGCAGCAGCGTCGGCAGCAGCGCCCGGCCCAGCGTGTCGGCCATGCCGACGATCAGGCTGCCGACCAGCGCGCCGCGGATCGAGCCGATGCCGCCGATGACGATGACGACGAAGGCGAGGATCAGGATGCTCTCGCCCATGCCGACCTGCACCGCCAGCAGCGGCCCGAGCAGCGCGCCGGCCAGCGCGCACAGCGCCGCGCCGATGGCGAAGACGAAGGTGAACAGCCGCTGCACGTCCACGCCCATGGCCTGCGCCATCTCGCGGTTGGAGGCGCCGGCGCGCACCCACATCCCCAGCCGCGTCTTCGCCACCAGCAGGTACAGCGCCGCGGCGGCGGCCAGCCCGACGCCGACGATGAGCAGGCGGTAGGCCGGGTACATGAAGCCGCCGATCTCGACCGGGCCGGACAGTGCCTCAGGCAGCCCCAGCATCACCGGCTGGTCGCCCCAGATGATGCGCACCGCCTCGTTGCTGATCAGGATCAGGGCGAAGGTGGCGAGCACCTGCGACAGGTGGTCGCGTCGATAGAGCCGGCGCAGCACGGCGAGTTCGAGCAGCGCGCCGATGATGGCGGTGGCGCCGATGGCGACAACCACCGCGACGAAGAAGGAGCCGCTCTTCTCGGCCACGCTGGCGGCGATATAGGCGCCGACCATGTAAAGCGAGCCGTGAGCGAGGTTGATCATGTCCATGATGCCGAACACCAGCGTCAGCCCCGCCGCCAGCAGGAACAGCATCAGCCCGAACTGCAGGCCGTTGAGGGCCTGCTCGAGAACGAGTTGTGTCATTGCACGAACCGGAGCCGCCGCAGGCGGCGAACTTCCGTCACCCCCTTCCCGTGGAAGGGGGCGGGGGGAAGGAGCGACATGTTCACTTCATTTTGCACTGCGGCGCATAGGCGTCCGCATGGTTGGTGAACACCGTTCCCATCGTCTTGTTGGTCACGCGGCCCTGCGCGTCCTTGCCGATCACCCGCAGGTAGTAGTTCTGGATCGGGTAGTGGTTGTGGTTGAACTTGAAGGCACCGCGCACCGACTGGAACTTGGCGGCCTCGAGGGCCTTCTTCACGGCGTCCTTGTCCTCGAGCTTGCCTTTGCTGTCGCGCACGGCCGCGTCCATCAGCAGCGCGGCGTCGTAGCCCTGCGAGGCGTAGAGCGAGGGCAGGCGGCCGTAGTCCTTCTGGAAGTCGGCGACGAATTTCCTGTTCTGCGGGTTGTCGAAATCGTGCGCCCACTGCGAGGAATTGAACAGGCCCATCATCGGCGCGCCGACGGCCTTGATGATGTCCTCGTCGGCCGAGAAGCCCGGGGCGAACAGCTGGATGTCGCGCGAGAGGCCGGCGGCGACGAACTGCTTGATGAAGTTGATGCCCATGCCGCCCGGCAGGAAGATGTAAAGCGCATCGGGCTTGGAGGCGCGCAACTGCGCCAGTTCCGCGGCGTAGTCGAGCTGGCCGAGCTTGGTCAGGATCTCCTCTGCCACCGGTTTCTTGTAATGGCGCTTGAAGCCGGCAAAGGCGTCGGTGCCGCCCGGGTAGTTCGGCGCCAGCAGCGCGACCTTCTTGAAGCCGCGCTCGGCGACATACTTGCCGACGGCCTCGTGCAGGTTGTCGTTCTGCCAGGCGACGTTGAAGAAATACGGATTGCACTGCTCGCCCGCCAGTTGCGAAGGGCCGGCGTTGGCGGAAACGAAGAAGGTCTTGTTCTCGAACACGCTCGGGCCGACGGCCAGCATGATGTTGGAGAAGACGATGCCGGTCATGAAGTCGACCTTGTCCTTCTTCAGCAGCTTCTCCGTCGCCTGCTTGGCGACATCGGGGTTTTGCTGGTCGTCGGCGACGACCACCTCGGCCGGCAGGCCGCCGAGCTTGCCGCCCAAGTGCTTGAGACCGAGGTTGAAGCCGTCGCGGATGTCGACGCCGAGGCCGGCGCCGGGGCCGGACAGCGTGGACAGCATGCCGACCTTCACCTTGTCGGCAGCACAGGCCGCCGCTGCCATTCCCATCGCAGCGACCAGGGCTGCCAGTTTCAGCTTGTTCATGTGGTGCCTCCCGTTCGGTAATCGGGCAATTTTAGCCGATGGCGCTTCTGCTAACATCGCCCGATGCCCGCATCCAACGCCGTCGTTCTGCTGTCGGGCGGACTCGATTCCGCCACCACGCTCGCCATCGCCCGCGCCGAGGGCTATGCCTGCCATTGCCTGTCGGTCGATTACGGCCAGCGCCACCGCGCCGAACTGGAGGCCGCAAATCGCGTCGCCGCAGCACTTGGAGCCGCCGCCCATCGCACGGTACACCTCGACATGGGCCAGTTCGGCGGTTCGGCCCTGACCGACAGCGCCATCGCCGTCCCCACCGGCGGCGTCCAGCCCGGCATCCCCGTCACCTACGTGCCGGCGCGCAACACCGTGATGCTCTCGCTGGCATTGGCATGGGCCGAGGTACTGGGTGCCCAGGACATCTTCGTCGGCGTCAATGCCGTCGACTACTCGGGCTACCCGGACTGTCGCCCGGAGTACATCGCCGCCTTCGAGCGCATGGCCAATCTCGCCACCAAGGCCGGCGTGGAAGGGCACGCTCTGCGCGTCCACGCCCCGCTGATCGATCTCTCCAAGGGTGAGATCATCCGCCGCGGCCTGGCGCTCGGCGTCGATTACGGCCTCACCATTTCCTGCTACCAGGCCGATGCGACGGGGCAGGCCTGCGGTTGCTGCGATTCGTGCCGGCTGCGGCGCGAGGGCTTCACCGCCGCTGGGGTGTCCGATCCGACCCGTTACGCTGCCTAGGGAATAGATTGGGCCGCCGCTGCGTCTAATCCTGTTCTAACATTCAGGGTTTTACGGCCCGCCAGAGGCCGCCTACCGAAAAATTCGCGGAGACATCAATGGAATTCACCATTCACCATCAAGTCCTGCTCACCGTGTTCGGCCTCGCGGTCGTCATGGGCGGCATCGCCAACAAGACCAACTTCTGCACCATGGGCGCGGTGTCCGACTGGGTCAACATGGGCGACACCGGCCGCCTGCGCGCCTGGCTGCTGGCCATGGCCGTGGCGCTGCTGGGCGTGACCATCCTCGAGGCCACCGGCAAGGCCGTCATCGGCACCGCCACATTCCCGCCCTACCGCACCGCCAACCTCGCCTGGCTGCGCTACGTGCTCGGCGGCCTGATGTTCGGCGTCGGCATGACGCTGGCCTCGGGCTGCGGCAACAAGACCCTGGTGCGCATCGGTGGCGGCAACGCCAAATCGTTGCTGGTGCTGTTCATCGCCGCGGCGGCGGCCTACGCCATGCTGTGGACCGACTTCTACGACAGCGTCTTCGGCGGCCTGGTTTCGGCCACCACCGTCAGCCTCAGCTCGCGCGGCATCAACAGCCAGGCACTGGGCGACCTCACCGGCATCGGCAACACCATCGCCGGCGCCGTCGTCGCGCTGGCCCTCATCGGCTATGCCTTCGCCTCCAGCGAGTTCCGCTCGAACCGGGACAACATCCTCGCCGGCATCGTCATCGGCTTGATCGTGGTCGCCGGCTGGTACATCACCGGCGGCGACATGGGCACCAAGTGGAAGGAATTCGCCGAGTTCGCCGACACCAAGCCGCTGCGCGTCGAGACCCAGTCCTACACCTTCATCAGCGCCAT
This sequence comes from uncultured beta proteobacterium, assembly GCA_963709555.1. GTDB lineage: Bacteria > Pseudomonadota > Gammaproteobacteria > Burkholderiales > Rhodocyclaceae > Sulfurisoma. The sequence goes on along the minus strand of CAVPWR010000005.1, from coordinate 218,736 downwards.
GGGCGACACCGCGCGCTACGCGATGAACCCGAAGGACACCTCGCTGGTGAATTTCGGCATCGTCGCGCTGGCCGGCATCATTGCCGGCTCGCTGCTGTGGGCCCTGATCAGCCGCAGCTTCCGCTTCGAGTGGTTCTCCTCCGGCGGCGACTTCGCCAACCACGCCATCGGCGCCGTGCTGATGGGCATCGGCGGCGTGCTGTCGATGGGCTGCACCATCGGCCAGGCCATCACCGGGGTTTCGACCCTGGCGCTCGGGTCCATCCTCACCTTCATCGCCATCGTCGCCGGTGCCGCAGCGACCATGAAGTTCCAGTACTGGCAGATGATGAAGGATGCCTGAAAAAACCGACGATCCGTTTGACAGGGGTGCGCTCCACCGATAAAATGCGCGCCTTTCCGTGGGTCGTTAGCTCAGTTGGTAGAGCAGCGGACTTTTAATCCGTTGGTCGCAGGTTCGAATCCCGCACGGCCTACCACGAAAACAAGCCCGATCAAGCACTTAGCTTGATCGGGCTTTCTCTTTTCGGCTGTCGCGAACCACTCTGCCTGGACGCTGCACCGATCCATTTGGGTTGTGCCGGAGAATGGCGCTCAAGCTAGCGCGGTAGTTGTCGTTGATTGCCACAAAGATGGCGCAACTCCTTGTAAACGCAGAGTACCCGGCAGGCGTTCCCATCTGGGCGTCTCCGAAGGTGAGGCGGAAACTAGGTTGAAAGGATCGGGACATGAGCGTCGAAGCGGTGGTCTCAGCCCTGGCGGTGAATCCGAAGCCCGACATGCAGAATTCGCACGGTCAGGCCCGGCAGGATCAGCAGCGCCGGACATCGCGGCAGCATCAAAACCACGACGCGCACGACTCCCACTCCGTCCTCAATGCCCATGGCGAGCTGATCGGCCAGATCATCGATGTCGCCGTTTAGCGGGTAGCGCTGGCACAACCGCTACCTTGTTGTGTGCCGGCAATGGGTCTATGCTTCATGCAGGCAGACCCAGAGTTGGCAATGGCATCCATTTCCCCTACCTCCAGTGCGAATCAGTATGGCTTGCAGCAGCTCAGGCAGCAGCAGGCGGGGCGAATTGCAGACCAGGCCGAGCAGGCAGCCCAGTCCTTGAGGGCGCAAGCCAATCAGGCGCAGGTCGTGGCGGACAGGGCGCAGGAGGCTGCCCGTTCCCTGACCGTCCAGTCCGATCAGGCCCAGGCAAAGGCCGGACAAGCTCGGCAAGGATTGGCGGCAGCAGGAAGTGCCCAGCAGGCCGTGGTGCAATTGGAGAAGTCAGTCGATCAGGCGCTCACCCGTGAACAGGCGGTCGTTCCGACGGCAGCGATAGCACCGGCGACAGCGACGACACCGAGCACCAGCCCCGCCCCGGTGGTGAATACCCAGGGTCAGGTGACCGGCACGATAGTCAACACCACGGCTTGAAAGCAGGACAGCCGTCCTGACCCCCTTTACGGAAGTCGGCAAGCGATGGCTGTTGCGCGGCGGCGTCTCTGGCTTGGGCTGCGGGTGGTGCTTTATGTGCTGCTCGCCATAGGAGCTCTTGCCCTGTTCCAGAATCGACTGCTCTACTTCCCCGACACCCCGCCGCTCGCGACGGTGATCGCCGATGCCGGGCGCGACGGCCTCGCGCCATGGCCCGGCCCGGACGACTTTCGCGGCCTGCTGCGAGAACCTGCCGGCACGGCGCGCGGCACCGTGGTGCTGTTTCACGGCAACGCCGGCCATGCCGGCCACCGCGCCTCGTACGCCGACGAGTTGGTACAACTGGGCCTGCGCGTGATCCTCGCCGAGTATCCGGGCTATGGTCCGCGTCCGGGCAAGCTTGGCGAAGCCTCGCTGGTTGCGGACTCGACCCGAACCGTCGAACTTGGCGCGGCAGCGCTTTGCGGGTCCGCTGCTGCTCGCCGGCGAGTCGCTGGGCGCGGGGGTCGCGGCGGCCGTGGCGGGTGGACCGGCCGGCGTCGACGGCCTGCTGCTGATCACGCCCTGGGACACGCTTGAAAACATCGCGCGCCACCATTACCCGTGGGTGCCGGTGGGTTGGCTGCTGCGTGATCGCTACGACAGCGTCGCCAATCTGGCGAAGTATCCGGGTCGCGTGCTGGTGGTCGTGGCGGAAGCCGACAGCGTCGTGCCGGCGCGCTTCGGCAAGGCGCTCGAAGTGGCTTTGACGCAACCGAAGCGCCTGCTGGTGATCCGCGGTGCCGACCACAACGACTGGCAGGGCTTTGCCGACGCCATGTGGTGGCGCGATGCGGTCGACTTCCTGCTACCTCAGTAGAGCAGTTCGTGCCAGCGCCCACCGGCGACCAGCGCCGCACGTGTCCTGGTCCACTGCTCGGCCGAACCGGCCAGCTTCGTCATGGCCCTTTCCACGCCGGCCAGCATGTCATGGGTGCCGGCGATGAAGACGTGGGTGTCGGCACCCTGCAGCATTTCCCAGACCTCGGTGGCGTTCTGTTCCAGTGCCTTGTCCAGCGCCACCGGCGCGTCGAGGGCCGGCCTCGGGCTGACGGCCTGAAAAGCCTTGAAGGTGGGATGATCGAAATAGTTGGCGAGATCGTTGTTCTCGTCGTTCATGTAGAGCATCTCGAGGCCGCTGCGGGCGCCATAGAACAGCCGCACCTTGCCCTTCCAGCCGCCGATCTTTTCGTAGATCAGCCGGATCAGGCCGCGGAAGGGCGCGATGCCGGTGCCTATGCCGATCATCAGCAGGTTCGAATTCTTGTTCTCGGGAATGGCGAAGGGGTAGTCCACCGGGCCGGAAAACGTGACGGCATCTCCCGGGCGCAGATCGCACAGGTGGTTGGAGGCGACGCCCGGGTATTCCTCGCCGCTGAAGTCGTCGACGTAGGAGCAGCGCCGCACGCAGATCGAGAATTCGGCGCCGTCGCCCTTGCCGGGGCTGACGTCGATGATCGAGTAGAGGCGGCCATGGTATTTGTTGCCGAACTGCCCCGGCGCCAGCACGCGGATGCAGTTGCCGGCCTTCGAATCAAGGGCCAGTTCGTTGCTGCGGAACACCATGTGGCGAACCTCCTCGCGCGAGGCGGGCGGGGTGATGCGCTGCGAGCTGATCAGTTCGGCTGAATAGACCTTGGCGTCGGCGGAAGTGTTTTGCATGATCTTGGCTCCGTGAATTTGAGTCAGCGCGGCGGTGCGTCGCAGCTGCCGCCGTGGCAGGAACAGCTGCCGCAGCCCTGTTTGCGGAAAGGCCCGAGCTTCGGGTTGTTCGCCGCGAAGGCGCGATACAGGCGATCCACCGCGATGCCGGCGAGCATGACGGTGAAGATGATGGCGATGGTGACGAGATAGGTACCCATCAGCCGCCCAATCCGGCAAAGCCCATGAATGACAGCGACAGGATGCCGGCCAGCATCAGCGACAGGGCGGTGCCTTGCGCCACGTCCGGCACGTTCGACAGCTGCAGCCGTTCGCGCACGCTGGCCATCAGCACCAGCGCCAGGGTGAAGCCGGCGCCGCCGCCGAAGCTGAAGGTCATGGACTGGATGAAGTCGTATTCGCGCGCCGTCTGGAACAGCGCGACGCCGAGCACGGCGCAGTTGGTGGTGATCAGCGGCAGGTAGATGCCGAGCGCGCGGAACAGGGTCGGGCTGTACTTCTTCAGCACCATTTCGACCAGCTGCACGGACGAGGCGATGATCACGATGTAGGAGATCAGCCGCAGGAACTCGAGGTGGAAGTCGCCCAGCAGCAGGTTGAGGCCGTAGGCGCAGAGCGAAGCCACCAGCATGACGAAGGTGGTGGCCACGCCCATCGGGAAGGCGGTGTCGAGCTTGCCCGAGACGCCGAGGAAGGGGCACAGCCCGAGGAACATCGCCAGCACGAAGTTGTTGGCGAGCAGGGCATTGACGAAGATCTGGAAGGCGGTTTCAGACATTTTGCTTGGCCTCGTCCAATGACTCCTTCAGCGGCTTGCGCTTTTCCCACCACGAAAACAGCAGCAGCCACGCACCGAGCACGAAGAAGCCGCCGGGCGGCAGCACCATGATGACCCAGGGCTGGAAGCCGGCGCCGAACAGCGAGACGCCGAACAGCGTGCCGGCGCCGAGGATCTCGCGCACCACGCCGAGCGCCAGCAGGCCGATGGTGAAGCCGAGGCCCATGCCGGCGGCGTTGACCATCGCCGGCAGCGGCGGGTTCTTCGAGGCATGCGCCTCGGCGCGGCCGAGGATGATGCAGTTCACCACGATCAGCTGGATGAAGGCACCGAGCGCGTCGTAGAGCGCCAGGCTGATCGCCTGGATCGCATAATCGACCACGGTGACGAAGGTGGCGATGATCACGATATAGACGGCGATGCGCACTTCCTTGGGCGTGATGCTGCGCATCAGCGACACCAACGCGCAAGAGCAGACCAGCACGAAGGTGGTGGCCACACCCATCGACAGGGCGTTGACGCCGGAGACGGTGACCGCCAGCGTCGGGCACATGCCGAGCACCATGACGAACACGGGGTTCTGGCGCCAGACGCCTTCCATGAATTCGTCCCAGCCGCGGGTGGTCGTGACGTTCATGATCTTTCCTTCATTTTCTCGATCTGCGGTACCACCTTCGGCAGCAGCACCTGCGCCGCGTCGTTGATGGCCTTGCCCACGGCGCGCGAGGTGATGGTGGCGCCGGCGATGGCGTCGATCTGCCACGGGTTAGTCTTGGTGCCGTGCTTCACCGTCTTCACTTCGTGGGCGAGTGCGTTGAGTTCGGCATTGAGCTTGGCGTCGAGCGCGGCGAAGTTGGCGAGGAAATCCTTGTCGACGAGGATCTTGTCGCCGATGCCCGGCGTCTCGCGCATCGACACCACGCCGATGCCGACGATGCACTGGCAGGTCGGCGAGTAGCCGAACATGATGCGCACGGTGTCGGCGTAGCCCTTGGCCCCGCCCTCTGCGGCGATACCGGCGAGCTGGCCGCTGCCGTCGTAGGCGGCGAAGAACTTGACTGCACCGGCAGGCGTCTCGCCAGCGCCGACCTTTTGGACGCCTCCCGCCGGCAGCGCGACGAACTCGGCGATCGACTTGGCGGCGGGGATGACCTTGAACACGGCACGCTCGGTGGCGATGCGCTTGTTGGCGGCGACGGCGTCGAAGGTGCTCTGATAGGCGCCGACGATGATCAGGCCGCAGATGGCCGAGACCAGGCCGAGGGTCCGGATCATCGCGGCCGTCGGCGTGCTTTGCACGTCGGCCTGCGCTGCGGGATGCTGGATGTCGGCGCTCATGATTTCTTCGGTTTCTTGGGCAGGAAGCGCTTCTTCGGCGTGACCGCGCTGGCATCCTCGCGCGAGATGTAGCCCGGGTTCAGCGGATAGGTGGCGCCCTTGCGCGTCCTGCCGATGCCGGCCATGGCGCTCTTGCCGAAGGGCGTAGGCTGGGTGATCTTCTCGATCAGCGGCGAAGCGGCGTTGGCGATGAGGATGGCGTACATCACGCCTTCGGGCAGGCCGCTGTAATAGCGGATGACCACGGTGAGCAGGCCGATCAGCGCGCCATAGACCCACATGCCCTTGGGCGTCACCGGCGAGGTCGCCATGTCGGTCGCCATGTACACCGCCCCCAGCACGAGGCCGCCGGAGAACAGCATGAAGAAGGGATTCGGGTAGCGCACCGGGTCGAGGCCGAAGAGGATCCACGCCGTCAGGCCGGCGCTGCCGAGGATGGCGGCCGGGATGCGCCAGTCCATGAAGCGCCGCGCCGCCAGGTAGATGCCGCAGAGCAGGATCAGCAGCGGCGAGGGGCCGACCGCCATGTGGCCGGAAAGCGAGGTCAGCAGTTCCGACCCGCTGGCCATGACGCCGTCGAATTTCCACTTCGCCAGCGGCGTCGCGCCGGCCAGCGCGTCGAGGTGCTTCGACTGCAGCCAGGCCGCGGCGTCGGGCGGCAGCATGAAGGGCCAGGCCAGCGAGGACGGGATGAACTCGAGGAAGCGGCCGTCGAGGAAGGACGGCGTATAGGTGGCGATGGCCGTGGGGAAGGCGGCCTGGACGAAGGCGCGGCCGACCAGCGCCGGGTTGAAGACGTTGAAGCCGATGCCGCCGAACAGCGCCTTGCCCAGTGCGATCGAAACGAAGCCGGCCACCGCCCCCATCCACAGCGGGAAACCGGGCGGCAACGTCAGCGCCAGCAGCAGGCCGGTGATGACGGCGGAAAAGTCGCCGAGGTTACCCGCCTGGGTGCCGGTACGGACGAAGAAGCGCTCGGTGGCGAGGCAGGCGCCGGTGATGACGATGAGCGAAGCCAGCGCCGACAGGCCGTACTGGAAAATGAAGAAGGCGCAGATCGGCAGCAGCGACCAGACGACGTGGCGCATGATCTTCTCGACCGTGCGCGGGCTGCTGACGTGCGGGGCGGAGCGAATCTCTATCGAGGCAGTCATGGTCTAGGCGGCCTTTTCGCGCAGGATCTGCTTCGCTACCCGGAAGTGCTGGACCAGCGGAATGTTGGAAGGACAGACATAGGTGCAGCAGCCGCACTCGAAGCAGTCGCCGAGGTGGTAGTCGCTGCCCATCAGGTCGTACTCGCGCTTGGCGGCGAGCATGCCCAGCGAGGATGGATTGAGTCCCATCGGGCAGGACTCGACGCACTCGCCGCACTTGATGCAGGGGTAGGTGTGGCGGGTTTCGCGCTCGGCCATGTCCTCGTGGCGGAACACCAGCACGCCGGAGACACCCTTGGTGATCGGCACGTCGAGCGAGGCGATGGCCTGGCCCATCATCGGCCCGCCGAGTATCACCTGGCGCGCCGCCATGGCATCGACGGCCGGTGCGCCGGCGTAGTCGAGCACGAACTTGAGCGGCGTGCCCAGCGCCACGCGATAGTCGCCGGGCCGCGCCACGCCGGGGCCGGTGACGGTGACGACGCGCTCGGTCAGCGCCTGCCCCGCCGGCAGCAGGCGCCCCAGCGCGGAGAGCGTGCCGACGTTGCTCACCACCATGCCCATGGACAGCGGCAGCGCGCCCGAGGGCACCTCGACGCCGAACAGCGCCATGATGAGCATTTTTTCCGAGCCCTGCGGGTACTTGGTCGGCACCAGTTCGGCATGGATGTCGCCTTCGGCAATCGCGCCGGCGCGGGCGATGGCGGCCTCCAGCGCAGTGCGCGCGTCCGGCTTGTTGTCCTCGATGCCGACGATGGCGCGCACTGCGCCGGTGGCGCGCATGGCATAGCGGATGCCGCGCACCAGGTCATCGGCTTCCTCGACCATGACCCGGTGGTCGCAAGTGAGATAGGGCTCGCACTCGCAGCCGTTGACCACCAGGGTATGCACCTTGGCCTGCTTCGGCACCGAGAGCTTGGCATGCGTCGGAAAGGCGGCGCCGCCGAGGCCGACCATGCCCGCATCCCACACCGCCTGCAGGATGTCCTCACCGCTGGCGGCGGCCATGTCGCGCGGTTGGCCCCACAGATCCTCCTGCGAGGCGCCGGAATGGGCGCGGATCACGATGGACTGGGTCCACGGCCCGCGCGCCGACGGCCGCAACTCGATGGCCTCGACCACGCCGGTCAGCGGCGCGTGATGCGGCACCGACAGCCAGTCCTCGGTGCGGGCTACCGGCTGGCCGCGCACCACCTCCTGCCCGACGCGCACGATGGCGCGCGGCGGCTTGCCGATGTGCTGCGACAGCGGCACCGTCACCCTTTGCGGATAGGGCAGGCGGCGGATCGCGTTGCCTGCCGTCATCTTGCACGACGGCGGATGCACGCCACGCTGGAAGGCTTCGCCGCGGAAGTAGGAGAGGAGCTTCATGTCAGTGGCTCCACCGCACTTCGCGCCACGGGCGACGCATAAAACGTCTTGTTCGTTGGGGGTTGGGGCGCGCCACGGGTGACGGGTGGCCGCCGCTGCTCATGTCATCCGAACCGGGCTGCGCCCGGTCCCTCCTTCTTTACTTCGCTGCGTCGGCCACCCGCCACCCATGGCGTGATACGCCGGTGCTGCCGGATCGCCGAACACCCACGGCGCTTCCCGATCGGGCCGGTGGGGTGCTCTGCGCAGCGAAGTAAAGGAGGGAGTAGGCAGGGTTTCGCGGAGCACTGCTCCGCGCTGCCGGAGCCGGCTTGCCATGCAGGGCAAGCCGTGGAGGGAGGCGGTCGAAGACCGCCGACGGGGGACATGGGCGGAGCAGAGCACCCCGCCGGCCCGATTACGCACCAAACATCGTGTTTCATACGTGTCAGCTCAGTTGTACTTCGCCGCCCGCGCCATCAGCTTCTCGATGCCCGGCTCGGCCATGTTCCACGGCGTGCCCGGGTGCAGGCAACCGGCCGTGCATTTCTCGGCGGCCTTGACCAGGTCGGCGAATTTAGCGCCCTTCGGGTTGGTCACGATGGCCTGCTTCTGCTCGTTGTAGGCGAAGGCCTTGGGTGCGATGGTGGTGCATTCGTCACAGGCCGTGCACTCGGGCGACTCGACCCAGACCGGCTCATAGCCTTCGGCCGCGCCGTTGCCGCCATGGCCCGCGCTTACCGTGTCGCCAGCGCCGAGATTTTGCGCCATGCCATCCGTCGACATCATGCCGAGGCTGGCGGTGATCTTAGCCATCAGTTCGGCGCGCACGCGCTCGACCACGGCGGCGGAATCTTCCGCGCCCTTGCTGGTCGAGGCGATGTCGCGCAGCTGACGCCAGAAGTTCAGGCGTTCTTCCGATGCACGCACCAGATCCTCGGTGAGCAGCAGCCGCATCAGCCGGTTCTTGCCATCGACGGCCCAGATGTAGGGGAACTTGCCTTCGCGCTCGTCCTTGTCGAGCTGGAGGAAATCGGCCAGCATCACCATGTCGTCGTTCCACGCCTCGGGCGGAGCCTTGCGGAACTGCTTGGAGAAACGCGCCTCGGTCGCGGCGAAGTCGGCGAAGGTCATCGGCAGCGTCATCGTCGCGGGCGCGCCCAGGTCATCGATGTACTTGAGGCTGTAGGTCGGCCAGTCCTCGTCCGGGGCCGGGTTGCCTTCGAGGCTGACGCACTCGCTGAAGGTGACGCCGGCATCGGGATCGAAGCGGAACAGCGGATAGGCGCGACCCTCGACGGCGAGCTTGCTCTGGTCGACGCTCTTGTCGTCGCCGACACCGTGTTCGGGCGGGCAGACGGCATAGATGTTGAACAGCGCCGGGCGGCGGCTGTTGAGGCCGTCGATATAGTTTTCGATCAGGTGCGTCGGGTGGGCGATGGTGCCCGACATGACGAAGGAGGTGCGGTGGGCCATGCCGATCAGCGAGATCTCCTTGCGCGTTTCCTGCTTGCCGCGCTGGGCGACGCCGAAGGGCGCCATGTCGGACACCTGGCTGATGAAGCCCGAGGTGCAGGCCTGGCCGCCGGTGTTGGAATACACCTGCGTATCGACCACCAGCACCTTGATCGGCATGCCCGACATCAGCGCGCGCGACAGGTTCTGGAAGCCGATGTCGTACATGGCGCCGTCGCCGCCGATCGATACCACCGGCGGGCACAGCTCCCACTCCTCGGCCGAGAACTTGCTCCAGGTGAATCGGCGGAAGAAGTCGTCGTCGCGGTCGGGCAGATAGTCGCCGGCCAGTTCCTTCTCGGCCCGGCGCACGGCCTTGAAGCCCTCGGCCATCTTGGCCATGTGGCCCTCGAAGAGGCCCATCGCCACCGAGGGCGAATCCTGGAACAGGTGCGAAGTCCAGGGGAAGGGATAGGGATGGAAGGGATAGGTCGCGCCCCACACCGAGGTGCAGCCCGTCGAGTTGACCACGCCCATGTCGGCGCGGCCGCGCTTGCTCGGGCCTTCGACGTAGCGCCACTTGAGGTCTTTCAGTTTTTCCAGCAGCTGCGCGGTGTTCTTGACCCAGGCCGGATCGAGCGGCTGCGAGGGCTTGTTCTCGTTCAGCTTGGCCGCCAGGTTGGACAAGGTCAGGTCGTGATAACCGGTGGCTTCCACCGCCTTGACGATTGCGCCGGCGTCGGACAAATCGACGGCCGCCGCCAGCTTGATGCGCATGTGCTGCTCGAGGCGCGTGATCAGGTCGTCGAGCTTCTCGACGAAGGCCTTGACGCGGGGCTGCAGCAGGGCGCTGACGGTCGAGGTGAACAGGTGGATCGCCGTCTTCTCGCCGCAGCCGAGGCAGGCGCCGTCGCCGCAGTTCATCGAGCTGTAGTTGTGCTTGTCGAGCAGCAGGGTTTCCAGCGCGCCGATCTTCTCGTCGAGGCTGTCGATGCGGCTGTACTCCTTCGCCGTCGTCGGCAGGGACAACCAGAAGTTCCAGTCGTCGCGCAGCCGCTCCACCGACGCGTCGGTCTGCGTCACCATCTTCAGCGCGTCGTCCTCGCACACCGTCACGCACAGCGCGCAGGCCTTGCAGGTGTAGGGATTGATGGTGATGGAGAAGAGGCCGCCGCTGCCCTTGGCCTTCTTCTCCTTCTGCGTCCAGTAGGGTTTGGTGGTGCCGAACTGGAAGTCGCCGAGCGTGGCGGCAAGCAGCTTGAACTCGTCGGCCATCCTGGCACGATCGTCCTCGGCGGCCTCGGCCACCGTGGCCGCGATGGCCTCGTCGATCAGCGGCCGCACGGCCACGCCGTCGCCACTGATGAGGCCGCGCAGTTTCTTCTCGACGGTGCGCGCGGCGCGCCTGAGGTAGCGCGTCGGCGTACCGCCGGTTTCGATGCGGTTGATGGCCGTGGTGAACACGTCCGCCACCGGATTGACCAGGCCGGGAATGGCCGAGTCCGGGCACTCGGTGTAGCAGTTGCCGCAGGCCGTGCAGTTTTCGGCGATCCACACCGGGTGCTCGAAGCGGATGCCGGTCATGTCGCGGAACACGCCGGTGGCCGCCGGCACCAGCGAGGCACCGATGAAGGGATCGACCAGGTTGTCGTTGCCCTTGCCGGTGGCGTAGAAGTGGCCGGTCTGTTCCCAGAAGCGGTGGATGTCGGCGACCTTGCCATCGGTCTCGGGCAGCTGGCGCAGCATGATGGGCAGGCCGGCATCTTTCCTGGCCAGCTGCTTGTTGGTGGCGCCCACTTCCTTGGCCGTGATCTCGGTCAGCTCGGTGAAGCCGCGGCGCACCACGCGCAGGTTGCCCTCGACCACGCGCTTGCCCTTGCCGCCGAACTTGGACTGCAGCTGGTTCTCGATGGCGGTGAACAGCGCATCCTCGGTCAATCCCGCATTGGCCATGGTCGGGCTGGCGGCGAAGAAGGCGCCCTGGAAGACGTTGCCCTGCATGCGCAGCTGAAGGTCGGGCGAGCCGGCCTCCTCGCGGGCGATCTGGAAGGCGTCGAGGTAGAAGACGTGGATGTCGTTGTCGACGATGAACTTCTGCGCCCACAGCGGGAAGTTGGCCCAGGTCGCCTCGCCGAGGTTGGACTGGATGATGAAGGTGCCGCCTTTTTTCAGGCCGGACAGCGGATTGGAGTGGCCGAAGACGTTGGGATCGGGCGAGAGCACGACATCGACATAGACGTACTCGCAGTTGATGCGGATCGGCTCGGGCGCGGCCGAGAGGTAGTAGGTGGTCGGCTGGCCCTTCTTCTCCGAACCGTATTTCGGGTTGGCCTTGATGTCGTAGCCGAGCAGCTCGAACAGCGTCACCGCCAGGTTTTTGCCGGTGGTGATCGCGCCCCAGCCGCCGACCGAGTGCATGCGCACGGTGATGGCGCCCGCGGGCAGCAGATTCGGGTTTTCCGATCCACGCACCGCCAGCTCGCCGATGTGCGGGTATTTCTCGGCCAGGTCCTGCTGGTGGATCTCGTCTTTCGGGTTCAGCGGGTCGCGGACGAAGTCGATCGAGAGGTAGAAGAACTTCCGATGCGCAGCGCCGGGCAGCATGTTCTCGATGGCGCCGATCAGTGCCTCGGGTTGCAGGTCGCGCGAGCCCAGGCCGTAGCAGCCGGAATACAGGCGCGGCATTTCGCCCGCCGCGAAGCTGGCATACGCTGGATACGGCTTGTCGTCGCCGGCGGACAGTCCGTTTTCGAGGCACTTGCCGACGCTGGCGCGCACCTCGCGCATCAGCGGCAGGTCTTCGGCCAGCGGCTGGTCGGTGCGTTCCAGCACCGTCACGCCTTTCTTGCCGCTCAGCAGATGGCCGAGCAGGTCGCCGGGGAAGGGACGGAACATGACGATATTGACCACGCCGACCTTGAGCTTGCGCGTCTCGCGCAGGTAGTCGGCGACGGCCTCGGCCTGCACGATCATGCTGCCCTGGCCGACGATCAGCCAGTCGGCATCCTCGGTCTTGTAGGTGGCGACGCGGCTGTAGCGACGGCCGGTCAGGCCGGCGTACTCGGCCATGCAGGCTTCGGTGATCTGCTCGATGTGGTCGAAGAAATACGGGCGCTGGCCGGCAGTGGCCTGCATGTAGGCGTCCTGGTTCTGCACCGAGCCCGACAGCAGCGGGTTGTCGACGTCCCAGATCGCCGGCACGCGGCGGCGCGTCGGACCGTAGAGCATCTGCTGCGCCGGCGTCGGCGTCGGAATGATGTCGTCGGGCCTGCCGCAGAACTCAGCCACGAGTTCGCGTTCGGGCAGCAGCGCCGACTCGATCAGGTGGGTAGTGAGGAAACCGTCCTGGGCGATGATGGCCGGCGTCAGCGACAGCTCGGCCACCTTGCGCCCGATCAGGTTGAGGTCGGCCGCCTCGGTGGCGTTCTTGGCCATCATCTGGATGAAGCCGGTGTCATCGACGCAATGGTAGTCGTCGTGGCCGGCGTGCACGTTGAGCGAGGCCTTGGTGATGGCGCGGCAGCCCATGTTGAGCACGTAGGGCAGGCGCTTGCCGACGGCGGCGTAGAGCGACTCGTGCATGAAGGCCACGCCCTGCGCCGAGGAGAAATTGGTGGCGCGCAGGCCGGTCATCGACATGCCGGCGGTAACGCCAGCCGCCGCATGCTCTGACTCGGGCTCGATGAAGATCAGCGGCTTGTCGGAAATGTTGAGGTGGCCCGCCGCGACCTCCTCGGCCCAGTACTCGCCCATCTGCGTCGACGGCGTGATCGGGTAGGCGCCGGCGGCATCCGACGACTCCCGCTCGACGTGGATGACGGCGGTATTGCCATCGACGGCGTCGCGCACGCCGGGGTACTTGACGGTCGCGGCCGCGGCTTCCGGGCTGCCGGAGTCGGCGAGGGAGAAGAATTTCTTGAGCATGGACATGGCGGGTTTCCTTGATTTCCGATTCAGTGCAGCACGGGCAGCGGCTCGTTGCGCAGGATCTTCTTGGCGGCGGCGCCCTTGACGGGCGTGTCGGGCTTGGCGTACCAGACGATGGCGCCGGTCGGGCAGCGCTCGATCGGTTCCCGCGTGGCCTGGTCGTTCCAGTCGTAGTTGATGGTGGCGAGGTTGCCGACGAGCTGCATCAGCTTCGGCGGCGCATCGGCCACGCACTTGCCGCAGGCGGTGCAGGCCACCTCGCAGGCGGCCTCGGCGGTATCGCCGTCGGCCTGGCTCTTGCAGGCCACCCACAGCTTGCGCGACACCGGCTCGAGGCTGAACAGGCCCTTGGGGCAGACCTCGACGCAGTCGTTGCAGGCCGTGCATTTTTCCGGATCGACCAGCGGCAGGCCGTGGCGATCCATGGTGATCGCATCGAAGGTGCACACCGTGGCGCAGTCGGCAAGCCCGAGGCAGCCCCAGGCGCATTCCTTGCCGCCGCCCGACACCACCGCAGCCGCGCGGCAGGTCTTCAGGCCCTCGTAGCGGGCGCGCAGGAAGGCCACGTGGCGGCCGCCGCCGCAGGCCAGCCGCGCCACCTTCTTTTCCACCGCGCCGGCCGCGACGCCGAGCAGGTCGGCGATGCCCTGCCGCTGCTGCGGCGAGCTCACCGTGCATTGGGCCGGGATGATGTCGCCGCAGACCACCTTCTCGGCGAAGTCGCGGCAGCCAGCCTGGCCGCAGGCGCCGCAATTGGATTTGGGCAGCAGTTCCTCCACCTCGCCGATGCGCGGGTCTTCCCAGACGTAGAGCTTCTTGTTGGCGAAGGCGAGCAGCATGGCCAGGGCGACGCCGAGCGCGGCCATGAATGCCCCTGCGACCATCAGATTCGACAACGATTCCATCCCGCGCCAGCCCTCTCCACTATCAGGCAACCATGAGGTGTTGCTGCAACCGCACAATGCGCCACGCCAAGCGCAAGCGCTTTGACCTGAAACAAAGGATCACCGCAGTGCAGCAACGCCACTTCGAATCCGGCCGCCCGCTACCTCGGGGGCGCGAACGGCCGGACTCCATCACGGCGTAGCCGGAAGTTGCTCCCGGCCTACTGGGAGGCGGGGCGCCTTAACGCCCCGCCAGCGAACGCGAGGAACTGGGTGGCGCCCCTCGCGTTTGTGACAAGTCCACTATAAGACACTTGTCGCAACGCACAAATCGAGTTTTTTATGGGAACCCATGTTGCCTTTATGGCTTTTGGAATTCGACGAAGAAATTCTCGCGCAGCAGCCCGTGCGACCTGATCAGTTTGAAGCCGGCGGCCTCGATTTCGGCGATCACCGTCTCCCGCCCGGCCCGCACGTGGCCCATGACCCAGGCGCTGGAGCGGCCGGGAATCTTTTCGTAGTCGATCACGGCCAGCCGCCCGCCCGGCTTCAGCGCGGCGTGGAGCGAGGCCAGCATGGCCTGCGGATATTCGAAGTGGTGGTAGGTGTCGCAGACGAAAACCAGGTCGATGCTGGCCGGTGGCAGATGGGCGTCCTTCGCGCCGCCCTGTACCACCCGCACGTTGGCCAGATTCTCGCGGCGGGCGCGGGCTTCGATGCCGCGAACGAAGTCAGGGGAAATGTCCTGGGCGATCACCGTGCCGCCAGGCGACCGCTCGCAGTGGAGGGGGCCCCGCGCAGCAGGGGCGAAACGTTCGCGAGCGGGATGCGCGACGCCGGACTTGGAAGGCGCGGTCGCTGCATCCGCCTCCGCGGTCGCATCCCCGCATGCGGGGCCCCTGCTCCGCGCTCCGGCGTCGCCGACTTTTTGCGCGAACAGCGCGGTGAAGGCGCCAGTGCCGGCGCCGACGTCGGCCACGGTCATGCCGGGCCGGATGTCGAGCGCGGCGACGATGTCGCGCCGCCTGTCGAAGACCTCGCGCCCTTCGGTCTCGAACATGGCCTGCCAGCGGGCGTAGTCGGCACTTTCGTAGGCACGATTGACGCCGGGACTGAGGCTCTTTTCCTGCGCCCAGACCGGCAGGGCGAGCGTGGCGGCGAGCAGAATGACCGCTGATTGCATGGGGTTTCTCCGGAAAAACCGACCGACGGAATTGTAGGCATTTGATACCGATTAAGCCGCCGCCGGCCCCAAGTCTGGCAAAATCCGCACTTCAATGCTGACTGCGACCGGGCTCACCTGCGTGCGCGGCGAACGCCGCCTCTTTTCCGGGCTCGATCTTGCGGTCGCGCCCGGGGAATGGCTGCACGTGCAAGGCGAGAACGGCGCCGGCAAGACCAGCCTGCTGCGCATGCTGACGGGGCTGGCGCATGCGGCGGAGGGCGAGATCCGCTGGAACGGCGAGCCGATCAAGGCATTGGCCGAGGACTACCGCCGCGACATGCTGTTTCTCGGCCATCACGGTGCGCTGAAGGAAGAACTGACGCCGCTGGAGAACCTCGGGCTGGCCGCCGCGCTCGACGGCGCGGAACTGGCGGAGAAGGATGCGCTGGCGGTGCTGTGGCGCTTCGGCCTGCGCGGGCGCGAGGAATTGCCGGTGCGCTTCCTCTCGGCCGGGCAGAAGCGGCGTGTGCTGCTGGCCCGGCTGGTGACGCGCAAGGCGAAGTTGTGGGTGCTGGACGAACCCTTCACCGCGCTGGACGTGAAGGCGGTGGACATGCTGGCGGGTCTGATCGGCGAGCATCTGGCCGGCGGCGGCATGGCGGTGCTGACCAGCCACCAGGCGATGCCGATCGCCGGCTGCAAGGTGGTGAAGCTGTGAAGTCGATGTTCGCTGTCGTGCGCCGGGATTTGCTGCTGGCGATGCGCAGGAAGAGCGAGGTGCTGACGGCGCTGTTCTTTTTCATGATCGTCGTCAGCCTCTTCCCGCTCGGCATCGGGCCGGAACCGGCGCTGCTGCGTAAGATCGCGCCGGGGGTATTGTGGGTGGCCGCGCTGCTGGCGACCATGCTGGGCCTGCAGCGGATGTTCGCGCCGGACCATGCCGACGGCACGCTGGAGCAGATGGCGCTGTCGCCGACGCCGCTGGGATTGCTGGTCGGCGGCAAGATCGCGGCGCACTGGCTGGTGTCGGGCCTGCCGCTGGTGCTGCTGGCGCCGGTGCTGGGGCTGCAGTTCGACCTCGATGCCGGCGCACTGGGAATACTGGTGGTGGCGCTCTTGATCGGCACGCCGCTGCTGAGTTTGATCGGCGCCATCGGTGCGGCGCTGACGCTGGGTGTGCGCGGCGGCGGCGTACTGTTGAGTGTGCTGGTGCTGCCGCTTTACGTGCCGGCGCTGATTTTCGGCGCGGGCGCGGTGGATGCCCATATTTCAGGGCTGGGCGCCGGCGGACATCTGTCGCTGCTGGCGGCGCTCCTGGCGCTGGCCGTGTTTTTCGCGCCGTGGGCAACCACGGCGGCATTGAGGATTGCGTTGGAATAATGGATAACAAGTTCATCAACTGGTTCAGGTTCGCCAGCCCGCAGAGCTTCTACCCGCTGGCCGGGAAGATGATCCCCTGGTTCTGGGCGCTCACCGCCGCCTTCGGCGTCGCCGGCCTGTGGATCAGCTTCTTCGTCGCGCCCACCGACTTCCAGCAGGGCGAGGGCTACCGCATCATCTTCATCCACGTGCCGGCCTCGTGGATGTCGATGTTCATCTACTGCATCATGGCCGGCTGGGCCGGCCTCGGCCTGGTATTCAACACGCGACTGTCGGGCATGATGGCCTCGGCCCTGGCGCCGACCGGCGCGCTGATGGCCTTCCTCAGCCTGTGGACCGGCGCGCTGTGGGGCAAGCCGATGTGGGGCGCCTGGTGGGTATGGGACGCACGCCTGACCTCGGAACTGATCCTGTTCTTCCTCTACATCGGCTTCATCGCGCTGCAGTCCGCCATCGACGACCCGCGCCGCGCCGACAAGGCCGGCGCGATCCTGGCGCTGGTCGGCGTGGTGAACGTGCCCATCATCTACTTCTCGGTGAAGTGGTGGAACACGCTGCACCAGGGCTCGACCATCAACCTGACCAAGGCGCCGTCGATGGCGCAGACCATGCTCTGGGGCATGCTGCTGATGGCGCTGTGCTTCTGGATGTACTCCATCGCCGTGGCGCTGATGCGAGCGCGCGCCATCATCCTCGAGCGCGAGACGCACACGGAATGGGTGAAACAACTGGCGGAGGTGAAATCGTGAACTGGAACAGCCCCGCCGAATTCTTCGCCATGGGTGGTTACGGACTCTACGTCTGGGGCAGCTTCGGCGTCACACTAATTACGATGATCGCGGAACCTTTGCTGGTGCGCCACCGTCGAAGCGCCATCCTGCGCAGCCTGCGCCGCGAACGTCTCGCCGACGAACTGGACACTTTGAACAAGACATCATGAAACCCCGCCACAAACGCTTCGCCATCATCGCCGGTGGCCTCGCCGCCATCGGCATCGCCGCCGCCCTGGTGCTCAACGCCCTCGACTCCAACATCGCGCTCTATGTCACGCCGAGCGAAGTCGCCGCAGGCAAGGCACCGAAGGACAAGGCCTTCCGCATCGGCGGCATGGTCAAGGAAGGATCGATCAAGCGCGACAACATCACGGTGAATTTCGTCGTCACCGATACCGCCAAGGAAATTCCGGTGGCCTACACCGGCATCCTTCCCGACCTCTTCAAGGAAGGCAAGGGCGCCGTGGTGCAGGGCAAGCTCGGCGCCGACGGCAGGTTCATCGCCAGCGAGGTGCTGGCCAAGCATGACGAGAACTACATGCCGCCCGCGGCCCAGGACGCAGTCGACCAGGCGCAGAAAGCGCAGAAGACCCTCAAATGATCCCCGAACTCGGCCACTTCGCCCTCATCCTCGCCCTGCCGGTCGCGCTGATCCTCGGCCTGCTTCCCCTCATCGGCGCCCAGCGCGGCAACGCCGCCTGGGTGGCGCTGGCACGCCCCGCGGCGCAGGTGCAGTTCCTGCTCGTCGCCATCAGCTTCGGCTGCCTGACCTGGGCCTTCTACGCCAACGACTTCTCGGTGGTCTATGTCGCCCAGCATTCCAACTCGCTGCTGCCGACGATGTATCGCATCGCCGGCGTCTGGGGCGGCCACGAGGGCTCGCTGCTGCTGTGGGTGATGATGCTGGTCGGCTGGACCGTCGCCGTCGCGCAACTCTCGCGTTCGCTGCCCGACGCCATGGTGGCGCGCGTGCTCGCCGTGCTCGGCCTGGTGTCCGTCGGTTTCCTCGCCTTCATCCTATTCACCTCGAACCCCTTCGAGCGCCTGCTGCCGGGAGCCGAGGATGGCAAGGACCTCAACCCGCTGCTGCAGGACCCGGGCCTCGTGTTCCACCCGCCGATGCTCTACATGGGCTACGTCGGCTTCTCGGTGGCCTTCGCCTTCGCCATCGCCGCACTGATCTCGGGCCGGCTCGACGCCGCCTGGGCGCGCTGGTCGCGGCCGTGGACCACGGCGGCATGGATCTTCCTGACGCTGGGCATCGCGCTCGGCTCCTGGTGGGCCTACTACGAGCTGGGCTGGGGCGGCTGGTGGTTCTGGGACCCGGTCGAGAACGCCTCCTTCATGCCCTGGCTGGTCGGCACCGCCCTGATCCATTCGCTGGCCGTCACCGAAAAGCGCGGCAGCTTCAAGAACTGGACGGTGCTGCTGGCCATCGCCGCCTTCTCGCTCAGCTTGCTCGGCACCTTCCTCGTCCGCTCCGGCGTGCTGACCTCGGTGCATGCCTTCGCCACCGACCCCAAGCGCGGCGTGTTCATCCTTTTCTTCCTCGCCACCGTCGTCGGCGCCTCGCTGACCCTGTTCGCCTGGCGCGCACCCAAGGTCAGCCTCGGCGGCGCCTTCGCGCTGGTCTCGCGCGAAACGCTGCTGCTGCTCAACAACGTGCTGCTGGTGGTCGCCTGCGGCAGCGTGCTGCTCGGCACGCTCTACCCGCTGCTGCTCGACGCGCTGAACATGGGCAAGATCTCCGTCGGCCCGCCCTACTTCAACGCCGTGTTCGTGCCCATCATGGTGCCGCTGCTGTTCCTGATGGCGGCGGGGCCGATCGCGCGCTGGAAGCATGCCGAAGTCCGCGACATCGCCAAACAGCTGGCCGTCGCCTTCGTCATCGCCGCGGTCGGCGGTGTCGCCCTGCCCTTCGCCATGGGCCCGTGGTCGCCACTGGTGGCACTGGGCTTGATGCTGGCGCTGTGGATCGCGGCCAGTTCCGTCGTCCAGATCCGCGCGCGGCTCAGGACCGGTGCCCCGCCGCGCGCCTACTGGGGTATGCACCTCGCCCACCTCGGCATCGCCGTGTTCGTCGTCGGCGTGACCATGGTCGGCGGCTACCAGGTCGAGAAGGACGTGCGCATGGAGCCGGGCGAGACCGTGACCATCGGCCGCTACACCTTCCGTTTCCTCGGCGTGAAGCAGGTGCCGGGGCCGAACTACAACGCCATGCGCGGCGACGTCGAGCTCATCGTCGACGGCAAGGTACAGAAGATGATGCATCCCGAGAAGCGCAACTACTTCACCTCGCAGATGCCGATGACCGAGGCCGCGATCGACACCGGCTTCACCCGCGACGTCTACGTCTCCCTGGGCGAACCGCTCGAAGGCGAGGCCTGGGCGGTGCGCGTCTATTTCAAACCCTTCGTCGACTGGATCTGGGGCGGCTGCCTCCTGATGGCGCTGGGCGGCCTCGTCGCCGCCTCGGATCGCCGCTATCGCCTCAAGGCCAAGGCCGAGCAACTCGCCGCCGGGAGTGTCCCCGCATGATGAAGTTCCTGCTTCCCCTCGCCGCCTTCCTGGTGCTGGTGGTGTTCCTCGCCGTCGGCCTGCACCTCAACCCGCGCGAGGTGCCGAGCCCGCTCGTCGGCAAGCCGGCGCCGGCCTTCGAGGTGCCGCAGCTCGCCGCCACCGACAAGCGCTTCTCCCCCGCCGAGATGAAGGGCAAGGTCTGGCTGCTCAACGTCTGGGCTTCGTGGTGCGTGTCCTGCCGCCAGGAACACCCGCTGCTGGTCGAGCTCGGCAAGTCCGGCATCGTGCCCATCGTCGGCCTCAACTACAAGGATCAGCGCGCCGATGGCCTGCGCTGGCTGAAGCAGCACGGCGATCCCTACGTGCTGTCGGCCTTCGACCTCGACGGACGCGTCGGCATCGATTACGGCGTCTATGGCGTGCCCGAAACCTACGTCATCGACAAGGCCGGCGTCATCCGCTACAAGCAGATCGGCCCGGTGACGCCCGAGGCGCTGGAGCAGAAGATCCTGCCGCTGGTAAAGGAACTCAACACATGATGCGCGCCCTCCTCATCGTCCTGGCCCTGCTGGCCGGCGGCTCGTGCCTGGCCAAGGACGCCGCACCGCTGGCCGAGAACGAGGCCGTCGAACAGCGCCTCAACATCATCGCCGAGGAACTGCGCTGCCTGGTCTGCCAGAACGAATCGCTGGCGGGCTCGCGCGCCGACCTCGCGCAGGACCTGCGGCGCGAAGTGCGCAAGCTGATCACGGAAGGCAAGACCGACGCCGAGGTGAAGGAGTTCATGGTCAGCCGCTATGGCGATTTCATCCTCTACCGGCCGCCGGTCAAGCCGACCACCTGGCTGCTCTGGGGCGGGCCGTTCCTGTTGCTGCTGGTCGCTGTCGCCGCCCTCATCATGTACCTGCGCCAGCGTGGCCGCACCGTGGCCAAAGCCACCACCGAGCACCTGACCACCGAAGAACAGAAGCGCGCCGCGGCGCTGCTCGCGGAAGAAGACAAGAAATGACTCCTGCATTCCTCGCCGCGATCGCGGCCCTGTCCCTGCTTGCGCTCGCCCTGCTGCTGCGCCCCTACCTGCTGCGCCGCAAGGCCGGCGCGGCGGCCTCGCAGCGCCGCCTCAACATCGCCATCTACCGCGACCAGCTCGACGAACTCGAGCGCGATCGCTCCGGCGGCGTGCTGGCCGAGGCCGACTACGCCACGGCCCGCGAAGAACTCCAGCGCCGTCTGCTCGAGGACGGTTCCGCCGTCGAAGTCGAACCCGCTGCCGATCTCCGGCGGCCGCGGCACGCTGGTCGCCATCGCCCTGCTGGTGCCACTGCTCGCCGGCGGTCTCTACGCAGTGCTCGGCAACCCGGCAGGGCTCAATCCGCCCAAGCCGCAGCACAAGGTCTCGGCCGCCGAGATCGACGACATGGTGGCGAAGCTCGAGGCAAGGCTGGCGAAGGAAGACAACCCGCAGGGCTGGGTGATGCTGGCGCGTTCCTACAAGATGCTCGAGCGCTACGATGAAGCCGCCAGGGCCTACGGCCGTGCCGGCAGTTTCATCGACAACGAGCCGGCCCTGCTAGCCGATTACGCCGATATCCTGGTCGCCGGCAGCGGCACTTTCGCCGGTAAGCCGCGCGAACTGATCGCGAAGGCGCTGAAGCTTGATCCCGACCACGCCCATGCCCTGTGGCTGTCGGGGACGGCGGCCTTCGAGTCCGGCCAGTTCAACCAGGCCGTGTCGGACTGGGAGCGGCTGCTGGCGCAATTTCCGCCAAACTCGGAAGAGGCACAATCGGTTCAGGGCAGCATCGGCGAGGCCAAGGCCAAGGGCGGCAAGAGCAGCGGTGCCGCCGCGACCGCCAAGGACAAGCCGGCCACGGCCCCGAAGGCCGAGGCGGACAGAAAAGTCGGCGCTACCACAGCCCCAACTGCTGGCACTAGTGGCGCCACGGTGAAGGGCAATGTCGAACTGGCCGCCGCGCTCAAGGGCAAGGCCGCGCCGACCGACACCGTGATGGTCATCGCCCGCCCCGCCGACGGCTCACGCATGCCGGTCGCGGTGCTGCGCGTCAAGGCCAGCGAGCTGCCGCTGCAATTCACCCTCGACGATGCGCTCTCGATGAACCCAGACCAGGCGATCTCCAAGTACAAGGAAGTCAGCATCGAGGCCCGCATCTCCAAGAGCGGCATGGCCACGCCGCAGCCCGGCGACCTGTTGTCGGCGGCACAGACGGTCAAGGTCGGCGCCGCGGGAATCCGCCTGGTCGTCGACCAGGTTCGCCCCTAACCGCAAACAGGAATTAAGCCAGATCAAGGCAGTCCCTGCCGCCGTTGCGGTAAGGTGCGCGCGATTCAAGGGAATTTTTGGGGGGAAGTCATGGGTCTCTGGAGCACACTCAAACAGCCGAGCGCGAAATATTCGCTGCTGGGCCTGCTCGTCGTCGGCTTCTTCGGCGGCATCATCTTCTGGGGCGGCTTCAACACCGCGATGGAAGCGACCAACACGATGGAGTTCTGCATCGGCTGCCACGAGATGCGCGACAACGTCTACGTCGAGTACAAGAAGACCATCCACTACCAGAACCGCACCGGCGTGCGCGCCGTCTGCTCCGACTGCCACGTGCCGAAGGACTGGACGCACAAGATCATCCGCAAGGTGCAGGCGTCCAAGGAGGTCTGGGGCAAGATCACCGGCGTCATCGACACGCCGGAGAAGTTCGAGGCGCATCGCCTGGAGATGGCCGAACGCGAATGGGCGCGCATGAAGGCCAACGACTCGCGCGAATGCCGCAACTGCCACACCTACGAGGGCATGAACGCCGAGGTGCAGAAGCAGCGCGCGCGCAAGCAGCATGAACTGGCCGTGCGCGACAAGCAGACCTGCATCGAATGCCACAAGGGCATCGCCCACACCAAGCCGAAGGGCATGAAGGAAGAAGAGTAAGCGAAGCGCAATTTGCGCTAAGCTGAAAGGGCGGACTGCGGTCCGCCCTTTTCGTTTGCTCCGCTCATCATGACTTCACGCCGCCAGTTCCTGCGCGGACGCTTTTCGCCACGCCACCTGCCGCTGCGCCCGCCCTGGGCGCTGGCCGAAGAGGCTTTCCTCGCCGCCTGCACCCGCTGCGGTGACTGCGTCCGCGCCTGCCCGCAAGGCATCCTCGTCGAGGATGGCGGCTATCCGCGCGTCGAGTTCGGCAAGGGCGAATGCACCTTCTGCGGCGATTGCGTGGTCGCCTGCAAGGCCGGCGCGCTGAAGCGGAGCGAGAATCAGCCGCCATGGCGGCTGCTGCCGGTCATCGGAAAAACGTGTCTCGCGCAACGGGGCGTGATGTGCCGCACTTGCGGCGATGTATGCGCGGTGGCGGCGATCCGCTTCCGCCCGCAACTCGGCGGCAGTGCCCTGCCGGAAGTGGAACCGTCGCGCTGCACCGGTTGCGGCGGCTGCGTCGCGCCCTGTCCAGCGCGGGCGATCACGATGAGCCGTGTCTAGAAAACGGCAAGGGCCCCGCCGTCGCTGACGCGACGCGGAGCCCAGGGGGAGCAGAACAGCCGCCGGTGCCGTATCGCCAGCGCCGACTTTCGACTCTACGGCTTGGCGACGATATCACCCTTGAAGGTGTTATCCACCAGCGGCTTGGCATCGACCTGGCCCACGTGGCAGCTGTTGCACTGCCAGCGGGTCATGTTCATTTCTTTCTTCATGCCGCCGCCGGGGATGTCGACCAGGCTCATGTGGCTGTCGCCGAGCTTGGGCGCGTTCTTCTCCTTGTACTTCTCGGCACTGTGGCAGCTCATGCACTGATTTTCCTCGAGGGTGATCTCGTCGAAGTTGTTCAGCGCATGTGGCACCAGCGGCGGCTGGTCCTTGAAGGTACGCGCGATGGGCTGCTGCCGGCCCGGTTTCTTGCCCTGGTACTGCAGGTCCTGCGGCGCCTTGTCGACGGCGTCGGCCTGGACGCCGCGCAGCGAGTTGACCTGCGCCGAGGCGATGCCGGGAATCGCGGCGAAAAGTGCGGCGGCTATTGTGACCATGGCGGCCACGGTGGTCTTGACGGTGTTGTTCATGATGCGCTCCCCACTTGAGTTGATCATTTCGGCGTCGCCTGCGCGACACCGGCCATGCTTGCTGCGTTGTTGAAACGGCTGCCGAAACTGAAAACATCCTTCGAACACACATCGATGCAGCGTCCGCAGTTGGTGCATTCGGACGCGAGGATTACCGGGCCGACGCCCTTGGCCCCATCCTTGAGCGGCGCCTTGATCACCAGCGGCTCGGGGCAGACGGCGAAGCAGTCCATGCAGTCGTTGCAGGCCTCGCGCTTGGTCGCCGACAACGCGCAGCGGGCTGACCTTGCCGATCAGGCCGTAGGCAGGCGCCGACCGGGCAGAGATGGCCGCACCAGCCGCGGTGCATGACGAAGAGGTCGAGGACGAACACCGCCAGCACCACCATCCAGGCGGCGCCGATGCCGAATATCAGTCCGCGATGCAGCATCGACACCGGATTGACCAGTTCCCACGCCAGCGTGCCGGTGATGCCGGCGAGCAGCAGCGTCAGCGCGAGGATCCAATAGCGGGCGTGGCGCGAGACGTGGGCGCCGCCCTTGATGCCGAGGCGATCGCGCAGCCAGTCGGCGGCGTCGGTGACCAGGTTGACCGGGCAGACCCACGAGCAATAGACGCGGCCGCCGACCAGCAGGTAGAAGCCGACGACGATGGCGACACCGATGATCGCCAGCTTCTCCGGCACGTGGCCGGTCACCAGCGACTGCAGCAGGATGAAGGGGTCGGCCAGCGGCAGGGTGTTGAGCGTGAGGCTGTAGTTGAGGTTGCCCTTGACGATCCAGAGGCCGAACCACGGCCCGGCGAGGAAGGCGGCGAGGATGCCGAGTTGCGAGGCGCGGCGCAGCACCAGCCATTTGTGGGCCAGCCACCAGCCCTTGGCCTCGACGGCTTCCTGGCCCCAGCGCTTGGTGTGCAAAGACTTGGTGTGCATGTTTTCGCTCATGGCATCACCTCGGCGCGTCGTCGGTCATGCGGCTGCTCAAGCCGCCGCCCGGGATGTTCTGCGGGATGTTGCCTGCCGGCGCGGCGTACCTGCCCGGGTTGGGCACCTGGAGGCTGTCCACGCCCGCGCCCGGAGTCGGCGCCGACCCGGACGACAGGCCCTTGCCATGTTCGTAACGCATGCCCTCGGGCATGTTGTACTGGTGTTCGACTTCCGGCGCCACCAGGCTGCCGCCGGCCTTCTGCTTTTCCTCCCAGCCGATGCGGTAGTGCTGGCCCAACTCGCCCTTGGCCAGCTTGACCGGGTAGACCTTGATCGCGGCAACTTCCAGCACGCAGCCCTTCTCGCACTTGCCGCAGCCCGTGCATTGGTCCGAATGCACCACCGGCTCGAAGATGGTGTGCTTGCCGGTGCGCTCGTTGTGGCGCAGTTCCAGCGTGATGGCCTTGTCGAGCAGCGGGCAGACGCGGTAGCAGACGTCGCAGCGCAGGCCGAGGAAGTTGAGGCAGGTTTCCTTGTCGATCAGCACCGCCAGGCCCATGCGCGATTTGGCGATATCCGTTAGCTTGTGGTCGAGCGCCCCGGTCGGGCAGGCCTTGACGCAGGGAATGTCCTCGCACATCTCGCAGGGACCGGTACGAGAGACGAAGTAGGGCGTGCCCGTGGCGATAGGCTGCTCGGGCTTGGCGAGGAAGAGGATGTTGTAGGGGCAGTCGCGCACGCACATGCCGCAGCGGATGCAGGCGCCGAGGAAATCCTGCTCGGTACCGGCGCCCGGCGGACGGATGGCCGCCGGCGGCAGCGCCTTGGCCTGCTTGGCGTAAAGCCCGACGCCGAGGCCGAGCATGCCGACACCCCCCGCCATGCGGGCTGAATCGAGGAGGAACTGGCGGCGTGCCGCCAGCGCCGACTTTTTCGAGCTGTCCATGATCCATTCCGATATCCGCCGGCGAACGGCCTCCCACCGTCCGCCGCGTTATCCCCTGATCCCTATGGCCGCGTCAGGCCTTGGTCACCTTGCACGCGCACTTCTTGAAGTCGGTCTCTTTCGAGATCGGGCAGGTCGCGTCCAAAGTCAGCTTGTTGACCAGGCGGTGCTCGTCGAAGAAGGGCACGAATACCAGGCCCAGCGGCGGCTTGTTGCGGCCCCGCGTCTCGACCTTGGTGGATATCTCGCCGCGCCGCGTCGCCACCTTGACGGTGTCGCCGCGCTGCAGGCCGCGCTTCTTGGCGTCCTCCGGATGCATGTAGATCCAGGCGTCGGGCATCGAGCGATAGAGCTCGGGCACGCGCCGCGTCATGGTGCCGGTGTGCCAGTGCTCGAGCACGCGGCCGGTGCATAGCCACAGGTCGAACTCGTTGTCGGGCATCTCGGCCGCCGGCTGGTAGGGCAGCGCGAAGATGATCGGCCTTGCCGTCGGGATAGCCGTAGAAACGCACGCCCTCGCCCTTCGGCACGTAGGGGTCGTAGCCTTCGCGGAAGCGCCACAGCGTCTCCTTGCCGTCGACCACCGGCCAGCGCAGGCCGCGCGCCTTGTGATAGACGTCGAAGTCGGCGAGGTCGTGGGCATGGCCGCGACCGAACTTGGCGTATTCCTCGAACAGGCCCTTCTGCAGGTAGTAGCCGACGTGCTGCGACTCGTCGTTGGTGTAGCCATTCCAGGCGTGGGCATTGACCTTGGCGGTGTCGCCGAGCGCGAACTTGTTGACCTCGCCATTGGCGTAGAGCACGTCGTAGAGGGTCTTGCCCTTGAACTCGGGTTTCTTGGCGATCAGCTCGGCCGGCCAGACGTCCTCGACCTTGAAGCGCTTGGAAAACTCGATGTACTGCCACAGGTCGGACTTGGACTCGCCCGATGCCTTGACCTGCTGGCGCCACAACTGGCCGCGCCGCTCGGCGTTGCCGAACATGCCTTCCTTCTCCATCCACATCGCCGAGGGCAGGATCAGGTCGGCCGCCAACGCGGTGACCGTCGGGTAGACGTCAGAGACCACGACGAAATTCTTCGGATTGCGGAAGCCCGGCCAGATCTCGCCGTTGATGTTCGGCCCCGCCTGCATGTTGTTGGTGGTCGTGGTCCAGTAGAAGTTGAGGATGCCGTCCTTGAGCGCGCGGCTCTGCGCCACGGCGTGCAGGCCGATCCAGTCGGGAATCGTGCCCTCGGGCAGCTGCCAGATCTTCTCGGAGAACTCGCGGTGCTTGGGATTCATCACCACCATGTCGGCCGGCAGGCGGTGGGCGAAAGTGCCCACCTCGCGCGCCGTGCCGCAGGCCGAAGGCTGGCCGGTCAGCGAGAACGGGCCGTTGCCCGGCTCGGAGATCTTGCCCACCAGCAGGTGCACGTTGTAGATCATGTTATTGACCCAGGTGCCGCGCGTGTGCTGGTTGAAGCCCATGGTCCAGTAGCTGACGACCTTGGTCTTCGGGTCGGCATAGGCCTTGGCCAGCGCCTCGAGCTTGTCCTTGGGCACGCCGGAAATCTCGTGCGCCTTGTCGAGGGTGTACTCGGAGACGAAGGCGGCGAACTCGTCGAAGGTGATCGGCGCCGAGTTGTTCGGGTTGCCCTTGGGCTTGCCGTCCTCGCCCGGATAGCCGTTGTTCATGGCGACCTTCTCGAGCGGATGGTTCGGCCGCAGGCCGTAGCCGATGTCGGTGACGCCCTTGGCGAACTTGACGTGCTTGTTCACGAAGTCCTTGTTCACCGCGCCGGTCTGGATGATGTAGTTGCAGATGTAGTTGAGGATCGCCAGGTCGGATTGCGGCTTGAAGATCAGTTCGGCGTCGGCCAGTTCGCAGGAACGATGGGTGAAGGTCGACAGCACGTGGATCTTGACGTGCTTGGCGGTGAGCCGGCGGTCGGTGATGCGCGACCACAGGATCGGGTGCATCTCGGCCATGTTCGAACCCCACAGCGCGAAAACGTCGGCGTGCTCGGCGTCGTCATAGCAGCCCATCGGCTCGTCGATGCCGAAGGTGCGCATGAAGCCGGCCACGGCCGAGGCCATGCAGTGGCGTGCGTTGGGGTCGATGTTGTTGGTGCGGAAGCCGACCTTCATCAGCTTGGCGGCGGCATAGCCCTCCCATACCGTCCACTGGCCGGAGCCGAACATGCCGATGTGGCGCGGCCCCTGGGCGACGCCCTTTTCCTTGTAGATGGCCTTGACCTTCTCTTCCATGATGTCGAAGGCCTGCTTCCAGGTGACGGGCTTGAATTCGCCTTCCTTGTCGTACTTGCCGCCCTTCATGCGCAGCAGCGGCGTGGTCAGGCGATCCTTGCCGTACATGATCTTCGACAGGAAATAGCCCTTGATGCAGTTGAGGCCCTTGTTCACCGGCGCGTCGGGGTCGCCCTGGGTCGCGACCACGCGGCCGTCCTTGGTGCCGACCAGCACGCCGCAGCCGGTGCCGCAGTAGCGGCAGACGCCCTTGTCCCAGCGGACGCCGTCGGCGGCGCCCTGCGCCAGCGCCTGCGCACCGGGAACGGACATGCCGGCGACGCCCGCTGCCGCCGCAACTGCATTCGACTTGATGAATTCACGACGCGTCAGTTTCATTTGGATTCTCCTAATGTAGTTGCGGCATGCCCGCTGTTGGTGAGGCGAGCCTCAGGCCAGCTGGATTTCGGTTTCGGGTTCGTCTTCGGTCTGGTGGAAGACCATGGAGGTTGAACATCACATGGTCCATCTGGCTGATGGCCTCGAAGGTGTCGGCGGTTTCCCGGTCCCCCGGGCTTTCGATGGTGATGATCAGCTTGCCTTCGTCTGAGACCGCGTGGATCTCGACGCCGGCGATGGCCGCGAGCGCACGCCGCACGACCTCGGCGTGGCCGGGCTGGGCATGGACAATCGCACTGGAAATGTTCACGGCAGGATGCTCCTCTTCCCTGTTGCAATCAGGGATCGGATCATCCTAGAGAATCGGGGGATGCAACTAATTGATGCGAGTGAACAAACCGAAATGTTGAGCGGGCTACTCAACTAAAGACATAGGCGCGCCATCGGCGGGCAACTTTGCCCGCCGCGCACCGCTCAGTTGGCGTCGTAGTAGTAGGGCTTCTGCGGCACCTGCGTCTCGGCAACGCGACGGAGCGCCTCGGGTGACTGGGCGGGCTTGTCCCACCACAGCGCCCGTCCGTTTCTCTGTTCGCCCAGCTCCTGCGGGTGCTGGGCGAGCCACTCGCGCATCCATTTGGTGTGGTCGGATTCATAGCTTCGATCGAGTCCCATGCATTTCGCTCCTTGGCAGTTCAATTCTTGGCTTTGTCTTTGAGGCGGGCGATGCGGACGACTTCCGGTACGCGCCGCAGGTTTCGCAGGATACGCGCCAAATGCTGGCGATCGGATACCTGCAGGGTGAAATTGAGCGTGGTGGTCGCACCGTCGTCGTGGTCCATCGAGACATTGACGATGTTCGACTGTTCCTCGGCGATGGCTGCCGCCAGCTTGGCCAGCACGCCGCGCTGGTTGGCGACGAAGACCAGGATGGCCACCTCGAAGTTGCGGCCGATGCCCGGTTCCCAGTTCGACATCGACCCAGTCGCCGCGTTGCCTGGCGATGGTCGGGCAGTCGTGGGTATGCACGACCAGTCCCTGTCCCTTGCGGATCACGCCGACGATGGGGTCGCCCGGAATCGGCCGGCAGCAGCCGGCCAGTTGCACCGCCACGCCCTCGGTACCGTGGATCAGGATGGCGCTGCGCCGCGACTCGTCGCCGGGTCCGGCGCCGATGGTCCGCCCTTCGATCAGCCGCCGCGCCACGATCGCCGGCAGGCGCTTGCCCAGTCCGATGTCGGTCAATACTTCCTGCCGCGAGCCGCCGCCGCGATTGCGTACGAAGCGCTCCCAGTCGAGCACGCCGATGGCCGTCGGCTCCAGCCCCAGCCCGCGCAGCGCCTGTGCCAGCAGCCGCTCGCCCAGCGCAGCCGACTCCTCGATCTGCTGGGTCTTGAGGAAACGGCGGATCTCGGCGCGCGCCTTGCCGGTGCGCACGTAGCCGAGCCACGCCGGATTGGGCCGCGCGTGCGGCGCGGTGACGATCTCGACGCGATCGCCGTTGCGCAGTTCGGTGCGCAACGGCATCGACTCGAAGTTGATCTGGCAGGCGACGCAGCAGTTGCCGACGTCGCTGTGCACGGCGTAGGCGAAGTCCACCGGCGTGGCGCCGCGCGGCAGCGGAAGGATCTTGCCGCGCGGAGTGAAGACATAGACGTCGCTGGGGAACAGGTCGAACTTGACGTGTTCGAGGAATTCGGCGGTGTCGTTCGATGCCGACTGCAGGTCGAGCAACGACTGCAGCCACTTGTGCGTCTTGCGCTGCAGCTCGGGCAGCGACTGCGTGTCCTTGTAGAGCCAGTGCGAGGCCACGCCGGCCTGGGCGACATGGTGCATCTCGGTGGTGCGGATCTGCACCTCCACCGGCGTGCCGTAGGGTCCGATCAGGGCCGTATGCAGCGACTGGTAGTCGTTGGCCTTGGGGATGGCGATGTAGTCCTTGAACTTGCCCGGTATCGGCTGGTAGAGCCCGTGCAGCGCGCCCAGCACCAGGTAGCAGCTCGACACGTCCTTGACGATGATGCGGAAGCCGTAGATGTCGAGCACCTGCGAAAATGACAGATGCTTGTCGCGCATCTTGCGGTAGATGCTGTAGAGGTTCTTCTCGCGGCCCTGCACCTGCGCCTCGATGCCGCACTCCGGCAGGCGCTTCTCGATGGCATGAAGAATCTTTCCCACCACCTCGCGCCGATTGCCGCGCGCCGCCTTCACCGCCTTGGCCAGCACCTGGTAGCGAATCGGATACATGTGGCGAAATGCCAGCTCCTGCAATTCGCGGCAGAGCGGATTGAGGCCGAGGCGGTTGGCGATTGGAGCGTAGATCTCCAGCGTCTCGCGCGCGATGCGGCGACGCTTGTCCGGCCGCACGGCATCGAGCGTGCGCATGTTGTGCAGGCGATCGGCCAGCTTGATGAGAATGACGCGCACGTCGCGCGCCATCGCCAGCAGCATCTTGCGATAGTTCTCGGCCTGCGCTTCCTCGTAGGACTGGTGCTCGAGACGGTCGAGCTTGGAGACGCCGTCGACCAGTTCGGCCGTGGTCTTGCCGAAGCGCTCGGCGATGTCGGCGTTGGTTATCGAGGTGTCCTCGACCACGTCGTGCAGCAGCGCGGCCGAGAGCGCCTGGGGGTCGAGGTGCCAGCCGGCCAGCGTCTCGGCCACGGCCAGCGGATGTGAAACGTAGGGCTCGCCGCTGACGCGGAACTGGCCGCGGTGGGCATCTGACGAATACTGGTAGGCCGCGCAGACGCGCTCGAGATCCTCTTCCTTGAGGTAGGTGGCGAGCTTGGTACGAAAGCGATCAAGATCCTCCGCCAGGTCGACGGGAGGATGCATGTCGTCGGGGATTATCGGCAGCGCTTCGACGGGCAGAGCGGAAGAGGGGATGACGGCCGCCATGGTGTCGTCCCCAGCGCTACATGGCCGGTCAGGCCAGGCCGCGGTTGAGGATTTCCATGCCCACCTTGCCGGCGGCCAGCTCGCGCAGGGCAATGACGGTGGGCTTGTCGCGGTCGGCCTCGACCATCGGCGTGCTGCCCATGGCGATCTGGCGGGCGCGGCGGGCGGCGACCAGCGTCAGGTCGAAGCGGTTCGGGATACGTTTGAGGCAGTCATCGACGGTTATGCGGGCCATGGTTCATCCAATCCGGAAAATCAATCAAGAAAACGGAACATCTCGGGGTGGCGCGCCTTCTGTCGGGCGAAGCGCAGGCGCGACGCCAACACGGCGGCGCGCAACTCGCCGAGGGCAAACTGCAAGTCATTGTTGATTATAACAAAATCGAACTCGCCGACGTGACGCATTTCGCCCAGTGCGGCAGCCACGCGGCGCTGGATCACTTCCTCGCTGTCGAGCCCGCGCTTCCTCAAGCGGTTCTCCAGCTCGGCCATCGACGGCGGCATCACGAAAATGCCGATGGCGTCGTGGAAGCGCTCGCGCACCTGCTGCGCACCCTGCCAGTCGATCTCCACCAGCATGTCATGGCCCGAACGCATCTGTTCCTCGAGCCAGACCCGCGAGGTGCCGTAGAAATTGCCATGCACCTCGGCCCACTCGAGGAACTCGCCGCGGTCGCGCATGGCGACGAAGACCTTGACGTCGATGAAATGGTAGGCGACGCCGTCCACTTCGCCGGCGCGCGGCGCCCGCGTGGTGTAGGAAACGGACTGGCGCACGTTGCTGTCATGGTCGAGCAGCAGCTTGACCAGCGTGGTCTTGCCGGCGCCGGAAGGCGCGGTAACGATGAAAAGGCTACCCGGTGTCATTGTTGCTTCTCCGCAACTTCAATGGGTTGGAGCATAAACTTCATGTTCGACTCAGGTTAACGTTTGCTATCAGCCATCCTAGACTCGCTGCATATTATCAACAACTCTACACGGGGGTACCACCATGAAAACCAAGATTGCAGCTGCCGTCGCGCTGGCCTGCCTCAGTTCTTTCGCTTTCGCCCAGGCCAAACAGGGCCGATGCCGGCTGGTATGTCGGTGGTCACCTTGGCCAGTTCCAGGACCGATTTTAACTCGGACCGACTTCAATCCTATCGTTGGCGATCAGTCACGTAACCAAGGACGATCAACGATACGGCGTGGAAGCTGCTGCTCGGCTACAACTTCGACCAGAACTGGGCGCTGGAGGGTTTCTACACCGATCTAGGAGAGCCGCAAAAGTAAATACAACTCCGCGTGCGGGCAGATCGGCGAAGTCAAGATCAACAACGACGCTTGGGGCCTGGCCGTCAAGGGTACGATCCCGGTTCATCAGCAATGGGACATCTACGGTCGCCTGGGCTGGACCTACAATCGATGCCGAGATGATGCGCTTCGTTCACGGTGCCCAGCCTGGTGCATTGGCATCGAGCAGTTGGAGCGCGCGACGAGAACCGTTCCGACGTGATGCTCGGCGTTGGCGTGGAATGGAAGCCGCAGAAGAACTGGGGCATCCGCCTCGAGTACGAAAACTATGGCGAGTTCGGCAACAAGCTTGACAACGCTACCGACTACACGACACCGGCAAGACCGAATCGACATGTGGTCGCTCGGCGTGGTCGTCCGCTTCTGATCGAACTGCACCATCGGCAAAAAGGCGGGCTGCGGCCCGCCTTTTTCATTCCAGGTTCTGCACCTGCTCGCGCATCTGCTCGATCAGCAGCTTGAGTTCCAGCGCGATCGCGGTCACTTCGGTCGACACCGATTTCGACGCCAGGGTATTGGCTTCGCGGTTGAGTTCCTGCATCAGGAAGTCAAGGCGCTTGCCCACCGCGCCGCCCTTCTTGATCACGCGTTCGGTCTCGGTGAGGTGCGTCGTCAGCCGCCCGATTTCCTCGGCGACGTCGATGCGTGCGGCGTACAGGCCGATTTCCTGGCGGATGCGCTCTTCGTCCTGCCCGGTCAGTACCTCGCGCAACTTCGCCGCCAGCCGCGCCTCGTAGTCGGCTATTGCGCGCGGCAGGATCGGCGTGACCTCGGCGACATGCGCGCGCATGCGGCTCACCCGCTCAAGCAGGATCTCGGCCAGTTTCTGCCCCTCGCGGGCGCGGCTGGCGAGGAAATCGGCGATCGCCGCGTCGGCCAGCGCCAGGCATTCCGCCTGCAGGCGGCCCTGGTCGACGGCATCCTCGGCCAGCACCCCCGGCCAGCGCAGCACCTCGGCCACGGTCAGCGGCGCGGCGCCCGGCAGCGCCTCGCGCACCGCACGTTCCATGCCGCCCAGTTGTGCGATCACGGCCCGGTTCGGCGTGCGTTCGCGCGGCGCGGTCGCTTGCGCCAGCAGATTCACCCGGCACTCGAGCTTGCCGCGCGACACGACGGCGGCGATCTTCTCGCGCAGCGGCATTTCGAGGAAGCGCACCTCCTCGCCACTGCGGAAACCGATGTCGAGATAGCGCGAATTGACGCTTTTCAGCTCGAGGTGGAGCACTGCATCGCCGAGGTCGCGGTGAGCGGCGGCGTATCCCGTCATGCTGTAGATCATGTCTTATGGAATTCCCGGTGGAAGAGCCGCCTTTACAGGCCGGCGGCGAATCAGGACAATCGCGGCAGTATAGTCATCCCCTCATCATGTCGCCACCTCAGGCCAACCAGCCGCTCCCCCCGATTACCAGCTCGAGAACTACCGTATCGAACGGCAGCTCTCGATGGGCGGCTTTTCCATCGTCTACCTGGCCTACGACGAGGAGGACACGCCGGTCGCGATCAAGGAGTACCTGCCCAACTCGCTGGCGCTGCGCAAGGCCGGCGACATCCTGCCGGTGATTTCCGAGGAGCACCGCTCCACTTTCCGTCACGGCATGAAGTGCTTCTTCGAGGAAGGCCGCTCGCTGGCCCACCTCAACCATCCCAACGTCGTGCGCGTGCTCAACTTCTTCCGCGCCAACGAAACCGTATACATGGTCATGCAATACGAGCGCGGCCGCACCTTGCAGGAACACATCCACAAGCACAAGGGCGAGATCAAGGAAAGCTTCATCCGCAATGTCTTCGCGCGGCTGCTCAACGGCCTGCGCGAGGTGCACACCCACAAGCTGCTGCACCTCGACATCAAGCCCGCCAACATCTACCTGCGCATCGACGGCAACCCGGTGCTGCTCGACTTCGGCGCGGCGCGCCAGGCGCTCGAGAACGAAGGACAGAACCTCAGGCCGATGTACACGCCGGGCTACGCCGCGCCCGAGCAGTACAAGGCGCCGGACCAGCTCGGGCCGTGGACCGACATCTACGCCGTCGGCGCCAGCATGTACGCCTGCCTCGGCGGCAGCGTGCCGCAACCGGCGATCAACCGCCTGGAGAAGGACAACTACGAGCCGGCCGCCAGGCAGTGGGCCGGCAAATACTCGGCGCAACTGCTGGAGACCATCGACTGGTGCCTCGATCTCGACTATCTCGAACGGCCCCTGTCCGTCTTCGCGCTGCAGAAGGTGCTCACCGAGCAGCAGCACGCCGTGCATGAATCAACCTGGATCGACAGCCTCAGCCAACGCCTGCGAGGGCTCATCAAAAAATGAAGTTCACCATCTATCAAGAGAGCCGCGTCGGCAAGCGCCGCAACAACCAGGACCGCCTCGCCCACTGTTACTCGCGCGAGGCGCTGCTGATGGTGGTCGCCGACGGCATGGGCGGCCACCTCCACGGCGAGGTGGCGGCACAGATCGCCGTGCAGTACCTGACCGAGGTCTTCCAGCGCGAGGCGAAGCCGCGGCTGGCCGACCCCTTCATGTTTCTCGCCGGCGGCCTGCAGAGCGCCCACCAGGCGGTGCAGGACTACGCGGTGGCCAAGCACCTGCCCGAACCGGAGTCCCCGCGCACCACCTGTGTCGCCTGCGTCGTCCAAGACAGCGTCGCCTACTGGGCGCACGCCGGCGATTCGCGGCTCTACGTGCTGCGCGACGGTCGCGTGCTGGCCAAGACGCGCGACCATTCGACCGTGCAGTCGATGATAGACGACGGTCAATTGACGGCCACCGAGGCCATGCAGCATCCGCTGCGCAACCGCATCTATTCCTGCCTCGGCGGCGTGCAGACCCCGCAGTTCGACTTTTCGCGCAAGACCACCCTGCAGAGCGGCGACGTGATCGCCTTGATGAGCGATGGCGTCTGGGGGCCGCTCGAGGACCTGCAGATCACCGCGGCGCTGCACGGCCGCGACGTCATGCAGGCCGTGCCGGGACTGCTCGACGAAGCCGAGAGCATGGGCGGACCGAACTGCGACAACCTTTCGCTGGTCGCCATGAACTGGGGCGAGAACTATGGCGAGGAGGCCCCGCAGACGATCGAGACGCAGTCGCTGCCCTTCGACGGCCACAGCACCCAGATGCCGGAGTTCGACCGCCGCTCGACGCCGATGCCCGAACTGACCGACGAGGACATCGAGAACGCCATCGACGAAATCCGCAATGCCATCCGCAAGAATTCCAAGTAACCAGCAGGAGCAGCAATGAGCAGACCCAGCGGGCGCCAGCCCCACCAAGCGCGGCAAGTGAGCATCACGCGCGATTTCACCATGCATGCCGAGGGCAGCGTGCTGATCGAGTTCGGCCATACCAAGGTGCTGTGCACCGCCAGCGTCGAGGAGACGGTGCCCGGCTTCCTCAAGGGCAAGGGACAGGGCTGGATCACCGCCGAGTACGGCATGCTGCCGCGCTCGACCCACACGCGCACCGCGCGCGAGGCGGCCAAGGGCAAGCAGTCGGGGCGCACCCAGGAAATCCAGCGCCTGATCGGCCGCTCCCTGCGCGCCATCACCGACCTCAAGGCGCTGGGCGAGCGCCAGGTCACGCTCGACTGCGACGTGCTGCAGGCCGACGGCGGCACCCGCACCGCCGCCATCACCGGCGCCTGCGTGGCGCTGCACGACGCGGTGAACAAGCTGATCGCCGCCGGCAAGCTGGCGGGCAATCCGCTCAAGGACTTCGTCGCCGCGGTCTCGGTCGGCATGGTCGACGGCGCCGCCGTGCTCGACCTCGACTATGACGAGGATTCGAGCTGCGACACCGACATGAACGTGGTGATGACCGGCAGCGGCGGCATCGTCGAGGTCCAGGGCACGGCCGAAGGCGAGCCGTTCTCGCGCGCCGAGCTCGATGCGCTGCTGGCGCTGGCGCAGTCCGGCATCGCCGATCT
Source organism: uncultured beta proteobacterium (assembly GCA_963709555.1). Taxonomy (GTDB): domain Bacteria; phylum Pseudomonadota; class Gammaproteobacteria; order Burkholderiales; family Rhodocyclaceae; genus Sulfurisoma. The sequence continues at coordinate 182,215 of CAVPWR010000005.1, read as the reverse complement.
GGTTACCAAGCAGAAAGCGGCCCTCAAATGAAGAAGATCGTCCTCGCCTCCGGCAACCCCGGCAAGCTGCGCGAGTTCGCCGAAATGCTCGCCACTGTCGACTTCGAGGTCGTGCCGCAATCGGAGTTCAACGTGCCCGAAGCCGACGAGCCCCACTTCACCTTCGTCGAGAACGCGCTGGCCAAGGCGCGCCACGCCGCCAGGCTGACCGGCCTGCCATGCCTGGCCGACGATTCGGGCATCTGCGTCCATGCGCTGGGCGGCGAGCCCGGGGTGCATTCGGCACGCTATGCCGGCGAACCGAAGTCGGATGAGCGCAACAACCAGAAAGTGATCGCCGAACTGCAAGGCCTTGGGAAAAATTGCGATCGCCGCGCCCACTACGTCGCCGTGCTGGTGTTCGTGCGCCATGCCGACGACCCGCAGCCGCTGATCGTCGAGGGCGAATGGCACGGCGAGATCATCGACACGCCGCGCGGCGCCAACGGCTTCGGCTACGACCCCTACTTCCTCGTGCCGGACCTCGGCCAGACCGCGGCGGAAATCTCCTCGGCGGACAAGCATGAACGCTCGCACCGCGGCAAGGCGCTGCGCGAACTGGTGACGAAGCTAAAAGCCAGGCTCTGATGGAAACTCCGCCGCTTGCGCTTTATGTCCACTTCCCGTGGTGCGTGCGCAAGTGCCCCTACTGCGACTTCAACTCGCACGAGGCGCGCGGCGGCATTCCCGAAAGTGCCTACCTCGAGGCGCTGATCGCCGACCTCGACGCGGCGCTGCCGCTGCTCGGGGAGCGCGCCTTCGTCAGCGTCTTCTTCGGCGGCGGCACGCCGAGCCTGATGGCCGTCGAAACCGTCGCGGGGCTGCTGGAGGCGTGCCGCCAGCGCCGACTTTTGCCTGACCCGGATGATTGCGAGATCACGCTCGAAGCCAACCCCGGCACCGTCGAGGCGGCGAAGTTCGCCGGCTTTCGCGCCGCCGGCGTCAATCGCCTGTCGCTGGGCATCCAGAGCTTCGATGACGCCAAGCTCAAGGCGCTCGGCCGCATCCATTCCGCCGCCGAGGCGCAGCGTGCCGCCAAGCTGGCACTGACCCATTTCGACAACGTCAATCTCGACCTGATGTACGCGCTGCCGCAGCAGACGCTGGAGCAAGCGAAACACGACATCGAGGCGGCGATCGCCCTCGGCCCGACGCACCTCAGCGCCTACCACCTGACGCTCGAACCCAACACGCCCTTCCACCATGCCCCGCCGCCGCTGCCCGATGACGACCTCGCCGCCGACATGCAGGAGATGGTCGAGTCGCAGCTTGAAGCAGCCGGCTACGAACACTACGAAACCTCGGCCTTCGCCCGCCCGGGATTCCAGTGCCGCCACAACCGCAACTACTGGGAATTCGGCGACTACCTCGGCATCGGGGCCGGCGCGCACTCGAAACTGACCCGCCCCGATGGCTCGATCGCGCGCGACGCGCGTCCGCGCGGGCCGAAGGACTACCTGGCCGACCCGGTCACGCGCCGCTGGCAGGACATCGCAGCGGCCGACCTGCCCGGCGAGTTCATGATGAATGCGCTGCGGCTGAACGAGGGCTTCGCGCCAACGCTGTTCGAGCAGCGCACCGGCCTGCCGCTCGCCGCCATCGAAAAGTCATGCGTAGCGGCATCACAGGGGACGGCGCTGGCGGCACGCCGCGACGGCCTGCTGGAAGTTGCCGGCGACCGCATCCGGCCGACGGCGCGCGGCCGGCGCTACCTCAACCGCCTGCTGGGAATGTTTCTGGCCGACGCCTGAACACCACGTCCCACACGCCATGGCCGAGGCGCAGGCCGCGCGTCTCGAACTTGGTTTGCGGCCGGTAGTCGGGCCGCGGCGCAAACCCGTCCGCCGTGTTCGCCAGCAGCGGCTCGGCACCCAGCACCTCGAGCATCTGCTGCGCATATTCTTCCCAGTCGGTCGCGCAGTGGAAATACCCGCCGGGCGCGAGGCGCGACGCCAGCAACGCTACGAAGGGCGGCTGGATCAGCCGCCGCTTGTGGTGGCGCTTCTTCGGCCAGGGGTCGGGAAAGAAGACATGGATGCCGGCGAGCGCGCCCGGCGCGATCATGTCGCGCACCACCTCGACGGCATCGTGCTGGATCACGCGCAGATTGGAGAGCTCGCGCGTGGCGATCTCCTTCAACAGGCTGCCGACGCCGGGGGTGTGGACTTCGATGCCGAGGTAATCGTTCTCGGGATGGGCGGCGGCGATGGTCGCCGTGGTTTCACCCATGCCGCAGCCGATTTCGAGGATTTTCGGCCTCATGTCGCCAACTGGCCGGCCGAAGGCGGCGGTCAGGTCCAGCGGCGCGGCGCGGTAGGGAATGCCCCACTTCGGCATGCCTTCGTCGTGGTGGCGCGCCTGGGCGGCCGAGACGCGCCCCTGGCGCAGCACGAAGCTGCGGATGTGGTCGCGCGGGGGCACGGGCTGATCGGTCATTGGGCAGGTTCCGGCGGTGGGGAGAAGGCGTGGCGCAACGCGGCCTGCGGCCGCCTGAGGTGCTCGGAAAACGCGGCGCACGCGGCAGCATCGCCACGCATGCCGGCGTCACGCCGCAGCATTTCCTGCCATGCGGCGAGCGACTCGGCAGGCACATCGAAGGGCCACTCCTGCTGCAATGCCGACGGCTGCCTGCAGCAGCCGCGGCTCGTTGATTTCGCGCCACACCGCGTAGCGCGCATCGAGCAGGGTACGCTCCTCGCCCTCGAGGTGCGCGCGGCACCAGTTCCAGCGCAGCTCGGCCTCGGTCCCCGCCGTGGCCTCGGCCAGCAGCGCCTGCAGGCGGAACTGCGCGGCGAAGTCGTAGCGCGGCCGTTGCAGCGCCAGCGGCAGGGTCTCGCAGGCGGCGGCCAGCTCGGCCGAGCCTGGCGCGAGGTCGAGCTGGTTCTTCAGATTCAGGGCGCGCAGCAGGTCGGGCCAGCGCGCCTCCCCGGCGCGGGCGCCGAAGTAGTGGCGGGCAAGGTCGAGCCGGGCCAGGGCGATGGCGTTTTCCTGGCCCTCGCGCCAGGGCACGTAGGCGGCCAGCGCGGGATCGATGTACTCGGGCTTGTCCATGCATGCCGAGAGCAGCAGAGAAACGCCGTGGGCGCGTCCGAGGAGACGCTGCTGGACGACGATCCGCGGCTGCTCGAAGGCGTAGCCCGCCTGCAGCGGCTGCAGCGGCGGTGACTCTGACTGGGCAAAACTCGGCGTTGGCGATACGGCGACCGCCACAAGCGACAGGCACGCCAGCCAGCGTCGGGTCACTTGCCGCTCATTTACCAATAAGACCCGTCGTCGGCGAACTCGGGCTGGCGCTGTAGAGCTTCTTCGGCATGCGCCCGGCGCGGAAGGCCTCGCGGCCGGCCTCGACCGCCTTCTTCATGGCGCCGGCCATCATCACCGGGTCCCGCGCGCCGGCGATGGCCGTGTTCATCAGCACGCCGTCGCAGCCGAGTTCCATGGCGATGGCGGCATCCGACGCGGTGCCGACGCCGGCATCGACCAGCACCGGCACCTTCGCCTTCTCGATGATGAGCGAAAGGTTCCACGGGTTGAGGATGCCCATGCCCGAGCCGATCAGCGAGGCCAGCGGCATCACCGCGACGCAGCCCATCTCTTCCAGCTGTTTGGCCTGGATCGGGTCGTCCGAGCAATAGACCATGACCTTGAAGCCGTCCTTGACCAGCGTCTGCGCGGCCTTCAGCGTCTCGGGCATGTTGGGGAACAGCGTCTGCGGATCGCCCAGCACCTCGAGCTTGACCAGCTCGTGGCCGTCGAGCAGCTCGCGCGCCAGCCGCAGCGTGCGGATCGCGTCGTCGGCGCTGTAGCAGCCGGCGGTGTTGGGCAGATAGGTGAATTTCGACGGCGGCAGCGCGTCGAGCAGCGAGGGCTGGCCCGGCTCCTGGCCGATGTTGGTGCGGCGGATCGCCACGGTGACGATCTCGGCGCCCGAGGCCTCGACCGCGCGCCGGGTCTCGTCGAAATCCTTGTACTTGCCGGTGCCCACGAGCAGCCGCGAACGATAACCCTTGCCGGCGATGGTCAACAGGTCCTGGTTCAGCTGATCTTCCATGTTTTCGCTTTCAGTTCAGCCGCCGCCGACGGCGACGACGATTTCGAGGCGGTCGCCCGCTTCGAGTTGAGTGGTGACATGCCGGCTCTTCGGCACGATCTCGCCGTTGCGTTCGACCGCGACGCGCTTGCCGGCCAGGCCCTGGCGGTCGAGCAGTTCCGCCACGGTCGGCGCTTCGGCGAGCGCCAGCGTGGCGCCATTGAGGACAATTTCGAACATCGGGGAATTTTACCTTGGGGAATTGTCAGCCGGCGCCTGCCTGCCTACAATGGCCCCTCGCGCGGGTGTCGTATAACGGCATTACCTGAGCTTCCCAAGCTCATGAAGAGGGTTCGACTCCCTTCACCCGCTCCATCCCCCCGCCCTGCCCCTGCCCTTACCCCTAGTCCGCGGCCAGCCTCCAGGCATATTCGTGGACGATCAGCATCACGCGGCCGCGCTTGTCGAAGCCGGAGTGATCTTCCGGGCTCATGTTGTACACGCCCTGCGTCGCGACGAATTCCCGGGTCTGTTCCAGCGCATCGCGCAGCGCGGCGCGAAACTCGGCCGTGCCGGGCTTGGCCTTCTGCGCCGCCAGCGGGATGGCTCTTTTCAGCAGCAGTCCCGCGTCATAGACATTGGCGCCGAAGGTGGCGGCCTTGGCGCCGTGGAGATTCTCGTAGGCCGTGATGTAGCCTCTGGCGATCGGCTTCGACGGGTTGCTGTCGGGAATCTCGGCGAGCGCCAGCATCAGGCTGGCCGCCATGTAGGCGCCATGGACCTTTTTGCCGCCGAGACGGATGAACTCGGGCGTGGCGGCGCCATGGGTCTGGTAGATCGTGCCCTTGTAGCCCTGGTCGATCAGCGTCGTGTGCGGCAGCACGGCGGGACCGCCGGTGCCGGCGATCAGCACGGCATCGGGCTTGGCCGCGACCAGCTTGATGACCTGCCCGGTCACCGACTGGTCGGTGCGCTGGTAGCGCTCGACCACGGGCAGGGTGATGCCCGCCTGCTGCGCCTGCGCCGAGAATTCCTTGAGCCAGCTTTCGCCGTAGGGATCGTTGTAGCCGATGAAGCCGACCGTGCGGATGCCGCGCTTCTTCATGTGGCCGATCAGCGCCTCGGCGATGAGGCTGTCGTTCTGCGTGGTCTTGAACACCCAGCGCTTCTTCTCGTCCATCGGCAGCACCACGGCCGTGGTGCCGACCGGCGCCAGCATGGGCACGCCGGCCTCGGCGACGAAGGGCAGCACCGCCATGGCATTGGGCGAGCCGGTCGGGCCGATGATGGCATCGACCTTGTGCTCCGGAGATCAGCTTCTTGAACAGGGTGACGGTCTGCGTCGCGTCCGAGGCATCGTCGTAGGCGATGTACTCGACGGTGAGATCGCCGATCTTGCGCGGCAACAGCGGGACGGTGTTCTTCTGCGGAATGCCGACGATGGCCGTGGGGCCGGTGGCGGAACTGACGACGCCGATCTTGACCTGCGCCTGCGCGGGCAGCACCAGCACGGCAAGAGCCGGCGCGAGCCAGCGGGTAGAATTCAGCACTTTCCGGAACACGTTCGCCACGGAGATCTCCCATGCGCATCGGCACGCCGCTTTCCCCCTCCGCCACCCGCGTGATGCTGCTCGGCAGCGGTGAACTCGGCAAGGAAGTCATTATCGCACTGCAGCGACTGGGCTGCGAAGTGATTGCCGTCGATCGTTACGCCGACGCGCCCGGCATGCAGGTGGCGCACCGCAGCCATGTCATCGCCATGACCGATGGCGCGGCGCTGCGGGCACTGATCGAACGGGAAAAGCCGCATCTGGTGGTGCCGGAGATCGAGGCCATCGCCACCGACATGCTGGTCGAGATCGAGCAGGCCGGCCTCGCCGAAGTGATTCCGACGGCGCGCGCGGCGCGGCTGACCATGAATCGCGAGGGCATCCGCCGCCTCGCCGCCGAAGAGCTCGGCCTGCCGACCTCGCCCTACAAGTTCGCCGATTCGCTGGCCGAACTGCAGGCCGCCATAGACGGCAATGAGGACGCCGCAAACGGTGGCGTGGGCTATCCGTGCATCGTCAAGCCGGTGATGTCCTCCTCCGGCAAGGGCCAGTCGCTGGTGAAGACGCCCGCCGACGTGGACAAGGCCTGGAACTACGCCCAGTCGGGCGGTCGCACCGGGCAGGGGCGGGTCATCGTCGAGGGCTTCATCGACTTCGACTACGAGATCACCCTGCTCACCGTGCGCGCACGCGGCGCGAGCAGGCGACGTGGAAACCCACTTCTGCGAACCGATCGGCCACGTGCAGGTCAATGGCGATTACGTCGAATCGTGGCAGCCGATGCAAATGTCGGCGCTGGCGCTACGCCGCTCGCGCGAGATCGCGGCGCAGATCACCGGCAACCTCGGCGGCCGCGGCATCTTCGGCGTCGAGCTGTTCATCAAGGGCGACGACGTCTGGTTCTCGGAAGTCAGTCCGCGCCCGCACGACACCGGCCTGGTCACGCTGGCCACCCAGCGTCAGTCCGAGTTCGAACTGCACGCCCGCGCCATCCTCGGCCTGCCGGTCGATGTGAGCCTGCGCCGGGCCGGCGCCTCGGCGGTGATCTACGGCGGCATGGAGGCAAAGGGCATCGCCTTCGACGGCGTGGCCGAGGCGCTGGCCGTGCCCGAATCCGACCTGCGGCTGTTCGGCAAGCCCGAGAGCTTCGTCAAGCGGCGCATGGGCGTGGCGGTGGCCACAGCCGACACCACGGACGAAGCCAGGCAGCGCGCCAAGCTCGCCGCCTCGCGCGTCAAACCCGTCAAGGCGTGAGCGCCGCCCGCCGGGCCGCCCCAAGGAAGGCACAGCCATTGGCCCGGAGCCGCGCAGCGGCGAACACCTGTCACCCCCTTCCCGTGGAAGGGGGGCGGGGGGAGGGGAGCAATTTCGCGGATCGGCTGATCCGCTGGCAGCGCCGCCACGGCCGCCACGACCTGCCCTGGCAGGGCACGCGGGACCCCTATCGCGTCTGGCTCTCCGAGATCATGCTGCAGCAGACGCAGGTGGCGACGGTCATTCCCTACTACGAGCGCTTTCTTGCGCGCTTCCCGACGCTCGCGGCGCTGGCGGCGGCGCCGGTCGAGCAGGTGATGGAGCTGTGGAGCGGGCTCGGCTACTACGCCCGCGCCCGCAACCTGCACGCTTGCGCCCGCGAGGTGGTGGCCGCGCATGGCGGCGCGTTTCCGCGCACGCCGGAAGCGCTCGCGGCCCTGCCCGGCATCGGCCGTTCGACCGCCAACGCCATCGCGGCCTTCTGCTTCGCCGCGCGGCTGCCCATCCTCGACGGCAACGTCAAGCGCGTGCTCTGCCGCTGCCTCGGCGTCGAGGGCTTCCCGGGAAGCGCCGCCGTGGAAAGTCGGCTCTGGCGGGACGCCGAAGCGCTGCTGCCGCCGGGCGATGTGTCCATCTACATCCAGGGGCAGATGGATCTCGGCGCGACGATCTGCACCCGAAGCAAGCCGCGCTGCGGCACCTGCCCCCTGCAGGAAATATGCGTCGCCCATCGCGACGATCGCGTCGCCGAATTGCCGACGCCGCGCCCGCGCAAGGTCGTGCCCGAACGGACGGCAACGCTGCTGGTGCTGCGCCACGGGTCGCGCGTCCTCGTCGAGCGACGGCCGCCGGCGGGCATCTGGGGCGGGCTGCTGTCGCTGCCGGAATTGCCGGAGGGCATCGAGCCCTCGGTTCACATCGAACAGCGGCTGGGCTCACGCTTGATCACCGTGGCGCCAGCGCCGACTTTTGTGCACGCATTCACCCACTTCCGCCTGCGCATCCAGCCGCTGCTGTGCGAGGTGGAGTTGCTGCCGCATGCGGCGGAATCGGGCCGGCAATGGCTGACCGCGGAGGAACTGGCGCGGGCGGCATTGCCCGCGCCGATCCGGAAAATCCTCAGCGCGTTTCCTTGACCAGGCGGTCGTTGGCCGGCTGCACCGGCCGAGCGTTGTTCTTGTAGAGCTTGGCGAAAATCGCCACCTGCTGCTCGGTCACGATGATCGGCTTCTTGAACACCATCCACAGCACGTCCTCGGTGCACGGCGGCGTCGTCAGCGAACCCATGTAGGTGTAGTAGCTGCGCTCCTCGGGCAGGATGCGGTTGAGGTCGATGGTGGTGCTGGGCGACACGTCCTGATTGACCTCGAGTGGCATGTTGTTCCAGATGGTCTGGATCACGGGATGCTCGCTCGCGCCCTTCTCCATCAGCACGGCGATGACCGCCAGCTTGCCCTCATCGTCCTTGTGCACCAGGTGCGCCACCATGTCGAACGCCTTGCCGCGCACCTTCTCCTCGGACGGGCGGTGGAAGTGGAACTGCACCAGCTGGTAGGTGCGGCCCATCACGGTGATGGTATTGCCCTCGCCGATATTGGCCTGGATGGTGTGGCCGTTGTCGACGACGCGGAAATTCGCCCATTTGTAGTCGAACTTGATCGGCTCGAGATCGACCTTGATGCCGTCGCGGATGTCGATCGGCGACTGCCGCTTGCCGGTGCCGCAGGTCGCGTATTTCCCGTCGATCTTGCTCCAGTTGCCGGGCGCGCCCTCGCCTTCGTAGCTCCAGTGGATGTGCCGGTGCTCGATGATGTCCGCGGGTGCGCCATGCTTGGGTGCCGGCTTCTTCTTCACCGCCTTGCGCGGACCGGAGGTGGCGTACTGACGCTCGAGTTCCTGCCGATTGGCTGCCGGCGCGGGGGCCTGGGCCGCGGCAGCGCCGGCGGCCTTTGCCACATCCTTGATGTCGGGCGCTGCAACAGCCTTCGCGTCCCTGGCACCCGCCTTGGCCGGCTCGGCAGGCTTGGCAACCGACGCCTTGTGCGGATCTTCGACCTGCGACTTGTCGATCTTGGGCAGTTCGATGAAGCGCGGCTTGTCCCCGCCGGCGGCCGGGGCCGCAGCCGGAGCCTTTTCCGCCGGCTTCTCGGCCGCCTTCTTCTCGCCGTGGCCGGCATCGGCGACAGGCATGGACTTGGCCTTGGCGGCGTCGCCGGCGCTGCGCATGTCCGCGTGCATTACGCCGGGCTTGTCGCGTGTCCCAACCTCGGCCGGCGGCAGGCGGCAGGCCTCGGCCAGGATTTTCGCGTCGGGGCTGGCAGCCTCGACCGTCAGTTCCGCCGGCTGGGCAATCGGTTCCTCGCGCACCAGTTCGCCGTCACGGCGCCAGACGCGCTTCAGCGTGGTAAAGCTGCCCTTGGCACAGTCGTAGCGATTGAACGCCTCGACCGTCGTATAGCGCATGCCGTTTTCGTCGATGTAGATGCCGTCGCGTGCCAGGCGGCTCCACGCGGTGGCACGACCGCCCGCCTGCTGCACAATGCGCGCGCGATCGATCTCGATCTTGTCGCCGTTGGCAGCCGCAACCACCTCCCACTTGGCGGCCAGCACCGGCGGGGTGGCCATGAACATGGCGGTGACGGCGGCAAGTATCGTCGCGGATCGGAATTTCATGATGCTTCCCCTGGATGGCGTTCTTGTCATTACGACTATGACAGCAAATACTTTAACTTTTCGACACAACTACCCGCCAACGCTCGCCAAATCGGACTCAATGCCCCTTCGCCCTCAAGGCTTGCATTCCCAAGGGGATTCCAGTAGCTTCGACCCTTCGCCCGAGCGGCCAGCCGAGAGCCGCCATTAGGAATGCAACCCCATGAATGCTAACGAAAAGTTTATAGCCACTGAAGCCCACGTGGACGCCGCGGCCATCCAGCCCCTGCCCAACTCCAGAAAAATCTACATCACCGGTTCGCGCCCCGACATTCGCGTGCCGATGCGGGAAATCACCCAGACGCCGACCGGTGCCGAATCGAATCCGGCGATCTGCGTCTACGATTGCTCAGGCCCCTATACCGACCCGGCAGTCAAGGTTGACATCCGCAGCGGCCTGCCGGCGCTGCGCGCCGGCTGGATCGCCGAACGCAACGATACCGAGGAACTGCCGGGCCTGTCGTCCGACTACGGTCGCGCCCGCGAAGCCGATTCCGAACTGACCGGGCTGCGCTTCGACCTCAAGCGCAAGCCACGTTGCGCCAGGCCCGGCGCGAACGTCAGCCAGATGCACTACGCCCGCAAAGGCATCGTCACGCCCGAGATGGAGTTCGTCGCCATCCGCGAGAACCAGAAGATCGAAGCGCTCTCGGCACTGCTGACGACCCAGCATGCGGGCGAGAGCTTCGGCGCCGCGATCCCCAGGGTCATCACCCCCGAGTTCGTCCGCGACGAGATCGCCCGCGGCCGCGCCATCATCCCCAACAACATCAACCACCCGGAATCCGAGCCGATGATCATCGGCCGCAACTTCCTGGTCAAGATCAACTGCAACATCGGCAACAGTCCCATCGTCTCCTCGATCCAGGAAGAAGTGGACAAGATGACCTGGTCGATCCGCTGGGGCGGCGACACGGTGATGGACCTCTCGACCGGCAAAAACATCCACGAGACGCGCGAGTGGATCGTGCGCAACTCGCCGGTGCCCATCGGCACCGTGCCGATCTACCAGGCGCTGGAAAAGGTCGACGGCAAGGCCGAGGACCTGACCTGGGAAATCTTCCGCGACACCCTGATCGAACAGGCCGAGCAGGGCGTCGACTACTTCACCATCCACGCCGGCGTGCTGCTGCGCTACATCCCCATGACGGCCAAGCGCATGACCGGCATCGTCTCGCGCGGCGGCTCGATCCTCGCCAAGTGGTGCCTCGCCCACCACAAGGAGAACTTCCTCTACACCCACTTCGAGGACATCTGCGAAATCATGAAGGCCTACGACGTGGCCTTCAGCCTCGGCGACGGCCTGCGTCCCGGCTCGATCTACGATGCCAACGACGCCGCCCAGATGGGCGAACTGGCCACGCTGGGCGAGCTGACCCAGATCGCCTGGAAGCACGACGTGCAGGTGATGATCGAGGGCCCCGGCCACGTGCCGATGCACATGATCAAGCACAACATGGACGAGCAGTTGCGCCTGTGCGGCGAGGCCCCGTTCTACACCCTGGGCCCGCTGACTACCGACATCGCCCCCGGCTACGACCACATCACCAGCGCGATCGGCGCGGCGATGATCGGCTGGTACGGCACCGCCATGCTCTGCTACGTCACGCCCAAGGAACACCTCGGCCTGCCCGACAAGGACGACGTCAAGGACGGCATCATGGCCTACAAGATCGCCGCCCATGCCGCCGACCTCGCCAAGGGCCACCCGGGCGCGCAGGTGCGCGACAACGCGCTCTCGAAAGCGCGCTTCGAGTTCCGCTGGGAGGACCAGTTCAACCTCGGCCTCGACCCCGACAAGGCGCGTGAATTCCACGACGAGACGCTGCCGCAGCAGGGCGCCAAGCTCGCCCACTTCTGTTCCATGTGCGGGCCCAACTTCTGCTCGATGAAAATCACCCAGGATGTGCGCGACTACGCGGCGAAGCAGGGCCTCGAAGAGCAGGAAGCGCTGGAGAAGGGCATGGAAGCCAAGGCCGTCGAGTTCGTCAAGAGCGGCGGCGAGGTCTACCGCAAGTCCTGATCGCTGTCAGCCCGGGCGGGGTGGCGGACGTTGACTACCTGTGACCTCCCGAAAGGAACCGCGCCATGTCCCGCCGCCTGTCCCTCCTGCTTGCCGGCCTGCTGCTCTCGCTGACCGCCTGCGCCGGACCTCAACCTTCCAGGGTCGAGGCTCCTGCCAACCCGGCCGATGAAGCCATGGCCCGCATCGCCGGCAAGGTGATGACGGAGGAAAACGTCGGCCTGCTTTTCAACCTGATGCGCCAGTCGCTCAACGCCACGGCCGAAGGCAAGCCGGCGCCCGAGCTATCAGCCGAGGAGAAGGCTCGCCTCGAGGCGAGCGCCAAGGAAATTCAGCGCCAGGGGCTGGAGGCGGCGATGCGCATGCTCGACGAAGTCGAGAAGGAAATGCGCCAAGCGGTCCGTGCCGAGACGAAGCGCTAATGGACTGCCGCCCCGGCTGCGGCGCCTGCTGCATCGCGCCGTCGATCAGCAGCTTGGGAAAACCGTCTGACGTGCCTTGCCGGTACCTCGCGGCAGACTTGCGCTGCATGATCTTCGGCTTGGCGGAGCGGCCGGTTTGCTGCTCTGGACTGCAACCGTCCGTTGAAATGTGTGGCAATACGCGGGATCAGGCGCTAGCGTGGCTGGCGCTGCTCGAACGGGCAACGTCACCTAAGCCGTCGCCCAGAGTTCGTCCAGGTTCTTGATGCCCCACTTGGCGGCGTCCTCGCGGCCGACGATCTTCTCGGCGCTACCCGGACGGGAGAGGTCGACGACCTCGGGCGGGATATAGACCTGCGACTTGGTCGAGAAGAATGCCTTGACCCGTGGCGCCAACAGCGACTTCTCGGACTGCTCGACCACCACGGCGAGGCGCCCCGACGTCAGCTTGACCAGCGAGCCGGTGGGATAGATGCCGATGCTCTTGACGAAACCCTGGAATACGCGCTCGTCGAAGTGGCCCTTGGACCATTCGGTCATCTTGCGAATCGACTCGGCCGGATCCCAGCCGGCCTTGTACGGACGGTTCGAGGTGATGGCGTCGTAGACATCGCAGACCGCGCCCATCTTGGCGTGGAGGCTGATTTTGTCGCCGGGGAGCCGGTCCGGGTAGCCGCTGCCATCGACCTTTTCGTGGTGATGCAGGCAGACGTCGAGCACCGTCGCGCTGGCGCTCTTGCCTTCGACGAGCAGGCGGTGACCCTCGACCGGGTGGCTCTTGATGATGGTGAATTCGGCATCGGTGAGCTTGCCCGGCTTGTTGAGGACCTCCATGGGCATCATGGCCTTGCCCAGGTCGTGCAGCAGGCCCGCCATGCCGGCCTCGCGCGTATCCTTTTCGTCCAGCCCCAGTTGCCGCGCCAGCGCCACCATCAGGGCGCAGACCGCGACAGAGTGCATGTAGGTGTAGTCGTCGGCGGTCTTGAGCCGTGCCAGGCTGATCAATGCGCCCGGGTTGCGCAGCACCGACGACGAGATCTCGTCGACCAGTTCGCCGGCGGCCTCCGCGCTGATGGCATTCCCCATGCGCACTTCCTGGAACATGGAGATGACGGCGGCCTTGCCGTTGGCGCAGATCTTGGCGGCGCGCTTGACCTCCTCGGCCATGGACACCTTCTGCACCGGCGCGGCGCCTGCCGCCACTTCCAGCAGCGCCTCGGTCACCGCCTGTTCAGCCTGGACCTTGGTCGTGCCCGGCACGTCCATGCCCTTGTTGACGTCGATCCAGACCTCGGTGATGCCGCTTTCCAGGATCCGTCCGATGTCGGCGGGATCAGTGAGCGTGAACTTGGTGCGCCAGAACGGATGCTCCATCCACGAGCCGCAGAGCTCATGCAGGTGCATGCCCAATTGCAGATCCTTGGCGTTGATTTTCTTGAGCACGGGGGTGGCGGGAGCGGGGCGAGGGAAGTCCCATTCTAGGGCAATCCGCCGCTGGCCGCCCATAGGGCCAGCCACCGGAGCGGGAGGGTCCCCGTGCTAAAATCGCGCCCCTTCCCCCGACACTTCCCCGGCGCCCGCCCATGGACGCGACCCTGCTGCTTCACGCCCTGATCCTCGGCATCGTCGAGGGCCTGACCGAGTTCCTGCCCGTGTCGAGCACCGGCCACCTGATCCTGGCCGGCGACCTGCTCGGCTTCAACGACGAGCGCGGCAAGCTGTTCCACATCGTCGTCCAGTCCGGCGCCATCCTCGCCGTCTGCTGGGAGTACCGCGCCCGACTCGCCGCGGTCGTCGGCGGCCTGCCGCGCGACCCCGCGGCGCAGCGCTTCGTGCTCAACCTCGCCATCGCCTTCCTGCCGCTGGCCATCCTCGGCCTGCTGTTCGGCAAGGCCATCAAGGCCACGCTGTTCAACCCGGTGGCGGTAGCCACGGCCTTCATCGTCGGCGCCTTCGTCATCCTCTGGGCGGAGAAGCGCGAGCACACCATCCGGGTCGACAGCGTCGACCAGCTCACCCCGCTCGATGCCCTCAAGCTCGGCCTGGCCCAGGCCGTGGCTCTGATTCCCGGCACCTCGCGCTCGGGTGCCACCATCATCGGCGGCCTGCTGTTCGGCCTGTCGCGCAAGGCGGCGACGGAGTTCTCCTTCTTCCTGGCGATCCCGACGCTGCTGGTCGCCACGACTTACCAGCTCTACAAGGAGCGCCACCTGCTGTCGTTCGACGACATCGGCATGTGGGTGGTCGGCGTCATCGCCTCCTTCGTCTCGGCCTTCCTCTGCGTGCGCTGGCTGCTGCGCTACATCTCGACCCACGACTTCACCGTCTTCGCCTGGTACCGCATCGCCTTCGGCATCGCGGTGCTCGCCACCTGGCAGTTCGGCCTGGTGGACTGGACGCATCCCTGACGTGATCCTCTACCTGCACGGCTTCACCAGCGGGCCGCAATCGCGGAAGGCCCAAATGCTCGCTGCCCGTGTCGCCGAGCGCGGCGGAGAATTCGCCTGCCCGCAGCTGCCGCACTCGCCCAGGGCGGCCATCGAGCCTAGCCGAAACGATCATCTCGCAAAATGTCGGCGCTGGCGGGACGGTGGCCGTGGTCGGATCATCGCTCGGCGGCTACTACGCCACCTATCTCGCCGAGAAACACGGCCTGCGGGCGGTGCTGGTCAATCCCGCCGTGGTCGCCCACATCTCGCTGGAAAAATTCGTCGGGCCGCAGCAGAACCTCTACAGCGGCGAGCGCTTCGATTTCACCCTCGAGCACATCGCCGAACTGCGCGCGCTGGAAGTGCCGCGCATCTCCCGCCCCGGGAACTTCTGGCTGCTGGTCGAAAGCGGCGACGAAGTGCTCGATTACCGCCAGGCCGTGGCCCGCTATGCCGGAGCCCGCCAGACGGTGATCAAGGGCGGCGACCACAGCTTCACGCGCTGGGCCGACTGCCTCGACCCCATTCTGGAATTCGCTGATGAACATCCTTTTTGAAGAAGACGGCGCCTTCAAGGCCGGCGTCGTGCTGGCGGACAACACCGCCTCCCTGCAGGTGGAACTGCCTTCGGGCAAGCGTTCCAAGGTCAAGGCCGCCAACGTGCTGCTGCGCTTCGAGGCGCCGCCGCCGGCGGAGTTGATGGAGCGCGCGGAAAGCCAGGCCGAGGAAATCGAAACCGATTTCCTCTGGGAGGTCTGCGGCGACGCCGAGTTCGCCTTCGAGGAACTGGCCGCCGAGTATGTCGGGAGCAAGCCGGGGCCGGTCGAGGCCGCCGCCGTGCTGCTGCGCCTGCACTCGGCGCCGATCTACTTCCACCGCAAGGGCAAGGGCCGCTTCCGCAAGGCGCCGCCCGAGATCCTGCAGGCCGCGCTGGCCGGGCTGGAGAAGAAGCGGCAGGTCGCGCTGGCCATCGAGCGCATGGCGGGCGAACTCAAGGCAGACACGCTGCCCGCCGAGTTTCCATCCTTGCTGCGCGAGCTGCTCTACAAGCCCGACCGCAACAAGCCCGAGACCAAGGCGCTCGAAGCAGCCTGCGCCGACACCGGCCTCTCGGTACCGCGGCTGCTGGAAAAATGCGGCGGCATCAGTGACACCCACGAGTATCACCTAGGACGCTTCCTCTTCGAATATTTCCCGAAGGGGACCGGCTTCGGTGAATTCGCGCCGCCGGCCGAACCGCAGGAACTGCCCGAGGCCGCCGTGCGCGCGTTTTCCATCGACGACGCACATACGACGGAAATCGACGACGCCTTCTCACTCGAACCGCTGCCCGACGGCGGCATGCGCGTCGGCATCCATATCGCCGCGCCGGGACTGGGTATCGCCCCCGACTCCGACCTCGGCCGCATCGCCCGCGACCGCTTATCCACCGTTTACATGCCCGGCCGCAAGATCACCATGCTGCCCGAGGACATCGTCGAGCGTTTCACCCTGGCCGAGGGCCACACGGTGCCGGCCATCTCGCTCTACCTCGACGTCGCCGCCGACCTGCGCATCCTTGCCAGGGAAACGAAGCTCGAGCGCGTGCCGGTGGTGGCCAACCTGCGCCACCACGACATCGAGCCGCTGTTCAACGAGGAAACCCTGTCCGCCGGCCTGCCCGACTTCCCCTTCCGCGACGAGCTGAAGCGGCTGTGGGAACTTGCCACGGTGCTCGAGGCCGGCCGCGGCGCCTCGGGCAAGCAGAACCGCAAGGATTACAACTTCGTCGTCGACTGGTCGGCCGCCACCCCGCAAGGCAGCGGCCGCATCGCCATCGACGAGCGGCAGCGCGGCAGCCCGCTCGATACCCTGGTGGCCGAACTGATGATCGTCGCCAACTCCACCTGGGGCGGCCTGCTGCGCGACGCCAAGGTCGCCGCGATCTACCGGGCGCAGACCGCGTTCAAGACGCGCATGACCACGGTGGCCGCGCCGCACGAAGGGCTCGGCGTCGATTGCTATGCCTGGTCGTCCTCGCCGCTGCGTCGCCATGTCGACCTCATCAACCAGTGGCAGCTGATCGCCCACCTGCGCGGAGAAACGCCTCCCTGGACCGCCAAGTCGGCCGACTTCCTCGCCGCCCTGCGCGACTTCGAGCTGACCTACGCCGCCTATGCCGATTTCCAGCGCGACATGGAGCGCTACTGGTGCCTGCGCTGGCTCGCGCAGGAGGGCGAGACCCGCGTCGAGGCGGCCTTCATCAAGGAAAGCCTGGCGCGACTCGATCGCATCCCGCTGGTGGTGAAGACCATGTCGCTGCCCGAGCTGCCGCGCGGTACGCGGCTGCGGCTGGCTGTCGATGCCATCGATCTGCTGGGCGCCGAAATCACCGTGCGCTACCTCGAATCGCTTGAATTGCCGGCAGAGGCCGCCCCTGATGCGGGGATCGACGAGGCCGGGGAGGCCGAGAGCGCGGGGTAAAATTCGCGGATATGTCGACGCTGGCCACGACCGCCCCGAGCCCCGAACGATTGCCCCCCCACGCTCGCAAACTCGGCTCGCTGCCCCCCACCGGGGGGCGCATGCCTCCTTGGGGCGGCCCGGCAGAGGCATGATCTCCGCAATGCCCCTGCCGCTGTCATCATCCATGTCCGCGCCCATGGACGCCCAGAGCCGCAACCTCGGCCTGGCCATCGGCGCTTCGCTGCTGCTGCACGGCATCCTGCTGTCGATCCACTTTACCTTCCCCGACGCCCTCTCCCACGCCAAGGAGCGGGCGCTCGACGTCATCCTGGTCAACAGCAAGAGCGCGGCCCGTCCGACCACTGACATCCAGGCCAAGGCCCAGGCCAACCTCGACGGCGGCGGCAACACCGACGAAAACCGCCGCGCCGCCACGCCGCTGCCGGTATCGAAGCAAACCAAGGAAGGCGACAGCCTGATCGAGGCCCAGCGTCGCGTCGCCCAGCTCGAGGCGCAGCAGCGCGAGATGATGACCCAGCTCAAGAGCCAGAAGGCAGCGCCGGCCGCGCCCAGGCACAACGACCCGACCCCGCCCGCCCCGCTGACGCCGCCCAATGTCTCCGGCCTCGACCTCGCCAGCAGCGCCATGGCAGTCGCGCGGCTGGAGGGGCAGATCGCCCGCAACCTCGAGGAATACAACAAGCGGCCGCGCAAGAAGTTCATCGGCGCGCGAACCGAGGAATACCGCTTCGCCCAGTACGTCGAGGACTGGCGGCAGAAGGTCGAGCGCATCGGCAACCTCAACTATCCCGACGCGGCGCGCGGCAAGATGTACGGCAGCCTGGTGCTGACGGTCATCATCAAGGCCGACGGCACCCTCGAGCGCGTGGACATCAACCGTCCGTCGGGGCAGAAGCTGCTCGACGATGCGGCGCGGCGCATCGTGCAGATGGCCTCGCCCTACGCCCCCTTCCCCTCAGACATCGCGCGCGACACCGACATCCTCGAGATCACGCGCACCTGGACGTTCACCAGCGCCGACAAGCTGCGCTCGGATTGAAATGCCGACGCTACTGCCGTCTTCGGCAACCCGGTCGCGCACTCGAAATCTCCCCGCATCCACGCCCTGTTCGCACGGCAGACCGGGCAGGATCTGACTTACGAAGCGATCCTCGCGCCGCTCGACGGTTTCGCGGCGAGCGTACGCGGCTTTGCCGCGGCAGGCGGGCGCGGCGCCAATGTCACCGTGCCGTTCAAGGAAGAAGCCTTCCGCCTCGCCACGAACTCACGCCGCGCGCCGAGGCGGCCGGCGCGGTGAATACGCTGAGTCTCGACGGCACCTCTATCCGCGGCGACAACACCGACGGCGCGGGACTGCTGCGCGACATCGCGCACAACCTCGGCGCGAGCATCGCCGGCCGCCGCATCCTGATCGTCGGTGCTGGGGGCGCGGCGCGCGGGGTGATCCTGCCGCTGCTGGAGCAGCGTCCCGCATCGATTTTCATCGCCAATCGCACGGCAGCCAGGGCGGAGCAGCTTGCCGCCGACGTTCCAGGTCGATGGCGGCGGTTTCGAGGCGCTGGCCGGCCGCGCGTTCGACCTCGTCATCAATGCCACCTCGGCGGGACTCGGCGACGCCGTGCTGCCAGTGCCGACTTTTGCGTTCGCCCCCGGCTGCCTCGCCTACGAAATGCTTTACGGCCGCGACACGCCCTTCATGGCGCAGGCCCGTGCGGCTGGCGCCACGGTAGCCGACGGCCTCGGCATGCTGGTCGAGCAGGCGGCCGAGGCCTTCTTCGTCTGGCGCGGCGTTCGCCCCGACACGGCGCCGGTAATGGCCGCTCTGAGAGAATGAAGCCCGCGCCGGCCTGGTTGAAGCGAGGTCTGCTGGCGCTGCTGCTGCTCGCAGTGCTGTGGCAGGGCTGGTATGTCGGCTGGGTGATCTGGTGGAAATGGGTGGATCCGGGCATGACCAGCTTCATGAGCCAGCGGCTGGACGGATTGCGCGAAAAAAATCCCAAGGCCGAGTTGCGCCATCACTGGGTTCCCTACGCAAAGATCTCGAACCATCTCAAGCGCGCGGCGATAGCCGCCGAGGACGACAAGTTCATCGACCACGAGGGCTTCGACTGGGAGGGCATCCAGAAGGCCATCGAGAAGAACCAGAAGAAGGGCAAGGTGGTCGCCGGCGGCTCCACCATCTCGCAGCAACTGGCCAAGAACCTCTTCCTTTCCGCCTCGAAGACGCCCTGGCGCAAGGCGCAGGAGGCGGTGATCACCGTCTGGATCGAGCTGTTCTGGGACAAGCGGCGCATCCTCGAGGTCTATCTCAACGTCGTCGAATGGGGCGAGGGCCTGTTCGGCGCCGAGGCGGCGGCGAAGCGCTATTTCGGCACCACCGCCGCCGGCCTCGGCGCCGAACAGGCGGCCCGCCTCGCCGTCATGCTGCCGGCGCCGCGTCGCTTCGAGAAGAATCCCTACTCGGCCTACGTCAACGGCCGCACCCAGCTTGATCCTCGGCCGCATGCCCAATGCCGAGGTGCCCTGATGGTTCCCCCACGCTCACTGCGTTTATGTCCCCGGCGTTGCCGGGGACGGTATCCCTTGCGGACGCCGCCCCCAAAGGGGGCGTATTTTCGCCTTGGGGCGGCCCGGCGGCTCAATGCCCAGGCGCAGGGAGGTAGAATCCGCGCTTTCGAGCCGCTGTCATGACCGATACCCTCGACGTCCGCCCCCGCGCTGAAGACCCACTGGAGCAGCACCTCAGCGAGGTGCAGCTGCTGCTGTCGCGTCATCGCCGCGTCGAGGAGGTCGTCCATCGCCAGGAGATGCCGCGCCATGAGCTGGTCGAGGACATCGTGCACAAGCAGCACCTCGTCGAATTGCAGCGGCTGCTGGACCGGCTCGACGCATCGAGCATCGCCCGCATCCTCGAAACCCTACCGGAAGAGGACCGGCTGGCGACCTGGCAGCAGGTCGACGAGGCGCGCTGCGAAGGCATCCTCGAGATCGTTTCCGACGACGTGCGCGAAGAACTGGTCGGCGCCCGTCCCTACGCCAGCGTGCGCAACATGCTCAACGCCTTCGAACTGCGCAACGGCCGCCTCAGCCAGGTGCAGATCGACAGCCGCGCCGATCTTGCCAACGTCAAGCCGATCTGGGTCGACCTCGTCGCTCCCTCCCCCTTCGTTCGCGCCTGGGTCGGCAAGTACTACGGCCTCGACCTGCCGAACCCCGAGGAGCTGACCGACCTCGAGGCCAGCGCGCGCTTCTATGTCGACGAGAACGGCGAAGTGCACCTGCATTCCGACTTCCTGCTCGACACCGACAAGGAATCGCGCAACGTCGCGGTCGCCTTCATCCTGCACCAGGACATCCTGTTTTCAGTAAGACAGGAAGAACTGCCGGTCTTCCGCCTGCAGCGCCTGCGCGCGCGGACCCAGCCCGGCTACGTCACGGACGGCATGGACGTGCTGCTCGACCTTTATGCCGCCGATGCCGAATACTCGGCCGACGCGCTCGAGGACGTCTACGCCGGGCTCGAGAAGGTCGGCAAGCGGGTACTCGGCCACGAGGTCACCGACGCCGAGGCGGCCAAGACCCTCGCCGCCATCGCCGGCGAGGAAGACCTCAACGGGCGCATCCGCCGCAACGTGCTCGACACCCGCCGCGCGCTTTCCTTCCTGCTGCGCAGCCGCTTCCTCTCGCCCAAGCAGCAGGAGGACGCACGCCAGATCCTGCGCGACATCGAGTCGCTCGACGGCCACACGTCCTTCCTCTTCGGCAAGATCAACTTCCTGATGGACGCCACCGTCGGCTTCATCAACATCAACCAGAACAAGATCATCAAGATCTTCTCCGTGGCTTCCGTGGCCATGCTGCCGCCGACGCTGATCGCCAGCATCTACGGCATGAACTTCAAGTTCTTGCCGGAGCTTGAATGGCAATACGGCTACCCGTTCTCGCTCGGCCTCATGGCCTTTTCCGTGGCGCTGCCCTTCTGGTATTTCCGCAAGAAGGGCTGGCTCCGGTAATTTGCCGTAGCGCTACCGCCGACTTTCGGATGGTGCCCTAGAAGCAAGCCTCCGCCGCGGCGATCGTCGCCGCGATGTCGGCATCCGAATGCGCCGCCGAGACGAAGCCGGCCTCGAAGGCCGAAGGCGCGAGATAGATGCCCTTTTCCAGCATGGCGTGGAAGAAGCGATTGAAGGCTTCCTTGTCGCAGGCCATCACTTCGTCGTAGGACGTCGGCACCACCTCGGAGAAATAGAGGCCGAACATGCCGCCGACCGACTGGGCGCAGAATTTCACGCCCTTCCTTTTCGCCGCCGCCGTCAGGCCGTCGACGAGTGACTTCGTCTTCGCCGTCAGCGCCTCGTAGAAGCCGGGCTGCATCACCTTCTTCAGCGTGGCCAGTCCCGCCGCCACCGACAGCGGGTTGCCCGACAGCGTGCCGGCCTGGTAGACGGGGCCCAGCGGCGCGATCTTTTCCATCACGTCCCTGCGGCCGCCGAAGGCGCCCAGCGGCAGACCACCGCCGACCACCTTGCCGAAGGTGGAGAGATCCGGCTTGATGCCGAACAGGCCCTGGGCGCTGCCCGCGCCGACGCGGAAGCCCGTCATCACCTCGTCGAAGATCAGCAGTGCGCCGTGCTGGTCGCAGAGGTGGCGCATGGCCTTGAGGAACTCGGGCGTGGGGCGGATCAGGTTCATGTTGCCGGCGACCGGCTCGACGATGACGCAGGCGATGTCGCGGCCGTGCTGGTGGAAGACGTGGGCCAGCTCGGCGGCGTCGTTGTAGTCGAGCACCAGCGTATGCTTGGCCAGGTCCGGCGGCACGCCAGCCGAGGACGGATTGCCGAAGGTCAGCGCCCCCGAGCCGGCCTTGACCAGCAGGCTGTCGGCATGGCCGTGGTAGCAGCCCTCGAACTTGATGATCATGTCGCGGTCGGTGTAGCCGCGGGCGAGGCGGATCGCGCTCATGGTCGCCTCGGTGCCCGAGGACACCAGGCGTACCAGTTCCATGCTCGGCACCAGCTTGACCAGAAGCTCGGCCAGGTCGATCTCGGCCTCGGTCGGCGCGCCGAAGGAAAGGCCCTGCGCCGCCGCCTCCTGCACCGCCGCCACCACGTCGGGGTCGGCATGGCCGAGAATCAGCGGTCCCCAGGAGCCGACGTAGTCGATATAGCGCTTGCCGTCCGCATCCCAGACATGGGCGCCCTCGCCACGGGCGAAGAAGCGCGGCGTGCCGCCGACCGAGCGGAAGGCGCGAACGGGGGAGTTGACGCCGCCGGGAATGGTTTTCTGGGCACGGATGAAGAGTTCTTCGTTGCGGACGTCATTGCATTCACTTTTTGTCGAACAGTTTCTGGAAGGCCGTGGCGCGGCCCTTGATATCCATGGCATCGAAAAGATCGCTGACCACCGCCACCATGTCGGCACCGGCCTTGATCACTTCGGGAGCATTTTCCAGCTTGATGCCGCCGATGGCCGCCACCGGGACTTTTACCCGGTGCCGGGTCTCGGTGATCAGCTCGAGCGATGCGCGCGTTGCCGCGGGTTTGGTCGGAGAGGCGAACATGCTGCCGATCGCCACGTAGTCGGCGCCGGCGGCCTCGGCCGCGATCGCCAGCTCGACGTCGTCGTAGCATGACACGCCGAGCAGCCGCTTGGGGCCGAGCGCCTGCCGCGCCATCACGGGATCGGAGTCGCCGCGACCGAGGTGCACGCCGTCGGCGCCGATCTCGATGGCGAGCCAGACGTCATCGTTGATGATCAGCCTGGCGTCGTGAGCATGGCAGATGCGCAGCAGCTCCGCCGCCTGCGAGCGCTTGAGCGGCATCGGGGCATCCTTGTTGCGGTACTGGACGAGACGGACACCGCCCTCGAGCGCCAGGCCGACCAGCGTCGACAGGCGCGGCAGCAGGTTGTCCGCCGGCGTGACGGCGTAAAGACCCTGCAGCATCCTATTGGTCCTGTTCATCCTCAACCTCTCGCGCCCAGTAAAAGCGATCCGGAATGTACTGCCCCATGCCGGGGCGGAATCCCGCCGCCAGCGTCTGCCAAGTGTATTCCTGGGCATCGCGCACCGCTTCGCCGATGTCGAGCCCCATGGCGAGGTTGGCGGCGATGGCCGATGCCAGCGTGCAGCCCGAGCCATGATAACTGCCGGGCAGGCGCTCCCAGGTATCGCTGCGCACGGCGCCATGCGAGCCGTAGAGCGTGTTGATGACTTGCGGCGTGCCCTCGTGCGTGCCCGTGACCAGCACGTAATCGCAGCCGGCGACGATCAAGCGCCGCGCGCATTCGGCCAGATCCGGCGCGTCGGACTCGTTGTCCTCGTCGAGCGCGAGGCGCCGGGCCTCGAGGCTGTTCGGGGTGAGGATGGTCGTCTGCGGCAGCAGCAGCTCGATCATGGCCTCGATCATTTCCTCGTCCGCCAGCGCGTCGCCGCGCCCCGAGGTCAGCACCGGGTCGAGCACGCGGGGGATGTCGGGATAGTCGGAGAGCACCTCGGCGATCGCGGCGATGGCCTCGACGCTGCCGAGCATGCCGAGCTTGAAGGCGGCCACCGGCATGTCCTCGAGCAGGGCGCGCGCCTGGTCGGCCACCCAGCCGGCGTCGATGGCGAGCACGGCCTCGACACCGGTGGTGTCCTGCACCGTCAGCGCCGTGATCACCGAGAGCGGATGGCACCCCATGCTGGCCAGCGTCAGCAGGTCGGCCTGGATGCCGGCACCGCCGGTGGGATCGGCGGCGGCAAAGGTCAGCACGATCGGCGGCAACGGTTCCGGGGCTGTGGGTGACATCGGCATGCGCGCGAGCGGCAGGGTGCGGTAAGATGCGTCGATTCTAACCCGACTGTCGCCGTCGACACGTTCGCCACGATGAGCGCAATTCCTGCCTGGAAGACGTGGATGTGCTTGATTTGCGGTTTCATCTACGATGAAGCTGCCGGCCTTCCCGCCGAAGGGATTGCGCCCGGAACGCCTTGGGAGGACATTCCGCCCAACTGGCAATGCCCGGAATGCGGCGCCCGCAAGGACGACTTTGAGATGATTCAGGTCTGATTGATGTATATTCGTGCCAAAACCGGCGCACCGACGCCGGAACAGTGGCGAAAGACACAATAGGGAGGCGTGGCAGTTGTCCGATCTGGGTGATTTGAAAGGCGTCAAGGTGATGGTGATCGACGATTCGAACACCATCCGCAAGAGCGCCGAGATCTTTCTGGTGCAGGCCGGCTGTCAGGTGCTGGTGGCCGAGGACGGCTTCGATGCCCTGGCCAAGATCGCCGACAACCAGCCTGCCGTTATTTTCTGCGACATCCTGATGCCGCGACTCGACGGCTACCAGACCTGCGCCCTGATCAAGAAGAATCCCCGCTTCGCCGGCACCCCCGTGATCATGCTGTCATCCAAGGATGGCCTGTTCGACCGCGCGCGCGGTCGCATGGTCGGCTCCGACGAATACCTCACCAAGCCCTTCACCAAGGAAAGCCTGCATCAAAACAGTGGCGGCCCACGCCGTGCGCGCCGCCTGACAAGCAGCCAAGGAGATCAGATAGATGCCCATCAAGAAAATCCTCGTGGTCGACGATTCGCCGACCGAACGCCATGTCATGACCGATCTCCTGACGAAGAACGGCTTCCACATCATCACCGCCGAGAGCGGCGAGCAGGCGATCACCGTGGCCAAGGAGCAACTGCCCGATCTCATCATCATGGATGTGGTGATGCCCGGCATGAACGGCTTCCAGGCCACGCGCACCATCTCGCGCGAACCGGCGACCCAGCACATCCCGGTCATCATGTGCACCACCAAGGATCAGGAAACCGACAAGATCTGGGGCATGCGCCAGGGTGCCCACGATTACATGGTCAAGCCGGTCGATCAGGCCGCGCTGCTGGCCAAGATCGCGGCGCTGGGCTGAGGACCGAATAGCGGAGCATGGCTAGACAGCGAATCAGTCTGCGGGAATTCCAGGCCGGCCTGTCCGAGCGCCTGAGTTCGGCCAAGCGGGGCGAGACGGCGCGCGCACTGCTGGGCATCGTCTCGGGCAAGGATCACTGCCTGCTCGAGCTTTCCGATTCCGGCGAGGTCCTGCCGCTGCCGCCGCTGACCTCCGTCCCGCTGACCAAGCCCTGGTTCGCCGGCGTAGCCAACGTCCGCGGCGCGTTATACAGCGTGGTCGATTTTTCCGCCTTCCGCGGCGGCGAGGTGACGCCACGCAACAGCGAGGCGCGCCTGCTGCTCGTCGGTGCGCGTCATGGCATCAACAGCGCGCTGCTGGTCAACCGCACCCTCGGTCTCAAGAGCCTCGCCGAGATGCAGGAAGATGCCGCTGCAGACAATGCACCGGCGTGGGCCGGCACGCGTTATGTCGATGGCACCGGCCAGACCTGGACCCGGCTGCGGCTCAAGCCGCTGCTCGAGGATCCGGAATTTCTGAACGTGGCAGGTTAAGGCGCCACGTGACACCAACCATACCCACCATGAACCACCAGGGGACACACCATGGCCTTTAAGCTGCCCTTCAAGTTGCCGACATTCGACCGCCGCAACCGGGCATCGCCCCAGACGACCGTGATCGGTGACGCACCGGCGAAGGCCGGTACGGCCGCCGGGAATGTCTTCGTGGAAAATCGCCGCAGCCGGATGACACTGCCGCTGATCGGTAAGCACCCGGCCAACCTGCAGCTGCAGATACTCGGCGCTGCCGCCTTCGTATTCCTCGTCACGCTGGTGTTCGTGTTGTGGCAGCAGATCCGCACCACCGAAATCCGCGATACCCACCGCGCCATCATCGCCGAGATGCGGGTGTTCTCCCAGGTGATCGGCAAGGGCGCGGTGCGCGTGACGACCCAGGGTTCCGCGGTGGATTTCGCCACGCTCTCTACCGGGCGCGCTCGCTTCGGCACCCTGCTCAACCTGCTTAACCAAGGCGGCAACGAGGCCGGCTTCGACGCTGTCCCCGTCGACGAGGAACTGCGCCCGGGCTTGGACAAGATCGCCGGGGTGTGGAAGAACCTCGATGCGGGTCTGGGCTTGGTGCTCGGCAAGGAAAAATCGCTGAAGGGCCTCGCCGATGCCTCGGTCAAGCTTTCCAAGGCCTCCATCGATATCAGCAAACTCGCCGCGACCGATCCACGGCTCGAGGAGATCGCCAAGGCCGCGACCGACATCTCCCGCCGGTCCCGCGCGGTGCTCCTGCTGCCGGCTCCAATGCACCTGCAGTCCGTGGAGGTTCTGAAGACCAACCTCACCGACATTTTCCAGAAAGCCGATGCTGCCGCCAAGTCCGTCGACAGCACGGTACGTGATCCGCTCGAAAAGGCGCTCGGCGAGATCGGCATCGCCGGCGCCGGCATCGCGGCCGCCGTGCCGGACCTTGACGCCGCCAAGGAAGGTGGTACCAAACTGCAGCCGATGGCCGAACAGCTCGCCGCCACGACTGACACCTTTTTCGAGGCAATCGGCAAACAGGCGGAGAGCACCATCCCCACCGCCATCGTCATCGTCTCCGGCTCCCTGGTGCTGGTGCTGCTGGTGCTGATGCTCAAGGTGTACAACGACGACACGAGTGCCCGCCAGCAGGAATCGGAACGGCAGCGGCGCGAGGCCGAAGCGGCCAAGGACGCCACGCAGGAGGCCATTCTGCGGCTGATGAACGAGATGGGCGACCTCGCCGACGGCGACCTGACGGTGCGCGCCACCGTGTCCGAAGACGTGACCGGCGCCATTGCCGACTCGGTGAACTACACCATTGAAGAACTGTCGGTGCTGGTACGGCGAATCAACGAGGCCGCTGTCCAGGTGGCGGCGGCGTCGGAAACAGCGCAGGGCACCTCCAACCAGCTGCTCGCGGCCACCGAGCGCCAGTCCCACGAAATCCAGCAGGCCAGCGAGTCGGTGCTGGAGATGGCACATTCAATGAGCGAGGTCTCGGGCAACGCACTCGAGTCGGCACGCGTGGCGCGCCAGTCGCTGGAGGCCGCGCAGAAGGGCGCCGAGGCGGTGGAAAACTCGATCAAGGGCATGAACGAAATTCGCGGCCAGATCCAGGAAACATCGAAGCGGATCAAGCGTCTCGGCGAATCGTCGCAGGAGATCGGCGAAATCGTGGAGCTGATCTCGGACATTACCGAACAGACCAACGTGCTGGCGCTCAACGCCGCCATCCAGGCGGCCTCGGCCGGCGAGGCGGGTCGCGGCTTCACGGTGGTGGCGGAAGAAGTGCAGCGGCTGGCCGAACGCTCCGGCGAAGCGACCAAACAGATCGCGGCCATCGTCAAGACCATTCAGGCGGACACCCACGACGCCGTTTCGGCCATGGAATACTCGACCCAGGGCGTGGTCGAAGGGGCCAAGCTGTCGGACGCCGCCGGCCAGGCACTGGAGGAAATCTCCAACGTGTCGAAGACGCTGGCCGAACTGATTGCCAAAATCTCGACCGACACCCAGCATCAGGCGGGCGTCGCCACCGGCGTGGCCACAGCGATGGAAGGCATCCGCCAGGTGACCGACCAGACCACGGACGGCACCAAGCGCACGGCGGTGTCGATTGGCGAACTGGCCAACCTGGCGACGGAACTCAAGGGTTCCGTCTCCGGCTTCAAGGTCTGAGGCAGAGCTAGCGCGGTAATTCACGCATGAACATGGCGACAGAACTGGACATCGGCCCGCTGACCTGGGTCAAAGGCGAGATCGACCTCGCGCTCGAGCGCGCGGGCGAGGCTCTCGGCCAGTTCGCCGCCAGCCAGGAGGCTGCGCTGATAGGCCAGGCGCGCAATCACCTGCGCCAAGCGCGCGGTGCGCTGACCATCGTCGGCCTCGAGGGCGTCACCCAATTCGCCGAGACGCTGGAATCGCTGCTTGCCGGTTTCGAGGACGGTTCGATCGTGGCCTCGCCGCAGGCGGCCGAGGCCGGGCGCAAGGGTCTCGCCGCCATCCGCCACTATCTCGACGACCTGGTCGACGGCCGGCCGGACCATGCGCTGCGGCTGTTCCCTTCCTACCGTGACCTCGCCTTGGCGCGCGGCCTGGCCGCACCCGAGCCGGCCGAACTGTTCTTCCCGGACCTGACGCTGCGCCCGCCGCGGCGCGAAAAGGAACCGGCGCCCCTCGCCCCAGCGGCGCTCGAGGCGCGACTCAAGGCAGCTCGACTGGGTTTCCAGCGCGGCCTGCTCAAGTGGCTCAAGCTCGATCCCAAGGGCGCTGCCGAAATGCGCCTCGCCGTCGCCATGATCGAGATGACGCAGGTGCAGCCGGCCAGTCGCGCCTTCTGGTGGGTGGCCATGGCTTTCTTCGATGCCCTGGCCGGAGGCGGCATCGACGCCGATCCCGGCGTCAAGAAATTGTGTGGCCGCATCGAAGGCCAGGTGCGCAAGGTGCTCGAAGGTTCCGGCACCGTGGCCGATCGCCTGATGCGCGACGTGCTCTATTACGTCGCGCGCGCCCCGCGCGGCACGGATCATCTGGAATGCGTGCGCGCCGCTTACCGTCTCGACGGCCTCATCCCGCAAGTCGGCGAGACACAGGACATCACGCCGCTCAAGCCGGTCCTGCGCGCCAGCCGCGACCTGCTGGCGACGACCAAGGATCACTGGAACCGCTACTGCGCCGGCACGTCAGCGGCGCTGGCACAGTTCCGCGACGGCGCCGCGCAATTGGTTGCCCGCATCGGCGAACTGGGTCAGCCCGAGGTCACTCGCCTGGCCGCGGCGATCCAGGAGACGGCCGATGCCCTGGCCGCCACGCCGGGCCGCCACGGCGATGTCGCCGCCCTCGAACTCGCCACCGCGCTGCTGCTGCTCGAAAGCGCGCTCGAGCATTTCCCCGAAGTCGGAGCCGAATTCGACCACCAGGTCGATACCGTCGCCGGCCGCCTGTCCGCGCTGCTGCGTGGGGAAACCCTGTCCGCGCTGGAGATTCCGCAGCTCGACGAAATATCGCGAAGGGCCCAGGAGCGGCTGCTCATGCACCAGGTGGCCAAGGAGATCCTGGCCAGCCTCGCCGTGATCGAGCAAACGCTCGATGGCTTCTTCCGCAACCCGGCGCAGCGCGCCGAGCTTGGCCAGCTGGTCAAGCCGCTGAGTCAGATCACCGGCGCGCTTACCGTGCTCGGCCAGGATCGCGCCGTCGAGGTGCTGCGCGAATGCCAGGCCCGCATCGCGACCTTCCGCGACGAGCTGTATATGCCGCAGCAGGCCGACTTCGAGGAGGTCGCAGGCAAGCTCTCCGGTCTCGGCTTCTTCGTCGAGAAGCTGCAGTTCGGCACGGCCGACATCGATGCCATCCTCAATCCCGCCCCGGTGATCATCCCGGTCGAGGCTGCGACGCCCAGCGTCGAGCAGGAAATCAGCAAGGCGCTGACGCAGAGCCAGATCCTCACGGCCCAGCTCAAGGCCGCGCCGCAGGCGGCGCAGGACGGGTTGCGCGAAGAGATCAAGCACAATCTAGAGGCCCTGCGCGAGGATGCCCATCTCGTCGCCGACCAGGGACTCGCGGCGCAGGCCAACGCTGCCATCGCCGCGATCGAGACCGAGCAGACGCCCGCGGTCATTGAAGCCGCGCTCGAGGCCGTCGGCGAAAAAATTGCTACGCCCGCGCCGTCGGCCGAGACCGCGCGCCTGGCCGAAGCCAGCAGCGCCGAAGTCAACGCCGAATTGCTCTCGATCTTCCTCGAGGAAGCGCACGAGGTGGTGGCCGCTATCGCCACCAACCTGCCGCAGCTCGCCAGCCAGCCCCACGACCGCGAGACATTGGTCACGCTGCGGCGCAGCTTCCATACCCTCAAGGGCAGCGGCCGCATGGTCGGCCTCACCGATCTGGGCGAAGCCGCCTGGGCTGTCGAACAGACGCTCAACAAGTGGTTGCAACAGGAGCAGCTCGCCTCGCCGCCGCTGCTGGCGATGCTCGAGGCCGCCCACACCCTGTTCCACGACTGGGTGGCCCAGCTGGAAGCAGGTGGCGGAACCTGGCGCGACGCCACTGCGCTCGCCGCCGAGTGCGAGCGGCTGCGCAGCGAGGAAGAGGCCCAGGAAGAGACAGCAGCTGTAGCAGAGGAGCTGCCTGCCGCGGCGGCGGAAGCGGGGGGCGAACCCCTGGTAGAAGCGGTGACGACGGAGGAAGTCGTGCCGGCACTACCCGAAGTCGAGGAGCTGCCGCAAGCGGCAGGCGTGCCCGAACCAGAAATGGTCGAGGCAATCGTTCCGCTCGAGGCCCCGGCACCCGCAGCGGAGAGCGGCGCCACCGAGGCGTTCGAACTTCCCTTCGAGTTGCCGCCGGAAGCTCCCACTGAAGTATCGGGCGAGCGCGAACTGCCCGGGATCGTCATGGTTGGCGACCTCGAAATCGCCCGAACGCTTTATGACCTTTATCTGGCCGAGGCCCGCAGTCACGTCGCCGCCTTGCAGGCGCATCTCGAAAGCGACAGCGGCATCGACCGTGAACTGCATCGCGTCGCCCACACGCTTGGCGGCATTTCCGCCACCACCGGCCTCAATGCCGTGCAGGGGGTCGCGCATGCGCTGGAACTCGCCTTTGACCGCCTGCTGGCCGCCGACGTAGCACCTGACGAACCGCAGCGCATGCTGCTGGCCCGCGCCGTCGGCGCCCTCGATGGCATGATCGGCGCCATCGCCGAACTGCGGCTGCCGGCGCCGGAAACCGGGCTGGCCGCGGAGCTGGATGGATTGATGCCGCTCGTGTCCGCGCCACCTGCTGAAACGGCAGAAATCCCGGTCTTCGAGCTGCCATCGCTCGAAGTGCCGGCCGCGCCCCCGCCAGAACCTGTCGCCGCACCGCCCACGGAAACCCTGCTGATGCCGGCGGGCGAGGCCATGCCGGAGCTGGCGGCCGAATACCCGACTCGAGGAAGAAGAGGAGCAGGAGCGTCGCCAGACGCGAATGCGCGACGACCTCGACCCGCAATTGCTGCCCTTCTTCCTCGAGGAATCGCAGGATCTGATGCGCGATATCGGCAATGAGTTGCGCAACTGGCGCGAGCGGCCCACCGATGTCGAGATCTCCAACCAGCTGCGGCGCCTGCTGCATACCCTGAAGGGCAGCGCGCGCATGGCCGGCGCGATGAGCATCGGCGAAATCGTGCACGGCCTCGAAACGCGCATCGAGGTTTCGAGCGACATCACCCCTGCTTTCCTCGACGAGGTCGAAGCCTCCTACGACCGCAGCGCGATGCTGATCGACAAGCTGCGGCGTTTCGGCAATGTGGACGTCGAGGAGCCCGTAGTAGTCGCCGCAGCCGGTGACACGTCCGCCGCCGTGGCGCCAGCGCCGACTGCCGCGGTGCGGCACGAACTGCCGGCCGCACCGGCCGAGGAACCACTGACACGGCCCAGCCTGCGGGTTCGCGCCGACCTCGTCGACAAGCTGGTCAACGAAGCGGGCGAAATGGCCATTGCGCGCGCCCGTATCGAGGGCGAAATGCGCACCGTCAAGGCGGCGCTGATCGACCTGACCGAGAACGTCATCCGCCTGCGCACCCAGTTGCGCGAGATCGAGATCCAGGCGGAGTCGCAGATGCAGTCCCAGTTCGCCGAGGTCCAGGCCCACGACGCCAATTTCGACCCGCTCGAATTCGACCGCTTCACCCGCTTCCAGGAACTGACGCGGATGATGGCGGAGAGCGTGAACGACGTGTCCACGGTGCAGCACAACCTGCTGCGCAACCTCGACCACGCCGACGCCGCGCTGGTCGCCCAGTCGCGCCTCAATCGCGAGCTGTCGCAGGCGCTGATGAGCGTGCGCATGGTGCCGTTCAACTCGGTCGCCGAACGGCTTTACCGCGTCGTGCGCCAGACCGCCAAGGAACTCGACAAGCGCGCCAACCTCGACATCCGCGGTGGTCAGACCGAACTCGACCGCTCGGTGCTCGAGGCCATGACCGGCCCGATCGAGCACCTGCTGCGCAATGCCGTAGCCCACGGCCTCGAGTCCCGTTCCGCGCGCGCCGCGGCGGCCAAGCCCGAGATCGGCGAGATCCAGCTGATGCTGGCACAGGCCGGCAACGAAGTCCTGATCGAAATGAGCGACGACGGCGCCGGCCTCGACCTCGCCCGCATCCGGGCCAAGGCCATCGAGCGCGGCCTGCTCGGCGCCGAGGAGGAGGCCGACGACGCCCGCATCATGGGCATGATCTTCCAGCCGGGCTTCTCCACCGCCGCCGAGGTGACCGAGGTCTCCGGGCGCGGCGTCGGCATGGATGTGGTCAAGAACGAAACGGCCAACCTCGGCGGCCGCATCGAGATCGCCTCCGAGCCCGGACGCGGTGCCCGCTTCCGCATCTACCTGCCGCTGACGCTGACCGTGACCCAGGCCGTGCTGGTGCGCGCGGGCAGCCATATCTATGCGATTCCCTCGACCATGATCGAGCAGGTCAGCGAAATGAAGCCCGAGCCGCTCGCGCTCATTCGCGAACAGGGCGGCACCGACTGGCTCGGCAACCACTATCCCTGGCATTACATCACCCGCCTGCTCGGCGACCCCGGTGCCATGCCGCAACCGGCACGCCGCCACTGGCTGATGCTGCTCAAGGGCGGCTCGCAGCGCATCGCGCTCGAGGTCGATGGCCTCCTCGGCAACGAAGAAGTCGTCGTCAAGAACATCGGACCGCAGCTGGCGCGGATCGTCGGCATCGCCGGCGCCACCGTGCTCGCCGACGGCGAAGTCGGGCTGATCATCAACCCGATCGCACTGGCCGGCCGCGAGGCCCTGCCGCTGGCGCTGACGCAAACCACGGTGCAGCGCATCAGCGAGGAGGCCGTGGTCGCGGCGACGCCGACGGTGATGGTGGTCGACGACTCGCTGACGGTGCGCAAGATCACCGGCCGCCTGCTGGCGCGCGAGGGCTACCACGTCGTTACCGCCAAGGATGGCGTCGATGCCCTCGAGCAACTGTCCGAGATCGTGCCGGACGTCATGCTGGTCGACATCGAAATGCCGCGCATGGACGGCTTCGACCTCACCCGCAACGTGCGTGCCGACAAGCGCACGCGCGGCGTGCCAATCATCATGATCACCTCGCGCATCGCCGACAAGCACCGCAACTACGCGATGGAAATCGGCGTCAATCACTACCTCGGCAAGCCCTACGACGAGGAAGAGCTGCTCAGGCTGATCGGGGAATACATCAAAAAGTAGGCCGGGTTCAGGCCCGCCCACCCCCGGCCCCGCCCTCTCGGGCGGGGTGCCTAATCGGCTCGCTGCGCTCGCAAGTTACGGGGCGCTTCGATGATGCTGCGGTGGGGTCGCGCGTTCCACGCGCTCCAGTTTGTGCATTGCCTTGCCCTCCAACTCGGCGAGGGCCCCGGGGCGGCCCTGCGGCAAGGCTATTCCGAATTCCTGGCCCGCGCGTAGCGCTCCAGCGTCCGCGCTCGCGCCGCGGCGTGATCGACAATCGGCATCGGGTAGTCGGTTCCAACGCGCAGCCCGCATCCTTCCTGCTGCGTCACCGTCATGCGCCACGGGGCGTGGATGAACTTATCCGGCACCGGCGCCAGTTCAGGCACATAGCGGCGGATGAATTTTCCGGAAGGGTCGAATTTCTCCGACTGCGTCACGGGATTGAAGATGCGGAAATAGGGCTGGGCGTCACAGCCGGTCGAGGCGGCCCACTGCCAGCCGCCATTGTTGGCGGCGAGGTCGAAGTCGAGCAGTTTCCCGGCGAAGTACGCCTCGCCCCGACGCCAGTCGATGCCGAGATCCTTGGTCAGATATGACGCGGCCACCATGCGCAGGCGATTGTGCATGTAGCCGGTGCCGTTGAGCTGGCGCATCGCGGCATCGACCAGCGGGTAGCCCGTGCGGCCTTCGCACCAGGCGGCGAACAGTTCCGGCACCGCCTCCCACGCGATGGCATCGTATTCCGGCTTGAAGGCGTGATCGACGATGTCCGGGCGATGAAAAAGGATCATCTGGTAGAACTCGCGCCAGATCAGTTCCGCCAACCAGGTTTCGGCTCCGCGACCGCCATGGGCATGGGCGTAGCCGGCGAGCTGGCGTATCGAGATCGTGCCGAAGCGCAGGTGCGCCGACAGATAGGACGGCCCCTTGAGCGCGGGGAAGTCGCGCTTGGCGGCATAGTCGTCGATACGCTCGACGAAGTCGCGAAAAAGCCGCTGCGCGCCGCTCATGCCGGTGGGCAGCGGCAGCGTGGCGAGGTCGGTGGTTTTGAAGCCGAGTTCGGCCAGCGTCGGCAGGCGGTAGTCGAATGGCGGCACCGCGAATCGGGCAGCCAGCGGCTCGACCGGCCATGCCGACAGAGCCGCCGCATCCAGCTTCCTCAGCCAGGCATTTTTGTAGGGCGTGAACACCGAGAAAGGGGTGCCGCCCTGCGTCAGCACCTCGTCGCGCTCGAAGACGACCTGGTCCTTGAAATCGAAAAAGTCGGCGCTGGCGAGACGGTGCTTGACCGCGGCATCGCGCGCGATGGCCGCCGGCTCGTAATCGCGGTTGGCATACACCGCCGCCACGCCGAGTTCCACAGCCAGGCGGGGAATCTCGTCCGCGGCGTAGCCGTGGCACACGATCAGCGCGCCGCCCCGTACGCGCAGGCCGGCATCGAGTTCCTGCAACGCCCGCAGGATGAATTCGACGCGGCGATCTTCGCGCGGCAACGGGTCGAGTATCGCCCGGTCGAAAACGAAAGCGCAGAACACCTGTTCGTGGTCGCGCAGCGCATGATGCAGCGCGGCGTGATCGTCGAGTCGCAGGTCGCGACGGAACCATACCAGGGCGGACATCACCGAATTGTCGCAGAAAGGAAACGGGATAAAATGAAGCCGTGACCCAAGCCGTCGACACCAGCGTCAATCTGACCCATCACTTCCTGATCGCCATGCCCGCCATGGCCGATCCGAATTTTTCGCGCACCCTGACCTACATCTGCGAGCACAACGCCGAGGGCGCGCTGGGCATCGTGGTCAATCGCCCGACCGACATGGACCTGGCGACGCTGTTCGAGCGCGTCGACATCCGGCTCGAGCCCCCCGGCCAGAGCTTCGGTGCCATGCCGGTGTATTTCGGCGGGCCGGTGCAGACTGATCGCGGCTTCGTTCTCCATCGTCCCATGGGTAATTGGCAATCGACCATCAAGGTCAGCGACGACATCGCGCTAACCAGTTCGCGCGACATCCTGCAGTCGATGAGCGAATCGGGCGAACCCGGCGAAGTGCTGGTCACGCTCGGCTACGCCGGCTGGTCGGCCGGCCAGATCGAGTGGGAACTGTCGCAGAACGCCTGGCTCACCGTCGCCGCCGATCCGCGCATCCTCTTCGACATGCAGCCCGAGGAGCGCCTGCCGGCCGCGATGCAATTGCTCGGTGTCGATTTCGCCTCGCTCTCCGAAGTCGCCGGCCATGCCTGAAGCAAATGACCCCCACGCTCGCAAGTGCGGCTCGCTGCCCCCGGAGGGGGCGATTGCCGGCTTGCCCTCCAACTCGGCGAGGACCCCGGGGCGGCCCAGCGCCGGCACGGTGCTCGCCTTCGACTTCGGCACGCAGCGCATCGGCGTCGCTATCGGCGAAGGCCTGCTCGGCCAGGCCCGCGCACTGACCACCATCGAATCGCCCGCCAACGACGCGCGCTTCACCGCCATCGGCAAGCTCATCGCCGAATGGCAGCCGGCGCGGCTTGTCGTCGGCCTGCCGCTGGCGCTCGACGGCACGGAACACGAAATGACGGCACGCAGCCGCCGCTTCGCCCATCAGCTCGAAGGCCGCTACCGCCTCCCGGTGGAACTGGTCGACGAGCGCCTGACTTCGGTCGAGGCCGAGCGCGGCCTGAAACCCGGACGCGACAAAGCCGCCAAGGCCCGCATCGACGCCGAGGCCGCCCGCATCATTCTGCAGGACTGGTTCGAACATGCCCACACTGCCTGACGCCACCCAACTTTGCGCGCAACTGGCCGCCGCCATGCGCCCATCCATCACGCCGCAAACCGCCCTTGTCGGCATCCACACCGGCGGTGCCTGGATCGCCGAACGGCTGCACCGCGAGCTGGCCATCCAGCAGCCGCTGGGCAGCATCGATGTCGCCTTCTACCGCGACGATTACAACCAGCGCGGCCTGCACAAGGGCGCCAAGGCCTCGAACATACCCTTCGACGTCGAAGGTGCGCACATCGTCATCGTCGACGACGTGCTCAACACCGGCCGCACCATCCGCGCCGCCCTGAACGAGCTGTTCGACTACGGCCGCCCGGCGCGGATCGATCTCGCGGTGCTGGTCGACCGCGGCGGCCGCGAGCTGCCCGTCGCCGCTACCTGGTGCCCGCAAGCCATCACGCTGCCCGCCAGTCAGACTCTGGTACTCGAGCGCGACTCCAACGATGGCGAGTCGCTTTCCTTCCGGAGTCATGGAGGCATGATGAACCGCAATCCGCAGCTGAACGCCCACGGCGAACTGCAGCACCTCATCACCCTCGAAGGCCTGTCGCGCGAGATCATCCAGGGCATCCTCGACACCGCCGGGCCATTCGCCGAAGTCGCCGAGCGCGAAGTGAAGAAGGTGCCGCTGCTGCGGGGAAAAAGCGTGTTCAACCTGTTCTTCGAGAACTCGACGCGCACCCGCACCACTTTCGAGATCGCCGCCAAGCGACTCTCGGCCGACGTCATCAACCTCAACATCAACACCTCCTCCTCTTCCAAGGGCGAATCACTGCTCGACACCGTCGACAACCTCGCCGCCATGCAGGCCGACATGTTCGTGGTGCGCCACGCTTCCTCGGGCGCGCCCTACTTGATCGCCCAGCACCTCGCCGCCACCGGGCGCAGTCACATCCGCGTCATCAATGCCGGCGATGGCCGCCACGCCCACCCGACGCAGGGCCTGCTCGACATGTACACCATCCGCCACTACAAGAAGGACTTCACCGGACTGACCGTGGCGGTGGTCGGCGACGTCCTGCACTCGCGCGTGGCGCGCTCGCAGATCCACGCGCTGCGCACCCTGGGCGTGCCGGAGATCCGCGTCATCGCGCCGCGCACCCTGCTGCCGACCGGCGTCGCCGACATGGGCGTGCGCGTCTTCCAGGACATGAAGGATGGGTTGAAGGGCGTCGATGTGGTGATGATGCTGCGGCTGCAAAATGAGCGCATGCAGGGCGCGCTGCTGCCCAGCCCGCAGGAATACTTCAAGTACTACGGCCTGACGCCGGACAAGCTGCGGCTGGCCAAGCCCGACGCCATCGTCATGCATCCGGGACCGATGAACCGCGGCATCGAGATCGACTCGGCGGTGGCCGACGGCTCGCACTCGGTGATCCTGCCGCAGGTCACCTTCGGCATCGCCGTACGCATGGCGGTAATGAGCATGCTCGCAGGAAACTGACCATGAAGATTCACATCAAGAACGGCCACGTCATCGACCCCGCCAACGGCATCGACCGCGCCGCCGATGTCTTCATCGCCAAGGGCAAAATAGTCGGCGCTGGCGGCACGGCGCCTGCCGGGTTCGAAGCCAACGCCACCATCGACGCCACGGGCTGCATCGTCTGCCCGGGCCTGGTGGATCTTTCGGCGCGGCTGCGCGAGCCGGGCTTCGAATACCGCGCCACGCTCGAATCGGAAATGGCGGCGGCGGCGGCCGGCGGCGTCACCAGCCTCGCCTGCCCGCCCGACACCGACCCGCCGCTCGACGAGCCGGGCCTGGTCGAAATGCTCAAGCACCGCGCGCGGCTGCCCGAGTTCGCCCACGTCTACCCCGTCGGTGCGCTGACCATCAATCTCGAGGGCAAGCGCCTGACCGAGATGGCCGAACTGGCCGAGGCCGGCTGCGTCGCCTTCGGCCAGGCCAATATCCCCGTGCTCGACACCCAGGTGCTGATGCGCGCCATGCAATATGCCGCCACCTTCGGCTTCTCGGTGTGGCTGCAGGCGCAGGACCCGTATCTCGCCAAGAACGGTGTCGCCCACGACGGCGAAATCTCCGCGCGCCTCGGCCTGGCCGGCATCCCCGTGGTCGCGGAAACCATCGCGCTCGCCACCATCCTCCACCTCGCCCGCGAAACCGGCGTGCGCCTGCACCTGACCCGCATCTCCTCGGCCGATGGCATCGAAATGGTCGCCGCCGCTCGCGCCACGGGCATCGCCGTCACCTGCGACGTGGCCGTCCACCACCTGCACCTGTGTGACCAGGACATCGGTTTCTTCAACCCGAATGCCCGCCTCGACCCGCCGCTGCGTTCGCAGCGCGACCGCGATGCTCTCCGAGCCGGCCTGGCCTCGGGCGCAATCAACGCGCTCTGCTCCGACCACACGCCGGTAGACGACGACGCCAAGCAAACCCCGTTCGACGAAGCCGAGCCCGGCGCCACCGGACTGGAACTGCTGCTGCCGCTGACGCTGAAATGGGCGACGGAAATGAAGCTGCCGTTGGCCACCGCGCTGGCGCGCGTGACATCCGACCCGGCGCGGATCCTCGGCATCGGCGGCGGCACGCTCACCCCCGGCGCCCCCGCCGATGTCTGCGTCTTCGACCCGCAGGCGCCCAGCCGCATCGGCCGCGAGATGCTGAAGAGCCAGGGCAAGAACACGCCCTTCCTCGGCCAGGAACTCAGGGGCCGCGTGCGCTGCACCCTGATCGAGGGTCACCTCGCCTACGACGGCGCCTTTTCCTGACGCGGCGCCCGCGCCCCGGCGGGTCTGTTACCCGGCGCCGAGGCGCGCCCTGATCGCGGCGGCATCCACCGTATCGCCAGCGCCGACTTTTACCCGCTTGGCGCGCGAGGTTTCGCCGCCGACCAGTTCGAGCCGCGACTTCGCCACGCCGAGGCGCTCGGCGAGGAATGCCAGCAACGCCGCATTCGCCTTGCCGTCGACCGGCGGCGCGGCGAGCCGGATTTTCAGCGCATCGCCGTGGGGGCCGACGACTTCGGTCTTCTTCGCGCCGGGCTGGATGTGCAGCGTGAGGACGACGCCATCCTTGCCGGTTACGAGCCAGCTCACATCGGCATGCCGAAGGCCATGCCGCGCAGGCTGTCGAGCACCATCAGCAGCACCTGCAGCGCCAGCAGCAGGACCAGCGGCGAGAGGTCGATGCCGCCGAGCGGCGGGATCACGCGCTGGAACGGCGCCAGTAGCGGCCGCGCCAGCTGGTTGAAGAAGGGCGCCAGCGGCGCGTAGGGATTGATCCACGACAGCAGCGCGCTGACCAGCACCACCAGCATCGCCAGGTGGACGGCCAGGCGCGCAACCTCGACCAAGGCGCTGAGCATCAACGACAGCACGCTGGCGCCGCCGCCGGCATGGCCGAGCGGCCCGAGTGACGTCAGCGAATAGGCCAGCGCAAGGAAACCCAGCTGCACCAGCCAGGCCAGCAGCAGGCTGGCCATGTCGAGGCCGAACAGGCCGGGCACCAGTTTGCGCGCCGGCAGCACGATCCAGTCGGTAACCGCGATGACGAACTGGCCGACGGGATTGCGGAACGACACCCGTGCCCATTGCAGGATGAAACGCGCCAGCAGCAGGGCCGCGAGGAAGTCGCAGGCAACCTGGGCAAGAAAGAGAACGATCCGGGTCAGCATCGGTCTTTGTCCACTCAGTCCCGGCCCATCATGTCGCCGAGTTCGCGGCCTCGGTCGGCGGCGGCTTTCACGCCGCGGTCGATGGCGGCGGCGATGGCATCGGCCATGAAGGAATCGAGCGCGGCCTCGGTCGTGCCGCCTTTCGAGGTCACCCGCTGGCGCAGCACGGAGACTGGCTCGGTGCTGCTCTCGGCCAGGCGCGAGGCGCCGACGAAGGTTTCCACCGCCAGCTTGCGTGCGGAAGCTTCATCGAAGCCGAGCTCGCGCGCGGCGGATTCGAGCGCCTCGATGAAATAGAAAACATAGGCCGGGCCGCTGCCGGAGACGGCGGTGACCGCATCCATCTTAGCCTCGTCGGCTATCCACAGCGTGGTGCCGGCGGCGGCGAGGATTTTCTCGGCCATGTCGCGACCCTCGCGATCGACGCTGGGATCGGCATAGAGGCCGCTGATGCCGGCGCCGATCAGCGCCGGCGTGTTGGGCATGGTGCGCACCAGGCGCTTATAACCGCCGAGCCAGCGGCCGATGTCGGCCAAGCGCAGGCCAGCGGCGATGCTGATGACGAGCTGGCCGGCCAGGTGGTCGAGCACCGGCGCCAGCGCCTCCTTCATGACCTGCGGCTTGACCGAGAGCACCAGCGCCTCGCAATTCATCGCCGCCGCATCGACCGCCGCCGCGCAGCGCACGCCGAAGGTCTCGACCAGGCGCTCGCGCGCCTCGGCCACGGGCTCGACCACCTGGATGCCGGCGACCGAGAAACCCTGCTTCTTGAGGCCGCCGATGAGGGCGCTGGCCATGTTGCCGCCGCCAAGGAAGGTGATCTTCATGTCGAGTAAACCCTTTCTCCAAAAATAGCCGTGCCGACGCGCACCATTGTCGCGCCTTCCATGATCGCCGCTTCGAGGTCGTGGCTCATTCCCATCGACAGCGTATCGAGCGGCAGCCCTTCCGCCACCAGCCGGTCGCGCAGTTCGCGCAGGCTGGCAAAGCGCCGTCGCGCCAGCGTCGGGTCTGCGGTTGGCTCGGGGATGGCCATCAAGCCGCGCAGCCGCAGGTTAGGCAGTTGTACCACCGCTCGCGCCAGTTCGGGCGCCGCTTCCGGCGCGCAGCCGCTCTTGCTCGCTTCGCCCGAGACATTCACCTGCAGGCAGACATTCAGCGGCGGCATGCCGGGCGGCCGCTGCGCGGCCAGCCGCTCGGCGACCTTGAAGCGCTCGATCGAATGCACCCAGTCGAAGTTTTCCGCCACGGGCCGGGTCTTGTTGCTCTGCAGGGGCCCGATGAAATGCCACTCGACGCCGCGGGCAGCCAGGTCGCGCGAGGACCGCGATCTTGGCCACGGCCTCCTGCACGTAACTCTCGCCGAAGGCGTACTGACCCGCCGCCGCGGCCTCGCGCACCGCCGCGGCCGGCCAGGTCTTGGAAACCGCCAGCAAGGCCACATCCGCGACCGGTCGCCCCGCCGCGGCGCAGGCGGCGGCAATGCGTTCCCTTACGGCTTGCAAGTTGGCGGCGATTGTTGTCATATAGCGGCTTCAAGTATACCAACCGCACCGATCCGGGATCGCTCACAGGGAAGCTCGCATGGACATCACCGAACTGCTCGCCTTCGTCGTCAAGAACAAGGCCTCCGACCTGCACCTCTCGGCCGGGTTGCCGCCGATGATCCGCGTGCACGGCGACGTGCGCCGCATCAACCTGCCGGCCATGGAGCACAAGGATGTGCATTCCATGATTTACGACATCATGAACGACGGCCAGCGCAAGCACTACGAGGAAAACCTCGAGCTGGACTTCTCGTTCGCGATACCGGGCCTGGCGCGTTTCCGCGTCAACGCCTTCGTCCAGAACCGCGGCGCGGCGGCGGTGCTGCGGACCATTCCCTCCAAGATCCTGACGCTCGAGGAGCTCAAGTGTCCAAAGATTTTCGAGGAACTGGCCGACCAGCCGCGCGGCGTGGTGCTGGTCACCGGCCCGACCGGCTCCGGCAAGTCGACCACCCTGGCGGCCATGGTCAACCACAAGAACGAGAACGAGTACGGCCACATCCTCACCGTCGAGGACCCGATCGAATTCGTGCATGAATCGAAGAAGTGCCTGATCAACCAGCGCGAAGTCGGCCCGCACACGCTGTCGTTCAACAACGCGCTCCGGTCGGCGTTGCGCGAGGACCCGGACGTGATCCTGGTCGGCGAGATGCGCGACCTCGAAACCATCCGCCTGGCGCTGTCCGCCGCCGAGACCGGCCACCTGGTGTTCGGCACCCTGCACACCAGTTCCGCGGCCAAGACCATCGACCGGATCATCGACGTCTTCCCCGCCGCCGAGAAGGAAATGGTGCGTTCGATGCTGTCGGAATCGCTGAAGGCGGTGATCTCGCAGACGCTGCTCAAGACCAAGGACGGCCAGGGCCGCGTCGCGGCGCACGAGATCATGATCGGCACGCCGGCCATCCGCAACCTGATCCGCGAGGCCAAGGTGGCGCAGATGTATTCGGCGATCCAGACCGGCCAGCAGTTCGGCATGCAGACGCTGGACCAGAACCTGCAGGACCTGGTCAAGCGCAACGTCGTTTCGCCGTCGGAGGCGCGCAGCAAGGCCGCGAACAAGGACAACTTCGCCGGCTGATGCCGGCGAAATTATCCTTGCGGAACTGGACACCCGCCCCTCCCGTCCGCCTGCGGCAGGCTTTGCACAGCCTGCCGGCTCCGGCGGCACGAAGCGGGGCTTCGTGAAACCCCGCCTCCGCCCCCCTCGCGGGGAGGCGACTGAAGTGAGCCGCTGACGCGGCTAGGGATTGAGGGCACGCTTGGAGACTGACACATGGAACGCGACGAAGGCCTGAAATTCATGCACCAGCTTCTGGCCATGATGGTCCAGAAGAAGGGTTCCGACCTGTTCATCACCGCCGGCTTCCCGCCGGCGATGAAGGTCGACGGCAAGATGACCCCGGTCACCACCCAGCCGCTGACGCCGCAGCACACCATCGAACTGTGCCGCGCGGTGATGAACGACAAGCAGGCCGCCGATTACGAAGCCACCAAGGAGTGCAACTTCGCCATCAGCCCCGCCGGCATCGGCCGCTTCCGCGTCAATGCCTTCATGCAGCAGGGTCGCAGCGGCATGGTGCTGCGGACCATCAACACCACCATCCCCAACTTCGAGGACCTCAACCTGCCGTCGGTGCTGAAGGACGTCGCCATGACCAAGCGCGGCCTGGTGCTGTTCGTCGGCGGCACCGGCTCCGGCAAGTCGACCTCGCTGGCGGCCATGGTCGGCTACCGCAACCAGAATTCCTACGGCCACATCATCACCATCGAGGACCCGGTCGAATACGTGCATGAGCACAAGAACTGCATCATCACCCAGCGCGAGGTCGGCGTAGACACGGAGTCATGGGAAATGGCGCTGAAGAACACCCTGCGCCAGGCACCCGACGTGATCCTGATCGGCGAGATTCGCGAAGCCGAGACCATGGAGCACGCCATCGCCTTCGCCGAAACCGGCCACCTTTGCCTGGGCACGCTGCACGCCAACTCGACCAACCAGGCACTCGACCGCATCATCAACTTCTTCCCCGAGGAACGGCGCGCCCAGTTGCTGATGGACCTGTCGCTCAACCTGCGCGGCATCTGCTCGCAGCGACTGATTCCGCTCAAGGAAGGCAAGGGCCGCGCCGCCGCCATCGAGATCCTGTTGAACTCGCCACTGATCTCCGACCTCATCTTCAAGGGCGACGTGCACGAGATCAAGGAGATCATGAAGAAGTCGCGCGAACTGGGCATGCAAACCTTCGACCAGGCCCTGTTCGACCTCTACGAGGGCGGCAAGATTTCCTACGAGGATGCCCTGCGCAACGC
The DNA here is from genome assembly GCA_963709555.1 of uncultured beta proteobacterium. Lineage (GTDB taxonomy): Bacteria > Pseudomonadota > Gammaproteobacteria > Burkholderiales > Rhodocyclaceae > Sulfurisoma. The sequence goes on along the minus strand of CAVPWR010000005.1, from coordinate 138,905 downwards.
CGACTCGGTCAACGACCTGCGGCTGCAGATCAAGCTGCACGGCCAGGAATCGAAGGACAAGGACCTCTCGGCCGGCATCCAGCATCTGGATATCGTCTAGGCTCCGCGCCGCCGTTCCAGCTGCACGAGCGTGACGCAGGTCACGCTCGCCGGCAGTTTCAGCGCCCTGCGGCCGCCTGCGGCTGGCCGTTCGACTCCTATCCGGCATAGAATCGCGGTCTTTCGGCAGCCGCTTATGGGCACGCTCTTATGACTGGACACTCGGACACGGCCGCGCGTCACCACGCAGCCCCGCCCACGCGATACCAAGGCGCAATCGAGCGCATCCCGCACCTCTGCGCCAAGATTTGCATGACGTGGGGCAGCCGCGAGCTCGACGCCTTCTTCAGCCATCTGCTGATGGACTCCCGCGACGGCAGCCGCCAGGGCCTGCCGGTCGAGGTCGCCAACGAAGTCCTGTTTCTGATGCAGACCAACAAAGTGCGGCGCGCCTTGGAGCTGGTGCGCGGCTCCTCCATGTCACTCAGCGAGGCCTATCGGCTCGTCGACAGCGGCGATCAGGCCCGGCTGGCAGGGGATGTTTTCTCCGACCCGCTGGTATCGCGCGACACCATCACCCGCAATCCGCAGCGGGCCAGTACCCGGCCCGTGGCGCCGGCGCCTGCGCGCAGCGACAGCCAACTGGTGGCACTGGGTGAACTGATTTTCATGTTCGTGCGCAGTCGCTGGGTGCTCGGGGCCATCTTCGTCATGCTCACCAGCAAATTCGCCTGGCCGGTGGCCAAGGCGATGTTCTGATCCCGCCTCAGGCCGGTCGCGTTCGCGCGCTACCGGCAACGATGGGGATGCCATAAAGCCGGCACTCCAGCGGACCATTGAAAAGCGGGATTTTCCGTTTCGGTTTGAGGCCGATCAGCTTGGGCAGGCGCGTATCGGCCGAAAGCAGCCAGCAGTCCCAGCCGGCAAAATTCTTCTTCAAAGCATCGCCCAGCCGCGGATAGAACGCAGCCAGTTCGTCCGCCTCGCCGAGGCGCTCGCCATAGGGCGGATTGGCCACCAGTACGCCGCTTGCCGCCGGCGCTACGCGCGCGAGCAGATCGGCGCGCTCCACCGTCACCAGGTCGTCGATCCCGGCATAGGCGAGATTCTGCCTGGCGCGCGCCACTGCATCGTCGGACAGGTCGCTGCCAAAAATCGGCAGTGGCGCCACGGCGGCCGATCGCCGCTCCGCCGCCTCGCTGCGCAATCGCTTCCACAGCACGGCATCGTAGTTCTTGAGGCGCGCGAAACCGAAGTCGCGCTCGTCGCGCGACAGCCCTGGCGCGTCGCCCAGGGCCATGCCGGCGGCTTCGAGCAGGAAGGTGCCGCTGCCGCACATCGGGTCGAGCAGCGGCACCCCGGGCTTCCAGCCGGCCAGGCGCAGGATGCCAGCGGCGAGGTTTTCCTTCAGCGGCGCGGCCACCTTGGCCAGCTTGTGGCCGCGCTGCCACAACGCTTCGCCCGAGGTGTCGGCGTAGAGCGTCGCCTTATCGGCGGTCAGGAACAGGTGGATGCGGATGTCGGGCTCGGCACTCACATTGGGTCGTTCGCCCACCGCATCGCGGAAGCAGTCGCACACCGCATCCTTGACCCGCAGCGTGGCGAACTCGAGGCTCTTCAGCGGCGAGCGCACGGCCGTGACGTGGACGCGGATGCTGCGGCGCACGTCGAACAGGCGCGGCCAGTTGACGTCACGCGCCAGGCGGTAGATGTCTTCTTCGCTGCGATAGTCACGGCCGGCAACGCACCACAGCACGCGCGTGGCGATGCGCGATTCGAGATTGACCCGGTAGCAGGTCTCCCAGCTGCCGGCGAATCCGACGCCACCCGGCACCTCCTGGATGTCGCTTGCCCCGGCGGCGGCCACGTCCTCGACCAGCAGCGGCTCCAGCCCACGCGGGCAGGGCGCGAAGAATCGTTGTAGCGTCATGATTCGGTCCTCAATCCATCCATTGCGGCAGGTCGAGCGCCTTGCCTGACTTGCCACGATAGACCGCGAAGTCGGCTGCATCGACAGTCAGCACCCGCCGGCAGCCGCTTTCCTGAGCCAGCCAGAGCAAGGCCATGTCGGTGAAATCGGGATCGCGGTCGGCGTACTTGCCAATCAGCCACGCCACTTTCGGATACCCCTCGACGGGCACATCGCGCACTTCCAGAGCGCCACGCTTCACCCACTCCAGCAGATTCCGCTTTTCCTCGGCATTGAGGAAGAAGCAGGTCTCCACGATCACCGGCGCCACGGTCACAAGCGGCGCCTTCGAAGCCACGAGAAAATTCCGCGCCGCGGAACGTAGCCGGTCGCGGCGGCGAAACAGCGCCACCAGAAAGCCGGTATCTACCAGCAGGGCATTGGCAGGAATCACTTGCGAAAGCGCTCGCGCAACAGCCGCTTGGTGTTGGCCGCAACATCTTCGACGGGGGTCTCGTCAGTCTTGGGGTCGAACAGGTCGCGCCCCAGGTCATAAGCCGAAGGCACGTCGCGCTCCGCCGTCACCAGGCGCGTAATGGCCTGCTTGATCGCATCGCTGCGGGTCAGGCGGCGCTGAACGCAATATTGCGCCAGTTCCTCTTCGAGCACGGCGGGCAAGCGGACGGTGACGGTCATGGCGGCATCCCCAATGTGTATTACAAACTAAATGAGAATGTATCACATCGAGACAGAAAATCAAGGTGGGCCATTTGTCCGACGGCAGTTCGCCAGCCGTGCGGATCGCGGCGTCGGGGAAAAGCGTCGCTTCGGTCAGAGCATCGCACGGCTTCGTCTCGTCTCGAGAATGCCGCGAATCAGAAAGCCCTAGGAAAAGTGTTGGCCTTGCATCTCAAAACGGCTTCACCACGACGAGGATGCAAATCACCAGCAGCGCCAGCACCGGAACCTCGTTGAAGAAGCGGAACCAGACGTGGTCGCGCGCGTTCTGCCCGGCGGCGAATTCGCGCAGCAGGCGGCCGCACCAGAAGTGGTAACCGATGAGGCCGGTCACCAGCGCGGTCTTGGCCCAGAGCCAGCCGCCGCCGAAGCCGTAGCCGAACCACAGCCACAGCCCGAAAATCACCGCCAGTGCGCCGATGGGTGTGACGAACCGGTAGAGCTTTCGGGCCATCAGCAGCAGGCGCTCGCGCTCGGCGAAACTGCCCGCCGGCACCATGGCGAGATTGACGAAGATGCGCGGCAGGTAGAAGAGGCCGGCGAACCAGCTGACGACGAAGACGATGTGGAAGGCTTTCACCCAGAGCATGCTCACTTACCTTTCAGGGCAGCCGCAATGCCGGCGTCCACGGTCGGATAATCCAGTCGCAGCCGCAACTCGGTTTTGAGGCGCGCATTGTCGAGCCGCCGCGACTCGCGCATGAAGGACAGCTGCACCGGCGGCAGCACCCGTTCCGCCTCGGCCCGCGTCACCCGCGGCGGCTGCGGCAGCGCAAAGGCGGTGGCCAGCTTGCCGAACCAGTCGCCCATGGTGATATCGGAGTCGTCGGAGGCGTTGTAGGCGCGTCCGGCGCCGCCGCGCTCAAGCGCGGCGAGGCAGGCACGGCCGAGGTCCTCGGCGTGGATGTGGTTGGTGTATATGTCCTCTTGCGGCAGCAGCAGCGGCAGGCCGCGGCGCAGCCGCTCCAGCGGCAGGCGGTCGGCGGCGTAGATGCCGGGTGCGCGCAGGATCGAAACGGCGCAGCCCGACTCGCGGCCGAAGCGGCGCAACAGCGTCTCGGCCGACACCCGCCGCCGCGCGCGCGCCGTGCGCGGCGCCAGCCGCCGCGTCTCGAAAACCCTGTCGCCAGCGCAGTCTCCATAGACGCCGCTGGTGCTGATGTAGACAAGGCGGCGTGCTAGACTTCCGCGTCGCAAAATGGCGATCAGATTCCTGGTCCGCGTATCTTCCTCAGCCCCTTCCCCGGGCGGCGCGCTGTGCAGCACGGCGTGGGCCAGCCCGATCAGCCGCTGCAGGCTGGCGGCGCGGTCGAGATCCCCGGTAATCTGAACGACACCCAGCGCCCGCAGCGCCGGATCCCAGACGCGCACCAGCGCATAGACGCGCCAGCGGCGAACGAGTTGTGGCAAAACGCGGCGAACGACATCGCCGCAGCCGATGATCAGCAATCTACGCATAAAATATATGGCCCCCACGCTCGCTCCGCTCGCTGCCCCCACGGGGGGCGCTATTTCTCCCGGGGCGGCCCTTCAAGAGGCAAATTATCGCATGGCCTTCAACATCACTCTCCAACCCAGCGGTCACAGCTTCGCGGCGCCGGCCAATGAGCCCATCCTGCAGGCGGCGCTCGACGCCGGTTTCAACCTGCCCTATGGCTGCCGCAACGGCGCCTGCGGCGCCTGCAAGGGCAAGGTGCTCGAAGGCCACGTCGATTTCGGCATCGCCCAGGACCATGCCCTGCCGCTGGCCGAGCGCGCCGAGGGGCTGGCACTGTTCTGCTGCGCCAAGCCGCTGTCGGACCTGGTGCTGGAAGTGAAGGAGATCGGCGCGATCAAGGACATTCCGGTCAAGACCATGCCCTGCCGCGTGCAGCATCTGGAGAAGCTCGCTGACGACGTGATGTTGATGACGCTGAAGCTGCCGACCAACGAACGCCTGCAGTTCCTCGCCGGCCAGTACATCGAGTTCCTGCTCAAGGACGGCAAGCGCCGCGCCTTCTCGCTCGCCAACGCCCCGCACGACGACGAACTGCTGCAACTGCACGTGCGCCTCATCCCCGGCGGCACCTTCACCGATCACGTCTTCCACGCCATGCACGAGAAGGAGATCCTGCGCTTCGAGGGGCCGCACGGCAGCTTCTTCCTGCGCGAGGATTCGGACAAGCCCATCATCCTGATCGCCGGCGGCACCGGCTTCGCCCCGATCAAGGGCATCATCGAGCACGCCATCCACAACAGGATCACGCGGCCGATGACGCTCTACTGGGGGGCACGCAATCGCGCCGGGCTCTACATGCCCGACCTGCCGGCACAATGGGCGGCCGCACATCCGCACATCAAGTACGTGCCGGTGCTGTCCGATCCGGCGGCCGGGGACGCCTGGAACGGCCGCACCGGCCTCGTGCACGAAGCTGCCCTCGCCGACTTCCCCGACCTGTCCGGCCACCAGGCCTATGCCTGCGGCGCGCCGGCGATGATCGAGGCGGCCAAGCGCGACTTCGTTGTCCACGGGCTGCCGGACAACGAGTTCTACGCCGACATCTTTTCTTTCGCCGTGCCCGCCGCGGCAAAGCCATAACGCCATGAGCCAATTCCTGCTGCGGCGCGAACCCGTCGTCAACCGCCAGAAGGCGATCATCGCCACGCGACTGATTTCTCACGCGCCATCCGCCGCCGAGGCCGCGGCGGACTTCGCGCTGCTGGCCGACATCTGGCCCGATGCACGCACCGTGCTGGTCAGCCTGGCCGAGGCCCTGCCCGACGAAGGCCTGCTCGCCTGGCAGCCGCCGGAAAACGCCATGATCGAGCTGCCCGCCGCGCGGCTGGCCGAACCGCCGCTGCAGGGATTGATTCAGCAGCTGGCCGCATCGCGCGTGCCCATGTGCCTCGACGGCTACCTGCCGGGCATGGTCCTGCCGTCGCTGCAGTTCCGCTTCATCCTTGCCGACGCCGCGCTCCACCCGCGGATGCAGAATGCGCCGGGCCTGTTGCTCGCCCGGCACCTCGCCAGCCTGCAGGACTTCGACGCGGCGATGGACAACGGCTACTCCGGCGCCAGCGGCTGGTTTTTCCTCAAGGGCATGCCGGTCTCCAGCAAGCTCGACGCCAGCCACGGCCAGATCGTGCGCGTGCTCAATCTCGTGCGCAAGAACGCCGAGATCAAGGAAGTCGAGGCCGCCCTCAAGCAGGACGTGACGCTGTCGTTCAAGCTGCTGCGCTACATCAACTCCGCCGGCTTCGGCCTCGCCACCCAGATCCAGTCGTTCAAGCACGCCGTGACGCTGCTCGGCTACGACAAGCTCAACAAGTGGCTGTCGCTGCTGTTGGTCACCGCCAGCAAGGACGCGGCGGCGCCGGCACTGATGCAGACCGCCATCACGCGCGGTCGCTTCATGGAAATTCTCGGCGCGGGCGCCTTCGACAAGACCCAGACCGACAACCTCTTCATCACCGGCGCCTTCTCCCTCCTCGACGTCCTGCTCGGCTCGCACATGGATGCCGTGCTCGAGCAGATGACCCTGCCCGAAGCCATCAGCGGCGCCCTGTTGCAGCGCAGCGGCCCCTTCGCCCCCTGGCTCGAGCTAGCGCTGGCGAGCGAGAGCGAGGACGCGGCCGGAATCCAGGCCAAGGCCGTCGCACTCGGCCTCGATATCGCGCAGGTCAACCGCGCCCAGATCGAAGCGCTGGTCTTCGCCGACTCCCTCCAGTTCAATTAAGCCCGCGACCCGGCCAGCTGCAACGCCGCGGCAATGGCGCGGGCAGGAATAGTTCGATAATATCGGCGGTATCGCCCGCAGGGAGGACTGCCCGATGCGCCAGTCATACGACCCCGTTCGCCGCCGCCTGCTGCTGGGTGTGGCCGCCCTTTGCGCCGGCCCCATGCTGTCGCGGCGTGCCGCCAGCGCCGACTTTTTCAAGGCGCGCCCGGCAACGGCGCAGCGCCCCATCGAAATCGGCATCCTCCCCTACATGCCCACCGCGGCGCTGATCGCCGGCCACCAGCCGCTGCGGCGCCATTTCGAGGAAACCTTCAAGCGGCCGGTGATGCTGTGGACGGCGCCCGATTTCCATACCTTTCAGCGCCGTGTGCTCAACGGCGACTTCGACTTCACCATCATCGGCCCGGGGCCAGGCTGGCAGGCGCACATCGACCGCAAGCACCAGGTGGTCGCCGTCAGTCAGCGCATGGTGCGCATATACATCCTCGTCGCCAAAGACAGCCCGATCCAGAGCGTCGCCGAGCTGCGCGGCAAGACGCTGGCGACCATCGACCCGCTGACCGTCTCGGCGCAAACGAACATGCTCACGCTGCGCGAGCACAAGCTGCAACCCGGCGCCGACGTGCAGTTACGCCACGAGAAGACGCCCTTCAACGCGGCCCAGGCCGTGGTACTGGGCGAAGTCGCCGCGGCAGGCTTCCCCAATGTCGCCTACCCCAACCTGCCGGCCGAAATCCGCGACAAGCTGAGGATCCTGCATGAGTCCGAAGAAATGCCCGGCATACTCTTCATGGTGCGCCCGACCGCGGACATTCCCAAGCCGGAGGACTTCCAGGCCGCGCTGTTCCGCTTCGCCGAGACCGAGGCGGGCCGCGGCTATGTCAAGGAGTTCAACCACGACGCGCTGCTCAAGCCCGACCTCAAGGCACTGCGCGTACTGGACCGCTTCGTGCCCGAGACCCGGCGACTGATGAACCTTCCCTGAAACGTAATGCCATGTTCCCGCGCTGGCTGACCAACCGCTCGTTCCGCTTCAAACTGTCGCTGGCGACCCTGGTGGCGCTGCTGGCGATGCTGGGGCTGCTGGTCTGGCAGACGTGGGTCCTGCTCGATTCCGAGCTGCGGCGCCAGCTGCAGGAGCGCATGGACCAGACCAACCTGCTGCTGACCGCGGCCGTGGCGCTGCCGCTGGCCCAGCGCGACTACTCCACCTTGAGCGACATCAGCAGCCAGGCGGTGGCGCTGAAGAACTTCGATTATGTCGTGATCGATGACCATCTGCGGCGCCGGGTGGCCGGGGCCGGCTGGCCCGCGGAAAAGGCGCTGCCGGCGCCGGGCAGCAGCAGCGGGGGCGACCGCCTGCATGTGCGCCAGGCCATCCAGTTCGCCGGGCAGAATCTCGGCGAAGTGCAGTATTGCGTCTCCCTGCAATTCCTTGACGAGGCACGTGCGAACCTGGCCCGAAAGATGCTGCGCATCGGCGCCGTCGGCATCCTGTTCGGATTGCTGCTGCTGGTGCCGCTCGGTTTCTGGGTGACGCGGCGACTCGCGCTGCTCGAGCAGGCGGCACAGCGGCTGGCCTCGGGCCAGCTCGACGAACGCATCGACCTCCCCGGCGGCGACGAACTGTCGCGCCTGGCCGGTGCCTTCAACCACATGGCCGACAACCTGGCGGCGATGATCGCCAACCTGCGCAGCAGCGAGGCGCGCTTCCACCACGCGGTGCAGGGTTCCAACGACGGCATCTGGGACTGGGATCTCGAGCACGGCGAATACTACTTCTCGCCGCGGCACAAGCGCATGCTCGGCTACCGCGACGACGAGATTCCTAACGAGCAGGGTGCGATGGAGCGGCTGGTGCTGACCGAAGACCAGCCGCTGCTGGCCGAGGCGGCCCGCCTGCACTTCGAGGAGCACCAGCCCTTCGACTGCGTCTTCCGCATGCGCCACAAGGACGGCCACTTCGTCTGGTGCCGCAGCCGCGGCCAGGCGCTATGGAACGCGCAGGGCGAGGTCGTGCGCTTTTCCGGTGCCACCAGCGACATCACCGATCAAAAGCAGGCAGCGGTGGCCCTGGAACACCTCGCCCACTACGACGCCCTGACGCAACTGCCCAACCGCACCCTGCTCGCCGACCGCATGGTCATGGCCCTGGCACAGGCGCGGCGCAGTGGCGAGCTTCTGGCCGTCGCGCTGCTCGATCTCGACGGCTTCAAGCCCATCAACGACACCTTCGGCCATGACGCCGGCGATCTCATCCTGATCGAGGTCGCCGAGCGTCTGAGTAAATCGCTGCGCGAAGTGGATACCGTCGCCCGCCTCGGCGGCGACGAGTTCGTGCTGGTGATTTCCGGCTTAAGGGAGGAATCGGAATTCCAGGCCTCGCTCGAACGCGTCCTCGCCGCGCTGGCCGCGCCCTATGCCGTCGCTGGTACCACGGCGTCCCTGTCGGGCAGTATCGGCGTCACGCTGTTCCCCGACGACGACGCCGATACCGATACCCTGATACGCCACGCCGACCAGGCGATGTACATCGCCAAGCAGGCGGGGCGCAACCGCTATCACGTCTTCGACGCGACAATGGATCGCGACGTGCAGCTGCGGCTCGGCGCGCGGCAGCGCATCATCGCCGCGCTGGCCGCCGGCGAGTTCCGCCTGTATTACCAGCCCAAGGTCAACCTGCGCGAGGGCCGCGTCATCGGCGCCGAGGCGCTGATCCGCTGGCAGCACCCGGAACGGGGCATCGTCCCGCCGGCCGAGTTCCTGCCCCTGATCGAGGACAACGACTTCACCGTGCAGTTGTCGGAATGGGTGATCGACACGGCGCTGGCGCAGATGGAACAATGGCAGGCGCAGGGACTGGCGCTTGGCGTGAGCATCAACCTGCCGGCGCGCCACCTGCAGGACGCCGGTTTCACCGACTTTCTCGGCGCCGCGCTGGCGCGCCACCCGGCGGCGGTACCGGGGCTGTTCGAGCTCGAAGTGCTCGAGTCGGCCGCGCTGGAAGACGTGATCGGCGTTTCCGCGCGCATGCAGCAGTGCCGCCGCTTCGGCGTGCGCTTCGCCCTCGACGATTTCGGCACCGGCTACGCCTCGCTCGCCTACCTGCGGCGCCTGCCGATCGAACTGATCAAGATCGACCAGTCCTTCGTCCGCGACATGCTGCAGGATCCGGACGACCTCGCCATCGTCGAAGGCGTGATCGGCCTGGCCGCGGCCTTCCAGGACACGGTGATCGCCGAGGGCGTCGAAACCATCGATCACGCCGTCATGCTGCTGCACCTCGGCTGCGACCTCGCCCAGGGCTACGGCATCGCCCGGCCCATGCCCGCCGCTGCGTTCCCCGGCTGGGTCGCCGGCTGGGTGCCGGACCCGGCGCTGGCGCTGGCGGCGCGCCACCAGCTCGGCCGTCAGGACCTGCCCCTGGCATCGGTCGAGGTCGAACACCGGCGCTGGATCGACGCATTGGCGCAATGCGCCGCTGAAGACAAGGCGCCGCCACCGAACCACCAGGCGCCCCTCGACACCAAGGTCTGCCGCTTCGGCCAGTGGCTGCATGGAGAAGGCCTGCAGCGGTATGGCGGCCTGGCCGAGTTCCGCGCGATCGATGCCGTGCACGAGCGCGTCCATGCCATCGGCCGCGAGGTGGTCGAGCATTGCGGCATGAGCAATCACGACCAGGCCCGCGCGCTGCTGCCTGACCTGCTGGCGGGCCGCGACGAGCTGCTGGGCCATCTGCACGACCTCATCGCCGCCGTGGGGGGCAGCGCACACGACGGGCATTGATGGCGTTCCGGCGGGGTGCAATAATTAACCGGCACGCTCCGCCATCTATTGCCCGAGTCCGCCATGGCCGCGATGAACGCGCTCACTTCCCTGTTGCTTGCCCTGCTGACCCTGTTCGCGACAGAGGCTGCCGCCCAAGGCTACAAGCCGAGCGGTAGCGTTCCGGCGCAGGAGGTTTTCGTCGTCGGCATCCATCCCTTATACCAACCCGCAGGACCTGTTCGAGGCCTACGATCCGCTGCTGCGCTACCTCGAACGCAGGATTCCGGGCGCCCGCTTCCAGGTCGAGGCCTCGCGCGACTACCCCGATTTCGAGGCCAAGCTGGCGGCACGGCGTTTCCATTTTGCGCTGCCCAATCCGGCGCAGACCGTCAGCAGCCTCGGCTACGGCTACCGCGTCATCGCCAAGATGACGCCCGACGAGGATTTCCGCGGCCTGATCGTCGCCCGCACTGATCGTGCCGTCGCCGCGCCCAGAGATCTTGCCGGCAAGACGCTGTGCTTTCCCTCGGCCAGCGCCGTCGCCGCCACCATGCTGCCGCTGCTCTACCTGCATGACCACGGACTCGACGTGAAGAAGGCGGTGCAGATCCGATACGTCGGTTCGCAGTTCTCCTCCCTCGTCAATGCCCATAGCGGCGATTTCGCCGCCTGCGGCAGCACGGTACGCTTCTGGCGCGCCTGGTCGCGCGACAACCCGGAGAAGGCGAAGGACATGAAGGTGCTGTGGCGCACCGCAAGCCTGCCGCATAACGGCTTCGTCGCGCGCAGCGACGTGCCGCCGGCACTGGCGCGGCAGGTCGCCGAAACCCTGGCCGGCATGGACAAGGACAGGGAACTCGACCAGAGCCAGTTCCGCCTCGACCAGCAGCACTTCGAACTGGCCAGCGACGCCACCTACAAGCCGATGCAGGAGTTCCTGCGACGCTACGATCAGGCGGTCGGCCTGCCGCCGCACATGAAGTCGCCTGGCAAATAGCGGCGCGGCAGCATCTTGAAATCCTCTCCCGCCACGTGGTTCGGCCCGCTGCTCTACAGCATCCGCGGGCGCATCATCGCCGGCGTGATGCTGCTCTTTGCGCTGCTGATGGGCATCGTCGTCTGGGACATGACCCGTCGCCAGCACGACTTCATGCAGCAGCAGCTGGCGCGCCAGGGCGCGGGCCTGGCCAGGACCCTGGCGGTCAATGCGCCCTCCTGGCTGCTCAGCAACGATGTCAATGGCCTCGGCGAGTTGGTCGGCAGCCTGGCGTCCACGCCCAACCTGCAGCTGGCGCTGATCCTCGACGCCGACGGCCGGGTTCGCGCCAGCAGCGACGAAACCCTGTTCAATATGGTACTGAACGACGAACCCAGCCGCCGCCTGATGCAAGCCAAGCCGGGCAACCGCCAGATCTGGCACGACGACATGGTCGACAGCATGGCCGAGGTCGTCACCGGCGGACGCGTCATCGGCCATACCCGCGTCATCCTCACCGGGCTGCCGGTGGAAGCCGAGCTGCAGCAAATCACGCGCAGCGGCATCCGCTACACGCTGCTCGCCATCGTCCTCGGCGGCATCGTCGCCTGGTTGGTGGTGCGCACCATGACCCGGCGACTGGCGCGACTGTCCGACGCGGCAGACCGCATCGCCGCCGGGCAGCTCGACGTCAACATTGCCGATGACTCCGGCCGCGATGAAGTCGCCCGGCTGACGCGTGACTTCGCCCAGATGGTGCAGCGCATCGCCACGGCGCAGCGCGACCTGCGGCAGCAGGTCGGCACTGCCACGGCTGAGCTGCGCAGCCGCAAGGAGGAAGCCGAAGCCGCCAATGCCGCCAAGTCGCGCTTCCTCGCCGCAGCCAGTCACGACCTGCGCCAACCCATGCATGCGCTGGGCCTGTTCGCCTCGCGCCTGTCGAGCATGCCGCTCGACAACGAGGCCCGCGGCGTGGCCCGCTACATCGAGTCATCGGTGTCCGCGCTGCAGGACCTGCTCGATACCCTGCTCGACATCTCGCGCATCGATGCCGGACTGGTGGTGGCCAATCCCCTGACATTCGATCTCGGCGATCTGCTCGCGCGCCTCCGCTTCGACCTGGCGGAAACGGCGCAGCGCAGGGGTCTGCAGCTGCGCCTGCGCTGCGGTGGCGCGCTGCACCTGCACACCGATGCCTTGCTGCTCGAACGCATACTTCTCAACCTGCTCAGCAATGCCCTGCGCTACACCCAGCGCGGCGGCGTGCTGCTCGCCTGCCGCCGCCGCGGCGACATGGCCCGCATCGAAGTCCGGGACACCGGCATCGGCATTCCAGCCGAAGCACAGCAGGCGATCTTCGAGGAATATGTGCAACTCGACAATCCCGAGCGCGATCGCGGCAAGGGCCTCGGCCTCGGGCTGTCGATCTGCCAGCGGCTGGCCCACCTGCTCGGCGCATCGCTGCGGCTGCGCTCGATGCCGGGACGTGGCAGCGTGTTCTGGCTCGACCTGCCGCTGGCGCCGCAAGATCAGGCAGCGGCCGAGTTGGCGGAAAGTGGTGACGTCATTCGCGAAAGTATCGGCAGCCTGTCCGGCTCCGTCCTGATCGTCGACGACGATCCGCTGGTGCTGGCAAGCACCGCCGGCCTGGTGAGTTCGTGGGGCTGTCGTACCTTCGTCGGGCCCTCGGTCGCCGCGGCCATGTCCGAATGCGACCGCGCCGGGGAACGACCGGATGTGGCGATCTGCGACTACCGGCTGCGCGGACTGGAGAACGGCATCACTTCGGCGATTGCGCTGCGCCACCGCTACGGCGACATCCCGGTGCTGCTGGTCAGTGGCGATCTCGGCGACAAGCTGCAGCAGGAGGCGGCAAGACACGGCTTCGCCCTGCTCGCCAAACCGCTGAAGCCGGCGCGCCTGCGCTCGCTGTTGCAGTCGCTGCTCGCGGCGCAGGAGTGAGCCGGGCTCACCCTGGCGCCGCTGCCTGTGTCACTCGCCGAGGTAGGCGTGGCGGACGCGCGGGTCGTCGGCGAGATTGGCGGCGCTGTCGGCCAGGGTGATTTTTCCGCTCTCCATCACATAGCCGCGGTGGCACACGTCGAGCGCCAGCCGGGCGTTCTGCTCGACCAGCAGGATGGTCACGCCCCGCGCCGCGATGCTGCGAATCACCTCGAACACCTTCTGCACCATCAGCGGCGCCAGCCCCATCGACGGCTCGTCGAGCAGCAGCAGCCGGGGCCGGCCCATCAGCGCGCGGCCGATGGCCAGCATCTGCTGCTCGCCGCCGGAGAGCGTGCCGGCGAGCTGGCTGGCGCGTTCCGCGAGGCGCGGCAGCAGGGCATGGACGTAGTCGAGGTCGGCGGCAATGGCGTCATTGTCGTGGCGATGGTAGGCGCCCATCGCCAGATTCTCGGCCACGGAGAGCCGCGCGAACACGCCGCGACCCTCGGGCACCAGCGCCAGGCCCATGCCGACCAGCGCGTGCGCGGGCACGGCATCGATGCGCCGGCCGCCGTAATGGATCTCGCCGCGCGCCGGCAGCATGCGCGCGAGGGCCTTGAGCGTCGAGGTCTTGCCTGCCCCGTTGGCGCCGATGAGGCAGACCATCTCGCCTTCCTCGACGGCGAAGGAAACACCCTTCACGGCATTGATCCCGCCGTAGCTGGACCTGCAGGTCCATTACGGCGAGCAGTGGTCGACCATCCCCCCGGCCCCCTGCCGGGAAGGGGGGAGCGCGAGCTCGCTCGCTGCGCTCGAAGCGAAGGCGGCTCTCAGTCAGCCGCCGCCAAGATAGGCCTCGATCACTTTCGGGTCGCGCTTGACCACGTCGGGCACATCCTCGGCGATCTTCTCGCCGTAGTCGAGCACGGCGACGCGGTCGCACAGGCCCATCACCAGCTTGACGTCGTGCTCGATCAGCAGCACCGTCACGCCGTCGGCGCGGATGCCCTCGATCAACGTCTTGAGTGCGGCGGTCTCGGTGGCGTTCATGCCGGCGGCGGGTTCGTCGAGCGCCAGCAGTTTCGGTTCGGTGGCCAGGGCGCGGGCTATCTCCAGCCGCCGCTGGTCGCCGTAGGGCAGGTTGCGCGCAAGCTTGCGCGCATGATCGGCGATGCCGACGTAATGCAGCAGTTCGGAAGCGGAGCTGCGGATCGCCGCCTCTTCCTCGCGTGCGCGACGATGCCGCATCACCGCCCCGCCAACGCCGACTTTCGCCCGGGCATGGCGGCCGACCATCACGTTCTCCAGCGCCGTCATGTTGGCGAAGAGACGAATGTTCTGGAAAGTGCGGGCGATGCCGGCGCGGGTGACTTCATGCGGGCTGCCCAGCGGCAGCGGCGCCCCATCGAACAACACCTCGCCGCCGTCCCTCGGGTAGAGGCCGGTGAGGACGTTGAAGAAGGTGGTCTTGCCCGCGCCGTTGGGACCGATCAGGCCGTAGATCTCGCCGGCGCGGATGGTCAGCGAGACATTCGCGAGCGCCTTGACGCCCCCGAATGACTTGGCCACGCCCCTCGCTTCGAGCAAGGCTGTCATTTGCCAGCGAGCTCCCGGCGATGGCGTGCCTCGGGCCACAGTCCCGCCGGCCGGTAGAGCATCACCAGGATCAACGCGATGCCGAACAGCAGCATGCGCAGGCTCTCCGGATCGAGTAGCACCTTGCCGAACAGCGCCTGCTGCACGGGGCCCGCGCCGTAACGGAAGGCCTCGGGCAGCAGCGTCAGCAGCAGGCCGCCGAGGATCACCCCGGGAATGTGGCCCATGCCGCCGAGCACCACCATGCACAGCACCATGATCGACTCGAGCAGGCCGAAGCTTTCGGGCGAAACGAACTGCTGAAAACTGGCGAACAGCCCGCCGGCGACGCCGCCGAACGATGCTCCCATGGCGAAGGCCAGCAGCTTGACATTGCGGGTGTCGATGCCGCAGGCCTTGGCGGCGATCTCGTCCTCGCGGATGGCCACCCAGGCACGGCCGATGCGCGAATCCTGCAGGCGGATGCCGATAAAGACGATGGCGATGGCAAGCAGCACGAACAGGTAGTAGTAGAGCGTCACGCCGGAGAAGGTGACGCCGAATACTTCCAGCGGCTTCGACAACGGATGGCCTGCGATGCTGATGGGGTCGATGCCGGCAATGCCCTTGGGGCCGTTGGTGATGTTGAGTGGCTGGTTGAGGTTGTTGAGGAAGATGCGGATGATCTCGCCGAAGCCGAGCGTGACGATGGCGAGGTAGTCGCCGCGCAGCCGCAAGGTCGGCGCACCCAGCAGCACGCCGAAGAACCCTGCAACGACCGCGCCCAGCGGCAGGATCGCCCAGGCCGGCCAGTGCAGGCCGAAGTGGGGCGACGCCAGCAGGGCGTAGAGATAGGCGCCGACGGCATAGAAGGCGATGTAGCCGAGATCGAGCAGTCCGGCGAAACCGACCACGATGTTCAGCCCCAGCGCCAGGATGATGTAGAGCAGGGCGTAGTCGAGCACGCGCACCCAGGCGTTGCCCAGCGTGTTGCCGACCACCAGAGGCAGCACCGCCAGCGCCACCCCGATCAGCGCCAAGCCGGCGAACGCGCGGTGCTTGTCGCTCATGCCCTTTCCGCCACTTTCTCGCCCATCAAGCCGGACGGCCGGAAAATCAGCACCACGATCAGCACGAAGAAGGCGAACACGTCCTGGTAGTTGGAGCCGAGTACGCCGCCGGTGAGGTCGCCGATGTAGCCGGCGCCGAGCGCCTCGATCACGCCCAGCAGCAGCCCGCCGACCATGGCGCCGCCGAGGTTGCCGATGCCGCCGAGCACCGCCGCGGTGAAGGCTTTGAGGCCGAGCAGGAAGCCCATGTGATAGTGGGCGATGCCGTAGTTGGCGCTGACCATCACGCCGGCCAGCGCGCCCAGGCCGGAGCCGATGACGAAGGTGAGCATGATGATGCGGTTGGCGTCGACGCCCATCAGCGCCGCGATGGCCGGACTTTCGGAAGTGGCGCGCATGGCGCGGCCGAGTTTCGTCCGGTTCACCAGCTGCATCAGGCCGAGCATGGTCAGGGCGGCCGTGGCCATGATGATGAGCTGCACCTCGGTGATCTGCGCGCCGAGAATCTCGTGCGAGCCGGCCGGCAGCAGTTGCGGCACGGCGTGGTAGTTGCGGCCCCACACCAGCATCGCCACCTGCTGCAGCACGATGGAGACGCCGATGGCGGTGATCAGCGGCGCCAGCCGCGGCGCGTTGCGCAGCGGCCGGTAGGCGACGCGCTCGATCGTCGCGCCCAGCGCCATGCACACCAGCACGGCGACGGCCAGCGCCAGCAGCAACACCAGCGGGACGGGCAGTCCGGCGGCGGCCAGCGCCTTGGCCACGGCCACTGCGGTCAGCGCCCCGATCATCACCACCTCGCCATGGGCGAAGTTGATGAGTCCGAGGATGCCGTACACCATGGTGTAGCCCAGCGCTACCAGAGCGTAGATGCTGCCCAGCGTGAGGCCGTTGACGATCTGTTGCAGGAAGATATCCACGGCGGGATTATAGGTTGGCGTATCCCCCCAAAGGAACTACCTCCGGCGTGGCGCCATCCACCGGTTGGATCCGCCTTCTAATTCGCAGCCATTCGATCATCGACATTGGAGAATGTGGGCCGCCGCTGTCGAAGCCGGCAGCGGCGATTGACGGCCGCATCCGGCGTCAGCCATACTTTCCCAAGGCCCGTTGGATTACCTATTCATCAATGCCTACTCCTTCAGCAAAGGGCCGACCATGCGCCATTTCACGCGACTCGTATTGATTTTTGCGTCGTTCGGGAGCGCCAGCGCGTTGACTCCACTGCCCGACCAGTCCGCGGCACTGTTTTCCGGCGAATGGGCCGGGAGCGGTGAACGAGGCAGCTATTGCTACGTGAAACTGGAGCCGGATGGCAGGGGGTTGGTGCTGGTCGACGGCGGCGCCGGCGACTGGTTGGGTGCGCGCGTGCAGTGGCGCAACCAGCAGCAGGCGCTGCGGGTCGACAAGATCATCCCGCTCGCAGTCTCAACCCAGCAGCGCCTCATGCCGCTGGAGAACTTCACTTTCAGCAGCGGCTTCAACCAGTCGCTCAGCCTGAGCTGGAGCACGCAATTCGGCGCTTGCCAGCTACAGCGCACCGAGGCCGCCGCGCGCCAGTTGGCGCGTGCGCGCGCCGCCATTGACGCGCTGGCGACGGGGCAGGGAAAGCGATGAAACCCGATGTTCTCTGGCGCATGGTGCGCAAGTGCTGGCCTTTGTTTGGCGGCGCTTGGTGCGCTTGGCTGGTTGTGCAGCGCCTGCTCGGGGTGAGCATAAACGGCGATACTTTCGGGGGAGCCGCCTACTGGATGTTCGGATTGTTTTATGCGATCGTTTTTTTCCTTGCCGGCGCGGCAGTCGCTGCGCTACTCGGGCGCCTGGTTGAATGGCTTATGCGCCGTGTTGGCGCCGGGATTGCGGCTGCGGTGATCGTGGCGACGCTGGCCAATGTGTTGGCGATCTGGCAAATCGGCGCGTTCGCCCAGGCTACGTTTCCCGGTCTGCGCGCACCGGTCGCGGTCAAACCGAAGCCCGCCAGATCCTCTGGTGAGCCTCCGCGAACCAGCCAGGATTCCCGCTACAAGACCTGTCGGGATCCGCGACCCGTGGATGCCAGGGAAGCTGCGGCCTGGGACTCCGAATGCCGTTGAGCCTGTGAGCCACTGAAACCGATGCACGGCCCTGGGCAAGCCTTGTGATCCGCACCGGCGTGGCGCTGGCGACACGGTGAGAGTGGCAGGCGGACGGGTACGCGTGTCTGATTCCCCTCTGCCGCGCAGCAAGAAAGAACCTCGCCCGCCGGGGCGAGACCCGGCAAACGTCGGACACCCCCCAAAAGAAAACGGCGCCCCGCAGGGCGCCGCATTCCCGGGACAAGGGCTGCCTTACTTCTTGGCGGGTGCCGCGGGTGCCGCAGGTGCTGCCGGGGCAGCCGCAGCGGGAGCAGGCGCCGCCGCCGGGGCTGCAGGCTTGGCCGGCGCCATGCCGGACATACCCTGCATGCTGCCCATGCCGCTCATGCCGCCCATGCCTTGCGCACCGGACATGCCCGACATGCCGCCCATGCCGCTCATTCCGCTCATGCCAGCCAGGGGTTCGGCCGGAGCCGGCCCGGGCGGGGGACCGCCGATGGTGTCCATCGCTTCCCACTTGCCGCCCTTGGCGACGTAGAGGCTGATGGCGCCGTCCTTGATGTCGCCCTTCTCGTCGAAGGTGATGGTGGTGGTCACGCCCTTGAAGTTGGTCTTGGGCAACTCGGCCAGGATCTTGGCGGACTCGGCCGACTGGGCGCGCTTGATCGCATCGACCACGACCATCACGGCGTCGTAGGCGTAGGGAGCATAGAGCTGGATCTCGCCGTACTTGGCCTTGAAGCGCTCGATGAACTTCGGTCCGCCCGGCATCTTCTCGTAGGGGATGCCCGGCAGCGAGCAGTAGTGGCCCTCGGCGGCCTCGCCTGCATTCTTGATGAACTCGGAGGTGCAGCCACCGTCGCCCATCAGCAGCCGGGCCTTGATGCCCAGCTTCTTCATCTGCATGGCCATCGGCGCGGCCTGCGGGTCCATGCCGCCGTAGAAGATCATGTCGGGCTTCTTGCCCTTGACCTTGGTGAGAATGGCGGCGAAATCGACGGCCTTGTCGTCGGTGTGCTCCTCGGCCACAACCTTGACGCCGGCCGCGACAGCCGACTTCTTGAACTCGCCGGCGAGGCCCTCGCCGTAGGCGGTCTTGTCGTCGATGATGGCGACGGTCTTGGCCTTGAGGTTCTTGACGGCATACTCGCCGAGCACCTTGCCCTGCTGTTCGTCGTTGGCCATCACGCGGAAGGTGGTCTTGAAGCCCTGGGCGGTGTAAGCCGGGTTGGTGGCCGACGGCGAAACCTGCGGGATGCCGTTGTCGGAATAAACCTTGGAGGCCGGGATGGTGGTGCCGGAATTGAGGTGGCCGATCACGGCATTGACCTTGGCATCGACGAATTTCTGCGCCACGAGGTTGCCCTGCTTGGGATCGGCCTGGTCGTCCTCGCCCATCAGTTCGAATTTCACGTCGCGGCCGCCGAACTTGATCTTGGCGGCATTGGCGTCCTCTACCGCGAGGCGGGCGCCGTTTTCGTTGTCCTTGCCGATGTGCGCCTGCGGTCCGGTCAGCGGGGCGGCGTGGCCGAGCTTGACCACCAGCGGCGGGGGCGGTGGCGGGGGGGCTGCAGGGGCCGGCGGGGGCGGGGCTTCCTTGCTGCAGCCCATCACGGCGAAGGCGGCGATCAGCGACAGCGAAACGGCTTTGACGGGAAAGTTCATGCGGACGTCTCCGAGAGTGGCTGGGTGTTGGGGAGCTGCGATTCTGCGCAGGCCGTGGCGGCCTGTCAATCAACAAAAAACCCGGCCGGAGCCGGGTTTTTTGTCGGATGCGGTGCCTTGATTACTTGGCGCCGGCGAGGATCCACTTGACCAGGGTCTCGATGTCCGCGTCCTTGACGTTGGCGTTCGGCGGCATCGGGATCTCGCCCCAGTTGCCCTTGCCGCCGGCCTTGACCTTGGCGGACAGCGTCTTGACGGCGTCGGCCTTGCCGGCGTACTTGGCGGCGACGTCCTTGTAGGCGGGGCCGACCAGCTTCTTGTCGACGGTGTGGCAGGACATGCAGTTGCTCTTCTTGGCCAGGTCCAGGTTGGCCATGGCGGGGGCGGAGACGAGAGCAGCGGCGGAAATCAGGGCGGCAGCGATCAGTTTCATGTTGTTCCTCGAGTGGTTTGATGTGTAGGGCTAAATTCCGAGCCGGCAGTCTAGCGGAAATCAGGTCGGCTGCAAATGACCCAGAAGTTCGTCGAAATCCGCCGTCGGCTTGAGGCAATTAACGCCGCGGCAGACCCAGGCGTTGACATGAGAGCTTTCCGGCTTGGCCAGCGCAGGGTGCAAACCCGCCGTGCCGTTGGGCAACGCCAGCAGCAGCATGTCCCCGGCACGGCCGGCCAGGCGCCGTTGCCAAGCGCCGACCTCGGTCGCCGGCCCTCTCAGAATCAGGATCGTGGGCGGAGTGAGCGCTTCTTCCAGCCCGACCAGCAGCGTGGAAAAGCCCCCGGCCTGGCGCTTCATCTGCGGCCAGAAGCATTCCAGCGTGCGCCGCGCCGCCTCGAGGTAGCGCACCTCGCCGAGCAGGTGGCCGAGCCGCTGCAGCGCCACCGCGGCGACGCCGTTGCCGGAGGGCATGGCCGAATCGAAGCCGCTCTTGGGCCGCTGGATCAGCGTCTCGTGGTCGTGCGAGGTGAAGAAGAAGCCGCCGTTTTCGCGATCCTCGAAGTGCTCGAGCAGGGCATCGGCGATCTGGATGGCGAACGCCAGGTCCTCGCTGCGGTAAGCCGCCTGCAGCAGTTCGAGCAGGGCGGACAGCAGGTAGGCGTAGTCATCGAGGTAGGCATTGAGATGGGCGCGGCCGTCCTTGGCCGTGGCCAGCAGGCGGCCATCCCGCCACAGCGTGCCGCGGATGAAGCCCAGCGCCCGTTGCGCCGCCGCGAGCCAGTCGGGGCGGTCGCAGACGCGGGCGGCACGGGCCAGTCCCTCGATCATCATCGCGTTCCACGAAGTCAGCACCTTGTCGTCGCGACCGGGGCGGACGCGTGCTTCGCGCGCGGCGAAGAGTTTGGCGCGGGCGCTTTCGAGCAGGTCGGCTTCGTCCGGCGTCAGTGCCGGCGCCGTGCCGCCCATAGGGACGACGACGCGCAGGTGCCAGTGGCGATTCTCGAAGTTCGGCGGCCCGTCGAGGCCCCAGCGCCGTGCCGCCAGCGCCGACTTTTCGGGCGGGAGCAGACGGGCGACTTCGGCGCGGTCCCAGACGTAGAACCTGCCCTCCTCGCCTTCCGAGTCGGCGTCGAGCGACGAGTAAAACGCCCCCTCCGGCGACGTCATCTCGCGCAGCAGCCAGCCGACGGTCTGCTCGGCGATCCGGCGGTAGAGTGGATCGGACGTCAGCGCCCAGGCATCGGCATACAGCCCGAGCAGCGGGCCGTTGTCGTAGAGCATCTTCTCGAAGTGCGGGATCTCCCAGCGCTCGTCGGTACTGTAGCGGCAGAAGCCGCCGCCGAGCTGGTCGTAGATGCCGCCCTCGGCCATGCGCGTCAGGGTGATCAGCGCGGCCTCGCGTGCCAGCGGGTCATCGCGCCTCGGCTTTGCACTCCCTTCGGTCGCAGCAGGAAGGCCAGGTCGGTCGGATGCGGAAACTTGGGCGCACCGCCGAAGCCGCCGAAGTCGCGGTCGAAGCTGCCGAGCAGCATTTTGGCGGTGGCGAGGATGGGGCTGGGGTCGAGCGCGGCGACGGCCCTGGCCTTGGGCGCCTGGCCGGCCAGCGCGCCCAGCAGTTCGCGGTTCTGCGCCTCGACCTCGTTGCGCCGCGTCTGCCATATTTCGGCGATCTGCTCGCACAGATCCATGAACCCGGGCAGGCCGTAACGCGACACCTTGGGAAAATAGGTGCCGCCGTAGAACGGCGCACCGTCGGGGGTGAGGAACAGGGTCAGCGGCCAGCCGCCGGGACGGCCGACCAGCATCTGGTGCGCGGTCTGGTAGATCTGGTCGAGGTCGGGCCGCTCTTCCCGGTCGACCTTGATGTTCACGAACCGGCGGTTCATCACCGCCGCCACCGCGGCGTCCTCGAACGACTCGTGGGCCATGACATGGCACCAGTGGCAGGCGGAATAGCCGATCGAGAGCAGGATCGGCTTGTCCTGTGTGCGCGCCAGGGTGAGCGCTTCCTCACCCCAGGGATGCCATTCGACGGGGTTGTCGGCGTGCTGCAGGAGGTAGGGAGAGGTCTCCCCGGCGAGGCGATTGGTTGACATGGGCTGCTCGGAATATCAATTCCGGGCAATCTAGTCGACCGCTTACCCTGCCCGCAACGGGGACATTAGTTGAACAGCTTGTTCCACCAGCGCCGGCGTCCCTCGGGCAGCGGGTGGACCGGCTTCAAGTCCTCGGGCGGCACCTGGCACATGATCCAGCCCGGCAGCGGAGGATTGGTCGAGAAGCCGCAGGAGACGCCGAGGTTGTTGGGATCGTAGATCTTGATGAAGCTCGGCTTCTCGATGTCGTCGGCGTAGACGATGGCGCAATAGTCGTGGTGGTGCTCGCGCCGCAGCAGCTCGTCGATGTGATGGATGCAGTTGCTCGTCGCCTCGGCAGTGGCGGGCTCGGTCGGCACCGCTTCGCCGACGGCGTAGAGGTACCAGCCGCCCGCCGGGTCGATGCGGCCCCAGAAGGCGGTGAGCTGGTCCCACGACATGATGGACCAGAGGCGGCCGGTGTAGAGATCCTGGAAGGTACTCATCGCTCTAGCTGGCTGATGTCGCGCACCGCGCCGGTATCGGCCGAGGTGGTCATCGCGGCGTAGGCGCGCAGCGCCGCCGACACTTCGCGCTGGCGGCTGACCGGCTTCCACGCCCCATGTTCGCCCGCGCCCTTCGCCTCCATCGCCGCGCGCCGTGTCGCCAGCGCCGACTTTTCCACGGCGAGGTTGATGCGTACGGCTGGGGATGTCGATTTCGATGATGTCGCCTTCTTCCACCAGCGCGATCTCGCCGCCCATCGCCGCTTCCGGGCTGAGCGTGGCCGATCGACAGGCCCGAGGTGCCGCCGGAGAAGCGGCCGTCGGTGAGCAGGGCGCAGGCCTTGCCCAGCCCCTTGGTCTTGAGGTACGAGGTCGGGTAGAGCATTTCCTGCATGCCCGGGCCGCCCTTGGGGCCTTCGTAGCGGATCACCACCACGTCGCCGGCCTTGATCCGGTCGGCGAGGATGGCGGTGACGGCGTCTTCCTGGCTTTCGAACACCCGCGCCGGGCCGGAAAACTTCAGGATGCTGTCATCGACGCCCGCGGTCTTGACGATGCAGCCGTTCGCGCGCGATGTTGCCGCTCAGCACGGCGAGGCCGCCATCCTGCGAGAAGGCGTTGGCCTTGTCGCGGATCACGCCGCCCTCGCGGTCGAGGTCGAGCGTCGGGTAGCGGCGCGACTGCGAGAACGCGGTCTGGCTCGGCACGCCGCCCGGCGCGGCGCGGTAGAAGTCATGCACTTTCTTGTTGCTGTTGCGCTTGACGTCGCAGCAGTCCAGCGCCTCGCCCATGGTCGGGTAGAGCACCGTGGGGCAGTCGCGATTCAGCAGCCCGGCACGATCCAGCTCGCCGAGGATGGCCATGATGCCGCCGGCGCGATGCACGTCTTCCATATGCACGTCCGACGTTGGCCGGCGCCACTTTCGACAGGCAGGGCACGCGGCGCGAAATGCGGTCGATGTCCTTCATGGTGAAATCGACGCTGCGCCTCATGCGCCGCGGCCAGCAGGTGCAACACGGTGTTGGTCGAGCCGCCCATGGCGACGTCGAGGCTCATCGCATTCTCGAAGGCCGCGAAGCTGGCGATGCTGCGCGGCAGGACCGAGGCGTCGTCCTTCTCGTAATAGCGCTGGCACAACTCGACGATCAGCCGGCCGGCCTTGAGGAAAAGCATCCGGCGATCGGCGTGGGTGGCGAGCACCGAGCCGTTGCCGGGCAGCGACAGGCCCAGCGCCTCGGTCAGGCAGTTCATCGAATTGGCGGTGAACATGCCGGAGCAGGAGCCGCAGGTCGGGCAGGCCGAGCGCTCGTAGGCATCCGATTCCCGTCGGTCACCGTGCTGTCGGCGCCCTTGACCATGGCATCGACCAGATCGACGGCGGATGATCTTGCCGCCCCACTTCACCTTGCCCGCCTCCATCGGCCCGCCCGAGACGAACACGGTCGGGATGTTGAGGCGCAGGCTGGCCATCAGCATGCCCGGGGTGATCTTGTCGCAGTTGGAAATGCACACCATGGCATCGGCGCAATGGGCGTTGACCATGTACTCGACCGAGTCGGCGATCAGTTCGCGCGAGGGCAGCGAATAGAGCATGCCGCCGTGGCCCATGGCGATGCCGTCGTCCACCGCGATGGTGTTGAATTCCTTGGCCACGCCGCCGGCCGCCTCGATCTCGCGCGCGACCAGCTGCCCCATGTCCTTCAGATGCACGTGGCCCGGCACGAACTGGGTGAAGGAATTCACCACGGCGATGATGGGCTTGCCGAAGTCGCCATCCTTCATGCCGGTGGCGCGCCACAGGGCGCGGGCACCGGCCATGTTGCGGCCGTGGGTGGAGGTGCGGGAACGGTAGGCGGGCATGGGCTTGTCTCCTGCGGGCGGCGCGGGGGCCGGGAACGAACGAACAATTCTAGCCGAAGGTGGCCGCAGGCCGGGGACGGGGCCGCCGCCGATTTCGCGACCGCCGTATTGACGGCGTGCCCGGCGGGGATTTCCGGTCTCGATGTCTGAGCGGCGCAGCCGCGAGTTTCGAGACCGGCCGGCGGGTGCGCCGGCGCAAGGGGCCCGCAGGGCGGGAGCGCATGAGGCGGCGGCCCCGCCCCCGGCCTGCTCCGTTATAACAACGCCGCATACGACGCCAGCAATGCCAACGCCATTATGAATCTTGACGGTATGACTGAATCCGCCACCCAATCCGGCCGGTCATCCTTCTCCAAAGCGGCCGATCAGCCAAGTCCGGCTATTGCGAAATTGCATTCTGCGCATCGGTCGAGCGGACGGGTCCTTGGACCCGTCCGCTGCAACCGGTTGTCGGACCGCTCATTGAGAGCTGCCACAGATGCGCGCCGCCGGCGGGTTAGCGCTGCAGCACGATATCCCCGGGTCGCCAGGTCTTGTCGAACCACGGTTCGAGCGGCCCGTAGAGGCGCAGGATCATGAACCATCCTTTGCCGGGAAGCGTCTGCACCCAGTTGTTTTCGAATCCTTTCGGTGCACGCGGACCGAAATAGACGTCCACCGACCCGTCCGGGTTCGTCTTCAGCGCCTTGTTCTGGCTGCTCACGCTCGGGGATTTCTGATCCGTCTGGACCATCGAGCGCGTCTGGTTGTCATACACGATGACCGACCAGAAATCCTTCACCGGCACGTTGGGCGGCAGGCGCATCTTGTAGGTCTTTCCGCCATCGAAGGGATTGCCCTTCGAGTCCTGGACGGCCCAAGGATACTGCGACCCCTTGCCGACCATTTTCATTTCCATCGCGGGGGTGACGCCCGTCGCGAAGTAGTAATACTGGATATAGCCATCCATGTTGGTCACGCCGGGCGCACTCTCGAACTTGTAACCGCCGAAGAACGGCAGGCGCCACGCGCTGGTGCTGTCCGGGAAGAAGTAGGCGTCTTTCGAGCGCACCTTGAAGGCAATGGTGCGCGCGGTGACCGCGCCTATGTTGGCCGCGTCGGCGAGGATTTTCTTCATCCGCTTGTCAGGTGCGAAGGCTTGCCCTTTGACAATGCCGATCGAGGCAAAAAGGCCGAGCGTCGTCGGGTCGCTGCCGCCCGCGGGCTCTTCCTGAATGACCTTGTTCAAGATTTCCCAGAACGCATAGTCGCCGGGTGCGACAAAATTCGAGGGGATCCCCGAGGCATTGACGAACTTCATCGCAGGAGGATTCGCGGCCTCCGAGAGTTGATAGATTTTCAGGTGCTTCTTGACCGATTCGACGCCGGGCTTCGTCGAGCCGTCGACGAGGAAGGCGCGAAAGAAGAGCCAGTTGCCAAAGGTGCTCGGCCGCACGACCACATAACCGGCCGGGACCTCACCCGTGTAGCCGGGTGGCAGAAAGAGGTACTTGCCGCCTTTACCCCGGTCCTCGCCGGTGATGCCCACGTCGGCGACCCAGCGATACCAGAAATCGTTCACGGCACCCAGGACCTCGGGCGGGATCTCCACGACCAGCGGACCCTTCTTCGTGTCCAGCCAGATGAAATTGTAGATGGTGTTGTCGTTCGCGGTGAGTTCCACCGTGCGTGCATCGACGAGGTCTTCCCAGAGGACATCGGTCTGGTTGGCCGGCCCGAACTTGCCGAGCGAGTCGCGCATGCCGGCCTGGTTCACGATCGGGATTGCCATGAGGTAAGCCTGCAGGGCGCGGGAACGATCGAGGTTGTCGTAGATTTTCGTGACGGTGTCGGCCTTGGGATAGCCGTAGCTCAGATTCAGGGTGCCGATGGAGCTTTCGATCTTGTCCGGGACGGCGACACCGGGGGCGATGGGCGCCGAGAACTTGAACGGTGGATTCGCCGGCGCTCGTGCAGGCGCCTGCCCGAAGGTTCCACCTGACGCGAAAAGCAACATGGCGCTAATCGCCGCCAATATGTGGATACGAACATTTGCCAGCATCTTTTTCCTTTCATGGTGTGAATTCGGGTTTAGTTGCCTTGCTTTCGCGTTCCACTCGACGCGGCCCATAGAAATTATATGGATGCAGCCTGCTTGCGAGCAGTGCCCTGCGGAAAAATAATGCCCCGCTTAATGTCATGGGCATTTCATGTTTCCGCAAAGAAAGATGCGCAGATTCTGCGTCCGGTTTCGACAGTTTTCCAGCCTGGACGCGAATGTCCTCTACTGCCCGGGTCGGGACCGTGCGGGCGTCAATGTGCTCGCCGCAGTCCGGACATTCGGCGGGACCAGGCTGCCCCGTCTATTCAAATTGGATGACCGCCATGACCCGCCGGTTGTGGCCGATACCTGCCAAGGGCCCGACTCCGGACATGGTAGGTCGGGTTGCCGCCGATTTCGCGGAGCGCCGCGGCGGCGGCGTGATCGGCCGGGGATTTCCGGTCTCGATGTCTGAGTGGCGCAGCCGCGAGTTTCGAGACCGGCCGGCGGGCGCGCCGGCGCAAGGGAACCCGCAGGGCGGGAGCGCATGAGGCGGCGGCCCGGCCTGCCGTGGCCGGCGCTCCACCGTACTCGCCATCCGCTACGGCGAGGATACCTGCCGCGGCGAAGAGAGCGAAATTTGCCCGACCGCCGTGCTGCGCAGGGGCTTTATCAGAGCGTTTCTTGCTCGACCGCCCTGTAGCGCAGTGGCTTCATCAGCGCCGACTTTTTAGTTTTGGCCGCTGCGCTTAACGCCGATGAAGCCGGCGTCAGCCTCCACTGAAACTTCGATTTTGCGGGCGGTTAGAATCACCCGACCATGCTGATCCATCCCCAGTTCGACCCCGTCGCCGTCTCGCTCGGCCCGCTGGCCGTGCGCTGGTACGGGTTGATGTACCTCGCCGGTTTCGTCGCCTTCCTCTGGCTCGGCCGGCTGCGCGCGAGGGCGCAGCCCTGGCACGCGATGACGGCGCAGGATCTCGACGACCTGCTGTTCTACGGCGTGCTCGGCGTGATCGTCGGCGGCCGCCTCGGCCAGGTGCTGTTCTACGAGCCGGGCTACTACGTGGCACATCCGCTCGAGATCCTCGCCGTCTGGAAGGGAGGCATGAGCTTCCACGGCGGCTTCCTCGGCGTGCTGGCGGCGATGGCGCTGTTCGCACGCAAGCGCGGCCGGACGTTCTTCGAAGTGACCGACTTCATCGCGCCGCTGGTGCCGCTGGGCCTGGGCGGCGGGGCGTATCGGCAACTTCATCAACGGCGAACTGTGGGGCCGAATCGCCTCGACCCGGCGCTGCCCTGGGCGATGGTGTTTCCGCAGGTGGACATGGCGCCGCGCCATCCCTCGCAGCTCTACCAGGCGGGGCTGGAAGGCCTCGCGCTGTTCGTGCTGCTCTGGTGGTTCTCGCGCCGGCAACGACCCGTCGGGCAGGTTTCCGGGCTGTTCCTGGTCGGCTACGGCTTTTTCCGCTTCGTGGCGGAATACTTCCGCGAGCCGGATGCCGGCGTCTTCGGCCTGTCCTACACGGTAAGCATGGGACAATGGCTGTCGCTGCCAATGATCGTCGTCGGCGCTTGGCTGATCGCCAGAGGGAGAAAACAATGAGCAGGCCGTTCAAGCTGCTGGGCATCCAGCAGATCGCCATCGGCGGACCCTCGAAGGAGCGCCTGAAGACGCTGTGGGTCGACAAGCTCGGCCTGGCCGTGACCGGCAACTTCGTCTCCGAGCGCGAGAACGTCGACGAGGACATCTGCGCCATGGGCGCGGGACCGTTCAAGGTCGAGGTCGACCTGATGCAGCCGCTCGACCCCGAGAAGAAGCCGGCGGTGCATGCGACGCCGCTCAACCACGTCGGCCTGTGGATCGACGACCTGCCGAAAGCCGTGGAGTGGCTCACCGCGCAGGGCGTGCGCTTCGCCCCCGGCGGCATCCGCAAGGGCGCGGCCGGCTACGACATCTGTTTTTTGCATCCGAAGGCCAGCGACGAATTTCCGATCGGCGGCGAGGGTGTGCTGATCGAACTGGTGCAGGCACCGCCCGAAGTCATCGCCGCATTCAATCAACTGGGAGCCTGACCATGCTGTTCGACAAATTCACCAACGGTGCCGTCACCTTCGCCAACCGCATCGTCATGGCACCGATGACCCGTTGCCGCGCCGACCATCGCGACGCCATCCCCAACGCGCTGATGGTCGAGTACTACCGCCAGCGCGCCACGGCCGGCATGATCCTGTCCGAAGGCGTGCCGGTGTCCGACCGCGCCCGCGGCTACCTCGGCACGCCGGCACTGTGGAACGAAGAGCAGGCCGCCGGCTGGAAGAAGGTGACCGACGCGGTGCACGCCGCGGGCGGCCAGATCTTCGCCCAGCTCTGGCACTGCGGCCGCATCAGCCACTCGGCGCTGCATGCCGACGGCAGCCCGCCGGCCGGCGCCTCGAACAAGGTGGCGGCGACCAGCAAGACCTTCGTCATCCTCGACGGCCAGCCTCTGCTTACCGACAGCGAAGCACCTGCCGCACTCTCGACCGCGGAGGTCAAGGACGTGGTGCAGCAGTTCGCCCATGCCGCCCACATGGCCAAGCTGGCGGGCTTCGACGGCGTCGAGATCCATGGCGCCAACGGTTACCTGATGGACCAGTTCCGCTGCCCGCTCATCAACGACCGCACGGACCATTACGGCGGCTCGCTGGAAAATCGCTACCGCCTGCTGCTGGAAATCGTCGACGTCGTCGCGCTCGTCTACGAGCCACGGCGCATCGCCGTGCGCCAGTCGCCCTACGGCGACTTCAACGACATGGCGCCGGATCCCGAACCGCTGGTGACCTACCCCTGGCTCGCCGCCGAACTCGAGCGCCGCGGCATCGGCTTCCTCCACATCTACGACCAGAGCATGACCTGGATCCACGATACTGCGCACCCGCTGATGGCGGCGCTGCGCGCAGCCTACAAGGGCGCCATCATCGCCTGCGGCGGCTTCGAGCGTGACAAGAGCGAGGCCATCCTGGCCACGGGCCACGCCGACCTCGTCGCCATCGGCAAGCCCTACATCGCCAATCCCGATCTCGTCGCGCGCCTGCGCGACGGCAGGGAACTCGCGACCTGGGATGCCGACACCTTCTACGCCGGCGGGCCCAAGGGCTACACCGATTACCCGGTGCTGACGGCCTGAGCTTCCCGGCGTGATGCGAGCCTGGATTGCCGCTGCCGCCCTGCTGGTCAGCGCGGCCACATGCGCGCAGCAGCCCGCCGCGACCGCGCCAGAGGCGGAAAAGGCCGCGGAAGCCGCAAAGGCGGAAGAGTCGATCACCGACTACGCCGCCGACACCGTCAGCGGCGACTGGGGCGGCCTGCGCACGCGGCTGCACCGGGCCGGGCTCGCGACGGAATTCATCTGGAAACTCGATGCGCTCAGCAACGGCCGCGGCGGCATCCAGCGCGGCGACGAGGTCGTGGGCAACCTCGACTCGAAGTTCAGGCTGGATCTCGACAAAGTCGCCGGCTGGAGCGAAACCACGGCATTCCTCCAGATCGTCGGCCAGCAGGGCGGCAAGTTCAACGCGCGCCATGTCGGCAGCTGGCTCGGCGTCTCCAACATCGAGGTGCCGGATAACACCGTGAAGGTGTTCCACGGCTGGCTGCAGAAAAATTTCAACGACGGCCGCTTCTCGCTGCTCGCCGGCCTCTACCCGATCGACTCGGAGTTCTCGGTGGTCGATTCGGCCGGCATTTTCGTGCAGCCCATCTACGGTGCATCGGCCGAACTGGCGCTGACGCGCGGCCCATCGATCTACAACACTTCGAGTTTCGGCGTGCGCGCCAAGTGGGTGTCCGACGACCAGACGCGCTACGCCCAGGGCGCCGTGCTCGACGGCATCCCGGGCGATCCCGACAATCCCCGCGGCACGCATGTGCAGTTCAACAAGGGCGACGGCAGCTTCGCCATCGCCGAGTTCGGCTGGATGCCGGCGGAGCGCGGCCACGCCTTCGAGCCGACCCAGCCCGCCGCCGTGCCGCAGTCGCCGGCCATGGTGACCCACGAGCGTTTCGACACCTTCGCCAAATATGCCGCCGGGGCCTGGCGCTATACGGCGAAGGCCGACGACCTGTTCGCCGTCGATGACGCCGGCAATCCGCTGCGGCGCCCGAGCTGGGGCGCCTACCTGCTGGCCGAGCGCACGCTGTTCCGCCTCGAAGGCAATCCGGTGCGGCGGCTCACGGTTTTCGGCCGCTACAGCATGACCGACGGGCGATCGAGTCCGTTCCGCGACGCGTTCAATCTCGGCGTCACCATCCGCGGCCTGGCGGCCAACCGCGAGGACGACCACCTGGGCATCGCCTTCACGCGCGGTCGCTACGGCAGCGCCTGGCGCGACGCACAGGCGCTGGCCGGCATGGAGACGGTGAATTCCGAAGACGCCGTCGAAGTGACCTACCGCGCCCAGATCAGCCGCAAGTTCTACGTCCAGCCGCTGTGGCAGCGCATCCAGCATCCGGGCGGCGACAGAACGGCGAAGGACGCCGACATCCTCGGCTTGCGGCTGGAGTTCTGGATATAACCCCGAAAAGTCGGCAATGGCGGGACGGTATCCAGGTCAGTACGCCTCCAACAGCCGGGCGCCCTTGCGAAAGTTCAGAATTCCAATTGCGGGCGTAACGACACCCCGATAATGCAGGAAGCCCTGTTAATTGTTCCTTAAGCATGGAGTGGCATAGTTAGCCCTGTACCCACCTCAAAGAGGCAATCGAAATGACCCGCTCCCCGCCCCCGTTCCTCGCAACGATGCTGCTGGTTGTTCTTGCGGCCCTCTTCGTCGTGATGACGACAGCGTTCATGGTGATCCCGCAAGTGACCGGCGGGCATCCTGGCGAAGTACGCACCACCGCAAGCACTCCGTATCACGCCACCTGATCGTATTCGATGCGATAAAGACATGACCTCGCTCTCCCTGCTGCTCTGGATCGTGTTGGGAATCGCCTTGCAGGTGGCGATCTACCTCGGCATCGGCTTCTGGCGCCACTGGCAGGGTTATCAGTCCTTGCGCAATCGCGCAGCCGGGTCGAATCTGCCGGTAGCGAACGACATTCCGGCGGTTGTCGAGGAAGCGGCCGTTGCCGCCTGGCTTGGCTACCGCCCGTTCCGGGTCGAGCGCAAGGTGATCGAGGATGCCGCGCAGTCGGTCTGCTCGTTTTATCTCGTGCCGGAAGATGGAAAGCCGCTGCCGCCCTTCCTCCCCGGGCAGTTTCTGACTTTTCGCCTCGACGTAACGGCGGCAACCGGTGGCACCGAACAGATCATCCGCTGCTATTCGCTTTCGGATGCGCCGCGCGCCACTGGCTACCGCGTATCGATCAAGCGGGTGCCGCCGCCAACAGGCTGCGACGTTCCGCCGGGCCGCTCGTCCAATTTCTTCCACGACCACGTGGCAGCGGGCAGCCTCTTGCAGGTACGGGCGCCTGCCGGACATTTCCATATCGACCGCAGCGATGCCCCGGTGGTGCTGATCGGCGGCGGCATCGGCATCACGCCGATGCTGAGCATGCTGAACTGGTGCCTGGCCGAACAGCCCGGGCGCGAAGTCTGGCTGTTCTACGGCGTCCGCCATGGCCGCGAGATGGTGATGAAATCGCACCTCGACGCCCTGGCCGCGGCACATCCGAACTTCCATCTGCGGCTGTGTTTCAGCGATCCGCTGCCAGACGATCGGCTGGAACGCGACTATCAGCACCATGGCCGCGTCGATGTCGGCCTGTTGCGGGCGCAATTGCCGCTCAAACCCTATCACTTCTACATCTGCGGCCCGACGCCGATGATGGCGAGCCTGGTTTCGGCGCTGGAGGATTGGGGCGTGCCGGATGCGCGCATCCACTTCGAGGCTTTCGGCCCGGCATCGATCAAGCGCCGTTCGGCGGCGGCGGTCGCCCCGCCGGCTGCGACTACAGACGCCGACATCGTCGTCACCTTCGCCCGGTCCGGCAAGCAGCTCGCATGGCAGCCTTCCGCCGGCAGCCTGCTTGAATTCGCCGAGGCGAATGGGATTTCCGTCGATTCCGGCTGCCGGGCCGGCGGTTGCGGCACCTGCCAGACGACGATCCGGGCCGGCGAGGTGGCCTACCGCCAGTCGCCGGACTACGACCCGGAGCCGGGCACCTGCCTGCTCTGCGTCTGCGCGCCCAAGACCAGCGTCACCCTGGAGGCATAAATGACGACCTCGCTCTGGCGCCGGCATATCCTGCCCTTCACTTTCCTGCTCGGTCTTCTGGCGGCGGCGACGCTGGCCGGCGACTACCTGCTGCATCGGCTGAACCTCGTCTGGGTGGGCCGCTACCTCGGCATTCCCGGCACGATACTGATCATCGGCTCGCTCGTCTATTCGCTGCGCAAGCGCAAATACATCACGGCCGGAAATCCGAAAACCCTGCTGACCCTGCATGAGTTCGGCACCTGGCTCGGCTCGCTGATGGTGCTGCTCCATGCCGGCATCCACTTCAACGCCATCCTGCCCTGGCTGGCAACGGTGGCGATGGGGGTGAATGTGATCAGCGGCATGGTGGGCAAGCTGCTCCTCGGTCGATCGCGCGAGCATGTGCTGGGCCAGCGCGAGCACTTCCAGTTGCGCGGCCTTTCGAAACCGGAAGTCGAGCAGGCCGTGTTCTGGGATGCGGTGACGCTCGATGCCATGAACCAGTGGCGCAAGGTGCATATCCCGATCTTCATCGTCTTCGCGGCGCTGTCGCTCGGCCACATCGTCAGCATCTTCCTGTTCTGGGGCTGGATATGAAGCCGGTCGTCAAGATCCTGCTGGCCATCAACCTGCTCGTGCTCGCCGTTCTGGCCTTCGTCTATCCGCACCTGATGGTCGGGCCGGGCAAGCTGATTCCCGGCCACACGCAACTGGAGGCCGACTGCTTCGCCTGCCACGCGCCGCTCGCCGGGGTCGCCTCCGAACGCTGCGTCACCTGCCACAAGCCGGCCGATATCGGCCGCCTGACCACGGCAGGCCTGCCGATCGCGAAGCCGCTGACCTCAACGCCCTTCCACCAGAAACTCGTCAGCCAGGACTGCGTGGCCTGCCATAGCGATCATGCAGGGGTGAAGCGCTTCCGCCCCCTGGGACACTTCAACCATGCCTTGCTGCAAAAGGCCACGCGCGAGCAGTGCCAGGACTGCCACAAGTCGCCCGGCGATTCGCTGCACCAGCAGATTACGGGCAACTGCAGCCAGTGCCACACGCAGGAAAAATGGACGCCGGCGACATTCGATCACAACAAGTACTTCGAACTCGACCGCGACCACAATGCCCGCTGCGTGACCTGCCATCTAGGCAACGACTACAAACGCTACACCTGCTACGGCTGCCATGAACATACTCCGGCAAACATTCGCCGCAAGCATATCGAGGAAGGCATCCGCGATTTCGACAATTGCGTCGAGTGTCACCGCAACGCCAACGAACATGACATCAAGGGTCGAAACGGCGAGAGCCGGGGCAAGCAGGAGGGAAAGCGGGATCGCAGGAAGCACGACGATTGATCCTGCCGCCCCTATTTTTGCCAACCAAACCTTAGAGCCGATGCAGCCCACATCCCTGAAACGTTACGCCTGGCTGTCCATCGCGGCGGCGCTATCCACCATCCTGCTCAAGGGCATCGCCTGGTGGCTGACCGGTTCGGTCGGGCTATTGTCCGATGCCATCGAATCGTTCGTGAACCTCGCGGGGGCCGTCATGGCCCTGTGGATGCTGACGCTGGCGGCGCTTCCCGCGGACGACGACCACGCCCACGGCCATGGCAAGGCGGAATATTTCTCCAGCGCGTTCGAGGGTTTCCTGATCCTGCTCGCCGCGTTGAGCATCGGCTATGCCGCCGTCGATCGCCTGCTCCATCCGCAGGCGATCGAGGCCATCGGCATCGGCCTGGCGGTGTCGGTGGTGGCATCGATCATCAACCTGGTCACCGCCCGCATCTTGCTGCGCGTGGGGCGCCAGCACCGCTCCATCACGCTGGAGGCCGACGCCCATCACCTGCTCACGGATGTGTGGACGTCCGCCGGCGTCATCGTCGGCGTCGGCCTGGTGTGGCTGACGGGATGGCTGTGGCTCGACCCGGCCATCGCCCTGCTGGTGGCGGCCAACATCGTCTGGACCGGCTGGCAGCTGATGCACCGCTCGGCCGCCGGCCTGATGGATGTGTCGCTGGCGGCGCCGGAACTCGGGCAGATCGAAACGGTGCTCGACGGCTATCGCCAGCAGGGACTGGACTTCCATGCGCTGCGCACCCGCCAGGCGGGCAGCCGCGCCTTCGTGACCCTGCACGTTCTGGTGCCAGGGCAGTGGACGGTGCAGCAAGGCCACGACTGGTCGGAACGCATCGAGGCCGATATCCGTGGCGCCGTGCCCTACGCCCATGTGACGACCCACCTGGAACCGCAGGAAGATCCGCTTTCCCATCTCGACCAGGATCTCGACCGGCCGCCGCAGTGACCCTTCACCGTGCCGCCACCGCCGACTTTTTCTGGCGGCACCCCAAGGGTGCTCTGCACTTCCTTCGGTCAACTTCCTGCGGGGCGCGTTGGCGACGGCTTGCTACTTGAAGGCGATGATGGCCTGATCCACCGCGAGACTCTCGCCCGGATTCGCCAGCAGTTTCTCCACCACGCAGTCGCGCTCGGCCTTGAGCACGTTCTCCATCTTCATGGCCTCGATCTTGGCCAGGATCTCGCCGGCCTTGACCTCCTGGTTCGGCTGCACCGCGATGTGGGTCAGCAGTCCCGGCATCGGCGAGAGCAGGAACTTGCTCATGTCGGGCGGCGTCTTCTTCGGCATCAGCGACTGCAGCTCGGCCGCACGGGCCGTCAGCACCATGATGTCGGCCTGGGTGCCCCAGTGGAACAGCCGGTACTTGAGGCCGCGGCGCTCGACCTGCATGCAGAAGGGCTCGTTGTTGATGGTGCCCTGGTAAAGCACCTGGCCGAATTGCCACTCGCTGCGCACCTCGTAGAGGTCGCCGGCGAAGGTGACGTTCCAGCCTCCCGCGGATTCGAGCACGCGCACTTTATGGTCGCTGCCATCCTCGAGCCGCACGACGAAGTCGGCGCCGGGTTTGTACTCGTGGCCGGGCATCTGGCCGCTGATCGTCGACCGGCGCTCGAGATACTGCCGATGCATGGCGACGGCGACCGCGATCAGCATGGCCGGATCGTCGTGCGGCACGTCGGCGGCATTGAAGCCCTTGGGATACTCCTCGGCGATCAGGCCGGTGTTGAAGTTGCCCGAGACGAAGCGCGGATGCTGCATCAGCGCGGCCTGGAAGGCGATGTTGCTGGCCACGCCACGAATCACGAAGGCGTTGAGCGCATCGCGCATTTTGGCGATGGCCTGGTCGCGGGTCGAGCCATGCACGATCAGCTTGGCGATCATCGAATCGTAGTACATCGAGATCTCGCCGCCCTCGTAGACGCCGGTATCGACGCGCACGCCATTCACCTCCGGCGGCGGCGCGTATTTCACCAGGCGGCCGGTGGAGGGCAGGAAGCCGCGGAACGGATCCTCGGCATTGATGCGGCATTCCATGGCCCAGCCGTCGAGCTTGAGGTCGGCCTGGGCGAAGGGCAGCTTCTCGCCGGCCGCGACGCGGATCATCAGTTCGACGAGGTCGACGCCGGTGATGAGTTCGGTCACCGGATGTTCGACCTGCAGGCGCGTGTTCATCTCGAGGAAATAGAAGCTCTTGTCCTTGCCGACGACGAACTCGACGGTGCCGGCGGACTGGTAATCCACGGCCCGCGCCAGCGCCACGGCCTGCTCGCCCATGGCCTTGCGGGTGGCGGGATCGAGGAAGGGACTCGGCGCTTCTTCAATGACCTTCTGGTGGCGGCGCTGGATCGAGCACTCGCGCTCGTGCAGATAGACGCAGTGGCCATGGGCATCGCCGAGCACCTGGATCTCGATGTGGCGCGGCTCCTCGACGTACTTCTCGATGAAGACGCGGTCGTCGCCGAAGGCATTCTTGGCCTCGGTCTTGCAGGAGGCGAAACCTTCATGCGCCTCGCGGTCGTTGTGGGCGACGCGCAGGCCCTTGCCGCCGCCGCCCGCCGAGGCCTTGATCATCACCGGGTAGCCGATGCCTTTCGCGATCTCGACCGCCTGCTCGGGCGAGTCGATGGCCTCGTTGTAGCCGGGAATGGTATTGACCTTCGCCGCCATCGCCAGCTTCTTCGACTCGATCTTGTCGCCCATCTTGGCCACCGAGTAGTGCTTTGGGCCGATGAAGACGATGCCCGACTCTTCCAGCCGGCGCGAGAACTCTTCGTTCTCGGAGAGGAAGCCGTAGCCCGGGTGCACGGCCTCGGCGCCGGTCTCTTTGCAGGCGGCGATGATCTTGTCCATCACCAGGTAGCTTTCCTTCGACGGCGGCGGGCCGATGCAGACGGCCTCGTCGGCCATCTCGACATGGCGGGCGTCCTTGTCGGCCTCGGAATAGACAGCGACGGTCTGCGATGCCCATCTTCTTCGCGGTCTTCATCACCCGGCATGCAATCTCGCCGCGGTTGGCAATCAATATCTTCTTGAACATGGTCTGTGTCTCCCCGGCGCTCAAAGCGGGATGTTGCCGTGCTTGCGCCACGGATTGGTAATCGATTTATTCCTGAGCATGACCAGCGAGCGGCAGATCCGCTTCCTCGTTTCGTGCGGCTGGATCACGTCGTCGATGAAACCGCGCGCGCCGGCGACGAAGGGATTGGCGAACTTGGCCTTGTATTCGGCCTCGCGCGCCGCGACCTTTTCCGTGTCGCCCTTTTCCTCGCGGAAGATGATCTCCACCGCGCCTTTCGGTCCCATCACCGCGATCTCGGCGGAAGGCCAGGCGAAGTTCACGTCGCCGCGCAGGTGCTTCGAGGCCATCACGTCGTAGGCGCCACCGTAGGCCTTGCGCGTGATCAGCGTCACCTTGGGCACGGTGCACTCGGCGTAGGCGTAGAGCAGCTTGGCGCCGTGCTTGATGATGCCGGCGTATTCCTGCGCGGTGCCGGGCATGAAGCCCGGCACGTCGACGAAAGTGATGATGGGAATGTTGAAGGCGTCGCAGAAGCGGACGAAGCGCGCCGCCTTGATCGACGACTTGATGTCGAGGCAGCCGGCCAGCACCATCGGCTGGTTGGCGACGATGCCGACCGTCTGCCCTTCCATGCGGCCGAAGCCGATCACGATGTTTTTCGCGTGGTCGGGCTGCAGCTCGAAGAAGTCGGCATCGTCGACCGTCTTGATGATGAGTTCCTTGATGTCGTAGGGCTTGTTGGCGTTGTCAGGAACCAGGGTGTCGAGCGAGTGGTCGAGCCGCTCGGCCGGGTCCGACGTCGGCCGGATCGGCGCCTTCTCCTTGTTGCTGAGCGGCAGGTAGTTGAAGAAGCGGCGCAGCATGATCAGGGCCTCGACGTCATCGTCGAAGGCGAGGTCGGCGACGCCGCTCTTGGTCGTATGGGTCAGCGCACCGCCGAGTTCCTCGGCCGTCACCTCCTCGTGGGTGAC
The DNA here is from genome assembly GCA_963709555.1 of uncultured beta proteobacterium. GTDB lineage: Bacteria > Pseudomonadota > Gammaproteobacteria > Burkholderiales > Rhodocyclaceae > Sulfurisoma. The sequence continues at coordinate 101,003 of CAVPWR010000005.1, read as the reverse complement.
GGTCTTCACCACCTCGGGGCCGGTGACGAACATGTAGGAGGTGTCCTTGACCATGAAGATGAAGTCGGTCATCGCCGGCGAATAGACCGCGCCGCCGGCGCAGGGTCCCATGATCAGGGAGATTTGCGGGATCACGCCCGATGCCATGACGTTGCGCTGGAACACCTCGGCATAGCCGCCGAGCGCCGCGACGCCTTCCTGGATGCGCGCGCCGCCCGAGTCGTTGAGGCCGATCACCGGCGCACCGACCTGCAGCGCCTTGTCCATGATCTTGCAGATCTTCTCGGCGTGGGCCTCGGACAGGGCGCCGCCGAAAACCGTGAAGTCCTGCGAGAAGACGAACACCATGCGGCCGCTGATGGTGCCGTAGCCGGTGACCACGCCGTCCGACGGGATCTTGTTGTCGGCCATGCCGAAGTCGAACGCAGCGATGCTCCTTGAACATGTCCCATTCTTCGAAGGTGCCGTCGTCGAGCAGCAGTTCGATGCGCTCGCGCGCCGTCAGCTTGCCCTTCTTGTGCTGGGCGTCGATGCGCCTCTGACCGCCGCCGAGGCGGGCTAGTTCGCGTTTGTCTTCGAGTTGCTGGATGATTTCGTGCATGTCGTCGCTCCCAACTTATTCGTAGTTCGGTGTTTCATATTCGTGGCTCAGGCAGCCGAGCAGCTGCTGCGCGGCGCCGGCCGGGGTCACCGTGCCGGCCTCGACGGAATTCATCAGCTGCGGCAGCGCTGCGCGGACACCGGGGTGGTCACGGAAGCGTGCGCGCAGGCCCGAGTCGATCAGCTGCCACATCCAGGCCAGGGCCTGATGGCGGCGGCGGCCTTCGAGCTCGCCCGCCGCCGCGAGCGCGGCGCGATGGGCCTCGATGCTCTGCCAGAACTCGGCGATGCCCTCGCCACGCCCGGCGCTGGCCTTCAGCACCGGCGGCTGCCAGTGCTCCGACGCCGGTCGCAGCATGGTCAGGGCGGCGCGCATCTGCGCCGCGGCCATCTCGGCGGCCAGCGGATCGATGTCGGCCTTGTTGAAGACCACGAGGTCGGCGAGTTCGACGATGCCCTTCTTGATCGCCTGCAGGTCGTCGCCGGCATTGGGCAGCTGCAGCAGGACGAAGACGTCGGTCATGCCGGCCACCGCGGTCTCGCTCTGGCCGACGCCGACGGTCTCGACGATCACCACCTCGAAGCCGGCGGCCTCGCACAGCAGCAGCGCCTCGCGCGTCTTCTCGGCCACGCCGCCGAGGGAGCCCGACGAGGGGCTGGGGCGGATGAACGCCTCCTCCCGTTGCGACAGCCGCTCCATCCGCGTCTTGTCGCCGAGGATGGAGCCGCCGCTGATCGTGGAAGACGGATCGACCGCCAGCACCGCGACGCGCTTGCCCTGCTCCGATCAGGAACAGGCCCAGCGCCTCGATGAAGGTGGACTTGCCGACACCCGGCACGCCCGATATGCCGACGCGGATGGCTCGCCCCGTACGCGGCAGCAGAGCGGCCAGCAGAGTCTGCGCCCGCGACTGGTCGTCAGGCCGCGTTGATTCGATGCAGGGTGATGGCCTTGGCCAGCGCGCGGCGCTCGCCATTCAACACGCCTGCTGCCAGGCTGGCTGTGCTGCTGTCGGTGGGCGGAAGTGCTCGAGGGTTCATTGCATCAGGGTGCCGGCCTGCCGACGGCGATCAGATAGACCGGCAGCTCGCGCCCGGGCAAGGCGAAAAGCCGGGAGAGTGCGGCATCGTCGAACGCGCCGACCGGAACCGCGCCCAGGCCCCTCGCGACCGCTTGCAGCAAAGCATTCTGGGCAGCGTGGCCGGCCTCGATATAGGCATAGCGCAGCGCGCGCTCGCCGTACTTGGCTGCAGAGCGCTCCGGGATCGCCGTCAGCAGCAGGACGGCCGCGGCGGCACGGACGGGATCCTGCCCCCGAGCCACATTCGCAACTTCCGCCAACTGGTTTCCCGGCTTGACGAGTTCCAGGCTGCGCGCTTTGGCGTTGTATCGATAGGCACCCGGCGCGAGTCCTTCGACATTCGCGGCAATCAGGTAGATCTCGAGGGGATAGAGCGCACCGGCCGAAGGGGCCGTACGTTTGTGGCCGTCGTGGCTTATCCCCTGTGCCGCCCAGAGCAGCTGTCCGGCATCGGCAAGGGAAATGGCCGATCCGCTGAATTTCCGCACTGAGGAGCGACCGGCGAGGGCAGCTTCCAGCGACAGATTGCCATTCACCACGGGCAAGGGCAGCACCTGCGCATGTAATCCCGATGCTTCACCGCCGGCGTAACCGTAGCGACAGCCATCAGCAAAGCTGCGGCCAGTCCTGGACTAAACGATGGAAGCATCCAGACCTCGCATGGTTCGGCTAGGCCGAATGCGGCAGGTGGGCGGCGCGCACCGCGCGCAGAACTTCGTGCGCGGCCTGCGGGATCGGCGTGCCCGGACCGAAGATGCCGGCCACACCCAGATGGCGCAGGAAATCGTAATCCTGCGGCGGAATCACCCCGCCGACGAAGACGACGATGTCATTGGCACCCTCCTTCTTCAGCGCCTCGACCAGCTGCGGCACCAGCGTCTTGTGGCCGGCGGCCAGCGTCGATACGCCGATGGCGTGGACGTCGTTCTCGATGGCCTGGCGCGCGGCCTCTTCCGGCGTCTGGAACAGCGGGCCGATGTCGACGTCGAAGCCGAGGTCGGCGAAGGCCGTGGCGACGACCTTGGCGCCGCGGTCGTGGCCGTCCTGGCCGAGCTTGGCCACCATGATGCGCGGCCGCCGGCCTTCGGCGGCGGCGAAGCTGTCGATCTGGCTGCGCAATTCGGCGATCTCGTCGCGCATTTTTTCGTCCTGTCCCAGCATGGCGCCATAGACGCCGGAAACGGTCTGGTGGGTGGCGCGGTGGCGGCCCCAGACCGCCTCCAGCGCATCCGATATCTCGCCGACCGTCGCTCTCAGCCTGGTGGCCTTGATGGCGAGTTCGAGCAGGTTACCACTGCCGTCGCGGGCCGCGGCGGCGAGCGCATCGAGCGCCTGCCGGACTGCCGCCGCATCGCGGCTGGCGCGGATCCGGCCGAGGCGCGCCACCTGTCCTTCGCGCACGGCATGGTTGTCGATGTTCAGGGTATCCACCGCGGCCTCGTCCTTGAGGCGGTACTTGTTCACGCCGACGATGACGTCCTGGCCGGAGTCGATGCGCGCCTGCTTCTCGGCCGCGCATTTCTCGATCTGCAGCTTGGCCCAGCCCGACTCGACGGCGTGGGTCATGCCGCCCATCTTCTCGATTTCCTGGATGGTGTTCCAGGCCATGTCGGCCATGTCCTGGGTCAGCTTCTCCATCATGTAGCTGCCGGCCCAGGGGTCGATGACGTTGCAGATGTGGGTCTCTTCCTGGATCAGGATCTGGGTGTTGCGGGCGATGCGCGCCGAGAACTCGGTGGGCAGCGCGATGGCCTCGTCGAAGGCGTTGGTGTGCAGGCTCTGCGTGCCGCCGAACACCGCCGCCATGGCCTCGATGGTGGTGCGCACGACGTTGTTGTACGGGTCCTGCTCGGTCAGCGACCAGCCCGAGGTCTGGCAGTGGGTGCGCAGCATCAGCGACTTCGGGCTCTTCGCGCCGAACTCCTTCATGATGCGCCACCACAGCAGCCGCGCCGCGCGCAGCTTGGCGACTTCGAGGTAGAAGTTCATGCCGATGCCGAAGAAGAAGGAGAGGCGCCCGGCGAAGGCATCGACGTCGAGCCCCGTCTTCATCGCGGTGCGCACGTACTCCATGCCGTCGGCCAGGGTGAAGGCCAGCTCCAGCGCCTGCGTCGCCCCGGCTTCCTGGATGTGGTAGCCGGAGATCGAGATCGAATTGAACTTCGGCATGTTCGCCGCCGTGTAGCCGATGATGTCGGCGATGATGCGCATCGACGGCTCGGGCGGGTAGATGTAGGTGTTGCGGACCATGAACTCCTTGAGGATGTCGTTCTGGATGGTCCCGGACAGCTTGCTCCTGCGCCACGCCCTGCTCCTCGGCGGCGACGACGTAGCCGGCCAGCACCGGCAGCACGGCGCCGTTCATGGTCATCGATACCGAGACCTGGTCGAGCGGAATGGCCTCGAAGAGGAGCTTCATGTCCTCGACCGAGTCGATGGCCACGCCGGCCTTGCCGACGTCGCCGACGACGCGCGGATGGTCGGAGTCGTAGCCGCGATGGGTGGCGAGGTCGAACGCCACCGATACGCCCTGCGCGCCGGCGGCGAGCGCCTTGCGATAGAAGGCGTTGGATTCCTCGGCGGTGGAGAAACCGGCGTACTGGCGGATGGTCCACGGCCGCGCCGCGTACATCGTCGCCTGCGGCCCGCGCAGGAAGGGCTCGAACCCCGGCAGGGTGTCGGCGTAGGGCAGTGCGGCGGTGTCGGCCGCGGTGTAGAGGGACTTGACCGTCAGGCCTTCGGGCGTGATCCAGTCGAGCCTGTTCGCGTCGCCGCCGGGAGCGGACTTGGCGGCGGACTTGGCCCAGGCGTCGAGCGAGGCGGCGGGACAAGCGGCGGGACAGGCGGAATGCGGCTTGGAATCTTGACTCATGGCTCACTCCACAGGCGGCGGGGCATCAGGACGGCGACACCGGAACACTGAATTGTGCGGCGGATGCTTGACAACTGGCTGACATCCATAATACGTTATCCATAATTATGAACGCAAGAGAGTCGAGCAGCGTCCCCATCACGCGCCACGCCCTGTACGAGGAAGTGGCCGAGCGGCTGCGCGCGCGCATCTTCGCCCACGAACTTGCGCCAGGCACCTGGCTCGACGAACAGGCCATTGCCGCGGAACTGGGCATTTCGCGCACGCCGCTGCGCGAGGCACTCAAGGTGCTGGCCGGCGAGGGCCTGGTGCGGCTGGAACCGCGCCGCGGCTGCTACGTGGCGGAACTGACCGAGCAGGACCTCGACGACATCTTCCCGGTCATGGCGCTGCTCGAAGGACGCTGCGCCTGGGAGGCGGCGAGGCGTGGCGCCAGCGCCGACTTTTCCGAACTGGCGGCGATACACCGGGATCTTGAAAAACACGCCGCCGCCAACGACGCCGATCGCTTCTTCGAAGCCAACCAGGCGTTCCATAGCGCGGTACAGCGCATCGCCGGCAACCGTTTCCTGGTGCAGATGATCGACGACGCACGCAAGGTGCTCAAGCTCACGCGCCGCGATTCGTTGCGCCTCGACGGTCGCCTCAGGCAGTCGCTGGCCGAGCATCGCGCCATTCTCGCCGCGCTGCAGCAGCGCGATGCCGACACGGCCGCGCGCCTGATGCACGACCACCTGCTCTCTGGCCGCGACGCGCTGGCCCGCTTGCGCGAACGCAAGACCTGATCCAGATCAAGCCATCGGCAGCATTACCCGACCACAATGTACGACCTTTTGCATTCCGTCGAGGAGTCCCGCATGACCGCAAAGCCTGCCTGGGAACTGCAACCAGGAATTCAAATGAACATCGACACGGCCATCGAAGTGTCGAAGATCGCCTGCGCGCTCAAGGCGCTGTCGGCCTACACCACCCTGATGCTGGAGCAGGAAGACGACTCGGAAGAACTGCATCAGATGGTGCAGTCCGGGCTCGAAGCGATGAACCGCATCTTCAAGGTCTGACCGGCCTTTCCCACAGAGGAGAACATACAGCATGGCTCACATCGTCATTCTCGGCGCCGGCGTCGGCGGCATGTCCGCCGCTTACGAAATGAAGGAAAAGGCGCGGCCGCAAGACACCGTCAGCGTCGTCTCCAACCATTCCTTCTTCCAGTTCACGCCTTCCAACCCGTGGGTGGCCGTGGGCTGGCGCACGAAGGAGGACATCACCATCGATGCCGGCACCTATCTCGAGAAGAAGGGCATCAAGTTCATCGCCAAGGGCGCGAAAAGGCTCCACGCCGACAAGAACCAGATCGAACTCGAGGATGGCAGCAGCGTCGATTACGACTACCTGATCATCGCCACCGGCCCCAAGCTGGCGTTCGATGAAGTCGAGGGTCTCGGCCCGACCGGGAACACCCATTCGATCTGCCACGTCGACCATGCCGTCGATGCCGCCCATGCCTGGGAAGGCTTCTGCAAGGACCCGGGGCACATCGTCGTCGGCGCGGTGCAGGGGGCTTCCTGCTACGGCCCGGCCTACGAGTTCGCCATGATCATGGACACCGACCTGCGCAAGCGCCGCATTCGCAGCAAGGTGCCGATGACCTTCGTCACCGCCGAGCCCTACATCGGCCACCTCGGTCTCGGTGGCGTCGGCGACTCCAAAGGCATGATCGAATCGGTGATGCGCCAACGCCACATCAAGTGGATCTGCAACGCCAAGGTCACCAAGGTCGAGGCAGGCAAGATGTACGTCGCCGAGCACAACGAAGACGGTGCGGTGAAGAAGGAACACGTACTCGACTTCAAGTACTCGATGATGCTGCCGGCATTCAAGGGCATCGACGCCGTCTTCGGCATCGAGGGCCTGACCAATCCGCGCGGCTTCATCCTCGCCGATCAGTTCCAGCGCAACCCGAAGTTCCAGAACATCTATTCGGTCGGCGTCTGCGTCGCGATCCCACCGGTCGAAGCCACCCCCGTGCCGACCGGCACGCCCAAGACCGGCTTCATGATCGAGTCCATGGTCACCGCGTCGGTGCACAACATCCGCAACGTGCTCGACGGCAAGGAGCCCGACCAGAAGGCGACGTGGAATGCCGTCTGCCTGGCCGATTTCGGCGACAACGGTGCCGCCTTCGTCGCCCTGCCGCAGATCCCACCGCGCAACGTGAACTGGTTCTCGCAGGGCAAGTGGGTGCACCTGGCCAAGATCGCCTTCGAGAAGTACCTGCTGCGCAAGATGAAGAAGGGCACCACCGAGCCGGTTTACGAGAAGTACGTAATGAACCTGTTGGGGATTAAAAAACTCCACTAAATTGGAGTTTCAGGCTCCCCCCATCCCCCGCCTTCGGGCGAGGGGCTCTCCTATAATCGGGCGCCATGACGTCCGACATCCTTTGTGATCGCGACGGCCCTATTGCGACAGTCGCCGCGATCGAGGGACCGCGTATCGGCGGCGGCGCGCCGCTGGCCGCACGTGCCCACAAGCAGTTGGTGCGCCGGCTGACCGTAGCGGCGCGCGAGCTTACCGCCGACGAGCTGCGCGAGAACTTCGCCTTTCTCGAAAGCGCCGACTACCATGAGGGCCTCGCCGCCTTCTTCGCCAAGCGGCCGCCGCGCTTTACCGGAGCCTGATGATGGACACCGTGCTCGACTGGACACTGATCGACACCGTGCTGCTCGACATGGACGGCACGCTGCTCGACCTGCATTTCGACAACCACTTCTGGCAGGCGCACGTGCCCGTGCGCTATGCGGAGGCGCGCGGACTTTCCCGGGAGGCAGGCCGTGAAGAACTGATGGCCCGCTACCATGCCCGCGCCGGCACGCTCGAGTGGTACTCGGTCGATTTCTGGGAGACCGAGCTGGAACTGGACATCATGGCGCTGAAGGAGGAAGTCGCCCATCTCATCGCCGTGCATCCCAGCGTCGTCGATTTCCTCGCCGCCGTGCGCGCCAACGGCCGCCGCATCGTGCTCGCCACCAATGCCCACCACAAGAGCGTCACGCTCAAGATGGCCCGTACCGGGCTCAAGCCGCATTTCGACGCCATCGTCACCTCGCACGAACTGGGGGTCGCCAAGGAGGACGTGTCCTTCTGGCAGCGCCTGCGCGAGATCGAACCCTTCGACCCGGCGCGCACGCTGCTGGTCGACGACAGCCTGCCGGTGCTCGACTCGGCCCAGGCCTACGGCATCCGCCACCTGCGCGCCGTGCGCCGGCCCGATACCCGCCTGCCGGAAAAGGACACCGCCCACTACCCGGCCATCGTCAGTTTCGCCGAGCTCATCTGCGGGCTGCCTGGAATAGAAGGCCTCTCCCCGGCGTCTTAACCTGGTGCGCACCCCGCGCGCCGCCAACGGAGAGAACAACATGAATAGGGTTATTCGCCAGGGCCTCCTGGCCGCTTGTCTTGTCGTTGCCTCCACTGCCGGCTTCGCAGCCGAGGCGGTCAAGGTCGTCTACCACGTCAACGAAAGCCTTGAGCAGGCATCCAACGCCTTGCGCAACATTCGCAACCACCTGACCGCCGATCCGACGGCAAAAATCGTGGTCGTCACCCACGCCGGCGGCATCAACTTCCTGCTCGAAGGCGCCAAGGACAAGAACGGCAGCCCCTACGACGCCGTGGTCGAGGAACTGGCAGGCAAGGGGATCGAGTTCCGCGTCTGCAACTTCACGCTGAAAAGCCGCAACATCGACGCGAAGACGGTCCATCCCGAGGCGAAGATCGTCCCCTCCGGCGTGGCGGAGGTCTCGCGGCTGCAGGCACAGGAACGCTACGCCTATCTGAAGCCCTGAGGATTGCTGCAGCGCAGATTGACCGCCCGTCGGCGCGCGACTAACTTGTATACAAAATACCGTATGCAGAGTTAGCCGCCCGATGCCACCCGCTGCCGCACCTCGTCATGTCAGCATCAACCGCGCCTCGCTGAGCCAGCAGGCGGTGGAGGAATTGCGCCGCCGCATTGCCGGCAGCACGCTGGCGCCGGGCCAGCGTCTGGACGAGGCGGCGCTGGCCGGCGACCTCGGCATTTCGCGCACGCCGCTGCGCGAGGCGCTCAAGGTGCTTTCGGCGGAAGGTCTGGTCGAAATTCGACCGCGCCGCGGCTGCTACGTCGCCGAACTCGTCCCCGCCGACCTCGAGGAAATCTTCCCGATCATGGCACTGCTCGAAGGCGAGGTGGCACGCGAGGCCGCGCTCAAGGGCTCCGCCGCCGACCTCAAGCGCCTCGACCAGCTCCATGCCAGCCTCGAGCGCCATGCCGCCGCGGGCGACGTGGATCGCTACTACGAGGTGAATTACGTCTTCCACGATGCCCTGCAGGGCATCGCCGGCAACCGCTGGCTGCAGCACGTGATCGGCGACCTGCGCAAACTGTTGAAGCTCTCGCGCCACCGCTCGCTGCGGCTGGAGGGACGACTCGAGGAATCGCTGGGCGAGCATCGCGCCTTGATGCAGGCCCTGCATCGGCGGGACGGCGAAGGCGCGGAACGGATCATGAAAGGTCACCTGCTGGCGCAGTTGGCGGCATTGCAACGGCTGATGCAAGGCCTGTCGGCATGAACGCGCTGCCCGTGCGCGAACGCACGCGCCTGCTCGCGCAGCTGCGGGACTGCGCCGAGGGCCTCGGCGGCGAGGTCTCGGCGCGCAGCCGCGCCGCGCGCCTGGGCGAGACCTATTTGCAACTGTCGGAGAGCGGCCGCCACGATTTCCTGCGCCTGATCGCCCTCGAGTTCGGCCCAGAGCCGAGCCGCGTCGCCGTCGCGCATGCGGCCTGGCAGGCCGCCATCGGCACGCCGGCGCAATGGGATGCCGAGGCCGAACTGCGGGCGGCGATGCGCTCGGCCCGCGTGCGCATCCTCACCCAGTTCAACGCCCTGCCGCAGGGGGTGAAGTTTCTCGTCGACCTGCGCGCCGACCTGCTCGGCTTTCTCGAACACGACCCCGAGCTCGCCACCCTCGACCGCGAACTCGAGGCGCGGCTCACCGCCTGGTTCGACGTCGGCTTCCTCGAACTGCAGCGCATCACCTGGAACTCGCCGGCCGCGCTGCTGGAAAAGCTGATCGAGTACGAAGCGGTGCACGAGATCCGCTCCTGGACCGACCTCAAGAACCGGCTTGATTCCGACCGCCGGCTCTACGCCTTCTTCCATCCACGGATGCCGCAGGAGCCGCTGATCTTCGTCGAGGTGGCGCTGACTGACCGCCTCGCCGACAGCGTCCAGGCGCTGCTCGACGAAGCCGCCCCGCTGTTCGACGTGCGCCAGGCCGACACCGCGATCTTCTACTCGATCTCCAACACCCAGGCCGGGCTGCGCGGCGTGTCCTTCGGCAACTTCCTGCTCAAGCGCGTCGTCGACGACCTGCAGCGCGACTTCCCGCGCCTCAAGACCTTCGCCACGCTGTCGCCGCTGCCGCAGCTGGCGGGCTGGCTCAAGCGCAACCCCGCAGCGCTGAAGGAAGTCGGCATCGATCTCGACCTGGCTGAGCTCACCGCCGGCGATTGGGCGGCGAGCCACGAAACGGCGCGGCGCCTGCGCGACCCGCTGCTGAAGCTCGCCGCACGCTATCTGGTCCATGCCAACAGCAAGGACCGCCCCTACGACCCGGTCGCGCGCTTCCACCTCGGCAACGGCGCCCGCATCGAGCGCATCAACCCCCTGGCCGATACCTCGGCCAAGGGCTTCAAGCAGTCCCTCGGCCTGATGGTCAATTATCTCTACGAACCGAAGGACATCGAGGACAACGTCGAGGCCCACATCCGCGACGGCAGCATCATCACCTCGGCCGCCGTGCGGCGGCTGGCACGCCAGACATAACCACAACAGAAGGAGACACCCATGCGCCGCAAGTTCCTGCTCACCGCCTGCAGCACCCTCGCTCTCGCCCTCGCCGGCGGCCACGCCCTGGCTCAAGCCACCTCGGCGCCCAAGGTCATCAAGATCTCGCACCAGTTCCCCGGCGGCACCATCGACGAGGGCGACTTCCGCGACCGCCTGACGCGCAAGTTCGCCGCCGAGGTCGAGAAGCGCACCAAGGGCGCGCTCAAGTTCGAGATCTACCCGTCCTCCTCGCTGATGAAATCGGTGCCGCAATTCAAGGCGGTGTCGACCGGCGGCCTCGACATGACGCTCTACCCGCTGGCCTACGCCGGCGGCGAGGTGCCGGAAACCAACATCACCCTGATGCCGGCGCTGATCACCAGCTACGAGCAGGGCCTGCGCTGGAAGGACGCGCCGATCGGCAAGGAACTGACGCGCATCCTCGACGAGAAGAACGTCAAGATCGTCACCTGGATCTGGCAGGCCGGCGGCATCGCCGCCAAGAGCAAGAACGTGGTCAATCCCGACGACGTCAAGGGCATGAAGGTGCGCGGCGGCTCGCGCGAGATGGACCTGATGATCAAGGCCGCCGGCGGCGCCGTCACCAACGTGCCCTCGAACGAGATCTACAGCGCCATGCAGTCGGGCGTGCTCGACGCCGCGCTGACCTCGTCCACCTCCCTGATCAGCTTCCGCCTGCACGAGACCTCGAACTTCCTCACCACCGGCCGCAGCCATTCCTTCTGGTTCATGTTCGAGCCCCTGCTGATGTCGAAGAAGACCTACGACTCGCTCACGCCCGAGCAGCAGAAGATCGTCATGGAAGTCGGCGCCTCGCTCGAGAAGTTCGGCATGGAAGCGGCCAAGGCCGACGACCAGCGCATCACCGAGGTCTACACCAAGGCCGGCGACAAGGTGGTCGACATGGACGCCGCCGCCTTCGCCAAGTGGCGCGAAGTGGCCAAGGCCTCGGCCTGGAAGGACTTCGAGGAGAAGGTCAAGAACGGCAAGGCGCTGATGGACATGGCGACCGCCGTCAAATGAGGCAGAGGTAATCCATGCGCGAGATCTGGGGACTTTTCAGCCGCGGCATCACCGCGGTCAATACGGTGGCGGGCTACCTGTCCGGCTTCGCCATCGTGGCCTGCACCGTCATCCTCGTCTACGAGGTGGCGGTGCGCTACTGGCTGGCCTGGGCGACCGACTGGGAGATCGAGCTGTCGATCATGCTGCTGATCGTCGCCACTTTCATGAGCGCGGCCTTCACCCAGATCTCGCGCGGCCACGTCGGCATCGAGGTGCTCGACAGCCTGATGTCGGAACGCGCCAACCGCTGGCGCTATCTGGTCGGCGACATCCTGTCGCTGGCCTTCTGCGTTTTCATCGCCTGGAAGTCCTGGGCCTTCTTCCACGAGGCCTGGGCCGACGGCAAGATGAGCAACACCGCCTGGGGGCCCAAGCTGTGGCCGGCCTATTTCTTCATGGCGCTGGGCATGACCCTGCTGTCGCTGCAGATGATCGCGCAGATCGGCGACCAGCACATCCACCAGCACCGGGAGGACGAGGAATGAGCACCCTGCAGATCGGCGTGCTCTTCGGCATCGTCACCTTCATCGCCCTGTTCTCGGGCATGCCCATCGCCTTCGCCGTCGGCGGCGTGGCGCTGACCTTCATGCTGATCTACATGCCGGCCGAAACGGTCGGCCTGGTCGCCGAGACGCTCTACTCGGAACTCGACAACTTCGTGCTGCTGACCATCCCGCTGTTCGTGCTGATGGGCGCGGCCATCGGCAAGTCGCGCGCCGGCGGCGACCTCTATTCCTCGCTCAACCGCTGGATGGGGCGCATCCCCGGCGGCCTCGGCGTCGCCAACGTGCATGGCCTGCTCGGTGTTCGCCGCGATGTGCGGCTCCAGCCCGGCCACCTGCTCGGCCATCGGCTCCTCGGGCATCCCGGAGATGCGGAAGCGCGGCTACTCGCCGGCGCTGGCCGCCGGCATCATCGCCGCCGGCGGCACGCTGGGCATCCTGATCCCGCCCTCGCTGACGCTGATCCTCTACGGCGTCGTCACCGAGCAGTCGATCGGCAAGCTGTTCATGGCCGGCGTCGGTCCGGGCCTGCTGCTCACCGCGCTGTTCGCCGTCTGGGTGGTCTACCGCTTCCGCCAGGAGAAGGCCCGCGTGCTCGCCGGCGACGAGTCGGGCGCCACGCGCGAGATCCTGCGCGAGGAAAGCTTCACCTGGCGCGAGAAGTTCGAGACCCTGCCGCGGCTGGCCCCCTTCATCGCCGTCATCGTCGTCATCATGGTCGCGCTCTATGGCGGCTGGGCCACGCCGTCGGAAGTCGCCGGCATCGGCGCCTTCTTCTCGCTGCTGATGGTGATCGTGATCTACAAGTGCTGGCGCTGGGAGGACATGAAGGCCATCCTCGGCGGCACGGTGCGCGAATCGACCATGGTGATGATGATCATCGCCACCAGCTTCCTCTACACCTATGTGATGAGCTACCTGCACATCACGCAGGAAGTGGCGCAATGGCTGGTCGCCCTGCCGCTGGGCAAGTGGGGCTTTTTCGTCGCCAGCTGCGTGCTTCTCGTGGTGCTCGGCTTCTTCCTGCCGCCGGTGGCCATCATCCTCATGGTGACGCCCATCATCCTGCCGGCGCTCAAGGCGCACGGCATCGACCTCGTCTGGTTCGGCGTGGTCATGACCGTCCTGATGGAAATGGGGCTGATCCATCCGCCCGTCGGCCTCAACCTCTTCGTCATCAACTCCATCGCGCCGGACATCAAGCTGCGCGACATCATCTGGGGCACCATGCCCTTCATCGGCCTGATGGTGCTGGCGATCTTCCTGCTCGCCGTCTTCCCCGAAATCGCCATGTGGCTGCCGCAGAACGTCAAATGAACCCATGAATCTGTACGCCCTCCTCGCCCGGCATTTCCCCAAGGATCCCGCCGCACCCTGCCTGATCCTGCCCGACGGCCGCGTCTGGACCTACGGCGACATCGAACGCGCCTCGGGCCGCATCGCCAACCTGATCGTCAGCGCTCGGCCTCAAGCCGGGCGACCGCGTCGCTGCTCAGGTGGAGAAGAGCGCCGAGGCGCTGGTGCTCTATCTCGCCGCCCTGCGCGCCGGCATGGTCTTCCTGCCGCTCAACCCGGCCTACCAGCGCCACGAGCTCGAGTACTTTCTTGCCGACGCCAAGCCCGGCCTGTTCGTCTGCCGGCCGCAGATGCGGGCGCTGGCCGACGAGGTGGCGGCGCAAGGCCGGCGTGCCGCATGTGCTGGAACTCGACGATGCCGGACGCGGCTCGCTGATCGACGCCGCCGACGCCGCATGCCGACGCCTTCAAGACGGTCGCGCGCAAGGATGCCGACCTCGCCGCCATCCTCTACACCTCGGGCACCACCGGCCGCTCCAAGGGCGCGATGCTGAGCCACGGCAACCTCGGCGCCAACGCGAAGACGTTGCATGCCTACTGGCACTTCCGCAAGGGCGACGTGCTACTGCACATGCTGCCGATCTTCCACGTCCATGGCCTGTTCGTCGCCTGCCACACCAGCCTGCTCAACGGCTCGGCCATGTTGTGGGAGCCGAAGTTCGATGCCCGCAGCGCGCGCTGGCGCTGCTGCCTCAGGCCACGGTCATGATGGGCGTGCCGACCTACTACGTGCGGCTGCTGCTCGAACCGGGCTTTGGCCGCGACACCTGCCGCAAGGTGCGCCTCTTCGTCTCCGGCTCGGCGCCGCTGCTCAAGGAGACCTTCGACGAATTCCGCACGCGTACCGGTCACACGATCCTCGAACGCTACGGCATGACCGAGGGCGGCATGTTCACCTCCAATCCCTATGAGGGCGAACGGCGCGGCGGCACGGTCGGCTTCCCGCTGCCCGGCACCGAGGTGCGCATCGTCGGCACTCGAGCGACGCAGCCGGTGAAGGCCGGCAAGATCGGCGGCATCCAGGTGCGCGGCGCCAATGTCTTCGTCGGCTACTGGCGGATGCCGGAGAAGACGAAAGAGGAATTCACCGCCGACGGCTTCTTCCGGACCGGCGACATGGGCTCGTGGGATGCCGACGGCTACGTCGTCATCAGCGGCCGCTCGAAGGACCTGGTCATCACCGGCGGCCTCAACGTTTACCCGAAGGAGATCGAGGAACTGATCGACGCGCTGCCCGGCGTGGCCGAGTCGGCCGTGATCGGCCTGCCCCATCCCGACTTCGGCGAGGCCGTGACCGCCGTGGTGGTGCGGCAGAAGAACGCGGCCGGCGCAGCGCTGACCGAGGCCGGCATCGTCGCCGCGGTGAAGGCCGAACTCGCCAACTTCAAGGTGCCCAAGCGCGTCTTCCTCGTCGACGACCTGCCGCGCAACGCCATGGGCAAGGTGCAGAAGAACCTGCTGCGCGAACGAATACTCCGGGAAATAGCTCAGCCCGTCAGCAGCCCGTGCAGCATTTTCGTCGCGAGCAGCGCGAGGAAGCCGCCGAAGGCGCGCTTGAGCTTCTTCACCGGCAGGCTGTGCGCGGTCTTCGCGCCGAGCGGCGCGATCAGCATGCTCATCGCCACCACGCCGACGAAGGCCGGCAGGTAGATATAGCCGAGCGAATACTCGGGTAGCCCCGTCACCTTCATGCCGCTGAGGATGTAGCCGACGGTGCCGGCCACGGCGATCGGGAAGCCGAGCGCCGCCGAGGTGCCGACGGCCTGGTGGATCGCCACGTTGCAGAAAACCATGAAGGGAATCGAGAGGAAGCCGCCGCCGGCGGCGACCAGGCTCGACACCACGCCGATGCCGCCGCCGGCGACGAACATGCCGATGCCGCCCGGCAACGCGCGGTGCGGCTTCGGCTTGAAGTCGAGCATCATCTGGATGGCGGCGTAATAGACGATGGCGGTGAACACCATCGCCAGCGGCCGCGTCGGCACCCAGGTGGCGATGAAGGAGCCGCCGCAGCGTGCCGACGATCAGCCCCGGCGCGAAGACCTTGACGATGTCCCAGCGCACCGCGCCGTGGCTGTGGTGGGCGCGCATGCTGGAGATCGAGGTGAACACGATGGTCGCCATCGAGGTACCCAGCGCGAGGTGCATGGTGTGCTCGAGCGGAAAGTTCTGCGCCGTGAAGACCATGAACAGCAGCGGCACGATGGTCAGGCCGCCGCCGACGCCGAACAGGCCGGCGACGAAGCCGGCGAAGATGCCCAGCCCGAGGTAGGCCAGCAGCCAGGTCCGTCATTTCATCAGCCGCTTGACGATGAACTCCCACTCCGCCGGATCGACCGGCGTGATCGACAGCCGGTTGCCGCGCTGCAGGATGCGCATGCGGGCGAGCTCGGGATGGGTGCGCAGTTCGGCGAGGCTCACCAGACGCGTCTTTTTCGTCACCCGCACATCGACGTTCACCCAGCGCGGGTTTTCCGGCGAAGACTTCGGGTCGAAATAAGGGCTTGCCGGATCGAACTGGGTGCGATCCGGGTAGGCCTTCTGCGCCACCTCGGCCAGCCCGGCGATGCCCGGCTCCTTGCAGTTCGAATGGTAGAAGAAGACCTTGTCGCCGACCGACATCTGGTCGCGCATGAAATTGCGTGCCTGATAGTTGCGCACACCCCACCAGTCGACCGTCTGTCCGGGCATGGCCAGCACGTGGTCGATGCCCACGACCTCGGGTTCGCTCTTCATCAGCCAGTAGCGCATGGAATATTGCCGTCCAACAATTTGTCCGGCGTCAATCTTACAGGTGAATGTGCTTGACCCTCGCGCGCGGCAGCACTAGAGTGGAATCTGCGGGAACCAGATAGGCGCTCCGCAGTGAACGTTAAATAACCTGAACAAGAAAGGGAGCATGCCATGCCGAGTTCATTCATGAAAATCGTCAGTCGCCTCTTGATCCTCTGCATGCTGGCCATGCCGTTCTCCAGCCATGCCGGGATGATCTCGACCGACCAGGTCGTCACCGCCCAGCAACAGGATGCCCGCGGCCAGGTCAATACTTACCTTGCCCGCGCCGACGTGCAGTCGCAGTTGCAGAGCATGGGCATTTCGCCCGAAAGCGCCACGGATCGCGTCGCGGCCATGACCGACGAGGAAGTCTCCCGCCTCGCCGGCCAGATTCAGGCGCAGCCTGCGGGTGCCGCCAGCCCTTGGGCAGTCGCGGCCGCAGTCATAGTGATCGTGTGGGCAATGTGGTATTTCTACTACCGTTGATCGCCATTGCATTTCATCTGCCGAGGGCCCGCGTTGCGGGCCTTCTGCTTTTGGCGGCCGCCCTGCTGTCCGGCTGCGCCGGCCTGCCACAGGTGGAGGCCCTGCGCGCAGCCCAGGGCCAATTGCCGCGCAAGGTGGAACTCACCGAGGTGCCCTTCTTCCCGCAGGAGGAGCACCACTGCGGCCCTGCCGCGCTGGCGACGGTGCTTGCCGCCACCGGCACCAACGTTACCCAGGAGGCCCTGGCGGAACAGGTCTATCTGCCGGGTCGCCAGGGCAGCCTGCAGGTCGAGATGCTGGCGGCCGCGCGACGTAACCATCACATTGCCTATCAACTCGCTCCCAGCCTCGTCGACGTGCTGCGCGAAGTCGCCGCGGGCAACCCGGTGATCGCGCTGCAGAACACGGGGATAAGGATGGTGCCCTTCTGGCACTACGCGGTCGTCGTCGGCTATGACCTCGACAAGGGCGAGGTGCTGCTGCGCTCAGGCACGCAGCCGCGAAAACGCCTGCCGCTGGCACCCCTCGACTTCTTCTGGCGCGACAGCAATTACTGGGCGATGGTGGCGATGCCGCCGGGGCGACTGCCGGCCACCGCGACAGAAAACAGCTACGGCGCTGCCGTCGCGGCGTTCGAGCGCCTTGGCTACGCCGCGGAAGCCAGGCAGGCCTATGCTGCCATGCTGGTGCGCTGGCCCGAGAGTTTCGTCGCCCTGATGGGCCTGGGCAACTCCTTGCACGCACAGGGACAACTCGCTCCGGCCGCCGATGCCTTCCGCCGCGCCTCGCTGGCCAGACCCGCCGACGCCGCCGCCTTCAACAACCTGGCGCAGACGCTGGGCGACCTGGGGCGATGGCGCGAGGCGCTGGAACCGGCACGGCGCGCCGTCGACCTCGGCGGCCCGCAGCTGGCGACATCGCGTGAGACGCTCGCGACCATCGAGCAGCGGATCGCCGCAATGCCAGTGCCGCCTTCCGCGAGCAAGGGCAAAAAGAAAGCGCGAAAACCGTAAACGGCTTTCGCGCCTTCCGCACTGCGTCCGTGCGGACGCAGTGACTTTGAGGTCCCCCGCCTGTGCCGCTAGGCCGGCATCCTGAACCTGGGTTCAGGGAGGCCGCGTTCCTGCCGCATCAGGTGCGCTTCGCGAGGAAGCGCTCACAACAGCGGCGTCATTGGGCAGCGACCGTGTCGCGTGGACATTGGTTCAAGGAGTTCTACGGCCTTGGCGAACACTGCAGGGGATTCACGAGCGCGTGCTGCAATTGTGTCGCAGCTAGAACAACTTCTCCTGTTGGGCCAGAGCCTCGTCCAGGCGCGCTTCCATGGCACCGATTCTCCGCTTTAGATCGTGCCTGTCAACGCTTGCGTGCGGATTTTTTTGGGACAGCATCTCATGTGCCAGGTTGAGCGCGGCCATCACCGCCAGGCGCTCGCCCGTGCTCTTGCTCTTCGCCGCCATCTCATTCATGCGCTCGTCGAGCAGCCGAACGGCGGCCTGCAGCGATTCGCGTTCCTCGGGCGGGCAGGCGACGCGATATTCCTTGCCCAGCAACTTGATGTCGAGGGTGGGTGCGCTCACGCCGGGCCGCCCCAAGTGAGCGGTCGCTCCCCGGTGGGGGGCAGCAAGCGGATGTTGCGCGCGTGGGGGGCCATTGTTGTCATTGCTCGGGCAGGCGCTCCATCAGCGCTTCGAGACGGATGCGCGCGCTCTGCATCTTGTCGGTCAGCGACTGCTTCTCACCCTCGAGTCCGGCGACGCGCTCGCGCAATACGTTGTTCTCCTCGCGCAGCTGCTGAAAGTGCGAGAGAAACTGGTCGAGCTTGGTTTCGAGAGCGGTGACGTCGCCATCCATCTTTATAAGTTTCTTAGAAAATTCCCTTTCAGTCAAGAAGTAAGGTGGCTGAGTTAAGGTAAATCCGAGAAAAGAATGCATCCATTCAAAACCCTGCCGGCCGCGTTGCTATACTGCGTGCCTGTCCGCGGTGCCCGGACGGCGCGTGCAAACGCGGCCGCAGGGTGAAACGGGAAACAGGTGCGATACCTGTGCTGCCCCCGCAACGGTAAGGAAGTGTGGATGCGTCACGATGCCACTGGGAGTCATCCCGGGAAGGCGACGAATCAAGACTTCCGAGCCCGGAGACCGGCCACGGACAGTCGTTGGAAGCGCTGCGGGGAAGCGGCGTTCGGCGCTGTCGTGGCACCGATCGAGCATCCTCCCTGCGCGTTTCTCTTGTCCGCCAACCACCGGCTTGCGGGGACGCAGCCGTCAGGGAGTTTTCATGTCTCGCACCTTCAAGGGCGCCGCCGTCGCGCTCGCACTTTTCCAGACCTTTGCAGTATCCGCCGCCGACGACGCGGCCATCGTCGTCACCGGCACCCGCCAGCAGACGCGCGCAGCCGAATCGCTCAGCGATATGAGCGTCATCTCGCGCGAGGATGTGCAGCGCGCCGGCCAGAGTACCCTGGTCGAGTTGCTGCAAGCGCAGCCCGGCCTCGAAATCTCCACCACCGGCGGCCCCGGCCAACCGGCCACGGTATTCATTCGCGGCGCGAGCGGCGCACACACCCTGGTCCTGATCGACGGCATGCGGGTCGGCTCGGCCACCCTCGGCACCGCGGCGCTCGAACACCTGCCGCTGTCGGCGATCGACCGGGTCGAGATCCTGCGCGGCCCGGCCTCCAGCCTCTACGGTTCCGACGCCATCGGCGGCGTCATCCAGATCTTCACCCGGCGCGGCAGCGGGCCGATCGCCCCGAACTTCAGCCTGGGCTACGGCACCTACAACACCTGGCAGGGCAGCGCCGGCATCGGCGGCCAGACCGAGGGCGGGCGCTTCAACCTGCAGGCCGGCTTCATCGACACCCAGGGCTTCAACGCCATCACCAACGACCGGAACATCAGCTACAACGCCGATCGCGACGGCTACCAGAACACCAACCTGTCCGGCAGCTTCGCCCTGTACCTGGCGCCCGGCCACGAGTTCGGCGGCAGCCTGCTCCACTCCGACGGCACCACGCAGAAGGATGCGCAGCAGTGCGATCCCTTCTACTTCACCTGCACCGCCAACTACGATTCGAAGACGCGCCAGACCGTGCAAAGCGGCGGCCTCTACCTGCGCAACCAGTTCACTAAAATCTGGACCAGCACGCTGCGCATCGGCACCAGCACGGACGACATGGCCGACCTGCGGCTCGATCCTTCGACCAACCGCGAGTTCAGGGACACCTTCCGCACCAACCAGGACCAGTACGTCTGGCAGAACGACATCACGTTCGGCCCCGGCAAGCTGCTGCTGGCGGCGGAGCAACTCAACCAGCGCATCGCCTCCACCAACGCCTACCCGGTGACCAAGCGCACGATCAACTCGCTGCTCGCCGGCTATCAGGGCTGGTTCGACAAGCACGGCATTCAGGTCAATGTCCGCGGCGACAGCAATTCGCAGTTCGGCGACGAAACGACCGGCGGCATCAGCTACGGCTACCAATTCACCCCGGCCTGGCGCGTCATGCTCGGCGTCCGCAGCGCCTTCAAGGCGCCGACCTTCAACGACCTCTACTTCCCCGCCAGCTTCTTCGGCTCGGGCAACCCGAAGCTGCAGCCGGAGCACTCGCAGAACCGCGAAGCCGCGCTGGTTTACGACACGCCACAGCAGCGCCTCTCGCTCACGCTCTACCGCAACGAGGTGCGCGACCTCATCGACTGGGTCGAGACACCGCCCGGCTCGTGGTTCTACACGCCGACCAACGTCAATCGCGCCCTGCTCACCGGCGCCACCCTCGCCGGATCGGCGACCCTGGGCGACTGGCAGTTGCGGGCCAGCCTCGACTTCCAGGACCCGCGCGACCAGACCACCGACAAGCTGCTGGTCAATCGCGCGCAGCATTACGGCACGCTCGGCGCCGACTATCGCAGCGGGCGCTGGCAGGCCGGCGGCGAAGTCGTCGGTGCCGGCGTGCGCTACGACGACCAGGCCAACACGGTGACGCTGGGCGGCTACGGCATCGTCAACCTCCATGGCAAGTACGCGATCGACAAGGGCTGGAGCCTGTTCGCGCGCGCCAACAACGTCTTCGACAAGCGCTACGAACTGCGCCGCGACTACGCCACGGCCGGCGCCAACGTCTTCGTCGGCGTGCGCTACGAACCGCAATGAAGGAGCTGATCCTCGGCGGGGCCCGTTCGGGAAAGTCGGCGCTGGCGCTACGGCGCGCGGCGGCATCGGGCCGCCCCGTGACCTGGCTCGCCACCGCCCAGGCGCTCGACGCGGAGATGGCCGAGCGCATCGAGCGCCACCGCGCCGAGCGCCCCGCCGGCTGGCGTACCGTCGAGGAGCCGCTGCGGCTGGCGCAGGCGCTGCGTCTTGGCGCCGCCGCCGACGGCTGCCTCGTGGTCGATTGCCTGACGCTGTGGCTGACCAACCTGATGCTGGCCGGGGATGCCTCCTTGCTGCAAACCGAAACCGCGGACCTGCTCGCGACCCTGCCCGCCCTGCCCGGCCACATCATCCTCGTCGCCAACGAAGTCGGCCTCGGCATCGTGCCGGACAACGCGCTGGCCCGACGCTTTCGCGACGAGGCGGGACGGCTCAACCAGGCGCTGGCGGAGTCCTGCGAGCGTGTCACCTTCGTCGCCGCCGGCCTGCCGCTGGTTCTGAAATGAAGCGCCTGATCGGCTTGCTCCTGCTGTGCTGGCTCGCCGCCGCCCGCGCCGAGATTACGGTCAGCGACGATGCCGGCCAGGCCGTCCGGCTGGCGCAGACCGGCGCAGCGCATCGTCAGCCTCTCCCCCCACATCACCGAGCTGCTGTTCGCCGCCGGCGCCGGCGAGCGTGTGATCGCGGCCGTCGAGTATTCCGACTTTCCCGCGGCCGCGCAGCAACTGCCGCGCGTCGGCAGCTACTCGGCGCTCGACCTTGAACGCATCGCGCGGCTGAAGCCCGACCTCGCCATCGCCTGGGGCAGCGGCAACCCGCCGGGGCAGGTGGCGCAACTGGCGCGGCTGGGCATACCCGTCTTCGTCAGCGAACCGAAGAAGCTCGAGGACATCCCCGCCACGCTGCGCCGCCTCGGCCGACTGGCCGGCACGGCCGCAGCCGAGGATGCCGCGCGCGGCTTCGAAAGCCGACTGGCCGGCCTGCGCGCGAAGTACGGCGGCCAGCGCAGCGTCGGCGTCTTCTACGAAATCTGGAACCAGCCGCTGATGACCGTCGGCGGCGACCACGTCATCAGCGCCGCGATCGCGCTGTGCGGCGGGCACAACGTCTTCGCGCAGTTGAAGCAGCCGGCCGAGGCGGTGGAACTGGAAGCGGTGCTGCGCGCCGACCCCGAGGTCATCGTCGCCAGCGGCATGGGCGAGCAACGGCCGGAGTGGCTCGACCACTGGCAGCGCTGGCCGCGGCTGACCGCGGTGAAGCGCGGCAACCTGTTCTTCGTGCCACCCGACCTGCTGCAGCGGCATACGCCGCGCCTGCTCGACGGTGCCGAGCGGCTGTGCAAAGCCCTCGCAACGGCGCGAGGGCGCGACAGTCAAACCGGGAAGTAGTGGATGCCGTGGGGCGTCTCGACGGCACTGACCGGGTGACGATAGAGCCGCGTCAGCACGTCGGCCGAGAGCATTTCCGCCACCGGGCCGGCGCAGCACTGGCCGTCGCCGAACAGCAGCAGCACATGGGTGCAGTAGCGCGCCGCGAGGTTGACTTCGTGCAGTGTCATCACCAGCGTGCGCTCGCTCCAGCCGACCAGCAGGTCGAGCAGGGCGATCTGCTGGTGCATGTCAAGGTGCGAGGTCGGCTCGTCGAGCAGCAGCAGCGGCACCTCCTGCGCCAGCAGCGCCGCCAGCGCCAGGCGGCGGCGTTCGCCGCCGGACAGCGTGGCGGCGCGGCGCTCCTCCAGGCCGGCGAGCCCCACGGCGTCGATGGCATAGCGCGCCAGTGCCTCGTCGCGCCCCGTCTCGGCCTGCCACCAGGCGAGGTGCGGCAGCCGTCCGAGCAGCGCGACCTCGCGCACCGTCGCCTCGGGATCGTCGCGATCCTCCTGCGCCATCAGGCCGAGGCGGCACGCCCGTTCGCGCGCGGCCACGGCGGCGAGCGGCGCGCCGTCGAGCAGGATGTCGCCGCCCTGCGGCGCCCGCAGCCCGGCCAGCGTGGTCAGCAGCGTGGTCTTGCCGACGCCATTGACGCCGAGGATGGCCCAGCGGCTGCCGGCCTCGATGACGAGATCGAGGTCGCGGCAGACCTGGCGGCCGGCGATACTGACCGAGAGCTTGCGCGTGGCCAGCGTCATCGCCGCTCCCGCGCCAGCAGCCAGAGGAATATCGGCGCGCCGATGGCCGCCGTGACCGCGCCGACGGGCAACTGCTGCGGCGCCACCAGCGTGCGTGCGGCGAGGTCGGCCAGCAGCAGCAGCGTGCCGCCGGCCAGGACGCTGCCCGGCAGCAGCACGCGATGGCGGCGCAGCCCGGCCAGCCGCAGCACATGCGGCGTCACCAGGCCGACGAAGCCGATGCTGCCCGCCGCCAGCACTGCCAGCGTCGTCATCGCCGCCGCCAGCAGCAGCGCGGCGGCGCGCAGGCGCCCGACCGCCACGCCGAGCGAACGCGCCGCCGTATCGCCCTGGCCCAGCGCGTCGAAGCCGCGCGCCAGCGGCCAGGCCAGCAACAGCGCCAGCGCGGCCCCCAGCGGCGGCAGCACGGCGTTGGCCGGATCGACGCCGGAGAGGTCGCCCATCAGCCAGAACACCATGCCGCGCAGCGGCGCGTCGGGCGCCAGGGCGAGGATCAGCGTCACCAGCGCGCCCCAGGCCGAGGAAAGGATGACGCCCGCCAGCAGCAGCCGGTGCGGCAGCAGGCCGCCGCGCCAGGCCAGTGCCAGCAGCACCGCCAGCGACAGCAGCGCACCGGCGAGCCCGGCTGCGGCGAGCAGCACGCCGGAGAGGCCGGCGAGCATCGCCAGCAACGCCATCGCCCCGGCGCCGCCGGAAATGCCGAGCACGAAGGGATCGGCCAGGGGGTTGCGCAGCAGCGCCTGCAGCAGCGTGCCGGCCAGCGCCAGCAAGGCGCCTACGCCGAAGGCCGCCAGCGCGCGGGGCAGGCGCAGGCCGAGGATCACCTCGCGCTCGAGGCCAGCGCCGTCGACCCGCAGCGCCTGCCATGCCGCCGCCGCGTCGATGCCCTGCGAACCCGCGGCCAGGGCCAGCAGAAAGCAGGCAAGCGCGGCAAAAAACAGCAGGGGCAGCAGCAATGCGGGGCGCATGGAACGTCGCTCGGGGTAAAGTCGCGATTCTACGAGGGAAGCATGAACCTACACATCCAGCCGCTCGACCGCGCCATCGAGGCCGATCTGCGCCGCAAGATCGACCGCAAGACCAAGCCGCCGGGCAGCCTCGGCCGGCTCGAGGAACTCGCCCTGCAGCTCGGCCTGATCCAGGGCTCGGATTCGCCGCGCATCGTGGCGCCGCACATCCTCGTCTGCGCCGGCGACCACGGCGCGGCGAAGGCCGGCGTCTCGGCTTACCCGCAGGACGTGACCTGGCAGATGGTGGAGAACTTCCTCGCCGGGGGTGCAGCCATCAATGCGCTGGCGCGGCAGGCGGGCGTCGAATTGGTGGTGGCCGATGCCGGCGTGGCGCATGACTTTTACGTCGGTCGACCCGTCGCGGAAACTCTGATCGATGCCAAAGTCTCCGCGTCTGGCGGGACGGCAAATTACCTCGACGGCCCGGCGATGAGCGCCGGGCAATGCGCGCAGGCCATGGCCAACGGCGCCCGGGTGGCCGGCGAACTCGCGGCGCGCGGCTGCAATGCCATCGGCTTCGGCGAGATGGGCATCGGCAATACGGCGTCGGCCTCGCTCATCACCCATTGCCTGACCGGCGCAGCGCTGGTCGACGTGGTCGGCCGCGGCACCGGGCTCGACGACGCCGGACTGGCGCGCAAGCTGGCGCTGCTGGAAGAGGCACTCAGCCGCCCCGAACAGTCGGACCTGTCCCCGACGGCCACGGACGACGAACTCGTCCTCGCCATCCTCGCCCGCTACGGCGGCTTCGAGATCGCCATGCTCGCCGGTGCCATGCTCAAGGCCGCCGAGAAGCGCATGACGCTGGTGATCGACGGCTTCATCGTCACCGCCGCGCTGCTCGTAGCCAACCGGCTGGCGCCGGCGATCCTCGACTACTGCGTCTTCGCCCACCGCTCGGGCGAGCCGGGGCACGCGGTGCAACTCGACCATCTCGGCGCACAACCGCTGCTCGACCTCGGCCTGCGCCTGGGCGAGGGCACCGGCGCGGCACTGGCCTTCCCGCTCCTCGGCGCCGCCTGCGCCTTCATCAACGAGATGGCCAGCTTCGAATCCGCTGGCGTTTCCGACAAAACGTGATCCAAAGGGAACTGGAATACTTCTTCGCCGCGCTGCGCTTCTTCACGCGGCTGCCGGTGCCGCGCTGGGTCGGCCATTCGATGCGAGCAGCTGAACCACGCCGCGCGCTACTTCCCGCTGGTCGGCATCATCGTCGGCGCCATCGGCGCGGCCGTCACGCTGGCCGCGCTGCGGCTGTGGCCGGCGCCGCTCGCCGTCCTGCTCGGCATGGCGGCGACCTTGCTCGCGACCGGCGCCTTCCACGAGGACGGACTGGCCGACAGCATCGACGGCTTCGGCGGCGGCTGGACGAAGGAGCAGGTGCTGACGATCATGAAGGACTCGCGCATCGGCAGCTATGGCGCCATCGGCATCGGCCTCGCTCTGCTGGCGAAGTTCGAGGCGCTGGTCGGCCTGCCAGCCGTCCCCCAAGGGGACTTCCTTCGGGGCGTGTCGCCAGCGCCGAGTTTTTTGGCGGCCCTGATCGCCGGCCACGCCGCCTCGCGCTTCGCCTCGACGACGCTGATCTACGCCCTCGATTACGCCCGCGATGATGATTCATCGAAATCGAAGCCACTGGCCACACGCATGGGCAGGGGCGAACTCGCGGTCGCCGGCTTCTTTGGCCTTGCCCCCTGCCTGCTGCTGCCCGCCGACTCAAGCGTCGCCTCGCCCTGTCGCTGGTCGCCGCCGTCACGCTGCTGGCGGCGCGCTACTTCACCCGGCGCATCGGCGGCTACACGGGCGACTGCCTCGGTGCGACGCAGCAGCTCGCGGAGCTGGCGTTCTATCTCGGCATGGCCGCCGCGCTCTAGGATGAAACTCCCTCCAGATTGATGCTGGTGCGCGATCGGGCCGGCGGGGTATTCTCGCTCCGCTCATGTCACCCGGCGACGGCCTCGGCCGCCGCCGGATGACATGAGCAGCGTCGGCCACCCGCCGCCCTCGGCGCGCCCCAACCCCTGGCACGCGCAGACCGACAACGAACATGCCATCCCCTTCGTCGCAGCCGCTCGCGGCGCGATCGGAAAAACCGGCATGCGGCTTTTCCTGATCCGCCACCCCGCGCCCGACGTCGCCGCCGGCACCTGCTACGGCCGCAGCGACCTGGCGCTGGCAGACGACCCGCTCGCCTGTGCCGAAGCGCTGCGGCCGCTGCTGCCCGCGGACGCCCCGCTGTTTTCGAGCCCGCTCGAGCGCTGCCGCCGCTCGGCCGAACTGCTGCACCCGGCGCCCCGCTTCGACGAACGGCTGCTCGAGCTGGATTTCGGCGCCTGGGAAATGCAGCCTTGGGATGACATCGACCGCGCCGCGCTCGACGCCTGGGCCGCCGACCCGCTGCACTTCCGGCCGCCGGGCGGCGAGGCGGTGGCGGACCTGCGGGCGCGGGTGCGCAACTTCCTCGACGAACTGGCAGAGGATGCAGTACTGGTCGCCCATGCCGGGGTGATGAAGCTCTGCGCCGCCGAGTTGGCCGGGGTCGCGGCCGACGAGTGGTTTTCGATGCATTTCGAATACGGCACCGCCACGCTGATCGAAGATGGTCGGCTGGCATGGCACAATCGGGCACAACGCACCTGCGGCAGCAGGTGAATTCATTTGCGCAGCCCTGAATCGTTGGACACCCAGAGGGTGGCAAAATAGGCGCCATGGTTGAAGACGCCGTCCCCCTCGAACAGGTCCGCCGCGCGCTGGTGATCAAGCTGCGCCACCACGGCGACGTGCTGCTGACCGCGCCCGTGCTGGCCACGCTCAAGCGCGCCGTGCCGGGCTGCGAGGTCGATGCGCTGGTCTATGCCGATACCGCCCCGATGCTGGCCGACCACCCGGCCATAACGCGGCTGCACCTGATCGACCGCAACTGGAAGAGGCAGGGCCTCGTGACGCAGGCGCGCGCCGAGCTGGGGCTGCTGTCGCAACTGCGCGCGCGCGACTACGACCTCGTCGTGCATCTCACCGAGCACAAACGCGGCGCCTGGCTGACGCGCCTGCTCACCCCGCGCTGGTCGGTGGCGCCGAAGCAGAAGGGCGATTTCTGGCGCGCCAGCTTCAGCCACTTCTATCCGCGCTCCAACCATCCGCTGCGCCACACCGTCGAGTCGAATCTCGACGCCCTGCGCCGCATCGGCATCCAGCCCGAACCCGCCGACAAGCGCGTGGTGATGGTGCCGGGCGCGGCCGCCGAGGTGCGTGTCGGCACGCTGCTGCGCGAACACAATCTGGAGCCCGGCCGCTACATCCACCTGCACCCGGCCTCGCGCTGGCTGTTCAAGTGCTGGCCGGCGGAGAAGGTCGCGGCGCTCGCCGACGCGCTGACCGCGCAGGGCTGGCGCATCGTGCTCACCGCCGCGCCGGACGAGAAGGAGCAGGCGCTGATCGCCGCGGTACTCGCTGCGAGCAAGATGGCTCCGCTCGATCTTTCCGGCCAGCTCTCGCTGCGGGAACTCGCCGCGCTGACCGCGCAGGCGCGGCTGTTCGTCGGCGTCGATTCGGCGCCGATGCACATCGCCGCTGCCATGGGCACGCCGACGGTGGCGCTGTTCGGGCCGTCGGGCGACAAGGAATGGGGGCCGTGGAACGTGGCTCACCGTGTCGTAGCCGCCGACTTTTCCTGCCGGCCCTGCGGCCTCGACGGCTGCGGCGGCGGCAAGGTCAGCGAGTGCCTGACGACGCTGCCGGTGGAGCAAGTGCTCGCCGCGTGTGAGGAGCTGCTGACCGCGTGAAGCTCGCCGTCGTACGCCAGAAATACACTCCGTTCGGCGGAGCGGAGAGATTCATCGACCGCGCGCTCGGCGCGCTCGCGGCGCAGGGCACCGAGGTCACGCTGCTCTGCCGCGAGTGGAACGGCGGTGAACAGGGCGGCTTCCCGGTGGAGATCTGCAATCCCTCCTGGTCGAAGCTCGGCGGGCGCAAGGCGCGCGACGCCGGCTTCGCCCGGGCGATCCAGGACATCGTCGCCACGCAACGCTTCGACCTGGTGCAGTCGCACGAGCGCATTCCCGGCTGCCACATCTACCGCGCCGGCGACGGCGTCCATGCGACCTGGCTCGAACTGCGCGACGCGGCGCGCGGCGGCGTCGCACGGCTCGCCACGGCGCTGTCGTCGTGGCACCGCTACACGCTGGCGGCCGAGGCGGCGATGTTCCGCCACCCGGACCTGCAAGCGGTGATCTGCAACTCGCGCATGGTGAGGGACGACATCGCCCGCCGCTTCGGCGTGCCCGGGGACAAGCTGCAGCTGATCTACAACGGCGTCGATTGCGCGCATTTCCACCCCGGCCTGCGCGAGGAGCACCGCGCAGGCGCTGCGCGAAAAAGTTATGCGTAGCGGTATCCACCCGGACGGCTGTAGCGGCACGGCAAAAGTCATCCTCTTCGTCGGTTCCGGCTTCGAGCGCAAGGGGGTGGCGACGCTGCTCGAGGCGCTCGCCCGCCTGCCCGACGCGCAGTTGTGGGTCGTCGGCCGCGACAAGGCGCAGGCGGCTATGGAACGCCGCGCATCCCGGCTCGGCGTGGCGGGTCGCGTGCGCTTCTTCGGGCCGCAGACCGACGTGCGCCCCTTCTACGGCGCCGCCGACGTCGTCGCGCTGCCGACGCTCTACGATCCCTTCCCCAACGCCGCGCTCGAGGCGCTGGCCTGCGGCCTGCCGCTGGTGACCACCACCACCTGCGGCGCGGCCGAACTGGTGCGGGAGGGCGAGAACGGCGCCGTCTGCGCGCCGAACGACGCCGCGGCGCTCGCCAGTGCCATCGCCCCGCTGCTCGAAGCCGGCCCGACGCCGGCGCAGCGCGCCGCCGCCCGCGCCGCCGCCGAGCCGCTGACGCTCGAGGCCACTGCGTCAGCACTGCTCGACCTCTACCGCCGCCTGCTCGGGCGGGCCGCCCAGAGCGCCCCGCTATAATCGCGACTTCGTTCCAGCCCGGGCGCAGCACCCGCCTTTGATGACTCTCCCCAGCGACACCCTCAGCAGCTTCCAGATGTACGTGCGCCTGCTCGGCTACGTCAAGCCGTACTGGAAGGCCTTCGTCGTCGGCATCATCGGCATGGCCCTGCTGGCCGCGATCGAGCCGCTGTTCCCGGCGCTGATGAAGACCCTGCTCGACAAGGGCTTCTCGGGCAAGCCGCGCGACGACATCTGGCTCGCGCCGCTGGCGGTGATCGCCATCTTCCTGCTGCGCGGCATCCTCAGCTTCGTCACCGACTACACCATGGCCTGGCTGACCGGCCGCATCGTCTTCGACCTGCGCAACGTCATGTTCGCGCGCCTGCTGCAACTGCCGACGCACACCTACGACAACCAGAGCACCGGCCTGCTGATCTCGAAGGTCACCAACGACGTCAACAACGTCACCGGCGCCGCGACCTCGGTGCTGACGGTGGCAGTGCGCGACTCCCTGACCATCGTGGCCCTGATGTCCTGGCTGCTCTACCTCAACTGGAAGCTGACGCTGGTGGCGCTGGCGATCACGCCGATGATCGCCATCGTCGTGCGCGTCTTCAGCAAGCGCCTGCGCTCGGCCAGCCGCGGCACGCAGCACGCCATCGGCGACATCACGCGCATCCTCGAGGAGACCATCGGCGGCCACAAGGTGGTGAAGATCTTCGGCGGCCAGGCCTACG
Source organism: uncultured beta proteobacterium (assembly GCA_963709555.1). Classification (GTDB taxonomy): domain Bacteria; phylum Pseudomonadota; class Gammaproteobacteria; order Burkholderiales; family Rhodocyclaceae; genus Sulfurisoma. The sequence continues at coordinate 71,396 of CAVPWR010000005.1, read as the reverse complement.
AGACCGCGCGCTTCGGCGAGGCCAACCAGCGTTTTCGCCGTCAGAACATGCGCCAGGCCGTCGCCGCCGCGGCCACCGTGCCGCTGGTGCAGCTGTTCAGCGCCATCGCCGTGGCCACCGTCATCTACATCGCGCTGCTGCAGGGCCAGAGCGCCGAAACCACCGTCGGCGGCTTCGTCTCCTTCATCACCGCCATGCTGATGCTGCTGGCGCCTCTGAAGCGCCTCACCGACGTCAATGCCCCGCTGCAGCGCGGCCTGGCTGCCGCCGAAAGCGTTTTCGCCCTGCTCGACCAGGAACCCGAGGACGACCGCGGCAGCGCCAGTCTGCACGCGAGCGCAGGGCTCGGTCACCTTCGACGGCGTCACCTTCACCTATCCCGGCACCGAGCGGCCCGCGGTGGCCGACATCCGGCTCGACATCGCGCCGGGCGAGACCGTCGCGCTGGTCGGCTCCTCGGGCAGCGGCAAGACCACGCTGGCCAACCTGCTGCCGCGCTTCTACCATGCCGCCGCCGGCAGTATCCTCATCGACGGCGCGCCGATCGAATCGCTGACCCTCGCCTGCCTGCGCGGCAACATCGCGCTGGTGTCGCAGGACGTGGTGCTGTTCAACGACACCGTCGCCGCCAACATCGCCTACGGCGGCATGGGCGACGCCACGCGCGAGGAAGTCGAGGCCGCGGCGCGCGCGGCCCACGCCCACGAGTTCATCATGGCCATGCCGCAGGGCTACGAAACCCTGGTCGGCGAGCGCGGCGTCAAGCTCTCCGGCGGCCAGCGCCAGCGCCTGGCCATCGCCCGCGCCCTGCTCAAGAACGCGCCCATCCTGGTGCTCGACGAGGCCACCTCGGCACTCGACTCCGAGTCGGAGCGCCAGGTTCAGGCCGCGCTCGACAAGCTGATGGAGAACCGCACCACGCTGGTCATCGCCCATCGCCTGTCCACCATCGAGCACGCCAACCGCATCGCCGTGCTCGACAAGGGCCGCATCGTCGAAATCGGCCCCCACGCCGAACTGATCGCCCACGGCGGCATCTACAGCCGCCTCTATCGCCTGCAGCGCGCCACCGAAGAGGCATTGGCCGCATATGCCCCACGCTCAGTCTTCGACTTCGCTGCCCTCCCCCAGAGGGGGCAAGCCGCCATGCTGCTTGCCCTCCAACTCGGCGAGGGCCTCTCCGGCGGCCATGAGCCTGACCGTGCTGCACACTGAGTCCTCGCTGGGCTGGGGCGGGCAGGAAAACCGCACCCTCAACGAGATGCTCGGCCTGCGCGAACTCGGCCACGCCGCGTCGCTCGCCTGCCAGCCCGGAGCGAAGCTCGGCGTCCGCGCCCGCGAGGCCGGCTTCGAGGTGTTCGAGACGCGCATGCGCTCCGCGGTCGACATCCCCGCCATACTGCAACTGCGCCGTTTCATGCGCCAGTGCCGCGCCGACATCGTCAACACCCACAGCGGCCGCGACACCCAGCTCGCCGGTATGGCCGCACACACCCTGCCGCGGCGGCCGCGCATCGTGCGCACGCGCCACCTGGCGCTGCCCATCACCTCGCGCTTCACCTACAGCGTGCTGCCCGATCATGTCGTCACCGTCAGCGCGCACGTCGCACGCTACCTGGTCACGGCCGGCGTGCCCAAAGAGAAGATCACCGCCGTACCGACCGGCATCGACCTCTCGCGCTACACGGCGGCACCCGGCGGCGGCACGCTGCGCGCCGAACTCGGCCTGCCCGCCGCCGCGCCGCTGGTCGGCACCGTGGCGATCCTGCGGCGCAAGAAGGGCCACGCCGAACTGCTCGAGGCGATTCCCGCCGTGCTCGCCCGTTTCCCCGACACCCACTTCGTCTTCGCCGGCGACGGGCCGCAGCGCGAGAACCTCGAGCGGCGCATCGCCGAACTCGGCCTGGGCGGCAGCGTCCACCTGCTCGGCCTGCGCCGCGACGTCGTCAATGTCCTCGCCTCGCTCGACCTCTTCGTCCTGCCGACGCATCAGGAAGCGCTCGGCACCGCCTTCGTCGAGGCCGGCGCGATGGGGCTGGCCGCCATCGGCAGCAATGTCGACGGCGTGCCGGAAATAGTCGGCGCTACCATAGACCCAACGGCTGGCTCTAGCGGCGAGACGGGGAGGCTGGTACCGGTGAATGATCCGCCGGCCCTGTCCCGGGCCATCGTCGAACTGCTCGGCGACGCGGCGCTGCGGCAACGCATGGGCGCCGCGGCGCGGCGCAAGGTGGCGACGCACTTCTCGCGCGAGGCCATGGTCGCCGGCATGGTCGGCGTCTATCGCGCCGCGTTGGAGCGGCCATGAAATCCGCCCGGGCCGTCCCCGTGCTGATGTACCACCACGTCAGCCCCTCGCCCGGGCTGGTGACCATCACGCCGGGAAACTTCCGCGACCAGATGCGCTGGCTGGCCGGACACGGCTACACCACCATCGGCTGCGACGACCTCGCCCGCTTTCTCGCCGGCGAACCACAGCCGGAAAAGAGCGTGCTGCTCACCTTCGACGACGGCTACCTCGACAACTACGTCTACGCCCACCCGGTGCTGGCCGAGTTCGGCCTCAAGGCCGCGCTGTTCGTCGTCACCGGCCGCATCGGCGACGGCCCGGCCCGCGCCTGCGCCGGCGCGGGGATGGTGCCGGTCACGCCGGCGCACAACGCCTGCAAGGCCGCCGTCCAGGCCGGCCGCGCCGACGAGGTCATGCTGCGCTGGAGCGAGGTCGAGCGCATGCGCGCCGCCGGCACCTTCGAGTTCCACTCGCACACCCACACGCACACGCGCTGGGATCAGGTCGAAGCCGACGCCGACCGTCGCCGTGCCCTGCTCGTCGACGATCTCAACCAGTCGCGCACCATGCTGCAAGGCCGGCTCGGCCACGCCACGCCGCATCTGTGCTGGCCCCAGGGCCACTACGACGACGACTACCGCTCCGCCGCCCGAACTGTCGGCTTTTCTCACCTGTACACCGTGCGGCGCGGAACCTGCCTGCCCGATACTCAAGCGGAAGAGATCCCGCGCATCGTCACCAAGGACAAAGCCGGCAACTGGCTGGGTGGCCGCCTGCGCCTTTACGGCACTCCCTGGCTCGCCCGCCTCTACACGGCGCTGCATCCGCAATGAGTATTCCATCCTGCCCGCTGTGCGGCCACCCATCGCCGGAAATCCGCGACACCCATGCGGCACATTGCCCCGCCTGCGAACTGCTGATCAATCTCGACACCGCCCCGCTCGACTACGCGGAGGGCGGCGGCCAGGCCGTACCCGATGCGGGCAAGATGCGCTGGCGCCGCGAGAACGCGCGCAGCCGCTTCCGCCTGCTGGAGCCTTGGCTCGCCGGCGTCGAGGTCTTCGTCGATATCGGCTGCGGCTCGGGCGAGATGCTCGATGTCGCGGCTGGCCGCTTCACCCACCGCATCGGCTTCGACACCAACCGGCCGCTGATCGCCCACATCCGCGCCGCCGGCCACGCGATCGCTATCGAAGGGCATTTCGACGCCGCGACCCTGCCGCCCGAGGCAGCCGGCAAGCGTACGCTGTTCGCTGCCTCGCACGTAATCGAGCACCTCGAGCAGCCGCTGGGCTCTGGTACGGCAGATCGCTGCCGCCATGCAACCGGGCGACCTGCTCTACATCGAGGTGCCGCTTCACACCGGTGCCTCGTTCAGCAAGCTCGGCTATCGCTGGTCGCTGTGGAACCGCGAACACCTGATGCTGTTCTCGCCGCAGGCGCTCGCCTACGTTGCCGACCACAGCGGGCTGGCGACGCTGGCGCAGGGCACGCGCATCTTCGCCCGCGGCTCGCACAGCACAAAGACACGACTGAAGCTGCTCGACGCGCCAGCCAGCTGACCTTCATGCGCACGGCCTTTGACAAGGGACGCCACAGCTTCGCCGACGTGATGATCGCCGACTACGGCTACCTGATTCTGCGCAAGGATTAGCGCTTCTTCGCGACGCAGACGTAGCCGAGCGTGAAGCGCTGGTTGCGGTCAAGCGGATCAAGCACGAGCACATGCCGGCGCCAGCAGGTAGGTGCAGAATAGCCGCGCCAGCGGCTTCATCAGCCGGGCGAAGCGCCGCCATTTCGCACGAGTTCGTCGGGCACCCTGGCCACCAGGTAGGCAGCCAGCGTGAAAAAGCCGCCGCGCGCTTCCAGCGACTCGATCTCGAGCCCGGCTTCGGCCATCAGGCGCTCGAGGGCGTGGCGGGTGAAGCGATGGAAATCCCAGGGCTGCATGTGCTCGCCATAGCAGAGCGGGCTGGTCAGCAGCAGGCGCGCGTCCGGCGCGAGCACGCGGGCGAGCTCGGCGAGGAAGGCACGGGTTTCGTAGAACGTGTTCGATCACTTCGACGCACATCGCCGCCGCGACGGCACCGTTGCCGAAGGGCAGGCGGCGGATGTCGCCGGCGACGTCGAGCCCCGCATAGCCCGGCTGTTCAAAGCCGCGATCCACCGCGACGTAGCGCTGCGCGGCGAAGTGATGGCGATAATGGCCGCCGCCGGCGCCGACATCGAGCATGGCGATGTCCGCCGGCAGGGTGCGGGCGAAGGCTGCGACGGCGCGGTCGATCAGGTAGCGGTTGAGATTCTTGAGTCGGGCTCTCACGGGGCGGCAGGGTCGCAGGTCGAATGGGGGCCAATGGTAGAATCCGCCGGCAATTTCAGCATTCCCGGCCCCCATCGCGGCAGCAGGCGCCATTCTATCTCCCCCACCCTCAACGCCGTGCGCATCCGCCCCCTCGATACGCTGCTTAACTGGTCGCTCCGTGTCGCCAAGGCGTTCGACCGCCGCAGCGACAGGCTCGACGAGCTCGATCCCACGGCGGTACGCCGCGTGCTGCTGATTTCTTCGACCGCACTCGGCGACACCGCGCTGTCGACCGCCGCCTTCGCCCCGCTGCGCCGCCGCTTTCCCGCCGCGCGCCTAGTCGCACTGATCCACGCGCCCTACGTGCCGCTGTTCCGCCATTGCCCCGAGCTCGACGAGGTGATCGCCACGCACGGCGCCTGGCGCGGCTTCTTTCCGCTGCTGCTGCGGCTGCGCCGCCAGCACCCGGATCTCGCGCTGATCCTGCACGGCAACGAGCCGCAGGCCACGCCCCTGGCCTACCTTGCCGGCGCACGCTGGATCGTCAAGCTGCCCAACGCCAGCAACCCCTTCCGCTTCCTGCACGCCAACCGCGAACCACCCGTCGCCTGGAGCGCGCTCGGCCACGGCCTGAATCAACGCCTGCGCACCGTGGAGCTCGTCGGTGCCGACATCGCCGGCGCACGCATGGCACTGCCCGTCACCGCGGCGTCCACCGCGACCGTCGCCGCCTTGCTCGCCGGCGCCGGACTGGACGGGCGGCGGCTGATCGGCTTCCAGTGCGGCGCCTCGGCCGGCAGCCGCATGTGGCCGGCCGGGCACTTAGTCGAACTCGGCCGACGCCTGCTGGCATCGCATCCCGACGTCGCCATCGCACTGACCGGCGCGCCCGCGGAACGCGACTATCTCGCGGGCATCTCCCGCGCCATCGGCGAGCGCTGCCTCGTCGCCTGCGACCTGCCCATCGAAAACCTGCCCGCCCTGATAGAGCGCTTCGCCGTCCTCGTCAGCGGCGACACCGGCACCATGCATGTCGCCGTCGCCGTCGCCACGCCGACGGTCTGCCTGTTCGCGGTCTCCGATCCCGCCACCTCGGGTCCGGCCTATGATCACGAGTTGCACATCGTGATCCACCGCCCCTGCCCCGACCTCGCCATCGGCACCAAGTCCGACGATGCGCGCTGCATCGCGCGCATCGCCGTCGACGAGGTGCTCGCCGCCGTCGAGCGCCAGCTTGTCGTGAAGGGGCTTCGGTGATGCGGATGCTCGTCCTCGACAGCGGCAAGGAATGGGGCGGCGGCACTAACAGCCTGCTCGAGCTGCTCAAGCGCATCGACCGCAAGCGCTTCGACATCACCGCCTGCTTCTATCACGACTACTCGCGCGGCGAGGGCTCGTCGATCTCCCGCAAGCTCGCCGCGCTCGGTATCCCGTTCACGCGCCTGCCCGACCTGCGCCAGCCACTGTGGGCCAAGCTCGCCAAGGAGCTGGCGCGCGGCCTGCTGGCATGGAACCCTGCGCTGCGCGCCCGCGCCGTGTTCGCGATCGAGCGCGCCTGGCGCATTGGGCCGCGCGCCGCGCAGATCGCGCGTCGGCTGCACGAGGGCGGCTACGGGCTGCTCTATCTCAACAACCAGCCGTCGTCGAACCTCGAAGGCCATCTTGCCGGCGAGGCGGCCGGCGTGCCCGTGGTGCAGCATTGCCGCATCGACGTGACGCTCAACGCCTCCGAGGTGGCGGCCACCAACCGCGTGGCGCGCGCGGTGATCTGCGTGTCGCAGGGCGTCGCCGATTCGCTGCGCGCGCAGGGCGTCGATAGCGGCCGCATCGTCGTCGTGCATAACGCCATCGACGGCGCCCAGCCGCTGCCGACACCCCAACCGCAGCCGCTGGCCGGCGTGCCGCCGGGCGCGCTGGTGATCGGCACCGTCGGCCAGTTGGTCAAGCGAAAGTCGGTCGACAACCTTCTGCGCGCCGTTCAAAAAGTCGGTGGTAGCGCCACGCCGATCCACGTCCTGATCGTCGGCGCCGGTCCCGAGGAACAGCCGCTGCGCGCGCTGGCGGCGACGCTCGGGGTGGGCGATCGGACGCATTTCGCCGGCTTCCAGAAGCAGCCCCTGCCCTGGCTCGCGGCGATGGACATCTTCGTACTCGCCTCGAGCAAGGAGGGCCTGCCGCGCGTGATCCTCGAGGCCATGCTACTGTCCAAGCCGGTCGTTGCCGCGCGGGCGGTCGGTTCGACCGAACTGGTGGTCGACGGCGACACCGGCTTCCTTTACGCGCATGGCGATGTCGACACCCTGGCCGCCCGCCTCGCCGAGCTCGCGGGCGAGGCGGAGCTGCGAGCTCGCCTCGGTGCTCGCGGCCGCGAGCGCGTGCTGGCGGAATTCTCGATCGAACGCTACGTCGCCGGTGTCGAGCAAGTACTGGCCGCGGCGAGCGGCGTGGCACGGGCGGACGCATGATCTACACCCTGCTGACCCTGCTGCTGCTGCCGTTGCTGCGACTGTTCCAGCGTCGCCCGGCCATGCCGCCGCGACGCATCCTCGTGGTCCAGGTCGCGAAGATCGGCGACGCCATCTGCACCACGCCCCTCTTGCGCGAATTGCGCGCCGGCCTGCCCGCCGCACACATCACGCTGCTCGCCGGCTCGGTCGCGGCACCGCTGTTGCGCGTCAATCCGCGCCTCGACGAAGTCCTGGTGGCCGATGCCGCCGACTGGCGGGGCCTCGCCGCCAAGCTCCGTCTGGCGGCCCGGCTGCGGCGTGGCGCCTACGATGCCGTGCTCTGCTGCAACGGCGGCGCGACATGGCCCGCCGTGCTCGCCTGGGCGGGGATCGCGCGGCGCATCGGCGTAATCCCGAACTTCGCCGGCCGCAGCCAGCGCCTCGCCGCGCGATTGTGGACGAACGGCATCGCCCACCGCGGCGAGCGCATGATCGTCGAGACCTATTTCGACATGCTGCGCGCGCTCGATCTCGCGCCGACCGACAGGCGCAAGGAAGCCTACGCCGCCTCCGGCGCAGACGGGCGTGTCGCCACGCTGCTGCCGGCGGATAACCGGCCGCTGATCGGGCTCGCGATCAGCGCGGCCAACAAGTTGAAGGAACTCGACACCACAAAGCAGGCCGCGCTGGTCGCCGAACTGCTGGCGGCTTGGCCCGGTGCGCGCATCGTTTTGCTTGGCGGCCCCGGCGATCGCAGCCAGGCTGCCGCGCTGGCGACGGCCGTTCCCGAAGGCGTGCGCGCGGCATTGCTCGACTGCTGCGGCGCGCTCGACCTCGCCGACCTGCCGGCGCTGCTGGCGCGGCTCGACCTCTTCGTCGGCGTGGATTCGGGGCTGACCTACATCGCCGACGCGCTCGAGGTGCCACTGGTATCGGTGGCCGGCCCCTGCAACATGGAAGAGACCGGCCCGGTCGGACCGCGCGCGCGCATCGTACAGCACGCGCTGCCTTGCGCGCCCTGCGCCCACATTTTCCGAGCGCCCTATGCCTGCCGCATCGGCACGCGCGAATGCATCCGCGATGTCGGCGCCGAAGAGATCATGCGGGCGGCGCACGACGTCATGACGAGGGACGCCAAGTGATCGACCGCATCGCCTTCGGCCTCTGCCTCGCGCTGCTCTTCGTCTGGTCGCTGCCTGGCACGATCGCCCTGCGTCTGGTGCTGTTGGCCGGCGCACTGGGACTGCTTGCGCGCCGCCTCGCCGACGCGGATTTTCGTGCGAACATCCGCTCCGCCGCGCTGCCACTGGGGCTGCTCGCCGCCCTCACGCTCTGGCTGCTGCTGCAAGCCGCGTTCATTTCGAATGAAACGCACTGGACGCTCGGCGAACTGCGCGGCCAGTGGCTGCCCGCCCTGCTGTCCCTGGTGCTGGGCCTGCTGCTGGCCACCCGCGCCGATGCGACACGCCTCGTCACCGCGATCACCCTGGTGTTCGCGGCGCAGGCGGCAATCGCCGTCGGCCAGTCGCTCCTGCATTGGTACTTGCACCGCGAGATATTCACGGGGCTCGTTCCACTGACCGGCGGCAAGCTCGAAATGAGCTTCGTGCTCAACATCCTGCTCGCCATCCTGACGGTCGACCTCTTCTGCCGCGCGACAGGGCGGGCCGCCCTGCTGCGGCTGCGGCTCGCGGCAGTCGTCGCGCTGCTGTTCCTCGCACTGGCAAGCAGCCTGCTCGCGGGGGCCCGCAACGGCATCATCGGGATCATTTTCCTGTCCCTCTCGGCGCTCTCGCTGCTCATCTTCGACCAGCGTCGCCGCCTGGGCCCATTGCGTACGCTTGCTGCCGCTTCGGCCATCATCGTGGCGATGGCCACGCTAGGCGCAGCGAGTTACCGCACCGACCCACGCTGGCAGAGCTTCGTTGAAACAGTGCACGATTGCCTGGGATATCGACCAAAGCGATACCTGGTACGACGGCGACCTGTGGGGCCGTCCGCTATTGCCCCCATGCCAACATCTCGATCATGGCGACTGGCGCTGTCATCCAGCAGGATGCCGTCGGATACTGCCCGATTGCCGCTATGTCGAGGTGTCCGCCTATCTGCGCATTGCCTTTATTCGCGCCGGCCTCAGGCTCATCGGCGAGCATCCCCTCGGCTACGGCTACGGCCGCAACGCGTTCGCCCATGCATTGCGTTTGCACTACCCCAAAGCGCAACTCGGCCATGCCCACAGCGGCTGGATCGACCTCGGCATCGGCGGCGGCATTCCGGCACTCGCGCTGTGGGCGGCACTGATCGGCAGCCTGATGTGGCGCGGCTGGCGCAGCTTCTTCGATACCGCCAATCCCGGCGGCCTGCTGTTGTTCTTCCTCGCCACCGGCTATGCCGGGCGCATGGCGCTCGACAGCGTGAACAAGGATCACATGCTGCAGATGTTCATGTTCCTCGCCGGGCTGCTGCTGGTCCTGACGACGCCGCGGCGGACGGAGGGCGGGCCATGAGTCCCCCGCTGCGGCGCATCCTCGTCGTGCGCCGCGACAACATCGGCGACCTCGTGTGCACCACGCCGCTGATCGACGCCCTGCGCGCCGCGCTGCCCGCTGCGCACATCGCCGCGCTGGTCAATTCCTACAACGGGGAAGTGCTCGCGCGCAACCCGGCGCTCGATGCCGTGCACGTCTACACCAAGCTCAAGCACCGCACGCCGGGAAGCTCGGCGCTGGCGCCGCTGCTGGCGCGCGTCAGCCTGATCCGCCGGCTGCGGCGCGAGCGCTTCGACCTGGCCATCCTCGCGCGCTCGGGCTTCGACCGCCACGGCCTCAACTTCGTGCGTCTGCTCGGCATTCCGCGGGTAATCGGCTTCGCGCCCGCGGATGGAACGACCCGCGCGGCATCACCGATCCGTTGCCGGTGCCGAACAACGCCCGCCTGCATGAAGTCGAGGCGGTGTGGAAGCTGCTCGGTCCGCTGGGCATCGACGCGATGCCCGGGCCCTTGAAGGTTTTTCCCGATCCCGCGCGGATCGCCGCGTGGCAGGAAAAAGTTATGCGCAGCGATATCCACCAGGACGGCACCGGCGGGACGGCGATGGTTGCGGTTCACGTCAGCGCACGCGAGGCTACTCGGCAGCTTCCCGTCGAGAAGTGGATCGCCTATCTGCACGGGCTGCGCGCCGCACTCCCCGGGCTCGGGTTGGCCCTGTTCTGGTCCCCGGGCGCCGAGGACGATCCGCGCCATCCCGGCGACGACGCCAAGGCGCGGCGCATACTCGATGCCTGCGCGAGTCTGGGCGTGATCCCCTGCCCGACCGCGACCCTCGACGACCTGATGGCGGGGCTGGCCTCCTGCTCCGCCTTCGTCGGCGCCGACGGCGGTGCCATGCACGTCGCCGTCGCCTGCGGCCTGCCGACGGTGGGCCTGTTCGAGAACTCGCCGTTCAAGCTCGCCCACTGGTACCCGTGGCAGGTGAGGCACGAACTCGTCGCCTCGCCGACGTTCGCCATCGGCGACCTCGAGCCTCAGGTGATGGTTGCAGCAACGGTACGGCTACTTAATGGGCCTCGTCCCAGTTAGCACCGATCCCGATTTCCACCAGCAGCGGCACCGCCAGCTTCGCCACGCCGCCCATCAGCTTCGGCAGTTCGTGGCGCACGGCGGCGATCTCGGCGTCGGGCACTTCGAGCACCAGTTCGTCGTGCACCTGCAGGATCAGCTTCGACTCCATGCGCGCGGCGTCGAGCCAGCCTTGCACCGCGATCATCGCCAGCTTGATGAGGTCGGCGGCGGTGCCCTGCATCGGCGCGTTGATGGCGGCACGCTCGGCGCCCTGGCGGCGGCCGACGTTGCTCGAGCTGATCTCCGGCAGCCACAGGCGGCGGCCGAACACGGTCTCGACGTAGCCCTTTTCCTTGGCCAGCTGGCGCGTCTCTTCCATGTACTTCGCCACGCCGGGATAGCGCGCGAAGTAGCGCTCCATGTAGGACGCGGCGGCCGCGCGTTCGAGGCCCAGCTCGCGGGCGAGGCCGAAGGCGCTCATGCCGTAGATCAGGCCGAAGTTGATGACCTTGGCGGCGCGGCGCTGGTCGGGGCCGACCTCGAGCGGCGTCACGCCGAAGATCTCGGCGGCGGTGGCGCGATGCACGTCCTCGCCGCGGGCGAAGGCTTCGAGCAGGCGCTCATCGTTGGACAGGTGCGCCATGATGCGCAGCTCGATCTGCGAATAGTCGGCGCTGGCGATACGGTGCCCGGGCGGCGCGATGAAGGCCGAGCGGATGCGCCGCCCCTCGGCAGTGCGCACAGGGATGTTCTGCAGGTTGGGCTCGGACGATGCGAGCCGGCCGGTGACGGCGACGGCCTGAGAGAAGCTGGTATGGACACGGCCGGTCGCGGCATTGACCATCTTCGGCAGCTTGTCGGTGTAGGTGTTCTTGAGCTTGGCGACGCTGCGGTAGTCGAGGATCAGCCGCGGCAGCGGGTAGTCGAGGGCGAGTTGCTCGAGCACTTCTTCGTCGGTCGACGGCGCCTTCGTCGGGGTGCGCTTGATCACCGGCAGGCCCTGGCGCTCGAACAGGATCTCGCCGAGCTGCTTGGGCGAGTTGAGGTTGAAGGGCTGGCCGGCCGCCTCGTGCGCCCGCGCCTCGAGTTCGAGCATGCGGCGGCCTAGCTCGTCGCTCTGCCGCGACAGCGAGGCGCCGTCGATCAGCATGCCGTGGCGCTCCATGCGATAGAGCACCTCAGCCACAGGCAGCTCGATGTCGCGGTAGAGGCGTTCGAGCTTTTCCTCCGCGGCGAGCTGCGGTGCCAGCGCCTGATGCACGCGCAGCGTGACGTCGGCATCCTCTGCCGCGTACTCGGCGGCGCGCTCCACACCGACCTGCGAGAAGCAGATGCGCGAGGCACCCTTGCCGGTGACGTCGTCGTAGCTGATGGTGGCGAGTCCGGCAGTGGCGCGAGGCCAGCGAGCCGAGGTCGTGCGGCTTGTCGGACTCCAGCACGTAGGACTCGAGCAGGGTGTCGTCGACCTGACGCCGCGCAACTCGATGCCGTGGTTGGCGAAGACGTGGCGGTCGTACTTGAGGTGCTGGCCGACCTTGGCGTGCGCGGCCGATTCAAGCCAGGGCCTGAGCTTCGCCAGTGCATCGGCAAGTGCGAGTTGCTCCGGCGCGCCGGCGTAACCAGTGCCCCAGCGGCAGGTAAGCCGCCTCTCCCGGCGCGACGCAGAAGGAGATACCGACCAGCCTGGCCTGCATGGGATCGAGGGCGGTGGTCTCGGTGTCGAGCGCGGTCAACTGCGTGGCCTCGATCTTCCGCAGCCAGGCATCGAGCTGCGCAGTCGTGAGGATCGTCGCGTAGCCACTGCGATCGGGCGCAGACGCGGGTGCGGCTACCGTATCGCCAGCACCGAGTTTTTCGAAAGCAGGGGACAGACCGCGTTTTCCCATATCAGTGGAGGCAGCGGGCGCTGCACCGTTCTCCACTTCGCGCAGCCAGGTGCGGAAGCCCAGCCGCGAGAACAGTTCGACCAATCGGGCGCGGTCGGGTGCTCGCGGCGCGAGGTCGGTCACACCCTGAGGCAGCGCAACGTCGCAAGCGACGGTGACGAGCTTCCGGCCCAGCGGCAGGAAATCGAGATGGGCGCGCAGGTTCTCGCCGACCTTGCCGCCGATCTTGTCCGCGCTGGCGACGACGCCGTCGAGCGAGCCGTATTCTTCCAGCCACTTCACGGCCGTCTTCGGGCCGACCTTGGCCACGCCCGGCACGCCATCCACCGAGTCACCGACCAGCGCCAGGTAATCGACGATGCGGTCCGGCGCCACGCCGAACTTGGCCAGCACGCCGGCTTCGTCCAGCGTCTCGTTGGTCATGGTGTTCACCAGGCGCACATGTGGATCGACCAGCTGGGCGAGATCCTTGTCGCCGGTCGAGATCACGGTCTCGACTCCCTGCGCGGCGGCGGCGCGCGCCAGGGTGCCGATGACGTCGTCGGCCTCGACGCCGTCTATCATCAGCAGCGGCCAGCCCAGGGCTGTCACGCACTCGTGCAGCGGCGCGATCTGGACTGCCAGTTCCTCCGGCATCGGCGGCCGGTGGGCCTTGTACTCGGGGTACCAGTCGTCGCGGAAGGTCTTGCCCTTGGCGTCGAACACCACCGCGCGGAAATCTGATTTATAGTCGGCTTCGAGACGCCGCAGCATGCGATCACGCCATAGACCGCGCCGGTCGGGTCGTTGCCCGGGCTGCGCAGGTCGGGCAGGGCGTGGAAGGCGCGGTAGAGATAGCTGGAGCCGTCTACCAGTAGAAGTGTGGCCATCGGAACCGAGGAAAGAAATGAGCGCTAAGACCAAGCTGCCGGATGTCGCCGACCCCTGGCTGGCGCAGCCTTCGACCACGGCCCGCGAGGCGTGGCGCATCTTCGGCATTATGTCAGAGTTCGTCGAGGCGACCGAGCGCCTGTCCTCGGTGCGGCCGGCGGTGTCCATCTTCGGCAGCGCGCGGATCACGCCCGAATCCGGGTATTACCGCCTCACCGAGACGATCGCTCGGCTGCTTTCGGACGCCGGCTTCTCGGTGGTTTCCGGCGGCGGCCCGGGCGTGATGGAAGCAGCCAACAAGGGTGCCTATCACGGCAAGAGCGTTTCCATCGGCCTCAACATCCAGCTGCCGCACGAACAGCAGGCCAACCCCTACCAGGACATCTCGCAGTCCTTCCGCCATTTCTTCGCCCGCAAGTACATGTTCGTCAAGGTCGCCTCGGCCTACGTGGTGATGCCGGGCGGCTTCGGCACGGTGGACGAGCTGCTCGAGGCGCTGACGCTGATCCAGACCAACAAGACGCCGCGCATCCCGCTGATCCTGGTCGGCAGTGCCTTCTGGGGCGGGCTGCTCGACTGGTTCCGCGACCGCCTGGTCAGCGAAGGCATGATCAATCCCGAGGACATGGACCTGCTGCAGGTCATCGACAAACCCGAGGACGTGGTCGTGGCGATCTTCAAGCACTACCAGACGCGTGGCTTCGACCGCCTGCCGGTGGAACACGAACTGCTGCTGAACCTTTGATAGAATCAAAGCGTCCTCCAAGGAATCCCGCCATGCGCCGCCCATTCACCGCCCTGCTCCCCGCCCTGCTGCTGCCTTTTGCCTTCGCGGCGCTGGCGCAAACCCGCCCCGCCGACCTGCAGCCGCTGCCGGAGGCGCCGCCCCCGCCACCGGGACTGCTCGATCCGGCTCTGGAACCGCAGGTCACCATCACCAAGCGCGGCCAGGACAAGGTCGAGGAGTTCCGCATGAACGGCAAGCTCTACATGCTCAAGGTGACACCTTCGCACGGCGTCCCCTATTACCTCATCGACGAACAGGGTGACGGCGTGATGTCGCGTCGCGATTCCTTCGAGTCCGGCACCCGCGTGCCGATGTGGGTCATCGGCACCTTCTGACGGTCGCGAGATCTTGAACAGCGAAGTCCTGCCGCCCGACGACGCCCCGTCCGCAAGGGATACCGCCCCCGGCGCTGCCGTGGACATAAAGGAAGTCCCCTTGGGGGACGAACCCCTGCGCAAGCTGAAGAACGTCGTCCTCGCCGGCTATGCGCTGCAGGCGCTGGCCTTTTTCCTCGGCGGCATCCCGGCCGTTATCGCCGTCGTACTCGCCTACGTCAAGCGCGACGACGCACGCGGCACCTGGCTCGAATCGCATCTCCGCTGGCAGATCCGCACCTTCTGGTTCGCGTTGCTCGGCGGCATCGTCGGCGCCGTGACCTTCATCATCCTGATCGGCTGGGTAATTCTCTGCGCCACGGCGGTATGGGTCATCTACCGCATCGTCAAGGGCTGGCTCACGCTCAACGATGGCAAGCCCCTGCCGCAATAATCTTCGACTTGATTCCTGAAACATGCAGGCCCGGCAGCTCCCCGCCCGCCACGGCATCCTCTGGCTGATCGCCGGCCTCCAGCTGTTCCGCCGCAGCCCGCCGCAGCTGACGGCGCTGACCTTCGCCTACCTCTTCGTCGTACTCTTCCTCAACCTGCTGCCGTTGATCGGCCCCTTCCTGCTGCCACTGGTTCTGCCGGCGATCACCGCCATCGTCGCCAACGGCGTCCGCGCGCTGGAGCAGGGACGGCCGGCCACCAAGGACGCGCTGCTGCAAGGCCTGGTGGCGAACCGCATCGGCCTGCTGCGCCTCGGCGGCCTGCACCTCGCCGGCTCGGTCGCCATCCTCGCCGTCAGCGTCCTGATCGAGGGCGAACCGCAGAGTCTCAAGAGCCTGGAGGATGCCGACCCGGCGGAGATGCTGGCCATGCTGTCGCGGCTGCTGGTCGTCGCCGCGCCGGTGCTGATGGCCTTCTGGTTCGCGCCGCTGCTCGCCGCCTGGGACGGCGTGCCGGCGCTGAAGTCGGTGTTCTTCAGCTTCGTCGCCAGCCTGCGCAACTGGCGCGCCTTCACCGTCTACCGCTTCGCCATCGCCATGGTCGGCATCGTGATTCCCGGCCTGATCCTGCTCGTCGCCGGCACCCTCTCTCCGATCCTGCTCAACATCTTCTCCGTGGCGCTGCGCATGCTGCTGGTTTTCGTCCTGGCGCCGGTGCTGATGGCCAGCGTTTACCTGTCCTACCGCGACATCTTCCATGGCGCCACGGAAAGCGCCCAGCCAGCCCGCGAGGAATCACCTGAGACTCGGCCGTCGGAACGGTCGTCGGAAGATACGCCGCCATCCACCGATGCCTGACGCGGCCATCGGCATACTCGGCGGCACCTTCGACCCGGTGCACAGCGCCCACCTGGCGCTGGCCGAGACGGCTCGCCGGCAGCTGGCCCTCGAGAAAGTCCTGTGGATTCCTGCCGGCCAGCCACGCCACCGCGACGCGCCGATGGCGCCCGGAGCCGACCGCCTCGCCATGGTGCGGCTCGCCCTCGCCGGCCATCCCGGCTTCGAAGTTGACGCCAGCGAAGTGCTCAGCGTCGCACCGAGCTATACCGTACCCACGCTCGCGCGCCTGCGCGAGCATCTCGGCGCGGCCAGGCCGCTGGTATTGCTGGTCGGCGCCGATGCCTTCCTCGGCCTGCCGTCGTGGCACCGCTGGCACGAACTATTCGGCCTTGCCCACCTCGCCGTCGCCACGCGACCCGGTTTCGCGACTCGACCCGGCCGCGATGACGCCGGAACTGGCGGACGAGTTCCAGCGGCGCCAGCACGGCGACCCCACCGCCCCCGCCGGTGGCATTTTCCCTTTCACCCTCGTCGCCGGCACCGTCTCCGCCACCGTGACCCGCGCCATGCTTGCCGCCGGACAGGACCCCGGCGACTGGCTGCCGCCGGGCATTCTCGATTACATTCGCACCCACCACCTTTACGGCACCTGAAATGGACATCCGCAAGCTGCAGAAAATCACCGTATCCGCCCTCGAGGACATCAAGGGCGAGGACATCGCGGTCATCAACACCAAGAAGCTCACTGCGCTGTTTGACCGCATCGTCGTCGTCACCGGCAACTCCAACCGCCAAACGCGCTCACTCGCGCGCAACGTCCAGGACAAGGTCAAGGAGGCCGGCGGCGAGGTCTTCGGCGTCGAAGGCCAGGACAGCGGCGAATGGGTGCTGGTCGATCTCGGCGACATCGTCGTCCACGTAATGCTGCCGGCGATGCGCAACTACTACAACCTCGAAGAATTGTGGCAGACGACCCCGAAACGCGCGGCAGGCGAAGAGGCCACGGCCGGCAAGGCCGCCGTTGCCCGCGCCGCCAAGGCTTCCGCCGCGGCCACGCCGACCACCCCGCGCCGGCGCAGCACGACGAGCAAGGAAAAAGCCTCCTGAAACTCATCGTCGCCGCCGTCGGCACCCGCATGCCGGACTGGGTGGATGCCGGCTTCGACGACTTCGCCCGGCGCATGCCGCGCGAATGGCCGATCGAACTGCGCGAGGTCAAGGCCGAACCGCGCACCACGGGCAAGACGGCGGCGGCGATGATGGCCGCCGAGGCGGTGCGCCTGCGCGCGGCCCTGCCCGAACGCTGCCACCTCATCGCTCTCGACGAACACGGCCACGACCCGACCTCCCGGGAACTGGCCGACAGCCTCGCCCATGGTCGAGGGCAGGCGAGCGATGTTGCCTTCCTCATCGGCGGCCCCGACGGACTCGACCCCGGCCTGAAAGCCGACGCACGCGCTATGATGCGACTTTCCAGCCTGACGCTGCCGCACGCGCTGGTGCGCGTGATCCTCGCCGAGGCGCTCTATCGCGCGGCGAGCGTGCTCAAAGGCCACCCCTACCACCGCGAATGACTATTAGCCCCCACGCTCACTTCGTTTATGTCCCCGGCGTTGCCGGGGACGGTATCCCTTGCGGACGCTGCCCCCCACGGGGGGGCGCATTTCGCCTTGCCCTCCAACTCGGAGAGGGCCCCGGTGCGGCCCGTTAGCGAAATGACCCATCTCGAACCACGCATCTACCTGGCATCCAAGAGTCCGCGCCGGCGCGAGCTGCTGACGCAGGTCGGCGTGCATTTCGACCTGATGCTGTTCCGCGCCGGAACGCGCGAGGACCCGGACACCGACGAAGCCACCCATGCCGGCGAAACGCCCGACGACTACGTCCGGCGCGTGGCGATGGCCAAGGCCAGCCATGCCGCGCGGCTGATCGGCGTGCGCCGCCTGGCGCCGCGGCCGGTGCTGGCGGCCGATACCACCCTCGACGTCGATGGCGAAATCATCGGCAAGCCGAAGGACGAACAGGACGCCATGGCCATCCTCGCCCGGTTGTCGGGACGAACCCATCGCGTGCTCACCGCCGTGGCCGTCGCCCATGGCGAGCGCATCGAACAGCGCACCAGCATCAGCGAAGTGCGCTTCCGCCCTCTCGACAGCGACGAGATCCGCCGCTACGTGCTGAGCGGCGAGCCCATGGACAAGGCCGGTGCCTATGGCATCCAGGGCCGCGCGGCGATATTCATCGAGGAAATCAGCGGATCGCACTCCGGCATCGTCGGCCTGCCCCTCTGCGAAACCGCCTTGCTGCTGAGAGCGTTCGGCTATCCGGTCTGATACAGAAAGGGAAAAACATGGGCTTGATGGACTGGTTCAAGAAGATGGCGGGCAACCCGGACGCTCCGGATGCGGCCGACAGCCCGCCCCCCACCGCGGCGGAAGCGCAGACGGCGGAGGTCGGCGGGCTCAACTTCATGACGGCCATCGACGCCCACATGAAGTGGAAAACGCGCCTCGAGAACTACATCAACGGCACCAGCGGCGAGGATCTCAAGGTCGAGGTGGTGTCCTGCGACGACAAGTGCCCGCTGGGCCAGTGGATCTACGGCAGCGGCGGCGCGAACTTCGACACGATCCAGTCCTTCGGCGACATGAAGGCCATGCACGCGCACTTCCACACCTGCGCCGGCCATGTGCTGGCGACCGCCCAGCAGGGAAAGAAGGACGAGGCGCTGCGCATGCTCGACCACGGCGACTATGTCCGCGCCTCCGAGCGCGTCAAGATGCAGCTGGCCCGCCTCTACGTGCAGATTTCGGAACGCAAGTAGCCCCGTGGCCGACGAATTCCTGATCAACTTCACCCCGCAGGAAACGCGGGTGGCTCTGATGCAGCAGGGCGTGGTGCAGGAACTGCACATCGAGCGCACGCATGGGCGCGGCATCGTCGGCAACGTTTATCTCGGCCGCGTCGCCCGCGTGCTGCCCGGCATGCAGTCGGCCTTCATCGAGGTCGGCCTCGAGCGCACTGCCTTCCTCCACGTCGCCGACATCTGGGAAGAGCGCGGCGGCCAGGAGCCGACGCGGCCGATCGAACGCATCCTCAGCGAGGGCCAGAACATCGTCGTGCAGGTGCTCAAGGACCCGATCGGTTCCAAGGGCGCGCGGCTGTCGACGCAGATTTCCATCGCCGGCCGGCTGCTGGTGTTCCTGCCGCAGGAAAAGCACATCGGCATCTCGCAACGCATCGAGGACGAGGCCGAGCGCGAGGCCCTGCGCACGCGCATCCAGGCCCTGGTCTCCGGAGGACGCGCCCGGCGGTTTCATCGTTCGCACCATGGCCACCTCGGCCAGCGACGAGGAACTCGCCACCGACATCGCCTACCTGCGCCGGCTCTGGGCGGAAATCGTCCAGCGCTCGAAGGGCGCCCAGCCGCCGACGCTGCTGCACCACGACCTGACGCTGGCCGAGCGCGTGCTGCGCGACCTCGTCAGCAGCGACACCATCAAGATCATCGTCGATTCGCGCGAGAACTTCCAGAAGCTCTCCTTCTTCGCCCAGGAGTACATGCCGCAACTCGTCGACCTGCTCTCGCACTACACCGGCGAGCGGCCGCTGTTCGACCTCAACGGCGTCGAGGACGAGATCCAGAAGGCGCTGGCACGGCGTGTCGAGCTCAAGTCCGGCGGCTATCTCATCGTCGACCAGACCGAGGCGCTGACCACCATCGACGTGAACACCGGCGGCTTCGTCGGCGCCCGCAACTTCGACGACACCATCTTCAAGACCAACCTCGAGGCGGCGCAGGCCATCGCCCGCCAGCTGCGCCTGCGCAACCTCGGCGGCATCATCATCCTCGACTTCATCGACATGGAGAACGCCGAGCACAAGGAAGCCGTGTTGGCCGAGCTCAACAAGGCGCTGGCCCGCGACCACACCCGCATCACGGTCAACGGCTTCACCCAGCTCGGCCTGGTCGAGATGACCCGGAAGCGCACCCGCGAATCGCTGGCCCATATCCTCTGCGAGACCTGCCCCACCTGCGGCGGCCGCGGCGAAGTGAAGACCGCCCAGACCGTCGCCTACGAGATCCTGCGCGAGCTGCTGCGCGAAGCCCGCCAGTTCAACGCCCGCGAATACCGCATCCTCGGCTCCCCGACCGTGATCGACCTTTTCCTCGACGAGGAATCGCAAGCTTTGGCCATGCTTTCCGACTTCATCGGCAAGCCGGTGTCGCTGCACGCCGAGGCAAGTTATACACAAGAACAATTTGACATCGTCCTTTTGTAGTAATAGTCTGACATTTGTATCAAAAGGTTACAGGCTGCTCCTTATCTAAAACCTTAAGGAAGCAACAGGTTATAGCCGTTTATTAAGTTGGATTTGAACTTGCTTTGCAGCGGGTTCGGGGGAATACAGAATGCAGATAAAGGCAATTTGTTCTGCGCTTGCCATCGCGGCCTTCGCCACGGCAGTGCAGGCGCAGAACGACGTGCGCTTCGATATCAACCAGTTCCAGGTCGAGGGCAACACCCTGTTGCCGCAGGAACGGGTCAATGAACTGGTGGCACCCTTCACCGGCAAACAGCGGGTCTATGGCGACGTGCAGAAGGCGCTCGAGGCGCTCGAGAACGCCTACCGCAAGGCCGGCTACGGCACGGTGCAGGTCTTCGTCCCCGAGCAGGAACTCAACGCCGGCATGGTCAAGCTCGTCGTCAGCGAGTCCGTCATCGGTAGCATCGCCCTGACCGGCAACAAGCACTTCAGCGAGGAAAACATACGCGCCAGCCTCCCCGCGCTCAAACCAAACCAGGCGCCCAACCTGCGTGAACTGTCCGAGAACATTCAGCTAACCAACGACAACCCCGCCAAGCAGGTGGAAGTCACGTTGGGCATCGCCGAAGATGAAGGCAAGGTGAATGCCGCGGTCAAGGTGACAGATCAGGATCCCTCATCGTTCATCGTCACCGCCGACAATACCGGCACGCCCGATACCGGCCGTCACCGCATCGGCCTCGCCTATCGCTACGCCAACCTGTTCGACAGCGACCATGTGCTCAGCCTCGCGGTCACAGGCTCGCCTGATCTGCCGGACCAGCGCTCGGCGACCGGCATACCAGGCGGCGAATCGGCACGCAACATGAGCGTAACCAGTATCGGCTACCGCCTGCCCTTCTACAGCATCGGCGACAGCATGGACTTCGTTTATGGCCGGTCGAACGTCAATACCCCGACGACCCTCGCCGGCCTCACCGGGCAGAACATCATCGGCAACGGCGAGGTTTTCCTTGTCCGCTGGAATCATTACCTGCCGCGCCAGGGCGAATACTCGTCGCGCATCGTCTTCGGCTACGACCACAAGAATATCCAGTCCTGCTTTGCCGGCGCTTGCACCGACTACGTCATCCAGCCGGCATCGGTCGCCTATGTCGGGCAGCGCGTTCGCGCGGGCGAATTGATGGACTACAACGTCAGCGTCGCAGCGGGTCAGCAGACGGCATCGCTGCGGCCAAGAAACATCGGCGCTCCGCCCGCGCTCAACTTCACGGCCTTTCGGCTGAATGCCAGCTATTTGAGCGTGATAGCGGGAAACTGGACCGCGCGCGCGGCCTTCAATGCCCAGTTCAGCCCGGACACCCTGCCGGACGTCGAGAAGTATGGCCTGGTCGGCTCCACTGCGGTGAGAGGCTTCTTCGAGCGCTCCTTCGCCGGCGACACGGCATATGTGCTGAACCTGGAAATGTACACGCCGGAATATGCCCAGGAATTCAACCTCCCCGGCAGCCTGAAATTTGTCGGCTTTCTCGATGGCGGGCGTGGTTATCTCTACTCCACCGCCAGCCAGCCCGCCTTGTCGAATGCCAGAAGCGCGGATGCAGCGAGCATCGGCGTCGGCTTCCGATACAGCTGGGACAAGAGCGTGACATTCCGCACCGATGTGGCACGGGTTCTTGCGTCCCGTGTCACCCCGGACAACGGAGCGGCCCCAACCCTGAGCCAGATCGGCGTCGGAGAAACCGTCGTCCGCGACGGCGACGTGCGCGGCCACTTCAACCTGATGCTTACATTCTGACCATCACGGGAGCGCATCATGACCCGTACCGCCAAGAAATCCGGACTTTCCTCCCTGCGGCTTGCTTCCGTTGCAGTCGCATCCTGCTTTGCGACGACGGGGGTCTGGGCTTTGCCGACGGGGGCCAGCGTCGCGGCCGGCTCGGCCGCGCTGAGCCAGGCCGGTAACGTCCTGACGGTCACCAACTCCGACAAGGCCATCATCAACTGGCAGCAGTTCAACATCGCTGCCGGCGAAACGACCCGCTTCCTCCAGGCATCCGCGTCCAGCGCGGTGCTCAACCGCGTGGTCGGCGGCAACCTGTCCGCCATTTACGGCACGCTGTCGTCGAATGGCCGGGTTTTCCTGGTCAATACCGCCGGCATCATGATCGGCGCGTCGGGCGTGATCGACACCGCGGCTTTCGTCGCCTCCACCCTGGCCTTGCGCGACCAGGACTTTCTCGCCGGAAAACTGACCTTCACCGGGCCGGGCGGCAACGTCATCAACCAGGGCAGCATCGTCACCCCGTCGGGCGGCTCGGTCTATCTGATCGGCTCCAACGTCAGCAATGAAGGCATCATCACCACGCCCCAGGGCGAAACGATACTTGCCGCGGGACAAACCGTTAACCTCATCGATACCGCCACCCCCGGCGTGAAGGTCGTGATCACCGGCGCCGCGGGCAACACCACCAACCTCGGCACCGTCGTGGCGGAGGCCGGCCGCATCGGCATGGCCGGCATCATCGTCCGCAATTCGGGCACGCTCAACGCGTCGAGCGCCGTCACGGAAGGCGGCAAGGTCTTCCTGCGCGCCAGCCAGGATACCTATGTCGACGGCAACGGCCGCATCGTCGCCACGGGCACCAAGGGCGGCAGCGTCGAGGTGCTCGGCAACCGCGTGGCGGTGATGGGCAACGCGAGCATCGATGCCTCCGGCACGAACGGCGGCGGCACCATCCTCGTCGGTGGCGACTACCAGGGCAAGAACCCGGACGTCCAGAACGCGCAGGTCACCTACTTCGGCGCCAACGCCACCCTCAAGGCCAATGCGATCGACAATGGCGACGGCGGCAAGGTCATCGTCTGGGCCGACGACACCACCCGCGCCTACGGCAGCATCGAGGCCAAGGGCGGCGCCAATGGCGGCAACGGCGGTTTCGTCGAGACTTCGGGCCATCGTTACCTCGACTTCAATGCCCATGTCGATACCTCTGCACCGCATGGGCACACCGGGATGTTGCTGCTCGACCCCGCCGACATTCTAATTCGATGATTATGACCTACGAGCTAGACCGAGCAACGTCAATCCGGGGGTTATTCACGCCCGCGTCTAATAGCCCGTCGGTGCTTCTCTGGAGTACGATCTATCCGGATCGGCAGTCCAGATATGGCGGTACGAATATTACTGTCTTCGCTCAACACGTCCTATGGCGGCGACATCAACTTCGCTACAAACCGACCGGGCCTTGGCATTACAACAACTCATTGACTCTGACATTCTACGCCGTCGCCGGCGCGGAAGTCTCGGCAACATCAACTTGAGCGCTCAATGGTGCCTCGACGACGATCATCAACGATGCGACCTCTGGCGGAGACATCGCATTTATTGCGGATGGCCCAATTTTCGGCAACTGGTGGACCGGCCCCAATACCGCCCCGATCGGCGGGCTGAACATCAAGACGCCGGGGAATATCAGCTTTTCGTCGGCTTATGTATCTGGAGGCATATGGGCAATACCGGGGTCACCCTCGGCAACGGCACGATCGAGAGCACCGGCGGCGGCAATATCACCATCACTGCATCAAACTCCTCCGTCGGCATCGGCCTGCTGAAAACGACAACGGGCAACGTGACCATCAACGCCGGATACTCGATCTGGGACGACAACTGGACCACGCCCGGCGCGATCAACATCCAGACCTCGGGCAACGTGAGCCTGACCAGCCAGTACGGCGGCGATCCCTACAGCTATTGCTGGGACGGTCCCTGCTCGGCCATCAGCGCCGACATCGCCGGCCCCCCGAGTAGCCTCAATGTCCAGGTCCAAGGTTCGGGTGGGGCAACCTACGGCGGCGGCATCAGCATCCGCACCGTGGGAACGCCTTCACGTATGTTCAGTTGAGGGACTATTCGACGCAACCCCGACCCATGGCGCAACTGGGTCGAATATGAGACCACCGGCAATCTGACCATTGGCGATTGAAGTGGCCCTTGCGTATTTATCGGCAAAAACGTCTGGCTTCATGCCGGCGGGATCTTAATTATCCTCCTCTTCAGGGCATCGACAGCCCCTCAGGACCGCTTAATGAGATTGCCCTGACAGCGCTGGGGAATCTGAATGTCTCGGCTGTCGCTGCCAGCAACGGATGTCGGCACCTACCTCGTGGCCGGCAACACGCTGACGATTTCAGGGGCCGGAACAATCTCTCTCCTACGGCGACGTCTGGCTCGGTGCGGGTAGCACGCTGAACCTCGCTGCGGATAGCGGTGTCGTTGCCGAGGGCTCGGTGTTCCTGGGTGCCGGGCTCATCTCCAAGAGCTTCGATAGCATCGAATCACCCGACCAGATCGCCAGCCTGTTCGGTGCGAATGGCGTGATGAACATCGACGGCTCGATCACCGGCATGAATTACTACGGCGACTATGGCACCGATCTGCCCGGTATCGTCTTCATCACGGGGGATCTCAACATGACGGGCGGTCAGATGAATTCGCCTTACGGTACCGTGGTCGGGGTCGTCGGCGGCAACCTGCGCATGAACGATGGCGCCAATATCATTTCCGGCTACGACACCAGTCTCTTGATGCTCGGCGCCGATTCGACCATCTACCTCAACGAGACCGCGACCTCGGGCGCGCCGTCGCGCATCATCTCCGATTACTCCAGCCCCCCGGGCACGACCTATGTGACCTTCCTTGCCCGCAGCGGCGGCGGCATCGTCATCGACGGTGTGCAAACGACGACCTCTTCGGCAGGCGGCAGCGGCTTCTTCAGCGGCGGCGATTTCAATCCGGCAACGCTCGGCAACGATCTCTTCATCCTCTATGCCTCCATGTTCGACATCTGCACGGCGTCGCCCGAGGTCTGCGCGCCGCCGCCGCTGCCGGTGCCGCCGGATCCCTGCGCGCTCAATCCGTCGAGTTGCGTGCTTGGCGAAAAATCCCTGTCGAAGATCCCGGAGGACGAGAGCATCGGCGGCGAGGAAGACGAATTCGGCGGCTCGCCAGGGCGGCCGGGGCGTTCCGGGAAAAAGCGTGTAACCCAGTGCAAGGCGTGATGCCATGAAAAACACACTGTTCCTCGTCCTCGCCCTTTTCAGCATCGGCGCCTTCGCGGCAACGGCTGGCGAAGTCACCCACCTCTCCGGCACCGTTTCGGTGAAGAAGCCCGACGGCTCATCGAAGCTGCTGTCGATCAAGTCCCCGGTGCAGGAAGGCGACCTGATCGTCACCGAGGCCGAGACCTACGCGCGCATCAAGTTCGTCGACGGCGGCGAGGTGGTGCTGCGGCCGAACACTCAGCTCAAGGTCGAGACCTACGCCTTCCAGGCAGGCAAGCCCGAGAGCGACAACATCGTGCTGAGCATGTTCAAGGGCGGTCTGCGCGCCGTCACCGGCCTCGTCGGCAAGCGCAACCGGGACAAGGTGGCCTACCAGACCCCCACGGCCACCATCGGCATTCGCGGCACCCACCACGGTCAGTTGCTTTGCCAGAACGATTGCAGCGCAATTCCCACCGTGACCGGGAAGCCGCTTCCCAATGGCCTCCATGTCGACGTGGCGGACGGTTCCATCATCCTGCGCAATGCGGCTGGCGAGCAGGTCGTCAATCTCGGCCAGTTCGCCTTCGTTGCCAACAACAACACCATCCCGGTCATCGTCTCGCCACAGGAGGGTTTCCAGGTGACGATGCCGCAGAGCATCAGCCGCAACCGTTCGGGATCGCGCGGCATCGGCAAAGGCGAGCAGACCGATTGCACGCCTTGAGTCGCCGGGTAGCAGTCCTGTAAGAAGAAGACAGCGCCGGCAATCGCCGGCGTTGTCTTTTTCGGGCAGCCGGCGTATTTTTCTCCGGCCCCACCACCACAACGGAGAAAACCATGAACCAGCCCAACCCAGAATTCGACAGCCTCTTCCCCGCGGCCAAGCTCGACCGTCGCGGCTTCATCGTCACGACCCTCGGCGCCGGCTTCGCGCTGGCCGCCCAGCCGATCATGGCGCAGACGGCGATCAAGACCGACAAATCGGGACTGAAGGCCGGAGAAATCGAGGTGCCGGTGGCCGACGGCAACATGGTGGCCTACCGCGCCCAGCCCGCGACCGGCTCGAACTTTCCCGTGGTGCTGGTCGTCTCCGAGATCTTCGGCGTGCATGAATACATCGCCGACGTCTGCCGCCGGCTGGCCAAGCTGGGCTATCAGGCGATCGCACCGGAACTGTTCGCACGCTATGGCGATCCCCGGAAGTTCAGCAACGTCCAGGACCTCTACTCCGCCGTCATCAACAAGACGCCCGACACGGGAGTCATGTCCGATCTCGACGCCTGTGCTGCCTGGGCAGCGAAGAACGGCGGTGACGCTGCGCGACTCGGCATCACCGGCTTCTGCTGGGGCGGCCGCATTACCTGGCTCTATGCCGCGCACAACCCCAAGCTCAAGGCCGGCGTGGCCTGGTACGGCCGCATCGACGATGCGGCTACGGACATGCGGCCGAAGCAGCCGCTCGAACTGGTCGGCAGCATCAAGGCGCCGGTGCTGGGCCTCTACGGCGGCAAGGACCAGGGCATTCCGCTCGACGATGTCGAGGCAATGCGGGACGCGTTGAAGAAGGCCGGAAGCAAGTCGCAGATCCACGTCTTTCCCGACGCCCCCCACGCCTTCCACGCCGACTACCGCCCGACCTACCGCAAGCCGGAGGCCGAGGACGGCTGGAAGCGGATGCAGGAATGGTTCAAGGCCAACGGGCTCTGATTCCACGGCCCAATGCCAAGCTTAAATTTGCGGCGGATTAGTCTATAGTTTGAGTGACTTAGTGCGAGTTTGTCATGGGTATGCTCGGCATCTCACTCAATAGCGTCGGAATTTCGCAAGCCAAGGGCGTCGAGTTGATCGCGCAACGCGAGCAGTTCGACGCCACCTTGCCGCGCAGACAAAGCGGCGACGCAGCCATCCGGGCAGCAGTCCGCACGACAGAAATTCGCACCGAAGGAACTGACCCCGGAACAGCGGCAGCAAGTGGCGGAATTGCAGCAGATCGACCGCGCGGTGCGCGCCCATGAGCAGGCGCATCTTTCCGCCGGGCGCGGCGTCATCACCAGCGCTGCCAATTTCAGCTACACCTATGGCCCGGACGGCAAGCGCTATGCCGTCGGCGGCGAAGTGGGCATCGACACCTCGGCCGAGAAGAAACCCGAGGCCAACATCGATAAAGGCATCCGCATCCAGGCGGCGGCACTGGCGCCGAAGGATCCGAGTCCGCAGGATTACCGGGTCGCCTCCATCGGCAGCCAGCTCGAGGCCCAGGGGCGCGGTGATCTGGCACGGCAGCAGACCGAAGAGCGGGCTGCGGAAGCCGAACGCAACGCACAGGCCCGTGATGTGGCGCTCCGCCAAACCGAGGAAGCTCGCACCAACGCTGCCACGGAAAGTGCTGTCCAAATTGATGACGCCGGCAGCGGGACCGAAACCGCTTCCCGCCAGCGGCTGTCGCAAGCGTATTCGCTGAACGGCGCCACCCGCTCCAGTCTCAACGTTTTCGCCTGAATCCGGCACCTGCGTTATTTCCCCGCGACGTCAAGGCGATGGCGGTGATCATGCTGCAAGGGGTCAGCACTGCTTAAGCAGTGTGGTGCTTTGAATTTCAGCCGGCCATCGCTAGTTGCGGTGCCAGCGGCGTTGGGTTGTTCCACATGTCGCGGCTACCACCGCCCCCCTCGCGCGCGAACAGCCATTGCGCCAGCGCGGGTCCGGTCTGCGGCCGGCCGATGTGATAACCCTGCGCGAAGTCGCATTCGAGGATCTGCAGCAGGTCGAGGGTCTCGCTGTCCTCGACACCCTCGGCGACGACGACATAACCCATGTTGTGCGCCAGGCCGATGGTCGAGTGGACGATCACCGCGTCGCCCTCGTCGTGCTTCATGTTGATCACGAAGGACTTGTCGATCTTGAGCTCGCGTGCCGGCAGCTGCTTGATGTAGGCGAGCGACGAATAGCCGACGCCGAAATCGTCGATGGAAATGCGGAAGCCCATGTCGCCAAGATCAGCGAGGATCTCGCCAGCCAGCGTCGGGTTGATCATCATGCTGGTCTCGGTCACTTCCAGCGTCAGCCGCGTCGGCGTCAGGCCGGACGCGGCCACGATGGCGGCCAGCTCGGCCGGGAAGGACGGATCGCAGAGGTTGCGTACCGAGAGGTTGATGGCGACGTTGAGCCTCAGCCCCTGCGTGTCCCAGCGTTTGAGTTGATCCAGCGCCTCACCCAGCACCCAGAGGGTGAGCGGCCGCATCAGGCCGGTGTGCTCCGCCGCCGGAATGAAGTCGTCGGGGAGGATCAGCCCGAGCTCGGGATGGTTCCAGCGCACCAGCGCCTCGACGCAGGTGACACGCTGCGCCGCGAGATTCAGTTTGGGCTGGTAGCAGAGCACGAGCTGTTTCCCGCTCAGCGCCTGCTTGAGGTCACCTACCAGCCGCAGGCGGTTGACGCTGTGGCTATCGAGTCCGGCATCGTAGGCGGCGCAGCGCTCGGCATTGCGCTTGGCGTCATACATGGCGACATCGGCATGCTTGAGCAGGGTCCGGGCATCGCCGCCGTGCTCGGGATAGACGGCGATGCCGATGCAGGCACCGACGCTGAGCTGGTGGCCATCGAGATGGAACGGCTGCTCCACCTGATCGAGAATCTCGGAGGTGAGTTCGCGTGCCGCGGCAAGGTCGCAACCTTCGATGACGAAAGCGAACTCGTCGCCGCCGAGGCGGGCCACGGTGTCTGTGTGGCGGATGCAGCTGTTCAGGCGCGGCGCCAGTTCGATCAGCAGCTTGTCGCCAAAAGCATGGCCTAGCGTGTCGTTGATGTCCTTGAAGCGGTTGAGGTCCATCAGCAACAGGGCCATTGGCAGCTCGCCACCGCCAGCACTGCGGATCGCCTGCTCCGTGCGGTCCATCAGCAACGCCCGGTTGGGCAGGCCGGTCAGCCGGTCGTGGAGGGCGTTGTGACGCTCGATGGCTACGATACGGGAAACGTGGCAGACGGTCCTGACGCTGGTCAACACGGCCAGCAGCACGAACAGCCCGCCGGCGAGGAATACTGTGGAGATCAGCAGATAGGTATGCTGGTGCGGCTCGGTGACGATCAGGTAGATGAAGCCGACATAGGCCGCAATGAACAGTCGCACGAAGGACAGGAGATGGGCCCAGCCGACCGGGTGTTCGTCGCGCTGGCAGGCGCGGATGCCATTGGAGTAGTGCAGGGCGGCAGCAAGCAAAATACCCCCTGCCATGACCATGACAACCTGGACGAACTTCAATTCCAGCATTTCCAGCATATTGCAGGTGCGTTCCGGAGGGCGCCGCCGTCTTGATGCGGCGTGCGCTCGCTGCCGGGTTGCTGCCTCCTCTATTTGACCGACGCTCGATCCTCAGGATCGCGCAAGCCGCCGATCATACGCCGGACAATATTAGAGTATTCTTAAATATTACTATAGTTATAGCTGCCCACTCTATGGGCAGTGCCATGCTAAATGACTGCGCCCGATACCATAGACCCAAGGGCTGGCACTAGTCGAAGTAAGTCCGCGCTTCCTCGAAACGCCCTGCAAACCAGCCGACCTGCAGGCTGTCGGTGCGCACCTTGCCGTTGCTGCTGGGCGCATGGACGAAGCGGCCGTCGCCGATGTAGATGCCGACGTGCGAGTAGGCCTTGTTGCGGGTGTTGAAGAAGACGAGGTCGCCGGGACGCAGCTCGCTGGTACCCACGACCCGGCCGCGTTGCGCGATGTCGGCGGCTGAACCGGCGACCCGCAGGCCCGCGGCCTTGTCGTAAACGTAGCTGACCATGCCGCTGCAATCGAGGCCGGCTTCGGGATTCTTGCCGCCGAAGCGGTAGCCGGTTTCGACCAGGCCCAGCGCGAAAAGCATCACGTCCTGCGCCTTCTCCGACACGGCGTGGCGCGCGCTGAAGGTGCTGCGCTCTCCCGCGACCGTTGCCGGCCCCTGCGAGAAGGAAAGCATGCCGCAGCCGGCGAGCACCAGCGTGGAACTGGCGGCGACGATGGTGAGGGTGGGCAGGGAACGACGGCGCATCCGGCCATGCTATTCCGGTAGACTCGTTCCGACCCGAGGGAACACAGGAGAAAAGGTCATGCAATTGCGCGATCCCGGCCTGCTGCGCGCGCAAGCCTATATCGACGGCGTCTGGACGGGGGCCGCCGCGACTTTCGCCGTGCGCAATCCCGCCAGCGGCGAGATGCTGGCGAACGTTCCCGATCTCGGCGCCGCCGAGACGCGCCGCGCCATCGAGGCGGCTAACCGCGCCTGGCCGGCGTGGCGGCAGAAGACGGGCAAGGAGCGTGGAGCCGTGCTGCGCAGGTGGTTCGAGCTGATCATGGCCAACGTCGACGACCTGGCGCTGATCATGACCAGCGAGCAGGGCAAGCCGCTGCCCGAGGCGAAGGGCGAGGTGGCGTATGGCGCAAGCTTCGTCGAGTGGTTCGCCGAAGAGGCCAAGCGCGTCTATGGCGACACCATTCCCTCGCCGACGCCGGGCCGGCGCCTCTTGGTGCTGAAGCAGCCGATCGGCGTCTGCGCCGCGATCACGCCCTGGAATTTCCCGGCGGCGATGATCACGCGCAAGGTCGCCCCCGCGCTGGCGGCCGGCTGCACCGTGGTGATCAAGCCCGCCGAACAGACGCCGCTGACGGCGCTGGCGCTGGTCGAGCTGGCGCAGCGCGCCGGCTTCCCGGCCGGCGTGATCAACGTCGTCACCGCCTCGGCCGAGTCCGCGCCGAAAGTCGGCGCCGAGCTGACGGCAAACCCGATCGTGCGCAAGCTTTCCTTCACGGGCTCGACCGAGGTCGGGCGGCTGCTGATGGCGCAATGTGCGCCGACCATCAAGAAGATCTCGCTCGAACTCGGCGGCAACGCCCCCTTCATCGTCTTCGATGATGCCGATGTCGATGCGGCCGTCGAGGGCGCGATGGCCTCGAAATACCGCAACGCCGGCCAGACCTGCGTCTGCGCCAATCGCCTGCTGGTGCAGGAAGGTATCTACGAAGCCTTCGCCGCCAAGCTGGCGGCGAAGGTGGGTGAACTCAAGGTCGGCGGCGGCCTCGAGGAAGGCACGACACAGGGGCCGCTGATCGACGTGCAGGCGATCGAGAAGGTCGAGGCACACGTTGCCGACGCGCTGGCCAAGGGCGCCCGGGTGCTGACCGGCGGCAAGCGCCACGCCCGCGGCGGCACCTTCTTCGAGCCGACCGTGCTGGCCGACGTTACGCCCGACATGCGCTGCGCGCGCGAGGAGACTTTCGGCCCGGTGGCGCCGCTGTTCCGGTTCAGGGACGAGGCCGAAGCGATCGCGCTGGCCAACGCGACCGAATACGGACTCGCGGCCTACTTCTACGCCCGCGACGTCGGTCGCGTCTGGCGCGTGGCCGAGGCGCTCGAGTACGGCATGGTCGGGATCAACGTCGGCATCATCGCCAACGAGGTGGCGCCCTTCGGCGGCGTCAAGCAGTCGGGCATCGGCCGCGAGGGCTCGCGCTACGGCATCGAGGAATACCTGGAACTCAAGTATCTGTGCCTTGCTGTGTAACGACCGTCTGCAGGGAGAAAAGTCGGCGCTGGCGATACGGCGTCGGGAATGACTCGTTGAGCCTGCGCTCAAGGATTTCCATCGTCGCCCGGCCGACGTAGTCGCCCTCGGCATTGGCGCCCTCGTCGAGCTTGGATGAGCATTCCAGCGCCTCGAGGTAGGCGCGGCCGATCATCGCCCCGAGTGGCTTCGGGTTGTAGAGCAGCTTCTTGATGGTGAAGGGGTTCAGCGTCAGCGGGTTGTAGCCGCGCGGCAGGTAGCCGGCTTCGAGCAGCTTTTCCTCGATCGGCGTGTTGGGCTGGACGCCGATGAAGAAGATGAAGGGCAGCACGTTGTCGCGGCCGAACATCTCGTACAGTTCGCGGATGCGCGCCATGGTGGCGCGCAGCGTGTCCGGCGTCTCGCCCGGCGCGTTGAGCGGCATGTAGAGCTTGATCTTCTGCTTGTCCCAGCCCTCGACCGCGGCATCCTTGAACAGGCGGAAGGCGGCCATCTGCTGCTCGAGGTCGTAGCCGAGGGTCAGGCTGTCGATGATGTCCTGGGTGCCGGTGAATGACAGGTCGATGCTGGTCAGGCCCGAGGCGAGCATCTTCCTCGCCACCTCCGGCGTCAGGTAGTTGAGGCGCAGGTAGCCGGTCCAACGCACCTTGACGTTGCGCGCCAGCATCTCGTCGAGGATGTGCTCGACGTGCTTCATGCTGCGCCGGGTCGAGCAGAACTGGGCGTCGGTGAACCAGATGTCCTTGACACCGTAGACCTTTTCGAGGGTCTCGATCTCCTTGGCCACCTCGGCCGGATCGCGGTAACGCTGGCGGCCGCCTTCAATCTTGTTGTAGAGGCAGAAATGGCACTGGAAGGGGCAGCCGCGCTTGGTGTGGACGCCGATGGTGCCGCCCAGATACTCGCGGAAGCCGGGGAAGATGGATTCGACATAGCCGAAATCGACGGCGGTGAGGCGGGAGAGGTCGAAGCTTTCCTCGGCCGGATGGTGGCTGACGCGGCCGCTGCTGTCCTTGTAGTAATGGTTGCCGGCGGGCTCGGTGTAGCCGTCGACGATGGACAGCATCGCCTCTTCGCCCTCACCCACCACGACTACGGTGTCGCTCGGGCATTTCTCGGCGACGTACTTGCCGAAAATGGAGACCGCCGTGCCGCCGACGACGATGCGCGACTCGGGCAGCAACTGCCGGGCCAAGCGGAACCAGGCGAAATTGCGCAGCCGCGCCACGGCGTAGTCGCGGATGATGCCGATCGCCTGCCATGCGGCCTTGATCCGCCGCCACGGCTTGGGCGAGTGATCGAAGTTCATCACCACATCCAGCGCGTCATTCTCCGGATGCGGTCCGAAGGTCTGCATGTTGCGCCAGGAGAAGGCGACGACATCCGGGCGGAATTCGAGCAGGCGGCGCTTGAGTTCGGCGCCGCGGCTTCGCGGGGGGATCAACGCGAGGTCGAGGATTTCCTGGCGGATGCCCGGGCGCTGCTTGTGGATGAAGTCGGCGACATAGATCACGCCGCCAGGCCAGATCTTCCACACCGGCAGCCGGATATAAAGAATGGATCGGGCAGCAGTAGACATAGCAATGCGGGTACTTGGAGTTACCGAAAGCGCCATTGTAAGCACATTAGCCAGTGCTAATGTTGCGAAAGATCAAACCTCAAGCAAAAAGGGCTAGCCCGGGCGGGGATCGGCCCGCTGGATGCGGCGCCGGTCGAGCCACCAGGCCAGCACCGGCAGGATCATGAAGGACCCGGGCAGGACCAGCACGACAAGGTAGGGCGAGAGATGGCCGAGCGCCAGCAACTGCTCCTGCAGGGCAAGGCGCTCCTCGCGCGTCCAGTGACCGCCGTTGCGGTGCTGCATGAGGAGCGGCATGAGACCCTTGATCTGGGCGAATTCCCTGACCAGGAGATCGCGCTCGCGCTTCTGCGCCTCGAGCATGCGGCCGAACAGGGGCGGCGGAGTACGCAGTCGCGTGGCGCGGGCCACCCTTTGCGCCACCGCCCGCATCTCCTGACGCCCCCCGATGTGCGGCATCAGGACTTGCGGAAGCGGGCCAGTGCCGCGAAGGGCATTGAAGACGCACGCTCACGCCTCCACCCTTCAACCTTGCGCCACATCTGCCAGACGAAAAATCCGCGCTGCAACCAGCGCAACACGACGCGCGGCCGGGCTACCACCAAGGCAACGATGCCGCCGGCCACCCACTCGGGATGGCGGGCCAGCCAGCGGGTGCCCTCGCGCAGGGTGTCAAACAGAGACAAAGCCGGCATAAGGCCGGCGGCGGCAGCTACCAGCGCTTCCCGTTGCGCGGCACTTTGTAGTTGCAGGCGCTGCTTTTGCAGCGCCAAATCGACGAAACTCGGGCTCACTGACGTGATTCGGGCTGCAGCGCGGCACGATCCTGTGCCAGTTCGGCAATGCTGGCAGCGAACAGCTTCGACGGCGTACGCGCCTGACGCAACATGGCCATCAAGGCAATCAGGCCGCCGGTCAGGAAGACGGCCGTGAATACTCCCAGCGCCAGCAGGCGGTGGCTTTCCCATAACAGCACGGTGACCAGGGCCGCAAGGAACATCAACCCGAAACTCAGAAACACGAAAGCCGCAGCTCCGTACCCGACCAGGGTGAGCAGGCGAACCCGCTCCTCCTGCGCCTCGATCGAGAGCAGTTCAAGCCGGGTCTGCAACAGCGCGAGGCTGTTGCGGAGCAGACTGCGCAGCGAGGATGCCAGCCCGCCGCGCTGCGCCGGTTCAGCCATCGTGGCTTAGCGGCGGCCGATCAGCAGGCCGACGATGAAGCCGATGCCGGCGGCGACGCCAACCGAGCGCCAGGGATTGTCATGCACGTAGTCATCGGTGGCGTGGCCCACGGCCTTGGCGCGCTCGACAACCGCAGCCTGGGCTTCGGCGAGCGAAGCCTTGGCGTTGTTGAGATGATCCTGGATCTTGACGCGGGCATCGGAGATCTTGTCGCCCGCTTGGCCGGCGGTCGCACGCAGCAACTCCTCGGCGTCGGCGATGACGACCTTGACGTCGGCGATCAGCTTGTCTTTGGAAACGGTGGTCATGTCGCTCATGTTGTTCTCCTTGAAAATTGGCATCCGTAAAAAGCGAAGGCTACCGGACTCGGCGCTGCGGCGCAATGACGTCGATCAAAGGGCGGCGTCATATTCGATGACTAGCGGGGCGTGGTCGGAGAAGCGCTGCGTCTTATATACGGCAGCGCTGTGCCCCCGCGCGGCGATCCCGGGCGTGGCAATCTGGTAATCGATGCGCCAGCCGACGTTCTTCGCCCAGGCCTGGCCCCGGTTCGACCACCAGGTGTAGGCGTCGCCGGTGGCCTCCGGACAGAGCCGGCGATGGACGTCCACCCAGCCCTGTTCGTCGAATACCCGCGAGAGCCATGCACGCTCATCCGGCAGGAAACCGGAATTCTTCAGGTTGCCCTTCCAGTTCTTGAGGTCGATCTCCTGGTGGGCAATGTTCCAGTCGCCGCAGATCACCACCTCGCGGCCGGCGGCGCGCAATTGCTCGAGGTGCGGCCAGAAGCGCTCCATGAAACTGAATTTCACCGCCTGCCGCTCTTCGCCGCTCGAACCGGAAGGCAGGTAGACGGAAACCACCGACAGCTTGCCGAACACGACCTCGATGTAGCGGCCCTCGGCGTCGATGTCGGGAATTCCCAGTCCCTCGATGATCGCGTCGGGCTGGCGCCGGCAATAGATGCCGACGCCGCTGTAGCCCTTCTTCTCGGCGTAATGGAAATAACCGAAAAATCCCGGCGGGTTGAGCAAGGCGGCGCTCATGTCCCCGACCTGGGCCTTGAGTTCCTGCACGCAGACGACATCGGCATCCTGTTGCGCCAGCCAGTCGAAGAAGCCCTTGCCCGACGCCGAGCGGATGCCGTTGAGATTCAGCGATATGATGCGTAGCATGATGATTTTTCCGGACATCCGACCTTGACGTTCAGCCACGATTTTATTGCCTTCGCCTGCGACAAGGGCGTGCTGCGCTTCGGCGAGTTCAAGACCAAGGCCGGCCGCCTCTCGCCCTATTTTTTCAACGCCGGCCTGTTCGACGACGGCGCCTCGCTGGCCCGCCTCTGCGACTTCTACGCCGAGACGATCCTGAGCGCGGACATCCCCCACGACATGCTGTTCGGCCCCGCCTACAAGGGCATTCCGCTGGCTGCCGGCACCGCCATTGCGCTGGCGGGCCGGGGCCGCAACCTGCCGTTCTGCTTCAACCGCAAGGAAGCCAAGGACCATGGCGAGGGCGGCACGCTGATCGGCGCGAAGCTGGCCGGCCGCGTGCTGATCCTCGACGACGTCATTTCCGCCGGCACCTCGATCCGCGAGTCGGTGGACATCATCCGCGCCGCCGGCGCGACCCCGGCCGGCGTGGTGATCGCGCTGGATCGCCAGGAACGCGGCCAGGGCGCATTGTCGGCAGTGCAGGAAGTGGAAAAGAACTATGGCATGCCGGTCGTTGCCGTCGCCACCCTGGCCGACCTGATCGGCTACCTGCGCGGCCACGCCGAACTTGAGCGCAACCTCGATGCAGTCACTCGTTACCGGGAGAACTATGGTGTCGCCTAAATCCCTGCTGCTGACCACCCTGACCCTGACTGTCGTTGGTCTGGCCGCCAGCGACGACGCCCTGGCCCGCAATTCCTACTGTTGCAACGACGCCAGCGGCAAGCTCACCTGCGGCGACATGCTGCCGGTTGTCTGCCACAAGCGCGCCTATCGCATCCTCGACGAGAAGGGCAATCTGGTGCGCGCGGTGGAAGCGCCGCTGACGCCCGAGCAGCGTGTGCTGCGCGACGCCGAGGAGGTGAAGAAACAGGAGGAAGCGAAGAAGGCCGCCGAGGAAAAGCGCCGCAACCAGGCACTGATCGCGACCTATCCCAGCGAGAAGGACATCGACCTCGCCCGCGACCGGGCGCTCGCCGACTTCGACAAGGCTTCGGCCGACACACAAAAGCGCTACGACGAGGCCCTGAAGCAGAAGAAGAAGCTGGACGCGGAAAAGGAGTTCTACGTCAAGAAGCCGATGCCGGCGAACCTCAAGAAGCAGATCGAGGACAACGACAGCGCCATCAGGACGGCGCAGGCGGCGCTCGACAGCAGCAAGCAGGAAGGCGAAACCCTGCGCGCCAGGTTCGACGACGAGAAGAAACGCTACATGGAACTGCGCTACGGCAAGAGTACCGTCGCCGCGCAGCCGGTCAGCGCGGCGGACAAGCGGCCGCGCTGATCAGCCGCCCGCCGGGCCGCCCCAAGGGCGGCTGCGCCCACCCGTGGGGGGCCGCTAACTAAGGCGGGGCCCTCGTCGAGTTGGAGGGTGAGCGTGGGGGGCCATCATTTCAGCCCAGCTTCTGCCGCAGCAGGTCGTTGACCTGTTGCGGGTTGGCCTTGCCCCTGGTGGCTTTCATCACCTGGCCGACCAGGGCATTGAAGGCCTTGTCCTTGCCGGCGCGGAATTCCTCGACCGATTTCGGATTGGTGGCCAGCACCTCGTCGATCAGTGCCTCGATGGCACCCGAGTCGGAGATCTGCTTCAGGCCGCGCGCTTCGATCACCGCATCGGCGTCCTTGCCCTCGCCGGCCCACAGCGCCTCGAACACTTCCTTCGCCAGCTTGTTGGACAACGTGTTGTCGGCGATACGTCTGATCATGCCGGCGAGTTGCGACGCGGCAACCGGCGAGGACTCGATCGGCATGTCAGTCTTGTTGAGGCGTGCAGCGAGTTCTCCCATGATCCAGTTGGCGCAGGTCTTGGCGCTTTCCCGGCCGGCCACCGCCACGCAATCCTCGAAGTATTTCGCCATGCCGCGCGTCGCCGTCAGGGCCGCCGCGTCGTAGGCCGAGAGGCCGTAATCGCTTTCGAAGCGCAACTGCATCGCCTGCGGCAACTCGGGCAGGCTGGCCTTCACTGCCTCGATCCAGGCCGGCGTGATCTCCAGCGGCAGGAGGTCCGGATCGGGGAAGTAGCGGTAGTCGTGGGCGTCTTCCTTGCTGCGCATGGCGCGCGTCTCGCCCGTGTCCGGGTCGAACAGCACGGTGGCCTGCTGGATGCTGCGACCCTCCTCGATCTCGTTGATCTGCCACTGGATTTCGTAGTCGATCGCCTGCTGCAGGAAGCGGAAGGAGTTGAGGTTTTTGATCTCCCTGCGGGTGCCCAGCGGCGCACCGGGGCGGCGCACCGAGACGTTGGCGTCGCAGCGGAACGAACCTTCCTGCATGTTGCCGTCGCAGATGCCGATCCAGGTAACCAGCGCATGCAGCGCCTTGGCGTAGGCCACGGCTTCAAGCGAGGAGCGCATGTCGGGTTCCGTCACGATTTCCAGCAGCGGCGTCCCGGCACGGTTGAGGTCGATGCCGGTCTTGCCGTGGAAATCCTCGTGCAGGCTCTTGCCGGCGTCCTCTTCGAGATGGGCGCGGGTCAGGTGGACCAACTTCTCCGCCTCGCCCACGCGAATGGTCAAGCCGCCACCCGACACCACCGGAATCTCGAACTGGCTGATCTGGTAGCCCTTGGGCAGGTCGGGGTAGAAGTAGTTCTTGCGCGCGAAGATGGAGCGCGGCGCGATCGCGGCGCCGACGGCCAGGCCGAACCTGATGGCACAGGCCACGGCCTCGCGGTTGAGCACCGGCAGCACGCCGGGCAGTGCGATGTCCACGGCGCAGGCCTGGCGGTTCGGCTCGGCGCCGAAGGCCGTGGCCGCGCCCGAGAATATCTTCGACTGCGTTCGCAGCTGGGCGTGGGTTTCCAGCCCGATGACGACTTCCCATTGACTCATGCGCACCCCATCCCCATTCAGAAGCAACGGCCGCTCGGCATTTCGACGAGTATCGGCCAAAGATAGTCGAACGTTCCGTTGTCGCACTGTGCCTGGCAACCGGAAAACGCCACGGTCACCTTGCTGCCCTGCTCCCACATGCTTACCGTGCAGTCGCTGCGCGCGCTGGTCAGCTTCACGGTAGGCAGTGTGGCGGCCTGGCGAAAATCCGCCAGATCGAAGCGGCAGCTGCCGCGCCTGGGAATTTCGACCTTCGCGGCGAAACGGTGCACGCCGGCATCCTGAACCTCGAGATCGAGGCGACCGCCATAGCCGGTCTCGTCGCGGAAGGCGCAGTCGGTACGCACATTGAGCGGCCGCGTCTCGATGATCGGCAGACCGCGGCTGGCGAGAAGGCGCCGGGTACGCTCGGTCAGCGGGATTTGTTCCAGCCGCGGCTGCGCACGTGGCTCGACTTTCGGTTCGACTTTCGGCTCCACCTGCGGCGCCGGCTTGCCGAAGGGCCAGATGCCGCAGCCGCCGAGCAGCAGCGCCGGCGCAACCGCGGTCATGCTGGACAGGACGAGCCGAAACCGCATGGGGCAGCTAGAGGCCGTTCGGCATGCGCGCATGCCAGTCGGTCGCGCATTGATACTGATGGGCGACATTGAGCATTTTCGCCTCGCCGAACCAGGGCCCGACGATCTGCAGGCCGACGGGCATGTTGCCGGCACCGAAGCCGCAGGGAATCGACATGCCGGGCAGTCCGGCGAGATTCACGGCGATGGTATAGATGTCGGAGAGGTACATCTGCACCGGGTCGGCGCTCTTCTCGCCGAATTTGAAGGCCACGGACGGCGCCGTCGGCCCCATGATGACGTCGCACGACTTGAAGGCCTCGGCGAAGTCGCCCGCGATGAGGCGCCGGACTTTTTGCGCCTGCAGATAGTAGGCGTCGTAATAGCCGTGCGACAGCACGTAAGTGCCGATGAGGATGCGGCGCTTCACTTCCGCGCCGAAGCCCTGCGCGCGGCTCTTGCTGTACATGTCGTTGAGGTCGGTGTACTCCTCCGCCCGGTGGCCGTAACGGACCCCGTCGAAGCGGGAGAGGTTGGAACTCGCCTCGGCCGGCGCGATGACGTAGTAGGCCGGCACCGAGAGGTTCGAGTTCGGCAGGCTGACTTCCACCGTGATGGCACCGAGCTTGCGATATTCGGCCAGCGCCGCCTCGACCGCCGCGCGCACGTCGGCATCCATGCCCGCGCCGAAGAATTCCCGGGGCAGGCCGATTTTCAGGCCGGCCAGCGGCTGGTCGAGATCACGGCCGTAGTCCTCGGCCGGACGATCGAGCGAGGTCGAGTCGCGCTCGTCGAAACCGGCCATGGCATTCAGCAGGAGGGCGCAGTCCTCGGCCGACTTGGCCATCGGTCCGCCCTGGTCGAGACTGGAAGCGAAGGCGATCATGCCCAGCCGCGAAACCACGCCATAGGTCGGCTTGAGGCCGGTCAGGCCACACAGGGCGGCCGGCTGGCGGATGGAACCGCCGGTGTCGGTGCCGGTCGCAGCCGGGGCCAGGCGCGCCGCCACCGCGGCGGCCGAGCCGCCGGAGGAACCGCCCGGCACGCGGCCGGTATCCCACGGGTTTTTCACCGGACCGAAAAAGGAGGTCTCGTTCGACGAGCCCATGGCGAACTCGTCCATGTTGAGCTTGCCCAGCGTGACCATGCCGGCGGCCTTGAATTTCTCGACCACGGTCGCGTCGTAGGGGGCAACGAAGTTCGCCAGCATCTTCGAGCCGCAGGTGGTACGCCAGCCCTCGGTGCAGAAAATATCCTTGTGCGCCAATGGGATGCCGGCAAGAGGCGTGGCGCCAGCGCCGATTTTTCCCGAGGCGTCGGCGGCACGCGCCATGGCCAGCGTTTTCTCACGGTCGGTGGTGACGAAGGCGTTGAGCACCGGATTGAGCTGCGCGATGCGGTCGAGGAACAGCGTGGCCAGCTCGACCGCCGAGGCTTTCTTCGCCGCCAGCGCGGCGGAAAGTTCCTTGAGGGAGGCGTTGATCATTCGATGACCTTCGGCACGAGATAGAGCCCGGCCTCGGTCTCGGGCGCGATGGCCTGGAAGGCTTCGCGGCGGTCGGCCTCGGTCGCCGCGTCCGGGCGCAGGCGCTGCACGACGTCGACGGCATGGGCCATGGGCTCGATGCCGGTCGTGTCGACCGACTGCAGCTGCTCGATGAAGGAGAGGATGCCGTTGAGCTGATCGCGAGTCTTGTCAGCTTCCGCGGCGGAGATATCCAGACGTGCCAGCCGCGCAATGCGGCGCACGTCGTCCAGGGTCAGGGACATGCTTGATACTTAATGGGCAAAGCCGAATAGGGTATCATAAGCCATTTTGTCACCGCGCCTCCCCCGTCGCGGCAAACCATTATCGGAAATATCGATGTTCGGCCTCCTGCGCTCCTATTTTTCCAACGACCTCGCCATTGACCTCGGCACCGCCAATACGCTGATCTACGTCCGTACCAAGGGTATCGTCCTCGACGAACCCTCGGTCGTCGCCATCCGTACCGAGGGCGGCCCCAACGCCAAGAAGACCATCCAGGCCGTGGGCACCGCCGCCAAGTCGATGCTTGGCCGCAACCCCGGCAGCATCCAGGTCATCCGGCCGATGAAGGACGGCGTCATCGCCGACTTCACCGTCACCGAGCAGATGCTCAAGCAGTTCATCAAGAAGGTGCATGACAACCGGCTGTTCTCGCCCTCTCCCCGCATCATCATCTGCGTGCCCTGCGGCTCGACCCAGGTCGAGCGCCGCGCCATCCGCGAATCGGCGCTGGGCGCCGGCGCCAGCCAGGTCTATCTGATCGAGGAGCCGATGGCGGCGGCGATCGGCGCCGGGCTGCCGGTGTCGGACCCGACCGGCTCGATGGTGGTCGACATCGGCGGCGGCACCACCGAGGTCGGCGTCATCTCGCTCGGCGGCATGGTCTATTCCGGTTCGGTGCGCGTCGGCGGCGACAAGTTCGACGAGGCCATCATCAACTACATCCGCCGCAACTACGGCATGCTGATCGGCGAGACCACGGCCGAATCGATCAAGAAGCAGATCGGCTCGGCCTTCCCCGGCTCCGAGGTCAAGGAGATGGAAGTCAAGGGCCGCAACCTGGCCGAGGGCATCCCGCGCAGCTTCACCATCTCCTCCAACGAGATCCTCGAGGCGCTCAACGATCCGCTCAACCAGATCGTCGGCGCCGTCAAGATCGCGCTGGAGCAAACCCCGCCCGAGCTCGGCGCCGACATCGCCGAGAAGGGCATGGTGCTCACCGGCGGCGGCGCGCTGCTGCGCGAGATCGACCGCCTGCTGATGGAAGAAACCGGCCTGCCGGTGATCGTCGCCGACGAGCCGCTGACCTGCGTGGTGCGCGGCTCCGGCCTCGCCCTTGAAAAGATGGACAAACTCGGCAGTATTTTCGCCAACGAGTAACGCCTGTCCCTTGTAGTGTGCAATGCGGCGCAAAGCGTGCGCCGCTTGAGTTTTCTTGGGGAGCGTTACTGAAGTGATGTCCGTCGTCGGCCACACGCCGCCACCGTTTTTCAAACGGGGCCCGGCACCGCTCGCCCGGCTGACCTTCTTCTCCGCCCTCGCCATCACCCTGCTGGTCGCCGACCTGCGCTTCCACACCCTCGAATGGGCACGCCTGGTGCTCGCCACCGTCGCCTGGCCGGCGCAGCGCGTCGCCCAGATGCCGGTCGAAGGCGCCGAGGGCGCCGGCCAGTACTTCGCCAGCCTGATCCAGCTGCAGCAGGAGAATGCCGCGCTGCGCAGCCGCAGCCTGGCT
Organism: uncultured beta proteobacterium; assembly: GCA_963709555.1. Taxonomy (GTDB): domain Bacteria; phylum Pseudomonadota; class Gammaproteobacteria; order Burkholderiales; family Rhodocyclaceae; genus Sulfurisoma. The sequence continues at coordinate 29,161 of CAVPWR010000005.1, read as the reverse complement.
ACCGCCAACCAGCTGCTGCGGCAGGAGCACCTCGAGCAGGAAAACCGCCGCCTGCGCGCCCTGCTCGACATGAAGGATCGCCAGCCGGCCGAGGGCCGCGTCGCCGAAATCCTCTATGCCGCGCGCGACCCTTTCTCACGCCGCGTGGTGATCGACAAGGGGCTGCAGGCCGGCATCGCCGCCGGCCAGGCCGTGATCGACGATCTCGGCGTGATCGGCCAGGTCACCCGCGTCTTTCCGTTGATGGCCGAGGTGACGCTGCTGACCGACAAAGACCAGTCCATACCGGTCAAGGTGCAAAGAAACGGCCTGCGCGCCGTGGCTGCCGGCGCCGGTGCCGGCAGCATCGAACTGCGCTTCCTCGCCGCCAACGCCGAGGTGCAGGTCGGCGACATACTCGTCACTTCGGGCCTCGACGGCCTCTATCTGCCTGGCCTGCCGGTGGCCCGGGTGGCTCACATCGACCGCGACAACTCCTACGCCTTCGCCCGCATCCGCTGCGAACCGATCGCCGGCGTCGAGCGCCACGGCCATATCCTGGTGCTCGGCTCCCGCATCGTGCCGCCGCAACCCGAGGAGCAGGCCGAACAGAAGGACAAGCCGGGCAAGGGGCGCAAAGTGAAGAAGGCGGTCCGATGAAGAGCCCCACCCGGCGCGATGAGCAACCGACCCATTCCTCCAACCGCCTGCTGCTGCCGGCGCGCAGCTGGTTCATCACCACGACGCTGCTGCTGGCGCTGTTCCTCAACCTCGTGCCGCTGGGCCGGCTGCCCTTCGTGCCGGACTGGGTGGCGCTGGTGCTGATCTTCTGGTGCATCCACCAGCCGCTCAAGGTCGGCATGGGCACGGCCTTCATCCTCGGGCTGGCGATGGACGTCGCCGATGCCAGCATCATGGGACAGCATGCGCTCGCCTATGTCCTGCTCGCCTTCGCCGGCTGCGGCCTGTCGCGCCGCATCCTCTGGTTTCCGCTGCTGCTGCAGGCGACCCATATCCTGCCGATGCTGCTCGGCGCCCAGCTGGTGATGCTGACCGCGCGCATGATCGGCGGGGCCGAATTCCCGGGCCTGCTCTGGTTCGCCTCCAGCTTCGTCGCCGCGGCGCTGTGGCATCCGCTCACCTACCTGCTGTTGCTGCCGCAGTACCGCCCGGTCGAACGCGACGACAACAGGCCAATCTAAGTGAAGAGCCCCCCACACTCACTACGTTTATGTCCCCGGCGTTGCCGGGGACGGTATCCCTTGCGGACGCTGCCCCCCACCCCCAGAGGGGGCAAGCCGCGCATTACGCCCTGGGGCGGCCCAGCGGCGTAATCGATGGAATTCAAGAACCCCCAGGAGGAACTGGAGCGCTTCCGCAGCCGACTCGCCTTCGCCGGCGGCTTCGTGCTGTTCTGCTTCGCCCTGCTGTTCGCGCGCTTCGTCTGGCTGCAGGTGATCCAGCACGACTACTACCAGACCCGCGCCGAAGAGAACCGCATCTCGCTGGTGCCGATGGTGCCCAACCGCGGCCTGATCGTCGATCGCAACGGCGTGGTGCTGGCGCGCAACTACTCAGCCTACACGCTGGAGATCACGCCGTCGAAGGTGAAGAATCTCGAGGAGGCGATCGACGATCTGGCAAAGATCCTCGACGTCCAGCCCAAGGACCGCAAGCGCTTCCACAAGCTGCTGGCGGAGAGCAAGAACTTCGAATCGCTGCCGATCCGCACCCGCCTGACCGACGAGGAGGTCGCCACCTTCATCGCCCATCGCTACCGCTTCCCCGGCATCGACATCAAGGCGCGGCTGTTTCGCCAGTACCCCTTCGGCGCCTACGCCTCGCACCTGCTCGGCTACATCGGCCGCGTCAATGACCGTGATCTCGAGAAGATCGAGGAGCGCGAGGCCGACGACAACTACCGCGGTACCGAACACTTCGGCAAGACCGGGCTCGAGCAGCATTACGAGTTCGAATTGCACGGCATCAGCGGCTTCGAACAGGTCGAGGTTGACTCCGGCGGCCGCGCGGTGCGCACGCTGGCCCGCACCGCTCCGGTGGCCGGCAACAACCTGACGCTCACCGTCGATGCCAAGCTGCAGGAGATCGCCGAGAAGGCCTTCGGCGATCGCAAGGGTTCGCTCGTCGCGATCGAGCCTTCGAGCGGCGGCATCCTCGCGCTGATCTCGGTGCCGAACTACGACCCCAACCTCTTCGTCGACGGCATCGACACCCAGAACTGGCGCGAACTCAACGAATCGCCGGACAAACCGATGATCAATCGCGCGCTCAACGCCGCTTACCCGCCGGGCTCGACCTTCAAACCCTTCATGGCGCTGGCGGCATTGGAACTCGGCAAGCGCCGCCCCGAACAGGCGATTTCCGACCCCGGCTTCTTCAATTTCGGTGGCCACACCTTCCGCGACGACAAGAAGGGCGGCCACGGCTCCGTCGACATGTACAAGTCGATCGTCCATTCCTGCGACACCTACTACTACATGCTCGCCAACGACATGGGCATCGACAACATCGCTGCCTTCATGGGCAGCCTCGGCCTGGGGCAGCGGACCGGCGTGGACATCGACGGCGAGTCCGAGGGCGTGTTGCCTTCGCAGGAATGGAAGAAGAAGCGCTTCAGGAAGCCCGAGCAGCAGAAATGGTATGCCGGCGAGACCATCTCCATCGGCATCGGCCAGGGCTACAACAACTACACGCCGATCCAGCTCGCCCAGGCCACGGCGACGCTCGCCAACAACGGCGTGATGTTCCGCCCGCACCTGGTGAAGCACATCACCGACACGCGCACGGGCAAGCAGACGCCGATCGAGCCGCAGCCGATCAAGACGCTGCCATGGAAGCAGGAACACATCGACGTCATCAAGAAGGCCATGGTCGGCGTGAACAAGGAAGGTACCGGCGCGCGCGCCTTTGCCGGCGCCGAGTACGTTTCCGCCGGCAAGACCGGCACGGCGCAAGTGTTCTCGTACAAGGGCGCCGAGCACAAGACGGAAACCATGGCGGCCCACCTGCGCGACCACGCGCTGTTCATCGCCTTCGCTCCCGCCGACAAGCCGACCATTGCCCTGGCGGTGCTGGTCGAGAACGGCGGCTTCGGCGCCCAGGCCGCAGCACCGATCGCACGCCAGGTGCTCGACTACTACCTGCTCGGCAAGGTGCCGAAGAGCGCGGCACCGTCCGACGAAGCCGCCGTGGAGGCCGACGAGTGATCCACAATCTCTGGCTCAAGCTGACCGCGCCGATCGACGGCCCGTTGATGGTCTTTTCGGGACTGCTGCTGCTGATCGCGCTGATCGCGATTGGCAGCGCCTCGCCCGGAACGGATCACGGCACAGCTGGTAAATATCACCGCAGCGCTGGTGGTGATGCGCGTCGTCGCCCAGGTCCCGCCGCAGCGCCTGATGCACCTGGCGCTGCCCGTGTACCTGTTCGGTGTTCTGCTGCTCATCGCCGTCGCGCTGTTCGGCGACATCTCCAAGGGAGCGCGGCGCTGGCTTAACCTCGGCTTCATGCGCATCCAGCCTTCGGAACTGATGAAGATCGCGATGCCACTGATGCTGGCCTGGTACTTCCAGAAGCACGAGGCCATGCTGCGCCTGCGCGACTACGTCGCAGCGGCTCTGCTGCTGCTGATCCCCGTCGCATTGATCGCCCGCCAGCCCGACCTCGGCACCGCGATCCTGGTGTTCTCGGCCGGCTTCTTCGTCATCTTCTTCGCCGGCCTGCCATGGAAGGTGCTCATCGGCCTCGGCGTGGCGGGCGCCGCCGCCGCACCCTTCGCCTGGAACCTGCTGCACGACTACCAGCGTCATCGCATCCTGACCCTGCTCGATCCGGAAAAGGACCCGCTGGGAAAAGGCTTCCACATCATCCAGTCCACCATCGCCATCGGTTCCGGCGGCATTCTCGGCAAGGGCTGGGGCCAGGGCACCCAGGCCCAGCTGGAGTTCATTCCGGAGCGCCACACCGACTTCATCTTCGCGGTCTACTCGGAGGAATTCGGCCTGTTCGGCAACCTGTTACTGCTGATCCTGTATTCCCTGCTGATCGCCCGCGGCCTCATGATCGCCGCCAATGCCGCGACGCTCTTCGCCCGGCTGCTGGCCGGCGCCGTAACGCTGATCTTTTTCACCTATGCCTTCGTCAACATGGGCATGGTCAGCGGCATCCTGCCCGTGGTCGGCGTTCCCCTGCCGCTGGTGAGCTACGGCGGCACAGCCCTGGTGACACTGTTCCTCGGCATCGGGATCCTGATGTCGATCCAGAAAAACAGGATGCTGATCCAAAAGTGAACGCCCGCCGCCCCCCGATCGCCGCTTCAAGGCGGAGGCAACTCCCGAACGGCAGTGGCATGGTCGCTGCAAGCCTGTTTGCGCTCCTCCTGGCCGCCTGCGGCGCGGTGCCACGGCAGCCGTCGCCTGAACGCGTCGCGGTGCCACCGGCGCGGCCCGAAGGAAGCATCCTCGGGGTGCCGGCTCCCGCCAAGCCGGCTTACGTCCTGAAGAAAGGCGGCGGCTACTATCAGGATGACGGCCCGGGTGAAAATGCGCCCGCCAATCTCGACGATATCCCCGATGCCGTGCCGCGGGCCGAGCCGCTGCACCGCTTCGCCAACAATCCCTATTCGGTACTCGGTCGCGACTACGTACCGCTGCGCGACCGCCAGCCCTACAAGGAGCGCGGCATCGGCAGCTGGTACGGCCGCAAGTTCCACGGCCAGAAGACCTCGTCGGGCGAGCGCTACGACATGTACGGCATGACCGCGGCACATCCGACGCTGCCCATCCCCTCCTATGTGCGCGTCACCAATCCCGCCAACGGCAGGTCGGTCGTCGTGCGCGTGAACGACCGCGGCCCCTTCCATGCCGGGCGCATCATCGACCTCTCCTACACCGCCGCATGGAAGCTCGGCTACATCGGCAACGGCAGCTCCCTGGTCGAGGTCGAAACTGTCGAACCCGGAACCGAGACTGCACTCGCCAGGGCACCCGTGGACGAAGACCCGATCGCCCGCTTCGCCAACCTGCCCGAGCCCGCGGCCGGTCCGGCCCCACTGCCGGCCGAAACCCGCGGCACCTTCGTCCAGCTCGGAGCCTTCGGCAACCCGGACAACGCCGAAGCCTTCCGCGCCCACGTCGCGCGCGAACTCGACTGGGCTGGCGACGCGCTGCGCACACAGGTCGCCGGCAGCCTGCACCGCGTGCAACTCGGCCCCTTCGCCTCACGCAGCGAAGCCGACGGCGTTGCCGAGAAAATTCGCGCCGCGCTCGGGGTCAAGCCAGCCATCGTCGTAAGATAAAATTCTTCATTCCATGATCCTTCGCCTGTTTCTGCTCGTGCTGCTGGCCTTGCCGTCTGCAGCCTTCGCCCAGTCCGTCCCGCCGCCGCCCGTGGCCGCGCGCGCGTGGCTGCTGCTCGACCACGGCTCGAACCAGCCGCTGGCCGAACAGGCGGCCGACGAGCGCGTCGAGCCGGCCTCACTGACCAAGCTGATGACAGCCTACCTGTCGTTTTCGGCGTTGCGCCAGCGCCGACTTTCCCTGGACCAGGTGGTGCCCGTTTCCGAGAAAGCCTGGAAGGCGCAGGGATCGCGCATGTTCATCGAGCCTAACCGGCCGGTGACAGTCAAGGAGCTGCTTCACGGCATGATCGTGCAGTCGGGCAACGACGCCTGCATCGCGCTGGCCGAGGCCATCGCCGGCTCGGAGGAAAACTTCGTCGTGGCCATGAACCGCGAAGCGCAGCGGCTCGGCCTCAGGAACACGAAATTCATGAACGCCACCGGCCTGCCCGATCCGCAGCACTACGCCTCGGCGCGCGACCTCGGCCTGCTGGCCCAGGCCATCATCCGCGACTTCCCCGAGTACTATCCGATCTACGCCACCAGGGAATACACCTACAACAAGATCACCCAGCCCAACCGCAACCGCCTGCTGTGGCTCGATCCGACGGTCGATGGCGTCAAGACCGGACACACCGAATCGGCCGGCTACTGCCTGATCGCATCGAGCAAGCGCGGCCCGCGCCGGCTGATCTCGGTCGTGCTGGGCACTGCCTCCGACAACGCCCGCGCCCAGGAATCGCTCAAGCTGCTCAACCACGGCTTCCTCGCCTTCGACGCCGTCAAGCTCTACGAGCGCAACTTCGCCCTCTCACAACTCAAGGTGTTCAAGGGCGAGCGCAACACGGTCAAGGCCGGCTTCAGCGAGGACTTCGTGCTGTCGCTGCCCAAGGGAGCGGCGATCAACAAGGACGCGATCAAAGTCCAGCTCGAAAGCCGCCAGCCGCTGCTGGCGCCGTTGCAGCAAGGGGATCGCATCGCCACGCTCAAGCTCACGGTCAATGACAAACCCTGGGGCGAGTACCCCGTTGTCGCGCTGGAAACCGTCCCCGTCGCCGGCATTTTCGGCCGTGCATGGGACTCACTGAAGCTCTATTTCCAATGAACAGCGTCTACCTCAACGGCGAGTTCCTGCCCATCGAAGAGGCCCGCGTGCCGGTGATGGACCGCGGCTTCCTCTTCGGCGACGGCGTCTATGAAGTGATCCCCGTCTATTCGCGCCGTCCGTTCCGGCTGGCCGAACATCTGCGGCGACTGGCAGCGAGCCTCGCGGCGATCCGCCTCGCGCCGCCACTGGGCGAGGCCGAATGGGCGTCGATCATCGAGCGCATCGTCGCCGGCGCCGACTTCGACGACCAATCGGTCTACCTGCAGGTCACGCGCGGGCCGATGGCGGTGCGCAACCACGCCTTCCCGAAGGAAGTCACGCCGACCGTCTTCGTCATGACCGAGCCGCTGGTGACGCCGCCGGCCGAGCTGCGCGAGAAGGGCATCGCCGCCGTCTCCGCCGCCGACAACCGCTGGCACCGCTGCGACATCAAGGCCACCTCGCTGCTCGCCAACTGCCTCTTGCGCCAGCGCGCGGTCGACCACGGCTGCACCGAGACGGTCTTGTTCCGCGACGGCTTCATGATCGAGGGCGCGGCGTCGAACATCTTCGCGGTGAAGAACGGCGTGCTGCTGGCGCCGATCAAGAACCACCTGATGCTGCCCGGCATTACCTACGACGTCGTGCTCGAACTCGCCGCAAAGCACGGCCTGCCGTATCAGGTGCGCGACGTCCTCGAGGACGAGGCCCGCAACGCCGACGAACTGTGGATGACCTCCTCGACCAAGGAAGTGCTGCCCATCGTCACCCTCGATGACAAAAAAGTCGGCGGTAGCGGCACGGCAGGCACGCCGGGCCCGGTGTTCAAGCAGATGTACGGCTGGTACCAGGAGTTCAAGCAGTCGGTAATGCGCCGCGGCTCTGCACTTCCTTCGATCGAAGCAAGTACCCTTGGGGTGCGCAGTGGCTGAGCAGGTCACCCTGCTGGAGTTTCCCTGTGACTTTCCGCTCAAGATCATGGGCGCAACGCGCGACGACTTCGCCCAGACCATCGTCACCGTCGTACTCAAGCACGCCCCCGACTTCGATCCCGCCGGCGTCACCATGCGCCCCTCGAAGGCCGGCAACTACCTGTCGCTGACCTGCACCATCCGCGCCACCTCCAAGGCACAACTCGACGCGCTCTATCGGGAGCTGTCCTCGCACCCTCTGGTCCGAGTCGTGTTGTGATCGTCAGGCAGCTCGGGCGCGTTGACTACGAGCCCACCTGGCACGCGATGCAGGACTTCACGGCGCGGCGCAGCGCGGAAACGGCCGACGAAATCTGGCTGTGCCAGCACCCGCCGGTATTCACTCAGGGACTGGCGGGCAAGCCCGAACACCTGTTGCGCGACATCGGCGTTCCCGTGGTGAAAATCGACCGCGGCGGCCAGATCACCTATCACGGCCCCGGCCAGGTCGTCGCCTACCTGCTGCTCGACCTCAAACGCCGCGGCCTCACGGTCAAGGGACTGGTCAATCGCATGGAGCAGGCGCTGATCGACCTGCTGGCCGAGTACGATATCGCCGCAACGCGGCTGGCCGGCGCGCCCGGCGTCTACGTGAACGGCGCCAAGATCGGCGCGCTCGGCCTCAAGGTGAAGAACGGCTGCTGCTACCACGGCCTGGCGCTCAACGTCGCCATGGACCTCGCGCCCTTCGCCGCGATCAACCCCTGCGGCTACGAGGGCATGGCGGTGACGCAACTCTCCGCGCTGTGCGGCGAAACGGATGTCGCCCGCGTTGGCGATAAACTGGTCGCCCATCTCCGGAAACAGCTATGAGCGAAAAGCAGAAGGGCGAGGCCAAGACCGCGCGCATCCCGATCAAGGTGGTGCCGGCGGCGGTGCCGCTGAAAAAGCCCGAGTGGATCCGCGTCAGGGCCGGCAATTCGGCCGCGCGCTTCGGCGAAGTCAAGCAGATCCTGCGCGACCATGCCCTGCACACTGTGTGCGAGGAAGCCACCTGCCCCAACATCGGCGAGTGCTTCGGCAAGGGCACGGCCACCTTCATGATCCTCGGCGACCTGTGCACCCGGCGCTGCCCTTTCTGCGACGTCGGCCACGGCAAGCCTCTGCCGCCCGACCCGGAGGAGCCGGTCAAGCTCGCCCGCACCATCGCCGCACTCAAGCTCAAGTACGTGGTCATCACCAGCGTGGACCGCGACGACCTCAAGGACGGCGGCGCGCGGCATTTCGCTGACTGCATCGCGCAGGTCCGCGCGCTGTCGCCCGCGACCGTCATCGAGGTGCTGGTCCCCGACTTTCGCGGCCGTCTCGACATCGCGGTCGACATCCTCACCGCGACGCCGCCCGACGTGATGAACCACAACCTCGAAACCGTGCCACGCCTCTACAAGCAGGTTCGCCCCGGCGCCGACTACGCCCACTCTCTACGCCTGCTCGCCGACTTCAAGGCGAAGAATCCCGCCATCCCGACCAAGTCGGGCCTGATGGTGGGCCTGGGCGAAACGGACGAGGAGATCCTCGAGGTCATGCGCGACCTGCGCGCCCATGGTGTAGAGATGCTGACCATCGGCCAGTACCTCGCGCCCTCCGGCCATCACCTGCCGGTGACGCGCTACGTCCATCCCGACGTCTTCGCCATGTTCGAGCGCGAAGCCGCGACGATGGGCTTCTCGCATGCCGCCTGCGCGCCGCTGGTGCGGTCGAGCTACCACGCCGACCAACAGGCCCACGGGGCCGGGGTCGTCTGACACATTGGCTGGAATGTCATTTGTAACCGGGCGAAATCCCCTGTTACATACCGCGGGACAACGGAAAAACAAATGGAATGCCTATCTCCTACCATGAGCGTGCGGTTTGGGAACATCTTCTGCCGCTTATTATTAAATATGAGATTAGGAGAAACCAGCATGAAACAACCCACCACCTTCGCTCTTGCACTTAGCTCCGCTATCGCTGCCCTTGCGGCAAATCCCGCGTTTGCGGATCACCCCAGCGTCAATGGGGCAGGCTGGGCGAACATGCCCAACGATATCCATAACACGCGCGTCGACACTCGCGATGCGGAAGATGATGATGCGTTCCTCGAATTCGTGCAGTATGGCGCAGGTGCCGACACGGTCAATCGTTTCCTCACCACGACCACTTCTACCGCATCGGGCGGATCCTCCGCGCCAAGCACAACGGGGGCCGGCTCCACCAAATCCGGTTCGGCGCAGTAAGTAACTACTTCAAATAGCGGTTTTGCACTTGCCTTCGGGCAGGGAGAGCGCGGCACATGCCGCGTTCTCCCATTTTGCTTTCTCCATACGGGATCCCTGCCCCCGCCCACTGACATAACCCATGAAATCAAGCGGGCAGCAGCACGAATCCACTCCAATGGGCGTGTCCCCTGCTTGCGTACTGATCTCGCAACGCTCTCATGAACCGACCAGAAGTCACACCGGCTAGGGGTTGTGCGAGAATTGGCGGACCATGATCCAGAATTTCCTTGCTGCCATCGCTGCGTTGTTGTTCGCGGCCACGGCCCACGCCCTTTCTCTAGATGCATTGAGCAACAAGGACGCAAGCGGCGGCCTCAAGGAGGCGCTGACCCAGGGTGCCGGCAAGGCGGTCGCCGCGCTCGGCCGTACCGACGGCTTCCTCGGCAATCCAAAGGTAAAGATCCCGCTGCCCGACAGCCTCAAGCAGGTCGAGGGCATGATGCGCACCTTCGGCCTGGGCAAGCAGGCCGACGAGCTCGTCACCGCCATGAACCGCGCCGCCGAAGCGGCCGTGCCCGAGGCCAGGGCGCTGCTGGTGAATTCGGTCAAGCAGATGTCGGTGCAGGACGCCAAGGCCATCCTCACCGGCGGCGACGATGCGGCGACACAGTATTTCAAGCGCACCACGTCGGGGCCGCTGACGGAGAAATTCCGCCCCATGGTTAAGAAGGCGATGCAGAAAGTGAAGCTGGCCGAGAAGTACGACCAGTTCGCCGGCAAGGCCGCCCAGTTTGGGCTGATCAAGGCGGAAGACGCACAGCTCGACAACTACGTCACCCAGAAAACCCTCGACGGCCTCTACCTGATGATCGCCGAGGAAGAAAAATCCATACGCAAGGATCCGGTAAGCGCGGCCGGAAGTCTCGCCCGCAAGGTCTTCGGCGCCCTTTGAGAATGCCCCAATGAAAATCGACTTGCGCAAGATCTACCGTTTCGAGGCCATCGCCCGTAATCCCGACGGCAGCCTGCCCAAGGGCGGCGACATCTACTACGAATGCGCCGACTGCAAGGGCGTGGTCGTTTCGGTGCCGCACATCGTTTCGTCCTGCGAGTGCGGCAACCTCACCGGCAAGGGCGGCATCATCGAGATCAAGTCGCCGGACAAGGTCATTCCGGTCCGCGGCAAGCTCAAGTAAGGCCCGGTGTCGCATCAACTCAACGCGCCGCAGCGCGAGGCGGTGCGCTATCTCGATGGCCCGCTCTTGGTGCTGGCCGGCGCCGGCAGCGGCAAGACGCGCGTCATCACCCAGAAGATCGCCTACCTGATCGAGGAGTGCAAGATCGCGCCCTCGCACATCGCCGCCATCACCTTCACCAACAAGGCGGCGAAGGAAATGGCCGAGCGCGTCGGCAAGCTGATCAAGGGGCCAACCGAGGGACTCACCGTCAGCACCTTCCACGCGCTGGGCGCTAAGATCCTGCGGCAGGAGGCGCGCCACCTGCACCTCAAGCCCTCATTCTCCATCCTCGACGCCTCCGACACCGCCCAGCTGTTCCAGGAGATGCTGAAGGATGCCGACAAGGCGCGGGTGCGGATGATCCAGAACCGCATCTCGCTGTGGAAGAACGCGCTGGTCGGCCCCGAGCAGGCAGCAAAAATTGCCGAGGACGATCTCGAAGCCGGCGCGGCCAAAGTCTATGTCGAATACGAGCGCACCCTGCGCGCCTACCAGGCCGTCGATTTCGACGACCTGATCCGCCTGCCGGTGAACCTCTTCGAGGAACGCGACGACATCGGCTCCCGCTGGCGCAGCCGGCTGTGGCACCTGCTGGTCGACGAGTGCCAGGACACCAACCGCTGCCAGTACCGGATGTTGCAACTGCTGACCGGGCCTCGCGCCGCCTTCACCGCCGTGGGCGACGACGACCAGTCGATCTACGCCTGGCGCGGCGCCGACATCGAAAACCTGCGGCCTTGCGCGACGACTACCCCAACCTCAAGGTGATCAAGCTCGAGCAGAACTACCGCTCGGTGCAGCGCATCCTCAAGGCCGCCAATGCGCTGATCGCCAACAATCCCAAGCTGTTCGAGAAGAAGCTGTGGTCCGAGCACGGCCACGGCGAGATGATCCGCGTCACCGCCTGCCGCGACGGCGAGCACGAGGCCGAGTGGGTGGTGTCGCGGCTGATGGCGCACAAGTTCGAGAACCGCACGAAATTCTCGGACTACGCCGTGCTCTACCGCGGCAACTTCCAGGCCAAGGCCTTCGAGCAACAGCTGCGCGCCCACAAGATTCCCTACGTGCTTTCGGGCGGCCAGTCCTTCTTCGATCGCGGCGAGATCAAGGACATCACCTCCTACCTGCGCCTGCTGGCCAACCAGGACGACGATCTCGCCTTCATCCGCGCCGATTACCACCCCGAAGCGCGGCATCGGCGGCGTGACGCTGGAAGCGCTGGGCCAGGCCGCCGGCCGCCGTCACCAGAGCCTGTTCGCCGCCGCCTTTGCGGCCGGGGTGGAAAACGAGGTCAAGCCGGCCGCACTGGCCGCAGTGCGCGAGTTCTGCCAGTTCATCAATCGCATGGAAGCGCGCGCTCAGAAGGAACCTGCTGGGCAGGTGCTCGAGGACCTGCTGCGCGCCATTGGCTACGAGGCCTGGCTGTTCGAGTCGCTGGACCCGCGCGAGGCCGAGGGCAAGTGGGGCAACGTGCGCGATTTCGTGCAGTGGCTCTCAAGCAAGGGCGTCGAGGAAAACAAGAACCTCGTCGAGCTGTCGCAGACCGTGGCGCTGATCTCCATGCTCGACAAGAACGAGGACGAGCAGGACGCCGTGCAGCTCGCCACGCTGCACGCAGCCAAGGGACTGGAATTCCCCCACGTCTTCCTCGTCGGCATCGAGGAGGGTGTGCTGCCGCATCGCGAATCGATGGAGGGAGGCAAGGTCGAGGAGGAACGGCGCCTGATGTACGTCGGCATCACCCGCGCCCAGCGCAGCCTCAACGTGACTTACTGCGAGCGGCGCAAGCAGGGCCGGGAGATCGTCCCGCGCGAGCCCTCGCGCTTCATCGTCGAGATGGGCGAGGACATCAAGCACAGCGGTCGCGACCAGGCACCGGCTGTGACCAAGGACGAAGGTCGCGCCAAGCTGGCGGCCTTCCGCGCACTGCTGGCGCCGAAGGCATAAACGCAGAAGGGCAGGCCGCAGCCTGCCCTTCCCGTTCGAAGCGGTGCCGCTTACTTGGCGCTGAAGCTCGCGCCCGACTTGTTGGCCATGAAGGCGATGGCGCGGGACAGCTCGGCGTCGGTCGCGTCGGCGGCACCACCCTTCGGCGGCATCGCGTTCTTGCCGGCGGTCGCCGACTTGGTCAGGCCATCGAGACCCAGCTTGATGCGCGGCGCCCAAGCGCCGCTGTCGCCCGTCTTCGGCGCGCCGGCAACACCGGCTTCATGGCAGGCACCGCAAACGCCCTTGTAAAGCTCCTCGCCCGTGCGGCTACCGGCAGCTGCCTTGGGACCGGCGGCGGCCAGCGACACCTTGGCCACCGGCTGGATGCGGGCATTGGCGGCCTCGTCATCGGCCTTGGGACGGCTGCCCATCGCCAAGGCGAGCGGAGCAACCACGATCAGCGCGCTTGCCAGAACGAACCGGCGATAAGCGGGGGAATTCATCGACATGGAAATTACCTCAAGCGGAAGGCATTGAATTGAAACGATGAATTATAGCCGATCTCCCGGCCGGCACGACGTGCATGTACAATGGCGTCGGCTGAAAACGCCTTCGCGCCCGGAGCTCAGATGGATAGAGTGCCACCCTCCGAAGGTGCGCGGAATGGTGCGATAAAATGACACTCGCTGCTGTTTCACCTGTTTGACCCAAAGCGCCCGTAGCTCAGATGGATAGAGTGCCACCCTCCGAAGGTGGAAGTCGCACGTTCGAATCGTGTCGGGCGCACCAATTCCCCACCAAGCAAGGCTTTCCAGGCAATTCCGGCTGATTTCGCCGTGCCCGACCAGCCATTCGGCATAGTCGGGCAAAGGTCATTCGCCGTGATCAACTCGCCGGTCTAGGCACGAGAGCTATTCGTCACGCTCCGAGACGCAATCAACGCCGTGCCCATGGCGTGGCTCATCTCCATCCGCAGACGATCATAGCGACTGGTGTCGGCCAGCGGCACTTCGGTGACTGCCAGATCAGTTTCGATGCACGCCTGAACTGGCACCGGTTTGAGCCGGTTAATCACGTTCTCGACATGCTCGGCGCCGGGATGTCCTGACTCCAGCACCAGTGCCACCGCCACCAGCACGGACTCCAGGCTGTGCTTGGGCACGGCGGCCAGTACCTTGGCCATGACACGGTCGCCATCGGCGATTCAGTAGGCAAACTCGAAACTGTCGCCGTTGATGGAGCGCTGCCATACCGTGAGATTAGGGGGTTGGATGAACAGGTTCCAGCTTTGCTCGTTGTGGCGGTAGGGTTCCTTGGCGGCTTTGAAGACCAAGGGAGTAAGAATCGCCAGGCAGCGACCGTCGGGGCTGTTCCTTGCCGACTCGTAGCGGATCATTTCGATACCTTCGACTCGCGCCTGCTCCGCCAGGTTCTGTGTTCGGCTGTAGTCTCTCGGGTGTGTCCATTCCTTGCGGTGCCCCACGAATGGCTGCTTGGTCAGGTCGATCATCGCTCCAGTGGCGCCGTGAAACTCGAACAATGTCATTGGAAGCGATGCGGTCTTGCCCGACAACCCCGCGCTGTCCATCCAGAACCGCAGTCGCCAATAGCCGGCCTCGGCGCAGGCGGTCTTCACATCTTCAGCACCGTAGAAGACCCCGGGGTCGAGGCGCCTGCGAAATCGCGATCCTTCCGGTGGACGCGGCCAATAGCGAAAGGGGGTGCTCAGCAGGAAGTGGAGCCCCGCTGTTCCATCCGCCACGTGCGGCTTGGCCTCCTCGATGATGTCCTCGAGGATTGCCTGATCCCGGACGCTGCCATGGGCAAGGCCCAGCGTAGCGTTCTTGTGTTGTGCTTCGACGGCACGCCACCCCGAGCCGCCCCAAGGGCGGGCTTCAGACCGGAGCGCGGTGGGCGTCGATGTATTCGCAGGCATGGACGAGGCCTTGCACCTTCCGGATTACGCCGATGGGCTCCTGATCGCCAAAGGCTCGGTTGCTAGAACGCAACCAGTCCTTCGCCAGTTCGTCATTGTTGCCGACGATCGAATGGAGGCCGCGGTACATGCGGACGAAGAGCGCCGCAAGCTCCCATTCCTTGGAGCCTTCCTTGATGCTGTAATTACCCTGCAGCAACCGGGAAGCAACGGGCTGGCTGATGCCGATGATCTTGCCAAGTTCGGTCGGACCGATCTCCAGGCGACGGGCGGTCTCCGCAACGGCGGTGCTTAGAACTCTAGACCGGGTCCCTGCTTCAGGAACTGTTTTTACGCGTGCCATGATTGACCCCTCCTGTTAGATATCCATTCTATGGAATAAATATGGTTTGTTTATAGATAATATGAGTCTTAATCATGAGTATTTCTGATCAATAAAGGATTGTCGTTATAGCAACCCACAGCCAGTTGGCCGTGTGGCAGCAAATAGGGTGTTGGCCGTTCGGGTAGGAGAGCAAAGGTCAAACCGCGCCAACGATTATTCCGAAAGCATTTCGGTTTTGGTCATGGCCAGTGTTTCACTTGGAGGCATACGTGGGGCAAGCTGCGTATTAGATGTAACAAATCGGGGAACAAAAAAGTCATTACGACTCATTGACTTACTTTGAACTACCGATTTAGATTAGCGCGGCGCGCCAAACGAGGCCTGTCTGAATCTACACCCCGCCGAGCCCTCCGAAGGTGGAAGTTACACGTTCGAATCGTGTCGGGCGCACCAAAGGATCTTTCCCGCCTCAAATGACTCGGCCGGCGCAAGGCCGGCCGAGATGCACACTGCTTGAGCGGGCGTCATAGCCCGCATGCTCAGTTCAGCTTGTAACTCAACCCGAACGTAAGGATGTTGCGGCCGCCCGACAGGGTGTCGTACACGTAGTCCTTGTAGTAGTCATAGCTGTAGGCACCGCGCAGCAGGATGTCTTTCCGGTAGCTGTACTCCATCCCCAGCGTCAGGGAATGCAGATCGTTATCCACCTTGTCGTCGACTATCGGCAGGATCTGGCTGGCGAGGTCGCTGGAGTTCAGCCCCTTGGAACGGGTCAGGACGTAATTTCCGCTGAACAGATACAGCCCCATTTTCCTGTCGAGTCCGAGCGTGAGCGTATGGGTATCCACCTTGTAATTCGGCTCGTCAAGCTGCAGGAAGTTAACTCTGATATTCGGCGCCACGGGGCAACGGCGGGAGGTTCGTAACGTGGTAACGCAGACGGTTCGTCGAGTAATAGTAGGTTCTGAAATTCGTCTGGTTCCAGGCGTAGCCGACTCGCCCGGTGATGTCCTCGCTCGGCACGAAGTTCGCATCCACTCCGGCGGACTGGATGGCATTGTCCGCCTTCTGGGCCTGGGTCGGGCCGAACGTGGACAGCGCCAAATTGAAATCGCTGAAACCGAGATTGCCGTTCTGCGACTTGCTGTAGTTGTAATAGCCGGTCACCTGCAGCTGGCTCATGTCGGGCGGCGTGTAGGACAGCAGCGACTTCACCCTCACCCGCTTTTCCGGCTCACTCATCAAGCCTGAGCTGTTACCCCAGAGGTAGGAGGGCGTTATGCGCAGCATCCAGCCAGCTGCCGGGCGAATGACCGCCTTGATGAAAACCTCGTCGGAGTTGGAACGGTCGCGATACAGCGACATCTCCGGAGGCAGGTAGTTCGGCGGGGCGCCATAGGTGAAGTCTCTATAGGTGTCGATGCTCGTCCAACCGGCTGACCAGTTGGTGGCAAGAACCTTGGGATAGAGCTTGGCCTCGACGCCATAAGTGCGCGTCGTTTCCGCATTGAGGCGTGGCGCGACCATCAGCGGATCGTTGGCTAGCGAAACGGGTTCATACAACCCGGCCACCGGGTAGGACGACCTGTTATCGCGCTGGTAATAGCGATAGAAACCGTCCAGGCCGACCGTCTGCCCAATGTTCACCTTCCCGGTCAGATAGGCGGTGCTGGTATCGTGCCGGCCGCTGGTGTAGCCGAGATTGGTCTCCGTGACGGAGTAGGAATCCTGTTGCAAGCGCGACATGCTCCAGCCTGCACCCACCACGGCGGTATCGCCGAAGGTGCTGCTCCAGCGCAGGTTGTTGGTGAACATCGTCGAATCAGGGACGAAATGCAGCGAAGAGTTGGCGTCGGCGGCCGGGTTCAACGGCAGGGCGCCACCCGTCCACTGCGAAACCGAGGCCAGCGTCACCGGCGTCGCGTAGTTTTCGAAACGGCTGACGCGGAACTCGTAATCGGCCTGCGAGTTTTCCAGCGGCGCGAAAGTCATGTTGAAGGCCAGTTGCCGGCTCTGCTCGTCGATGCTCTTGCTGTAGCCGCGCCACTGGTTTGCTTCCCGCGTCACCGCCCCGGTGAGGTCTCCTGTTTTCAGGACGTAGTTGGTGATCTGCTCGCCCTTGCGCGTATAGCCGTCGAAACTGAGCTCGGCCGCTGCGTGGTCGCCGAAGGCCGCGGGCTTGATGAGAAGGCTGGAGCCATAAGTGCTGCGCGTCACCTCGAGGGCCGTCGTGCCGGGGCTGTCGTTGTTGAAGGTCGCGATGTGCTGCGACTCCGTACTGCCGAGGTCAGGTAGTTGGGATCCGTGCCACCAGCCACCACATCCGGGTTGTACAGGTACTCGATGCCATTGGAAGCCGTGGTGTACCTGGAGCGATTGGCCTTGAGCCGAATGGTAGCGCTGCGGGCCCTGAGGTTCATGCGATCGTTGTTCGCGCCAAAGGCGTCACGCTCGAGGAGAACGTCATAATCGGCACCGGCATAGAGCAGGTTCAGATCCAGATCGATGATCCCACCGCTGCGGTTGTTGCCGCCGCCGGTGCTCTCGAGATAGTCGTAACGCTCGAGATACTGCGTGGTGTCGTTCGCGCCGCCGGGATAACTGAAATAGGCGAGCTTCGGCGTGATTTCGCCGTGCCACTTGGAAGCTTCGACCGCGCGGATCATGAGGCCGTCACCGGCGCCGCCGGTGGTGGCAAGGCTCCTGCGCCCGGGGGTGTAGCCGAGGCTGAACATCAGCTGCTCGCGGTGATACCCAGCATCCAGCAGATTGGAATCGCGGCTGATCAGGCGATAGTCGGCACCGACATAGGTCGTCGGCGTCATGTAGTACTTGAGGCCGGCCCCGGCGTCGAGCACCTTGTCCAAACGGCCCGTGCCCTGGAAATCATCCGTGGAATAGGCAATCCCGAGCGTCGCCATAAGATTCTGGGTGACGGCGTGCTCGACCCCCAAGCCCACCGTCGTGGTGGTATAGCTCGAAGAGTTGGCCAGCGTGGTCTCCTGCAGCGAGCGATCGACGTAACCGGTCAGGCGGGTGCCAAAGGTAGGCGTCCAGGTGAGATGTCCGCCGAAGTAAGGCCGATACACGGTTTCGAAGCGGGTATCGTCGTAGCTCTGCTTCAAGCGCCCGACAAAGGCCTCGCCTTCCAGCGTAGGCGCCGGCTTGAAGGTCGCACCGATGGCGGCGCGATAACCGTCGGAACTGCGCTGGAAGCCCAGGTCGTCCGTATTGCGCCGGTAGTGGCGCTTGTCCGTCGAATACTGGAGGAAGGGGGTGAATGCCGGGGTGATGGCGTAGCCGAAGCGGCCACCGAACGAAGTCAGCACCACGTTGCGGTCGTCGTTGGACGAATTCGGCGCCGCCATCTCCGACGGCGTCTCGTAGCGAACGTCTTCGCGCACCCCGCCGAGGCGCACCAGGAATGAGCCCGGACGTACTTCGGTGCCCAGGTAGGCCTTGTTGGTGAAATACACCGTCGGCTCGGCGCCGTAGTAGGTGTTCGGCGATCCGCGGTCTTCGTGGTTGCCGACGCGGCTGACACCGCCGAAGATGTTGTTGCCCGGCGAAAAGTCGTACTGGCCATCGGCGACGAGCCAGAAATCATTGACGTTCTCCGTCTGGTACCGCTGGTAGCGATCCAGTTCGGCGCCGGCGCTGAAGTTGAGCTTGTGCTGGGCCCAGTTCGACTTGACCAGCACCGAGGGAATCAGGGTGACGATCGTGTCGGAAAGTTCGCTCGGCAGCAGGGCGGGAACCTCGTTCCCCCGCAGGGCGTAGATGTTGCTGTCGTAGGTGCCACGGAGCACGACTTCCGGAGAAACGAGGAAGCTGCCGAAGGGAATGCCACCCGGTTGCGAGAAATCCACCTCGCCCGTCCTGCTGATGATCGGGTCGTAAAGAAACTGCTGCTCCGGCGAGAGCGGAGTGATGATGACGCCGGGGCCGGGGATGGGACCGGGGATGGGGCCGGGGCCGGGACCGGGTGGAACGGGGCCGCCGGGACCGGCCGAGGGGCCGGGGCCGGCGGAAGGACCGGCGGAAGGACCGCCCGAAGGACCGGTACCCGCCCCGGGACCGGGGCCCTGCGCGAAAACGAGACCGCCTGCGAACGCCAGGCTGATCAGTACGGAAAGTTTTTTTGCGGTAAACCGAGTCACTGCCCTTCTCCCTTAACGCCGCAAGACCGGGTCTTGGTGGCTGCCATGGATGGCACTGTGGCAATTGGTGCAGCCCCTGAGCACCGCGCCCGAAATCGTCTTGGTACCGGCCGTGGGCGAAGGCTCCGGGCCGGTGCCATAACCGTGCTTGCCCTGCGCGATCGAATGGCACTGCAGGCAGACAGCCGGCTGCGACACCGCCATCAGGCGTCGATTGGGCGAACCGTGCGGCGTATGGCAGCTCAGGCAGTCGTCGGCCACGGGGGCATGCTCGAACACCATCGGCCCGCGCAGGGACTGGTGGCAGGACAGGCAAGTATCGTTCTTGCCGCGCAGGACCGCCTGCTTGCCGCCATGCGGATCATGGCAGCTGACGCAGGACAGGCCGCCTTCCTTGACCGGGTGATGCGAACGCATGGACAGGGAGGCACCGACATCCTGGTGGCACTTGAGGCACATGGTCGAATCGCGATCCATTCTGGCGAAGGCCGGATTCGGGCTCCTGGCCACGGTCGAACGATGGATGGTGTGGCACTCCCGGCATTCCGTGCCCGCCTTGCTGTGCACGCTGAAGTGCCAGTTCATGAGCTTCTTTTCCAGCTTGTGGCAGCTGGTGCATTCGGCGGTCTTCGGAAAGACGATGGAACCCTTGCCCGATTCACCCTTGAGCAGCGCCTGGCGATGATCCATGCCGTTGGTGTGGCAGGTCTCGCACTTGCCGCGACCGTGGTGCGGCTTGTCGTCGCGTTCCTCCACGGGAGCGTGGCACTGAACGCACTTCAGCTCGAGAAACGCCGCCACGGCCTCCTTGTCAACGTCCTTCTTTGCAAGGAATTCCTTGGCTTTCTCCGCCGTCCAGTTTTTTGTGCCCGGGCTCTTCGTGTCTGCCTGCGCATGGACGGACGCCTGCAGGACAAGCGTGAGCAAAAGCAATGTGACTACTTTAAGAAGACTGTTCATTTGCGTTTGGGGTGGCCTAGCCAAATGATCTAATTTCTAATGTTTTTACAATAACACCATGAATCGCATGATGTCTTGTGTTTTTTGAAAACGCCGCCTCTTTTCTCTGGGCGCAAGTGCGTAATTGCAACACTATGATGACTTTGTGGGATTTTAACCCACCATGCACCGTGTCGCCAGAACCGAGTTTTCCCACCTCCTGACAAGCAACCGGATTCCCCGTTTCCGGGGAATCCGGTTGGTCTGCTGAAACCCACCGGGCGCGGGACTGCCGCCCGGCGTCAGTCGATGCTAGCGAACCGCGTTGTCATGCACGAACTCGAGGATCTGCAGGGCGTCATCCGTTGCTTGCGCGAAGTCTGCCGCCCTGGCGTCGCCGCGCCGGGTTCAACAGAAGGGCGGGTGCGAGCACCCGCCCTTGACTTCCTGCAATCAACCCCTGTGTCAGACGATCAAGTCCACCTGACTCGGGCGCTGGCTACTTGACTGCGTTGTCATGCACGTATTCCAGCACCTGCAGTGCATCGTTGGCCGCCGTGGCAAAATCGGCTGCCCCGGTCGCCGTCGTGTCATTCGTATTACTGAAGACAACCTCATAGACGTTAACCGGCGTTGCAATGAAGGTAACACCATCAGCCTGCTTGATCAACACGGTGACAACGAGGTCTTTGTAGGTGGCTTTGCGATCATAGCTGAAGGTACTCAGGTCGTCAGTCGCCCCGACGATCGCATTGTTGTACATCACCGTATCCAGCGAGATCGTACCGGTCTTGTCCGCGGCTGCCGCGAGCACCGTCGCCTTGAGCAGGTCGATGTTGATGGAGGCCGGTACTGTCCACGTGATGGTACTCGCAGGCGTAGTGCCATCCTTGGAGGCTGGTACAGCAACCGAAATCGTACGGTCAGTTCCGGTCAGGTTGGCGATTGCCTTGTACAGCGCCAGATTCTCGAGCGGCGAGTCGATCGCCTTGACGGTCGTCACCGGCAGACCGGTCACAGGGTCGATCGTTGTCGTTGCGATGGCCAAACGGCCAGCCGTATCGAGGACGACAGCGATGTTATCCGTCGGGCTGGCATCTGCAGCAACCAGCTTCTTCAGCGCCTCGGCCATCGATTTGTCCAGCACCTTGTCCGGCGAACGAGCGACGCTCAGGCGGCCGAATTCGACTGCGCTCGAGAACACCGGGGTGCCGTCCGCAAGCGTGGTCGAACAGATTGCCTTCCGCATCACGCGGGATGGATTGCCCCGGAAGCAGGACCAGATTGCCCGCTGCATCCTTGGTGTAGGCCTGCACCAGCGGTAGCCCGGCAGCATCCAGAATCGCAGCGCCGGTAACCGGATTGCGGATCAGCACAAAAATGTCGCCAAGCTGGTCACCCTTCTTGGTGCCACCACCGACCGGCTTGCCACCGCCGCCACCCTTGCCGCCCTTGATGCCGGCTGTGGGCGGACGGTCAGAATCTGCGCTTGGACCACCCTGACCCTTGGCGCTGGTCGAACTGCCCTTCAGCAGAGACTCTACCGACTTGCTGCCCTGGGCAGTACCACCATTCGCCTTGCCCGTACCAACACCCTGACCTGCGCCCGGACCCTTGTTACCGGCGCCGGTGCCCTTCTTGCTCGCCGCGTGGTCTTCCTGGGCCTGCGCCGAGGTGATCACGCCCAGGTCGAAACTGGTGTCGCGACTCAACAGCGCCGGAATGGCCGCAACCGCAAAGACTGCCGTTCCAAGCACCACCACTTTTTTCACGTTGTCGAAAGCGTATGTCATTTTATGATCCTCTTTAAAGTTTCAACTAACTCGACTACTTCAACTCGACTACTTCATGTTGCTGTGCGGAAGTAAACACTCCCCCCCCGCCTCTACAAAACCCATTTCACGAATTACTTGGCCTGTTGCGTCTGGAGCTGCTGCTCCGTCTGTTGCTGTGTTTGTTGCTGTGTCTGTTGTTTGGTCTGCTGCTGGGTCTGGGCTTTGCCGCCAGCGCCTGAACCATCGCCCTGCTGGGTCTGCTGTTTGGTTTGCTGCTTAGTTTGCTGCTTGGTCTGCTGTTGTGTCTGAGCCTTCTGGCCGCCGCCCTGCTGCTGGGTCTGCTGTTGGGTGGTCTGCTGCACGCGTTCGCGCTGCTGTGTCTGAGCTTTGTTGCCAGCGCCTGATCCATCCCCCTGTTGCTCGCGGGTCTGCGTCTGTTCCTTGGTCTGTTCCTTGGTCTGTTCCTTGGTCTGGCTTTGCGCGGCATCACCCTTGCCATAGCCACCCATCCCTCCCGCACCGCCGAAGCCGCCTCCGCCGGAACCTCCGCCACCGCCACCTCCGCCACCGCCTCCCCCACCAGCGCCCTGTACCGTGCCGGCGACGGCAAACGTTGCGGCAATTGCGACTGCGAGAACCTTCAGCGTTGTTTTCATGGTGTATTCCTTTCCTTCTGATGATTCGCTATCAATGCGTCCGTCCGCTTGCCTTGCCCGTGCCCTGACTGCCGCCGCGGCCTTTAGTCGCTCCCTCGGTGCTGCGCTGCCTCGCCTCGAAGCCCGTTCCGTAGGGCTGGGACAACTGCACATCCAGGCCGGGTATGCCGCTGCGAAACTCGCCGACTGCTTGTGCCGTCCCTGCGCTTGACGGAGAATTCAGGCTCTGTTGCACAACGCTCCCACTCCCCGGTACTCCATCGCGCGGCAGGGACAGGTTCATCGGGCGCTGCGCCGAATTCGCTTGATCCGCATTAACCGCTTTCTCATCCGCCAGCGATGTCGCCCCGATCATGAGTCCGGCAATGAGCACGAAGCCTGATGAAACGCGGGACAACATCGCTGCAACTCTCCTGCTTGTCTTTTACGTTTGGTTGCATTTTCGGCGTTGGTCGTTGCCGCGCGATGTCGGGCGCGTAGCAGACGGTTTCCGTTTGTTTCCGTTTGTTTCCGTTCGCCGGCCCAATAATTTCCGCCGGAAATATGCCTCGGCTATACTGAATCTATGTCGTGTCCCAGCATCCTCGTGGTCGATGACGATCCGGCGCTGCGCGAGCTTCTGTCGGACTATCTGGCGGTCAATGGCTTTTCGGTGGAAACCGTCAGCGACGGTCCGGCGATGCGGCTCGCGATCGAGCAAAAGATGCCGAGTGCCATCGTGCTCGATCTCATGCTGCCGGGGGAAGACGGCCTGACCCTGGCCCGGGAACTCCGGAGCCATTCCGAAGTGCCCATCCTGATGCTGTCCGCCCGCGGCGAAGAAGTCGATCGCGTGGTGGGCCTGGAGGTGGGCGCCGACGACTATCTGCCCAAGCCTTTCAGCCCGCGTGAACTGCTCGCCCGGCTGCGCGCCTTGGTACGGCGCGCCCGCAGTGACACGAGCGAGCACAACCATTTGTCGCCTGCACGGTCATTCGGCCCTTTCACGATCGACATCGCTGGCCAACGCCTGTTGCGCGATGGCACCGAGGTGCATCTCCCCGGCGCGGAATTCGACTTGCTGCGCGTCTTCGTGGAACGACCCAACCGCGTTCTTTCCCGTGACGCCCTCCTGGACCTGCTGCGAGGCCTCGACCGCGATCCATTCGACCGCAGCATCGACATTCGGGTCACCCGGCTGCGCCACAAGATCGAGGTCGATCCGGCTGCGCCGGCGTACATTCGCACGGTTCGCGGCAAGGGCTATCTTTTCAATCCGCTGGGCATGGAGGGATGAAGCGCCGTGCTCCCGGCGGAGCCGGCCTGACGCTGCAGTACGCCCTGCAGCTGACGCTGGTTTTCATCCTGCTCGAACTGGTCGTCGCGGCCGCCGTCCTCGCCTTCCTGATCGTGCCGATGGCGCAACGCGCAGCTTCCGACCTGGCCGGCCTGATGGTGCTGTCGGCCCAGACGTGGGGCGAACTCCCGCCGGAAACCCGGCCCGCTTTCGAGCTCGAGCTGGCAAGGACGCACCAACTGGCCCTGCGCGCCGAGCCACCGGGGGCGTGCCTTGACGAATGGCACATGCCCTATTTCCAGTTCCTGGAACAAGAACTTGCCGAAAAGACGGGACAAATGAACCACCTGGTGCATGAAATCATCGGCGGCGAGGACTGGTACTGGGTTTCCCTGCCCGCCGGGGAGGGCGCGATGTCGGTAGGCTTCCCGTTGGAACGGATGAAGGCCAGGCCACTCTTTACCCTGGTGATCTCCCTGGCATTGGGGATTGCCCTCGCCATATCGGCAGCCGCCTGGCTGGCGCGCCGCGCAGTGAAGCCGCTTGGCCGCTTCGAACAGGCCGTCGCCGACGTGGGGCAGGGCAAGATTCCCGACGCGCTCCCGGAAACGGGCCCGCGGGAAATCGCCGGGCTGGCCCGTGCATTGAACGAAATGGCGCGGCAGGTGCGGGAGTCGCTGGCGACCCGCACCACCTTGCTTGCGGGTGTCTCACATGATCTGCGCACGCCGCTGGCACGCATGCGGCTCGCGCTGGCACTGCTGCCGCCGGATGTGCCGGAGAAGCTGTCGGCGCGCATGCATCACGACGTGGAGGAGATGAACCAGCTGATCGGCGAGTTCCTCGATCTCGCCCGAGGCCTGCAGCAGGAGGAGTGGCAAACCATCGATGTCTGCGCCGTGGCCGGCGAGGTGGTCGACGGTGCCCGGGCCGGCGGTGCGACGGTCAACTGGACATCCCCTGCGCCATGCCTGAAAGTCTGCGCGCCGCTGGCGCTGCGGCGGATTATCGACAATCTGGTCCAGAACGCGATCCGCTATGGCGCTCCTGAACCGGTGACCGTGGAATGCGAATGCAGCGGGCAGTACAACGTCATCCGCATACTCGACCACGGCCCTGGCATTGCGCCCGATCAGCGGCAAGCGGTGTTCCGCCCCTTCTACCGCATCGAATCGTCACGCAGCGATGCTACCGGCGGCAGCGGCCTCGGGCTCGCCATTGCCAAGCAGTTGGCCGATGCCCACGGCTGGCGAATCGAGCTGGATGGGCGCCCCGGCGGCGGTACCGAAGCAAGGCTGATCCTGTGAGCCGTACGGCGTCCATGCCGCGATTCACCAGGCACCGTTGGATGAAGTTGTTGATACCATACCGGGACAATGAATGAGCGGCACTCGCCAATATTCAACAAGACATGGGGTTTCCATGCTTTCCAGCTCACGCGAAAAGATCAGGATGACACTGTCGGCGCTGGTGCTGACCACGACGCTAACCGGATGCGCCGACGTACCGCGCATCGACGACGCGACCTTCTCCGCCCGCGACGGTTTCTGCACCCGGAGCTGCGTCGCCAACCACGCTTCCTGCATGGATCTCGCCTGGTTGCACTCGTCCAAGAACAACTGCGTGTCCACACTCAACATGTGCGTACTGAGCTGCCCCGAGCGGCAACCCTAGCGGCGCGGGCACAGCAGAAACGAAAACGCCTGCCACAGTGGCAGGCGTTTTCGTTTTCGGGAGGAGCGTCGGCCCCTCTGCCATTACTTCTTGGCGTCTTTTTTCGGTGCCGGCTGCACGGAGAGGGCGAGCGCCTCGACATAGTCGACCTCGACCTGGTCGCCCTTCTTCACCACCTTGAAGTGGTCGGGGTTCTTGACGTCGAGTTCGACGACATTGCCCTTCGGGCCCTTGAGGGTAATGGTCTTCTTCGCCTCGTTGACGTCGATGACATCGGCGATGATCGTGACGCGGCGGCCGACGGCGGCGGCGGGCTTCTCGCCCGGCTTGGCGCGCACTGCGTCGGAGACATCGTGACGCTCGCGAACCTTGCCGCCCTTCTTGAGCTCCATGCTCAGCGCGCGCAAGTACTCGATCACGACCTCGTCGCCGACCTTGATCTGGGCGAAGTTCTTGACTTCATCGCCGGCGGTCAGATCGAACACCTTGCCGCTGGCGTCCTTGAGCGTCAGCTTGCGCGTGGCCTTGTCGATCGCGGTGACCACGACGGAGGCCGTGATCGTCTCGGCCGCCACGGCCTTGCCGGGTTCGCTGGCCTTTACACCAGTTGCAACAGGAGCCTGCTGGGCGAACGCGGGCATGGCCGCGCAGGTCAGCACGAAAAGTCCGGTCATCATCGATTTACGCATGGGGGTCTTACTCCTTGGGATTGATGGAATGGCTTGCTGTGAAAGCAGCGCGCGCTAGTATAGTCCCAAGCTCAAGGCGTTAAGTGGCTGCGGGAATGCTCGAATTTGACACTTTGCGCCTTGCAGGATCGATGTGTTTGATACCCTTCCCTCCCCCGGACTTGAGGAAAACAGCATGACCGCTCTACGCATGGCATTGCTTGCAGTCGCGCTGCTCGCCTGCGGCCCGGCATTGGCCCAGACGGATGCGACGACCGCCAAGGCGCTCGACAGCATGCAGACGCTGCGTGTGCAGCTCAAGGGCGACAAGAAGGCGCTGGTGGCCGCGAACATGGACCTGACGGAGTCCGAAGCTAAAGCGTTCTGGCCACTGTATGCGGCATACCAGAAGGAACTGGACAAGATCAACGACCAGCTGACGCTGGCCATCGTCGCCTACGCCAGGGAATACAAGGCCAATACGCTGACGGACGCGAAGGCCACCGAACTGCTGCGCCGCCATCTGGCGATCGAGCAAGCCGAGGTCAAACTCAAGAGTGCGTTCGTTCCCAGGTTCGGCAGGATATTGCCCGGACGCAAGCTCGCACGCTACATGCAGCTCGAGAACAAGGTGCGTGCCATCGTCAAGTACGAGATCATGGCCGAAGTGCCGCTGGTGCAATAACTTGGACAGTCGCGGCGTGTTGCCCGGCCGGCCGAGCCTGAATACAGTCATGGAGCATACGATGTTCTGCAGAAACTTCAGCAAGCGATGGTTGTCCGGCCTCTTGCCGGCATGTCTGCTGGCCTGTACCACGCTGGCCGCCGCGGCGCCCGCCAGTGCAGCCGCAGGCTGCGAGCCGCGCAGCCTCGCTTTTGGCCAGGGTGGAGCCCCATGGAAACACGCGCCGATGTCGAAGCTCAAACGCGACACCGCCTATACGCTGCTCCAGGAAGATGGCCGCACGGTGCTGCGCGCCACGGCGGATGGCGCGGCCTCGTTTTATC
This sequence comes from uncultured beta proteobacterium, assembly GCA_963709555.1. GTDB lineage: Bacteria > Pseudomonadota > Gammaproteobacteria > Burkholderiales > Rhodocyclaceae > Sulfurisoma. Next base: position 1,983 of record CAVPWR010000005.1, on the reverse strand, counting down.
TGACCTACCTCGAACCGCCCTTGCCGACGCCAGCGATGCTTAGCTGGCGCTGGAAAACAGACGCGCTGGTTCCCGGCGCAGACAACCGCGACAAGCAGCGCGAGGATGCCCCCCTGCGCGTCCTCGTCGGCTTCGGTGGTGACCCGCCACCCTGTCGGCGGCAGAGCAAAAGCGCTTCAAGAAAGCCGAGAAGTCTCGGGGAGGGCGCCGCCCTACGCCATGCTGTGGTACATCTGGAGCGACAAGGTCGCTGTCGACAGCGTGCTGCCCTTCGCCCATTCCGGCCGGGTCAAGATGATCGTGGTCGCTTCCGGCGCGAACGGGCTGGGCCAATGGCAGACGGTACGCCGCAACCTCGCAGAGGACTACCGGCGTGCCTACGGGGCCGAGCCCGGGCCGCTGATGGGCGTCGCCGTGATGACGGACACCGATAACACCGGCGCCAAGGCAGTCGGCCATTACGCCGACATCAAGCTCGAATGCGCAGCGAAGTGACGCGGCATCCGCTGGCCACCGCCGTGAGATGGCTGGCCGTGTTCAGCGCGAGCACCGTGGCCGTGGTGCTGGTCGCCGCGCGGGCATCTGGGGCACGCTGGCACTCGCCATCGCCGGTCCGCCGGAGCCGCTGCTGCGCAATGCACTGGCGGGGGCCTTCGGCCTCGCCACCCTTGCCGCGCTGACCGCCCTGGTCCTCGGCCGCTGGCGCCGCAACGCCTTGCTGACCCATTTCGCCCTGTTCGCCGCCGTGCTCGCCTGGTTCCTGAGCCTCCAGCCATCCAACGACCGTAACTGGCAGACCAACGTCGCCGTCCTGCCCCATGCCACGATCGAAGCCGATCTGGTCACGGTGACAACATCCGCAACTTCGCCTACCGCAGCGAGAACGACTACACGCCGGCCGATGACGACAAGCGCTTCGACCTGAAGAAGCTCGAGGGGGTTGATCTCGTCGCCGTTGACCGGATGGGGCCGGCGATCGCCCACATCTTCCTGAGTTTCGCCTTCGCCGACGGCGAACACCGGCGATCTCCATCGAGACGCGCACCGAGAAGGGCGAGGGCTATTCGACGCTCAGGGGCTTCTTCCGCCAGTACGAGCTCCACTACGTCGTCGCCGACTAGCGCGACGTGATCCGCCTGCGCACCACTACCGCAAGGACCCGCCCGAGGACGTCTATCTCTATCGCCTGCCCGGCTCGATCAAAAACGGGCGCAACGTCTTCCTCGGCTACATGCACCGCATCAACGCCCTGCGCGACAAGCCGGAGTTCTACAATACGCTGGCGACCAACTGCACCACCGCGATCTGGCAGCACAGCCAGGTCAATCCAGACCACCTGCCGCTCAGCTGGAAGATGCTCGCCAGCGGCTACTTGCCGGATCATCTCTACGAAATGGGACGACTCGACCGCAACGTGCCGTTCGAACGCCGAGGCAGGCCGCCAGCGTCCATCCCCGGTCTCAGGCGGCGGACGCGGCGGCGGATTTCCCGCGCCGCATCCGCATGGCGAACTGACATGACACGCCGCACCACTCTCCTCCATGCCCTGCTCGCGACCCTGTTCGCCGTACCCGCGTTCGCTGCGGCCGAGCCGGCCGTTGCGGCAGGCGGCGACAAGAAGCGCCCGAAAGGTCTCCCGCCTCGTCCTCTCCGGCGGCGGCGCGCGTGGCGCGGCCCACGTCGGCGTGCTCAAGGTGCTCGAGGAATACCGCGTGCCGGTCCATTGCATCGCCGGCACCAGCATGGGTGCGCTGATCGGCGCCGGCTATGCCACGGGCACCAGCGTGCCCGAACTCGAAGAGGTCTCGCGGCAAATCACCACGGAACTCCTGTTCAAGGAAAAGCCGCCGCGCGAGGAAATCGACATGCGGCGCAAGGTCGACGACTACAAGCCCTACTTCGGCCCCGAGATCGGCGTCGGCGGTTCCTTCAAGCTGCCCAAGGGCGTGGTCAGCGGCGTCCAGCTCGAGACCGTGCTGCGCC
>CAVPWR010000004.1:0-186616 GCA_963709555.1 uncultured beta proteobacterium | reverse complement strand
TCAAGATGCGGCTGATCGATCCGCCCCGCGGCCATGCGGCTCGGCACGACGGTCACGGCACGCTTCAAGCTCGCCTCCGCGGCGGCGATCGAGATCCCGCCGTCCGCGGTCGCGCGCTCCGACCGGCAGGCCTCCGTGTGGGTGGTCGACCCGAAACCGGGACCGTCGCGCTGCGCACATCGAGATCCACTCGTCCGATCCGCAGCGGGTCGAGGTCGCCTCGGGCCTCGCCCCGGGCGACGTCGTCGTCACCGCCGGCATCCAGGCGCTGCGCCCCGGCCAGAAGGTTCGCCTGCTCGAGACGAAGCAGTGATCGGCCCGAACCTCTCCGAGTGGGGGCTCAAGCGCCCTCGCTCGTCGTCTTCCTGATGATCGTCGCGGTCGTCGCCGGCACGCTGTCGTTCATGCGCCTCGGGCGCAGCGAAGATCCGGCGATCACCATCCGCACCATGGTCGTGGCGGCGGCGTGGCCCGGCGCGACGGTCGAGGAGACGCTGAAGCAGGTCACCGAGCGCCTCGAGCGCACGCTGCAGGAGACCCGCTACCTGCGCACGGTCCGCAGCTACACGACCGCCGGCCAGACGACGATCTTCGTCGACCTCGAGCAGTCGGCGCCGCCCGCGTCGATCGCGGACATCTGGTACCAGGTCCGCAAGAACGTCGGCGACATGCGCGGCACGCTGCCGCAGGGCGTGCTCGGGCCGTTCTTGAACGACGACTTCGGCGACACGTTCGGCATCATCTACGCGTTCACCGCCGACGGCTTCACGTTCCGCGAACTGCGCGACTACGTCGAGGCGGCGCGCTCGCGCCTGCTGCAGGTCAAGGACGTGTCGAAGATCGAGGTGCTCGGGCGCGCAGGACGAGCAGGTGTTCATCGAGTTCTCGACCGAGAAGCTCGCGGGCCTGCGCCTCGACTATCCGACCATCATCGCGACGCTGCAGGCGCAGAACCTCGTCCGCCCGGCCGGGGTCATCCAGACCGCACAGGAACGCGTCTTCCTCCGCGTCACCGGCGCGTTCGAGACCGAGCGCGACATCGAGAACGTCAACTTCATCTCCGGCGACCGCATCTTCCGGCTGGGCGACATCGCGACGGTGCGCCGCGGCTTCGTCGACCCGCCGCAGCCGATGTTCCGCGTGAACGGCAAGCCGGCGATCGGCCTCGCCATCGCGATGCGCGATGCCGGCGACATCCTGGCCCTCGGGAAGAACGTGCGCAACCTGATGGCCGACATCCGGGCCGACCTCCCGCTCGGGATCGAGCCCGTGCTGGTCGCCGACCAGGCGGTCTCGGTCGACGTCGCGATCGGCGACTTCATGACGTCGCTGTGGCAGGCGATCGTGATCATCCTCGTCTGCAGCTTCCTTAGCCTCGGCGTGCGCCCCGGCGCGGTGGTGGCGCTGGCCATCCCGCTGACGCTCGCGATCGTCTTCGCGGTGATGGACGTCACGCACACCGGGCTGCACCGCATCTCGCTCGGCGCGCTGATCATCGCGCTGGCGCTGCTCGTCGACGACGCGATGACGACCGTCGACGCGATGATCCGCAGGCTGGGCGCCGGCGACTCCAAGGACGAGGCCGCCACGTTCGCCTACCGGACGCTGGCCGCCCCGATGCTGATCGGCACGCTGGTGACGATCGCGAGCTTCGTCCCGATCGGCTTTGCGCAGAGCTCCGCCGGCGAGTACACGTTCTCGATCTTCTCCGTGGTCGCCATCGCCCTCCTCGCGTCGTGGCTGGTGGCCGTCCTGTTCGCGCCGCTGGTCGGGAAGGCGATCCTGCGGCCGCCGAAGGCCGGCGGCGAGGAGAAACCGAGCCGGATCGTTGGCGCGTACTCGGCGTTCCTGTCCGCGGCGATCCGCGCCCGCTGGCTCACGATCGGCCTGACCGTCGCGGTGTTCGCCGCGGCGATCTACCTGTCCCAGCACGTGCCGCGGCAGTTCTTCCCGGCGTCCGACCGGTCCGAGCTCACGGTCAGCATGACGCTGCGCCAGAATGCGTCGATCCACGCGACCGAGGCCGAGGCGAAGCGGCTGGAGGCGATCCTCACCGCCGATCCCGACGTCGACCACTACAGCACCTACGTGGGGCGCGGTGCGATCCGCTTCATCCTGACCTTCGACGTCCAACTCGCGAATCCGTTCTTCGCGCAATTCGTGATCGTCGCCAAGGATTTCGACCGCGCGCGAGCGCCTGCAGATGAAGCTGGAGAAGGTGCTGGCCGAGCAGTTTCCGGAGGTGGTGGCACGGGTTTCGCCACTCGAACTGGGGCCGCCGGTGGGGTGGCCGCTGCAGTACCGGATCCTGGGGCCCGACAAGGACGAGGTCCGCCGGCTCGCGCTCGAGTTCGCGCAGATCCTCGCCGCCGACGCGCGTACGCGGCACGTCCACTACGACTGGATGGAGCCGGCGCGGCAGTTGCGCGTGAAGGTCGATCAGGACGAGGCGCGCCGGCTGGGCGTCAGCTCGCGCTCGCTCGCCGCGGTGCTCAACGCCGCGGTCGCCGGATCGGCCGTCACGCAGCTGCGCGACGACATCTACCTCGTCAACGTCGTGGCCCGGGCGGCCGAAGGCGAGCGCGCGTCGTTCGAGGCGCTCTCGGCGATCCAGGTGCCCACGCCCTCCGGGCGCATGGTGCCGCTGCGCCAGTTCGCGACGTTCGTCGAGGAGCAGGAGTTCCCGCTGGTCTGGCGGCGCGACCGCGTGCCGGCGCTGACGGTGCGCGCGGACGTCGTCGCCGGCGTGCTGCCCGACCAGGTCGTCGGCGCGCTGGCGCCGAAGATCGCCGAGTTCGCCGCGAAGCTGCCGCAGCACTACCAGGTGGAAACCGGCGGCATGTACGAGGAGAGCCAGCTGTCGAGCGCCTCGGTATTCGCCGTCATCCCGCTCATGTTCGTGCTGATGCTCGCCACGATGATGGTGATGCTCGTGAGCTTCCGCCGGCTCGCGATGGTGGTGGCGCTGCTGCCGCTCGGGCTGATCGGCGTCGTGTTGGCGCTGCTGGTGTTCAGGCAGCCGCTGGGCTTCGTCGCGATCCTGGGCATCCTGGCGCTGATCGGGATGATCGCGAAGAACGCGGTGATCCTGGTCGTGCAGATCGAAACCGATCGCGCGGAGGGGCGCGGCGTCCTCGACGCGGTCATGGCGTCGGCGACCGGACGTTTTCGTCCGATGATGCTGGCGGCGTTCTCGACCATACTCGGGCTCATCCCCATCGCGCCCACGGTGTTCTGGGGGCCGATGGCGTTCGCGATCATGGGCGGCCTGCTGGTCGCGACGCTGCTGACGCTGGTCCTGCTGCCGGTGCTCTACGTCGCCGTGTTCGGCAACGAGAAGGCAACCGCCGGCCGCGGCCTGCCGCCGAGCCGGCCTGATCCGGCAGGATGGCCCGCGACGATGGGACCCGACCGTTCACGCCGCCGAGCAACGGCGCCGGCGCCGGAAGCGGGCCGCGCGCGGTGCTCGAGCTGCGCGTCGCGGAGATGCGGCAGCTGTTCAACGTGATGGACCCGGCGCCGTTCCGCGAGCGGGACCTCGATCCCAACGCCGAGGCCTACATCGTCGACTGGGCGCGGGAGATCCCGCGCCGGCGCACCGCTCGGTCTGGTCGTGCACCTCGGCCGCGAGCCGGCCACCCCGGACAAGACCGCCATGTTGTGCGACGCCGTCCACGAGTACTTCCGGCAGCGCGCGCATCGCCACCCGGCGGCGGCTGCGGCAGCTGTTCCGCGTCGGCCGGATCAGCCTGCCGATCGGCCTCGCGTTCCTCGCGGTCGCGATCCTCGTCGGCGAGTTCCTGCCGCCTGCGCATCGACAAGGAAAGCTACGGCTACCTCGTCAAGGAGAGCTTCGATCATCGCCGGCTGGGTCGCGCTCTGGCGCCCGCTCGAGATCTTCCTCTACGACTGGTGGCCGATCCGCGCGGAGGCGAAGCTGCTCGATCGTCTGGGCGGATGGACGTGCGCCTGCTCGAGCACTTCGGCGGCACGATGGCGCGACGGGCCGCCGAGCGCGATACCGGACGCGCAGCACGCAGTTGTCCAGTGGCGCGCACGATCCGCACCGGGCGCGTGGCGCCGCACTGCGCTGATCCGCGGGCGATGTTCCTCGCGCTGGTGGTTCGTGCTGCTGCCCAGCGCCAAGCCCGTCGATATCGCGGTCGGCGTGCTGGCGACGATCGGCGCGACCTACGCGAGCGTGCAACTGCTGCCGCCGCAGGCCGGCCGCGTGCGCTTGGGCGTGCTGCTCATGCTGCTGCCGCGCTTCGCCTGGCTCTCGCTGCTGGCCGGGATCGACGTGGCGCGCCGCGTGTTCTCACCGAACATGCCGCTGGCGACCGGCTTCGTCGATTACAAGACGGATTTCCCGCGCGGGCATGCCCGCAACAATTTCGCGACGATCACGAGCCTCATGCCAGGCACCGTGCCGTCGGGCGACGGACCCGACACGATCGAGTTCCATTGTCTCGACACCGGCCAGCCGGTCGCAGAGCAAATGGCCGCCGAGGAACGGCTGCTCGCCAGGGCGCTCGTGCCGGGGCGGCGCGGTGACTGACTTCCTGTTCGCGGCCGCCGGTTTCGTGCTGGCGATGGTCGCGGTCGGGCTCGTGCGGGTGTTGCGCGGTCCGGGCGATGCCGATCGGATGATGGCCGCGCAACTGCTCGGCAGCGGCGGCATTGCCGCGCTGCTGCTGGGCGGGGCCGCGACGGGCGACGGTTCGGTCGTCGACGTGTCGCTGACGCTGGCGTTGCTGGCTGCGTTCGCGTCGATCGCCTTCGTGAAGTTCGCGCCGTCGGCGCGCGCGACGACTCCGACGATCATGAGCGAGCCGCCCTCGACGTCTTCACCTACTTCGCGGTCGGGGCCGGCGCGCTCTTCTTCCTCGCCGGAACCGTGGGCCTGCTGCGCTTCCCGGACACGCTCACCCGCCTGCACGCGCTCACCAAGGCCGACAACCTGGGACTGGGGCTCGTCGTGCTGGGCCTGCTGCCGCAGGTCGACGGGGTGATGAACGGGCTCAAGCTGATCGTCATCTGGCTGCTCGTGCTGCTGTCGGGCGGACGCGGGCCAGCTGATCGCGCGTGCTGCCAGGCGCACCATGCGGCGCGAGCGCCGCGGGAGGGTCTGCAGGCGCCGCCGGACCACGGACCCGCGCCGTTGAGCCGACTGCGAACGCGGGACGGCAACCTTGATCGTCGACGCCTTCTACGCCGCCCCGCGCTGCTGATCCTCGCGCTGGGCATCTACTCGACGATCGCGCGCGACACGTTCGCCGCGACTGTTGGCTTCATTGCCTACGGCCTGCTGCTGACGGTGGCGTGGGTGCAGTTGCGCGGCGTCGACGTCGCCCTGACCGAGGCGGCCATCGGCGGCGGCCTGACCGCGGCTGCTGCTCTGCGCGCCTCGCGCGCGGCTGCGTCCGACCGAAGCGCGGCGCGCGCCGAACGCCCGGCGGCGCGATGCGCCTGCTGGCGGCGGCTCGTGGCCGGCGGCGTTTCCGTCGCGCTCGGCGATCGCGGTGCTGACGCTGCCCGATCCCGCGCCCACGCTCGCGCCCGAAGCCGCCGCGAACATCGCATCGACCGGCGTCGGCAACCCGATCACGGCGGTGCTGCTCGCGTTTCGGGCCATGGATACGCTGCTCGAGGCGATCGTGCTGCTCTTCGCGCTGATCGGCGTGTGGTCGCTCGCGCCGGACCGCGTGTGGGGCGGCCGACCGGGGCCGCGTTACAACGCCGACCCCGACGGCATCCTCGCCTTCATCGCGCGCGTGCTGCCGCCGATCGGCATCATCGTCGGCATCTACATCTTCTGGATCGGCGCCGACCATCCGGGCGGCAAGTTCCAGGGCGCGACGATCCTCGCGGCCATGTGGCTGCTCACCATGATGGCCGGACTCGCCGATGCGCCGCCGATCAGCCGGCGGTGGGTGCGCGCTCTCCTGGTTGCGGGTCCCGCGGTGTTCATCGCCATTGGCGTCGCGGGCGCGTTGACCGCGGGCGCGTTCCTCGCGCTATCCCGAGGGCTGGGCGAAGCCGATGATCCTCGTCATCGAGTTCGCGCTGATGCCCTCGCTCGCGCTGACGCTCGGCCTCATGCTGGCCGGCGCACCGAACGGCCGGCCGCAGCCATGAGCGGCGCCACGCTGTTCGGCCTGGTGCGCGGCCGCGCTGGTCGGCGTCGGGCTCTACGGCCTCATCGTCAATCCCGCAACCGCTGCGCAAGATCCTGGCGTTCAACGTGATCGGCAGCGGCGTCTTCCTGCTGTTCGGCGCGATCGCGCGGCGCGGTGCGGCGGCCGGCATGGGCGGCGACCCCGTGCCGCAGGCGCTGCTGATCACCGGCATCGTCGTCGCCTTCTCGGCAACTGCGATCGCCGTCACGGTGCTCCTGCGCCTGTACGAAGAAACAGGAACAACCACGCTCGCCTCCGTCGCCGCCGCCCGCGGCGGACCCGGGACCGAGCCAGCGATCAGGCCGGCGCGTGACGGTCGAGGCATCGACGACGCCCGGCGGACTGCTGCTGCCGGCCGCCGTGCTGGTTCCGTTCGTGGCGTGTCATGGCCGGTCTCGTGCTCGGCGGGCGCAGCGCGCAGCGCGCGGCGCATGGTCACGATCGTCGCCGGCCTCGCGGTCGCGATCGCCGCGGCCCCGGCGATGACGCGATCGGGCGAGCCGCTCGTCTATCTGCTCGGAGGCTGGGCGCCGCCGCTGGGCATTGCGCTGCGCGCCGACGGCCTGTCGATCGTCATGATGCTCGCCGTCGCCGTGGTAATCGCCGGCATCGGCATTTACGCGCGCGGCGATTTCGGCACGCCGCCCGGCGTGACGGAGGCACGGGCGCCGCTGGTGTACTGGCTGCTGCTGCTGGCCGTGTGGGGCTCGCTCAATCTCGTGTTCCTGAGCGGCGACCTGTTCACGCTGTACGTCGCGCTGGAGCTGCTCACGTTCGCCGGCGTTCCGCTCGTCTGCCTCGACGGCAAGGGCGAGACGCTGCGCGCGGCCCTGCGCTACCTCATCTACGCGCTCGCCGGCTCCCTCCTCTACCTGCTGGGCGTCGTGCTGCTGTATGGCGAGTGCGGCACGCTCGACATCCCGCTGCTGGCGGAGCGCATCCATCCTTCGGTCGTGACGTCTGGCCGCCGTCGCGCTGATGACGACGGGGCTCCTCGCCAAGACCGCGCTGTTCCCGTTGCACCTGTGGCTGCCGCCTGCCCATGCGGGGGCGCCTCCCGCCGCCAGCGCCGTGCTGTCGGCGCTGGTGGTCAAGGGATCGTTCTTCATCGTCATCCGGTTGTGGTTCGACGCGGCGCCCGCGCTTCCCGGGCTCGCGGCGGCGCAGCTCGCTGGCCGGACTCGGCGCCGCGGCGATCCTGTTCGGCAGCGTCATCGCGCTGCGGCAGGAGCGGTTGAAGCTCCTGATCGCGTACTCGACGCTGGCGCAGATCGGTTACCTCTTCCTGATGTTTCCGCTCGCCTTCGACGCCAGCTCGGGCGAGTTCGTGCGCGGCGATGCGCTGATGGGCGGCACGCTGCAGGCGATTGTCGCACGCCACCGCGAAGGCGGCGATGTTCATGGCCGCCGGCCTGATCTACAAAGCGTACGGTCATGATCGCATCGCCGACCTCGCCGGGGCTGCGCGCGCGCTTCCGTTCTCCGTGCTCGCTTTTGCGGTAGGCGGAGTGGCCTTGATGGGCGTGTTGCCGAGCGGCGCCTACCTCGCGAAGAAGCTGCTGCTGCAAGCGGCCGATGGCAGCGGGCAATGGTGGTGGGAATGGGTGCTGCAGGCGGGCGGCTTCCTTACGACCAGCTACGTGGTCCTGGTCGTCGCGCACGCGTTCCGGACGCCTGCAGCGCCGGCACCACTGCCCCGCACGCCCGTGCCTCGTCTGCAGGAATCGGCGGCGCTGGCTCTCGCGCTGTGTTCGCTGGCGCTCGCGCTGGCCGCAGTGGTAGGGCCCGTGCCGGTCGAGTTGCTCGGCAATCCCGTCGCGCCGAAGGAGATCGGCTGGACACTCGTCACCGTCATTGGCGGCGGCGTGCTGGCGCTGACGCTGGCACGGCGCCTTCCCGTGCTTGCAACCGGGCTGCTCGCGGACGCGAGCCCGGCGCGACGCGCGACGCTCGCGGCCGGTGGCGTCCTCGAGCGCATCGACACTGTGCTGCGACGCTGGCCTGTGGCCGGGCTTTCGCTGCTCGTGCTGGCGCTGCTGTTCGGCGTTCTGATGGCGACAGGCCGATGACGGCCTTCGCGGCGCGTGGACGTGCGAGACCTCTCGTGCTGCATCGGCCGGCGCGATGCTCATGGTACTGACCTTCGCGAGCCGCGCGCACCGGTATTCGCGCTCGGGGCGGCCCCGACGCTCATGGCTCGCGCCGGCCGCGCGTCATTGCTGCCGGTTACCCCTGATATTGCCGGCCACACCGCCGGCAATGCCGCCGATCGCGGCGCCAGTCCACGCGTTACCCCCGGAGATGGCCGCGATGCCGGCCCCCGCACCGGCGCCAATGGCCGCGCCGCTCATGGTCCCCTGCTGCTGCGGGGTCATGGTGGTGCAGGCGAACAAGCCCGTCGTCGCCAACGATTGCCAAAATGAATCCAAGTCGTTTCATGTTCCGTCTCCGCTAATTGGCTTTTTGAAGACCTGGCACGACAAATTCGAACCAGATGGTTTCAACGACCGGTCGTTGCAATTTGCCGGGATTGGCGGCGTACCATTTGTCGAGCCCTTGGCGCACGCTGTCGAGGGTCTGACCCTTCATTCCCTTGGCCAGGCGCGGCACGAGGCTCTGCGCGTCGGACGGCGGATTCGCGCCCTCGAAGGCCGTCTCGACCTGGATGGCATTGGCTATGCCGATGAGATAGGCCTTCTTCATTTGTTCCGACGACGTGGTCCAGTGCTCGCCGGTGACCAGAGGCACTTCCTGCGCCTGGGCACTGCCCCAGGCCGCCGCCAACATCAGGCACGTCACGATTGACGCGACACGCAGTTTCGATTTCATCACCATCACGCTCTCCATTTCCGATCAATCCGAATTTTGTCTGTCCGCCAGCGAGCTTCTGCACAAGTCTGGAAAACCCAATATTATAGTCATAAAGTCAGCCGCGGCACTCGGCGAAGGCTGCACTTCGCGGCGCGCGCCATGCGTGGCCGCCGCTGCCGCGACCGGCGTCGAGGCGTGAACGCGCCGGATGACGAACAAGGGGCACGATGGATTTCTGGAAGATCGAGGCGGGCAAGGCAACCGCGCTCATGGCGGCCGGCGAGCGGCTCCCGGAGCACGGTTTCGGTTGGCTCGACCTCGTCTACGACGAAGTGGATCTGCTGCAAGCCGAGGTCGAGCGGCTGACCGGGGTGCGCATCTTCGACGTGCACATTGTCGACGCGAAGAACCTGTCGCATCCGTCGTTCTTCGACAACGCCGATGCCTACGAAATCGTGGTGTTCCGCGGACTGTCGCCGCAAACGACCGTCGACGCGATCGTGACGCGGCCGATGACGTTCTTCAATTTCGACAGGCTGCTCGTCACCGTGCGCGCGGCCGACAGCCGGTCGGTGGCGCAGGTCAAGTCACGCTTCGTGAACCTCCCCGGCAAGATGCCGCAGAGCCCGGACGACCTGATGCAGCGGCTGCTGTCGGCGATGGTCGATCACTACCTCGAGCTGCGCCAGCCTCTGGCGCAGCGTCTCGACGACTGGCAGCGTCTGCTGCTTGATCCGCGGAAACCCTTCCACGATTGGGTCAGGCTGCTCGAAAGCCGCCAGCAGATCCGCGAGGTGCAGAACCTTTCCGAGGAGCAGCGCGACGCGATCCAGGAGTGGCGGGACTATCGGATCGCGGACCTGTCGCAGGCGATGCATGCGCGCTTTGCCGACATCGTCGAGCACATCGAGCGGGTGTTGAATCACGCCCGCACCATCGAGCATCAGGCGGAGTCGGCGGTGCAGCTCTACTTCGCCGCGATGAGCCATCGGACGACCGAGATCATGCGGCTCCTCACGCTCATCACGGCGATATTCATGCCGCTGACGCTCATCACCGGGCTGTTCGGGATGAACTTCGAGTTCATTCCCGGGCTGCACAAGAGCTACGGCTTCTGGCTTTCGGTCGCCGCGATGGTCGGGGTCGTCACCGGCATGCTCGCGTACTTCCGGCACAAGCGCTGGGTCTAGCAGTCCGGCCGGACTCGATGTCCGCGTCTTCCGTTCCGGCAGGCGGTCAGAAGGACCCGAACATCGAGCCGAGCACGATGACCGCCACCAGCCCGAGCAGCGCGCCGACGATGCCGACCATCACGATGTCGAAGTAGCTGTCCTTGTGCGTCGATCCGCAGACGGCGAGCAGCGTGACCACGGCGCCGTTGTGCGGGAGACTGTCGAGCGTGCCCGCGCCGATCACCGCCACCCGGTGCATCAGCGCCGGATCGATGCCCAACTCGGCCGCGATCTGCATGTAGGTGCCGCCGAGCGCATCGAGCGCGATGGTGAGCCCGCCGGACGCCGATCCGGTCAGCGCCGAGAGGATGTTGGTGGCCAGCGCCAGCGAGACGAGCGGCCCGCCGCCGATCGACAGCACCCAATCGCGAACCGCCGCGAAGGCGGGCATGGCGGCGACGACCGCCCCGAAGCCGACCAGGCTGGCGACGCTCATGACGGGCAGCACCGAGGCGTTGGCGCCGGCGTCCACCGTCTTGCGCAACGCGGGCAGCCGCTTGCGGTTGATCAGCACCAGCGTGGCAATGGCCAGTATCAGCGCTACGAGCACCGACCACACGCCGCTGACCGAGGCAACGGACGCGCCGCCCCATCGTTCGTCGTCGAGGAAGCTCAGATCGAGGCGCGGCAGCACCAGCAGGGACACCACCAGATTGACCGCGATGACCACCACCAGCGGCAACGCTGCGATCAGCGTCGTCGGCGCGTTGTCGCCGTGGTGGCCGTGGGCAAGTTCCGCCGGGTCGAAGCCGCTCGCCGTCGTCGCGCGCTCGCGAAATGGCGGTTCGCCGGCGGTCGCATCGCTGCGGCGACCGTGGCGACCGTGGCGCCAAAACCTTCGCCCGCGCGCCGTGCCGCCTTTTCCGCGCGCGCCAGCCACCACAGGCCGAACGCCAGCATGATGGCCGAGGCGATGACGCCCAATCCGGGCGCGGCGAACGGCGTGGTCCCGAAGAACGGCATCGGAATCGCATTCTGGATCGCCGGGGTTCCGGGCAGCGCGGACATCGTGAAGGTCATCGTTCCGAGCGCGATGGCGGCGGGCATCAGGCGATTCGGGATTTCCGCCGCGCGGAAAAGAGCTTGCCCCATCGGCACGAGCACGAAGAAGGCGACGAACAGGCTCACCCCGCCGTAAGTGACCAGCGCGCCCGCGAGCACGACCGCGAGTATCGCGCGGCGCGGGCCGAGCTTTTCGGTCATGAAGCGGGCGATCGCCGTCACCGAGCCGCTGTCGTCCATGAGCTTGCCGAACACGGCGCCCAGGAGGAACAACGGAAAGAACTGCAGGATGAACCCGGCCGCCGAGCCCATGAACGTCACCGTCCAGTTCGCGAGCAGCGGCTCCCTCGCCGCGAGTGCCACGATCAATGCCGCAACAGGCGCGAGCACGAGCACGCTCCAGCCGCGGAACGACAGCCAGACGAGCGCGCCCAGCCCCAGCAAGATGCCGATCAGTCCCACGCCGGTCAGGTTCCTTCCAGCATTTCGTCGAGGTCGAGCGTCGAGCGCACACCCAGATCGGAACGGTGCGCGTCGAGAAAGGCCGTGGCCGATTTGCGGCCTTCGTCGCGCAGCATCGTGAGGAACGCCCACTCGGTGAGCATCTTGGAAGAGTTGCCCAGCTCGAGCATGACCTCGCTCGAGATGCGGTGCACCCGCATGTGCGCCCATGCCGCGCCTTCCCCGGTGCCGGGATCGGCGACCTGCCGCAGCAGCGCCGCCGCCTTCATCTCCTTCAGCAGCGTCGCATTGAACGAGATTTCGTTCAGCCGGCTCTGGATTTCGCGCGCCGTGCGCGGCGTGCCCGGTCGCTCGATCGGGTTGATCTGCACCAGGATCGTGTCCGAGGCCGAGCATTCGCGAATCAGCGGGCCCATCGACGGATTGCCGGCGTAGCCGCCGTCCCAGTAAGGCACGCCGTCGATCTCCACGGCCTGGAACATCGTCGGCAGGCAGGCCGAGGCCAGCAGCACGTCGGGCGTGAGCTCGGCGTTGCGGAAAATTCGGCCGCGGCCCGTATTCACGTTCGTGGCCGTGACGAACAGCTTGATCGGCGCATCGACGAGGTGCGCGAAATCCACGCTCTCCGCCAGGATCTTGGTGAGCGGATTCGGCCCGCCCAGGCTGGTGTCGTAGGGCGAGAACACCTGCGCCGCGAATTCGAGGGCGACGAACACCGGCGAGTAGTCGAGCGTCCAGTTGCCGGTGAGGATCTCGATCGGGCCGCGCCGCAGGGGGCTCATCCGCGCGGCATCCGATACGCGCTTCCAGAATGCTTCGAGCGCGGCGCGCGCTCCTTCCGGCCCCCCCTGCATCAGCCCGGAGGCCATGACCGCGGCGTTCATGGCGCCCGCCGATGTGCCCGAAATGCCGTCGAAGCGCAACCGCGGCTCCTCCAGCAACCGGTCGAGCACGCCCCAGGTGAAGGCGCCGTGCGAGCCGCCGCCCTGCAGGGCCAGATCGACCAAGACCGGGCCGTCACCCGGAATGGTTTTTCGCCGCGCTTTGGCCTTTGGCTTGCGGGCCGGCTGACTGGCCACCTTCGTGCTGCGCACTTCGGTGTTCGCCCTTGGGCCGGCCGGCGGGCTCACGCCAGCGCCTTGGCCTTCAGACGCGCGAACTCGTCGTTGCTGATGGTGCCGGCATCGAGCAGTTTCTTCGCGTCGGCAATCTGGTCGGCCGGCGACTTGGCCGCGACTTCGCGGATATACGCGTCAGTGTCGGCCTTGGCGCTGCGCATTGCGGCGCGCTGCCGGTCGGCCATGCCGCGGCCACGGGCGAGGATGTAGATGAGCGCCGTCAGGACCGGCAGAAAGATGAGGCCGATGAGCCAGATCACTTTCGAGCCGCCGCCCATCTCCGAATCCCGGAAGAGGTCGACCACGACCTGGAAGAGGACGATCAGGTAGGCGATGAAAAAGAACGTCGATACCATCAGCAGGACGGTGTCCCAGAAATTGCTCATGCGGTTGCTCCGGTGATGGGCATTCGAAAGCTCGAAAGCCGGGTGATGCCGCGCGGCCGGCGCGGACGGTGACGCCGCTTCAGGCAGGTTGCCTGGCGCGGCTGATCCAGGTCCGCAGCAGCGCAAGCAGGCATCCGCCTGTCAGCATGCCCAGCACATAGATCGCAAAAACCAGGATGGACAGCGGCAGCGTGATGCTGGCGGAAAAGAGCGAGACCGTTGCGGTCTCGAGGTTCTGGAACTTGAACAGCAGGACGAGCGCCGTGAACACCACGATCAAGCCGATGTACAGGTACCTCATTGCGTCCCCCTTCAAAGCCCGAATGCCTGCGGCGGCGGATGCGCAACCTCTTCCCGATTGCATTCGCATCCGCGCCAAATCGTTTATGATGCCATCTTTCCGGTCCAAAGGCGACTGCCCCTTGGCTCCCCTGCATGACCGCATGGAGAATGACGTTGAAGCAACATGCCCTCGCAGTGCTCGTGGCCGCGGCCGTCGCCGGCTGCACGGTCGGACCGGATTACGCGCGGCCCGTTGTGGACACGCCGGCCGCGTGGCGGATCGACTATCCCAAGGCTGCCGAGGTCGCGAATACGAAGTGGTGGGAACAGTTCGGCGACCCGGTGCTGAACGGGCTGATCGAGACCGCGTTGCGCGAAAATCGCGACATCCGCATCGCCGCCGCCAGGGTGGATCAGTTCGTCGGCGCGCTCGTCAGCACGCGGTCCCAATCGTTGCCGCAGCTGGGCTACGGCGCCGATGCGAGCCGCGCCCAGGCGTCCCGCGTGGGGCAGCCGCCCATCCCTCCCGGCGCGGACAACCAGTTCACGCTGTACCAGGCATCGCTCGGCGCCTCCTGGCAGCTCGACCTTTTCGGTCGCGTGCGCCGCCTGAGCGAAGCCGCGCAGGCGCAGGTCTATGCGAGCGAACAGGCGCAGCGCGGCGTCGTGCTTTCGGTGGTGACGAGCGTCGCGACGAGCTACATCGGATTGCGGGCACTCGACCGGCAGCTCGAGATCGCGCAGGTCGACGGCCAGGAACTTCGGCGAAACCGCGCGGATCTTCGACCTGCGTTTCAAGGCCGGCATCGTGTCGCAGACCGAAGTGGTGCAGATTCGCTCGCAGTATCAGCAGGCGCTCACCGCGATTCCGGCGTTCGAGCAGGCGATCGCAGCGCAGGAGAACCTGATTTCCATCCTGCTCGGACGCAACCCGGCGCCGATCCCGCGCGGGAAGTCCATCGACCAGCTCGTCGCGCCCCTGATCCCCGCGGACCTCCCGTCCGCGCTGCTGCAGCGCCGTCCGGACATCATGCAGGCCGAGCAGAACCTCGTCGCCGCCAATGCCAACATCGGCGCGACGCGCGCACTCTACTACCCGACCCTGTCGCTCACCGGCGCGCTCGGCTCGACGAGCACCGCCTTCGGCAACTTCCTCACGGGCCCGGCGAGCGTGTGGCTGCTGGCGGCGGGCCTGACCGGCCCGATCTTCACGTCCGGCGCCATCGAGGGCCAGGTCAGCTCGGCGGAGGCGCAGGAGCGGGGGGCGCTCAACTTCTACCAGCAGACGATCCTGAACGCGTTTCGCGAGACCAACGATGCGCTCGTCGGCTCGCAGAAGAAGATCGAGGAAGTCGCGATGCAGCGGCAGCGCGTGGACGCGCTGCGGGAGTTCGCCCGGCTGTCCCGGCTCAAGTTCGACAAGGGCGTGGCGGGCTACCTCGAGGTGCTCATCGCCGAGAACGAGCTCTTCGCCGCCGAGCTCGCGTCGGCGAGCCTGCTCGCGGCACGGTACGCGCAGCTCGTCGGCGTCTACCAGGCCATGGGCGGCGGCTGGGTGGACATCGCCGGCTCGCTCGCGCCCCGGCCGCAGGGCATGGCGGCCGCGCCGTCGCCGCAATGACCTGCAGCGGGAGTCCCGGACCGGATGCGCGTCCAGACCGGATCGCGTCGAAGAACGGGGCAGGCCGAACGTGACGGGACTCGCGCGCCTCGCCGTGCTGGGAGCGATCATCGCCCTCGCGGGTTGCGGGACGCTCCTGCGCAATCCCGTGCCCGTGTCGGCGGCCTCCATGGCCACGATTCCGCACCTGCCCGACGTCCGCGCCCGGGCCGGCCAGCCCAGTGCCGCCATGGAGCAGGATCTGGCGGACTCCTTTGCCCAGGAATCGCGCCGGGACTTTCCGCGCGCCGCCGACGGAACGATCCACTACGCCCACCTGGCGCTGTCGGGCGGCGGCGCCAGCGGCGCCTTCGGCGCGGGATTCCTGAACGGCTGGTCGCAGACGGGCGACCGGCCCAGGTTCAAGATCGTCACCGGCGTGTCGACCGGGGCCCTGATGGCGCCGTTCGCCTTGCTCGGACCGGCGCACGACGGCGCACTGCGCGATTTCTATACGACCACGTCGTCACGCGACATCTTCATCGTCGGCTCGTTTCTGAACCTGGCCACAAGGGCGCTGACCGGCGAAGCGCTGCTCGACACCAGCCCGCTGGCCGCGCTCATCGCGAAACACGTCGATGCCGACCTGCTGCGCGAGGTCGGCGAAGCCCACGCGCACGGGCAGCGGCTCTACATCGGGACCGTGGACCTCGATTCCCTCGATTTCATCGTCTGGAACATGGGGCTCATCGCCCTCAGCGGACGCCCGGAATCCCTCGATCTCTTTCGCCAGGTGATGCTGGCGTCGGCGTCCATTCCGATCGCCTTTCCGCCCGTGCTCTTCGATGTGGAGTCCGACTGGACGGCGCTACGACGAATTGCACGTCGATGGCGGCGTGGGCGCCCGGGTCTTCTACAGCGGGGGGCTGTTCCGACCTTCGATGATCCGCCAGCGCGGCGGACACGGTCCGGAGGAAGGACGGGAAGACATCTTCGTCATTCACAACGGGCAGATCCGTCCGGCTGCGCAGCCGACGCGCAGAACCGTTCTGGGGATCACCACGCGAGTCCTCGATGCCTCGAGTCGATCCGCCGTGATTGGCGCGCTGCACCGGATCTATGCGGTCGCACAGATCGAGCAGGCCAGCTTCCACTGGGTCACCATTCCCGAGGGCATCACCATCTCGGGCGAGGAAACCTTCGATCCGGTCGCGATGCAGGCGCTCTACGACGTGGGCTACCGGAGCGCGGTCGCAGGCGCCCAATGGGCAACGCGCCCGCCGGGACTTAGGCTCGAAGCGCTCCCGTGATCCTCCGCTCGCTCGTCCGCCGGCGGCGGAAGACTCCGGCCGCAGGCCCCGGTGCATAATGGCGCCGGGCAATCGGCGCACAACGTGGCCCATCGGCAGCCATCGCTGAATCGTGAACGACCGCTTTCAATCGCTTGTATCCGGCGCCGTCCTGGCCGTGGTCATCGGCTGGGTGCTCCACATCGGGAAGGAAGTCTTTGTCCCGATCATCTTCGGGGCACTGGTGGTCTACGTGATCGTCGGGCTGACGCGACTGCTGGGCAGGATTCCCGTCATCGGTCGGATCCTGCCGCCGCGGATGCGCTCCGCGCTGTCCGTTCTGGTCATCGCCTGGGGACTGGTCGCGATCGCCAACCTGATCCTCGCCAACAAGGACAGCGTCCTGGCGCTGGCGCCGCAATATCAGGAATCCCTGCTCGCCGTCATCCAGAGGGGTGCCGTGTTGCTCCACATCGAGACGGAGCCCACCTGGACCACGTTGCGCCAGGACCTCTTCGCGCAGATCAGCCTTCAGCCGCTGATCGGATCGATGGTCGCGTCGGTGTCGGCCATCGCCGTGACCGTCATCGTCGTGCTGCTCTACGCGAGCTTTCTGCTGATCGAGCAGCGCTCGTTCGACGCCAAGATCGCCGCGCTGTCGAGCGATCCGCGCATCGTCGCCCGGATTCGTCAGGTCACCTCCGACATCAATTCGCGCATCGGGGCTTATCTGGCGCTCAAGACCTTCATCAGCATCCTGCTCGGGTTGACCAGCTGGATCGTGATGGCGTTCATGGGGCTCGAATTCGCCGCCTTCTGGGCCGTGCTGATCGCGCTGCTGAACTACGTTCCCTACATCGGCTCGTTCCTCGGCGTGCTGTTTCCGGTGACGATGGCGATCGTGCAGTTTGCGAACCCGAACGATGTCCTGGCGGTGTTCCTGCCGCTGACCGCCCTCCAGTTTCTCATCGGCAACTTTCTCGACCCGTACGTCATGGGCAATTCGCTCAACCTCAGTCCGTTCGCCATCCTGGTCAGCCTGGCGGCCTGGTCCGCGCTGTGGGGCATTCCCGGCGCCTTTCTGGCGGTCCCGATCACGGCCATCATGGCCATCGTCTTTTCCGAGTTCGCGGGCACGCGGCCGATTGCGGTTCTCCTCTCGCGTGACGGTCGCCTGTGAGCTTCCGGGACATCGCCGGGCTGCTAAGTCGGCCGCCGTCAACTGGGTGCAGGACTATGCCCAGAGCATGGGCGCGGCGCTCGCCTTCTACACGATGTTCTCGATCGCCCCGCTGCTGCTGATCGTGATTGCCGTCGCCGGATTCGCCTTCGGCGAAGAGGCGGCCCGCGGCGAGATCTACGAGCAGCTCGGCGAAATGCTCGGGGACCAGGGTGCGCTGGCCGTGGAGGGCCTGCTCGAAAGCGTGGGCAAGCCCGGCGAGAGCGCGCTGGCCACGTTCTTCGGCCTTGTCTTTCTGTTCATAGGCGCCACGACGGTCTTTGCCGAGCTGCAGGACGCGTTCGACCGCATCTGGCGCGCGCCGCCGAGGGCCGGCGCCGCCGGCCTGTGGAACATCCTCCGCGTGCGCCTGCTCTCGTTCGGCATGATCCTCGGCATCGGCTTCCTGCTGATGGTGTCGCTGGTGTTCAGTGCCGCGATGGCGGCGATGAACGCGAAGTGGAATCCGCTCTTCAGCGGCTGGGCGACCGTGGCGAAGTCCATCGAACTGGCGATCAGCCTCCTGCTCGCGACCGCCGTCTTCGCGATGATGTACAAGACGATGCCCAGGGTCCGGATCGACTGGAAGGATGTCTGGGTCGGCGCCGCGGTCACTTCGCTGCTGTTCCTCGCGGGCAAGTTCCTGATCGGCGTCTACATCGGCCGCAGCAACATCTCGTCCGCCTTCGGGGCGGCCGCGTCGCTCGTCGTGGTGCTGCTGTGGGTGTACTACTCGGCGCAGATCTTCCTGTACGGCGCGGAGTTCACGCGGGTGTACTCCCACAAGTTCGGTTCGCGCAAAGGGCAGCCGCTGCCCGCCGCCGGGGCCCACGCCGCATCCGGCTGAACCTGCATCGCCGACTGCCCGCTAGGGCCCGGCGAACGGCCGCACTTCCGCATCCTCGGGGAGGAACGTGGACAGCAGCGCTTCGAGGCGCACCGGGATGCCTGCCGACGGTGTCGCGGCGAGATTGCGTCCGGTCGGCCCCGACGGTCGACTGATGCCTTCGTCGACCCGTTCGAGCAGATACGGGAAAAACGGATTGGATGGAAGGCGCGTCAGAAAATCCTGGTCGACGACCAGCGTGCCGCGCTCGCCGCGTGCGCTCATGGCGCCGAGACTGAAGCCGAACTCGGGCCGCGCTTTCGGGTCGGGCGTGAGCCCGTACAGCGGGTCGTCCATGGGAATCGGGATCGCCAGGTGCGACAGCGAGAAGATGCCGGGTGGATACGGCAGGTTCAGCGCGCGGTCCACTGCCTGCAGCTGGCCCGGCGCGATGCTGCGCTCGACCGTGGCGTCGCTGTCTTCGCTCGCGTTCACGATCGCCGTGAAGCGATACGGCTGCGGCGACGTCGGCGTCAGCCGATCGAGCGCAACATAGGCGGAGGAGCGCAGCAGCGGGCCGAATTTCACGGTCCGGTTCACGTCGAAAAGAACGATCTCGCTGCCATTGTCGGGCAGGAACGAATACAGCGCCGTCAGGATCGCCGGCGTGCTGACGGTGAAATCGACCACCGACTGGAAGGTCAGAACCGGCGGCAGGCTTCCGAGCTGGCCGGCACGCGCGAGGCGCTGGATCTGGCTTTGCAGCGCATCGGTCAGCCGATACGACTGGCGGGCGCCGTTGACCGGGAACGAGTTGTACTTGAACGGATTGAACTCCGGCGTGACGCTGAGCCAGGCCGCCTTCGCGAATGGCGGCAGCACGGCGGGGAGGCCGGCCAGGCCGGCAAAGCGCGCAAAGCGCGTGATCCCTATCATCGGCGTGATCAATACGATGCGGTCGGCCCGGGGAAGCTTCGGATCCTCGATCACTTCGAGCGAGTATTTCATCGCGAGCGCGCCGCCGTTCGAAAACCCGACCAGGTGCAATGGCCCCGGGGCGGGCACGCGCCGGCGCGCCTCGCGGACCGCGAGCCGCGTGGCGGCCATCCAATCTTCCCAGCGCACGTCGGTCAGGCCGGCGGGCACGGTGCCGTGCCCCGGCAGCCGGACGCCGATCGCGACGAAGCCGCGATCGCGGTAGCGCTTCGCGATGTGCCGCAGGCTGTAGGGCGAGTCCGTCAGCCCGTGCAGCAGCACCACGGCCCCGATCGGCTTGCCGTCGGGTTCCATGACATAGGATCGGTTCCAGTCCTGGGCGAAGCGCGCCGGATAGACGGGGCTTTCCTCGAAGTAGCGGTTGATCGGCACGCGCGCGCCCGGATCGAGCTTCTGGCTGACCTCGGCGCGAACACTTTCGAAGATGGCGCCTTCCTGCGCGAGATAGCGGGCCCAATCGGCACCGTCGAGGTCGCTCGCGTGCAACTCCGCCGGCACGAAGGTGTGCCAGGGCTGCAGCTCGGGGCCGCTCAATGCCCGATACGAACGCAACGCGAGCAGCGCCGAGCCGACCACGACGACCCCGATCAGCATCCACTTCAGGCCTTCTTGATTCCCATCTGCATCGTCTCCCTTGGTGCCGAAGCGCATGGATCGCGGTCACGCTCACACTGAACCACAAAGCAAAAAAGCCCCGATCACAGGGGCTCTTGAAGTGCTCAAGTTCTTTGGGTCTTTTGGCGGAGTGGACGGGACTCGAACCCGCGACCCCCGGCGTGACAGGCAGACAAGCTGAAATTTAGTTCTTTTTTATCAACGATTTGCTGACCGCTCGCCGTAACTGTCTTGCCCAGTAGCGTTGGTTGCTGTCTATTGATGTGGCACAAAAGTGGCACAGTGCGAAACGCTCAACTCGCCGTGCTTCGCCTCATCAACGGCGCATTGTAGCAGCCAAGCCGTTCCGCCTCAATCCGCAGTTTTGGACCGAAAATGGACGCTTGACTCGACCGATCGGCTCCTCCACATTCAGGCTTGCGCGGTTGAATCTTCTATCCGTCACCGCTGTTCTGGTCTGCGGCACCGCGTGTGCCTGGACGGCAGGGTCATGGGTTGGATGGACGAGGTTGCTGGCCTTGACCACGGTCCTGCTCGTCAAGTCGTTGCTCGAAGAACGATGGATCACCCGTACGCATCCGGACTACGCCGACTACGCGGCAAACTCGCGGCGTTTCCTGCCCTGGCTGTTCTGACCCGGGTGCGATCGAAGCGGCGGCGTCGGCCAGTCCTCAGCACTTCACCCGGTCCATCCGCGGGTCGTACAGCGGTGTGATCGACGCGACGGCGGGGTAACGCCTGCCGGCGATGTCGACCTCCCACACTGCCCGGCGCAGATAGTGTTCGTCGATCGCCTCGCCTGCGGTGACCATCGCCAGCCCGACGGCGCCGCCCAGCGTGTGACCGTACGACGCCGCGCGGACATACCCGACCTGCCGGCCATTGCGGTACACGATCTCGGCGTGAAACATCATCGCCGCCGGGTCCTGCACCAGCACCTGCACCAGCCGACGGGTCAGCGGACCCTGCGCCCTCTGTGCGAGCACGGCGTCCTTGCCGAGAAACCCGCCGGGCTTGTCGAGGTCGACGGCGAAGCCGAGACCGGCCTCGAGGACCGAATCGGTGTTGTCCACATCGTGGCCGTAGTCGCGATAGCCCTTCTCCATGCGGCAACTCGCCAGCGTCTTGAGGCCGGCGTGCCGCAGTCCGACGCCCTGCCCCGCCGCCACGATGCGCTCATATACGTGCAGCGCATGCTCGGCGGGTATGTACAGCTCGTAGCCCAGTTCGCCCAGATACGTGATGCGCAGCACCAGCACCCGCGCGAAGCCGATGTCGATTCGCGCGCGCCGCGAAACGGGAATGCCTCGTCGGACATGTCCGCCGTGGTCAGGGACCGCATCAGTTCGCGCGAGCGCGGGCCCTGGATGTTCAACTGCGCCATGCCCGAGGTGACGTCGCTGACGAACACGTGCGCACCGGCGCCGATGTGCCGCTGCATCCAGGTGGCGGCGTGGCGGTGCGCCGTGTCCGAGGCGACCACCAGGTAGCGATCGTGGTCGAGCTTGGTCACGGTGAGGTCCGCCTCGAGCTTGCCGGCGTCGTTCAACCACTGCGTATAGGTGACGCGACCGGCGTCGCCGTCGACCTGGTTGGCCGAGATCCAGTTGAGCAGGCCCCCGGCATCGCTGCCGCACACCATGAATTTCGCCATGAACGACATGTCCATCAGGATCACGCCGCTGCGCGCCGCGTCATGCTCGGCCTTCCAGTACGAGAACCAGTCCTGCTCATGCCAGCGCCACGACAGCTCCGGCGCGACCGGCTCCACGCCGGGCGGCGCGTACCAGTCCGCGCCTTCCCAGCCGCTCACGTCCTTGAAGTACGCGCGTTGCCCGACCAGCCGGTCGTGGAACGGCGAGCGCTTGGCCCGCGCGCCGACGTCATCTGCCGGCCCGGATACTGGCACTGGTACACCATGCCCAGCGCCTCCGCGCCGCGCGTGCGCCGATACTGCGGATCCGCCTGGTACTTTTGCAGGCGGTCGATGTTGATCCCTGTGACGTCGATATCGGCGCGTCCGTGGACGATCCAGTGCGCAAGCGCGCGGCCGATGCCGCCGCCGCTCAGGATGCCGATCGAATTGAGCCCTGCGGCCACGAAGTAGTTCCTGATTTCCGGGGCTTCGCCGACGATCGGCAGCAGGTCGGGGGTGAAGCTCTCGGGCCCGCAGAACAGCTTCCTGATGCCGGTGTGCAGGGCCACCGGCACCCGCTTCATCGCGGTCTCCAGGTACGGCTCCAGGCGTTCCCAGTCGGGCGGGATTTCGCCGAACGTGAAGTCCTCGGGCATGGCGCCGACGTTCCAGGGCGCGCTCACCGGCTCGAACAGGCCCACCATCAGCCCGCCGCCCTCCTCGCGGAAGTAACCGTGCGACGCCGGATCTTCCAGCACCGGCCATGACTTCGAGACACCGTCGATCGGCTCGGTCAGCAGGTAGTAGTGCTCGGCCGCCTGCAACGCAATGGTCACACCGTTCTTCTCGCCGAGCTGGCGGCTCCATGCGCCGGCGCAGTTGACGACGATGTCGCAGGCGATGTCGCCCTGCGCCGTCGCGACACCGGCGACGGCACCGCGCTTCGTGATGACGTTGGTCACCGGGGTGTTCTCGATGATGCGCACGCCCTGCATCCGGGCGCCGGCCGCCAGCGCCATCGTCACATCCACCGGATCGGCGCGCCCATCCTCCTTGACGTAGAAGCCCGCCAGGATGTCGTCGGTCCGGGCCGGCGGAAACAAGGCACCCACCTCGGCACCGGAGATCTCCTGCACATCGACGCCGCAGTGGCGGTTGAAGGCGGCCACGCGCCGGTACTCCTCGAGCCTACCGGCGTCGGTGGCGATCTCGACGAAACCGACCTGCCGCAATCCGGTCGATTTACCCGTCTCGGCCTCGAGGCGCGCATACAGGTCGCGCGTGTACTTGCGCAGTTCGGTCGCAGTGGCGGAGGTCGAGCCGAACGTTACGATGAGCCCCGCCGCGTGCCACGTGGTGCCGGAAGTCAGCCGTGCGCGCTCGAGCAGCACGACCTCCTTCACGCCCATGTGGCCGAGGTGGTAGGCCACGGAGCAGCCGATGACGCCGCCACCGATCACGACGACTCGCGCACGGGAAGGCAGGGCTGGGTCTGGCATCGCCGGCACTGGCAGTGGACGTGATCCTCAAGACGGCCGGCACGCCGCCCTGCAATGTCAGCCCCAGAGGCCCGCATCGGGCGGCTCGACGACGCCATCATGGTATTGCAACGGCGTCGCGCGGTCGAGCAGCTGCAGCAGCGGTCCGTCCAGATCGACATAGCGACAGCGCTGCGCCAGCAGGAACGCGGGCGCCATGGCCAGCGAGGTCCCGCACATGTTGCCGACCATCAGCCCCAGCCCGAGGCGCTGGGCCACGTCAGCCATGGCCAAGGCTTCGGTCAGTCCGCCGCATTTGTCGAGCTTGATGGTGATGTACTGGTAACGACCCGGCCAGTGCCGCCAGGGAACCGCTGTCGGTGCAGGATTCGTCGGCCGCCAGCGGAATCGGCGAACGCAGGCCGTCGAGCTGCGCGTCCTCGCCCGCGCGGCAGCGGCTGCTCGACCAGTTCGACCCCCAGCTCGACCAGGGCCGGTAGCAGGGTCTGCAGCAGCTCACGCGTCCAGGACTGGTTGGCATCCACCACCACACGCGCCGCCGGGCGTTCCTCCCGCACGATGCGCACGATGTCGAGGTGGCGCCGCGCGTCCACCTTGAGCTTGAGCAGCGGCTAGTGGCGCGCGTCGCGCAACTTGCGCCGCGTCGTGACTCCGGCGCCCAGGCCGATGGTGAAGGCCGTGATCACCGGCTCGGGCGACCGTTCAGTCCGGCCTGGCGCCAGGCGGCAATACCGGTCTGCTTGGCGCGCAGGTCCCACAAGGCGCAGTCCAGCGCGTTGCGCGCGCCGCCGGCGGGCAGCAGGCTCATCAGGTCGCGGCCACTCGACGTCGTCGTGCAGGCGCGCCGCCACCGCCGCGATCTGGAGCGCCATCCTTGCGGCGTCTCGCCGTCGTAGTCCACGCCGGCAGCCTCGGCACGGCCGCTATGGCCCCGGCCGTCGCTCAGGCTGACATCAATACCGGCAGGTCGGTGATCACCTCGCGCGCGATCTCGAACGGCTCGGCCATCGGCCAGTGCTCGATGCTAGTTGGCAGCGGATCATGCCCGAGCAGCGCCTGGGCGATGGCATCCACGCCGCCGCGCATCGGATCCACACCGGCTGCTTCAGGCGCCGCGACAGTCGCGGGCGATAGTGCGCCATTGCGCTTCGTCGAGCGTCGAAGAATTGATCGCCACGCCCACGCAACGCACTGCCGGATTCGTCAGGCGCGCCGCCTCGACGTAACGGTCGATCGCGGCCTGCAGGCCCGGCAACGGGCATGTGCGGGTAGTCCTCGATCGTGGTGCGCGAGGGGTCGTGGCACAGCACGAGCGCGTCGGGCTGCGAGCCATGCAGCAAGCCCAGCGTGACGCCGGCATAGGCCGGGTGGAACAGGGCCCCCTGCCCTTCGATCACGTCCCAGTGGTCTGGCGCGTTGTCGGGCGACAGCGTCTCGGCCGCGCCGGCGATGAAGTCGGCGATGACCGCGTCGATCGCCACTCCTGCGCCGGCAATCATGATGCCGGTCTGCCCGGTGGCGCGGAAGGTGGCCTTCGCACCCTGCGCCTGCAAGGCCTGGGTCAGGGCCAGCGCGGTGTACTTCTTGCCCAGCGCGCAGTCGGTGCCCACGGTCAACACGCGCTGCCCGCTGCGCTTGCGCCCGGTGCCGGCCGGCAAGACGCTGGTCGGAGTGGCGCACGTCGTGCAGCCTGCGCGCCGCCGCGTGCGCCGCCTGCACCAGTGTCGGGATAGCGCTCCAGCCGCGAGTGCAGGCCGCTGACCACGTCCATGCCGGCCTCCAGCGCGGCTTGCCAGTTCGGGCAGCCAGGGTCGGGCAACACGCCGCCCACGGCGCGCCACACCGATCACCAGCGACCCGGCGCCCTGCGCGCGGCGGCCTGCGCCGGACTGCAGGCGGGCAGGTCCAGGCTGACGGTGGCATGCGGGCAAGGCCCACTCGCCCGATCACATCGGCTGGGCACCAGTCGCGCAGGCCGAAGCCGGTCTTGGCGTCCGACTTGAGAGTCGACGTCGCCAAGGAATAGCAGGTAGGGCTTGCGCAGTTGGTGCATGGTCGTGTGGGCTGGGGGAGCGGCGCCCGGCCAACGCACGGTTGCACGCGGAGAGAGCGCCAAGGGTGCCGCGAGAATAAGACAAAAGCCCACCGGCGCAAGCACCAAGAGCGGGTTGCGGGGCCAGAGCTACTCCCGATAGGGTAGAGCGAGCGCCGCTGGGCCGCCGCCGCCGGCACGAGCTATCCCTTTAGGGGTATGGCCACGCGAACCGCGCGTGATTGCCGCTATTCTCGCGCCACGAGTCGAACGCTTGCCGATCCACCAGCGCCTGTCGCGGCGCAACCTCATCCAGGAGTACCCATGACCTCTTTCACCCGCTCTTTCCGGCTCGTGGCGCTTGCCGCCGCCAGTGCCTGCAGCATGGCCGCCTTCACGCCGGCATGGGCGCAGGACGCCACCTTCGTGCTGCACCCCACGCGAGGTTGGCGCCCCGACCTACAACCCGATCAAGGGCACCAAGCTCAACATCGGCAACGACGCTGATCTTCGACCGGCATGGTCATCAGCGACGCCGACCAGTCCTATCCACGGCCAGCTGGCCGACTCGCTGGGAGGTGGTCGGCCGACGGCATGAGCTGGACCTTCAAGCTGCGCCGCGGCGTGACGTTCCATGACGGCGAGCCGTTCAACGCCGAGGCCATGCGCCTGGTGGATCCCGAAGTTCACCGGCACCGAGAACGCCTTCATGGCCGAGGCCATCGCCAAGGTCGAGGTCGTCGACGACTACACCGTCAAGTTCGATGATGAAGAACCCCGACCCGAACCTGCTGCTCAACATGTCGACCAGTCTTCATGGGCATGCCCTCGCCCAAGTCCTATGACGCGCTGGGCGACAATTACGGCGTGACCGAGGCCGTGGGCAGCGGCCCGTTCAAGCTGGAAAGCTTCACCGTCGGCCAGGAGACCGTGCTGGTGCGCAACGACGACTACACGCTGGGCTCAGCGACCTGTCCAAGAACCAGGGCCCGGCCAAGATCAAGAAGCTGACCCTGCGCGAGATCCCTGAAGACTCGACCGCCTTCCTGGAACTGAAGACCGGCGGCGTGGACATGCTGCTGGCGCGTGCCGACCGATTTCCTGCCGCGCATGGAGGCCGAAGAAGTCGCTCAAGGTGGTGACCATGCCGGGCACGGAAGTGTTCTACATGCCGATGAACACCTCGGTCGCGCCGTTGACGGACATCAAGGTGCGCGAAGCAGTCGGCGCTTGGCGGTCAACCAGAAGGAGATCCTGACCAGCATCTATCGGCGGCGTCGGCGCCGAGGCGCAACAACTTCCTGATCAGCTCGCTGCCGGAGTCCAAGGTCGACCCGAAATCAACATCAGCTTCAACCCCGACCGTGCCAGGAAGCTGCTCGACGAGGCCGGCTGGGCCATGGGCGCGGATGGCATCCGCGCCAAGGACGGCAAGCCGCTGACCGTGAAGCTGTGGACGCAGAACGGCACCGCAGTTCAAGCGCGTGACCGAAGTGGTGCAGGCGCAGCTCAAGGCGGTCGGCATGAATGCCGAGATCACGGTCTCGACCCGGCCTCGATCAACGCCATGTACAAGAAGCAAGACCGACCACCAGCTGGCGGTGCGCTGCCTACGACTAGAACAACGCCGACATCCTGGACTGGTTCTTCAGCGGCACGCGGCTGGGCTATCCGAACGTCTCGATGTGGAACGATCCCAAGGCCGAAGAGCTCGATGCCAAGGCGATGACCGGCTCGCGCACCTGGGAGGAACGCGTCACCAACTTCAAGGCCTACCATGAATACGTGCTGTCGCAGTTCGTCGTTCGCGCCGATCTACCAGCCGGTGCAGAGCTTCGCCTACAGCCAGGACCGCCTGAAGCTGCCCGACACGATCCGCGGCATCGAGATGGCGACGCCAGTCGATCATGGACATCGAGGTCAAGTAGGCTGCTCCGGCGCGGGGAACGGTTGTTGCGGCTGACGCCGGACGGGAGGACCTCCGGCTGTTGAACTACTCCGTCAAGCGCCTGCTGCTGCTGGTTCCGGTGTTCCTGGCGGTCTCGGTCGTCATCTTCTTGATCATCCACCTGGTCCCCGGCGATCCGATCGACAACCTGCTCCAGATCGGGTCGTCGCCGGAGCAGAGGGCGGTCCTGATCGCGCGCGCTACGGCCTGGACCAGCCGCTGCTGGCTGCAATACGCCGTCTGGCTGCGCAACCTGCTGCAGGGCGACCTGGGCGACGCCATCATCCTGCGCCGCCCGGTGGCCGAGCTGATCGCGGAGAACCTGCCGCATTCAGCCTGGCGCCTGGGCGGGCTGGCGCTGCTCTTCTCCACCGTCGTCGGCATCGCCACCGGAGCGCTGGCGGCCGTGTTCACGCGACAGCTGGATCGACCGCGGCGTGATGGCGCTGATCCTGCTGGGCTCCACCGCTGCCCAGCTTCTGGCTGGGCCTGCTGATGATCCTGCTCTTTGCCGTGCAGCTGGCTGGTTCCCGGTATCGGGCGCGCGCACCTGGACCGCGCTGGTGCTGCCGGTGCTGACCATCGGCCTGGCGGCATGGCCCTGGTCGCGCGGGTCACGCGGGCGCGATGATCGACGTCGGCCGGCGCGATTTCGTGATGATGCTGCATGCCAAGGGCCTGTCGCGCCGGCGCATCCAGCTGCAGCCACGTGCTGCGCCATGCGATGATGCCGGTGGTCACCATCCTGGCCTGCGCATCGGCTGGATCCTGGGCGGCGCGGTGACGATCGAATTCGTCTTCGCCCGGCCCGGCCTCGGCTCGCTGCTGATCACCTCGCTGAACCAGCGCGACTACCCGGTGGTGCAGGGCTGCCTGCTGATGCTGGCGATGGCGGTGATGCTGGGCACGCTGCTGGGCGACATCGTGCAGGCGGCGATGGACCCGCGCGTGCGGGACAGCGCATGAAATGACGGCGTTGCGCAAGTCCGCCCTCGTGGCGTGGTCGTCAACACCTGGCGCGGCGGCCTGGCGCTGGCCGTCCTGCTGCTGGTGGCACTGGCCGCGGTCTTCGCCCCGTTGGTCGCGCCCTACGCCTATGACATCCAGAACCTGCCGGCCGCCAACAAGGACCCGTCGAGCCGCGCACTGGCTGGGCACCGACGAATTCGGCCGCGACCTGCTGTCGCGCATCATCTTCGGCGCGCGCACCTCGCTGTCGGTCGCGCTGACCGCGATCGGCGTCTCGGTCATCGCTGGGCATGGTGCTGGGCGCGGCGGCGGGATATTTCGGCGGCGCTGTTCGACCGCGTGGTGACCGCGGTGGTCGACCTGACCTGGTCCTTCCCCGAGATCCTGATCGCGCTGATCTTCGTCGCCATCATCGGCCCGGGCCTCTACAGCACCATGGTCGCCATCGGCATCGCCTACCTGGCGCAGTTCACTCGGCTGACACGCGCTCAGATCATGGCGATCAAGAACGAGACCTACGTCGAGGCCGCCGCGCAACCTGGGCGCCGGCCACTGCCACATCCTGTTCCGCCACCTGCTGCCCAACGCGCTCACGCCGGTGATCGTGGCCGGCATGCTGGCCACCGGCGACGCCATCATCCTGGAGGCGACGCTCGGCTTCTTCGGCCTTGGCGCGCAGCCGCCGACGCCGAGCTGGGGCGCCATGATGTGCAGCGGCACGGCGCAGATCTTCATGGCCCCCTGGATCATCATCTTCCCGGGACTCGCGATCGCCATCACCGTGGTGTCCATCAACCTGTTCGGCGACGCGCTGATCGAGGCGCTGGATATCCGCAACCGGCTGCGGGACGGTCTGACATGGCGCTGCTCGACGTTCGCGAGCTGTCGGTCGGCATCGGCGCGCTGCAGCCGCTGGACGGCATTTCGTTCGCGCTCGACAAGGGCGAGATCCTGGGGCTGGTGGGCGAGTCGCGGCTCGGGCAAGTCGCTGACCGCCATGGCGCTGATGGGCCTGCTGCCGCTGATCGGCGGGCGGGTCAGCGGCGGGTCGATCCGCTTCGACGGCAGGAGCTGGCGGCGCTGCCCGAGCCAGCACTACCGCCGCCTGCGCGGTCACCGCATCGCGCTCATCAGCCAGAACCCGATGACCTCGCTGGACCCCATGCATGCGCGTCGGCGCGCAGATCGACCAGGTGGCGCGCCTGCATCTGGGCCTGTCGGCAGCCGGCGGCCAAGGCGCGCAGCATCGACCTGCTGACACAACTGCGCATCCCCGACGCCGCGACCGTGCACGAGCAGCTATCCGCACCAGCTGTCGGGCGGCATGAAGCAGCGCATCGTCATCGCCATGGCGCTGGCCGGCGAGCCCGACCTCATCATCGCCGATGAACCGACCACCGCGCTGGACGTGACCATTCAGGCCCAGATCATCCAGATCCTGGTCGACCTGGTGCGCGAGCGGGGCCTGGCGCTGATGCTGATCACCCATGACATGGGCGTCGTGGCGCAGGCCTGCGACCGGGTGGTGGTGCTCTATGCCGGGCGGGTGGCCGAAAGCAACACGGTCGACGCCGATCTTCGCCGCCCGACGCCATCCCTACACCCAGGCCCTGATCGCCTGCATCCCGCGCACGGCCAGGCCGCAGGGCACGCTTCAAGGGCATTCCCGGCACGGTGCCCGGCGTCGGCAGTTATGCCGCCGGCTGCCGGTTACCACCCGCGCTGCGCCCAGGTGCAGGCCGATCTGCCAGGGCGAGGTACCTGCCCTGCGGGCGCATGCCCGGTCAGCGCGTGGCCTGCCACTTCGCGCAGCTGGAGGGCGCCCATGGCTGAAACATCGCAACGCGCTCCCGACCTGCTGCAACCCGCGGCCTGACCCGCATCTTCAGCGACCGCGCCAGCCTGTTCGGCACGCGCGCGATGCTGGCCGCCGTGAGCGAGGTCGACCTCGACGTTGCGCGCGGGCGCGTCACCGGCGTGGTGGGCGAATCCGGCTGTGGCAAGTCCACGCTGGCGCGGCTGGTGCTGCGGCTGCTCGAGGCCACCTCAGCGGCAGCATCCATCTTTGACGGCATCGACCTGACCGGCGCTGCCGGCCCGGCCCTGCGCACGCTGCGCCGGCGCATGCAGATGGTGTTCCAGGATCCCTATTCCTCCATCGACCCGCGCTACACCGTCGGCCGCGCGTGCTGGAGCCCTGCCGGTGCAGGGTGTCAGCCGGGCACGGCCGCGCAGGACGCACGGGTTGCCAGCCTGATGGCCATGGTCGGCCTGAACCCGAGCACTGGCCGCCAGCTACCCGCACCAGCTCTCCGGCGGCCAGAAGCAGCGCGTCGGGTATTGCCCGCGCACTGGCGCATGCAGCCCGACTTCCTGGTGCTGGACGAACCTACCGCCTCGCTCGACGTGTCGATCCAGGCGCAGATCATCGGCCTGCTGGAGGAGCTGCAGCAGCGACCTGGGCCTGACCTATCTGTTCATCACGCATGACCTGGGCCTGGTGCGCTACTTCTGCAACCGCATCGTGGTGATGTACCTCGGACGGGTGGTCGAGATCCTGCCCGACGCACGGGCGGCACCGCGCCACCCCTACACCCGTGCGCTGATGGACAGCACCTTCGAGCCAGACCCGACGCGCCGGCGCGTGGTGACGCTGCTGCAGGGCGAAATTCCGGATGCCTTCGACCTGCCCCCCGGCTGCGCCTATGCCGCGCGTTGCCCGCAGGCGTCGGCGCGCTGCCGCAGCGACCGCCCGGTTCTCACGCCCGACGGCGCGCACAGCCTGGCCTGCCACCATCCCCTCAGCTGACGGGCCAGCGCCCGCACCACCGATGACCGCCTTCAACGTCCTGACCGCCGAATTCCTGCACGAGACCAACACCTTCTGCAAACTGCCCACGACCTCGGCCAGTTTTGCCGAACGCGGCCTGCTGTTCGGCGCGGATGCGATCGCCGCGCGCAGGGACAACAACACCGAACTGGCCGGCTTCCTGGATGCCGCTCGGGCCTACGGCTGGAATGTGACCCACGTGCTCAGCGCGCACGCCCAGCCGGGCGGGCCAGTGACGCGCGAGGCCTTCGACGCGCTGAGCGCGCCGATCGTCGCCGCTGCGCAGGCGCACCAGGGGCCCCTGCACGGCATCCTGCTCGGCCTGCACGGTGCCATGGTGAGCGACTTCTGCGACGACGGCGAAGGCGAGCTGCTGCGCCGGCTGCGTGCCGCGCTGGGGCGCGACATACCCGTGGCCATCACGCTCGACCCACATGCCAACGTGAGCCGCGCCATGTGCGACCTGGCCGACATCATCGTCTCGTTCAAGACCTACCCGCACACCGACATGCGCGTCGCGGCGCGCCACGCAGCCGACATCCTGCAGCGCACCATGCAGGGCGAGATCCACCCGGTGACACTGCGCGTGACCCGCCCGATGCTCGAGGAAGCCAACGGCGGGCGCACCGACGTCGGCCCGATGATCGCGCGGCTGCAACGCGCCCGCGCCTACGAACAGCAGCCGGACGTGTTCGCGGTCAGCATCAACGGCGCCTTCCCGAATGCCGATATCGCCGAGGTGGGCGCCAGCGTCACGGTCACCGCGCAGGGCGACCTGGCGCGCCACGCCGCCTTCGCTGGCGAACTGGCCGACGACATCTGGGCGCACCGCCTGGAGGCCATCAACCAGTTCCACACGGTGGCGCAGGCGGCCGCGATCTGCAAGGCCTACCGAGCCGACAGCAAGGGGCCAATCATCGTGGCCGATTACGCCGACAACCCGGGCGGCGGCACCTACGGCGACTCCACCGCGCTGCTGGCGGCGCTGCTGGCCGCCGGCGTGCAGGACGCCTGTTTCGGCCCAATGGTCGACCCGCAGACGGTGCTGCAGTTGCAGGGCCATGCGAGCGGCGACCGGGTGCAGATCCGGCTCGGTGGCAAGACCGACCCGCGCTTCGGCGGCAACCCGCTTGTCCTGAGCTGCACCCTGGTGTCGCTCAGCGCCGACGGCAACTATGTCGGCAGCGGCGCCATGATCGGCGGCCTGCGCCGCTCCTGGGGCCCCACGGCGGTGGTGCAGGTCGACGGCATCGAGATCCTGGTGGTGAGCATCCGGGCACAGATGCTGGACCTGCAGCAGTTCCGGGCCTTCGGCATCGACCCTGCAGCCAAGCGCATCGTGGCGCTCAAGTCGATGCAGCACTTCCGCGCCGCGTTCGAGCCCATCGCAGGACAGGTGATCGTGTGCGACAGCGGGGCCCTGTGCACGGTTGACTACGCGCTGCTGCCATTTGCGAAGGTGCCGCGACCGGTGTTCCCGCTGGACCGCGACATCGATATCGCTGAGTGGCTGCGCCGCAACCGGGACGGGATCTACATTCCCGCGGCGCCGCGCCGTTGACCCTCAGACCTTCAGCGGCGCCATATCCAGCAGCGACAGCGTGCGCACGGATGCCGGCGCGCTCTGGTAGGTCTCCAGCGGATCGACCGATGCGTCCGGCATGGCAAAGGGAATGCAGTTGATGAACAGCGAGAACAGTTCCGCCTGCGAGCCGATGTCGAGCTTGCGGTAGATGTTCTTGCGGTGGATCTTGATCGTGCCCTTGGTGGCGCTCAGACGCTGCGCGGTCAGCGCCGACGAGTAGCCACTGATCATGTAGAACAGCACCTGGCGTTCGCGCTGGGTCAGCAGCGAACTGGCGAAGTTCTCGATCGTGCTCTGGACCTTGCGGTGCGTCAGGCTGTCGGTGTCGCGGCGCGACGCGGCCGCAGTGAGTTCATGGTGTTTGGCCGCCGAGGCGAAGATCACCGGCAGCACGATGTTGATCGCCACCAGATCCGACTCCTGGAACTTGGAACGCCGGATGCTGCGCTCGATGAAGATGTTGAGCGCGCTGTCGTCGTTGATGCGCCAGAGCAGTTCGATCGAGTCCGACAGCCCGATCTGCGAATAGAAGACGCGGTAATACTCGCTCTGGAAAAAATCGTCCGGCGCGATGTGGCGCAGCCAGTGGACACCATCCGGGCATCCGGCCATGAACAGCTGGTAGTGCGGGTCCAGCGCATACGGCCCGGACAGGTAGGCATCCTCGGGCAGCGCCCGCTCCAGCGGGTTGAAACGGTGCAGGATGCGGCGCGGGCGCTGCGCGCGGTGGTACACCATGGCGCCTCCCGAATCGATGGTGCACACGGTGCCCAGCAGGTTGAGCACCGCTTCGAACCAGTCGGCGCTGCCGATGGCCTCGGTCATCCTGGCCAGCGCGGCGACCAGCGGCGCGCTCAGCGGCAGGCACAGGGGGCTCTTGTAGGCGTCGTCCATGGGCATAGCGTAGCAGGCGATACTGGCACATGCCGACTATCGCTGCGTCCAGGAGCACCTCGAGTCCTGGCTCGCCCGATGCTGCGACGGTCATCACGACGACGGGCCGGTGCCGCCGTACGTGGAGCGGGAGTTCCGCCGCTATCTCGACTGTGGCATCCTCGCCCACGGCTTCGCCCGCGCGAGGTGCGGGCAATGCGGGCACGACTTCCTGATCGCGTTTTCCTGCAAGGGCCGCGGCGTCTGCCCATCGTGCAACACCCGGCGCATGGTGGCGACGGCCGCGCATCTCACCGATCACGTCTTGCCGCCGCTGCCGGTGCGCCAGTGGGTGCTTGCAGTGCCCAAGCGCCTGCGCTACTTCCTCCAACGCGATGCCGATCTCCAGGGTGCTACGGCGTGTTCGACGCTGCCACCACGAGCGGGATCATCTTCACTGCCGCGACAATTCCTCAGATCGAACACCTTTACTTCTTCCAAATTTTTAAAGATCTGAACAGCCTTCGGTAAAAACCGATATCAAAATCTTCCGACTTTGATATCGCCTCTCATGAGAATGGTGGAGGATGACGGGATCGAACCGTCGACCCCCTGCTTGCAAAGCAGGTGCTCTCCCAGCTGAGCTAATCCCCCTCTAGCCACGCCATGCTTCGTTGCTCGACGTCTTGCATAGCGCTGCTATGCGGCGACATCTCGCGCCTCGCCTGTCGTGCCCACTTTTGATGGGTGGTGGGTCTGGATGGGTTCGAACCATCGACCCCCGCCTTATCAAGACGGTGCTCTAACCAGCTGAGCTACAGACCCGCTGTTCAGGGTTAAACAACCGATAGGTTGTAGGTGCTCACAGAGCTTTCTGCTCTAGAAAGGAGGTGATCCAGCCGCAGGTTCCCCTACGGCTACCTTGTTACGACTTCACCCCAGTCATGAATCCCACCGTGGTAAGCGCCCTCCTTGCGGTTAGGCTACCTACTTCTGGTGAAACCCACTCCCATGGTGTGACGGGCGGTGTGTACAAGACCCGGGAACGTATTCACCGTGACATGCTGATCCACGATTACTAGCGATTCCGACTTCACGGAGTCGAGTTGCAGACTCCGATCCGGACTACGATCGGCTTTCTGGGATTGGCTCCACCTCGCGGCTTGGCAACCCTCTGTACCGACCATTGTATGACGTGTGAAGCCCTACCCATAAGGGCCATGAGGACTTGACGTCATCCCCACCTTCCTCCGGTTTGTCACCGGCAGTCTCATTAGAGTGCCCAACTAAATGATGGCAACTAATGACAAGGGTTGCGCTCGTTGCGGGACTTAACCCAACATCTCACGACACGAGCTGACGACAGCCATGCAGCACCTGTGTCCAGGCTCCCTTTCGGGCACCAAGGTATCTCTACCAAGTTCCTGGCATGTCAAGGGTAGGTAAGGTTTTTCGCGTTGCATCGAATTAATCCACATCATCCACCGCTTGTGCGGGTCCCCGTCAATTCCTTTGAGTTTTAATCTTGCGACCGTACTCCCCAGGCGGCGAACTTCACGCGTTAGCTGCGGTACTAAAGAAGTCTCCTTCTCCAACACCTAGTTCGCATCGTTTAGGGCGTGGACTACCAGGGTATCTAATCCTGTTTGCTACCCACGCTTTCGTGCATGAGCGTCAGTGTTGACCCAGGGGGCTGCCTTCGCCATCGGTGTTCCTCCACATCTCTACGCATTTCACTGCTACACGTGGAATTCCACCCCCCTCTGCCACACTCGAGTTATGCAGTCACAAACGCAGTTCCCAGGTTAAGCCCGGGGATTTCACATCTGTCTTACATAACCGCCTGCGCACGCTTTACGCCCAGTAATTCCGATTAACGCTCGCACCCTACGTATTACCGCGGCTGCTGGCACGTAGTTAGCCGGTGCTTCTTCTTCAGGTACCGTCATTAGCAGGGGGTATTAGCCCCCACCGTTTCGTTCCTGCCGAAAGAGCTTTACAACCCGAAGGCCTTCTTCACTCACGCGGAATGGCTGGATCAGGCTTGCGCCCATTGTCCAAAATTCCCCACTGCTGCCTCCCGTAGGAGTCTGGACCGTGTCTCAGTTCCAGTGTGGCGGATCATCCTCTCAGACCCGCTACGGATCGTCGCCTTGGTAGGCCTTTACCCTACCAACTAGCTAATCCGGCATCGGCCGCTCCATTCGCGCAAGGTCTTGCGATCCCCTGCTTTCTCCCTCAGGACTTATGCGGTATTAGCTATCCTTTCGGATAGTTATCCCCCACAAATGGGTACGTTCCGATGCATTACTCACCCGTTCGCCGCTCGCCGCCAGGTTGCCCCGCGCTGCCGCTCGACTTGCATGTGTAAAGCATTCCGCCAGCGTTCAATCTGAGCCAGGATCAAACTCTTCAGTTCAATCTTTCAAAACTCACTCAAACGAATCTCAGAGGCCAAATTTCCATCTGACCTTTGTTCTTACTGTTCGTGTAAGTGCTTGCTTCTATACTCTTAGCTTCAGCAGCAGCGTAACCCTTCCAGGTCGGAACCTCTCAGCCCCAGGCCGTCCCTTCGATCTCAGGATCAACCCCCACCACTACCTCCAGCCCCACAAGCACCTACACCTATCGGCTGTTTGATTTTTAAAGATCTTCGCTATGAGGACCTGCCTCTTCGCGGCTCCGCAATCAGCAGAGAGGCCGAATTATAGGGGCAGAAGAATACCCTGTAAAGCCCCTTGTTCAACTTTTTCTCGACAATCCACACGAGCACGTTGCGTACATGCCGAAATAAAAAAGGGCGGGGGTAACCCCGCCCTTTCCATCGAGAATCCGAGTGATTACTTCTTCTCGACCTTCTTCTCGTCCTTCTTGGCTTCCATGCCGGACATGCCCTTCTGTCCTTCCATACCGGACATACCCTTCTGGCCTTCCATACCGGACATGCCGCTCATGCCTTTTTGATCTTTCTTGGCATCTTTTTTGGCATCTTTCTTCTCGTCCTTCTTGGCTTCCATGCCGGACATACCCTTCTGGCCTTCCATGCCGGACATACCACTCATGCCCTTCTGGTCGGCTTTCTTCTCGTCCTTCTTGGCTTCCATGCCGGACATACCAGCCATGCCCTTCTGGTCTTTCTTCGCTTCCATGCCGGACATACCTTTCTGGTCGGCGGCCTTGGGGGCGTCGGCAGCGATGGCGGTGGTGGCGAAGGCGGCAACGATCAGGGCGGACAGCAATTTGCTCATTCGATAATTCCTCTAGATTTGATTGATGAAAGCGAAACGGGTCAGTTATCTGACTTAATCATTATAACGTCCGACAGATCAACCGGTTGACGCAGTTGAATGCAGTCCCGGAAAGCAAAAAAGCGGGGCAAGCCCCGCTTTTTTGAGATGCCAAAGCCTGAATTACTTCTTGGCTTCCATGCCGGACATGCCCTTCTGCTCACCGGACATGCCGGACATGCCTTCCTGCTTGGCCTTCTTCTCTTTCTTGGCCTTCTTCTCTTTCTTGGCTTTCTTGCCTTCCATGCCGGACATGCCTTCCATGCCCTTCTGGTCAGCAGCCATGCCGCTCATGCCCTTCTGCTCTTTCTTGGCTTCCATGCCGGCCATGCCCTTCGGGGCATCGGCCTTAGCGGCGGCCGGGGCGGCGGCCGGGGCAGCTGCTGCAGCGGGAGCAGCTGCTTTGGCGTCGGCCTTGGGGGCGTCGGCGGCGATGGCGGAGGAGGCGGCGAAGATGCCAACAATCAGGGTAGCGATCAGTTTGTTCATGTGTGTAGTTCCTCTAGAGGTAAATTATCGTTGATGACTTTCCGCAAAACTAGGTCAGCCGGGGCGAATAACGCGGCCCCTGGCGATTGGGTTGACACGGTTGGCCGCCGCCTGAATCCGCCACTCTCCGGGAGACAGGCCGGCCAGCGTCCATTCGCCCACTGCCCACCTCACCAGCCGGAGTGTCGGATAGCCGATTTTTGCTGTCATGCGCCGTACCTGGCGGTTCTTGCCCTCGGCAATGGCTATCTCCATCCACGAAGTCGGGATGGCCGCCCGGTAGCGAATCGGTGTTGGCCGGTCCCAGAGGCCTGCGGGTTCGTCGATCACGCGGGCACGACACGGCCGGGTGAAGAAATCCCCCAGATCAACGCCTGCGCGCAACTGCGCCAGCGCAGCCTCGTCGGGAATACCCTCGACCTGGGCCCAATAGACCTTTTCCAGCTTGTGGCGCGGGTGGCTGATACGCGCCTGCAGCGCGCCGTCGTCCGTCAAAATGACCAGGCCTTCGCTGTCGGCATCGAGCCGACCGGCGGCATATACGCCTGGCAGGTCGATGAAGTCACTGAGCGTCGGTCGGCCGGCACTGTCCGTGAATTGGGTCAATACGCCGTAGGGCTTGTTGAAAAGAACCAGTCTCGACACGGGCGGGATGCTTCAGCGCGAATCGCAGCCGAGTTCGAAGACGTTGCAGAAGCGTAGTGACTCGGGGTAGGGGAAAAAGTCCAGGACCACGCCGCGCCGGATCTGCTCCTGCGCCTGCTGCCAGAAGCCGGCATCGAGCAGGTCGGCATGGTGGCGCATGAAGGCCTCCCGGATCGTTGGCGATGTCAGCAGGAAGGTAGCGAACTCCTCCGGGAAAATGTCGTTACGCGCTACCGAGTACCAGACCTCGCCCGACATTTCCGTCTCCAGATCGGGCGCCACGGGGATGCGGCGGAAGTTGCAGTCCGTCATGTACTCGATCTCGTCGTAGTCGTAGAACACCACCCGGCCGTAGCGGGTCACGCCGAAGTTCTTCCACAACATGTCGCCCGGGAAGATATTGGCGATGGCGAGTTCGCGAATGGCGTTGCCGTATTCCTCGACCGCCTCATCGACAAGGTCGTCGTGCACCGCCCTTACCGCCTTGTCGAGGTGGAGGTTGAGCGGCTCCATGCGCCGCTCGATGTAGAGATGCTTGATGATCAGATCATCGCCATCCTCCTCGAGCTGCGAGGGCACCTGCTTCTGCAGCTCTTCGATCAGATCCGGTGAAAAGCGCATCCGCGGGAAAGCCGCATAGGAGAATTCCAGGGTATCGGCCATGCGCCCGACGCGATCGACCTGCTTGACCAGCTGATACTTGCGCATGACAGTTTCGTGATCGACTTCCTTGGTCGCGCCGAAGACGTCCTTGATCACCTTGAAGACGTAGGGATAGGACGGCAGCGTGAACACCAGCATGACCAGGCCGCGGATGCCCGGCGCAATGATGAACTGGTCCTCCGAATGGTGCAGGTGGTACATCAGGTCGCGGAAAAACATGGTCTTGCCCTGCTTGCCCAGGCCGAGCATGGTGTAAAGCTCGGAGCGCGGCTTGTTGGGCATGATGGTCCGCAGAAACTGGACATAATCGGCCGGTGCCGGCATGTCGACCATGAAATAGGCTCGCGACAGCGAGAACAGGGCGCCGATGCGCCAGCCATCGAGGATGATGGTGTCCAGATAGAGCTGGCCGGCGGCTGTATGCAGCACCGGCACCGCGAACGGAT
Organism: uncultured beta proteobacterium; assembly: GCA_963709555.1. Lineage (GTDB taxonomy): Bacteria > Pseudomonadota > Gammaproteobacteria > Burkholderiales > Rhodocyclaceae > Sulfurisoma. The sequence continues at coordinate 147,697 of CAVPWR010000004.1, read as the reverse complement.
ACTCGTTGGCGCCATTGACGGCCTTGCCGATGACATAGGCACCCTTGTTGCGATAAAAGGCCGAGCTGAGCACCTGGATCTGCAGATTGGCCTCGACCTGGGGCCACTCGCCCAAGATGACGCTCCATCGACAGCATTACATAATCGACGTCGCGATCGAGATCCTCGAACGATCGCTCCCAGCCGAAGTCGTGGAACATGCGCCGGATCGAAGCGCGAAAACCCGCGGCGTTCGGATAGTAGCTGCGATAGGTCGGCGGGTCCGATTCGAAGAACTCGGTCGAGATGGCCGGCCGCACGAAGATGAAATCGTTGTGGAAATACGTCCGGTGCATGATGCGGCAGAACACCGAGTTGAAGAAGGTCTCGGCCAGTTCGGGCTGCTGGTGCTCGAGCAGCTCGCCGATGTAGTAGAGCTTGGCCTGCTGCCAGACCGCGTCATCGAGCGTTTCGGAACGGAAATCCTCGCGCAACTGTTCGAGCGTTTCCCTGACGCGATCATCGTAGAAGGCGATGCGCTCCTTGACCGCCTGCTGCACCCCGACCCAGTCGGCGGCGTCAAAGCGGGCTTTGGCCGAGGCCGAACACTCGCGGAACAGGCGATAGTGGCGATTGAAACCCTCGATCATCGTCTCGGCGATGCGTTGGGCAATGCGCTGTTGCGAGGCCATGAGATCGCTGCGGGGTCCAAAGGAATTGAACGATGGCAATTCTAGCAACGATGTATAACGTACACCCCAAAGTCCGGCCGTCGGCTCTGACAGGTAGCCAAACTCAAGAGGCTAATTATTCTATGAGTAAGCTTTGGGAGATAATAAAGCCTGCCCAATCTCACCACAGCCACGGAGCATTCATGAGCGCACCCCTGATCAAGGTACCCAGCGAGGGTCAGAAAATCGTCCCGGGCCAGCCGACGCCCGACAATCCGATCATCCCCTTCATCGAGGGCGACGGCATTGGTGTCGACATCACGCCGGTGATGAAGGCAGTGGTCGATGCCGCCGTGGCCAAGGCCTACGGCGGCAAGAAGAAGATCGCCTGGATGGAGGTCTATGCTGGCGAAAAGGCGACGCGCGTCTATGGCCCGGACGTCTGGCTGCCCGAGGAAACGCTCGGCGCCTGCAAGGAGTACTCGGTATCGATCAAGGGCCCGCTGACCACGCCCGTCGGCGGCGGCATCCGCTCGCTCAACGTCGCGCTGCGCCAGGAACTCGACCTCTACCAGTGCGTACGCCCGGTGCGTTACTTCAAGGGCATCCCCTCGCCGCTGAAGGATCCGAGCAAGACCGACATGGTGATTTTCCGCGAGAACACCGAGGACATCTACGCCGGCATCGAATGGATGGCCGAATCCGACAACGCCAGGAAGATCATCAAGTTCCTGCAGGATGAAATGGGCGTCAAGAAGATCCGCTTCCCGGCCACCTCGAGCATCGGCATCAAGCCTGTCTCGCGCGAAGGCACCGAGCGCCTGGTGCGCGCCGCCATCAAGTACGCGGTCGACAACGACCGCCAGCTCGGTGACGCTGGTGCACAAGGGCAACATCATGAAATACACCGAAGGCGGGTTCCGCGACTGGGGCTATGCCCTGGCGCAGAACGAGTTCGGTGCCAAGCCCATCGACGGCGGTCCCTGGTGTTCCTTCAAGAACCCGAAGACCGGTCGCGACATCGTCATCAAGGACGCCATCGCCGACGCCTTCCTGCAGCAGATCCTGCTGCGCCCGGCCGAATACGACGTGATCGCCACGCTCAACCTCAACGGCGACTACATTTCCGACGCGCTGGCGGCGCAGGTCGGCGGCATCGGCATCGCGCCGGGCGCCAACATCTCCGACGTCTATGCGGTGTTCGAGGCCACCCACGGCACCGCGCCGAAGTACGCCGGCAAGGACTACGTCAACCCCGGCTCACTGATCCTCTCGGCCGAGATGATGCTGCGCCACATGGGCTGGAAGGAAGCCGCCGATCTGATCATCGCCTCGATGGAAGCGGCGATCGCCGACAAAATCGTGACCTATGACTTCGCGCGGTTGATGGAGGGCGCCAAGGAAGTGAAATGCTCGGCCTTCGGCCAGGCCATGATCGAGCGCATGTAGAAAAGTCGGCACTGGCGCCACGCCAGCGCCGACAAAAGGAATAAAGCAGGATAAAAAAAGCCCGCCCCGTTCAACACGGGGCGGGCTTTTCATTTACAGCAGATGCAGTGGCTCAGGGCTTCTGGATGTTCGACGCCTGCTTGCCTTTGGGGCCCTGGACGACCTCGAAGGAGACTTTATCGCCTTCCTTCAGGGACTTGAAGCCCGCCATGTTGATCGCCGAGAAATGGGCGAACAGATCCTCGCTGCCGTCATCCGGCGTGATGAATCCGAAACCCTTGGCATCGTTGAACCATTTGACTGTACCAGTTGCCATAAACCTCTTCCTTAAATTATGAAGCGAAACGGAGCGAATATGCTCCGAGCATGTTTGCGGGACGAACTCGAGGCAGCGGAAGAGGCCAAGCGGTAATTCGGGGGAATTAAGGACTGCGGCGCTTTCGACACTGCGGGGAAGCCGGACACAAACACGTCTCGCCTTTTACGCACTTTGCGTCGGTGCGTCAAGCATTTTCTTTGCTGCATGACAACATTGCCGCCGTTGTCGGGAGCCGCCACTTGCAAGACAACCCGGCCGCCCCGAAATATCGGGCATTCACCGCCGTTTTCCCCTCATGGCCGCAAGGTTGCGGCCCGCAGAATTCGCATTAGAATCAATTTATGGCAACCCGCAAGCAGCACACACGTGACGATGGCGTCGCGCTGGCTCCGGAGAAGAGCCGCATCAAGCCGCCCCCGCTGTTCAAGGTGATGCTGCTCAACGACGACTTCACGCCGATGGATTTTGTAATTGTCGTATTGCAGAAGTTTTTTGGCATGAACCGCGAGCAGGCGACCGTCGTCATGCTCAAGGTGCACCGAGAAGGCAAAGGCGTCTGCGGCACGTATCCGCGCGACGTCGCGGCCACCAAGGTCGAGCAGGTGTCGGCATTCGCCCGGCAGTACCAGCACCCGCTGGCGTGCGTCATGGAGGAAAGTTGATGATTGCGCAAGAACTGGAAGTCAGCCTGCACATGGCCTTCGTCGAGGCGCGGCAGAAGCGCCATGAGTTCATCACCGTCGAGCATCTGCTGCTGGCGCTGCTCGACAACCCGTCCGCCGCCGAGGTGCTGCGCGCCTGTGCCGCCGACATCGACGAGCTGCGGCGCGAACTGCTCAATTTCATCAACCAGCACACCCCCACCGTCGCCGGCAGCGATGAAATCGACACCCAGCCGACGCTCGGCTTCCAGCGCGTGATCCAGCGCGCCATCCTCCACGTCCAGTCCTCGGGCAAGAAGGAGGTCACCGGTGCCAACGTGCTGGTCGCCATCTTCGGCGAAAAGGATTCGCATGCCGTATTTTTCCTGCAGCGGCAGAACGTTTCCCGCCTCGATGTGGTGAACTTCATTTCCCACGGCATCACCAAGACCGTCCCGCCGGCAGGCAAGGGCGACGAAGGCGGCGAGCAGGAAACCGAGGCCGCGGACGCCAAGTCGAGCCCGCTGGAGAATTTCACCCAGAACCTCAACCAGCTGGCGCTGACCGGCAAGATCGATCCGCTGATCGGCCGCGACAAGGAACTGGAGCGTGTGGTGCAGACGCTGTGCCGCCGCCGCAAGAACAACCCGCTGCTGGTCGGCGAGGCCGGCGTCGGCAAGACAGCCATTGCCGAAGGCCTGGCGCGGCGCATCATCGAGGGGCGCGTACCCGAAATCCTGGCCAACGCCACGGTTTTCGCCCTGGACATGGGCGCCCTGCTGGCCGGCACCAAGTACCGCGGCGACTTCGAGCAGCGCCTCAAGGGCGTGCTGAAGCAGCTGGTCGACAATCCCGACGCCATCCTTTTCATCGACGAAATCCACACCCTGATCGGCGCCGGTGCCGCCTCGGGCGGCACGCTCGATGCCTCCAACCTGCTCAAGCCGGCCCTGTCGTCGGGCGCGCTCAAGTGCATCGGCGCCACCACCTACAACGAGTTCCGCGGCGTGTTCGAGAAGGATCACGCACTGTCGCGCCGTTTCCAGAAGATCGACGTCAATGAGCCGAGCGTGGAAGAGACCGTGTCCATCCTGCGCGGCCTCAAGAGCCGTTTCGAGGAGCACCACAACGTCAAGTATTCGGCCGCCGCCATCACCAACGCCGCCGAGCTCGCCGCCAAGTACATCACCGACCGCCACCTGCCGGACAAGGCCATCGACGTCATCGACGAGGCCGGCGCCGCACAGCGCATCCTGCCCAAGTCGAAACAGAAAAAGATCATCGGCAAGCTGGAGATCGAGGAGATCGTCGCCAAGATCGCCCGCATCCCGCCGCAGCACGTGTCGGCCGACGACCGCTCGGCACTGAAGAACCTCGACCGCGACCTGAAGACCGTGGTCTTCGGCCAGGATCCTGCCATCGACGCGCTGGCCCGCGCGATCAAGATGTCGCGCTCCGGCCTCGGCAGCCCCACCAAACCCATCGGCAGCTTCCTCTTTTCCGGCCCCACCGGCGTCGGCAAGACCGAGGTCGCGCGCCAGCTCGCCTACTGCATGGGCATCGAGCTGATCCGTTTCGACATGTCGGAATACATGGAGCGCCACGCAGTGAGCCGCCTGATCGGCGCACCGCCGGGCTACGTCGGCTTCGACCAGGGCGGCCTGCTGACCGAGGCCGTGACCAAGAAGCCGCACGCCGTGCTGCTGCTCGACGAAATCGAGAAGGCGCATCCGGACGTGTTCAACATCCTGCTGCAGGTCATGGACCACGGCACGCTGACCGACAACAACGGCCGCAAGGCCGACTTCCGCAACGTGGTGATCGTGATGACCACCAACGCCGGGGCCGAGGCGCTGCAGAAGACCAGCATGGGCTTCACCTCCAACAAACAGGCCGGCGACGAGATGGGCGACATCAAGCGCATGTTTTCGCCCGAGTTCCGCAACCGGCTCGATGCCATCATTTCCTTCAAGGCGCTCGACAACGAGATCATCCTGCGCGTGGTCGACAAGTTCCTGATGCAGCTGGAAGGTCAGTTGCACGAGAAGAAGGTCGAGGCGATCTTCACCGATCACCTGCGCGCCTGGCTGGCCGAGAAGGGCTTCGACCCGCTGATGGGCGCACGGCCGATGGCGCGGCTGATCCAAGACACCATCCGCTCGGCGCTGGCCGATGAGTTGCTGTTCGGCCGTCTGGCCCATGGTGGCCGCGTGACCATCGACCTCGGCGACGACGACAAGGTCCAACTGACCTTCGAGGAAAAGGCGGCCGAACCGGTCCTGCCCTGATCGATCCTGCCGGCAATCGCCTCGCGTCAGGCGGCAACCGCCGTCCCGCCATCCGTTACGGCGAGGATCCGCAGGAGGGGCTTCATCAGAGCGTTTCTTGCTCGACCGCCTTGTAGCGCAGTTGCTTCACCAGCGCCGACTTTTTCGGGAGAGGCCGATATGGAGCTATTGACGACCGATCTCTGTGACAACCACGAGGCGCTGCTGGCCGACGGCAGCCTGCGCGTGGTCGAGCCCATGTTCTCCAGCTTCGGCGGTCGCGATGCCTTTCATGGCCCGATTTCCACGCTCCGGCTGTTCGAGGACAACGGCCTGGTGCGCCAGGCGCTGGAAGGACCGGGCAAGGGCCGCGTGCTGGTGATCGATGGCGGCGGCAGCCTGCGCCGAGCGTTGGTCGGCGACCAGTTGGCGGCGCTGGCGCTCAAGAATGGCTGGGCCGGCATCGTCGTCAATGGCTGCATCCGTGATTCGCGCGCCATTGGTGAGATGGACATCGGCGTGCTGGCGCTCGACACCCATCCGCAAAAGACGGTGAAGAAGAATCAGGGGGAGGCCGATGTGGCGGTGATCTTCGGCAGCGTCACCTTCCGGCCGGGCGAATGGCTTTACGCTGACGAGGACGGCGTCCTCGTCAGCACCACCTCACTGCATCACTGATGGCGTGAGCCCGAGTGGTGGAGGCCGCCGCGGGCCGGGGCCTTGCGTGTCGACTTGGCGGGCTGCGGCGGGCCGGATCGCCCATGGCCGGCATGCGACTTGGCTGGCGTCGCTGCGTTTCGGCCGCCGGAACCGCGCGGCTTCATGATCGGCTCGGCCTTGATGCGCGGGTCGGGCTCGAAGCCCGGCATGACCCGCTTCTCGATCTCGCGCTTCAACACGCGCTCGATGTCGCGCAAGAGCTTGTTCTCGTCGATGCAGACCAGCGAAGTCGCCTCGCCTGAGGACCCGGCACGGCCGGTGCGGCCGATACGGTGCACGTAGTCCTCGGGGACGTTGGGCAACTCGTAGTTCACCACATGCGGCAGTTCGTCGATGTCGATGCCGCGCGCGGCGATGTCGGTGGCCACCAGCACGTTGGTCTTGAGCCGCTTGAAGTCCTCCAGCGCACGCTGGCGCTGGCCCTGGCTCTTGTTGCCGTGCAGCGCGGCGGCGCTGATGCCGGCCTTGGCCAGGCGCTCGGCCAGCGCGTCGGCGCCGTGCTTGGTGCGGGTAAATACCAGCACCTGGTGCCACTGGTTGTCCTCGATCAGGCGGATCAGCAGGTCGCGCTTGCGCTCGCGGTCGACGTGATAGACGAACTGCGCCACGGCCTCGGCCGGCGCGTTGCGGCGGGCGACCTCGACGCTGGCGGGGTTGTCGAGCAGGCCGGTGGCCAGCCCGCGAATCTCGTCGGAGAAGGTGGCGGAGAACAGCAGGCTCTGCTTCTTCTTCGGCAGCAGCGCAAGGATCTTGCGGATGTCGCGGATGAAGCCCATGTCGAGCATGCGGTCAGCTTCATCCAGTACGAGGATCTCGATGCCGGACAGGTCGATGCCGCGCTGGTTGACGTGGTCGAGCAGGCGCCCCGGCGTGGCGACGACGATATCGACGCCGGCCTTGAGGATGCGCGTCTGCGGGCCGATGCCGACGCCGCCGAAAATGGGCGTCGAACGCAGCTTGAGGTGCTTGCCGTAGGTCTTGACGCTTTCCTGCACCTGGATCGCCAGTTCGCGCGTGGGTGCCAGCACAAGGGCGCGCGGCTTGAAGCGCTTGATCGACAGGTTGCTGTCCTGGGACAGCAGTTGCAGGATCGGCAGCACGAAGCCGGCGGTCTTGCCGGTGCCGGTCTGGGCGGCGGCCATCAGGTCGCGCCGGGCGAGCACGACGGGAATGGCCTGGACCTGGATGGGGGTCGGCGTGTCGTAGCCATGATCGGCGACGGCACGGAGAATCGCGGCATCGAGGCCGAGATCGGTGAACTTCATCGGGGAACTCCTAGAGTGGAATCGGCCTCACGTGCAGGGCACGATCCAGTCTAGGCAGAGACGCTTGGGGGGGGGTAAAACGCGGAAGGAACAGCCAATCGCGATGCGCGGCAGACAGACTGTGGCAGGCAGCGCGGGGCGGAGTCTATCACCGCCGTGCCGCCAGCGCCGACATTTTGTCGGTATTGCCCGATTTTGCGAAGCCCGATTCGCTGGACGGCGAAGGCGGCACTTTCCCCGACTTACTTATGGGGTCATAACCATTGACTTATGTCTTATATAAGACACTTGTTGCTATGCAAAAAAGTCAATATACTCCGCCGCACTGCATCACCGATATCACCCCCGAACCCAATCAAGAGAGGACATCGCCATGAGCACCCGCCAAGAGCAAATCGCCGCCCTGGAAAAGGACTGGAAAGAAAACCCCCGCTGGAAGGGCGTCAAGCGCGGCTATTCCGCCGCCGACGTCGTGCGCCTGCGCGGCTCGATGCCCATCGAGTACACCCTGGCCAGGCGCGGCGCCGAGAAGCTGTGGGAAAAGGTCAATGGCGGCGCCAAGAAAGGCTACGTCAATGCCTTCGGCGCCATCACCGCCGGCCAGGCCATGCAGCAGGCCAAGGCCGGCCTCGAGGCCGTCTATCTGTCGGGCTGGCAGGTCGCCGCCGACGGCAACACCTCCGAGACCATGTATCCGGACCAGTCGCTCTACGCCTACGACTCGGTGCCGACCATGGTCCGCCGCATCAACAACACCTTCAAGCGCGCCGACGAAATCCAGTGGGGCCGCGGCATCGAGCCGGGCAGCAAGGAATTCGTCGACTACTTCCTGCCCATCGTGGCCGATGCCGAAGCCGGCTTCGGCGGCGTGCTCAACGCCTTCGAACTGATGAAGAACATGATCGCCGCCGGCGCCGCCGGCGTGCACTTCGAGGACCAGCTCGCCGCCGTGAAGAAGTGCGGCCACATGGGCGGCAAGGTGCTGGTGCCTACCCAGGAAGCCTGCGAGAAGCTTATCTCCGCGCGCTTCGCCGCCGACACCATGGGCGTGCCCACCATCATCCTGGCCCGCACCGACGCCGAGGCCGCCAACCTGATCACCTCCGACCACGACGCCAACGACAAGCCCTTCCTCACCGGCGAACGCACCCAGGAAGGCTTCTACCGCGTCAAGAACGGTCTCGAGCAGGCCATCAGCCGCGGCGTCGCCTACGCCCCCTACGCCGACCTGGTGTGGTGCGAAACCGGCACGCCCGACCTCGGCTTCGCCCGCGAGTTCGCCCAGTCCGTGCTCAAGGCCTGTCCCGGCAAGTTGCTGTCGTACAACTGCTCGCCCTCCTTCAACTGGAAGAAGAACCTCGACGACAAGACCATCGCCAAGTTCCAGGAAGAGCTTTCGGCCATGGGCTACAAGTACCAGTTCATCACCCTGGCCGGCATCCACATCAACTGGTTCAACACCTTCCAGTTCGCCCACGCCTACGCCCGCGGCGAAGGCATGAAGCACTACGTGGAGATGGTGCAGGAGCAGGAGTTCGCCGCGCGCGACAAGGGCTACACCTTCGTCTCGCACCAGCAGGAAGTCGGCGCCGGCTACTTCGACGACGTCACCACCGTGATCCAGGGCGGTTCCTCCAGCGTCAAGGCGCTGACCGGCTCGACCGAAGAGGAACAGTTCCACTAAGCACACCGCAGATAACTGAGCAAACCCTCGGCACAGAGGGAGTGGAGCGAAGGAGCCGCACCGGGAAACCGGTGCGGCCTTTCTTTTGAGTCCCGGATTCTTGTGACCAATATTTGGCGCTGGTCATCGACCCCGGGCAGGTCGAAATCGGGGACCATGGGCAATCGCGACAAGAATGACGGGGGCTGCGCCAGCACCAAGAAAGCACTATTGCGGTAAAGTCATGGCACTGCTGGAATTCCCCGGCATCATTTTTCATTTGCGCCATGGATATCCGCTCTCATACCTTCGACCGACTGCGCCGATCCTTCAGCGGCGGCCTTGACGCGCTCGAATACATCGGCCTGCTGATCATCGCCGTCGCCACAGCGGTGGCGATGTTTCACGAGGTGCTGGCGATGATCTCCGCTGCCAGGGTGCAGTTGGCCGATCTGCTGCTGATGTTCCTCTATCTTGAGGTATTGGCGATGATTGGCCAGTACTTCAAGTCGGGTCAGCTGCCGGTGCGCTTCCCGCTATACATCGCCATGGTGGCGCTGGCCCGCTACCTGATCCTGGACATCAAAGAGATGAACGAGTGGCGGATGCTGGCGGTGGCTGGAGCAATATTTCTGCTGACGCTCGGGGTGCTTGCCATTCGCTACGGCCATGTGCGCTTCCCCTACAACGAGGACGCCAGCGAACGTTCAGAAAAACCTTTTGTCCGTGAGTGATCTGCTTTCCTTCAGGGCAGATTGCGCAACATTTCTTCCACCTCGAACCCCAGCACCAGCACCCAGGCGAGCATCGCGATGCCGACACCGGCGGCGGCGATGTCCTTGATGATGCCGATTTTTTCGTTGTGGCGGGTTTCGACGAAATCACACAAAGCCTCGATGGCGCTGTTCATGATTTCCGCGACCAGAACCAGTGCGGTGACCACGATGACCAACAACGCATCGACCCAATCGCGCGCGAACAAAGCAGCCACCAGTACCACCAGCGAAACCGCCAGCTTCCAGGCAACGCTGAAATCGTACACAACCGCGTAACGCAAGCCGGAAAGGATCGTGCGGATCTTTCGCAGCGGGTGGTAGCCCGGCTCGCCGGTCCCAAGGAATTTGTGTCTCATCCCCTTCCTCCATCGATGTGACTGCTGTCATGTCCGGACGAACGGCCAAACATCAAGGCATGCAATCCGCCCACCCACAAGGCGGCGGCCAGGGTACCGGCCAGCACGTCGCTGGGAAAATGCACTTGCAGATAAGTGCGCGACAGGCCGACCAGCAACACGGCACTCCCCAAAGGCAAGACCCAAAGCGCGCGCCGACGTGCGACAACGAAAACCACTGCCACCGCCAGCGCCGTGATCTGCATGGCGTGAGCGCTGGGATAGGACCAATCGGCGGGCATGGCCGTCCAGACCGGAAATAAATCGGGGCGCGGTCGCATCACAGCGAGTTTGACGAGATGACTCAAGGCGGAAGCGCCGAGCAGCGCCAGCATGAGGAATACCGCGGCACGCCGGTATCGGCCACGCCACAAGACCAGCGCTGCCAGCGCGGTCACCGGCAACAATACGGCCAGCGAACCGAGCCAGGTAAGCGCCGACATCCAGCGGTCGAGCCTGGCGCCGCGCAGGTCATGGGCCAGACCGAGGCCCGCATGATCGATTGCGGTCGTGGCGCATTGACCTTGCGGGCAAACGAGCCATGCCCCGGCCGCGAGGATGGCCAGGCTCAATGTCCAGAGCAGGGTGATCGTTTTCACCATCAGGATATCGTCCGCAAAAGTCGGCGCTGGCGGGGCGGCACTCTTCAGTGCTCGACTGACTGTCCGCGCTTTTCCTTGCGCAGCGAGAGCCAGATCGAGATGCCGATGAAGGTGGCGACCACGGCCAGCGAAAAACCGATCGGGATCTTGTAGACATCGATCAGCACCATTTTTACGCCGATGAACACCAGCACCGCAGCGAGGCCATACTTGAGCAGCGTGAAGCGATCGGCCATGTCGGCGAGCAGGAAGTACATCGCGCGCAGGCCAAGGATGGCGAACACGTTCGAGGTCAGCACGATGAAGGGGTCGCTGGTGATGGCGAAGATGGCCGGGATCGAATCGACCGCAAAGATCAGGTCCGAGATTTCCACCAGGATCAGCGCGAGAAACAGCGGCGTGGCGTAGCGCACGCCGTCGCGCCAGACGAAGAACTTCTCGCCGTGCAATTCATCGGTGATCTTCATGTGGCCACGCAGCCATTTCAGCAGCGGATTATTGGCCAGGTCCGGCTTTTCGTCGGCGAACCACCACATCTTGATGCCGGTGACCAGCAGGAAAACGCCGAAGACGTAGAGGATCCAGTGGAACTGGGCAATCAGCCAGGCGCCGGCGAAAATCATCACGGTACGCATGATGATGGCGCCGAGCACACCCAGCACCAGCACGCGCTTTTGCAGTTCCAGCGGGATGCCGAAGAAGGCGAACAGCATCAACCAGATAAAGACGTTATCGACCGCCAGCGATTTTTCGATCAGGTAGCCGGTGATGAACTCGAGTGATTTCTGATTGGCCAATTCGCGACCGAAACTGCCATCGAGATACCACCACAGGCCTGCAGCGAACAGGAAGGATACCGAGACCCAGACAACCGACCAGGTCGCGGCTTCACGGAAGGAGACGCGGTGCTGTTTGCCACCGCCGACCACGAACAGGTCGATGGCCAGCATGACGAGAACGATGGCGAAGAAGCTCCCCCACAGCCAGATGTTGCCGATGCTTTCCATGCTCGCCTCTCCTCCCGTTCAGACGCTAGCCAACGCCACTCATGCAGAAGCTTGGCCCACCATCCCACGTTGGCTGCGCAGTTGTTGACTGCGCAATGCCGTAAGCGTGTCGGCGGCCCGGAACTTCCAGTTATCGACAGCATGCCAGAACAAGCCGGCCTCGCTGTCGGCCAGGTGGCCATCGCTGCGGATCATGTCGAAGATCAGTCGCAGCAGGTTCTGCCGCTCGGCGGAGCTGTTGATTTCCCCGAACAATTGTTCAAGGATAACGGGGGATAACAGGTAATCACCGCTGCCGCTGGGCAAATTCTCCACATCGGCGCAGAAATCGTAGAGCACCTCGAAGAAATCTTCACGCGCAATGCCGAGTTCGGCACATGTACCGTGCCTGGTGAGACTTTCCAGTTCCGCATCATCCAGGCGACCATCCGCCAGCATGGCCAGCACGACCAGTCGCGCCTTGGCGCGCGGGCTGTTAGCCGCATAAGCGCGAAGGGATTGATTCGGGTTGGTGTAGGACGCGCACATATCAAGGGCTTGCATGGTCATCACGAGGAATATCTCCTGGTTGTCGCCGGTGCAGCGGATGCGCACCGTGTGAGGCGCACTTTAGGCTGGATGTTGTTTCCAATAAATAGTATTTAATGGATAACATAATCCCAATAATTGGGATGATCACATGACTCCGGACGACCTCAACCATCGCCATCTGCTCTACTTCTGGTGACCGTCGCCAAGGACTGGCAGCATTCTACGCGCACCGGTGAGCGGCTGGGCTCTCGGTGCAGACTATCATGCACGCAACTTGGTCAGCTCGGCAGCCAGTCGGCCAGGACTGCTGCGCCTCAGGAACGTATTGAGGCTGCGTAGTCGGGAACGTATTAGGGGACAGACCACTATTTCCGCTCACTCCTTGATCTCCTTGTTACTGCCGCTCACCACCCCCAGGGGTGGTGAGCGGAGTAGCGGAAGGCGAGGTCCTGCAGTTCGATCAGGCCGCTGCCGCCGGCTTCACGCACCGGGGTGAGGGTGTGGGGTTCCTGCGGCATGTCGAGGATGTCGCCGAGGCGCTTGACGGCGATGTTGGCCTGCTGGAATTCCATGTGCATGCCGGCACCCTAACGGCAAAGGCATAAAGCGTCAATCCGCTGTAGGACGGGCCAGCGGGACATCCTGGCAGCGAGCGCCCGGCTCTAGACTCGGCCGATCGCCTTAAGCCAGTAGCTCGGGTCGCCGTAGCGCTCCTTCAGCAGGTCGACGAACAGCCGCACCCGCAGCGGCAGGTGGCGGCGCTGGGGGAACACCGCGAAGATGCCGACGGGCGGCGCGGCGAACTCGTCGAGCACCGACACCAGCCTTCCGGCGCGCAGGTCGTCGCCAACCTCCCACATCGAGCGCCAGGCCAGACCGCGGCCGGCCAGGGCCCAGTCGTGCAGCACCGCGCCGTCGTTGCATTCGAGCGTGCCGCCGACCTTGACGGTGATGGTCTTGTTGCCACCCTCCGCCTCGCGGAACACCCAGCCGCGCTGCTGCCCCAGCGACAGGCAGTCGTGCCCGGCGAGAAAAGTCGGCGCTGGCGGCACGCCGCGGCGCGCCAGGTAGTCGGGACTGGCCACCACCACGCGGCGCATCTCGCCGAGGCGGACGCTGACCAGACTGGAATCCATCAGTTCGCCGATGCGTACCGCGCAATCGACGTTCTCGTTGACCAGATCGACCATGCGGTCGGACAGGTCGAGGTTGGCATTCACTTCGGGGTTTTCGTCCAGGTAGCGCATCAGCAGCGGCGCCACGTGCCTGCGGCCGAAGCCGGCCGGCGCGGTGATGCGCAGGTGGCCGCTGGCCTTGATGCCGCCCAGGCTCACCGCCGCCTCGGCATCGCCGATCTCGCGCAGGATGCGCTGGCAGTCCTCGAGGTAGGCCGATCCCTCGAAGGTCAGCGTCACCTTGCGGGTGGTGCGCACCAGCAGCTTGACGCCGAGGCGTTCCTCCAGCGCGTCCATGCGCCGGCTCACCACCGCCGGCGCGACGCCCTCGGCCGCTGCGGCCGCAGTCAGGCTGCCGCGCATGGCCACAGCGACGAAGGTCTCGATCTGCTTGAGTTTGTCCATGCCCCATTCCCTGAGTCTTTTGCTAATTCTGCAACAATCAATTGCATATTTGGCTATTTTTTTAACAAGGGTATAAGCGTAATCTGCACCCATCGAACAAACCCTCAAGGAGACAGCCATGGCCAAAATGAGAGCAGTAGACGCAGCAGCCCACATCCTGAAAATCGAAGGCATCGACACCGCCTTCGGCGTGCCGGGTGCAGCCATCAATCCCTTCTACTCGGCGTTGCGCGCCAACGGCGGCTTCAAGCACTTCCTCGCCCGCCACGTCGAGGGCGCCTCGCACATGGCCGAAGGCTACACGCGGGCCAAGGCCGGCAACATCGGCGTGTGCATCGGCACCTCGGGCCCGGCCGGCACCGACATGATCACCGGCCTCTATTCCGCCTCCGCCGATTCCATCCCGATTCTCTGCATCACCGGCCAGGCGCCGCGCGCCCGCCTCTACAAGGAGGACTTCCAGGCCGTGGACATCGAGTCCATCGCCAAGCCGGTGACCAAGTGGGCGGTGACGGTGCGCGAGCCTGCGCTGGTGCCCAGCGTGTTCCAGCAGGCCTTTCACATCATGCGCTCGGGCCGCCCGGGCCCGGTGCTGATCGACCTGCCCTTCGACGTGCAGGTCGCCGAGATCGAGTTCGACCCCGACACCTACGCGCCGCTGCAGGCCTACAAGCCCGCCGCCACTCGCGCCCAGATCGAGAAGGCGCTGGCGATGCTGAACGCTTCCGAGCGCCCGCTGCTCGTCGCCGGCGGCGGCATCTTCAACGCCGATGCCGACAAGCTGCTGGTCGAGTTCGCCGAACTGACCGGCGTGCCGGTGATCCCGACGCTGATGGGCTGGGGCGCGATTCCCGACGACCATCCGCTGATGGCCGGCATGGTCGGCCTGCAGACCTCGCACCGCTACGGCAACGCGACCATGCTCGCCTCCGACTTCGTCATGGGCATCGGCAACCGCTGGGCCAACCGCCACACCGGCTCGGTCGACGTCTATACCCAGGGCCGCAAGTTCGTGCATATCGACATCGAGCCGACGCAGATCGGCCGCGTCTTCGGTCCGGACCTCGGCATCGCCTCCGACGCCAAGGCCGCGCTGGAACAACTGATCGCGGTGGCGAAGGAAATGAAGGCCGCCGGCACGCTCAAGTCGCGCCAGGCCTGGGTCGCCGACTGCCAGAGCCGCAAGGCCACCATGCTGCGCAAGAGCGACTTCGACGAGGTGCCGATGAAGCCGCACCGCGTCTGGCACGAGATGAACGCCTACTTCGGCCGCGACGCCCGCTACGTCACGACCATCGGCCTCTCGCAGATCTCGGCCGCGCAGTTCCTCTCGGTGTATAAGCCGCGCCACTGGATCAACGCCGGCCAGGCCGGCCCCCTCGGCTGGACGCTGCCGGCCGCGATCGGCGCCAAGGTGGCCGACCCGTCCGCCGACGTCGTCGCCATCTCGGGTGACTACGACTTCCAGTTCATGATCGAGGAGCTGGCGGTGGCGGCGCAGTTCAAGGTGCCCTTCATCCACGTCGTGGTGAACAACTCCTACCTCGGCCTGATCCGCCAGGCGCAGATGAACTTCGACATGGACTACTGCGTGCAGCTCGCCTTCGACAACATCAACTCGCCCGAGACGCGCGGCTACGGCGTCGACCACGTCAAGGTCGCCGAGGGCCTCGGCTGCAAGGCGATCCGCGTCGAGCATCCCGCGGACATCGCCCCGGCTTTCGAGCGCGCCCGCGCGCTGATGGCCGAGCACTCGGTGCCGGTGGTGGTCGAGTGCATCCTCGAGCGCGTCACCAACATCGCCATGGGGACCGAAATCAATGCCGTGCGAGAATGGGAGCCCGTGCTCGACCTGCCCCTGGCGGCGGAAAAGAAGCAGCCTGCCGCAGCCCAGCGCGCCCTTGAGAAAGTGTGACCATGCCGCGATTCGCAGCCAACCTGACCATGCTGTTCAACGAAGCGCCCTTCCTCGAGCGCTTCGAACGGGCGGCTAAAGCCGGCTTCAAGGCCGTCGAGTTCCTGTTCCCCTATGACTACCCGGTGGAACAGCTCAAGGAACTGCTTTCGAAGCACAGCCTGCAACTGGTGCTGCACAACCTGCCGGCCGGCGACTGGGCGGCAGGCGAGCGCGGCATCGGCTGCCATCCCGACCGCGTCGAGGAATTCCGCGCCGGCGTCGACAAGGCCATCGCCTATGCCACGACGCTCGGCGTGAAGCAGATGAACTGCCTCGCCGGCATCAAGCCCGCCGGCGTGTCCGAGGCCGACGCGCGCAGGACGCTCGTCGACAACCTCAAGTTCGCCGCGCCGAAACTCAAGGCCGCCGGCATCCGGCTGCTGATCGAGCCGATCAATACCTTCGACATCCCCGGCTTCTTCCTCAGCCGCACGCAGCAGGCGCTCGACATCATCGCCGACATCGGGATCCGACAACGTTTTCGTCCAGTACGACATCTACCACATGCAGCGCATGGAGGGCGAGCTGGCGAAGACCATCGAGAAGAACCTGGCGCAGATCGCCCACCTGCAGCTCGCCGACAACCCGGGCCGCTTTGAACCGGGCACGGGCGAGATCAATTACGGCTTCCTCTTCGCCTTCCTCGACAAGATCGGCTATCAAGGCTGGATCGGCTGCGAGTACAAGCCGGCCGCCGCCACCGAGGCCGGCCTGGGCTGGGCCGCCCCCTACCTCAAATCCTGACGGAGACACGACATGAACATCGGATTCATCGGACTGGGCATCATGGGCAAACCCATGGCCGGCCACCTCATCGCCGGCGGCCACACCGCCTATCTCTACAGCCGCTCGGGCGTGGCGAAGGATCTGCTCGACGCCGGCGGCAAGAGCTGCGCCTCCCCCGCCGAAGTGGCGAAGAACGCCGACGTCATCTTCACCATGGTGCCCGACACCCCCGATGTCGAGAAGGTGCTGTTCGGCAAGGACGGCGTGGCCGCTGGCCTCGCGCCCGGCAAGGTCGTCGTCGACATGAGTTCGATCTCGCCGATCGAGACCAAGAAGTTCGCCGCACGGATCAACGAACAGAAATGTGACTACATCGACGCACCGGTCTCCGGCGGCGAAGTCGGCGCCAAGAATGCCGCGCTGACCATCATGTGCGGCGGAGCCGAGGCAACCTTCGCCAAAGTGAAGCCGCTGCTCGATCTGATGGGCAAGAACATCACCCTGGTCGGCGGCAACGGTGACGGCCAGACCTGCAAGGTCGCCAACCAGATCATCGTCGCCCTGACCATCGAGGCGGTAGGCGAGGCGCTGCTGTTCGCCTCCAAGGCCGGTGCCGACCCGGCCAAGGTGCGCCAGGCGCTGATGGGCGGCTTCGCCAATTCGCGCATCCTCGAGGTCCACGGCGAGCGCATGGTCAAGCGCACCTTCAACCCCGGCTTCCGCATCGAGCTGCACCAGAAGGACCTCAACCTGGCGCTGGCCGGCGCCCGCGCGCTCGGAGTCTCGCTGCCGAATACGGCCACCGCGCAGGAGTTGTTCAATTCCTGCGTCGCCCACGGCGGCGCCGGCTGGGACCACTCGGCCATGGTGCGCGCGCTCGAGATGATGGCCAACCACGAAGTCGCCAAGGCAAGTTAATGGCCCCCCACGCTCGCAAAATCGGCTCGCTGCCCCCCACGGGGGGGCGCATGTCTCCTTGGGCGGCCCGGCGGAGACATGATGCCCGCCATGCCGCCAGCCGACCCGCAAGCCTTCCTCCGCGGGCTGTTCGACGCCGCAGTCGCGGCGGTCAGCCCGGCGGTCTGCGTGCCGCTTCACCTGCCCCCGCCCCCGCGCGGCAGGACGGTGGTGATCGGCGCCGGCAAGGCCGCCGCGGCGATGGCGGCCGCTGTCGAGGCGCACTGGCCCACGAACGCGCCGCTTTCCGGCATGGTGGTGACGCGCTACGGTCATGGCGCGCCGACTTCGCGCATTCGCGTCGTCGAAGCCGCCCACCCGGTGCCCGACGCCGCGGGCGAGCAGGCGGCGGCGCAGATGTTCGAGCAGGTGCGCGGCCTCGGCGCGGATGACCTCGTGCTCTGCCTGATTTCCGGCGGCGGCTCGGCGCTGCTGGCGCTGCCGGCCGCGGGCTTGACGCTCGCCGACAAGCAGGCCGTCAACCGCGCGCTCCTGAAGAGCGGCGCCAACATCCATGAGATGAACTGCGTCAGGAAGCACCTGTCGGCGATCAAGGGCGGGCGCCTGGCGCTGGCCTGCGCGCCGGCGCGCGTGGTCACCCTCGGCATCTCCGACATCCCCGGCGACGATGCCTCGGTCATCGCCTCCGGCCCGACGGTCGCCGATCCGACGACGCGCGAGGAGGCACTGGCCATCCTCGCCAAGTACCGCATCGACGTCGCGCCGCACGTGCGCGCCCGGCTCGAATCGCCCGAATGCGAGACGCCCAAGCCCGGCGACAAGCGCCTCGCCAACTGCGAGACGCACGTGATCGCCACCGCGCAGCAGGCGCTGCAGGCGGCCGCCGCCTACGCGCGGCAGCATGGCGTGACGCCGCTGGTGCTCGGTGACAGTATCGAGGGCGAGAGCCGCGACATCGCTTACATGCACGCCGCGATCGCGCGACAGGTCGCCCATCACGACGAGCCGGCGGCAAAGCCCTGCGTCATCCTCTCCGGCGGCGAAACCACCGTGACGGTGCGCGGCGACGGCCGCGGCGGCCGCGCCGCCGAGTTCCTGCTGGCGCTCGCCCACGTGCTCGACGCCGACAAGCTGGGCGCCTGGGCTCTCGCCTGCGACACCGACGGCATCGACGGTACCGAGGACAACGCCGGCGCCTGGTTCGGCCCGGACGTGAAGCAGCGCGCGGCCGAGCGCCGTATCGCCAGCGCCGACTTTTTGGCCCGCAACGACGGCTACAGCTTCTTCGCCGCCCTCGATCGCCTGATCGTCACCGGCCCGACGCGAACCAACGTCAACGACTTCCGCGCCATTTACCTCCCGGCCTGATTCGCGCAATCCCCCCGCTTCAGTCAATGGATTTTTGACTCAGCGGCGCATAATTCCCTCTTGCGTTTGCTAGTGTCTTATATAAGATGCTGTTTGCACTGCAACAATCGCTCAAGGAGAATTCATGGCCCCCGCCCTCAACCTGCCCGCCGGCATGCAGATCAATGCCCCCATCCATCCCGGCTTCGAGGACATCCTCACCCACGACGCGCTGGCCCTGGTGGCCAAGCTGCACCGCACCTTCGAACCGCGGCGCCAAGACTTGCTGCAGGCCCGAGCCAAGCGCCAGCAGGAACTCGATGCCGGCAAGCTGCCGGACTTCCTGCCCGAAACCGCCCACATCCGCGACGGTGACTGGAAGATCGCGCCCATCCCCGAGGCACTGAAGTGTCGCCGCGTCGAAATCACCGGCCCGGTCGAGTGCAAGATGATCATCAACGCCCTCAACTCCGGCGCCGATTCCTACATGACGGACTTCGAGGATTCGAACACCCCGAACTGGATGAACCAGATCCAGGGCCACATCAACCTCAAGCAGGCCATCCGCCGCACCCTTACCCTCGAGTCGGGCGGCAAGAGCTACAAGCTGAACGACAAGGTCGCCATGCTGCAAGTGCGCCCACGCGGCTGGCACCTCGACGAGAAGCACGTCACCGTCGATGGTCAGCGCATTTCCGGCGGCATCTTCGACTTCGCCCTCTTCCTGTTCCACAACGCGAAAGAGCAGATCGCGCGCGGCGCCGGTCCCTTCTTCTACCTGCCGAAGATGGAGTCGCATTTCGAGGCGCGGCTGTGGAATGACTTGTTCATCCTGGCGCAGAACGAGGTGGGCCTGCCTCAGGGCACCATCAAGGCGACCGTGCTGGTAGAGACCATCCTCGCCGCCTTCGAGATGGACGAGATCCTTTACGAACTGCGCGACCACTCCGCCGGCCTCAACGCCGGGCGCTGGGACTACATCTTCTCCTGCATCAAGAAGTTCCGCGTCAACACCGATTTCTGCCTGGCCAACCGCGGCGCGATCACCATGACCGTGCCCTTCATGCGCAACTACGCGCTGCTGCTGCTGAAGACCTGCCACAAGCGCAACGCCCCGGCCATCGGCGGCATGAGCGCGCTGATCCCGATCAAGGGCGACGCCGAAGCCAACGAAAAAGCCATGGCAGGCATCCGCAGCGACAAGACGCGCGACGCCACCGACGGCTACGACGGCGGCTGGGTCGCCCATCCGGGCCTCGTCGCTACCGCCATGGAGGAGTTCGTCAAGGTTCTCGGCGACCGCCCCAACCAGATCGACAAGCAGCGTCCCGACGTCACTGTTACCGCTGCGAACCTCATGGACTTCCAGCCCGAGCAGCCGATCACCGAGGCCGGCGTGCGCAACAACATCTCCGTCGGCATCCAGTACCTCGGTTCCTGGCTCGCCGGCAACGGCTGCGTACCCATCTTCAACCTGATGGAAGATGCCGCCACCGCGGAAATCTCGCGCTCGCAGGTGTGGCAGTGGATCCGCTCGCCCAAGGGCAAGCTCGACGACGGCCGCAAGGTGACAAAGGAGATGGTGCGCGAATTCATCCCGCAGGAGATGGAGAAGATCAAGGGACTGGTCGGCGAGGCCGCCTACAACGCGACCTACGTGCGCGCGGCACAGATCTTCGAGGAGATGTCAACCTCGGAAACATTTACCGAGTTCCTGACACTGCCGCTTTACGAAAAGCTGGACTGAAAAGTCGGCGCCGGCAGCACGCCGGCATCACCCGACAACGGCACCCTCGCGACGCAGCGACGGTGCCGTTGTCATTTTTTCTAGATGCTTCAACGTATTAGAGCATCATGAAATAGTGAAACAGATTGATGCTCCCTGCAATATCCATTAGATTCGCAGGGTCGCGATGCCGCCATGCAGCGACAACAAAGGCGGCACGGTCGAACAGCTTTTTCCGATTTTCCTAGGAGGAGATCCCTTGATGAAACGTACGTCATTTGTGATTGCACTCGCCCTGTTCGGGCTCACGGGCAGCGCATTCGCCAACGAGGCCAACTATGGCCGCAACATGGCTTCCGCCTGCAGCAGCTGCCATGGCACCAACGGCAAGAGCGTCGGCGGCATGGAAGCGCTGGCCGGCTATCCGAAGGACAAGCTGGTCAAGGCCCTGAAGGATTTTCGCGAAGGCGCCAAGCCGGCGACGGTGATGCACCAGCTTGCCAAGGGCTACACCGACGCCCAGGTCGAAGCCATCGCCACCTTCTACGCCGCGCAGAAATAAGGGAGACCAGAACATGACCATCAATCGACGCGAATTTCTCAAGGTCTCCGCCGCGGGCGCGGCCGCGGCCGGCGTTGTCGGCCTCTCCGGCTGCACCGGCGCCAAGGGCTCCGGCAATGTCGTCGTCATCGGCGGCGGCTTTGGCGGCGCCACCGTGGCGAAGTACGTGCGCATGTGGTCGGATGGCGGCATCAACGTCACCCTGATCGAGCGCAACACCAATTTCGTTTCCTGCCCGATGTCCAACCTGGTGCTGGCCGGCGAGAAAAAGCTGGAGGACATCACCGTCAGCTACGAGGGCCTGAAGAAGCACGGCGTGCGCGTGATCCAGGGCGACGTCACTGCCGTCGACGCCGACAAGCGCAGCGTCAAGCTGGCCAACGGCGACACCATCACCTACGACCGCCTGGTGGTTTCCCCCGGCATCGACTTCATGTGGGAAAGCGTGCCCGGCCTCACCCCCGAGCTCGCCAACACCAAGATCCTGCATGGCTGGAAGGCCGGCCCGCAGACCATCGCGCTGCGCAAGCAGCTCGAGGACATGAAGGACGGCGGCGTCTTCGCCATCGCCATTCCCAAGGCGCCCTACCGCTGCCCGCCCGGCCCCTACGAGCGCGCCTGCATGGTCGCCCACTACCTCAAGGCCAAGAAGCCCAAGTCCAAGGTGCTGATCCTCGACGCCAACGACGACGTGCAGTCGAAGAAGGGCCTGTTCATGGCGGCGTGGAAGGATCTCTACGCCGGCATCATCGAGTACCGGCCGAAGCACGAGATCAGCAGCCTCGACGCCAACAGCATGACGCTGAAGTTCGAGTTCGCCGACGCCGTCAAGGCCGACGTGCTCAACGTCGTGCCGGGACAGAAGGCTGGCGACATCGCCAAGCAGGCAGGCCTGGTCACGGTCAACAACCGCTGGTGCGGCGTCGATTGGCGCACGACGCAGTCGACGGTGCACCCCACCATCCATGTCATCGGCGATGCCACGCAGCCGGCGCCGGGCATGCCCAAGTCCGGCCACATGACGACGCAGCACGCCAAGATCGCCGCCGCTGCCATCGTCAGCCTGATGAGCGGTGAGCAACCGGCCGATCCGATGACCATCGCCAACACCTGCTACAGCTACGTCGATGGCAAGCAGGCGGTGCATGTCGCCTCGGTGCACACCTACGACGCCAAGGAGAAGACCTTCAAGACCGTGGCGGGCTCGGGTGGCGTCTCCGCCGCGCGCAACGAGATCGAGGGCAAGTACGCCTGGGCCTGGGCCAAGAACGTCTGGGCCGACGCGCTGCTCTGATCGCCGCACGCAGCAACGAAAAAGGCCGCTCCCCGAAACGGGGGCGGCCTTTTTCATGCCGACCGAAGATGCTTATTCGAGGCCGGCGATGTACAACGACACCGCCACCGTCTCCAGCTCGGTCAGCTTGGAAGCGATCGCGTGCATCACCGCGTTGTCGTTGGTGCGTGCGCGCTGGTTGAACTCCTTCAGCTGGGTCTCGAGGTACTGCACGTTCTGGCCGGCGAGGCGCGGCAGCTGCACGGTGCCGTAACCCTTGGCACCATGGCAGCTGGCGCAGGAAGCCACGCCGGTGTACTTGTTGCCCTTGTCGTAGACGTACTTGCCGACCGCGGCCAGATCGACATCGCCGGGCCGCTTGGCCTTCGAGGGTTTGCCACCGAAATAGTTGGCCAGCCCGTTGATCTCCTCGTCCTTGAGGTCCGCGGCCATCGCGTTCATGGTGCCCTTGCGCCGGCCCTCGCGGAAATCCTTCAGCTGCTTGGCCATGTACTCGGGATGCTGGGCCGCGAGGCGCGGGAACACCGGGCTCGCGCTCTCGCCTTCCATGCCGTGGCAAAGCGAGCAGCTTCCTGCGACGATTTCCTGCACGCGTTTGGCATCGGCGGCAGGTTTGACCGGGTTGGCGAATGCCGGAACGGCAAGCAGGGCGCCGGCGGCGGCGCAGGTCAGAGCGGCAAACAGTCTCACATCAACCTCCTGAAATGACGGTAATTCCCAGAAACCATTATGCTAGCAAAGGCTTCGCCGCGCGTCGAACGAAAAGCGTTATTCGGCCATGAGGCGGTATGCCGGCGTACGTCGCCTCCCCCTTCAGCCGTGGCCTGTGCTGCCGAAGCCGCCGCCGCCCCGCTGGCTCTCGGCGAACTCCTCGACGATGTTGAACGCCACCTGCAGCACCGGCACCACCACCAGTTGCGCCAGGCGGTCGAGTGGATTCAGGGTGAAAGTCTCGTGGCCGCGGTTCCAGGCCGAGACGCTGATCTCGCCCTGATAATCCGAGTCGATCAGTCCGACCAGGTTGCCGAGCACGATGCCGTGCTTGTGGCCGAGGCCCGAGCGCGGCAGGATCAGCGCCGCCAGCCCCGGATCGGAAAGGTGGATGGCGATGCCGGTTGGCACCAGCACGGTTTCGCCCGGATGCAGCTTGATCGCCGTCTCGATGCAGGCGCGCAGGTCGAGGCCGGCGGAGCCCGGCGTGGCGTAGTGCGGCGGCGTATCGTGCAACCGCGAGTCGAGAACGCGAACGTCAATCCTGTGCATGAGAAATCATTCCCGCGATGTGTTTGACGATGTCGCGCGCCACGGCGAGCTTGTCGCCCGGCGGCAGGACATGTCTTCCCGCCTCGTCGAAAAGCGTGACGGCGTTGGTCTCGCCACCGAGGCCATCCTGCACCAGGTTGCCAACCACCAGCGGCAATTTCTTGGCGCGGCGCTTGGCTTCGGCGAACCCGTCCAGATTCCGGCTTTCCGCGGCAAAGCCGACGCAGAACGGCGCGTCGGGCAGCGCGGCGACCTCGGCCAGGATGTCGGGATTGGCGACGAGTTCCAGGGTCATTGCCGCGGCGCCCTTCTTGATCTTGTGCTCGGCGGCCTGCGCCGGCCGGTAGTCGGCCACCGCGGCCACGGCGATGAAAATCTGCCGTCCCGCCAGCGCCGACTTTACCGCGTCGCGCATCTCCAGCGCGCTGCTCACATCGATGCGCACCACTCCGCCCGGAGTCGGCAGCGCCACCGGCCCGGCCACCAGCGTGACCTCGGCGCCGGCCTCGACGCAGGCCTGCGCAAGGGCGAAACCCATGCGGCCGGAACTCGAATTGGTCAATCCGCGTACCGGATCGAGCGCCTCGAAGGTCGGACCCGCCGTCGAACAGCACGCGGCGGCCGGCAAGAATCTTGGGCCGCAGGAAGGCAGCCAGGGCGTCGAAGAGTTCCTGCGCTTCCAGCATGCGCCCGGCGCCAGTCTCGCCGCAGGCCTGGTCCCCGCTCGCCGGACCGAGCAGCACGACGCCATCGGCGGCGAGTTGCGCCACGTTGCGCTGCGTCGCCGGCTTGTCCCACATTTCGCGGTTCATCGCCGGCGCCAGCAGCAGTGGGCAGTCGCGGGCGAGGCAGAGCGTGGCAAGTAGATCGTCGGCCGCGCCATGGGCGACCTTGGCCATGAAGTCGGCGGTGGCCGGCGCCACCAGCACCGCCGTCGCGCCGCGCGTGAGGTCGATGTGCGCCATGCCGCGATTGTGCGTGTCCCACAGATCGGTCCACACCGGTCGCCCGGTCAGCGCCTGAAAGGTGGCGGCGGTAACGAAATGGGCGCCGCCCGCGGTCAGCACCACGTCGACCGTGGCACCGGCCTTGACCAAGAGGCGCGCCAGCTCCGCCGCCTTGTAGGCCGCGATGCCGCCGCTGACACCGAGCACGATGCGCTTATCCGTCAGTTCCGCCATGGCAGGTAGAATCCCATGCATGCCTCCGCCGGGCCGCCCCAAGGAGGCATGTGCCCCCGTGGGGGGGCAGCGAGCCGCTCTTGCGAGCGTGGGGGCCATCAATATCAAAGCGAATTCTAAACCCTTAATGGCGACCACCCATGGCAATTACCGACTGGCCGGAAGACGAACGCCCGCGTGAGCGCCTGCTCAAGCAGGGCGCCGCCGCACTGTCGGACGCGGAGCTGCTGGCGATTTTCCTGCGCGTCGGCGTCAAGGGACAGAGCGCCGTCGATCTGGCCCGCACCCTGCTGGGCCACTTCGGCTCGCTGACGCGACTGTTCGCTGCCGGTGCCGCCGAGTTTGCGGCGATCCCCGGCATGGGACAGGCCAAGTACGCCCAATTGCAGGCGGTGATCGAGATGGCCCGGCGCGCCCTGCGCGAGGAACTGGCGACCCGCGACCTGCTGACGACGCCGGCGGCGGTGCGCGACTGGCTGCGGCTGCACCTCGGCGGACTTCCCCACGAGGTCTTCGTCGCCCTCTGGCTCGACGCCCAGAACCGGTTGATCGCCGACGACGTGCTGTTTACCGGCACCCTGACCCAGACCAGCGTCTATCCACGCGAGGTGGTGAAGCAGGCACTGGCCCGCAATGCCGCCGCCGTGGTGCTCGCCCACAACCATCCATCGGGCGTGGCCGAGCCGTCGCGGGCCGACGAAGCCCTCACCGCCTCGCTGAAACAGGCGCTGGCACTGGTCGATGTGAAGCTGCTCGACCACTTCATCATCGCGGCTGGTTCCCCGCCACTTTCCTTCGCCGAACGGGGTCTTCTTTAACTATTGATTCCCCACCCGCTTTTCGGGTACACTGCGCGGCTTTGCTGAAACCGCGAATTTGGAGCACACGATGTCCCGCGTATGCCAGGTAACGGGCAAGTCCCCGATGGTGGGTAACAATGTTTCCCACGCCAACAACAAAACGAAGCGTCGCTTCCTGCCGAATCTGCAGTCCCGCAAGTTCTGGGTTGAATCCGAGAACCGCTGGGTCCGCCTGCGCGTATCCAACGCCGGCCTGCGCACCATCGACAAGAAGGGTATCGACGTCATCCTCGGCGAGCTGCGCAGCCGCGGCGAGCACGTCTAATCAGGAGAAGCGATCATGGCCAAGGGCGGACGCGAAAAGATCAAGCTGGAATCCACTGCCGGCACCGGGCATTTCTACACGGCGACCAAGAACAAGAAGACCACACCGGAAAAACTGGAGTTCATGAAGTACGACCCCAAGGTGCGCAAGCATGTCGCCTACAAAGAGGTCAAGCTGAAATAAGTCTTCGGCTCGCATGCAAAAAAAACCCGCCGCGGCGGGTTTTTTATTGGCCGTAGCGCGCAGGGCAGGGTTACTACACGGCGTAGCGCCGCAGGCGCAGCGAAAACTCCTCGAGCTGAGCGATGCCGCTCGATTCGGCACGGGCGACCCAGTCCTGCAGTTGCGCGACCAATTGTTCGTGGCTGA
The DNA here is from genome assembly GCA_963709555.1 of uncultured beta proteobacterium. Taxonomy (GTDB): domain Bacteria; phylum Pseudomonadota; class Gammaproteobacteria; order Burkholderiales; family Rhodocyclaceae; genus Sulfurisoma. Next base: position 121,364 of record CAVPWR010000004.1, on the reverse strand, counting down.
CAGTGGAACGCGCCCACAGGGCCTCGAGTTCGGCGCGCAACGCCACCACCAGGTTGAGGCGCTCGCTCTTCACCAGCACCGACCCCAGCCGCGCCTGCAGCGTGGCCACGTCGTCCTTGAGCAGACGCCGGAACAAGCGGCTCTCTGCCGCATCGAGCTTGAGGCGGGCGAACTCCTCTGTGGCGACCTGCCGCGCCGACTTGAGGTATTTCGCCAGCACGTCGTAGCGATGGGTGATCACGGCCTGGAGGGTATCGACGTCGACGACCGGACGCAGCCCGCCCAGCTTCGGCGTCGGAGCCACTTTCTTCACCCTGGCCTGGCCAAGCATCTCGAGGATGCGGATGTACATCCAGCCGATGTCGAACTCGTACCATTTGTTGGAGAGTTTGGCCGAGGTGGCGTAGGTGTGGTGGTTGTTGTGCAGTTCCTCGCCACCGATGAGGATGCCCCAGGGCACGATGTTGGTCGAGGCATCGCTGCAGGCGAAGTTGCGGTAGCCCCAGTAGTGGCCGATGCCGTTGATGACGCCGGCAGCCCAGAACGGGATCCAGACCATCTGCACGCCCCAGATCAGCGCGCCCGGCACGACGCCGAACAGCGCCATGTCGATGGCCAGCATGACGACGATGCCGGACTTCTGCCACGGCGTGTACAGGGTCCGCTCGATCCAGTCATCGGGCGTGCCATGGCCATAGCGCTCGATCGTTTCGCGGTTGCGCGATTCCTTGACGTAGAGGAAGACGCCGCCCCACAGCACGCGGTTGATGCCGAGCACCTGCGGGCTGTGCGGATCGTCGGCCGTTTCGCATTTCGCATGGTGCTTGCGATGGATCGCCGCCCATTCCTTCGTCACCATGCCGGTGCTCAGCCACAGCCAGAGACGAAAGAAATGTGCGGGCAGCGGACCAAGGTCGAGCGCACGATGCGCCTGATGGCGATGCAAAAATATGGTGACGGCAGCGATGGTCACATGGGTGAGCGCGAGCGTCACCAGCACAAGGCCCCACCAAGGTAGATCGAGGAATCCGGAAAACATGCGTGGGCTACCTTTCGACGAGAGCGGGTTGAGGCATTCTATGCCGCCCGATCAACCAATAAAACTACAATCAGATCAGGGTGATAGGCCTGGCGCCGGAGCGCCGCCAAGAACGCGGACCTCGCGCTGCGGGAAGGGAATCTCGATCCCGGCATCGCGGAAGGCATGCCACACGGCCAGGTAGATGGCCGAACGTACTTCGCCCGTCCCTGCCTCGGGATCATGGATCCAGAAGCCAAGTTCCAGGTTGATGCCGGAGTCGGCGAACAGCGTCACCAGCGCCTTGGGTGCGGGCTCGCGCAGCACGCGCGGCTGGGCCAGGGCGGCTTCGACCAGAATGGCCATGGCACGCTCGACATCGCTGTCGTAGGCCACCTGCAGCGGCAGCGCGATGCGCACCATGGGATCGGAGTAGGACTCGTTCTGCACCACCGAGCCGACCAGCATTTCGTTGGGAACGATGGCCTCGATGCCGGTCATGCCACGCAACACGGTGAAGCGCGTGGTGATCTGCGTCACCTGGCCGCGGTCGTTGCCGACGCTGATCAGGTTGCCGATGCGAATCGAGCGGTCGAGCAGGATGATGAAGCCGGAAATGTAGTTGGCGGCGATCTTCTGCAGGCCGATGCCGATGCCGACGCCGAGGGCACCGCTGAACACCGACAGCATGGTGAGGTCGATGCCGACCAGCGGCAGGCCGACCAGCACCGCCACCACGATCAGCAGCGCCTTGGCCAGGCGGGAAAAGAGCACGCGCAGGTTGGAGTCGAGGCCGGTCGCCGCCATCAGCCGCGCCTCGATGGCACCGCCGATCCACAGCGCCAGCAGCAGCGTCGCCAGCAACGCGCCGACGCCCTGCAGGATCAGCCACAGGTTGGTCTTCTGCTTGCCGACCGAGAACTGCACACTCTCCAGCAGCTCGATCGATTCTGGCAGCAAGCCGGTGATGTAGAGCGCCGCCACGCTCCAGGCCAGCACGGCGAAAACCTTCTCGAAGCTGGCCAGCCAGCCGGCTTCGCCGACCCCGAGGCGCAGCGCGAAGAACACCGCGCGGATCACCGCCAGCGACAGCAGCAGCGGCACGGCCAGCGAGAGCAGGTTGACGTGATGCCATTGCCCCAGCAGCGGCCGGGCAATCAGCACCAGCACCAGCGCGGTGAGCGGGAAGGCGGCCCGCGCCAGCCCGCGCTGCTGCAGCGCCTTGACGCCAACAGCGTCCTGCCTGATATCGCTGCGCATGAGATTTCGCCGCCGCGCCAGGGCACGATCGACCAGCCACGCCAGTCCCAGGCATAGCGCCAGCACTGCGAGCTGCCAGACGACCTCGGGCTGCTGCAGGTCGAGCCAGACGTCCTGCAGTTGGATGCCGACGTTGCCGCTCATCAGCGCGCCTCCCCGACTTCATAGGCGAGCGCCTCGCCGTGATGGCGTCGCCAGTTGGCGAGGTAGATCTGCGCCAGCCGCGGGTTGTCGCGCAACAGCAGCAGGTTCTCGGCATTGCGCGCCTGCGCCGAAAAGGTGAAGTTGTAGCTGCCGGTGACCACGATGGGGTGCGGCTCCTCAGGATCGATCAGCATGATTTTATTGTGGGCGGACTGGTAGCGCACCTCCAGCCACACAGGGATGCCGGCTTCGACCAACCGCGGAATCTGTGAGTTGTCGCCCTTGGCCAGCATCTCACGGTCGGTCAGGACCAGGACAGCGACCCCGCGCTGGTGCGCAGCGATCAACGCCCGCCCCAGCGTCCGGCTGGTAAAAATGAATGACTGGACATAGATCGTCTTCTTCGCCGCCGCCACCGCGCGCAGCAGCGCGCCCTCGGCGTCGTCCCAGGGCGTGAAGGCCACCTCCACGCTGCCAGCGGCGGGCAACGGCTCCGCGCGCGCCGACGCCACCACCAGCGCCAGCAGCGCGCAGAAGACGACGGCAGCTTTCACTTGCTGCGTTCCAGCACGGCGGCATAGAAGCCGTCGGTGCCATGCAGGTTCGGCGTCAGCTTCATGTCCTCGCCGCAGTCGATCTCGATGCCCTGCTTCGCCAGGATCTCGACGGCGGACAGGCGGACGAATCCGGGGTGGGCGGCGAGGAAGGCATCGACCACGCCCTCGTTCTCCTCGGGCAGGATGCTGCAGGTCGCATACACCAGGCGTCCGCCGGGCTTCAGCAGCCGCGAAGCGCCGGCGAGGATGTCGGCCTGCTTGCGCGTGAGTTCCGCGACGCTCTCCGGCGTCTGCCGCCACTTGAGGTCGGGATTGCGGCGCAGCGTGCCCAGCCCCGAGCAGGGCGCATCGACCAGCACGCGGTCGATCTTGCCGGCGAGCCGCTTCACCTTGGTGTCGTTCTCGCCCGCGATCAGCACCGGATGCACGTTGGACAGGCCCGAGCGCGCCACACGCGGCTTGAGCCTGGCCAGGCGTTTCTCGGCTACGTCGAAGGCATAGAGCCGGCCGGTGGAACGCATCATCGCGCCCAGCGCCAGCGTCTTGCCGCCGGCGCCGGCGCAGAAATCGACCACCATCTCGCCGCGCTTGGGCGCCAGCAGATGGCCGAGCAGTTGGCTGCCCTCGTCCTGCACTTCGATGGTGCCGTCGAGGTACAGCGGGTGCTTCGACAATGCCGGCCGGCCCTCGACGCGGATGCCCTGCGGCGCGTAGCGGCAAGGTTGCGCGACGAAACCGTCGGCCACCACGCGCGCCAGCGCCTCGTCGCGGCCGAGCTTCATGACATTGACGCGCAGGTCGAGCGGTGCCGGCTGGTTGAGCGCGCGGGAAAGTTCCAGTACGGCGGCGGGCGCCATGTGCTGCAGCAGGCGCTCGGCCAGCCAGTCCGGCAGGTCGGCCTGTTCGGCCAGGGTCAATTCCGGTTCCGCCTGCGCCTTGAGCTCGCCGAGCCAGGACGCCTCACGCCCGCCGTCGTTGCCCAGCGCCTCGCCCACCTGGCGCTGGGAGAGGCCGGTGACTTTGACCAGCGCCGCCAGCACCAGGTGCAAGGGTGTCGGCCGGTCGCCCACCACCTTTTCCAGCAGCCGCCGCCGGCGCAGCACGGTGTACGCGGTCTCGGCGATGAAGGCGCGGCTGCGGCTATCGACGCGGTTGGCGCGGAAAAAGTTCGACAGTACCGCGTCGGCGGGCTGGGCGAACTTCAGCATTTCCCGCACCACTTGCGCGGCGTGGCCGATCATCGTATCTGTAAGTCTCATTCGATCTCCATTTCCTCGACCACCTGGTCGAAGACTTCACCCTTGCGGTCGGCATGGCGGATGCGCAGCGGCAGGCGCTTGGCCACGTCGATCCAGATTTCGGTGGCGTCGCCGCCGGACGTGCCGATGGTCTTCAGATGCAGCACCGTCTTCTCGCCCAGGGCGGTGCTGATTTTCTCCTCGCCGGACAAGGCGAAGACGTAGCGCTCGATCTTCTTGCCGGTCGCCACGGTCAGCGCCATGCCGGTCGGGCTGACGGGCAGCAGGCCAAGTTGCCAGAATAGCGAAAGCATGTCCTGCATGCCCGGCTCGGCGACGGAATCGCGCGGACCGGGGTTCATCGCCACACGCCCGCTCGCCCAGTCGAAGGTGGCGCTGTCGCCCGTCACGCCGGAGCGCTCCACCCGGAACGTTCGTGGACGCAGTCCCTCGGCCAGCAGATCGCCCTCGCTGACCTGGTTGATGGTGGCCGGCTTGAACAGTGCCGCCAGGCCGGTGGTTTCGGCCATGGCGCGCAGGGTGTAATTGCTGCCATCCAGCGTCCAGCGATGCTCGGCACGACCGACGATCAAGCCTTGCCCACCGAGCATGATGGCATAGCGGATGCGCGCGCGCTTCGGCAGCGTGGCCGCTGCCGCGGGAGGAGCCGACGTTGCGGGCGCCTCGGCTGCCTGGACTGCGGCAGGCTGGGCTGGCGACTGTGCAGGCGCAGGCAACCCGGGAACACTTGCCACGGGACGCGCGGGAGTAACGGCAGGGCGTCGCTGGCGATCCGACTCGGCACGGGGAGGCGGGGCCGGAGCAGTCTCGGCGGCGGGGGGCGGGGGGGCGGCTGCAGCCACCGGCGCTGCAGGCGGTGGCGCCAGGCGCGCCTCGATGAGAACTTCCTTGTCCGGATCCAGCAGTTCATCGAGGGTCGGCAAACGCCAGCCGGGCGAGGAAAGGACGAAGGCATGCACCAGCATCGACGCCGCCAGGGCCAGCCACCAGCGCCGCGCAGCAAGTATCCCTGGGGTGCGCCGATCCGTTGCCTGCAGCGTCAGGGCGACGGACATGGCACGCGCAGCGCGGCCGGGGCCGCGCAATCGACGTCGAGCTCGACGCGGCCCGCCACGAGCCGCAGGTGCCCCTCGAGGAACCAGCGGGCAGCCTGCGGATAGATCACATGCTCCTGTTCCAGCACGCGCGCCGCCAGCATTGCCGGATCGTCGCCCGGCAGCACCGCCACCGCGGCCTGGACCACAATGGGGCCGGCATCGAGCGAGGGCGTGACGAAATGCACCGTGCAGCCGTGGATGCGCGCCCCCAGCTGCAATGCGGCCGCATGGGTATGCAGGCCGGGGAAGGCGGGCAGCAGCGAGGGATGGATGTTGAGCATGCGCCCGGCGAAGCGCTCGACGAAGGGGTTGCCGAGCACTCGCATGAAGCCGGCCAGCAGCACCAGATCGGGCGCATACCCGTCGATCACGGCAGCCAGGGCGGTGTCGAAGGCCGCGCGGTCGGGGTAGGCCTTGTGGTCGACGACGGCCGTCGTCACACCGCGCTCGCGGGCGAAATCGAGGCCGGCGGCGTCGGGACGGTTGCTGATGACGGCGGCGCAGCGTCCGGGCAGGTCGGCCTCGAGCAGCGAACGCATGTTGCTGCCGCGGCCGGATATCAATATGACGAAGGATTTCATCAGAAGGTCGGCATCGGCAACACCGGCAGAAACACCGCCGTCGCAATGCTCTGGACCGCCTTGACGATGGTGCGGTTGGTCTTGTCGGCGACAAGGCGCGACAGCAGGTCGAGGTTGCCGATCATCTTGCCGAATTCGCGTTCGAAGCTGAGATTCTGCACGGGGATCATCTCGTTGGAGAGCAGCAACAGTTCGCCGTCGCTGCCGCGCGCATGGGTGAGTTTCCATGCCGCGATTTCGAGGTTGCGCGCGCTGTTGTAAAGCCGTTGCGGGTCGAGGTCGTCCATGACAAAAAATTCGGTCTTGCTGTTGAAGGCGTCGTGCATCATGCCGCCCAGGCCTGCGACGAACGCGGCCACCCGGTCGCCGCGGTAATCCTCGCGCAGGGCCAGCAGCACCGCCTCGGTACCGCGCTTTTCGCCGAGTTCCGGCAGCCGCCACGGCGGCCAGGCGTCAAAAACCCGCGCCAGCGCCGCCTCCATGCTGGGCTGCCCGCCCTTCTTCCACTCGCGCGGATTGCGGCGGTAGAGCTTTTCGGCGACGACGCGCAGGCTGGCGAAAACACTTTGCCGGTGCGCGTCGGTCACGCGGTCAACGTCGGTCTTGGCCAGCTGGCCCGGATCGAAGGCCCCGGAAGCGGCACAGCCGCCCAGTACGATTGCCAGCACCATCACCAATAGAACAGGGAGCAGGAGCGCACGCATGGCGGCCATGTTAACCCAGGCCCGCCATGCGCTCCCAGTTCATTGATTTTGCGTCGCTAAGCGGTGACGGGCCCAGCCGATGACGAGCGGCACCAGCGACAGCACGATGATGCCGACGATGACCAGCGTCAGGTTGTTCTTGATGAAGGGCAGGTTGCCGAAGAAGTAGCCGGCGAGGCAGAGCGAACCGACCCAGGTCGCGGCGCCGACGACATTGAACAGGGTGAAGCGGGCGGCCGACATGTCGGCGACGCCGGCGACGAAGGGCGCATAGGTGCGCAGGATCGGCAGGAAGCGGGCGATCACCACTGTCTTGCCGCCGTGGTGCTCGTAGAAGGCATGGGTCTTGTCGAAGGCCGCCTTGTTGAAGAAGCGCGAATCCTCCCAGCGAAACACCTTGGGCCCGAACCAGCGACCGACCCGGAAGTTCACACCGTCGCCGAGCACCGCGGCGACGAACAGCACGGTCATCAGCACGCCGATGTCCATTCCCCCCGTCGCCGCCAGCGTGCCGGCGACGAACAGCAGCGAGTCGCCGGGCAGGAAAGGCGTCACGATCAGGCCGGTCTCGCAGAAGATGATGAGGAAGAGGATGGCATAGATCCAGGTACCGTACTGCGCCAGCAGCAGCGCGAGGTGCTTGTCGAGGTGCAGGACCAGATCGATGAACTGCGCGATGAATTGGGGTAGGAGTTCCATGGGGACGCAGTTTACCCTAGCACCTATAATTGCCGCCTCCCATGCACCACATTCGCCTGCTCCCCGACATCCTGATCAGCCAGATCGCCGCCGGCGAGGTGGTCGAACGCCCGGCCTCGGTGCTGAAGGAACTGGTCGAGAACAGCCTCGACGCCGGCGCCTCGAGGATCGAGGTGCAGATCGAAGAGGGCGGCGTGCGGTTGATCCGCGTCGCCGACGACGGCGGCGGCATCGCCAAGGACGACCTGCCGCTGGCGCTGGCCCGCCACGCCACGAGCAAGATCGGCACGCTCGACGACCTCGAGCGCGTCGTCAGCTATGGCTTTCGCGGCGAGGCGCTGGCCTCGATCGCCTCGGTCGCGCGCACGAGCATTGCCAGCCGGGTCGCCGGCGACGGTCACGCCTGGAAAATCGATGGCGCCAATGCCCACATCAGCCCGGCGGCGCTGGCCGCCGGCACGGTGATCGACGTCTCCGACCTGTATTTCAACACCCCGGCGCGGCGCAAGTTCCTCAAGTCCGAGGCGACCGAGTACGGTCACTGCGACGATGTACTGCGGCGCATGGCGCTGGCCCGGCCCGACGTTGCGTTCATGCTGTCGCACAACAAGTCGGCGAAGCTGCGCCTGGCCTCCAGCGACGCCGCGCGCCGCGCCCGCGAGATCCTCGGTGACGAGTTCTTCGCCCACAGCCGAACCGTGGATGTTGCCGCCGGCCCGCTGCGGCTGTCCGGCTTCGCCGCCCTGCCCGCCTATTCCAAGGCCTCGCGCGACGCCCAGTACTTCTTCGTCAATGGCCGCTACGTCCGCGACAAGCTGCTCGCCCATGCCGCCCGCGAGGCCTATGCCGACATCCTCCACGGCGCCCGCCACCCGGCCTACTGCCTGTTCCTCGAACTCGACCCCGCCGGCGTCGATGTCAATGTCCATCCGGCCAAGACCGAGGTCCGTTTTCGCGACGGCCGCGGGGTGCACCAGTTCGTGTTCCACGCGCTGCAGCGGGCGCTGGCGCAGACCATCGGCGACGCGACTGTGGCGCCGGTCGTGGTTGCGCCACCCCCCGCCTTCCCCGCTTATCGTCAGGCAGCGCTCGGCGTCGCGGAACCCGCCGCGCAACCCTATCTCGATTTTGCGCGCTCCGCCTTCGCCGATGCCACCGTGTCGCCAGCGCCGACTTTTCGCGACGCACCCGCCGGCCACGCACCGCCGCTCGGCTACGCCATCGCCCAGCTCCACGGCATCTACGTGCTGGCCCAGAACACGGCCGGTCTGGTGCTCGTGGACATGCACGCCGCCCATGAGCGCATCCTCTACGAAAAGCTCAAGAACGCCGTCGAGGCCGGTCCTCCGACCACCCAGCCGCTGCTGATTCCGGTCCTGATGTCGGCCAGCCACCTCGAACTCGCCACCGCCGAAGAGCATCGCGACACACTGGCCCGACTCGGCTTCGAGATCGGCGCCGCCGGCCCGCAGCAACTGGCCGTACGCACCGCGCCCGCACTGGTTGCCGGTGGCGATGTTGCCGCACTGCTGCGTGCGCTGCTCGCCGACCTGCGCGAACAGCCGGCCAGCCGCGTGCTCGAATCGCGCCGCAACGAACTGCTCGCCACCATGGCCTGTCACGGCGCAGTGCGCGCCCACCGCAGCCTGACCCTGCCGGAGATGAACGCCCTGCTGCGCCAGATGGAGGAAACGGAGCGCGCCGACCAGTGCAACCACGGCCGGCCCACTTGGGTGCAGCTGTCGATGAACGAGCTCGACCGGCTGTTCCTCCGTGGCCGCTAAGCCCCGTCCGCTTTCGCGCCCACCGGGCGCGACCGATCAGGAACCCCCGCCCCGGGGAGGGGGTACGGGGGTGGGGGGCCTTGTTGCTCCGCAGGAGGATGGCCGGCAACCGCCGGCCATCCTCCTGCTGGGGCCCACCGCAAGCGGGAAAACCGCCCTCTCCCTGGCCGCCGCAGCACGCTTCCCGGTCGAGATCGTCAGCGTCGATTCGGCGCAGGTATTCATCGACATGGACATCGGCACCGCCAAGCCCGATGCCGAGACGCTGCGTCGATTTCCCCACCACCTGATCGACCTCATCACGCCCGAGGAACGCTACTCGGCAGCGCGTTTTCGCCTGGACGCCCTGCGCGTGATGGGTGAAATCACCGCGCGCGGCCGCGTGCCGCTGCTCGCCGGCGGCACCATGCTCTATTTCAAGGCGCTGCGTGAAGGGCTGGCCGACCTGCCGCAGGCCGATGCGGCAATGCGCGCCCTGATCGACGCCGAGGCGGTAGAACGCGGCTGGCCGGCATTGCACGCCGAGCTGGCGCAAAGCGACCCGGCAACCGCCGCCCGACTCCAACCCACCGACGCCCAGCGCATCCAGCGCGCCATCGAAGTGACGCGGCTTACCGGCCGCACGCTCGGCGAGTTCTACGCCGTTCAGACCGACGCCGCTCTGCCCTATCGCCTGCTGTCGCTGGCGCTGGTACCCGCCGACCGCGGCTGGCTGCATGCGCGCATCGCCCGGCGTTTCGACGAGATGCTGGCGGCCGGGCTGGTCGCCGAGGTCGAGGCGCTGCGGCGGAAATACCGTCTCGACGCCGGCCTGCCCTCGATGCGCAGCGTCGGTTATCGCCAGGTGTGGGAGATGTTGGAGGGGACGTTGCCGCCGGCGGAACTGCGCGATCGCGGCATCTTCGCCACGCGGCAATTCGCCAAGCGGCAACTGACCTGGCTGCGGTCGATGGCCGCCATCGAAGGCCACGACTGCCAGTCGACCAAGCTCGAAGCGACGATATTGACTAGAATTGCACAGTTCATCGCCGCCGCGACGCCACAGTCTGCATGAGCACCACCGTCACCCAGGAAAACCTCGACGACTACACCATCACGTTCCGGCGTGAGATCGTCTTTTACCTGCACCAGCTGATCAACGACGGCGATCGCGTCAGCATCATGTTCAACGAGGGGCGCGAGGCCCTGCTCACCGTGCTGCTCGACGTCGACGAGGAGGGCAATCGCCTGGTCTTCGACTGGGGCGGCAGCGAGGACAGCAACCAGCGCTTCCTCCGCAGCCAACGCAACATTTTCGTCGCCAACCCGCAGGGCATCCGCAACCAGTTCACCACCGGGCCGGCGCGCGAAATCACCTACAAGAAACGGCGCGCCTTCGCGGTGGCCCTGCCGGAAAAATATATCCGCCTGCAGCGACGGGAATTCTTCCGCCTGGTGCTGCCGATGACGCGGCGACCGCCGTGCCGCGTCTCGCTCGGGCCGCAGGACCAGGAATACCTGTTCTCGGTCATCGACCTCGGCATCGGCGGCGTCGGCCTCGAATCGCCGGTCATCTCGCTGCCGCTGGGGATAGGCGAGATCATGAAAGGGGCGATGATCGACTTCAAGGGCGCGACGGTGATGCGGCTCGACCTCGAAGTGCGCTACCTCGGCCAACTGACCCGCGGCAACCACCAGGTCGGCCATATCGGCTGCCGTTTCGTCAAACTCTCCGCCGCGCATGAGCACGAACTGCAGAAGTTCATCACCCAGGTGCAACGCGAGGAGAAAGCCAAGCTCGGCTAGACGATCACCGTCTGCGCCTGCCCGGGCTGGGTCGCCTCGATGCGGCCGATGGCGGTAACGCGCTCGCCCGCGGCGCCGAGCAGTTCCATGGCGCTGCCGGCGTGTTCCTCGGCCATCACCACCACCATGCCGATGCCGCAGTTGAAGACGCGGTGCATCTCGGCGTCGGCGACGTTGCCCTCGCGTTGCAACCACTGAAACAGCGGCGGCAGCGTCCAGGAATTCCTGTCGATCACCGCGGTCAGGCCATCGCGCAAAATGCGCGGAATGTTGTCGGTCAGACCGCCACCGGTGATGTGGGCGAGGCCCTTGACCGGCAGCGCCTGCATCAGCGCCAGCAGCGATTTCACGTAAATCCGCGTCGGCGCCATGATGGCATCGGCCAGCGTGCCGCCCTCTTGCCCGCCTGCGCCGAAGGGCTTGGACACATCGGCGTTGCTGCGTTCGAGGATGCGGCGGATCAGCGAATAGCCGTTGGAATGCGCGCCGGACGAGCCCAGTCCGAGCACCACGTCCCCCGGCTGGATGCGGCTGCCGTCGATGATGGCATCCTTCTCGACAGCGCCGACCGCAAAGCCGGCCAGGTCGTATTCGCCCACCGGATACATCCCGGGCATCTCGGCGGTCTCGCCGCCGATCAGCGCGCAACCGGCCAGTTCGCAGCCCCTGGCGATGCCTTCGACCACTTGGGCCGCGGTCTCGACATGCAACTTGCCGCAGGCGAAGTAGTCGAGGAAGAACAGCGGCTCGGCACCCTGCACCAGGATGTCGTTGACGCTCATCGCCACCAGGTCCTGGCCGATGGTGTTGTGGCGGTTCCATTCGAAGGCCAGCTTGAGCTTGGTGCCGACGCCGTCGGTGCCCGACACCAGCACCGGCTGGGAATACTTGCGGGAGATTTCGAACAGGGCGCCGAAGCCGCCGATGCCGGCGAGCACTTCGGGGCGCATGGTGCGCTTGGCGGCAGGCTTGATGCGCTCGACGAGTTCATCGCCGGCGTCGATGTCGACACCGGCGGCTCGGTAGGTGAGTTGGTTCGGGGATTCGCTCACGGCGTGGTCACTCGGTTGAAGTCCGGCGAGGGGACGGCTAAAGTACGGGATTGGCCGCGCGCTTAATCCCGCTTTGGCCCCGCCCGCGGGCAGAAGCCGCAAATTCTACCGGAAATGCCCTCTCATCCGACCTTGACTCCCGTCCGACTGCAAGCCGCTTCCCAAGGGCCAGCGCCGTGACACAGCTCCTGCTCGACCTGCGCCCGAAGCAGGCGCCGACGCTGGAAAATTTCGTCGCCGGCGCCAACGCCGAGTTGCTGGCGCGTCTGCGCGGGCTGGCCGATGCCGACAGTTTCGACGCCGTTTTCCTCTGGGGCCCGCCGGGCAGCGGCAGGAGCCACCTGCTCGCCGCCACCGCGCGCCTGGCCGACAGGCGCCGCGCCGTCACCCACCTGCAGGCCGATCAGATAAGCGAGGAAATTCCCGCGCCGCCGGGCGGCCTGGTGGTGATCGAGGATGTCGAGCGACTGTCTGAACCGGCGCAGATCGCGCTGTTCCGCCTCTTCAACGCAGCACGCGTGGTCGGATTGGCCATCCTGCTCTCGGGCAGCGGCGCGCCGGCGCAATTGCAATTGCGCGAGGATCTGCGCACCCGCATCGGCCAGGGCCTGATCTTCGAGGTCAAGCCGCTCACCGACGAGGAAAAGTCGGCAGCGCTGCGCCGCCACGCCCTGCTGCGCGGCATGCGCATGGACGACGGCCTGGTCGACTACCTGCTGCGCCACGGCCGTCGCGACCTGCCCTCGCTGATGGCCGTGCTCGACGGCCTCGACCGCGCCACCCTCGAGCGCAAACGCCACGCCACCCTGCCGCTGTTGCGCGAGGTGATGCAACTGCAACTGGAAAAGACCGAAGATGAAGCTCGCCCTGTTTGACCTTGATAACACGCTCCTCGCCGGCGATTCCGACTTCGAGTGGGCGCAATTCCTGATCTCCAGGGGCGTGCTCGACCGCGAAGTGCATGAAGCGAAGAATCAGGTGTTCTACGACCACTACAAGGCCGGCACGCTCGACATCCATGCCTTCCTCGACTTCCAGCTGGCGCCGCTGGCACGTCATCCGCGCGCCGAACTCGACGCCTGGCACCGCGAGTTCATGGCGACCCGCATCCGCCCGATGATGACCGCCGCCGCGCAGGTGCTGGTGCGCCGCCATCTCGACGGCGGTGACCTCTGCGCCATCGTCACCGCCACCAACAGCTTCGTTACCGGTCCGGTTTGCCGCGAGTTCGGCATCGAGCACCTGGTGGCCACCGTTCCGGCGCAACTGGATGGGCGCTTCACCGGCAAGCCTCGAGGCACGCCCGCCTTCAAGGAGGGAAAGATCGAGCGCGTCGAGGCCTGGCTCGAATCGCTTGGACTGTGGTGGGGCGCCTTCGAGACCAGCCACTTCTACAGCGACTCGCACAACGACCTGCCGCTGCTGGCCCGGGTCAGCCACCCCGTCGCCGTTGATCCCGACGCCACCCTGCGTGCCCACGCGGCCGCCGCCGGCTGGCCGGTGATCAGCCTGCGCGGCTGATCGGGCGGTCATCGGATAGAATGGCGGCCTCGTTCCAGCGCCAAATCACTCCTTTCGCATGATCCGCAAGCTGCTGCGCCGCGTCTTCCGTCGCGGCGAGCCCTCGCCCCACCGGGCCGAGCTCATCTCCGTCGAAAAACACGGCATCCGCCGCGAGGACGTCTCGTCCGCGGCGCGGCGCGTCTGCGAGACGCTGCAGGGCGCCGGCCACAAGGGCTACATCGTCGGCGGCGCGGTGCGCGACCACATCGCCGGCATCGTGCCCAAGGATTATGACGTCGCCACCAGCGCCACGCCCGATCAGGTGCACCGCCTGTTCCGCCGTTCGCGCATCATCGGTCGCCGCTTCCAGATCGTGCATGTGATGTTCGGCCCGGAGACCATCGAGGTGTTCACCTTCCGCGCCGCCCACGATGCCGACACCGTCAAGGACGTCCACGGCCGCGTGCTGCGCGACAACGTCTGGGGCTCGATCGAGGAGGACGCCGATCGCCGCGACTTCACCATCAATGCGCTCTACTACGACCCGACGGCGCAGACGGTGCTCGACTACCACCACGGCGTGCAGGACCTGCAGCGCAAGACCTTGCGCATGATCGGCGATCCGCGCTCGCGCTACCGCGAGGATCCGGTGCGCATGCTGCGTGCCGTGCGCCTCTCGGCCAAGCTCGGCCTGCGGCTCGATCCAGCAGTGCAGGCGCCGATCCGCGAGATGGCCGAACTGATCGACAACGTGCCCACGGCGCGCGTCTTCGACGAAATGCTCAAGCTGCTGTTCTCCGGCCACGCCATCGAGTGCGTCAAGCGCCTGCGCGAGGACGGCCTGCACCACGGCCTCTTGCCGCTGCTCGACGTCATCCTCGAGCAACCGCTGGGCGAAAAGTTCGTCATGGCCTCGCTCGCCAGCACCGACGCGCGGGTGCGCGCCGGCAAGCCGGTCTCGCCGAGCTTCCTCTTCGCCACCCTGCTCTGGCACGAAGTGCTGGCCGACTGGGAAGCGCGCAAGAAGGACGGCCAGGTATCGCAGCCGGCGCTCTACGACGCAATGGACGAGGTGCTCGACCGCCAGGCAGAGAAGCTCGCCATCACCAAGCGCATCGTCGGCGACATCAAGGAAATCTGGGCACTGCAGCCACGCTTCGAGAAGCGCGCCGGCAAGGCGCCCTTCCGCATGCTCGAACAGCCGCGGCTGCGCGCGGCCTACGACTTCCTGCTGCTGCGCGCGGAGGGCGGCGAGGCGCCGCAGGAACTGGCCGAGTGGTGGACCGAGTTCCAGGACGCCAACCACGAGGAACGCGCCGAGATGCTGCAGCCCGACACCGGCCCGAAGAAGCGCAGCCGCAGCCGCGGCCGCAAGAAAGTCGGCGCTGGCGGGACGGCGACGACGGCTGCCGAGTGATCCGGCCCGGCCCAAGTTCAGCACGCCGTCCCGCCAGCGCCGACTTTTCACTGATTTCGCCATGATGCAGCGTGCCTACATCGCCCTCGGAGCGAACCTCGGCAATCCGGTGGCGACCCTCAACGACGCCATCGATGCCCTGGTGGCCCTGCGCGGCTCGGTCTTCCTCGCCATGTCCTCGCTCTACCGCACCGCGCCGGTGGGGCTGAAGCGCCAGCCCGATTTCATCAACGCCGTGGTCGCCGTCAAGACGCACCTGACTCCGGGCGAAATGCTCGACGAACTCTTCGCCCTGGAAGCCCGCTTCGGCCGCATACGCGACCCGGACAGCCTCAGGAACGCCCCGCGCACGCTCGACCTCGACCTGCTGCTCCTCGGCGACACGGTGCAGGACGATCCCGGCCTGACCCTGCCGCACCCGCGCATGCACGAGCGCGCCTTCGTGCTGGCGCCGCTGCTCGAGATCGCCCCCGACATCGACGTCCCTGGCCGCGGCCGCGCGGCTGATCTGCTCGCGCGCTGCGCCGACCAGCGCATCCACCGGCTCGAACCGCGCCGCGTCGAAGCATGAAGACCTTGTGTATCCTTGGCGCTGTCTATTTCATCTTCAGATCGCCATGACGTATCTCGCCTCCAACAAGCCGATCACCCTGCCCGAACTGGCGCGGATGAAGAAGGACGGCGAGAAGATCGCCATGCTCACCGCCTACGACGCCAGCTTCGCCGCGCTGGAGGACCGCTGCGGCGTGGACGTCATCCTCGTCGGCGATTCGCTGGGCAACGTCATCCAGGGCAAGAGCTCGACCCTGCCGGTGACCATCGAGCAGATGGTCTATCACACCGAGTGTGTCGGCCACATCGTGCAACGTGCCATGGTGGTGGCCGACATGTCCTTCGGCAGCTACCAGGAATCGAAGGAGCAGGCGCTGCGCAATGCCGTGCGCCTGCTCGCCGCCGGCGCCGAGATGGTCAAGCTCGAAGGCGGCGAAGTCATGGCCGAGACGGTGCATTTCCTCGTCGAGCGCGGCGTTCCCGTGTGCGCCCACATCGGCCTCACGCCGCAGTCGGTGCATGCGCTGGGCGGTTACCGCGTGCAGGGCCGCACCGATGCCGGCGCGGCACGCATGCAGGCCGACGCGAAGGCCTTGGAACACGCCGGCGCGGCGCTGATGGTGCTGGAAATGGTGCCGGCCGAACTTGCCGCCGAAGTCACCCGCAGCCTCACTGTCTGCGCAACCATCGGCATCGGCGCCGGCAAGGATTGCGACGGCCAGGTGCTGGTGCTGCACGACATGCTCGGCGTTTACCCCGGCAAGAAGGGACGCTTCGTCAGGGATTTCATGGCCGTTGCGCAAAGCATCGACGGTGCCGTCGGCGCCTACGTCAAGGCGGTCAAGGACGGCAGCTTCCCCGCGCCCGAACACTGCTATTGACCTTCGATCTATTGTATGCATAATATGCATACTCCAGAAACATGAGCGTCGAGTTCGACCCTGCCAAGAACAAGATCAACATTCGCAAGCACGGAATCAATCTGGCAGAAACCGAGGGGGTGTTTTTCGATCCCCATGCAATCACGATCGAAGATCGGGACAGTGATGAGCAACGGTTCCTGACTATAGGCAGCGATGTTTTCGGCCGTATCCTGGTGGTGTGTTACACCTGGCGCGGCGACGACGTGATTCGGGTAATTTCCGCCAGAGAGGCGGAGCCGCAGGAGCGCAAGGACTACGAAGGATGATGCCATGAAAGACAGTTACGATTTCAGCAAGGGCAAGCGTGGCGCTGTCCTGCCGGCGACGGGAAAAACCCGCATCACGCTGTACCTTGACGACGATGTTCTCGCGACATTTCGCAAGCAGGCCGACAAGACCGGCCGCGGCTATCAAACTCTGATCAACGAGGCCCTGCGCGGCATCATTGCGCCCGAGGCTACGCCCGTGACCATCGAAACCCTGCGTCGTGTGCTGCGCGAAGAATTGCACGCAGCCTGAACGGGGAAGTTTCGACAATGCGCATCCACTCCACCATCGCCTGCCTGCGCGCGGCGCTCGACGACGGCGGCCGCGTTGCCCTGGTGCCCACCATGGGCAACCTGCATGAGGGCCACATTGCGCTGATGACGCAGGCGCGTGGCCAGGCCGACACGGTGGTCGCGACCATCTTCGTGAACCGGCTGCAGTTCCGTCCCGGCGAAGACTTCGACAGCTATCCGCGCACCTTTTCCGCCGATTGCGAAAGGCTCGAAGCAGCGGGTGTCGATCACCTGTTCGCACCCGATGAGAAGGAGATGTACCCGCAACCGCAGGGCTATCACGTCGAGCCGCCCCCTGAACAGGCCGGCATCCTCGACGGAGAGTTCCGGCCCGGCCATTTCCGCGGCGTCGCCACGGTGGTGATGAAGCTGTTCCAGATCGTCCAGCCCGATATCGCGCTATTCGGCAAGAAGGACTACCAGCAGCTGATGATCATCCGCAACATGGTGCGTGACCTGAACCTGCCCATAGAAATCGGCGCCGGCGAGACGGTGCGCGCCGGCGACGGCCTCGCCCTGTCGTCGCGCAACGGCTACCTCAGCGCTGCCGAGCGGGCCGAAGCGCCACGACTGTTCCGGCTTCTGACGAAGGTGGTAGAAGCCATCCGCGCCGGAAACCGCGATTTCGCCGCGCTGGAGACTGGGGCCATGAACGAACTGGCCCGCCACGACTGGGCTCCCGACTATGTTGCAGTGCGTAAAAGAATTGATCTACAATTGCCAACCGCTCACGATTCCGGGCTGGTCGTTCTGGCTGCGGCGCGCCTCGGCGCCACGCGCCTGATCGACAACCTGGAAGTTTAGGATCCGGCGATGCGCTCAGGCCGGCAGGATCCAGCAGCGACAAGGATGGGGTAGGTGCCTGGCGCCACCCTGGTTTGTTGATGCCTTTGCCTGAGAAGGATCGACCATGCAACGCATGATGCTCAAATCCAAGCTGCACCGCGTGACGGTGACGCAAGCCGAACTCCACTACGAGGGTTCCTGCGCCATCGACGAAGACCTGCTCGACGCCGCCGACATCAAGGCCTACCAGCAGATCGAGATCTGGAACGTCAACAACGGCGAGCGCTTCACCACCTACGCCATCAAGGCCGAGCGTGGCACCGGCACCATCTCGGTGAACGGCGCCGCCGCGCGACTGGCCTCGCCCGGCGACCTGCTGATCATCGCCACCTTCGCCATGTACAACGAGATCGAGCTGGCCAAGTTCGAGCCCGACCTCGTGTATGTCGACGCCAAGAACCGCATCACCCACCACAGCAGGAAGATTCCGGCGCAGGCCGCGGCGTAGCTCCGACTGCTTGCCGCTCAAGAATGCCCGCCTCGCGCGGGCATTTTTTTGGTATCCGGATCCGGCGTTGAAACCCGCCTCGGCTGAGGTATCCGCCACAGGGTAACAACGCCGAC
This sequence comes from uncultured beta proteobacterium, assembly GCA_963709555.1. GTDB lineage: Bacteria > Pseudomonadota > Gammaproteobacteria > Burkholderiales > Rhodocyclaceae > Sulfurisoma. The sequence goes on along the minus strand of CAVPWR010000004.1, from coordinate 103,059 downwards.
TCGACGGCTCAGCATTGTGATGCCGCAATATAGGAAGCCATGTTTCCATATGGAAACTTGACTTTCCTTATTTGGCTAACCATAATGATTTTGTGCAACCCATCAAGCCACAGAGCCACATTCGTTTCCCTCTCACCAGGCTGCTTGCCAGTGGGGGGGCGGTTCGCGTGCTGCGAGCCCTGTTCCTGTACGGCGGCCCGCTGAGCGTTTCGCAGATCGCGAGCGACACAGGCATGACCCCGCAGGGTATCAGGGCGACCCTGGATACCCTTGTCGGACAGCAGATCGTTACCGTTCTGGGGCAAGGCCGCTCTACCCTGTACGCGGCCGACATGCGACACCCAATGGCGCCGGCGCTGCAAGCCTTGTTCATCGAAGAACGCGAGCACTTCGGACGCCTGTTGCAAGCCATCAAAGATGTAATGCGACGCAATGAAATCGAGGCGGCCTGGTATTACGGCAGTGTCGCCAGAGCAGACGATACGCCAGCGAGCGATTTCGACATTGCAGTCATCGTCGTTGGCGACGTCGATGCCGTTATTGACGACTTGCGTCAGCAACTGCACGGCGTCGAATCGTCGTATGCAGTCACTTTCTCGGTAATCGGCATTGCCATCGATGATGTCGCGGCGATGGCGGCAGAAAACGCCTGGTGGGGTGAGATGGCACACGATGCCAAAGTGATCAAAGGGGTGCTACCAGATCGCTTGGCGAAACACCTGCGGAGAGCCGCATGACCAGAAACTCTCCTCGCAGAAAGGTGCCCGATGAGCACTGGCTTGGACGCCTCAAGAATGCCCGGGATTTCCATGAGGCAGCACAGCAGGCCATCACCCTGGCCGAGCAGGGCCAAAACATGAATCCAGCGATCAGCAATATCGTACTTGCGGCTATTGCCTATTCGGATTGCCTGACGGCGATGCGATCGGGTGTGATCAACACCCAGGACCACGCGGCAGCCCCAAAGCTGTTGCGCGATGTGCTCCGGGACTCACTACCGAACCGACAGGAACAGAACTTCCGGAAGATCGTCGACAAGAAGGATGAATCGCAGTACGGAGCCAAAACCGGAAGCCTGGCCCACGCAAACAGCCTCATGTCCGCGCTTGATGATTTCGCGGAGTGGACCGAGGGTGTGGTGAGTTCAGTGCGAAGGAATGTTGGCTGACCTCAGTGTTATGCCAGCCCATGTAGTTGCGGCATGAAGAGGACGGGGGATTGCAACACCGGATTCCGGATATCTTTTTTACGCCCGACGTATCTCGTGATTCGTCCAGATCAGCAGCCCGAACAGCACCATCGCGCCCGCCTGGTGCATGGACGCCAGCGCCACCGGCACATGGTTGAGCAGCGTGGCGATGCCGAGTCCGACCTGCACCACCAGCATCGCCAGCAGGGCATTCGCCGCATGGGCGGGGCCGGGTGCGATGCGCCGCGCCCGCCACCAGAACAGCGGCACCAGCAGCCATCAGCGCCCAGGCGATCATGCGGTGGTCGAACTGCACCGTCGCCATGTTGGTGAAGAAATTGAGCCACAGCGGCTCGACCATGAAGATCTCCGGCGGCACGACATGGCCGTTCATCAGCGGAAAGGTGTTGTAGGCCAGCCCGGCGTGGATGCCCGCCACCAGCGCGCCCGACAGCACCATCACGAACACCAGCGCCACCAGCCAGCCGCCCATGTGCTGGGTGCCGCGCATCCATGACCCAACCGGCGCCAGGCGCCGCTCAGCCAACAGCCCCAGCGCCGTCCACAACATCAGGCCGAAGATCAGGAAGGCCAGCCCCAAGTGCGCCGCCAGCCGGTACTGCGACACCCGCGGGTCATCGACCAGCCCGCTTTTCACCATGTACCAGCCCATCGCCCCCTGCATGCCGCCGAGCACGAAGAAACCCAGCACCTTGAGCGCCAGCGCGCCGCGCAGCTGCCCGCGCGCAGGAACCAAAGGTAAGGCAGCAGGAACACCACGCCGATCAGCCGACCCGACAGCCGGTGCGCCCATTCCCACCAGAAGATGGTCTTGAAGCCGTCCAGCGTCATGGCGTGATTGACCAGCTGCCCCTCGGGCGTGGCGCGGTATTTCGCAAACAGCGTCTGCCAGTCGGCATCGGACAGCGGCGGGATCGCCCCCACCAGCGGCTGCCATTCGACGATCGACAGGCCGGAGTGGGTCAACCGCGTCACCCCGCCGATGACCATCGTGGCGAAGACCATGGCACAGCAGGCGAAGAGCCAAGCGGCGACAGAACGATGCTCGTCGCGATTCACACCATTTCGACCTGAACGGGATACTGGGCGATCATCGCGTCGTTGGTTAGAACGGTGAGCGGCTCGCTCATGGCTTGGGCAACCAGCATCCGGTCAAAGGGGTCGCGATGATGCCACGGTAGTTCCATCAGCCTGACGGCATGCCGGGACAGCACAGGCAATTCCATGAAACCGGCCGCCAGCAGGGCAGAGAGAAACTGGCCCGGATCGACATCGAAGTCCGGTCGCTGCAGGCTGCGCTTGAGCGCAACTTCCCACACGCAGATCGCGCTGAAATAGACCTCGTTGTCCGTATCCAGGAGCAGCGCCCTCGCGCGCTCCGAAAGTTTCGCCTGGGAGACCGTCGCCCAGAGCAACACATGGGTATCCGCCAGATATCGCATCAACGGCCTTCGAATGCATCGAGCACGTCATCGGCCAGCGGCGCATTGAAGTCGTCGGGCACCTTGAACCTGCCCTCCAGCAGTCCCAGGCGGCGCCCAGGCTTCTTTTCCAGGAGCGGCACAAGTCGCGCCATCGGCTTGCCCGCCTTGGCAATGATGACCTCGTCGCCCGCCGCCACCTGATCGACGATGCGAGAAAGATGGGTTTTCGCTTCGTGGATATTGATCGTCTGCATGGCGCCCTCCCAAATGCGACTTAGTCTAGTTCAACCAACCACAAACGGCAAGCACGAAAAGTTGACTGGCAAGGGCGCGATGATCAACGGAATTCACGAGAGCCGTGTCGCATCAACAGGCCGCGATGCGGACAGCCTCGCCGTATTCCGCCAGCACCTTGTCGGCCGTGAATAGTTCCAGCCTTTCGAGCCGCGCCTGGGCAATCAGCAGGCGATCGAAGGGATCGCCGTGAATCGCTGGCAGATGGGTCGTGGCGATGGTGTGTTCGGGCGTGATGGAGATCAGGCGAACCGCCCCGTTCCTGGCGGCCACCAGCAGGCTATCCGGCGTAATGGGGAGTTTGCCGAGCTTGAATTTGATGGCCACTTCCCAGAGGGAGGCTGCGCTCATGAAGCACTCGCTGGCGGCAATCAGGGCACGATCGGCTTCGCAAAGACGCGGGTGTGCGGAAAACCACCACAAGGCAACATGCGTATCCAGCAGCAGGCGAGCCATCAGGAATCGGCGCGACCGGTCATCAGCGACGCCACCTCGGCATCGGCCTCCGGTGAAAAAGCCACATCCAGCACATCGGGCGGAATGGCGATGCACCCCAGCCCCCCCGTGCTCGGCGCACGTCCGGTGACCGGCACCAGGCGCACCGCAGGCTTGCCGGCGCGCGCGATCAACACCTCCTCGCCATCGAGCGCGGCCTGTACCAGTTGCGACAGGTGAGTCTTAGCTTCATAGAGATTGCATTGGCGCATCGCGTCGATCCCGAACCATGGTTGGTCTAACTTGGTTGGTCTAGTCTATGGTGGCCCATCGCCGGTGTCAATTCCCATGAGAAGTTTCCGACGTCACCCATCCTAAAGTTTCCAGCCACCTCTCCGTTAAACACCCTGTAGGCGGCAGCGACACCGTTGGGATTCAAGCGTTGCCGAACTCCTAACCCTCTGAAGGAGTAAAACAATGGCACAAGTAATCAACACCAACATCCCGTCGCTGAACGCGCAGCGCAACCTGAACACTTCGCAGTCCGCGCTGACCACCTCCCTGCAGCGCCTGTCCTCCGGCCTGCGCATCAACAGCGCCAAGGACGACGCCGCCGGCCTCGGCATTTCCGAGCGCATGACCACCCAGATTCGTGGCCTGAACCAGGCCACCCGCAACGCCAACGACGGCATCTCGCTGGCGCAGACCGGCGAAGGCGCACTGGCTGAAATCGGCCAACAACCTGCAGCGTATCCGCGAACTGGCCATCCAGTCCGCCAACGCCACCAACAGCGCCTCCGACCGCGCCGCCCTGGAGGCGGAAGTTCAGCAGCGTCATCGCGGAAATCGACCGCGTCGGCCTCACAAACCTCATTCAACGGCCTGAAGCTGCTTGACGGCTCTTTTGGCACCGCGGCCTTCCAGGTCGGCGCCAACGCCAACGAGACCATCACGGTCAGCTCGTTCACTAGCATGCGCTACTACCGCCATCGGCGCCGACGCTACTACGTGCGACGGTACCGCGTCACTAGCAACGTCGTCACCGTCGTCACGCACGGGCAACGGTGTCACGGCCACCACTGCCGGCGACCTAATCACGATCGCGCTGTCCACCTACCGCTTCCGGCATTGGACAGCACCCGCCGACCTCGGCACGGTCACCTTGCGGCAGTGCCTACGCCAAAGCATCGCCGCCGATCAACGCCGCCGGCATCGGCGGCGTCTGACGCTACCGGACTGAACAGCACCACATTGTCTCGACTTCAGCCGCATGGCAACTACCGGTTACCTTTACGCTGCATACGCAGACGCAGCGACTACGCTGCCCGATGGCACCTTCACGGCTGTCCGTCAACATCAACGACGCTGATCAGCCACCAGAACGACGTCGACGCCCGTTCCGCGATCAACGGTGTCATGCCGCAGCATTACCGCCAATCACGCCGGCGACAACATCTTCGATAACCTTGCGACGCCTGACGGCCGCAACATCGGTTATCGGCGCCTTACGGCGCAACATCGACTGCAGGCAATGCGCTGCACGGCACCAGTGTTGCCGTCAACACTGACTGAAGGCGGTACGGTCGCCGCGGTCAGACCGGCACGGTCAACCTCTCGAGTTTCCGTGGGACGATCACAACTGCAAACGCCAGTGCCGAGATCTTTGCGTAGCGGGCTACCGACGACAGCGCCTCCGCAGTCACGTCGCTGCATCGTGGATATCTCGACGGCGGCCGGCGCCAACACGCGATTGCCACCCTGTGACGCCGCCCTGAACCAGGTCAACGGCTCTGCGCGGCAACCTTCGGCGCCATCCAGAACCGCTTCGAGTCCGTGGTCGCCAACCTGCAGACCTCGTCCGAGAACATCTCGGCATCGCGCTCCCGCATCCAGGACGCCGACTTCGCCCAGGAAACCGCCAACCTGACCCGCGCCCAGATCCTGCAGCAGGCTGGCATCGCGATGCTGGCCCAGGCGAACGCCCTGCCCAACAACGTTCTCACGCTGCTCCGCGGTTAATCGGCAAGCATCTGAGTAACGGCTGGCGGCGGAAGCAATTCCGCCGCGGCAAAGGGCAAGGAGAACGCTCATGGCAATGACGATCGGAAATACCGGCACCCCAAGCACCGCGACGCTGCCGGCCGCCCCGCAGGGCGCGCCCAGCAACCGCCGGCCAAGGTGTCGGCCGCCGTGCCGGAGCCTGTTCCCCAGCAGCAAGCCAAGCCAGAGCAAGTGCAAAAGGCGGTGGAGGCGATGAAACAACTGATCGAAAGCAAGGCTCCCAACAGCCTGTCGTTCGCGATCGACGACTCGACCGGCAAGACGGTCATCCGGATCTCGGATGCACAGACCGGCGAGATGATCCGCCAGATTCCTTCCGAGGAAATGCTGGAAATCGCCCGCTCGCTCGACAAACTGCAAGGCTTGCTGCTGCAACAACAGGCGTAAGGCACGCAAAACGCAGCAAATCACAAGGCCCGCCCGGCAATATGCCGGCGCGGGCCTTGTTTATTGGCTCCTGAGAAATCAGCGCTGAAGAGGCGACGAAATATTCAAGCGGGAACGCTTTCTGCTCTACAAATGCAACGGCGATTGCCGTTAAGATAGGCACGAAAGGATCCCCTTAATGGCAACCATTTCATCTCCCGGCATCGGCTCCGGCCTCGACATCAACGGCATCATCAACAAACTGATGCAGGTCGAAAGCCAGCCGTTTACTGCGCTCGCCAGCAAGGAGGCCAGCTATCAGGCCAAGTTGTCGGCATTCGGAGCCTTGAAGGGCGCGCTGTCATCGCTGCAGATCGGCAGTCAAGACTCTCGAACCGCCAGCACCTTCACCGGGAGATCGGCTTCCGTCGTCCGACAGCTCTGTGCTTACGGCCTCCGCATCGAGTACCGCCGCCCCGGCAGCTACAACATCAGCGTCACCCAGCTGGCGAAATATCCACGCGGTACGCAGCAATACCAATTATGCCGCCACGGCGGACACCTTCAAGACCGGCACACTCTCGGTCTCGATCGGCGGTGGCGCGGCGGTGAATATCGCCATCGACAGCAGCAACAACACGCTCGCCGGAATTCGCGATGCCATCAACGATGCCGATGCGGGTGTCACGGCGAGCATCATCAACGACGGCACGACGAACCGCCTGGTGCTCGCCTCCAAGACCAGCGGTTCGGTCGGCGCCATAGGCGTAACAGTCACTGACAACGGTGGTGCAGGCATTCCCCCTGCCCCTCCCTATGCACTTTCCAGCCTCGCCTCGGCCAGCCTGGTCACGACCCAGGCAGCCGACAACGCCAACCTGACCATCAACGGCATCGCCATCACTCGCTCGACGAACACCATCAGCGACGCCATCGACGGCCTGACGCTCAATCTCGCCAAGGGCACCCTTGCCACCCCGGGCACAGCGACCGTAACCGTGGCGAAAAATACCGGCGCCGTCACTTCGGCAGTCAATGCCTTCGTCAAGGCCTACAATGACGCCATCGGCCAGATCAAGTCGATGACGGCATACGATGCGGCGAACAAGAAGGCCTCGGTGCTGACCGGCGACAGCACCGCGCGCAGTATCCAATCGCAACTTTCCAACCTGGTGCAGGCAAACATCACAGGCATCGCCGGCGGCATTTCCCGCCTCTCGGATATCGGCATTGCGTTGCAGAAGGATGGCACGCTCACGACGGACAGCAGCAAGCTCTCCGCAGCGCTGGCTGATCCGGACAAGGATGTCGCTTCGCTGTTCACGCAGACCACGAGCGGCAACCAGGGCATCGCGGTCCGCTTCAATGCGGCGCTTCGAAAGCATTATCGGCGCATCCGGGCTGATTTCCAGCCGCACCGACGGCATCACTTCCTCGATCAAGGACATCCAGAAGCGAGGCGAGGCACTGCAGGCGCGCCTCGTGCAGGTGGAGAAGCGCTACCGTGCCCAGTTCACCGCGCTCGACTCCCTGGTCGCCAGCATGAACCGGACCAGTACCTACCTGACTCAGCAACTCGCCAACCTGCCGGGCGCAAGCAGCAGCAGTAACTAACGGGGAGAGAACCCATGTTTGCGACAAGAGCCAGCCCTACCGAGGCCTACGCGCGCATCGGCGTCGAGACAGGTGTTTCCGCCGCCGACCCGCACCGTTTGATTCAGATGCTGTTCGATGGTGCGCTGGTTGTCATCGCTTCGGCGCGGCTGCACATGGAGCGCAATGAAATCGCCGAAAAGGGGCAAGACATCTCGAAGGGGATCGATATCGTCGCCAACGGCCTCAAGGCCAGCCTCGACATTCAGGGAGGCGGCGAACTGGCCGAGCGTCTTGCGGCTCTCTACGACTACATTTGCACCCGCCTGCTCCACGCCAACCTGAAAAACGACCCCGCCGCGCTGACGGAGGCTGCCGGTCTGCTCAGCGAACTCAAGGGCGCCTGGGAAGAAATAGCCACCGATCCTGCTGTAGTTTCCCCGAACAAGGCCGCCGCCTGATGGCTACCATGCTGTCGATGCCTTCCCAGATCGAAACCTACAAGGAAATGAGCGCCCTTTCGGCCCGCATGGTCGAAGCGGCACGGCTGCAGGACTGGGAAGCGCTGGTTTCCCTCGAACAGACCGTGTCGGCATTGCGCGACTCGCTGATGAACGACGATGACCCCAACGCGGCACTGAGCGTCGCGGACAAGGCGCTCAAAGCATCCATCATCCAGCGCATCCTCGACGACGACGCCGAAGTCCGCCGCCATACCGAGCCGTGGATGGAGCATGTACGCCAGTTCCTCGGCGGCAATGCCAAACGCCAGCAAGTCGAGCGCGCCTACGGCGCTTCGTCCGCCGGTTGACTGCGGGTGGCGCGGTTTGCCACCATGAATCCGCAAGTCCTGAAGGGCTGAACCCATGGCCCTGATCCCCCCCGACCTCGGCGTCCAGCTCAGGGCGCAAAACGAAGCCCTGCTGAATCCCGTCAGCCCGGTGCGGCCGATTCCGGCCGACCTGCCGGAACTGCAGATAGGCCAGTCCTTCACCGCCCGCATCCAGGAGGTGTTGCCGGAGAACACCTACCGGGCGATGGTGGCCGGCAAGTCGCTGACGCTGCAGCTGCCGGAGGGCGCCAAGCCCGGCGACCTGATGGAACTGGTGGTGATCGACCGCACCGCCAAGGTGGTGATCGCCCAGCTGGCACCGAAGGCGCTGGTTGAAGGGGCACAGGAGGCCTACCCTTTCACCCGCCTGTCGAATGCCGGCCAGATGATCGGCAAGCTGCTGGTGCCCGAGGGCGAGACGCCGACGCCGGCGCCGCTCAACCGCGGCGAGCCCCTGCTGCCGCGGCCGCCGGCCACAGCGCAGGATCTGCTGCCCGCGCTGAAGAGCGCGGTGACCCAGAGCGGCCTGTTCTATGAATCGCACCAGGCGCAGTGGGTGACGGGCAAGCTGCCGCTCGCCAACCTGCTGCATGAGCCGCAGGGGCGCCTCTCGGCGCCGGACCTGCTGACCGCCCATCGCATCGCCCCGGAGGCGGCATCTGCCCGCGCCGCCGAGCTCGGCGCCAACGCGCCGCGCGCCACGGGGGTGACGACCCTGCTTGCCGGATTGTTCGGCGGCGCAGAGGCCGCAGCGCAGGCTTCACCAGCCAATAGCACCGTAGCGCCAGCGCCGACCTTTTCCCAGAGCCAGGCCGTGCCCGAGGAATTGCGTCCGCTGGTACAGCAGCAACTCGAGGCCGCCGCCGGCCAGCGCCTGATGTGGCAAGGCGAGGTCTGGCCGGGACAGAACATGGACTGGCAGATCGAGTGGGAACGGCCCGAAGGCGAAGGCGGCGGTGACGCCGAGGACGAGGCCGGCCGCTGGCGCACCACGCTGTCGCTGACCACGCCGCGGCTGGGGCGCGTCGACGCCACGCTGCAGCTCGATCCGGCCGGCATTCGCATCGTTCTGGCCACGCCCTACGGCGCCAGTGCGGCCGACCTGCGCGACGAAATCCCGGCGCTGGCGGCGGCACTGGGCGAAGCGGGTGTGCCGCTGCTGGCGGCGCAGGTGAAACATGAGTCCGAGTGATTCGAAGGAAGAGCGATCCCTCGCGGTCGCCTTGACCTATGCCCAGGGCGATGCCGCGCCGCGCGTGGTGGCCAAGGGCCGCGGGCTGATCGCAGACGAGATCATCAAGCGCGCCCGCGAACATGGCGTTTATGTGCATGAGTCGCCCGAACTGGTGGCCCTGCTGGCGCAGGTCGATCTCGACGACCGCATTCCGCCGGCGCTGTATCTCGCCGTGGCGGAACTGCTGGCCTGGCTTTACCAAGTCGAGCAGAAGGGCGTCACCGCTGGCTGACGCCCCGAAGGAAGCCCCTGGGGCGCATCGGCCCCCGGCTGCCGCCTCGGGCTGGTAGAATGCTCGCTCCTGCTCCAGATGCCATGAACGAACCACAAAGCGCCCCTGCCCAGACGTCGTCCGCGCCCGAATTGCTCGAGCCCGGCGACTACAGCCAGTATCTGCTGAATGCCAAGAGCGAAATCCTCTTCGTTCTGCGCGCCCTGCTGCCCGACGCCGCGCGCATCACGGTCTATTTCAACGAGGGCCGCGACTTTCTGCTGACGACGCTGGTGGCCATCGAGGACGACGCGATCGTTCTCGATTACGGCAGCGACAGCGCCATGAACAGGAAGGCGCTGGAGGCGGACAAGCTGTTCTGCGCCACCCAGCTCGACCACGTCAAGATCCAGTTCATCCTGCGCGGCGTGAGCCAGGTCAGCTACGAAGGCCGCCCGGCGTTCCGGGCCGCCTTTCCCGATAGCGTGCTGCGCCTGCAGCGGCGCGAATTCTTCCGCCTGACGGTGCCGATCGCGCGGCCGCTGCGCTGCATCCTGCCTTACGAAAAGGCGGACGGCAGCCGGGCGCAGATCGAGGTCAAGGTGGTCGACATCAGCGGCGGCGGCATGGCGATCATGTCCCCGCCCGAAGGCATCGGCTTCCAGGCCGACGCCGAGTTCCCCAACTGCCGCGTCGAGCTGCCGGAAGTCGGCATCGTCGTCGCCACCGTCAAGGTCTGCAGCGTGTTCGAGATCACGCTGCGCAACGGCTCCAACGTCAAGCGCGCCGGCTGCCAGTTCAAGAACCTGTCCGGCCCGATGCTGACCCTGGTGCAGCGCTACATCATCAAAGTCGAGCGCGAGCGCAAGGCGCGCGAGACGGGGATGGGCTGACGCCAGGACTAGGGCTTCGCCGCCTGCTGGTACAACGGCATCACCTGCGGCAGATGCCGCTCGATTTCCTGAATCCGGTTGTTGCCCGACGGGTGGGTCGATAGCCACTGCGGCGGCGCGCCGCGATTGGCGGCCGCCATCTTCTGCCACAGCGTGACCCCGGCGCGCGGGTCGTAGCCGGCGCGGGCGGCAAGCTCCAGCCCCACCACGTCGGCCTCGCCCTCGTCGTCGCGAGAGAATTTGAGCGAGAGCAGGCCACCGCCCATCTGGAATGCGCCGGCATATTTGCCGCCCCCGATGAATTCGCCCAGCAGGCTGGCGCCGAGGTTGGTCAGCTCGCTCTTGGCGATGCGTTCACGCGCATGCTCGCGCAGGGCGTGGGCGATCTCGTGGCCCATCACCATCGCCACCTCGTCGTCGCTCAGCTTGAGGGTATCGAGGATGCCACTGTAGAAGGCGATCTTGCCGCCGGGCATGCAGAAGGCATTGATCTGCTTCGAGCCGATGAGATTGACTTCCCACTGCCACTGGCCGGCACGCGGGTTCCACTTGACGGCGTAGGGAATGATTCTGGCCGCGATGGAGCGCAGCCGCCGCACCTGCGGGTGTTGCTCCGGCGCCAGTGCGCCTTTGGCCGCCGCCTGGCGCTTGAGCTCGCCATACTGCTGGGCGGCGCTGCCCTCGAGCTGGCCGGCAGGGACGAGGTTGCGCAGGGCCGAGGGCTTGCCGACGTCGACCTGGGCCGACACCGAAAAGGAAACGGCCACCACGGTGGCCGCCAGAAAAACCTGGAGCGACGCGAACATCACACTTGCATGTTCATGATGTCCTGGTAGGCGGACACCAGCTTGTTCCTGACCTGCACCATCTGCTGGAAGGAGAGGTTGGCCTTCTGCAGGTTGATCATCACGTCCTGCAGATTGACGTTGCTCTGGCCGGCGGCGAAGTCCTGCGTCATCTGTTGCGCCTGCTGCTGGGCCTGGCTGACCTGGTCGATGGCGGACTTGAGCGCCTGCGAGAAATCGACGCCGCCGGGCGCCTGTGTCTTGTCGGCCGGCTTGCCCTGGGCGATCGAGGCCGCCGAGCGCAGCTCGGAGAGCATCTGTTCAACGTTGCGGGTGTCGATGGCCATGGTCATGCAGTGAGATAAAGGTTACCGAGCTTTCAGAAGCAAACGATATGCCAACACGGGCGGATTGGCAAACTATTCTTCGGGTGGCAGGAAGCCCTCTTCGCGATACTGGGCCAGCTTGTACCTCAATGTCCGCTCCGAGATGCCGAGCAGATCGACTGCCTTCTTGCGCGAGCCGCCGACCTTGGCCAGGGTTTCGAGGATATGGCTGCGCTCGAGATCCTTCATGTTGGCGGGCGAACCGGCCGCGGCGACAGGCGCCGCGGCAGTTGGCGGCTCTGCAGACGGAAAGGAAAAAGTCGGCGGTGGCGGCACGCCCCGGAGGAAGTCCCCTTGGGGACGGCGACCGCCGCCGCTGGAACCACTGGAGCCGCCGGCGCAGCAGCGGCGCCCCCTTCGAACATCAGTTGCGCTGCATCGATGGTGTCGCCGGGGGCGAGGATGGCGGCACGCTGGATCAGGTTCTCCAGCTGGCGCACGTTGCCCGGCCAGGGGTGGGCGGCAATTATTGCCTCGGCCGCGGGCGCCAGCCGCGCCACCTTGCCCAGGCGGCTTCCGTGCAGCACGCAGAAATGCCGCGCCAGGGGCACGATGTCGGCGGGCCGCTCGCGCAGGGCCGGGATCTGCAGCGGAAAGACGTTGAGGCGGTAGTAGAGGTCTTCGCGGAAGCGCCCTGCCTTCACCTCGGCCGCCATGTCGCGATTGGAGGTGGCGATGACGCGCAGATCGACGGCCACCGGCTTCTTGCCGCCGACGCGCTCGACCTCGCGCTCCTGCAGCACGCGCAGCAGCTTGGCTTGCAACGCCATCGGCATTTCCGATATCTCGTCGAGCAGCAGGGTGCCACCGTTGGCCTGCTCGAACTTGCCGGCCTGGGCCGCCTGGGCGCCGGTGAACGCGCCCTTCTCGTGACCGAACAGCGTGGCCTCGAGCAGGTTGTCGGGGATCGCCGCGCAGTTGATGGCGACGAACGGCCCTTTCTTGCGCTGCGACTGGTCGTGGATGTAGCGGGCGAAGACTTCCTTGCCGGTACCGGACTCGCCCATGAGCAGCACGGTGGCGTCGGTCCTGGCCACGCGCGCGGCGAGCAGCAGCAGTTCGCGCGTCTTGTGATCGGCGGCGATGACGCCCTCGGCCTCGGGCGGCTGGGTGGCGTAGCGGGCAATCTGGTCGAGCAGGGCGCGCGGCTCGAAGGGCTTGAGCATGAAGTCGCAGGCACCGCCGCGCATGGCGGCCACGGCCTTGTCGACGTCGCCGAAGGCGGTCATCAGCAGCACCGGCAGCGTCGGCTCGCGCTTGCGGATCTCGCCGAGCAGTTCGAGGCCGTCCATCGGCGCCATGCGCAAATCGGAGATCACCATGCCGAAGCGCTCGCGACCGATCAGGGCCAGCGCGGCGGGACCATCGGCGGCACCGAGGGCCTGATGGCCGGCGGCCTCGAGGGTGACCAGCAGCGCGTCGCGCAGGGCGTGGTCGTCTTCGACCACCAGCAGCTTGAGGGTTTCAGTCATGGCAATGCCTCCGCAGGGCCGCCCCAAGGAGGCAGCGCCTCCCTGTGGGGGGCAGCGAGCCGGGTTTGCGAGCGTGGGGGGCCATCAGTGTTCCGGTGCCAGTGGCAGCGTCAGGATGAATTCGGTGCCGCTACCCAGTTCGGAACGCACGTCGATGCCGCCGCCGTGGGCACGGGCGACGCCGCGGGCGATGGCCAGCCCCAGGCCCGTCCCGTCGGCGCGGGTGGTGAAGAACGGCTCGAACATGCGCGCCAGCGTATCGGCAGGGAATGCCGCGGCCGTTGTCGCGCACGGCGAGCACCAGCTGGCCGCCTTCCTGGCGGGCGGCCAGCGTGACTTCGCCGCCCGCATCGACGGCCTGCAGCGCGTTTTCGAGCAGGTTGGTGAGCGCACCGGCCAGCGCCTTGCGGTTGCCGGTGACGCCATCGCGCCGCCAACGGCCTCGCGGCGCCACCGCCAGCGCCACGCCGCGCGCGCGCGCCAGCGGTTCGAAGGTATGGCGCAGTTCCTCGATCAAGTCGGCCACGGCGAATTCCTCGCGCCCCAGCACCTCGCCGCGCGCGAACAGCAGCGTGTCCTGGATCAGGCGCTCCAGCGCCTTCAGCCGCTCGACGGTTTTCTGCGCGATGCTGATGCGGTTCTTCTCGGCCAGCTCCGGCAGCTCGAGATTGCCGGCATAGAGCAGCGCGGCCGCCAGCGGCGTGCGCAACTGGTGCGCCAGCTGCGCCGCCATTTCGCCCATCGCGGCCAGGCGCTCGTTGCGCTCGGCCTGCACGCGCAGGCGGTGGGTTTCGGTGACGTCGTGCAGCAGCACGATGCGGCCGCCGGCGGAGTCGAGCGGCGTGACGGTCACGGCCAGGCGCCTGTCGGCCAGGGCGTACTCGCCCGGGGCGTCGGTGGGCGCAAGGCGCCTCTCCTCGATCTGCGACCAGGCCAGTTGCGCCAGGTCCTCCCCGAACACCGCTGCGGCCGCCGGATTGGCCTGGACCGTGCGCCCTTCGGCATCGAGCAGGATGACACCGGCGGGCAGGGCGTCGAGCAGATGCGACAGGCGTTCCGTCAGCGCCGCCTTTTCCTGATACTGTTGGCGCAGCGCGCCGTTGGCGGCGGCGAGTTCGGCGGTGAGCGTCGCCACCTGCCCCTGCAGCGCCGTATAGGCCGACGACAACTCTTCCGAGGCCTGGTTGAAGATGCGGAAGGCTTCGGCAAGGCTCGCCTGATCGAGCGTGGTCGATGCGCGCGCAGTGCGGGAGTTTCAGGTAGTCATGCCGGTGCCGGGCCGCCCAAGCGGCATGCGTCCATGGGCGGGCAGCGACGATGAGCGGGGGCCGTACAGATAATGGCAGATACACCCTACCCCAACAATGACCGAAATGGCGGCAATATTTGCCGCTTCTTGCCGGAACCGCTCTTGCTAGTGCAGTCCACAATCCGGCAGCGGCTCAAATGGGCTTGATAATTCACGAATAATGGCTACCGCGGAACAGACCAGCGCTCTCCCCCTCTCGCTCGAGGCCTTCGGCCGCCTGCAGCCCCGCCAGAAACTGGCGGCGATGCTGGTGCTGGCCTTCGCCATTTCCCTGCTCGTCGGTGCCTGGTTGTGGACCAAGGAGCCCCCCTACTCCGTGCTCTTCGCCAACCTGTCGGAAAAGGACGGCGGCCAGATCATCGCGGCGCTGCAGCAGCAGAACGTTCCCTACAAGTATTCCGAGGGCGGCGGCGCCATCCTCGTGCCCGGCACCATGGTGCACGACGCGCGACTGCGCCTGGCCTCGCAGGGCCTGCCGCGCGGCGGCCTGGTCGGCTTCGAACTGATGGAGAATCAGAAGCTGGGCATCAGCCAGTTCGCCGAGCAGATCAACTATCAGCGCGGCCTCGAAGGTGAGCTGGCGCGTTCGATCCAGTCGCTGGCCGCGGTGCGCGGTGCGCGGGTGCACCTGGCCATCCCCAAGCAGACCGCCTTCCTCCGCGACGAGCAGAAGCCTTCGGCCTCGGTGCTGGTCAATCTCTACGCCGGTCGCGGACTCGAGGCTTCCCAGGTCGCCGGCATCGTGCACCTGGTGTCGTCGTCGGTGCCGCAGCTCAATCCCGTCCACGTCAGCGTCATCGACCAGGACGGCAACCTGATTTCGCAGCAGCAGGATCCGCTCAAGAACGCCGGCCTCGATCCGACGCAGCTCAAGTTCGTGCGCGAGATCGAGCTGGCCTACATCAAGCGCATCGAGGAGATCCTCGCGCCGATGCTCGGCGCCGGCAACGTGCGCGCCCGCGTCACCGCCGACGTCGACTTCTCGCAGAGCGAGCTGGTGGCCGAGACCTACAAGCCCAATCCCAATCCCGACACCGCGATCCGCAGCCTGCAGACTGCCGAGTCCGCCACCAATTCGCCGGATGCCCTCGGCGTTCCCGGTGCCCTGACCAACCAGCCGCCGGTGCCGGCGACGGCACCGCTCACCTCGCCGGCAGTGCCGGGAACGCCCGGAGCCGCCGGCGGTCCCACCGGCACCACCACTGGCACCAGCACCACCACCGGCACCGCCAACCGCCTGCCGCTCAACTTCAGCAAGAACGCGACGACGAACTACGAAGTCGACAAGACCGTGCGCCACACCAAGGGCGTGCCGGGCAGCATCCGCCGCCTGTCGGTGGCGGTGGTGCTCAACCACAAGCGCCCGCTGGACAAGGAGGGCAAGCCGGGCAAGGCCGTAGCCCTTTCCGCCGCCGAGATCAAGCAGGTCAACGACATCGTGCGCGAGGCGATGGGCTTCACGCAGGCGCGCGGCGACACGCTCAACGTGGCGAACGCCCCGTTCACGCCGCCGGAAAAGGAAGTCGTGCCCGACAGCCCGATCTGGAAGGATCCGCAACTGCTGGCGCTGCTCAAGGAGCTGGGCAAGTACCTGATCTTCGCCGTGATCGCCTGGCTGACCTGGACCCGCCTGCTGCGGCCGATGTTCGACCGGCTCGCCACCATGGTGCCGCCACCGCGGCCGTCCGGCCCATCCGAAGAGGAGCGCGAGATGGCCAGCAACGTCGAGCACCGCATGAGCTACGAGCACAAGCTCGGCGTCGCGCGCGAGCTGGCCAAGCAGGATCCGAAGATGGTGGCCAACATGATCAAGGAGTGGGTCGGTGGCGGCGAGCAGCAGCGCTGAAGACGGCGTCGAAAAAAGCGCCATGCTGCTGCTGTCGCTCGGCGAGGACGAAGCAGCCGAGATCCTCAAGCACCTCGGCCCGAAGGAGGTGCAGAAGCTCGGCCACGCCATGGCGGCGATGAAGGCCGTGCCGCGCGACAAGGTCGAGCCCATCCTCGACGAGCTGGGCGAGCACTCGGCCAAGGGCGCACCCGTCGCCGTCGATGAAAATGTCATCAAGGCCATGCTGACCAAGGCGCTGGGCGATGACAAGGCCGCCAACCTGATCGCGCGCATCATGCAGGGCGGCGACACCGCCGGCATCGAGGGCCTCAAGTGGATGGACGCGGCCACCGTGGCCGACCTGATTCGCAACGAGCACCCGCAGATCATCGCCACCATCCTGGTTCATCTCGATTTCGACCACGCCGGCGAGATCCTCAAGCTGTTCACCGAGCGCCTGCGCAACGACGTCCTGTTGCGCATCGCCACGCTCGACGGCGTGCAGCCGGTGGCGATCATGGAGCTCAACGAGGCGATGAAGCGCATGCTGGCCGGGGCCTCCGGCAACGTCAAGAAGGCGGCGATGGGCGGCGTGCGCCACGCGGCCGAGATACTCAACTTCGTTGGCCAGGCCGCCGAAACCTCGATTGTCGACAACGTCCGCGAATACGACCCGGAACTGGCGCAGAAGATTCTCGACGAGATGTTCGTGTTCGAGAACCTGATGGATGTCGACGATCGCGGCATCCAGCTGCTGCTGCGCGAGGTCCAGTCCGACTCGCTGATCCTGGCCCTGAAGGGCGCGCCGCCGGAGCTGCGCGAGAAGATTTTCAAGAACATGTCGCAGCGCGCCGCCGAGATGCTCCGGGAAGACCTCGAGGCCAAGGGGCCGGTGCGCCTGTCCGAGGTGGAGAACGAGCAGAAGGAAATTCTCAAGATCGCCCGCCGCCTTGCCGACGAGGGGCAGATCGTCCTCGGCGGCAAGGGTGGCGAGGATCAGATGATCTAAGTCGGCCCCATGTCCAACCTCACCGCCTGGGAACGCTGGGAACTGGCTGCCTTCGACGAAGCCGCCAGGCCAGCCGCCGCGCCGGACAAGGACGCGCCGCCAGCCGTCAAGCTGCCCACGGCCGAGGAAGTCGAGCAGATCCGCGAGCAGGCACGGCAGGAAGGCTATCAGGCCGGCTACAGCGAGGGGCAGGGCAAGGCGCGGGACGAGGCGCAACGACTGGCCCGGGCAACGGCCAGGCTCGACGCCGCGATCAATGGTCTCGAGGATCAGGTGGCCGAGGAACTGCTGGCACTGGCAGTCGAGATCGGCCGGCAGGTGGCGCGCAGCGAGCTGTCGGCCCAACCCGCGATCCTGCTCAATGTCATCCGCGAAGCGTTGGCGCTGCTGCCGCACCAGCACGCCGCGATCTTCCTCAATCCCGAGGACGCATCGCTGGCCCGCTCCTATCTCGGCGACCAGCTGACCCATGCCGGCCACCGCATTCATGAAGACCCCAAGTTGCAGCGCGGCGACTGCGTGCTCGAGGCCGGCGGCAGCCACATCGACGCCACCGTCGCGACGCGCTGGCGCCGCACCCTTGAAGGCCTGGGGCTGGATGCGGCCTGGCAGCCGGTCGAGCCGCCATGAGCGACAGCCAGGGGCTCTGGCGCCAACACCTCGCCGCCTGCCGCGAACAAGTGGCCCATGCCGAACCCTTCGAGCTGTCCGGCCGCCTCACGCGCATCAGCGGCCTGGTCATGGAAGCTGCCGGCCTCAAGCTGCCGCTCGGGTCCGGTTGCCGCATCGAGGCGCCGGGCATCGGCAGCGTCGAGGCGGAAGTCGTCGGCTTCTCCGGCGAGAAGCTGTTCATGATGCCGACCGAGGATGTCTACGGCCTTGCCCCCGGCGCGCACGTGACGCCGCTCGAACCGCCGCCGTCGCCACCGCGCTTTCGCCTGCCCCATTTACCCCAGCGCCGCATCTTCGATCGCGCCAAGCACCTTCCGGTCGGCGATCAGCTGCTCGGGCGCGTCGTCGACGCCAATGGCAAACCGCTGGACACGCTGGGGCCACTCGAATCGAAGCTGACGCGTTCGCTGGTGAGTCGTCCGGTGAACCCGCTGCAGCGTTCGCCCATCGACCATACGCTCGACGTCGGCGTCCGCGCCATCAACGCCCTGCTCACCATCGGTCGCGGCCAGCGCCTCGGCCTCTTCGCCGGCTCGGGCGTTGGCAAAAGCGTGTTGCTGGGGATGATGGCGCGCTACACCGCCGCCGACATCATCGTCGTCGGCCTGATCGGGGAGCGCGGCCGCGAGGTCAAGGAATTCATCGAATTGAACCTCGGCCATGACGGCCTCAAGCGTTCCGTCGTCGTCGCCGCGCCGGCCGACGTCAGCCCGCTGATGCGCCTGCAGGGCGCGGCCTACGCCACCACGGTGGCCGAGCATTTCCGCGACCAGGGCAAGCACGTGCTGCTGATCATGGACTCGCTCACGCGCTATGCGATGGCCCAGCGGGAGATCGCCCTGGCGGTCGGCGAACCACCGGTCACGCGCGGCTACCCGCCTTCGGTGTTCGCGCGCCTGCCGCAACTGGTCGAGCGCGCCGGCAACGGCGCCGCAGGCGGGGGCTCGATCACCGCCTTCTACACGGTGCTGGCCGAAGGCGATGACCAGCAGGACCCGATCGCCGATGCCGCCCGCGCGATTCTCGACGGCCACATCGCGCTGTCGCGCAGCCTCGCCGACGCCGGACACTACCCGGCCATCGACATCGAGCAGTCGATCTCGCGGGCCATGACTACCTTGATCGAGCCCGGCCATCTCGAGCAGGTGCGCAACTTCAAGCAGCTCTACTCGCGCTACCAGCGCGCCCGCGACCTGCTGGCCGTCGGCGCCTATGCCAAGGGCTCGGACCCGTTGCTCGACCGCGCCATCGCGCTGCTGCCGCAGATGGAAGTCCTTCCTGCAACAGGGCATCCATGAGCGTGCGACCAGCCAGGATAGCCTGCACGGCCTCGCCGCCCTGTTCCAGCAGGCGTAAAATGAATATGGTGGCCACCGCTCATGAGCAAGTTTCCCCTCCAGCCCCTACTCGATCTTTCGCAGCTTCGCCTCGACGAGGCCGCGCGACGCCTTGGCGAACTGATCAGCGGCGAACAGCAGGCCGAAGATCGCCTGCAGTTGCTCGTGCAGTACCGCGCCGAATACCACGCGCGCTTCCTCGAGGCGGCCAAGGGCGGGCTGGGGCGAGAAACCTGGCACAATTTCCAGAGCTTTTTCGGTCGTCTCGATGTTGCCATCGACCAGGCGTCGGCCATGGCCGACGTCAGCAAGCAGCGAACTACGGAGGGCAAGGAAGAGTGGATCGCCAAGCGGGGGCAGGTCAAGGCTTTCGATACCCTCGCGCAACGCCACCAGACCCGCGTCGTCCATGCCGAGTTGAAGCAGGAACAGAAGGCGCTCGACGAGCATTCGTCAAGAGCCGCCAGCCAGAAGGAAACCGATTAGGCATGGGCCTTGCATTGGAGTGACCGACAAGTCACGCCCTGAACAGGATCCGACCATGCCCAATCTTGCCTTTGCACCCTCAGCCCCCGCACCGGCAGTCACTGCGGCCGCTTCCGGCAAAGCCGCCGTGGCGCCCGATGCCGCCGGTGATGGCATGCCGGGGTCACCCTTCGCCACCATGCTGCAGGAACAACTGGCCGCCCAGATCCTGCTGCCGGTTCCCGAATTCGTGGGGCTCCCCGCCGCGGAGTCGGCGGCGGACGCACCTGCGGACGCCACGCTTGCGCTGATGCTGGGGCTGGGGCTGGTGGCCACGCCCGGCAGTGAACTGCAGGCCCCAGCAGAAGGGCCGGCGGCTCTGCTGGCCCAAGATTTACCTGACACCGAAGCGCCGCAGTTCCCTGGTGCCGAC
Organism: uncultured beta proteobacterium; assembly: GCA_963709555.1. Lineage (GTDB taxonomy): Bacteria > Pseudomonadota > Gammaproteobacteria > Burkholderiales > Rhodocyclaceae > Sulfurisoma. Next base: position 82,810 of record CAVPWR010000004.1, on the reverse strand, counting down.
CCTGCCGCCCAGGTTCCGCTCGCCCTGCCCGCGCTCGGCATCCAGCCGCAGCAGACGCAGCAGGAAGTCGGCGCTGGCGCCACGCCGCGTGAGCGGTCGGCGGCAACAGGCACCGCCTCTGCGACGGCAATTCTTGCCGCGGCGGCCGATTCCAGCAGGGCGAGCGGCACCGCCATGGCGGCGGGAAAGGCCGAGGAAGCGCTGACCGCGGTCGCGACCGACAGCGCGGGTACCCGTGCCGAGGCGCTGTCACAGGCCCAGGTCCAAGCCAGTGCATCGCGTGCCGCCGAACAGGCCGTGCGCATCGAGGCTCCGGTCGGCAGCCGGCAATGGGACGGCGAGTTCGCCAATCGTCTGGCCTGGATGGTCGGCAAACAGGAGCAGCGCGCCGACCTGATCCTGACGCCGCCGCAGCTGGGGCGCATCGAGGTATCGCTCTCGGTGCAGGGCGAGCAGGCAACGGCGATTTTCACCTCTGCCAGCGCCAGCGTGCGCGACGCGATCGAGAACGCACTGCCGCGCCTGCGCGAAGTGCTGCTCGAGTCCGGCATCACCCTCGGCCAGGCGCAGGTCGGTTCCGAATCGCCGCAGCAGTCGCCAGCACGCGACGAAAACAGGGATAATCGCGGCAATGTCTTGGCTGCCGGCCAGGACAGCCGTGGCATGCCGTCTGGATTTTCGGCCAACGCGCAGACAACCTGGGTCAGCAGCGGTCGCGGGATGATCGACGTCTTTGCATGATTTCGGCATGAGACTGGACATTAGGATCGGAGAACACTGAATGGCAGACGCGAAAAAGGCCGAGGCCGCGGAAGGCGCCGCCGAGGCGCCGAAACCGAAGAAGAAGCTGCTGCTCTTCATCATCATCGGCGTCGTGGTGCTCGTGCTGGGCGGCGGCGGTGCCGCCTTCTTCCTGATGAAGAAGGGCGATCACGCCGACGAGGCGGCCGCCGACGGCGAAGAGGCGCCGGCCAAGGTGCAGAAGGCGAAGAAAGCGAAGAAGGACGGCAAGGAGGAGCCCCCTGTCTTCGTCAAGCTCGACCCCTTCACCGTCAAGTTGCAGTCCGAAGCAGGCGAGTCCTACCTGCAGACGACACCCGAATTACGCGTGCTCGACGCCCCGCTCGGCGACAAGATCAAGCAATACACGCCGGAGATTCGCCACCGCGTGCTGCTGATCCTGTCCTCGAAGAAGTCGGCGGACGTCGCGAGCGCCCAGGGCGTGCAGCAACTTTCGAACGAGATCCGCGTCGCCATCAATCGCATCATCGACGGCCCCAAGGAAACCGGCAAGGGCAAGAAGAAACCGGCGGCCGACGTACCCGCCAGCTTCCCCGACGACGCCGATCCCGAGGACTCGGTGCAGGCCGTGCTGTTCACCTCCTTCATCGTCCAGTAAATCGGCATGAGCCAGGAATTTCTCTCCCAGGAAGAGGTCGACGCCCTGCTCAAGGGCGTCACCGGGGAGGCCGACGAAGCGCCGGCCAGAAGATGATACCGGGGGCGTCAAGAACTACGACCTCGGCCGGCAGGAGCGCATCGTCCGCGGCCGCATGCCGACGATGGAGCTCATCAACGAGCGCTTCGCCCGGCTCTTTCGCATCGGCCTGTTCAATTACATGCACCGCAGCGCCGAGATTTCCGTCGGCCCGATCCGCGTGCAGAAATACAGCGAGTTCATCCGCAACCTGGTGGTGCCGACCAACCTCAATCTGGTCCAGGTCAAGCCGCTGCGCGGCACCGCGCTGGTCATCTTCGATCCCAACCTGGTCTTCCTCGTCGTCGACAACCTGTTCGGCGGCGACGGCCGCTTCCACACCCGGGTCGAGGGTCGCGACTTCACGGCCACCGAGCAGCGCATCATCCAGGGCCTGCTCAATGTCGTCTTCGCCGAATACGAGAAGTCCTGGAAGCCGGTGTATCCGGTCACTTTCGAGTACGTGCGCTCGGAAATGAACACCCAGTTCGCCAACATCGCGACACCGTCCGAAATCGTGATGGCGGTGACGTTCACCCTGGAGCTGTCGGGCAACTCGGCCGAGATGCACATCTGCCTGCCCTACTCGATGATCGAGCCGATCCGCGACGTGCTCTACAGCACCATGCACAGCGAGCAGGTCTCGTCGGACAAGCGGTGGACGACGACGCTGACGCGCAACCTCAAGATGGCCGAGGTCGAGCTGCGCGTGCCGCTCGCCGAGACACTGGTGACGCTGGGGCAGGTGGTCAATTTCAAGGTCGGCGACGTCATTCCGATCGACATCGGCGACCACGTGCAGGCGAAGGTCGATGGCGTGCCGGTGATGGATTGCCGCTACGGATTGCAGAACAGTCAGGTCGCACTCAAGATCGAGCGCTTCCTGGCATTGGACGACGCACAGCAGTAGGAGCCGCCGATGAGCGAAACCGACCAGGCCGAAGAAGGCCAGATTTCCGAAGACGATTGGGCCGCCGCGATGAGCGAACAGGCGGTGGCGGAGGCGGCACCGGCCGCGGCCGCGCAGCCGGCGCAGATTTTCGAGCAGCTTTCCGGCAGCGCCGACAGCGCGACGACGCCGCAGGGCTTCGACATGATTCTCGACATTCCGGTCCCCCTCGACCGTGGAACTGGGACGGACCAAGATTTCCATCCGCAACCTGCTGCAACTGGCCCACGGCTCGGTGGTCGAGCTCGACGGCCTGGCGGGCGAGCCGATGGACGTGCTGGTCAATGGCACCCTGATCGCGCAGGGCGAGGTCGTGGTGGTGAATGACAAGTTCGGCATCCGCCTCACCGACATCATCACGCCGCAGGAGCGGATGAAGAAGCTGAACCGCTAAGCCCCGAAAAGTCCCGCCTTTTCCGGTGTGCTTCGCCATTTCCGGCGGGGCCGCCGTCTTATGCTGGGCGCGCCACCCATCGAGCGCCGCCCATGTCCCGTCCGTCGTTTCCCGCCCTGCTGACCGCCCTGACGATCACCGTATCGCCAGCGCCGACTTTTGCGCAGGCATCGCCGACCGCCGACCTCGGCGGCAGCGCGCTGCAACTGGTCTTCAGCCTGCTGCTGGTGTTCGCCCTGCTCGGCGGCAGCCTGTGGCTGCTCAAGCGGCTGTCCGCGCCGCGCGGCGGCGCCGGCGGGTTGATGAAGGTCGTCGCCGCCACGGCCGTGGGCACGCGCGAGCGCGTCGTCGTGCTCGAAGTCGGCACGACCTGGCTGGTGCTCGGTGTCGCGCCGGGCCGCGTAACGGCATTGGCGGAAGTTCCGCGCCAGGCACTGCCGCAACCGCCGGCCACCGACTCCAGGGACTTCCCCGGCTGGCTCAAGCAGGTCATCGAGCGCAAGAATGTTCGCTAGGCCACGGTTCCTGCTGCCCCTGCTGGCGCTTGGCCTGACGCTGGCGCCGGACGCCTTTGCCCAGGCCCTGCCGGCAGTCACCAGTGCTCCGGCGCCAGGGGGCGGCACCCAGTGGTCGCTGTCGATCCAGACCCTGCTGCTGCTCACCAGCCTCACCTTCCTGCCGGCCATCATCCTGATGATGACCAGCTTCACCCGCATCATCATCGTGCTCTCGCTGCTGCGCCACGCACTCGGCACCCAGACCTCGCCACCCAACCAGGTGCTGGTCGGCCTCGCCCTGTTTCTGACCTTCTTCATCATGGCGCCGGTGGGCGACAGGATCTACAGCGACGCCTACCTGCCGCTGGCCGAGAACAAGATCAACTTCTCCGAAGCGCTCGACCGCGGCGCCGTGCCGTTGCGCGCTTTCATGCTGAAGCAGGTGCGCGATGCCGACCTCGCAGCTGTTCACCCGCATCGCCAAGCAACAGCGGCCGGCCAAGGTCGAGGACATCCCGATGCGCGTGCTGATCCCGGCCTTCGTCACTTCCGAACTCAAGACCGCCTTCCAGATCGGCTTCATCGTCTTCATCCCCTTCCTCATCATCGACATGGTGGTGGCTTCGGTGCTGATGTCGATGGGCATGATGATGATGTCGCCGGTGATCGTCGCCCTGCCGTTCAAGATCATGCTGTTCGTGCTGGTCGATGGCTGGAACCTGATCATCGGCTCGCTGGTCGCGAGCTTCGGATAAGGGTTATTTCATGACGCCATCAACCGTCATCGACATCGGCCGCCAGGCCATCGAAGTGCTATTGCTGGTCTCGGCCCCGCTGTTCATCGCTGCGCTGGTCACCGGCCTGCTGATCAGCATCTTCCAGGCCGCGACGCAGATCAACGAGGCCACGCTGTCCTTCGTGCCCAAGCTGATCATGATCTTCGTCACCCTCGTCCTCGCCGGGCCGTGGATGATCTCGGTAATGACCGACTACATCCGGCGGTTGTTCGAGTCGATTCCCAGCCTGATCGGCTAAACCCAGCTGCGCATGATCACCGTCACCAGCGCCCAGCTCGACGCCTGGATCGTCGCGTTTCTCTTCCCGCTGTCCCGCATTCTTGGCCTGTTGGGCAGCGCGCCGGTGTTCAACAATGCAGCGATGCCGCGGCGGGTGCGCTTGATGACGGGACTCGCCATTGCGATCGCGCTGGTCCCCGCATTGCCGCCGATGCCCGTGGTCCCCGCCGGCTCCTGGGTCGGTCTCGCCATTCTCGCGCAGCAGATGCTCATCGGCATCCTGATGGGATTCGCCCTGCGCATCGCGTTCGCCGCGGTCGACATCGCCGGTGAAATGATCGGCCTGCAGATGGGCCTGTCGTTCGCCGTGTTCTACGACCCGCAGAACACGGCGCAGACCCCCGTGATCACGGAATTCTTCGGTCTGCTTGCAACGCTTATCTTCCTCGCCATGAACGGCCATCTGCTGCTGCTCGACCTGCTGGCGGAAAGCTTTACCCTCTGGCCGGTGTCGGCCGCGCCCTTCCATGCGGCAGGGCTGGGCAAGATGGTGGCCGGCGCAGCGATGATCTTCGTCGCCGGCGTGCTGATCTCGTTGCCGCTGGTCGCTGCGCTGCTGATCGCCAACATCGCCATGGGCGTGCTCTCCCGGGTGGCGCCGCAGCTCAACCTGTTCGCGGTGGGCTTCCCCGTGACCATAGTCGCGGGATTCGTCGTCATCGGGCTGTCGCTGCCCTATTTCGGCGCCGCGCTCGAGGCCATCTTCAGCCAGGGCTTCCAGCTGATGCGCGCGGTGATGCGCGCCAGCGCGGGCACCTAGCCTATCTTCTTCTGCAGGACGATCACGCCCTCGGCCACACGCTTCGAGCCGATCACCGAGGAATCGAGTCCTTCGCTGTATTCGACCACCTGGTAGCCCTCGAAGCCGTAATCACGCACGAGCTGTTTGGCGCGACGGTGGAAGACCTGGCGGGCTTCGCCTGCCCCTCCCGAGTAGTAGCGCTTCATCTGGAGGGAAAGCCGAACGTGATAGCCGGGGAATGCCGCCTGCTCGATGCTCCAGTTGGGCGCGAGCGGATCGAGGATCAGGTAGGCGGTGGCGGCGAAGGCACCCCAGAACACCAGCTTCTCGAGGGTGATGCCGAACGCTGGCGTGATCTGCAGGGTGGTGTCGGGAATCAGCGAACCGGCGTAGGGAATCTGCGGCGGCAGCGCGTTGGTCATATCGATCATTGGGGTGTACTTCGTGTAATCGAGGTGATGGACGGCGGCCCCATTCGGCCCATCATGGGTCGTGGTGCAGCCCGCCGCAAGCAGTAGAGCGGTGGCTGCAAGCGTAATCGCGCGGGTTCGCATACCAAGTTTCCCTTTATAGGTAGTTGAACAGTGACAACTGCGAGACGCGCATGAAGGATTTCTGCGCCGCCTCGAGATCGGTCTGCTTGCGCGTCAGGTCGGAAATGGCCTTGGCGTAGTCGAGGTCCTGAAGGGTCGACAACGTTTGCTGGTATTGCAGCTGCAGGTCCGCGTTTACGTTCGCCAGAGAATCGACTTCGTTGAGACGCGAGCCGATCGCCGCCCGCACCTTGAGAATGTTGTCGTTGGCCTGGTCGAAGTTCTGTCAGCGCAAAGCCGATTTCGTTCGAGTATTTCGCATTGGTCCCCGCGCCGGTCGGACCGATCTCCAGATTGCGGATCAGGTCAGCGAGGGTGCGGAAGATGCTCTGGCTGGTGCTCGGCGCAATAGTGAAGCTATCGTTGGTTGCCGGATCGCCGCTGATGGTCACCGAGGCGCCGAGGTCGAATGCCGGCTCGACACCTTGGCTCTGCAGGAGGATCGGCTGGTTGGGCTGATAAATGCGCTGGTTGGCCAGTGCCGCCGGCGCCGCACCGCCGGTAAGCAGCGAAATGCTAGTAGCGGTATTGACAATGTCGTAGCGTGTCACCGCTGGCGTCACCGAATTGTCGACGGTGAAGTCGATTCGGTAGTTCTTGTTGGCCAGCGCGTTCCACGCCGCCGTGTTTGTGACGTTGCCGGCATCGATCGTCGCCGTTCCCGTGTTCGCAGTCGCGTAGTCGGTGGCAAAGTAGCCGTTGCCGTTGCGGATGCGCATGAAGACGTCGTTACCGGCGTCGCTGATCTCGAGAAAGCGCGTCGGCGAGACTTGCAGCTTACGCTGACCGTTGTCGCCGCTGTACGTGACTTCCAGCGCAGTGTTCTGCACCATGGCATCGATGGACGCGCCGAACGGCTTGGTGCTGCCCATGTAGCCGGCGAAGAGGTATTGCCCGGTGCCATCGGTTGCATTGGCGATGCCGATCAATTCCTCGAATCGTGCGCGCAGTTCGAGCGCCACGCTGCGCCGGTCGCTGGCCGAAAGGCTGGCGTTGCCGGCCTGCACCGTCAGCTCCTTGAGTCGCGCCATCATGTCGTTGACGCTGGTCAGCTGGGTCTCTTCCAAGCCGAGCGCGGATTTGGCGTTGTCGTGGTTGGTCGAGTATTGCTTGGTCACGTCCTGCGCCTGAGTGACTTCGAGTGCTCGCGCCGCCGCCACCGGATCGTCGGCCGGGGTCAGGATGCGCCGCCCGGTCGCCACCTGCTGCTGCAGATGCAGCAGGGACGCGGTCTGCGTGTTCATGGCGGTGACGCCCGCGTCGAAGATCATGCCGGTGCTGACTCTGATCATGAGATATCTCCGTTAGCGACCGAGGGCGAGGATTTCGTCGAAGAGCCGGCCCGCAATGTCGATCATCTTGGCCGAAGCCTGGTAGGCCTGCTGGTAGCGCAGCAGATTCGCTGCTTCCTCGTCGAGATTTACGCCGGAGGTCTGCTCCACCGCGTTCTGCGCTTGATCGGCCAGATTTTGCTGGGCCTTGCCCGTCACCTCGACCTGGCGCGTCTTGTTGCCGACCTGGCTGACGATCTGTGAATAGGCTGACTGGTAACTCGCCGTGCCGCCGACCATCGGCGTTGCCGTCTGTAGCGCGCCGAGCAGCATCGCGTTGCGATTGTCGGCGACGCCGTTGGAATTGATGGCTACCGTGAATGTGTCGCCGGCGGCCGGGGTTCCCGTGATCTGGATAGTCCAGCCGTTGTAGGTAATGTTGCCGCCCGAAGCATAGACCACGTTGGTCGGGTTGCCGGTGCCGGTACCATTGACGTCGAAGGTGCTCGGCGGATTGTCGAAGGTGATTGTCACCGTCTGCGTCAGGTTGGCGTTGGGCGGTGGCGGTGCATTCACCGTGCCGGGGCTGACTGTCGCCGTGCCGCTATTGGTCAGGGCTGCCGCTGTGCGAATCGGCGCTGCCGCAGCGATGTTGCGGGGGTCGACGACCGCCATCGCCATGTTGCCGGCGCCATTGCGGGTGGGTTCGATCAGGAAGCTGTCGCCGGCGACCGGTACCCCCCCGATTGTGATGGCGAGGCCGTCGATGCTCGCAGGCAAGGGTGCCGCGTTCACCAGAACCGCGTTATCCGACAGGCGGGTCAGCGTGTAGTTGACACCGCCGTTGTAGACCAGGCGGTAATCACTGGTAGTGAGGCTGCCTATGTTCGCCGTGACGATGGTCGTGGTCGCGGTGCCGGTGCCGGTATTCGCGGAGCTCGCCCGCACCGTCGGCCCCATCAGGCTCATGTCGAAATAATTGCCACCGAGCGCGCCGGTGAGATCCTGGCCCAGCCGATGCTGGTCATTGAAATTCTGCGCCAGCGTCAGCGCGATGCGGCCGAGACCGTTTTGCACCGGGTCGAGAGATTCGCTGCGGAAGGCGATCAATCCGCCAAGCTTGCCACCACTCAACATCGATTCGGGAATATTGACCGTCGAACCTGTCGGCGAAGTCAGCGCGACGATGGTGCGCTCCGGGTCGTCGGGAGCCGGGACCGCCTGCATGGTGTAGTTGAGCGTACCCACCACCAGCGGCTGGCCGTTGCCGATGAAGACGCTGTAGGTGCCATCGCTCTGCAGCAGCGTGGTGACGCGAATTTCCTTGTTGAGATCGGCTATCAACTGGTCGCGCTGGTCGAGCAGGTCGTTGGCCGGCTGGTTCGGCCCGGCGGCCTGGGCCACGATGATGCGCTGGTTGACGTCGGCGATCTGCTGCGCGTAGGAGTTGATCAGCGAGACCTCGCTGGTGATCTGGCTGTTGACCCCGTCACGGATCTCGCGCAGGCGCTGGTCGATCGACTGGAAGCGCCCCACCAGCGCCTGGCTCGCCGAAAGCATGGCCTGGCGCGCCGGAATCGACGACGGATTGGCCGCGACCTCCTGCACCCCCTTGAAGAAGTCCGAGAGTGCCGGACTCAGACCGGCATTCGGATCCGCCAGCAGATTGTCGATCTGCTGGATTTCGGCGAGGTAACTATCCATCTCGGCGGCGCCGGTCTGCGCCGACAGCACCTGGCCGGTGAGGAACTTGTTGTAGATGCGTTCTACGGTCGAGACGTTGGTACCCTGGCCGAGGAAGCCGGCACCGGTGAACATCGGCGTGTTGGTGCTCTGGACGATCCGCTGCCGCGAAAAGCCCTCGGTCGAGGCATTGGCGATGTTATGACTGGTCGTGAGCACGCCCGCCTGGGCCGCATTGAGACCACTGACACCGACATTCAAGATTCCGCTGGCCATGTTCGCTCCGTGTAACGTTATCAATATCGGCAATAAATGCCGACCATTGAGGGGTTACCGGGAAATGAGCAACGGCCGTGCCAGAGGCCTAGCTAGCGAGTGCGGTGCGGAGGGTATTGCCGCCGATGATGCGTTCGAGCTTGGCGGCGTACATGGGATCGGTGGCATAGCCGGCCTGTTGCAGGCCGCGGGCGAAGGCCGCTGCATCCTGCGTGCCGACCACGCCGGCGTAGCGCTTTGATGACAGCAGCAGGCTGGCGTAGTCGCGGAAGGCCTCGGCATAGGAGCCGTAGGCGCGGAAACGCTCTGTCTGGCGCTGGGCGGCGCCATCGACGAACTCGGTGGTCTGCGCCTCGGCCACGGCGCCCGACCACGAGCGGCCGGCCTTGAGGCCGAACAGGTTGAAGCTGGGCCGGCCATCGGCGAGGCGCGGCTCGGACTTGCCCCAGCCGGTTTCCAGCGCGGCCTGGGCAACCATGAAGTGCGCGGGTATGCCGGTGGCGCGGCTGACTTCGATTGCATGCGGCCAGACCCGGGAGACGAAGTCGCGGGCGCCGGGTGGAACCGCTGCCTCGGCGACACCCTGGACACTGGCTGCGGGCGCAGCGGGCATGGCGCCCGACGCCCCTGGTACATAGGGCACACCCTCAAGCTTGAAACCGCCGGGCTTGTCGGTGGGCGCCAAGGGCAAACCCTTGTCGGCGCGGGCACCAGCGAGTGCGGCCTGGCCTCGGGCACCAAGGGCAGCGCGCCCATGGGCTTGTCCGGCAGGGCATCGGGGCCGGCGGCGGAGCGCGCCAGCTGCTTTTCGATCACTGCGGCCAGGCCGGTGCTGCCCCGGGCGGCCATAACCTGCGCCAACTGCTGGTCGAGCAGGGATTCGTAAAGGCGGCTCTGCTCGGAGTCGAACATGCCCTCGCGCGGCGTGGCGTCACGCATGGACTTCAGGACCATCTGCAGGAACAGCGCCTCGAACTGCTGGGCGGCGGCCTTGAGCGCCTTGGGATCGGCATCCTTGACACCCTTTTTCAGGGCCGACAGGCTCTGCAGGTCGAAGACGGAGGGGACGGCGGCGCTCGGATTCATGGCGGCATCAAGCTTCGCATCCAGTAACAGGCAGCGAATGGAGGATCAGGCCGGCAATTTCTGCCGAGATCAGATGATCTCCAGCTCCGCGCGGATCGCTCCTGCAGCCTTCATCGCCTGCAGGATCGTCATCAGGTCTGTCGGACTGGCGCCCAGGGCATTGAGGGCCTTGACGACGTCGGCAAGATTCGCCCCGGTCTTGACGTTGGCAATTGCTCCGCCTTCCTGCCTGATGTCGATGGCGGTCGTCGAACCGATGCCCGCCCCTTCGGCCGTCACCGCAACCGACAGATTGCCGTGCGAAACCGCGCAGTTTTCGAGTGTCACCGCCTGGTTCATCACGACCGCGCCATTGCGGGAATCGAAGATCACCTTGGCGGCGGTCTGGCCCGGCATGACTTCGATCTCCTCGAGGCGGCCGAGGAAGGCCACGCGCTCGTCGGCATTGAGGGGCGCCTTGACGCGGATCTGCCGTGCATCCACCGCAGTGGCCGTGCCGACGCCGAGGGCGCTGTTGATGGCCGCCGTCACGCGACGCGCCGTACCGAAGTTGGTATCGTTGAGATCGAAGTGGACGAATTCGCCCTGACCGACCGGGGTCTTCACTTCGCGTTCGACCGTCGCGCCGCCCGGTATGCGGCCAACGGCGAGCTGGTTGATCTTCACCCTGGAGCCGCCGCCCGCCGCACCGGCACCGGAGGTCACCACATGGCCCTGTGCCATCGCATAGACGGCGCCATCGGCGCCTTTCAGTGGTGCCATCACCAGCGTGCCGCCCTTGATGCCCTTGGCGTTGCCGATGGAGGCGACGGTCACGTCGATCTGCTGGCCGGGGCGCGCGAATGGCGGCAACGTCGCGGTCACCATCACCGCGGCGACGTTCTTCAGCTGCAGCGACTGGCCGGGGGGCAAATTGATGCCCATGTTGGAGAGCATGTTGATGATGCTCTGCACCGTGAACGGCGTCTGCGTCGTCTGGTCGCCATAGCCGTCGAGGCCGACGACGATGCCGTAGCCGACCAGCTGGTTGTTGCGCACACCGGAGATGGACGCCAGATCCTTGAGGCGCTCGGCGCGCGCGCTGTCCATGACCAGCAGGGAGGCCAACAGCCACAGCACCGCGATCAGGATCTTGTGGGTACGACTCACGCCCATCTTGGTCGCCCTTTCGTCAGAACGGCAGGAAAGTCAGGAAGAATCGGGCCAGCCAGCCCATGACCTGCGCCGAATCGATGAAACCGTTGGCCTTGAACTCGATGCGGGCATCCGCCACCTGCGTCGATACCACGGTGTTGGCGGCCGTGATGGTGTTCGGGTTGACCACGCCGGAGAAGCGGATGAACTCCTCGCCCTCCTTGAGGCCGATCTGCTTCTCGCCCGAGACCAGCAGGTTGCCGTTGGGCATGACCTCGATCACCGTCACGGTGATGACGCCGGTGAAGTTGTTGCTCGAGGTGTTCTCGCCCGTGCTGTCGAACTTGGTGTCGCTGTTGGCGCCGAGCGTGGCGCCGAGCACGCTCTTGAACGGCAGGTTGACCATGTTCGGAATCGACATGCTCTGGTCGTGCGTGCGCTCGGCCTTGGTGTCGGACTTCTTCGCGGCCTGGGTCTTTTCGGCGATGTTGATGGTGATGGTGTCGCCGACGAAGCGGGCACGGCGATCCTCGAACAGCGGCCGCGCGCTGGCGACGTTGTAGATGGCGCCGTTGTTGTACTGCGCCATGTTGCGCGGCTCCGGCCGTGCCGTCATCGGCTGGTGCACGGCGGTGGGCGGCGTCGTGGTGACGCAACCGGTGGCCAGCAGGGCGGCGCCGAGAAGGAGGAGCTGTCGGTTCATGGTGGCGATGATTACATCTGGACGAGGCGGGCGAGCATCTGATCAGAGGTGGTAACCGCCTTCGAATTCATTTCATAGGCGCGCTGCGTCTGGATCATGGTCACCAGCTCCTCGGCCACGTTGACGTTGGAGGTCTCGACGTAGCCCTGGTTGAGCAGGCCGGTGCCGTTGGTGCCCGGGGTGTTGGGCGTCGGCGTGCCGGAAGATCCGGTCTCGATGAACAGGTTCTCGCCCATGCTCTGCAGGCCGCCCGGATTGACGAAGGAGGCGAGCTGGATGTTGCCGACCTGCGTCGGCGTGGCGTTGCCGGGCTGGGTGATCTCGACGATGCCGTCGCGGGTCACGGTAACTGAAATGGCATCGCCGGGAATGGTGATCGCCGGCGACAGCGGGTAGCCGCTCGACGTCACGATCTGGCCGGTGGAGTCGCGCTGGAAGGCGCCGTCGCGGGAGTAGGCCAGCGTACCGTCCGGCATCTGGATCTGGAAGAAACCCTGGCCATTGATGGCGAGATCGAGCGGGTTTTCCGTGCGCTGCAGGCTGCCCTGGGTGAAGATGCGCTCGGTGGAAATCGGCCGCACGCCGGTGCCGATCATCAGTCCCGAGGGAATGGTGGTCTGCTGCGACGAGGCGGCGCCGGGCTGGCGGATGGTCTGGTAGAGCAGATCCTCGAATACCGCACGCGCCCGCTTGTAGCCGTTGGTGCTGACGTTGGCGAGGTTGTTGGAAATGACATCCAGGTTGGTCTGCTGGGCGTCGAGGCCGGTCTTGGCAATCCAGAGCGAGCGGATCATGCGCGACTCCTAGTTGGTCTTAACGTGGTGAAAGTATCTGGGTGGCAGCGCGGTCATTGGCTTCCGCGTTCGTGACCATCTTTATCTGCATGTCGAACTGGCGGGCCAGGGAGATCATGGTGACCATCTGCTCGGCCGGATTCACGTTGCTGTTCTCCAGATAGCCGGGCGCGATCCGGGTTCGCTCGTCGACCGCGGCGACTTCGCCGCCGGGCAGGCGGAACAGGCCGTCAGGGCCACGAATCAACCCGGTCTCGTCGGGATTTACCAGCTTGATGCGGCCGATGGTGTTGACGGTGTTCTGGGCGCCGGTCTCAGGCACCACCGATACCGTGCCGTCGCCGCCGATGGAGATTTTGACGTCGGGCGGGATGGTGATCGAGCCGCCATCACCCTGCACCGGGATGCCGGTGCGTGTCTGCAGTACACCATTGACGTCCAGTTCGAAGCTGCCGTTGCGCGTGTAGGCCTCGCTGCCATCGGGCATGGCCAGCGCCATCCAGCCCTTGCCCTGCACCGCGATATCGAGCGTGCGGCCGGTGAAGTTGATCGGCCCCGGCGAGAAGTCGGTATGGGTACTGGCGTCGACGGCGAAGGCGCGCGTCGGCAAGGCGCTCGGGTTGGCATTGTGCGTCTGCACCTGCACCGCGCGCAGGCGATGCTCCTCCGCCTTGTAGCCGCTGGAGGTGACGTTGGCCAGGTTGTGGGCGACAGCCGCCTGCCGCCCCAGCGTCTGGCTGGCGCCGGTCATCGCGGTGTAGATCAGCCGATCCATGTCATCTCCCCTGCTGCCGTGTCGCTAGCGCCGATTTCTCTTAACGGAGGTTCACCAAGGTCTGCAGGATCTGGTCCTGCGTCTTGATGGTCTGCGCATTGGCCTGGTAGGCGCGCTGCTGGGTGATCATGTCCACCAGCTCCTTGGTCAGGTCAACGTTGGATTCCTCCACCGCCGCCGACTGGATCACGCCGAGCGAGCCGGAACCGGGCGCGCCGATCAGCGGCTGGCCGGAATCGGCCGTCTCCGCCCACTGGTTGTTGCCGAGCGAGGCTCAGGCCGTTGGGATTGGTGAAGTTGCCGAGCACCACCTGGGCGAGGTCGCGCGTCTGGCCGTTGCTGTAGCGGCCCTGGACGGTGCCGTCGGAGGCGACGCTGAGGCCGGCGAGACGTCCCGACGTGTAGCCGTCCTGACGAGATGCTATTGACGCCGAAGATGTTGCCGTACTGGGTCGAGCCGGTCAGGTTGAGGTTGAAGACCAGCGGCGACACGTGCACCTGTCGTAGTACCGTCAGTGATTGGGGAATGATGCGCAGTCGCCGGCGCGGTCAGCGCGCCAGCTGGAGTTGAAGGTCACTGGCGTTGGCCCAGCTCGTGAGTCGCGGCACCAGTTGCCATCGATGTTCGTGTAGAGATTCCAGGTATTCGCAGCGGTCTTTCGGAAATACAGCGACAGCAGATGAGGATTGCCGAGCGAGTCGTAAACGGTCGCCGAAGTCGAGCTGTTGTAGGTCGTCGGATTCGATTGCACGAATCGCAGGGCCGCGGCGAAGCACCGTATCTCCGCGAATCGAGGTTGAGGCCGATCTCGAGCCCGGTCGCACCGGGGCTGCCACCGGTGGGTACCGGCTGCAGGTCGGCGGTATTGATGAAGATGTCGGACGGCGTCGACGGCACGATGATATTGTTCGCGTTGGCAAGATAACCAGTCAGGCGGTAGCCGCTGGCATTGACGACGTAGCCATCCTTGTCGAGGTTGAACTGGCCGTTGCGCGTCCAGGTGATCGCACCGTTGTTGTTCATGCGGTAGAAACCCTGGCCGTTGATGGCAAGGTCCAGCGGGTTGTTGGTCACCGTGATGTTGCCCTGGGTGAACTGCTGGTTGATCGCGGCAATCTGGACGCCGATGCCGATCTGGCCGCCGCCGCCGAGCGAAGCGGCGAAGACGTCGGCGAAGGCCGTGGTGGCCGACTTGAAGCCGACGGTGCCGGAGTTCGCAATGTTGTTGCCGACCGAGTCGAGCGCCTTGGCCGATGAATTGAGTCCGCTCAGTCCTTGTTGAAAGCCCATTGTCTTCTCCTGTTATTCCGTCAGAGGATTTCCTTGATGTCCGCCAGGCTGAAGGAGCCCAGCGAACCCACATTGATCGTCATGCCCTGCCCGGCGCGGGTGATGCTCGATACCCCGCCCAGCGCCAGGGCGCTCGCCGTCACCTTTTCCCCGCCGCGCTTGGCAGTGATGCTCACGCTGTAGTTACCATCGACGGCCGGCGTGCCATTGTCGGTCGTGCCATCCCAGGTAAAGCCATGGGTACCGGCCGGCAGCGCACCGAGGTTCAGGGTGCGCAGCACCAGGCCGCTCGGACTCTTGATGGCAATGCTGACGTCGTCGGCCGAACCGCCGAGTTCGATCCCGCCGATAGCCTTGCCCTGCATCAGCTGCAGCGAGGAGCCGGGAACCAGCACGCCGCGCCCGACCAGTGACGCCGCCTGCATGGCCTGGGCGTCGTTGGTGCCGGCAAGCATCTTCTGCAAAGTGGCGTTGAGGCGCTCGATGCCATCGACGGTGCTGATCTGCGCCAGTTGCGAAGTAACCTGGGCGTTGTCGAGGGGGTTGAGCGGATCCTGATTCTTGAGCTGCGTGGTCAGCAGCGTCAGGAAGCGGTTCTGTGCATCGTCGAGGGTGGTCGACTTGCTGTCGGCGCGCTTGGCGAGGGAGTCGTAGATCGACTGGGCGGAATTGCTGACGACGTTTGTGGCGGCCATGTCTGCTCCTTACTGTCCGATTGCCAGCGTCTTCTGCGCCAGCGCCTTGGCGGTGTTCATGACTTCGGCATTGTTCTGGTAGGCCCGCGAGGCGGAGATCATGTTCACCATCTCGTCGACCACATTGACGTTGGGCATCGCCACATAACCCAACGCGTTGGCGGCCGGATTGCCCGGGTCGTACTGCATGCGCAGCGGCGCGGCGCTGTCGACCACCTGCGTCACGCGCACGCCGAGTCCTCCGCCCTCGACCGCCGTGGCCTTGAACACTACCTGCTTGGCGCGGTAGGGCTGGCCGTCGGCGCCGACGACACTGTCGGCATTGGCGAGGTTGCTCGCCACGGCGTTGAGCCGGGCGGACTGCGCGGTCAGCGCGGAGCCGGCGATGTAGAACATGTTCATGGCGCTCATGGCTTGGCGTCTCCCTTATTGGCCCTGGATGGCGCTGGCGAGCGTCTTGAAGCGGCTGTTGATGAAGGTCAGCACCGCTTCGAACTGCATGGCGTTTTCGGCGAAGGCGGCGCGTTCGATGTCCATGTTCACGGTGTTGCCGTCCACCGCGCCCTGGTATTCACTGCGGTAGCGCAGCGCGGCGCCGTAGGGATTGGTGCCACCGAGGCCGGGCTGGTGTCCCCGCTGGGTGCGCGCCAGGGCAAGGTCCCCCTCGCTCCTGCCGGACTGGGCAGCGGTGAGTGCCGACTTGAAATCGATGTCGCGCGCCTTGTAGTTCGGCGTGTCGGCGTTGGCGATGTTCGATGCCAGCAGTTCCTGGCGGTAGCTGCGCAGGTTGAGCGCGTTACGCTGGAAGCCGATGTCGCGGTCGATGCGGTCGATCATGGTTGCCGGAGTAGCCTAAAGTTGTTGCAGGTACCGCCGTAATGCACGTGCCGTGCCAGCCTCCTGCATTTCACCAACAGGCCGCGAATTGGCTGGCTTTCCCCCACTTGATCCGCACCGTTGCCGGCAAGCGGCTCCGTGCTCGGCAAAACTTGCCGGCTGCGCTGGCGTGGCGCGCGGGATCGACGGCACGCGGCTTGCTGAGGTTGCCTGCCTCGTGCTTGAATCCACCCATGTACATTGTTCGCCTGCTGTTTCTGCTCCTCGGTGCCACATTGGCGGCCAGCGGTTTCGCCCGTCAGGATCCCGCCCCCGTGAAACGGGCGGTCGAGAATTTTCTTCGCACCCAGATCAAGGGGCTGCCGGGACAGGTGAGCTTCAGTGTCGGCGCCATCGACCCGAACAATCAGCTGGCACCCTGCCCCAGCTTCCAAGTCGCCATGCCACCCGGCGCCCGCCCGTGGGGCCACACCCAGGTTTCGGTGCGCTGTCAGGTCGAAGGCAGCTGGAGCATGTTCGTGCCCGTTCAGATCAAAGTGAGCGGCGACTATCTCGTTACGGCCCGTCCCCTGGCGCAGGGACAGCTGCTGCAGGAAACCGATCTGACCCGCCAGTCCGGCGACCTGTCGGAGATGCCAAGCGGAATCCTCACTGATCCAACCCAGGCGATCGGCCGTACCCTGGCCGTGACTCTGCCCGCCGGCCGGCCGTTGCGGAGCGACATGCTGCGGCAACCGGTGGTCGTGCAGCAGAACCAGAGCGTCAAGGTCATCGCCAAGGGCGCCGGGTTTTCCGTTGCCAACGAGGGGCGTGCGCTCACCAAGGCGGTGGAAGGGCAAGTCGTCCAGGTGCGCCTGGCCAATGGCCAGGTGGTGAGCGGCGTTGCCCGCGCCGACGGCATGGTCGAGGTGAAGTACTAGCCCCACCCCGGTTCTTATGGAATTAGTCGAGTGAAATCAGCCCGTTATTAACAGGGCCGGAGCGCTCAAGTTTCCTGATAGGATGCCGATAAGGTTGTCAGCTACCCGGGCGTTGGCCCGCAGGAAATTGAAGAAGGAATTCCACCGTGAAGATCGATAGCGGAATCAAGTCGGTTGCTACCTCGGTTACCGCCAACCGAACTGCACCCGCCAGCAACACGCCGCGCCAGCCCGAACCGGG
This sequence comes from uncultured beta proteobacterium, assembly GCA_963709555.1. Classification (GTDB taxonomy): domain Bacteria; phylum Pseudomonadota; class Gammaproteobacteria; order Burkholderiales; family Rhodocyclaceae; genus Sulfurisoma. Next base: position 65,376 of record CAVPWR010000004.1, on the reverse strand, counting down.
CAGTGCCGCGCGAGTCGACATTTCCTCTCTCTCGGCACGGATGCAGGTCATCGGCGCCGAAATGACGGCAGATACGCCCGTCGATACGGCCCGCATCGCCGAAATCAAGCAGGCCATCGCAGAAGGTCGATTCAGCATCAACCCCGAGCGCATTGCCGACGGACTGCTGCAGAGCGTGCGCGAGATGCTGGGCCAGCGCCGCTAGGTGGCATCCGTTCCCCTGCCGGCCCAGCCGATTGCCGGCATCCTTGCCGACGAACTCCTCGCCTTGCGCGACTTCGTCGAACTTGCTCAAGACAGAACAATCGCTCCTGGTCGGAGGCGATGCCGACGGCTTGGCCACCCTGATCGAGAAAAAGTCGGCGCTGGCGGCACGCCTCACCGACTTAGCCAGCGCCGCGAGGCGGCCCTGGCGGCATCGAAGCTGCCGGTCGGGCGTAGCCGGCATGGATGCCTGGCTCGCCGCGATTCCGGACGACGCCACGGCAAGGAAGAACTGGCAGGAACTGCTGCCATTGGCCGTCGAAGCCAGAAACCTCAACGAACTCAATGGCAATTTGATCGGCACCCGCCTGCAGCACAATCAGCAGGCTTTGGCCGCGCTGATGAGCGCAACCGAGCGGGCGATGACCTATGGACCCGACGGGCAAACCCTGGCAAGTGCGGCGGCAGCGGCCGCATGCTCGGTTCCGCCTGAGCCGCGGCGAGCTCCGCTTTACCTTGCCGCGGTCCCCTCCACCGGGACTTCCACGATCTTGTCCGGCACGTTGGCCTCGATGTTGATGGCCACGCGGCGATTGCGGCTGCGGCCGTCGGGCAAAGCATTGTCGGCTACGGGGCGCTGGTCGGCGAAGCCGAGCGCAGTCATGCGCCGGGGATCGACGCCGCTGTCGATGAACAACCGCACCACGCTGGCGGCGCGGGCGCCGGAAAGCTCCCAGTTGGAGGGGAACTGCGGCGTGCTGATCGGCGCGTTGTCGGTATGGCCCTCGACGGTGATCGGGAATTCCGTGGGGGCAAGGATCTGCGCCACCGCCGCCAGCGCGCGTACCGCCGTCACGTCCAGCCGCGCCTCGCCCGTGGCGAACAGCACGCTGGCATTGATCTCGATGGTGATGCCCATGGCGCCCTCGGTCACCCGCACCTGGCCACCCTGCACCAGCGGCCCCAGCGCCTCCTTGAGCTCCTTGGCCATGTTGCGCATCTTTTCCTTGTTCTGACGCTTGGTCTCCTCGGTTTTGAGTTGCGCCGGATTCTTGCGCACCGGAATTGCCATCGGGCTGGGCGCGTTGGGATTGACTTGAACAAGTGCGCCCGAACTGCTGCCGGGAACGGAGCGGAAGGCCGAGGCCATGGTGTCGGACAGCACCCGATACTTGCCTTCGTTGACCTGAGAAATCGCGTACATCACGACGAAAAAGGCGAACAGCAGGGTAATGAAGTCGGCATACGACACCAGCCAGCGTTCGTGATTCTCATGCTCATCCTCTGCGCGACGGCGGCGGTGGTGTGACATGGGCGTCACACGATGTAGCCTTGCAGCCGGCTCTCGATGATCCGTGGATTGTCCCCGTTGGCGATGCCGACGAGGCCATCGAGCATCATCTCGCGCATGGCCACCAGGCGCGTGATGTTGGCCATCAGCTTCTTGGCGATCGGCAGGAAGATCAGGTTGGCCGCGCCGACGCCGTAGATGGTGGCGACGAAGGCGACGGCGATGCCGGCGCCGAGCTTGGACGGGTCGGACAGGTTTTCCATGACGTGGATCAGGCCCATCACCGCGCCGAGAATGCCGATGGTCGGCGAATAGCCGCCGGCCGACTCCCACACCTTGGCCGAAAGCTTGAGCTGGGCCTCGTAGGAAGCGATATCGACCTCGAGGACTTCGCGCAGGCGGTCGGGCTCGGCGCCGTCGACCAGCAGCTGCAGGCCCTTGATGGCGAATGGGTCGTTGAGCGAGGCGATCTGGACCTCGAGCGAGAGCAGCCCTTCCTTGCGCGCGAGATGGCTCCAGTTGGCGATCTGCGCGATCAGCTGCTCCGGCGCCGTCACCGGCGGGAAGAACACCCAGCGCACCATGCGCATGCCCGACATGAAGACGTTGAGCGGGCTGCCCAGCATCACCGCGCCGAGCGTACCGCCGATCACGATGAGGAAGGCCGTCGGCTGATACCAGTGAGCCGACATGGCCGCCTTCCAGCACCTGGCCGAGCAGGATGGTGGCGATGCCGAGCGTGAGGCCGAAAACGCTGATCTTGTCCATGGATTAGGCTTCCGTAGGGCCGCCCCAAGGAAGCCTCCGCCCCCCTGTGGGGGGCAGCGTCCTCGAGGGATACCGTCCCCGACTACGCCGGGGACATAAGCCGGGTTTGCGAGCGTGGGGGGCCATCAGGCCATTTCCTTGACTTTGGGCGGACGGCCGCGGCGTTTCTTCACCGGCGCCTCGTCGCCGACGACCACGGCGGCGCGCAGCCGCGCCACGGCCTGGCTGTGCAGCTGGCAGACGCGCGATTCGGTGACGCCCATCACTTCGCCGATTTCGCGCAGGTTGAGATCCTGCTCGTAGTAGAGCGCCATCACCATTTTTTCGCGCTCGGGCAGGGCGGCGATGGCGGCGACCAGCGCCTGGCGCACGCTCGCCTCCTCCAGCACGGCGAGCGGATCGCTCGACGGCCCGGCGGCATGGCGTTCGAGATAGCCTTCCTCGTCGTCGGAGGTCAGGTCCTCGAGATGGATCAGCTGGTGGCCGCGCGCATCCTGCAGCAACTTCTGGTATTCGAGCAGCGGCATGCCGAGCGATTCGGAGAGTTCCTGCTCGTTGGGCTGGCGTCCGAGCTGGTGCTCGAGCTGCTGGATCGCCGCCTCGACGCGGCGCATCTCGCGGCGCACGCCGCGCGGCAACCAGTCGTTCTCGCGCAGTCCGTCCAGCATGGCGCCGCGGATGCGCTGCACGGCATAGGTCTCGAATTGTGCGCCGAGGCCTTCCTCGAAACGGCCAAGCGCATCGAGCAGGCCGATCATGCCGTTCTGGATCAAGTCGTCAACCTGCACGCTCGCCGGCAGCTTGGCCATCAGGTGAAAGGCCAGGCGCTTGACGAGGGGGGCATATTGCGTGATCAGCTGGTCCTTGTCGGGCGAACCCTGGGGCGTGTACATCGCGACGGTAGGTGCACGGAGCGGGCTGTGGCGTCGGCCAACTATACCATCGTTTCCGCCAGGCCCCGCTCGTGCAAATCGCCCCAGAGCCCGGTACCGCCGTCGAGTCCCAGAACATCGGCACCATCGTCGGCGAATGCCGGCAGCCGGTTGCGCAGCGCCTCGGCCAGGTGCTCGGTCACCGGCACCCGGGCGTCGCCCAGATAATCGAGTCGCACGCCGAGATGGTCGGCGGCCACCCGCCGCATATTCTCGAAAATGGCGCGCGCCTCTTCATGCGAGCGCGCCCGTGTGATGGCGATCTGGAAACCGCCGTGGATGCGATCCTGGGCGATGCGCTTGATCAGCGCGTAGGCATGGGTGATGGCACTGCTCTGTGCCGCCACCACGATAACCAGGTGGCGGGCAGCCCGCGCCAGTGCCGACAGGTGGCCGCCGCGGCGGCTGGCGCAGTCGATCAGGACGAAGCCGGCACCCTCCTGCAGTTGTTCGAGGCAATCGGCCAGCCGCAGCCGCGTGTCGGCATCGAGATGGTCAAGCTCTCGCGCCGCGCGCGCCGCGGGAACGATGCGCACCAGCGGCGCCGCGGCCAGCTCGACCTGGCGCAGCGCGCGGGTGCCGCTCACCGCGTGCATCAGGTCGTAACGCGCCGTCAGGCCGAAGGCCGCGACCGCATTGTTGGGTGCGCCATTCTCGTCGACGATGACCACGCCCTGCCCTTGTTGCGCCAGCGCCGCGGCGGTCTGCACCACCAGCGTGGTACGGCCGCAGGCCTCTCGCCCGGAGGCGAACGCCACCACCTGCGGCGCGCGGCTGCCGAAGAGACGACGCAGGCCGGCGGCCTGGTCACCGTGCCAGGCGAGTTCAGACAAGGGCAGACCTCAGTGCTTTCGCCTGCGCCGGCGGCAGGCTGAGGCCGACCTCTTCTTCGCGCAGCCGGTGCGGCGACTCGACCGCCGGCAGCTTGAAGGCGCGATGCAGCAGGTAGCTGCGGTTGGGGAGATGCAGATCCTCGGGCACGCGCTGGCCGTTGGCGACATGGGTCAGCAGCAGGCCGTGGCGCACCACCGCGTCGAGCGCCGGCGCCAGCGAAGCGGCTTCGTCGATCTTGGTCAGGATGGTACCGGCGATGTCCTCGCCGGCGTAGGAGCGGATCACGTCGTCGAGTGTGTCGCCGCGGCTGGTGGCGTTGAGCAGCAGCAGGCGGCTGACTTCGCCGGCGCGCATCAGCATCGCCGCCTGTTCGGCCACCATGCGGTCGCGCTGGCTCATGCCGACGGTGTCGATCAGCACCATGTGCTTGTCGCGCAGCTCGTGCAGGGTGCGGCGCAGGTCGTCGCTGTCGCGCACCACATGCACCGGCACGCCGAGGATGCGGCCGTAGATGCGCAACTGCTCGTGGGCGCCGATGCGGTAGGAGTCGGTGGTGAGCAGCGCCAGGCGGTCGGCACCGTAGCGCACCACGCAGCGAGCCGCCAGCTTCGCCGTCGTCGTCGTCTTGCCGACCCCGGTGGGACCGACCAGGGCGAAGACGCCGCCGCGATCGATGATGTCGGAATCGTTGGCCAGGGTGCGCAGGCGGCGGTTGATGCCGGCCTGCAGCCACTTGCGTCCGGCGTCGGCCGAAAGATCCGGCGGCATGCCTTCGATCAGGTGGCGCGCCAGTTCGCCGGAGAAGCCGGCGTCGAGCATCTCGGCCAGCAGCAGGGCCCGCGCCGGCGATTCGCGGGCGAGGTCGCCCCAGGCGAAGCCGCCCAGCTGCCGCTCGAGCAGCGACTTGATGGCATGCATCTCGGCCAGCAGTTGATCGGTGGACGCATCGCCGCGACGACCGGTTTCGCTGCCGTGATCGAGGTAACTGCGCAAACGTTGCGCATCATCCTCATCGGGGCTGGCGCCGCGCTGCGCTTCGGCTGCGGCGCGGGCGAGGCTGGCTGCGACCTCGGCACCGCTGGGTACGCGGCCGACAGCGGCGCGCTCGCCCAGGGGCCGCGCCCGCGGCCGCTCCGAAGTCGCGGCAAAAGTCGGTGCTGGCGGGACGCTGGCAACAGGCGCATGCCCGGCGCCGGGGGCTGCTGCCGCAGGCTGCCACGGCCGGAACGGGGCCTGGGCCCGCGCCTTGCCGGACAGACTCACCATATAGTCGTCCTCCGCACTCGTGGCTGCCATAGACCCAACGGCTGGCGCCGGTGGCGGGGCGGTGCGCGCAGCGCTGGGCGGGATGGGCTGCGGTGCCGGGGGAGCCGCCCGGGGAGCCGGCTGCCGCGACAGGGCCTCGAGGCTGTCTGCCGACATGGCCACGATCTCGACGCCCTCGGCAACGGCCTTGTTGGAGACGACGATGGCATCCGGGCCGAGCTCCTGCTTGATGCGGCGCAGCGCTTCGCGCGCATTGGCGGCGACATATTTTTTGACGGTCATGGCGCCCTCTTTCCTTTGGGGTCAGTGATCATGGCTTCTCCGCCGGGCCGCCCCAAGCTGAAGCAAGGCGGGAACCGGAAACCGCGTAGCGGCTGAACTTCAGTCATCCCATTCCACTGGAAGGGGGGCGGGGGGAAGGTTCTCATTTGGTACCTCCGATGACCGCCGTCACCTTGATGGTGCGTGAATCCGGCACTTCGGCATTGGCCAATACCTTGAGATTGGGCCAGGCGCGGCGCAGGAAGCGCGACAGCAGCCAGCGCAGCTGCCCCGGCACCAGCAACACGGCGGGCAGGCCGATTTCTTCCTGGCGTCCGGCGGCGGCGGCGGTCTCGCGCAGCAGCGAGTCGGCCAGCCCGGGCTCGATGCCTCCGGCATCGCCGCCGACGCCGCCGGCGAGGGCCTGGCCGAGGATGCGCTCGAGTCCCGGCTCCAGCGCCATCACCTGCAGCTCGGCATTACCCGGATACAGCTGCTGCACGATGGCGCGGCCGAGCGCGACGCGAACCAGCGAGGTCAATTCCACCGGATCCTGGCTGCGCGGCGCGTTCTCGGCCAGGGTCTCGATGATGCTGCGCATGTCGCGGATATTGACGCCCTCGTCCAGCAGGTTCTGCAGCACGCGCTGCACCACCGACAGCGACAGCAGCTTGGGCACCAGGTCCTCGATCAGCTTGGGCGCATCGGCGGCGATGTGGTCCAGCAGCGATTGGGCTTCCTGGCGACCGAGCAGTTCGGCGGCGTGGGAGAGAATGACGTGGTTGAGATGGGTCGCGATCACCGTGCTGGCATCGACGACGGTGTAACCGAGGGCGTGGGCCTGCTCGCGCAGGGTCGCCTCGATCCACACCGCCGGCAGGCCGAAGGCCGGGTCGGTGGTGGGCGTGCCGGGCAACGGTCCGGCGACGCGGCCGGGGTTGATCGCCAGGTGCATGCCGGGATAGGCCTCGCCGGCGCCGATCTCGACCCCTTTCAGGGTGATGCGATAGGCATTCGGCTTGAGCTCGAGGTTGTCGCGGATATGCACGGGCGCGGCGAGGAAACCGACCTCCTGCGCGAACTTCTTGCGCAGGCCGCGGATGCGCTTCAGCAGTTCGCCGTCCATGCCTTTGTCGACCAGCGGGATCAGGCGGTAGCCGACTTCGAGGCCGAGCACGTCGACGGGCGCGACATCGGCCCAGCTGGCCTCGACCGCTTCCTGCGGCGCGGCCACCGGCGCCGCCGTGGCCGGCGTGGCCGCCGCCTGCCGCCGCTGCACCATCCACCAAGCCAGGCTGCCGAGGCCGGCGGCGAGGAGCAGGAAAACCAAGTGGGGCATGCCCGGAATCAGGCCGAGAATGCCGAGGATGCCCGCGGTCAGCATCAGCACCGTGGGGTTGCCGAAAACCTGATCGCCGACCTGCTCGCCGATGTCGCGCTCGTCGCCGCCGACGCGCGTCACCACCAGGCCGGCAGCGGTGGAGATGATCAGCGCCGGGATCTGCGCCACCAGGCCGTCGCCGATGGTCAGCAGGGTGTAGTTCTTCGCCGCCTGGCCGACGTCCATGTCGTGCTGGACGACGCCGACGATGAGGCCGCCGATGATGTTGATGAGCAGGATCAGGATGCCGGCGACGGCGTCGCCGCGGACGAACTTCGAGGCGCCGTCCATCGAGCCGTAGAAGTCGGCTTCCTGCGCCACCTCCTTGCGGCGGCGGCGGGCCTCGTCTTCGCCGATGAGACCGGCATTGAGGTCGGCATCGATGGCCATCTGCTTGCCGGGCATCGCGTCGAGAGTGAAGCGGGCGGCGACTTCGGCGATGCGGCCGGCGCCCTTGGTGATCACCACGAAATTGATCAGGGTGAGGATGACGAAGACGACGATGCCGACGGTGTAGTTGCCGCCGACCAGGAAATGACCGAAGGCCTCGATCACCTTGCCGGCCGCATCGGGGCCGGTGTGCCCTTCGAGCAGCACAATCCGCGTCGAAGCGACGTTGAGCGAGAGGCGCAGCAACGTCGTCACCAGCAGCACGGTCGGGAACACCGAGAAGTCCAGCGGCTTCATCACGTACATCGCCACCAGCAGCACGATGATCGCCATCGCGATGTTGAAGGTGAAGAACACGTCCAGCGCGAACGTCGGCAACGGCAGCACCATCATCGACAGGATAGCGATGATCAGCACCGGCGCGCCGAGCTGGCGCAGGTGGGTGCGGCTGAAGAGGCCGTCGAGGGCGAGCGATTGGGTGGCCATCAGCTAGCGGGACTCCCCGGGTCGAGGCCGACCGGAACGTCGATCGCCGCCGGCGGCTGCGGCGGCAACAGCCCCATGGCGCCGGCCACGTACTGGTTGAGCTGGTAGACGTAGGCCATCACCTCGGCTACGGCGGTGTAGAGCGTGGCGGGAATCTGATCGCCGATTTCGGCATGGCGATAGAGCGCACGGGCCAGCGGCGGAGCTTCGAGCACCGGCACCTTGTGCTCGTCGGCGAGTTCGCGGATCTTCTGCGCCACCAGGTTCATGCCCTTGGCCACCACCGTCGGCGCGCCCATCCTGCCGGCGTCGTATTTCAGCGCAACGGCGAAGTGCGTCGGGTTGGTGACCACCACGTCGGCCTTCGGTACCTCGGTCATCATGCGGCGACGGGCCGCCTCGCGCTGCGTGCTGCGGATGCGCGCCTTGAGCTGCGGGTCGCCTTCCATTTCCTTGTATTCCTGCTTCAGCTCCTCGCGCGTCATCTTCAACCGCGAGTAGTACTGCCAGAGCTGGAAGGGCACGTCGATCATGGCGATCAGCGCCAGGCCAGCGACCATGGCCAGCGCGGCGAAGACGAGAATGCGGCCGGTCGACGCCAGCGCCACGTCGATCGGCTGGGTGATCAGCGCGAACAGGTGATCCTGCTCGTGGCGCACCACCCACCAGATGATGCCGCCGAGGAGAAAGGCCTTGAGCACGCTCTTGACCAGTTCGGCGATGCTCTGCCACGAGAACATGCGCTTCAGCCCGCGCAGCGGATCCATGCGCATGGGGTCGGGCGTCAGCGCCTTGTTCGAGAAGTTCCAGCCGCCGAAGGCAAAGGGCGTCAGCAACGCGGCGGCGAAGGTCAGGATGAAAATCGGCGCGACCAGGGTCAGCGCCTCCCACGACAGGTTGACGAAGGAAACCCCCATGAACTCGGGATCGAAGGCCGCCCTGCGGTCGAAGACTAGCCCGTGGCTGATGATGCCGCCGGCACGCTGCGTCAGCCAGCCGCCCAGCGCCCATATGCCGCCTACCCCCGTCGCCATGACGAGGAAGGCGGCGAGCTCGCGCGACTGCGGAACCTGGCCTTCGGCCCGCGCCTGTTCGATGCGCCGGCTTGATGCTGGTTCGGTGCGTTCGAGATCGCTGTCTTCAGCCAAGGGCGGCACTCTCCATGGCGGCAATTATTGCCGCCATGGTCAAGCGGAAGCCCGGGATTAAGACTGGATTACTTGGCCATTTCGGCCGCGCAGAGAGGGCAAAAAGTCGGCGCTGGCGGGACGGCGGAAACGTCGGGGGCGGACGACCACCTTGGCGTTTCCGCCGGGCCGCTCCAGGGCAGGGGCCGGCTGGGTACTACGCGGCCGCTTCGAGGTCGCGGATGAAGGCGGAGCGGGCCACGCCGCGGGAGTCGCCGCTCTCGCTGAGCAGTTCCTTCATGTCGAGAATCAGCACGATCTGGCCGTTGGACAGCGTGGTGACACCGGCCACGCCCTTGGGACGGAAGTCCTCGAGCGACTTGATCACGGCATCCTCGCGGCCCATGAAACCGTCGATGGCGAGGATGAAAGTCTGTTCGGCGGTCTGCATCAGCACGCCGTACTCGGCCACCTGTTCGGGGGCCCAGCCGATGAGGTTGCACAGCGGGTAAATCGGCATCACCTCGCCACGCACCACCATGGTGGCGCGACCGCCGACTTCCTGGATATGCTCGATCTCGATCGGCAGAATTTCGCGCACCATCGACAGCGGCACGGCGAAGGGCTGGTTCCCGAGCTGCACCAGCAGCACCGGCAGGATGGCCAGCGTCAGTGGCAGAGAAATGGTGAAGGTGGTGCCCTTGCCGAGCACCGACTTGGTCTCGATCGAGCCGTTGAGCTTCTGGATGTTGGTCTTGACCACATCCATGCCGACACCGCGGCCGGAGACGTCGGAAGCGACGTCCTTGGTCGAGAAACCGGGCAGGAACACCAGGTTGAAGCTCTGGCGCTCGTCCATGGTGTTGGCCTCTTCATCGCTGATGAGGCCCTTCTCCAGCGCCTTGGCTCGCAGCTTCTCGGGGTTCATGCCCTTGCCATCGTCGGCGATGATGAGGACGATGTGGTCTCCCTCCTGCCGCGCTTCGAGGCGAACCTGCGACTTCTCCGGCTTGCCGAGGGCACGACGCTCCTCGGTCGCCTCGACGCCGTGATCGACGGCGTTACGGATCAGGTGCACGATCGGGTCGGACAGATCCTCGATCATGGTCTTGTCGATCTCGGTGTCCTCGCCGATGAGCAGCAGCTCGACGTCCTTGCCCAGGCTGCGGGCGAGGTCGCGGGCGATGCGCGGGTATTTCTGGAACAGCCGGCCGATCGGCTGCATCCGCGTCTTCATGACCGCGTTCTGCAGGTCGGACACCAGCAGGTCGAGCTGGCTCACGGCCTGGTCGAGCGCATGCAGGGTATCGGTGTCGGAGCGGCCGTTGAGGATGTCGCTGCGCAGCGCGTTGAGGCGGTTCTTGGTCAGGCCGATCTCGCCCGACAGGTTGAGCACCTGGTCGAGACGCGAGGTGTCGACGCGGATCGAGTTGTCGCGCGTCTTTTCGGTGTCGCGGCGGCCGCTGGCCGGGCCCTGGTAGCCGGGCTTGTCGGAGGTGCGGCGGCCCACCGCGGCCTTGATGATCTCCTCCGGTGACTCGCCCTTGACGTCGTGATGCAGGCCCGCTTCGATGGTCGCGGCGGACGGCGCTTCGGCCGGCGCGGCGGCGGCGGTGACCGCGTTGAACAGGTTGTCCCAGTCGGGGCCGCCAGGGACGGGGACGGCGGCAGCCGGTACCCCGGAGGCGGAGGGCGCTGGCGTGACGGCGGTCGGCGCCGCTGCATCCCCCGCCAGTTGGCCGGCCAGTGCGGCCTTGAGCTGGGCGATCAGCGCCGGATCGGCCGCGGTCGGCAGCACGCCGCCCTCGAGGTTGCCGAACATGTCGCGCACGGCCCCGGTGGCATCGAGGATCACATCCAGGAGCTTGCCGCTGATCTGCATCTCGCCGGTGCGCAGCTTGTCGAACAGGTTTTCCGTCAGGTGGCAGAGCGTGACCAGTTCGGCTGCGTTGAGGAAGCCGGCGCCACCCTTGATGGTGTGGAAACCACGAAAAATCTCGTTCAGCAGGCCAAGATCATGCGGATTCTGTTCGAGGTCGACCAGCTTGTTGTCGACACCCGAAAGAAGATCGCTCGCCTCCACCAGGAAATCCTGAAGGAGGTCTTCCATGCCTTGAAAATCACTCATCGCTCTCTCCCGCGAATACCCCGGTCAGAAACCGAGGCTCTCCAGCAGTTCGTCCACCTGTGCCTGGCTCGTCACCACGTCGTTGCGACCGACGGCGCTGATCACCGGACCGTTGAGCAGGCCGCCATCCGACGCTTCCGCCTTCTTCTCGGCCGGCATCGCCTCGATCAGCGTCTGCAGCAGCTGTGTCTCCAGGCCCTGCACCATGTCGATCACCTTGCGGATGACCTGGCCGGTCAGGTCCTGAAAGTCCTGCGCCATGGTGATCTCGAGCGTCTGCTCGTTGATGGTCCTGAGCTTGCCCGGCGCCTCCTTGAAATAGGCGCGGCTGTCTGCGGCCAACGCCTTGAATTCGTCGACCGACAGCTGGTTGGCGAACATCCGGTCCCAGCGCTGCGCCATGGCCTCCGAACTGCCGAGCAGTTCGTCCTGCAACGGCTTGGCGATGTCGGTGGCATTGAGGACGCGGCTGGCCGCCTTGTCGGTCATCTCCACGATGTAGTTGAGCCGCTGCCGCGCGTCCGGAATCTGGCTGGCAGTCTGCTCGAGCACCTTGTCGTAACCGAGCTCGCGCAGGCTGTCGTGCAACTGGCGGGCAAGGTGGCCGAGGCGATTGAAGACGACCTCGTCCTCGCTCTCCGCGCCGCCGTCGCCATGACCCGCCTGTGCCACCACGCTGTCGAACAGCGCCTGCAAGTCGTCGCTGTCGCCCGCGGCATCGCGCTCAGGCGCCGGGGGCGGCGCCGGTGGCGGAGCGCCGGTGGCGATGGTGTCGAACAGGGCCTGCAGATCCTCGGAATCGCCGGCTTCGTCGAGATTGATCGGTTTTGCCATGGTGTCTGCCTCGCCCTCAGGCGCCCATTTTCTCGAAGATCTTGACCAGCTTCTCGTTCAGCGTCGCCGCAGTGAAGGGCTTGACGATGTAGCCGGAGGCGCCGGCCTGGGCGGCGGCGATGATGTTCTCCTTCTTCGCCTCGGCCGTGATCATCAGCACCGGCAGCCCCTTGAGATTGGCATCGGCACGGATGGTCTGCAGCAGCGTCAGACCATCCATGTTGGGCATGTTCCAGTCGGACACCACGAAGTCGAAGCCACCGCCTTGCAACTTCTGCAGCGCGGCAACGCCATCCTCGGCCTCGTCGACGTTGGTGAGGCCGAGTTCCTTCAGCAGGTTGCGAACGATGCGGCGCATCGTCGAGAAGTCATCGACAACGAGAAACTTGAGCTTGGTCGGATCCACGGCCATTGATATCTACCTTTCCGGGGTCAATCTCTTTGGGATTTGAGCAGGAGCGGGCGCAGCGTGTCGGCCAGCGCCTCGGCATCGAACTTGGCGACATAGGCGTCGACGCCGACCGACTTGCCCATGGCGCGGTTGGCTTCCGACGACAGCGAGGAATGCATGACGACGGGGATGCCTTCGAAACGGGCATCCGACTTGATGTTCTTGGTCAGGACGTAACCATCCATTTCCGGCATTTCGGCGTCGACCAGAATCAGGCTGAGCTCGTCGCGTACCAGGCGACCGGCCTGTTGCGCGTGGGCCGCCATGCCCGACAGGCGCGTCCATGCCTCCTGGCCGTTGCTGGCGTGCTTGTGGGTGACGCCGAGCTTGTCGAGCACCTCGGCGATCTTCTTGCGCGCCACCGAGGAATCATCGACGAAGAACATGTTGATATCGCTGGCTTCATGGATGCGATCGATCTGGCCGACGATGGCCTCGCCGAAGGTATCGGCCAGGATCTGCTCGACATCGACGATGGACACCAGCTTGCCGTCCGGCAGTTCGGTGATGGCGGTGATGTAGGCATGGGTGCCGCTGGTGACCTGCTCCGGCGCGCGCACCTTGTCCCAGTCGACGCGGATGATGCGGTCGACGCCATGAACCAGGAAACCCAGCGTGCGCTTGCTGTATTCGGTCACCATCATCGAGCCGCCGAGGCCGGCGGGGATGTCGGCGAGGTGCATGGCGCTGGCCAGCGACAGCACCGGAATCACGTTGCCGCGCAGGCTGATCAGGCCCTCGACGCCGACGGGCATGTTGGGGGTCTTGGTGATCACCGGCGTCTTGCTGACTTCGCGCACCTTGAAGACGTTGATGCCGAACAGCTCGTGGGTACCCAATGAGAACAGCAGGATCTCCATGCGATTGGAGCCCGCCAGCTTGGTGCGGGCATCGACGGTGTCGAGCAGGGAGGCCTGGGTGGCGGTCATCAGCGATGTCCCGGTCATTGTTGTTTTCCTCGCATCAGGCGCCGGCGGGGGCGGGCTGGTTCTTCAGCAGCAGGCGCGTCAGCGTGTCGGCCAGGCGCTGCGCCTCGAACTTCGGCACATACTCATCGACGCCCACCGACTTGCCCAGCTGCATGTTCGACCCCGAGGACAGCGATGAATGCATGATCACCGGAATACCGGCAAAACGCGCATCGGACTTGATGGTCTTGGTCAGGATGTAGCCATCCATCTCCGGCATCTCGACGTCGGTGAGGATCAGCTGCACGATATCCTTGACCTGGCGCCCCGACGACTGGGCATAGGAGGCGATCTTCTGCAGTTCGTCCCAGGCCGCGCGTCCATTCACGGCGCTGATGTACTTCACGTCCATTGCCTTCAGGGTGCGCTCGATCTGGCCGCGCGCCACCGAGGAATCGTCGGCGAACACCACGGTGAGATCCTGGCGGTGGAGCGGCCGGATGCCCTGGAAGGCGAATTCGTCGTCGTACTTGGCCGTCTCCGCCAGCACCTTCTCGACGTCCAGCATCATCACCAGGCGGCCATCCGGCAACTCGGTGACCGCAGTCACCAGGCCGCCGAGGTTGGCATTGAGCATCTCGCGGCGGCACCCGCATCTGCGACCAGTCGAGGCGCAGGATGGTATCGACACCCTCGACCAGGAAGCCCTGGGTGTGGCCGTTGTATTCGGTCACGATCATGATGTCGCGCGGCGTGTCCGGGCTCATGCCCAGATATTCGGCGAGGTCAACCACCGGCACCAGCACGCCGCGCAGGCTGACCATGCCCTTGACCGCGGCGGGCATTTCCGGCGCGGCGGTGACCGGCGGCGTGCGCATCACTTCGCGCACCTTGAAGACGTTGATGCCGAAGGTTTCGCGCCGACCGGTGCGATCGTCGACGCCCAGCGCAAACAACAGGATCTCCAGCTTGTTGGTGCCGGCCAGACGGGTGCGCGCGTCGATATTCTTGAGCAGTTCGGACATGCCTATACGATCCTTCCCTTGGGCCGAAGCAATTGCCGGCAACCCCGCATCAATCGATATGTTACGTCATTCTTCACGATTTGCAGCACCACCCCGGGCCTCAGATGCGGAAGCGCCCGGCCACCCCGTCGAGCGCATTCGCCAGCGCCTGCAGTTCGCTGGCGGCATCCGCCGCCTGCACCACGGCCGCCGCAGTCGCCTCGGCCATCTGGGAGATGTTTTCGACGTTGCGGGCAATCTCGTTCGAGGCGACGGTCTGCTCGCGCACCGAGGCGGTAATCTGGCTCATGCCGCTGGTGGTCTGCGTCACGGCGGCATTGGCCTCGCCCAGCACCATGGCCACCTCCTCGAGGTGCTCCTGGCTGGTCGCCAGCGATGTCAGGCCGCGCTGCAGCGCGGCTTCGACGGTATCCGACTTCTGCCCGATCATGCGCGTCACCTTGTCGATCTCGCCGGCGGTGGAGGCCGATTTCTCGGCCAGCTTGCGCACCTCGTCGGCGACGACGGCGAAGCCGCGGCCCTGCTCGCCGGCACGCGCCGCCTCGATGGCGGCATTGAGCGCCAGCAGGTTGGTCTGGTCGGCGATGTCGCGCACCTCGCGCGTCATGTTGGTGATGGTCTGCACGCTCTCGATGAAATTCTTGGCCGTGCTGGCGATGTCGTTGACCGAGTCCTCGACCTGGACGATTTCGCCGATCATTTTCGACAGCGCCTCGTTGCCGGCCTCGATGCGTTCGAGGCTGGAGCCGGAGTTGCGATCGACCTCGGCGGCGCTGTCGGCCACGCTGTTGATGCTGACCGTGACCTCCTCGACGGCGGCGGCCGTGCTCGTCGCCGCAGCACTTTGATCTTCCGTTCCCGCACGGATCCTCGCTGTCATTCCTACAACGTTGCCCGCAGCCTCGCCCAGCCGGGCCGAAGCCTCGCGCAGCTGGCCAACCATGTCGCGCAGGCTGGCCTGCATGGTGGCGATGGCCGCCAACAGGCTGGTGCTGTCGCCGGGACGCATGGCGATTTGGACCGAGAGGTCGCCATCGGAAATACGGCGAGCGACATCCACAGCATATTGCGGCTCGCCGCCGAGCACCGCGAGCAGGATGCGCACCAGCCCGACAAAGGCGGCCAGTCCGACGAAAGCGGACACCGCCATCACTATGATGAGCCAGACCCTGGCGCCGTCCGCCAATGCCGCCAGTTTCGGGTCGGCCTTGCCGGCCGCATCGGCCAGCATGTTGAATTGCAGGAGGCTGAAGCCATTGGCGATCACCGTTGAGATCACGAGTATTGCCAGCACCAGAATCAATCTATTACGCAAGGTCATGACGAGTCGCCTTCTGTTGGTTATTCAGTCTTGTGGCCGATGGGGAAACCGCGCCTGTGGCGGCCCTTGACGTTAAGAGGTGCGGCAACGTGATACATGATATCGCCAGTATCGCGGCGGCAGGTCTGCAACAGAAAGGGCAATTCATGGCTGCTGCAGGGCTTGCCACAGGCAAACCCCTGTCAAGCCAGCCACGATCAGTCCCATCCCGGAAACGGCATGGATCAGCCGCCCCCGCCGCATCGACTCGGTTACCCGCACTCCGGACCCCTCTCCCCCGCGACAACATCCAAGCGGCCGCCTGATATCAGGTTTTTATTGGCGGCCCAGCGACTCCACTTTAGGGAAATTGGCGCCCAAAGACAAGCGTCAATACTCCTAAAGGCATAGAAACCCCGGGAACTACGAGGTATTGCCGTGCTGGTCGAGCTGGAGGGTGGCCGTGACGTGATTGCCGTCGTCATTGAAACGGAGCTCGGCACACATGGCGCGCATGAGCATCAGACCGCGGCCGAAGGGCAGTTCGCTCTCGCCGGCTGCGCTGGCGTCCAGCCCGGCATGCTCGAAGCCGGGGCCGCTGTCGCGGCAGCTCACGCGCAGCCAGCCCGGCCCGGGCCCGGCCAACTGTTCGAGTTCCAGTTCGATCTCGCCGCTGGTCAGGGCCGCGAGACGGGCCTGGCGAGCGCCCAGGTAGGCCTCCATGCCGTCGGGATGCAGCTTGAGGCTGGAGTCGAGCCGCAGCAGGCCGTGGTCGAGCGCATTGTTGTAAAGCTCGGACAGAATGACGAACAGCCGGTCGGTGCCGTGGCGGACGGACTCGAACTGCCCGGCGAGGCTGAGCAGGAGCGGTACGGCATCGACGTGGCGAATCTCTGCCGCCGTCAGGCGCAGGGTGCTGCGCCAGCTGCCGCGTTGTACCGCAGCGCCCGGCACGACATGGCCCACCGGCGTGAAGGTCGCCTCGCCCGGCGACTGACATTCCACCATCAGTACCGAAATGTCGTCGTGCGGCGTTGCGGCGCCGAGGTGATGGTTCACCGCGGCCTTGAGCATCTCGAAACGGCCAGCGCTGTCGGCTGCAACCAGCGCAAAGGCCAGGCGCTCGGCGCCAAATGCCTCGCCCAAGGCATTCTCGGCCTCGACCAGGCCATCGGAGTAGACGAAGAACTGGCTGCCATCGGCGAAGCCATGCATGTCCAGGGTATCGTCGAACTCCTCGTCGGGCAGCACCCCCAGCGGCACGTGCCGCATGGCGAAGGCCCGACTGCCGTGGGGCCCGATCAGCACCGGCTCGGGGTTGCCGCCGTTCCAGACGCCAATCACCCGCTCGCGCAAATCGATGGCCGCCAGCGTCGCCGCGACGAAACGGTCGCCGGGGAGGAAGTCCTTGACCTTGGCGTTGAGTTCGCGGGCGATCGCCTCGATGCCGTAGCCCTTCTCGCTCATGCGATAGAAAGGCGCCAGCACCGGCAGCACGTTGATCGAGGCGGCCAGGCCGTGGCCGGTACCATCGGCCAGCAGGACATGCAGAGCGCCATCGGGCGTGCGCTGCGCCGCGACGATGTCGCCGCTGAAGGCGGCGGCCGCGCTGATCCAGTGGCGCATGGCCGGGTCATTGAGTTCGGCGCCGCGCACGAACCGCTGCATCAGGTGGCGCGCGATGCGCTTCTCCTCTTCCTCGGCACGGTAGTAGCGCTCGAGTTCGATGGCGCGACTCTCGGCCTGATGCTGCATGCGCAACAGGCGCTGCAACACGTCGAGCTTGGCCCCGAGCACCTCCGCCGACACCGGTTTGACCACGTAGGCATCGGCCCCCACCTGCAGCGCGCGCACCTGCAGTTCGTCGTCGCGATGGCCGGAGAGGAACAGCACCGGCTGCCAGCGTGGTGCCGCCAGCGCCTGCACCGCCCGCGTCAGGGCGAAGCCGTCCATCCCGGTCATGTAGATGTCGGTGATGACGACATCGGGATGCTCGCTGCGATAGAGCTCGAGACCCTCGCTGCCACTGCTGGCGGCGATCACCGTATGGCCGAGGCCGCTCAGTTCCCGCTTGGCGTGGAACTGGTCATCGGCGTTGTCTTCGATGAGGAGAATCTTCATGGCGCCGCCGGGCCGCCCCAAGGCGACATGCGCCCCCCTGTGGGGGGCAGCGTCCGCAAGGGATACCGTCCCCGGCGTCGCCGGAAACATAAACAGAGTGAGCGTGGGGGGCTGTTCATGTGATTCCGCGCCCGGCGCGGAAGGAGCGGCGACGCCCGGTCAGACGATCTGGAACAGCCGGCTGAAGTTGGCGATGTCGAGCACCTGCTTGACGGCACCGCGGCAATTGGCCAGCGATACCGCCTTGTTGGCGCCCTTGCAGCGGTCACGCAGCATCAGCAGCATGCCCAGCGCCGAGCTGTCGAGGTAATCGACGCCGCCGAGATCGACCTGGACCTCCTTGGCATCGGCCTGGCCGATCGCGTTGTCGATGGCCTCGCGGAATTCGCGGTGGGCGTTGAAGTCGAAACGGCCGCGCAGGCGAAGCACGGCGCATCCGTTGGCAGTGGCGACATTGACTTCCATGCTGTAGGCCCCTCGAATTATGAACTGCTGAAAAGTATAGCTTAGCCGCGTTGCTCCAGGCGCCGCAGGCGCAGGAGCAGGCGGCCCGGAATGTCGCTCAGCGCCGCCACTTCCTCGAGCGCGCCGACGTTGGCCGCCTCGCGCGGCATGCCGTAGACCACGCAGCTTTCCTGGTCCTGGCCGATGGTCCAGGCGCCCTGCTCGCGCATTTCGAGCAGGCCCAGTGCGCCATCCTTGCCCATGCCGGTGAGGATGATGCCGCTGGCGCGGCCCCGCGCCTCCTGCGCCACCGAGCGGAACAGCACATCGACCGAAGGCCGGTGGCGATTGACCGGCTCGGCCTGCGACAGCTCGGTGACGAAACCGCCGGCGACGCGGCGGATCAGCAGATGGGAATGGCCGGGCGCGAGATAGGCATGGCCGGGCTGGATGCGTTCGCCGCCCTGCGCCTCGACCACCGTCAGGTTCGACTGCGTGTCGAGGCGACGGGCGAAGGAGGTGGTGAAGCCCTCGGGCATGTGCTGGGCCATGACGATGCCCGGCATTTCGGCCGGCAGCCCCGACAGCACGTCCTTGATCGCCTCGGTGCCGCCGGTGGAAGCGCCGATGGCGATGATGTGCTCGCTCAGGATTCGACCCGCGATAGCGCCTCCTGACGTAAAAGTCGGCGCTGGCGGCACGGTGGCAGCGGCAGGCGTGCGTGGCGATCGCGGCGTGCCGCGCAGGCGGGCGCCGTGGGCGCCGCGGATCTTGTCGCGGATCTCGTCGGCGTAGGCGAGCAACTGGCTCGCGCTCTCGGCGCGCGGCTTGGCGACGAAGTCGACGGCGCCGGTTTCCAGCGCCTGCAGCGTGACCTCGGAGCCCTTGTCGGTCAGCGAGGAAATCATCACCACCGGCATCGGCCGCAGCCGCATGATGCGGGTGAGGAATTCGAGGCCGTCCATCCGCGGCATCTCGACGTCGAGCGTCAGCACGTCGGGATTGAGCGCCTTGATCATCTCGCGGGCGGCGATCGGATCGGGTGCGGCGCCGACCACCTCGAGGTCGGGCGCACCGTTGATGACCTCGGTCAGCAGCGCCCGCATCAGCGCGGAATCGTCGACGATGAGAACCTTGATGGCCAATTCGAGTTACCTCAGGCAAACAACTCGATTTCGCCGGCGACCGGGGCCTCGGTGAGGCGGTCGGCGTATTCCTTCTCGCGCCGCGCCAGCGTGTCGTTGTGCATGCGCATCAGCTTCTTCACCAGCACGCGGCCGCTATCGGGGAAGAAGTAGACCTTGCGCGGATGGACGTCGAGCAGGTCCTGGGCGACGACCGGAATGCCCTCGGTGTGGAGATAGTCGATCACGAACTGCGAATTGCGCTCGCCGACATTGGAGTGGGTGAGCTTTTCCATCACGCGACCGCCGCCGAAGACCTTGGCCTCGAGCCGGTCACGCCGGGCGCCAAGCTTGAGCAGGTGGTTCACCAGGATTTCCATGGCGTAGGTGCCATAGCGCGCCGAGGCGGACATCGCGTCGGTTTCGCCGCCGGCGAGCATGAAGTGGTTCATGCCGCCGAGGCCCTTGTCGCGGTCGCGGATGCAGGCCGAAACGCAGGAGCCGAGCACGGTCACCAGCAGCACGTTGGTGGTGGTGACGAAGTATTCGCCCGGCAACACCTTGACCGCCTCGATCTCGAAATGGCGGTCGTAGTAGCGGTTGCCGGCAAGATGCTCGACGAAACCCAGCTCGGTCATGTCATTCGTGCCGACCGGACGGGGCGATCCGCACGCTCATACACCGTGCGGCCGAGGGAATGGAACAGGTCGGCGGCATGGAGAAAGCTCTCGGAATGGCCGGCAAAAAGCAGGCCGTCGGGCTTCAGCAGCGGCACGAACTTCCTGAGGATTTCGTACTGGGTCGGCTTGTCGAAGTAGATCATGACGTTGCGACAGAACATCACGTCGAACGGGCCATTGATCGGATAGCGCGCATCGAGCAGATTGACGCGGGTGAAGCTGACCAGCTTCTGCAGTTCGGGACGAATGCGCACCATGCCGGCCTGGGCGCCGGTGCCCTTGAGGAAGAAGCGGCGCAGGCGCTCCGGCGACAGGCGCTCGACGCGCTCGAAGGGATAGACGCCGCGCTGCGCCTTGGCCAGCACGCTGGTGTCGATGTCGCTGGCGACGATTTCCACCGGCGGCGTCATGCTGCCGAAGGTCTCGCAGGCGGTGATGGCCAGGGTATAGGGCTCCTCGCCGGTCGAGGCCGCCGAACACCAGATGCGGATCGGCCGCTGCTTCAGTTCCGCCATGTGCCGCTGCAGGATGTCGAAGTGGTGAGCCTCGCGGAAGAAGGAGGTCAGGTTGGTCGTCAGCGAATTGACGAACAGTTCCCATTCCTCCTCGCCGCTGGGCGACAGCAGGAACTTCAGGTAGTCGACGAAGCTCTCGAAATTGAGGGCGCGCAAACGCCGCGCCAGGCGCGAATAGACCATGTCGCGCTTGATCGGCGCGAGCGAAATGCCCGCCCGCTCGTAGATCAGCTTGCGGACGCGCTCGAAGTCCTCGTCGGTAAAGAGGAATTCACGCTGCTTCGCCGTATCGGAGCCGCCGACAGTTGTCTGTGTCAAAACTCTTCCCATTCGTCCGCGGAATCTTCCAGGTGCGGCGGCGCGATCTTCTTGGTGGCTGAACTCGGCGTCACCGCCTTCGCCGCCGGCCGGGCCGCGGCGGCGTGGCCGAGCTGGCGCGGCGTCGCATCGCGCAGGGCCGGAGCGGGCAACATCGCCGCCCCCTCCGCCAGCTTGAACATGCCCACCGCCTGCACCAGCCCGTGGGCCTGTTCTTCCAGGCTCTCGGCCGCGGCGGCGGCTTCTTCCACCAGCGCCGCGTTCTGCTGCGTCACTTCGTCCATCTGGCTGACGGCCTGCGTCACCTGCTCGATGCCCGATGACTGCTCGCGCGAGGCGCCGGTGATTTCGGTCACCAGCCTCGCCACCTGCTGGAAGCTGGTCACCACCTCGTCCATGGTGCTGCCGGCCTGGCCGACCAGCTTGGCGCCGCCCTCGACCTTGTCCACCGATTCGGCGATCAGCGTCTTGATTTCCTTCGCCGCCGTGGCGCTGCGCTGCGCCAGGTTGCGCACCTCGGTGGCGACCACGGCGAAGCCGCGGCCCTGCTCGCCCGCCCGCGCTGCCTCGACCGCGGCGTTGAGCGCGAGGATGTTGGTCTGGAAGGCGATGCTGTCGATGACACCGATGATGTCGGCGATCTTCTTCGAGCTGTCCTGGATCGCGCCCATGGTGTCGACCACGCGCTTGACCATTTCGCCACCCTTGACGGCGACGTCATTGGAACTCTTGGTCAGTTCGTTGGCCTGGCGGGCGTTCTCGGCGTTCTGCTTGACCGTGGCGTTGAGCTGTTCCATCGAGGCCGCCGTCTCTTCGAGACTGCTGGCCTGCTCTTCGGTGCGCGAGGACAGGTCCTGGTTGCCTGCGGCAATCTCCTTGGCCGCGACGTTGATCGCCTCGGTCGCGTCCTTGATGCGGCCGACTACTTCGCGCAACCGCTCGATGGTGGTGTTGGTATCGTCCTTCAACTGACCGAACAGGCCCTGGTAGTCAGCCTCGACCGTCTGGGTCAGGTCGCCCTGGGCCACGCGCTGCAGCACCTGCGCCACGTCGTTAAGACCGGTGGAAACCACGCCGGATAGCTGGTTGAGACCTTCGGCCAGCTGCTTGAAGAAGCCCTCCTTGTTGTCGGTCGACAGCCGCGTATCGAATTCGCCGCGACCGGCCGCGGCGATGATATTCGCCACTTCCTGTTCCACCTGGACCTCGCTGGTGCGATCGAGCCATTCGGCCACCGCGCCGAGTCGGTCGCCGCGCTCGTTGATCACCGGGCTGGCAGTCACGCGAAGGTGGCGGCTGCCGATCTCGAGATTGGCGGTATAGGTATTGGTGAATTCGGCCAGCAGTTTGGCCTGGTGCGCCGGGTTCTTGTGGAAGGTGTCGATATTGACGCCCACCATGTGCTCCGCGTCGAAATTCGGCAGTTGCTTCTTGATCTCGGCTTCCGCCCCCTTGAGGATGCGCTTCACCGAGTGATTGGCATAAATGATCGCCCGCTCGCTGTTGGCAATCATCACGCCGGTGCTGACGTTGTCCAGCGCAATCTTGATGCGCAGGTTCTCGTCGGAAACGCGCTTCTGTTCCGCCACGTCGAAGCCGAGCTTGGTCTGCATCGACTCCAAGGCCTGCGACACCCGGCCGATCTCGTCGTCGCGGGTGATATCGACAAAATTGCCGTAGATGCCCTCGCTGATCTTCTGGAAGACATCGACCGCCTGATTGAGCGGGCGGGTGATGGCACGAATCAGCAATACGGCGGCCATGATCGCCAGCAGCAAGCCGGCGACAAACACCCCGATCACCAGGTTGCGGGTCGAGTGGTAGTTGGCCAGCGCGGTGTCGAATTCCTGCTTCGCCCCATCGGTGTGGAATTTGCGCAGGGCCTGGACGTGCTCGCTGGCCTTGGCGTTGAGCGGCTGGGTCTTCTGCTTGAAGATGATGCGCGCCTCGTCGACCTTGCCGGCCTTGAGCTGCTCCATCACGCCAAGCAGGCCTTCCTTGACGAAGGCGGTGCGGTCGGCGGTGAAACGGTCGAAGATCTGCTTCGCCTCGGCATCGACGATGCGCGCCTTGTAGGCCTCGGCGGTCTTGGTGATGAAGGCGATGTTGGCCTGCATCTCCTCGGCGGTCCTGGCGACATGCTCCGGCGTCGGCTCGAGCAGGGCGCCTTCGGTGAGGATGCGATTGCGCAGCATGGTGCGGTTGATGTCGGTGACATCGGCCAGACCGAGGGTGTGCTGCTCATAGACATTGAGCAGCGCGTCGTCCGCCTGACCCATGCCACGGATTCCCATCACCCCGATCACCAGCAGCAGCAACGTCAGCAGGCCCATCACCCCGCCCAGCTTGGCCTTGAGGCTCATGTCAGCCATCTTGCGGCCGAGGCCGCTGCCCGATGCCACCTGACCGAGCTCGATGCGTTTGCCGCCGGCCTTCTTCTCGCGGAACATGCGATAGGCCTGCTCGGTGGCGTCGATCGCGGCGCGCCCCGGCTTCTTGCGCACCGACATGTAGCCGACCACCTGGCCGGCCTCACGAATCGGCGTGGCGTGGGCCTCGACCCAGTAGTAATCGCCGTTCTTGCAGCGGTTCTTGACCATGCCGATCCACGGCCGGCCCGACTTGAGCGTGCGCCACAGGTCGACATAGGCCTCGACCGGCATGTCGGGGTGGCGCACGATGTTGTGCGGCTGGCCGATCAGCTCGGCCTCGGTGAAGCCCGACACCTCGAGGAAGTCCCGGTTGATGTAGGTAATCTGGCCCTTGAGGTCGGTCTTGGACACGATCATGTGATCGTCGCGCAGGACGTACTCGTTCTGGGTAACGGGAAGATTTGTTCTCATGGGGCTGCCCTCTCTTCAGGTATCTCTACGTTCACGTTCGCTGCGTTCGCGTTTGTTGCGGGTGAGCTATGCCGTCGCTTCATCGACCAGGGCCATTTCGGAAGAAAGCATCAGGCGCTCGATGTCTACGACGATCAGCATGCGCTCGCCCAGCGTGCCGAGGCCGTTGATGTAGCGGGTGTCCACCGTGGCGGCGAACTCGGGTGCCGGACGGATCTGGTCGGAGCGCAGCGTGGTCACGTCGGAGACGCTATCCACCACCATGCCGACCACGCGGCTGGCGACGTTGAGGATGATGACCACCGTAAAGGGCGTGTATTCGGCCGCGCCGACATTGAACTTGATGCGCATGTCGATGATCGGCACGATGGTGCCGCGCAGGTTGATCACGCCCTTGAGGAATGAGGGGGCATTCGCGATCGTCGTCGGCGGCTCGTAGCCGCGAATCTCCTGCACCTTGAGGATGTCGATCGCGTATTCCTCGGGGCCGAGGGTGAAAGTCAGGTACTCCTGTGCGGAAGCGCCATCGTCGGCGCCGGGATGGCCGCTGTGGCTCTGGGTTTGGGCCGTGGTCTGGATCATTGCGCTTGCTCCTGTTCAGGCGGCCGCCGGCAGATGGCTGCGTGCCATGCCGACCAGCGTGCTCACGTCGAGGATCAGGGCGACGTGGCCGTCGCCCATGATGGTGGCGCCGGAAACGCCGGCGACCTTGCGATAGTTGGATTCGAGGCTTTTGATCACCACCTGGTGCTGGCCGACCAGTGCGTCGACGAACAGCGCCGCCTTCATCCCGTCGGCATCGAGCACCACCATGATGCCCTTGTCGAGTTGCGTCGCCGCGCCGGGAATGCCGAAGACCTCGTAGAGCGCGACCACCGGCAGGTATTCGCCGCGTACCTGGATCAGGCGCTCGACGCCGGAGACACTCTTGATCATCGAGCGCTCGGCCTGCAGCGATTCGATGACGTAACCCAGCGGGATGATGTAGGTTTCCTTGCCCACCGCCACCGACATGCCGTCGAGGATGGCCAGGGTCAGCGGCAGCCGTACCGTCATGCGCGTACCGACGCCGAGCATGGACTCGATCTCGACGCGGCCGCCCATGGCGGTGATGTTGCGCTTGACCACGTCCATGCCGACGCCGCGTCCCGAAACGTCGGTCACCTGGTCGGCGGTGGAGAAGCCCGGCTCGAAGATAAGCTGCCAGACCTCGGCGTCGGTCATCTGGTCGTGCACGTTGAGGCCGCGTTCCTTGGCCTTGGCCAGAATCTTGTCGCGGGGCAGCCCGGCGCCGTCGTCGCCGACCTCGATGACGATGTTGCCGCTCTGGTGGTAGGCCTTGAGGGTGATGGTGCCGACGGGCTGCTTGCCCTTCTCGGCGCGCGCGTCCGGCATTTCGATGCCGTGGTCGAGGCTGTTGCGAACGAGGTGGGTCAGCGGGTCGGAGATGCGCTCGATCAGGCTCTTGTCGAGCTCGGTGTCCTCGCCGATGGTCTTGAGTTCGATCTGCTTGCCGAGTTTTTGCGCCAGGTCGCGCACGACGCGGGGGAAGCGCGAGAACACCACCGAGATCGGCATCATGCGGATGGACATCACCGCTTCCTGCAGGTCGCGCGAGTTGCGCTCGAGCTGGGTCAGGCCGTTGTGCAGTCGCTCGAATTCGACCGGGTCGATGCCGGAGGCGGACTGCGCCAGCATGGCCTGGGTGATGACGAGTTCGCCGACGAGGTTGATCAGCTGGTCGACCTTGTCGACGCCGACGCGGATGGTAGCCTCGGCCGCGACTGCCGGCTTGGCGGCGGGCTTTTTCGCCGGATCTTCCTTTGGCCTGGACACTTCGGTCGCCGGCGCGGCAGGGGCCGCAGCAGGCTGCGGCTGCGGCACATCGACGAAGAAGCCGAAACCCTCCCCCTCGCTGCCGGCCGAAGCGGCAAGCGGCGACGCGGCGGCCGCAGGCGCGGCAAGCGGCTCGAAGAAGCCAAAGCTGCCATCTTCCGCATCCGTCACCGGGGCGGCTGCGTTCCCGGCTTGCGGCAGGGGTTCGAAAAAACCGAAGGATTCGTCGGCCGGAGCGGCTTCCGGCGCCGCGTCGGCAGCGGGCAGCGGCTCGAAGAAACCGAAAGAATCGTCGTCAGGGACGGCGGCAGTGGCTTCCGCTTCGTCGAAGAAACCATAGGCCCCGTCGGCGGCATCGCCCGGCGCAGCCTCGCCGATGCGGCCGATGCGGATGCTGTCGCTGCGCGCCAGGAATTCGAGCACGCCGCGCACGCCGTCGGCATCGACCTCGGCACCGTCGGCGACGATGGCAACGTGCCAGGGCATGTCCGGCGTTGCGGGGCGATTGATGATGCGCGCCATGCCGTAGTCGCCCAGCTCCTCGAGCAGGCGCGCGACGACGGCCTCGCCATCCCCGCCCTCGAGCACGAACCAGGCTTCGATGCCCGTCGACTCCACCGCGGCGGCCCCGGTTTCCGCGGGCGCGGCCGGAACAGCCGCCGCTGCCGCAGCCGCCGGCGCCGCCTGGTCCCGGGTCAGTTCGCGCAGGCGCTGGCAGATCGTTTGCGCCGCGGCCGGATCGGCTTCGCCTTCGCCCTTGTGCGCGGCCAGCATGCCCTTGAGCACGTCGCCGGCATCGAGGAAGGCGTCGATCATCTCGTTCTTCAGCGCCAGCTCGCCCTTGCGGATGCGGTCGAGCAGGTTCTCCAGGATGTGGGTGACATCGGCCATGTCGGTGAAGCCGAAGGTGCCCGCCGAACCCTTGATCGAATGCGCGGCGCGGAAGATCGCGTTGAGCTGCTCGGCGTCCGGATCGGCCATATCCAGGCCCAGCAGCAGATTTTCCATGCTGGACAAATGTTCACCGGTCTCCTCGAAGAAGACCTGGTAGAACTGGGTCATATCGATGGACATGTTCCCTCCCCCTATCGTGACGGGCGGAGCGGGATCAGCCGATGACTTTCTTGACGACCTCGATGAGCTTCTGTGGATCGAAGGGCTTGACCAGCCAGCCCGTAGCGCCCGCCGCGCGGCCCTGCTGCTTCATGGCATCGGACGACTCGGTGGTCAGCATGAGGATGGGCACGGTCTTGTACTGCGCCATGGCGCGCAGGTTCTTGATCATGGTCAGGCCATCCATACGCGGCATGTTCTGGTCGGAGAGGATCAGGTTGAAGGTCTTGGCCTTGGCCTTCTCCAGGCCGTCCATGCCGTCGACGGCCTCGGTCACTTCGTAACCAGAGCTCTTGAGCGTGAAGGACACCATCTGGCGGATGGAAGCGGAGTCGTCGATCGCGAGGATGGTCTTGGCCATGGGTGATTCTCCTAGAACAGTTCGATGTCGCCCTGGGTGATGGCCTGCTGGCCCACCGGGTTGTTGATTGTTTGCGCTGTCAGTGACTTCAGCCGCTGGGTAATGGCCTGGGTACGGCCACGCAAGTCGCGCATGGCCGCACCGGTGTCACCGCTTTGCGCGTCGGCGCGCAGGGCATCGCCCAGGCTCGCCGTTTCGCGCAGCACGCCGTCGAGGGCCTCGACGCGTCCGAGCACATGGGAAATCAGCTGCGACACCATGTCCTGGAATTGCAGCGCCATGATCGCCTGGCTGACCTGGGCGGCCAGGGCATCGGCGCCGCTGCCGAGCTGGCCGATCGCCTCGACCCGCGACTGGTTGTCGGCATCGAGGTCATGCAGGATGTTCTCCACCTGCTGCTTCGACTCGAGCGCGAAGGTCATGTCCTGGCTGGCCAGGCGCTCGATGGTCTGCTCGGTCTGCCGCACCGATTCCTGCATGCTCTGCATCAGGCGGCTGATCTGCTGGCTGAACTGGGTGGTGCGGGCCGAGAGGTCGCGCACCTCGTCGGCCACCACGGCGAAGCCGCGACCGGCCTCGCCCGCCCGCGCCGCCTCGATCGCGGCATTGAGCGCGAGCAGGTTGGTCTGCTTGGCGATGGCACCGATCTCGGACAGGATGCCCTGCACGTCGCGGGTGCGCTGGGCGATGCCGTCGGTGAGCTCGACCAGTTCCATGCCGAGCTTGCTGTTGTTCACCACGCTGTCGACGACGCGCTGCATCACATCGGAGGTGTTGGCGACGAAGCTGTCGAAACGCTGCTTCGCCTCGCCGCTGTTCTCGTCGCCGGCGCCGGTCACCGACAGCGCGAGATGGCGCTGGGTTTCGGTGTGGGCGTGCATGCCGGTGAAAGCCTGGGACAGGCGGGCGATGGCATCGGCCAGCAGCGTCTGCACGCGTTCGGTCTCGCCGCGAATGGCAGCGAACTGCGTGGTTGACTGCGCCCCGAGCTCCTCGACCAGTTGCGCGAACTCGCCGAGCAGCGCGGCTTCTTCCGCGCGCATGGCCCGCGTCTCGCAATCGGGGGGACAGGACTTGCGTCCGGAGTAAGTGTCGATCAGATGCCAGCCGAGCGGCACCACGCCCAGCGCCAGCAGCGCCGCCCACCCGGCCTGACCCAGCGGCGTCAGGGCAAACAGCGCGCCACCCGCCACCAGGGTCCATGCCGCACCCAACCAGAATCCCTTGCCAAACACGATTATCCCGGCTCCCTGTCGTTGTTTGCTGCGCCGCGTCTATTGCGCGGTCGCCGGTGCTGCCACTGCTTCCGGCGCCACCGTCCCGCCAGCGCCGACTTCCTTGGTCTCGGTGCCGTCGGCCATGATCGCCTCCTCGGTACGTTTGTTCAAGACCACGATGCTGATGCGGCGATTGATCGGATTATAGGGTTGTTCCTTGTCGTAAAGCACGGTCGAGGCCAGACCGGTCACGCGCATGACTTTCGAGTCGGTCATGCCGCCCACGACCAGCTCGCGGCGGGAGGCGTTGGCGCGGTTGGTCGACAGCTCCCAGTTGCCGAAGCCCTTGTCGCCACCGGCGTAGGGCTGGGCATCGGTATGGCCGGAAAGACTGATGCGGTTCTCGACGCCGTTGAGCGACCTGCCGATGTCGCGCAGGATTTCCTTGGTGTAGGGCTTGAGTTCGGAACTGGCCGAATCGAACATCGGGCGGTTCTTTTCATCCACGATCTGGATGCGCAGGCCCTCGGTGGTGAGGTCGAGCAGCAACTGGCTCTTGAACTGGCGCAACGTCGGCGAGGCCTCGATCATGGCCTCGATCTTTTCCTTGAGATCCTTGAGCTTGGCGCGCTCCACCTTCTCGAATTCTTCCTTGAGCTTCTGCAGGTTGATGGTCTTGCGCTCGGCCTCGACGTCGCCCTTCTTGACCTGGCCATAGGTCGCCGAGAGATCCGTGCCGCCCCCCTGGATGATGGAAGACGAGTCGCCGGAGCCGGAGCCGCCGAACATGGCGATCTTGAGCGGCGTATTGAAGTGGTCGGCGATGCCCTTGAGATCGCCCTTGGCGGTCGAGCCGAGCAGCCACATGAGCAGGAAGAAGGCCATCATCGCCGTGACGAAGTCGGCATAGGCGATCTTCCAGGCGCCGCCGTGCGCGCCGCCGCCGCCCTTCTTGATCTTCTTGACGACGATAGGCTGCTGGCTGTCGTCGCTCATGGCTTACTTGCCCTTGCGGCTCTTGAGGTCTTCCTCGAGCTCGGAGAAGGTGGGGCGGTCGGCGGAGTAGAGCACCTTGCGGCCGAATTCGACCGCCACCTGCGGCGCGTAGCCGTTCATGCTGGCCAGCAGGACAGCCTTGATGCACTGGTAGATCTTGCTGCCCTCTTCGACCTTCTGGTTGAGCTGGTTGGCAATCGGCTCGATGAAGCCGTATGAAACAAGGATGCCGAGGAAGGTGCCGACCAGCGCGCCGCCGATCATCTTGCCGAGCACGGCCGGCGGCTCGCCCACCGAGCCCATCACATTGACCACCCCCATCACCGCCACCACGATACCCATCGCCGGGACGGCGCCCGCCGTCGCCTGGATCATGTGCGCGGGGAAATGGGCTTCGGCGTGGTGGGTCTCGATTTCGATGTCCATCAGGTTCTCGATTTCGAAGGCGTTGAGGTTGCCGCCGACCATCATGCGCAGGTAATCGGTGATGAACTCCATGACATGGTGGTCATGTACGATGTTTGGATACTTGGAGAAGATCGGACTCGAGTCGGGATTTTCGACGTCGCCCTCGATCGACATCAGGCCTTCCTTGCGCACCTTGGCAAGGACCTCGAAAAGCATGGCAAGGAGATCCATGTAGAGGGCCTTGTTGAGGGATGACCCCTTCAGCACGGAAGGAAGCGCGCCAATCACCGCTTTCAGCGCGCGCGGTCCATTGGACGCCACCATGTAACCGATGGTGAGGCCGACGATGGCAATGTATTCCAACGGCACCCATAGGGCGCCCAGGCTGCCATGCACAGCATAGGTGCCGAGTGCAGCTACCAGGACGATGACGTAGCCAACGATCAGGAACATGAAACGACCTCGGTGAGTGATTCAACCGCTGTGGCGCGAGCAGACATTCGCAATAATAACGAGAATTATCGCAACGGTGCTGCCTGGAAAGACAAAGCGGCTGCACAACCCCCATGAAAGGGGTGGTGCAGCCGCTTCTGGAAGCAATAAGGCAGCTGGCTCGTCAGGCGGCGACAGCGGTGGCGCGACGCGTCTTGCCGGCGCGCGCCGGCATGTGGCAAAGACCGCAGACATAGCCCTTGGTCGGGTCGTAGGCATGGGCGACGAACTCGCCGCCGCACTCGTGGCAGGTCGCCATCTGCAGCATGTTGGCATCGAAGAAGCGCACCATGGTCCAGGCGCGGGTCAGCGACAGCACGGTATCCATGTTGCCGCGCTTGATCTGCTCGAGGTACATCCGGTAGGCCTTGATGATCTGCTCGAGGCCGGACAGTTGCGTGTGCTTGCCGAGGAAGCGGTAGTAGGCCATGAACAGCGAGGCATGAATATTGGGCTGCCAGGTCATGAACCAGTCGGTCGAGAACGGCAGCATGCCCTTGGGCGGCGAGACCCCGCGGACTTCCTTGTAGAGCTTGAGCAGTCGCTCGCGCGACAGGTTGGTTTCCTGCTCGAGCAGCTGCAGGCGGGCGCCGAGCTCGACCAGTTCGACGGCCAGGCGAATGTCTCTCGCCTCGGAGATCACGGACTTGTTGCGCACACGGCCCCCGGTAATCAAGCGACCGCCTCGACCGGCTTGCCGGCGGCGAGGATCGCAGCATGGACATGGCCGACGCCGCGTTCGCGCTCGTGATTGGCGAGCAGGTTGAGCAGCAGGGTGTCGTCGAAGCGGAAATTGCACAGCAGCATGTCGGAGCCGGCCATTTTCAGGATCTGCCCCGGAGTCAGGCGGTCGAGGATGTCGGCGATCTCCTCGCTGATGCCGAGCTTGAACACGGCGCCCGCGCGATCGGCACGAACCATGCTCTGAGCCAGCATCAGGTAGGCAAGATTGACTTCCTTTATGTCGTTGTAGGTGTCGGTCGATTTCATCATGCACTCCTTGGATGTCGCCGCCGCAGCCTGCTGCCCACCCCGGGCACCCCGACCTTTCGACAGCTGTAGCCATTATTCGGCAAGAAGAGTAATCAGAAAATCAACGGGATAGCCTTTCTATTGTAGGTATTGGATGAAGTCATGGTGTAAGAAAAAACATTACAAACAAAACATATCACACTGATTTATATATATTTTTTATATTCCAATGCTGGATAAGGGGAGGTGACACCGCTGAGACCACCCGGCGGGGCTGGACAAACGCCTTGCTCGCAGGATGCTGGCTGGCGCCACGGGCGGAGGGATAGAATCCGCGCAATCATGGACGTCGCCCTCAACTTCTGCTCCGCCTGCGGCGCCCCGGTACGGCAACGTGTCCCACCGGGCGACTCCCTGCCGCGCGCCGTCTGCGATGCCTGCGGCGCCATCCACTACCGCAATCCCAAGCTGGTCGTCGGCGCCCTGCCCGAATGGGAGGACAGGATCCTGCTCTGCCGCCGCGCCATCGAGCCGCGCCACGGCAAATGGACTCTGCCGGCCGGCTTCATGGAAAACCACGAAACCGTGGCTGCGGCGGCCATGCGCGAGACGCTGGAGGAAGCCAATGCCCGCATCGAGCTCGGCGCAATGTACACGCTGCTCTCGGTACCGCACATCAGCCAGGTGCATGTGATCTACCGCGCCACCCTGCTCGATCTCGACTTCACCCCGGGCGAGGAAACGCTGGAAGTGGCACTGTTCCGCGAGGAAGAAATCCCGTGGGACGAGATCGCCTTCCGCACCATCGCCATCACCCTGCGCCACTACTTCGCCGACCGCCGCGCCGGCGGCTTCGGCTTTCATACCGGCGACGTCGAACCGTCGCCCGGAGTTAGACACCCCACCCCCCAACCCCCGCCCGGGCGGGGGTGACGCGTGTTCGCCGCCGTTGGCGGCTCCGGTTCAATGACTCCGTTCGGCTTGGGGCGGCCCGTCGCCGAACTAATCCTCGCTAGCGTCGAAAATCACCGGCAGGCTGACGGCGAACGCCCGTCCTCGCAACGCCTCCGGCAGGGTCGTGCGCGGTGCGGCCTGACGCATCATTTCCAGTGCGGCGGTATCGAGCGCCTCGTCTGCCGCTGGAGCGCGCAAGCCGGGCTAACGGCATCTCCCCAGCTGCCGAGCTCGACCCGCACTTCGGCCGTGCCGCCGATTCCGGCCAGCAGCGCCCGCTCCGGATAACGCTTGTAGCGCCGCGCCTCGCGCGCCAGCGCCAGGCGGTATTGGCGCAGGCCGTCAGCGTCGACGCCCGCCCCGCCACCGCTGGCCCCGCCGGAAGTTGCGGGCGATGGCGCTACCGCAACCACAGTCGAACGTTCGGCACCGCCGGCGGTCGAATAACTCGTCGGCGCAGGCGCCGGTGTCGTAAAAGTCGGCGCTGGCGCCACGGCGGCCAGCGGGGCTGGCGGCCGGGTGGGTGGCCGGGCCGATGCAGCGACATGCTCCGGCCGGGGTGGCGGCAAGGCAGTCGCTTGCGGTACGGGTGCCGGCGCTTCCACCGGCCGCAACGTGGCTTGAATCACGCCGGCGGCACGCTCCGGTAGAACGCTGCACTGCGCCCGGCCACAGCAACAGGGCGTGCGCGGCGAGCGAAATCGCCAGAGCACGCCGCAATTGGCCGCTGTTTCCTGCGCTATGAAATGTCACGGGGCTTTGCTAGGCTTCCGAAGGGCCGCTCCCGAGGAAGGCTGCGCCCCCTGTGGGGGCAGCGAACGCAAGTGAGCGTGGGGGCATGTTAGGCTATGAAAGTTTGGAGGATTCTATGAGATGTCGCATCCATTGATCCTGACGCTCGATCAGCAGGGGCTGCCGCATCGCTGGATCAGCTGGCAGCACGCCTGCTTCTATTACGCCAAGGACCTCGTGGCCTGGGTGGCGGGGGAGCACTGCTTCACGTTTCTCGGCGGCACCAGCCGCATGACGGGTGAACGCTCGCAAATCGAGGCCAACAGCATCATCGCCATCAAGGGCCGCTCGCTCGCTGCCAAGTCGCTGTTCCAGGTGCCCCCGCTCGACAACCGCGAACTCTTCCACCGCGACCGCCATGTCTGCGCCTACTGCGGCGAGCAGCTGACGAGCCTGCGCCTGACCCGCGACCACATCGTGCCGCTGTCGCAGGATGGCCGCGACACCTGGATGAACGTCGTCACCGCCTGCCGCGGCTGCAACCAGTCCAAGAGCGGCCGCACGCCGGAAGAGGCCGGCATGGAACTGCTCTACGCCCCCTACGTGCCCAACAAGGCCGAGTACCTGATCCTCAGCAACCGCAACATCCTGCTCGACCAGATGGACTTTCTCGCGCGGCATGTGCCCAGCGCGAGCCGCGTGAGGCTTTGACACGGCGAGTGCTCCAAACCCCGAGCCGCGTGAGGCTTTGACGCGGCGAGCGCTCCAAACCCCGAGCCGCGTGAGGCTTTGACGCGGCGAGCGCTCAGTTCTCCAACCCCGCCCCGCAGTCGGTGCCCGGCCGCGAATTGCCGCCGAAGTCTTGACATTGTAATAAACCATATTTAAAAAGTAGGAATTACAATGCGATGGAAGTAATTCGCCGGACCGCCGCGGCAAGACGGTGAGCCGGAAATCCTTCCGCCCTGGAACCGGTACCGGGGTGCAAGTCCAA
This sequence comes from uncultured beta proteobacterium, assembly GCA_963709555.1. GTDB lineage: Bacteria > Pseudomonadota > Gammaproteobacteria > Burkholderiales > Rhodocyclaceae > Sulfurisoma. The sequence goes on along the minus strand of CAVPWR010000004.1, from coordinate 31,670 downwards.
CAGGGGAAGACATGACCATCAACTCATTCACGGCCAATACCCGCTCGATCGTCGCACCGTCAGGCCGCTTCGACTTCAGCATCCACAAGGCATTCCGCCAGGCATGCGAGGCAGCGCTGAAGGACCCGCGAACGACGGAGATCGAAATCGACCTGTCCAAGGTCGAGTACATCGACAGTTCGGCCCTGGGCATGCTCCTGCTCCTCAAGGACCAGGCCGACGCGGCGGGCAAGGCCATCTGCCTGTCCGGCATGCAGGGCATGGTCGGTAAGGTTCTCGAAGTCGCGAACTTCGCCAAGCTGATCACCCTGCGCCAATGAAGGGCAGCGCCACCGCGCAGCCGCTCGACCTGGGCGCAATCGTCGACGGACTGCCGGCGATGGTCGCCTACGTGGATAGTGAGTTTCGCTACCGCTACGTCAACCGCGCCTACGAACAGCGCCATGGCCGCTCGCGCGACGACATCATCGGGCTGCACGTGCGCGAACTGCTGGGCGAAGCGTCGTACGAAGCCGCCCGTCCCGCCATGGAAAGGGCGCTTGCCGGCGAGGCCCAGCGCTTCGAGATGACGCACACCTACCCGGACGGGACACGGCGCATCCTGCAGGTCGACTACACGCCGGACCTGGCGGAGGGCGCGGTGCGCGGCTTTATCGCCCACATCGGCGACGTCACCGACACCCGCCTGGCGCAGGCCGAGGCCCTGCTCAAAAGCGCGGCACTGGCCAGCGCACTCAACGGCATGGCCATGGCCGACCTCGAGGGCCGCCTCGTCTACGTCAATCCGGCCTTCCTCAGGCTGTGGGGCTATGCCGACGCCGCGCAGGTGCTCGGCCGCAGCGCCATCGAATTCTGGACCGAACCCGCAGACGCCACGCGGCTCATCGGCGAGCTCTTCCGGGACGGGCAGTGGAGCGGGGAACTCGACGCGCGTCGCGCCGACAACACGCCGTTCCGTGCCCGCATCCAGGCGGCGCTGATCCGCGACGCCGCGGGAAAACCCACCAGCCTGGTGGGGGCGTTCGAGGACATCAGCGAATTCCATGATGCCTTCGAGCAGGCCGAACTGTTCCAGCGCATCGCCGAAGCGACTGCCCTCGGCGTCGGCTACACGGCGCTGGATGGCACGGTGCAGTATTTCAATCCCACCCTGCGGCGCATGCTCGCGGTCGGCGAGGACGAGGACGTCAGCCGCTACGTCTTCGACGACTTCGACACCGCCGAGCAGCGCGACATCCTGCGCCGCGAAATCCTGCCCTTGGTACGCGAAAAGGGTTTCTGGAGCGGCGAGTTCGACCTCCAGGCCCGCGACGGACGGACCCGCCCCGCGCTGCACAACGTCATGCTGCTGCGCTGCCCGGACGGCACGCCGCGCGCTTACGCCCACGTCATCTTCGACCTCAGCGAACGCCGGCAGCGCGAGGAACAGTTGCGCCAGGAGCGCAATTTCACCAGTGCCGTGCTCGAGAATGCGAACGCCCTGGTGGTGGTGCTCGACCGCGAAGGGCGCATCCGCCGCTTCAACCGCGCCTGCGAAAACCTCAGCGGCTACGGCGCCGCCGAGGCCGAGGGCCGTTTCGTCTGGGACTTCCTGCTACCGGTCGAGGAACGCGATGCCGTGCGCGACCAGGCCTTTCGCGCCCTGTCGGAAAACCCGTCGCAGCTGCTCAGCAACTACACTAACCGCTGGGTCAGCCGCAGCGGCGAGCAGCGGCTGATCGAATGGCACAACACGGTGCTGCCCGACAGCCAGGGCGCGATGGAGTTCGTGGTCGCCATCGGCATCGACGTGACCGAGCGAAGCCGCTCCGAGCAGGCGCTCCGGCGCAGCGAGGAAACCTACGCCCGCGCCGAGGCCATCGCCCACATCGGCTCCTGGGACTGGGACATCGCCACAGGCGAACTGCACTGGACCGACGAGATCTACCGCATCTTCGGCCAGCCGCCGCAGGCTTTCGGCGCCACCTACCAGGCCTTCCTCGAAACCATCCACCCCGACGACCGGCAAAAGGTCGTCGACGCCGTCAATGACTGCGTGGCGGACCCGGCCGCCGGCTACGACATCGAGCACCGCATCGTGCGCCCCGACGGCGAAGTCCGCGTCGTGCAGGAGCGCGGCAAAATCTACCGCGACGAGCAGGGCCGGCCATTGCGCATGATCGGCACGGTGCACGATGTCACCGAACGCAAGGCGACCGAGGGCCGCCTGCGCGAAACGCTGCAGCTGCTCGACTCCGTCGTGGAGAACATCCCGAGCATGATCTTCATGAAGCGTGCCGACGACCTGACATTCGAGCTGTTCAACAAGGCCGGAGAAACGCTGCTCGGCTACCGCCGCGAGCAACTGCTGGGCAGGAGCGATTTCGACTTCTTTCCCAGGGAACAGGCCGATTTCTTCACCGCCAAGGACCGCGCGGTCATCGAACAAGGCGCCGCGGAAATTCCCGAGGAACCCATCGATACCCACCACCAGGGCCGCCGTATCCTCAACACCCGCAAGATCGTGCTGCGCGACGGTGCCGGCAGGCCGACGCACCTGCTGGGCATCTCCGAGGACATCACGGAACGCAAGCGCGCCGACGACGAGCTGGCGAAATACCGCGCTCAACTCGAGGAGCTGGTGGCCGAGCGGACCGCCGAGGCCAGTCGCGAAGCGCAGCGCAGCCAGCTGATCGTCGCGACGGCCATCGACGGCTTCATGTGTGCCGACGCAGACGGCCACATGACCGCCTGCAACGACGCGTATTGCCGCATGCTCGGCTATGAAAGCGACGAACTGCTGCGCCTGCAGATTGCCGACATCGAAGCCAATGAGTCGCCGGCAGAGGTGGCCGCGCATATCCGGCGGATCCGCGCACAGGGGCATGATCGCTTCGACACCCGCCAACGTCGTAAGGACGGCAGCCTCGTCGACGTCGATATCAGCGTGACCCTGGCGCAGATCGACGACACGGTAATGTTCTTCGGCTTCGTTCGCGACATCACGGCGCGCAAGGCCGCCGAGGTCGCCCTCATCGATGCGCGCGACACCGCCGAGCGCGCCAACCGCGCCAAGTCGGACTTCCTCGCGCGCATGTCGCACGAACTGCGCACGCCGATGAACGTCATCCTCGGTTTCACCCAGGTCCTCGAACATCGCCTCGCGCATCGCGACGAGGCCCGCTTCGTCGGCGAGATCCACCAGGCCGGCGCACATCTGCTCGAGCTGATCAACGAGCTGCTGGACCTTGCCCGCATCGAGGCCGGGCGCCTCGCGGTATCGATTTCTCCGGCGCAGCTGTCGCTGGCGATCGACCAGGCGCTGCACCTCGTCGGGCCCGCGCTGGAGGAGCGCAAGTTGCGTTTCGACAACCACTGCCGCGACGGCATCCATCTGCTCGCCGACCCGCTGCGCCTGAAGCAGGTCCTGATCAACCTGCTGGGCAATGCGGTCAAGTTCAGCCCGCAGGGCGGCCGGGTGACGCTGGACTGCCAAGCCATCGGCGGTGACCGCCTGCGCGTCACCATCGGCGATGCCGGGCCCGGCATTCCGGTCGAACGCCAGCAGGAGCTGTTCAAGCCCTTCAGCCGCATCGACCCCGGCTCGACCGAAGGGGTGGGCATCGGTCTGGCCCTGTGCAAGCAACTGGTCGAGCTCATGGCTGGCGACATCGGCGTCGACTCGGCGCCGGGCCAGGGCAGCCGCTTCTGGTTCGAGCTGCCGCTGGTCGCGATGCCGCAGCCCAAGGCTGGGGCCGAGCATGGTGCGGCCCGGGAGGAACGACAGCGGGTGCTCTACGTCGAAGACAATGCCGCCAACCTCAGGCTGGTCGAGGCAATGTTCGAGTGCTGGCCGAACCTCGCCCTGGTCGCCGCCACCGACGGCCAACTCGGACTCGACCTGGCGCGACGCCAGCGCCCAGACGCCATCCTGCTCGACATCCATCTGCCCGGGATGGACGGCTTTGCCGTGCTGGCGGCGCTCAAGGCGGACGCCGCGACGCGGGACATCCCGGTGATCGCGCTTTCGGCCGACGCCATGGCGGCCGACATCGAGCGCGGGCTGGAGGCCGGCTTCCATGCCTACCTCACCAAGCCGGTGATGATCGAGGACCTGCTGGCCGCGCTGCGCGAGGCGCTCGGAGCTCGCTGGTGATGTGGTACGACAGGCGCAGTCAGCCGCGGCGCGAGGCCGCGCCGGTGGATGATGCACAAGCGCTTGAGCAGGACCGCACCGACCTCGAGCGGCTGCGGGCAACGCTCGACCAGCATGCCATCGTCAGCGTCGCCGACGCCGCCGGCCGCATCATCTACGCCAACGATCACTTCTGCCGGACCAGCGGCTACGCGCGCGAGGAATTGCTCGGGCAAAACCACCGCATCGTCAAGTCGGGACACCATTCCGTGGCCTTCTACGCGGACCTGTGGGCCACCATCGCGGCGGGCCGGACCTGGCAGGGCGAGATCTGCAACCGCCGCAAGGACGGCGCCCTCTACTGGGTCGCCAGCAGCATCGTCCCCTTCCTCGACGATGGCGGCCGGCCAGTGCAGTATGTCTCCATCCGCACCGACATCACCGAGCTCAAGGCCTCGCAGAAGCTCATCGCCCTGCAGTCGCAGGCCATGGACGCCGCCATCGACGCGATCAGCATCGCCGATGCCCGCGCCGGCGACCAGCCGCTGATCTACGTCAATCCCGCCTTCGAGGCGATGAGCGGTTATGGCCGCGACGAAGTGCTCGGCCGCAACTGCCGCTTTCTGCAGGGGCCCGACACCCGCCAGCCCGGGCTGGACTCGATCCGCGCGGCACTGCGCGACGGCACGCCGGCGCGGGCGCTGCTGCGCAACTACCGCAAGGACGGCAGCGCCTTCTGGAACGAACTGGTAATCGCCCCGGTGCACAACGACCGCGGCGAACTGACCCATTTCATCGGCGTTTCCAACGACGCCACCACGCGCGTCGATGCCGAGGCCGCCCTGCGCCACAGCACCGATCTGCTACGTGAGGCCCAGCAGATCACCCGCCTCGGCAACTGGGTCATCCACCTGGCAGACGGCAGCGGCGAATGGTCGGACGAGGTGTTCGAACTGCTGGGCCTCGACTCGCAGCTGACCACGCCCACGCTCGACTTGTACTTCGAACGCGTGCATCCCGAAGACCGCGCAGCATTGCGTGAAACCCAACTGCGCGCGGTGTCCGCACCGGGCGTGCAGGAGCTCGATCACCGCGTGATGCTCGGCGACGGCACGACGCGTTGGATGCGTGTGCGCGGTCGTGCCAGCTTTGACGCTGCCGGCAGCGCCGTGCAGCTTTCCGGCACCCTGCAGGACATCACCGCGGAAAAGGCGCGTGAAACCGAACTGCTCGGAGCCAAGGAATCGGCCGAGCAGGCCAACCGCGCCAAGAGCGAGTTCCTGTCGCGCATGTCGCACGAACTGCGCACGCCGATGAACGCGATCCTCGGCTTCAGCCAGCTGCTGCATCGCAACCCCGCGCTCGACGAGATGGCGCGGGATAACCTGCACGAGATCCTCACCGCGGGCCGGCACCTGCTTGACCTGATCAACGAGGTGCTCGATCTCGCGCGCGTCGAGTCGGGGCGCGCCGACCTGAAGCTCGAAGCGCAGGATTGCCGGGGCATCGTCGAGGAATGCCTGGCGCTGGTCAAACCCGTCACGCGCGAAGCAGGCATCGCGATGACGGCACGGTGCGACCTGCCGGAGGGTGCGGCAGTCCGTGCCGACCGTACCCGGCTCAAGCAGGTACTGGTCAATCTCCTCGCCAATGCCGTCAAGTACAACAATGCCGGCGGCCTGACCGAACTCATCGTCACGACGGAGGAGCCCGCACAGGTCCGCTTCGCCGTGCGCGACACCGGACCGGGAATCCCTCACGAGCGCCAGGCCGAACTGTTCGAGCCCTTCCACCGGCTGGTCGGCGCCGACAGCAAGGTCGAAGGCACCGGCATCGGCCTGACCATCTGCAAGCGCCTGGTCGAGGGCATGGGCGGCACCATCGGCTGCGTCAGCGCCCCCGCCCAGGGCAGCACCTTCTGGTTCATCCTGCCGCGTGCGGACCAGGCCGACTGCGCCGAGCCGCCCCTTGCCGCGGCGACCGCCGGCGAGCAAACCGGGCATTCGGCCTGTGCGGGCTCTGTGCTCTATATCGAGGACAACGCGGCCAATGCCCACCTGATGGCGACGCTGGTGCACGACTACTTGGGGAACGTCAAGCTGCTGGTCGCCGACACCGCGGCCGAGGGCCTGCGCATCGCGGATGAAATGCGACCCGACCTGATCCTGCTCGACATCGACCTGCCGGACCTGGACGGCTTCGAGACCTTCGAGCGGCTGTCGCGCTCCGCGGCCTGCGCTAACATTCCGGTCGTCGCCGTTTCCGCCAATGCCATGCCGGCCATGCTGGAGCGTGCAGCCGCGGCGGGTTTCCGCGAATACGTCACCAAGCCCTACAAGGTCAGCAGGATCCTGAATGTCATCTCAAATTACCTGAAGGAATCGCAACATGGCGCAAGTTGATCCGACCCGCCCCCCCCTTGCCGAGGCGTTGCCGCAAAATCCACCGGGCCGCATCCTGATCGTCGACGACGAGCCCACCAACGTGCGGCTGCTGCTGCAGATGCTGGCGAGCGAGGGCTACGATGCGGTGGTCGGCATCACCGACCCGCGCGAGGTGCTGGCCAATGTCGCGCAGCAGGGCACGGAGCTCGTGCTGCTCGACCTCAACATGCCGCACCTCGACGGCTTCCAGGTCATGGAGCAGCTTCGGGCGCTGGAGCAGCCGCCGACCATCCTGGTCCTCACCGCACAGACCGACCCCGAGCGGCGCCTGCGCGCGCTGCGCGGCGGGGCGCGGGATTTCCTGACCAAGCCCTTCGACATGGCGGAGTTGATGGCCCGGGTCAAGAACCTGCTCGAAGTGCACCAATACCAGATCTTCCTCGGCGAACAGAACCGCCTGCTCCAGGGCCAGGTGCGCGAGAGCCGGCAGGAGCTGCACGACACGCGCATGGAGATCATCCAGCGCCTTGGCCGCGCGGCCGAGTTCCGCGACAACGAGACCGGGCTGCACATCATCCGCATGAGCCGCTATTCGCAGCTGCTCGGCCGTCAGGCCGGCATGGACGAGGCGGAGGCGGACCTGCTGCTGCACGCCAGCCCCATGCATGACATCGGCAAGATCGGCATACCCGACCGGGTGCTGCTCAAGCCGGGCAAGCTCGACGCCGACGAATGGACCCTGATGAAGACCCATGCGCGCATCGGCGCCGACCTGCTCGACGGCCATCCGGCCCCGCTGCTGCGCCTGGCGCGCGACATCGCGCTGACCCACCACGAAAAATGGGACGGCAGCGGCTATCCCGCCGGACTGGCCGGCGAGGACATCCCCCTGGTCGGCCGCATCGTCGCCGTGGCCGACGTCTTCGATGCCCTGACCAGCTCGCGCCCCTACAAGCGGGCCTGGCCGGTAGAGCAGGCCGTCGCGTTCATGCAGGAGCAGCGCGGCCGGCACTTCGATGCGGACCTGGTCGATCGTTTCGTCGCCAGCCTCGACGCAATGCTCGGCATCCGCGACCGCTACGCCGAGCCGGAGGCTGCCGCCGCATGACCGCGCTGCATATCCTGGCGGTAGACGACACGCCGCAGAACCTCAGCCTGCTGCAGGGTTTCCTCGGCCAGCTCGGCCACCGGGTGACCACCGCCGCCACCGGACGGGGCGGCGTCGACGCCTTCGCCAAGGAGCGCCCGGACCTGGTGCTGATGGATGTCATGCTTCCCGACATCAGCGGCATCGAAGCGACGCGCCTCATCCGCGAGATTGCCGGCGATCGCTGGGTGCCCATCATCTTCGTCAGCGCCCTGAGCCATGGCGACGACGTGGTGCGCGGCCTCGAGGCCGGCGGCGACGACTACCTCACCAAGCCCATCGACCTCACCCTGCTCGAGACCAAGATCCGCGTCATGCAGCGCATCGCCGAGATGCAGGAGCGGCTGGCGACGACGGCGGCAGAGCTGCAGGAGTACCGCGACGAGGCCGAGCAGGAGCAGGAGACCGCCCAGGCGCTGATGGACATGATGATCAACTCCACCAGCAGCGTCGACTCCGGCCTGCACATGTGGCTGGAGCCGGCCGCGCGCTTCAGCGGCGACCTGATCGTCGCCTGCCGCTCGCGGTTCGGCCACCTCTACCTGTTGCACGCCGACTCGATGGGGCACGGCCTCACGGCCGCCCTGCCGCTGCTGCCGATCGCCCAGACCTTCCGCACCATGTGCGAGCGCGGCATCACGCTGCGGGTGATCGTGAACGAGATGAACGCCTCGCTCAAGCGGCAGATCCCGGTCGGCTTCTATGTCGCGGCGACGCTGGCCTGCATCGACCGCCGCAATCGCGTCGTCGAGGTCTGGAACGGCGGCAGTCCCGACGCCCTGCTGATCGACGGCCGGGGCGAGGTGCTGCGCCGCTTCGCCTCCGCCCACGTTCCGCTAGGCATCCTGAGGTCCGAAGACTTCGATGCGGCGACCGAGGTCGTGCAGCTCAGCGACGCCACGGCAGAGCTGGTACTGCATTCCGACGGCCTGCTGGAAGCGCAGGGACCCGACGGCACCTTCTTCGGCGAGGAGCGGCTGCTGGCGGCGCTGAAGAGCGACGGCGACCGTTATGCCGCATTGGTTGCCGCCGCCAAGGATCACCTGGCGGGCGGCCGCGCCCACGACGACATCTCGCTGATCGCCGCACACTGCTGCTGAACACCCCGCCATTCGGCTGCATCGCGCCATAAGGCTGCCTTAAGCTGCCCCGCGCAGCATGGCTCCTGTCTTGTCCCGAATGGAGCCCGCAATGCAAAACCGTCTCGCCCTCGCCACCGTGCTGGCACTGCTCGCCGCCGGCAGCGCCCATGCACTCAATGCCGCTGAATATCAGGCCGGCCTCGCCGCCGCGGCCAAGGCCGCCGAACCCGGCTTTGCCGGCTTTTCCGCCCAGCGCGGCGAAGCCTTCTACCGCTCCACCCATGGCGGCGACTGGAGTTGCGCCACCTGCCACACCGACACCCCGACCGCCGGCGGCAGCCACGCCGTCACCAAAAAGGTCATCAAGCCGCTCGCGCCCGCCGCCAACCCGGCGCGCTTCACCGACGCCGCGAAGATCGAGAAGTGGTTCAAGCGCAACTGCAACGACGTCTTGAAGCGCGCCTGCACGCCGCGCGAAGAGGGCGACTTCATCGCCTACCTGCTCAACGTGAAGTAAGGGGTTGGCCATGAAAAAGACTCTCATCCTGCTCGCCCTCGCCGCCGCAACGACCGCTGCCGGGGCCGGCAACCACGCCTACGGCCCCTTCCCCGCCGCCTATGTCGAGGAATGCGCCAGTTGCCATGTCGCCTACCCGCCACAATTGCTGACCGCGCCCGGCTGGCAGCAGGTCATGGCGCAGCTCGACAAACACTACGGCAGCGACGCCAGCCTCGATCCCAAGCGCCGTACCGCCATCGCCGACTTTTTGCAGCAATCTGCCAGCAACCGCGACAAACATGCGCCGACCGAAGCGAGCGCCCGCATGACCCGCAGCAACTGGTTCGTTCGCGAGCACGGGCCCACGCCGCCGGCGAAAATTTCATTCGCCGACTGCGCCGCCTGCCACACTGCCGCCGAACGTGGCGACTACTCGGAAAACAGCATCAAGCTGCCGGCCGGCTGGCGCCGCATCAAGGAAAAATAAATGGCCCCCCACGCTCACGTTCGTTCGCTGCCCCCACAGGGGCGCACCGTCTCCCTTGGGGCGGCCCGGCAGGAGACTGAAATGAAAACTCAACGCATCCTCGTCTGGGATATTCCGACCCGCGTCTTCCACTGGTCGCTGGCCGTCAGCTTCGCCACCTCCTACCTCACCTCGGAATCGGAGCGCCTCGCCGCCATCCACGTCACCAGCGGCTACATCCTGCTCGGCCTGATCGCCTTCCGCCTGGCGTGGGGCTTCATCGGCTCGCGCTACGCCCGTTTCTCCGAGTTCGTGCGCGGCCCCGCCGCCGTCATCGACTATGCGAAATCGCTCCTCGCCGGCCGGCCGCGGCATTTCATCGGCCACAACCCCGCCGGCGCGGTCGCCATCGTGCTGCTGCTGGTGCTGGGCCTGGCCACGGGCGCCACCGGCTACGCGATGTACAACGAACTCGGCGGCGAGTGGCTGGAGGAGGTCCATGAGGCCTGTGCCAATGCCATGCTCGCGGTCGTCGTCATCCATGTCCTCGGCGTCATCGCCAGCAGCCTGCTGCACAGGGAAAATCTGGTGCGCGCCATGATCACCGGCCGCAAGGATGGAACAGCTGACGAAGGCATCCAGCGCGGCAACGGCTTCTTTGCGCTACTGTTGGCTGGCGCGGTCGCCACCTTCGGCTGGAATTCGCTGCAGGATGCGACCAATGCCGCGCCAGGCAAGGCCGGGCAGGAGAAGACGCATGACAAGCACGATAAGCGCGACCACCGCGACTAGAATTCCGTCATGCGCATCCTGATCGTCGAAGACGACCGCCTGCTCGGCGAGGGCATCCTCGCCGGCCTCAGGCAGGCGGGTTTCCAGGCCGACTGGGTACAGGACGGCGTGGCGGGGCTCGCCGCGCTGCAGTCCGAGTCCTTCTCGGCCGTCGTGCTCGACCTCGGCCTGCCGCGCATGTCGGGCCTCGACGTATTGCGGCAGCTGCGCGCGACGCGCAATGCCATCCCCGTGCTGATCCTCACCGCCCGCGACACCTCGCAGGACGTGATCGCCGGCCTCGATGCCGGCGGCGACGACTACATGGTCAAGCCCTTCGATCTCGGCGAACTCGCCGCCCGGTTGCGCGCCCTGGTACGCCGCTCCGCCGGTGGGGCCGCGCCCGTGCTCGAGCACGGCGAGCTGACGCTCGATCCCGCTGCACGCACCGTGCGCTGGCAGGGACACGCCGTCGACCTCGCCCCGCGCGAATTCGCCTTGCTGCACGAGCTGCTGCTCAACGCCGGTCGCGTGCTGACCCGCGCCCAGCTCGAGGGCAAGCTCTACCCCTGGGGTGAGGAAGTCGAGTCGAACGCGCTCGAGGTCCATGTTCATCACCTGCGCAAGAAACTTGCGCCGGAACTGATCCGCACCGTGCGCGGAGTCGGCTACATGGTGCCGCATGGCTAGCCTGAAGGTCGAAACTGATCGCCGGCGTGCTCGCGCTGGTCACCGCGATCTGGCTGGCGGTGGCGTTGGCTGCCTGGTTCGAGACCCGCCACGAGACCGAGGAAATCCTCGATGCCCATCTCGCCCAGGCGGCCTCGCTGCTCACGGCCTTCGTTGGCCACGAACCCGACGAACTGGACGAGCACCTGCCGGCGCACCGCTATCTGCGCAAAGTGACCTTCCAGGTGTGGGAGAAAGGTCGCGATCTGCGCGTCCATTCCGCCAACGCCCCCGATCACCGCCTCGCTCCGTCCGACCAGGGTTACGCCGACGCCGAGTTCGCCGGCAGCCGCTGGCGCGTCTATAGCGCCTGGAGTGCAAACGGGCAATATCTGGTCCAGGTCGGCGAAACGCGCGAGGCTCGCGACGACATTTCGGGGGAACTTGCCAGCCACCTGCTGGCCCCCCTCGCCATTGCTCTCCCGGTGCTGGCACTGGCGCTCGCCTTGCTCATCGGCGGCAACCTGCGCCCGCTCTCCCGCCTGGCCGACGACATCAGTCATCGCGACGCCAACCGGCTCGACCCCATCGACGCCACCAACGCGCCGAGCGAGCTCACGCCGGTACTCGAGAGGCTCAACCAACTCCTCGCCCGCGTTGGCCATTCGCTCGAACAGGAGCGCCGCTTCACCGCCGACGCCGCCCACGAACTGCGCACGCCGCTGGCGGCGATGCGCACCCATGCCCAGGTGGCGCAGGGCGCCAGCGACGCGACATCGCGGGATACCGCCCTCGCCCATGTCATCGAGGCTACCGACCGCGCCACGCATCTTCTCGAACAGTTGCTGACGCTGGCGCGGCTCGATGCCGACGCCATCAACGGCAAGTTCGCACCCTGCGATCTGCACCAGCTTGCCGCCACGGCCGTGGCGCAGGCCGCGCCTGCCGCCATGGCCAGGAATGTCGATCTTTCCCTGGCCGAAAGCCCCGTCGTTACGATACCAGGCGAAGCGGCGCTGCTAGGCGTCCTGCTGCGCAACCTCATCGACAATGCCGTGCGCTACAGTCCGGCATGCGACGGCCTTGCTGAAGGCAATCCGCATTGCGGCGTTGGCGTGGCACTGCGCCTGCTGAGTGACGGCGGCGCCTGCATCGAAGTCATCGACCAGGGCCCCGGCATCGCGCCAGAGGAGCGGACCCGCGTACTCGACCGCTTCTACCGCGTTTCCGGCAGCGACGAGAGCGGCTCGGGCCTGGGACTGTCGATCGTCGCCCGCATCGCCGAACTGCATGGTGCGCGCCTCGAACTCGATGCGGGTCCCGGCGGCAAAGGCCTTTGCGCCCGCGTATTGTTCGGCGACATTGGCGCGGGACAGGAAACCCAACGGCACCGCTAAATCAGTTCCCAGATGCTGACTTCAGAGAGGGTGTGCTGAAATTTCCGCCTGGTTTCACGAATGACGAATGGCACGGCCAACGGCCCGCGGATCAGGCGGAAGCGCCGGCCGAGGATGGCTTTCAGGCCGTCGAGCGTGGTGAAGTTTTCGCCGTCCTGCTTGAAGCCGCCGATCCACGCTTCCCGTTTTGTGTGTTCCGGCAGCCAGGTATAGGGCGAGGCGATCAATAGCAGGCCGCCGGGGTTCAGCCGTTCGTGCACCGATTCAAGAAACTGTGCCGGACTGTAGAGGCGGTCGATCAGGTTGGCGGCGAGGATCAGGTCGTAGTGGGTGAATGCCGGTTTGAGATTGCAGGCGTCGCCCTGGAAGAATTCGACCTTGCGTGCCACCTGTTCGAGCCCGAGTTCGGCCAGGCTCCGCTCCTTGTAGGCCACCAGCTCGCCCTCTTCGACCAGCGTGTAGCGTAGCCGCCCTTCCTCGGCCAGGCGGACGCCCAAGCTGATGAACCGGGCAGAAAAATCGATGCCGGTCACCCGCTCGAAATGCCGCGCCAATTCGAATGTGGCACGTCCCGTGGCGCAGCCGAGGTCGAGCGCCGTGCCCGCCGGCTTGTCGCCCATGGCTTCGATCGCCAGCTCGGCCAGCGCGCGCGGGAAATTCGGCACGTCGAAATAGCTGTCGCCATAGTGGAATTCGGCGTATTCGGAAACCAGCCGGTCGGTTTCGTAGTGGGACATCTGCGCGGTGGCCGGCGCGCTGGAAACGATGTAGCGAAAGCCGGCATGCTGGAAGAAATGGCGGCGGAAGGCATAACGCGACACGGGCAGCGCTTCATTGCCGCAGGAAATCCAGGAGCCGCCCTTGATCACGTTGTGGCGTTCGTCGAACGTGGGCGTCGTGAAATCGTCGTAGATCGGATGGACCTCGAAACCTTCGAACGGATAGATGGGCGTCTCGGTCCACTGCCAGACGTTGCCGATCACGTCGAACAGCGGGCCATGGGCAAACTCGGTAACAGGACAGGACGAAGCGTAATGGTCGAGCTGGATGTTGGCCGGGGCGACCCCATCCGCCGGGTTGTCGATGGCGCCGGCGAATTTGCACAGTGCCTGCCATTCGTCTTCAGTCGGCAGGCGCACCGGCTGCCCACTGACGCGCGCCTGCCATTGGCAAAACGCCTTGGCCTCGTGGTAATTGGTTTCCACGGGCCAGTCCCAGGGCATCGGCACTTCTTCGAGCATCAGGCGCAAGCGCCATTGCGCGCCATCCCTGATCCAGAAGACGGGATGTTCAGCCTGCGCGAATGTCTTCCAGCCCCACCCTTCCTCCTGCCATAGCGACTCGTCGGCATAGCCGCCGGCCTCGACGAAAGCCAGGAACTCCTGATTGGAAACCAGGTAACGGCTGCTCTGGAATGCGGCGATCGACGCCTCGTGCCTGCCGAATTCGTTGTCCCAGCCGTAGAAGGAGTCGCCCCGTTCCCTGCCCAGACGCAATTCGCCCGGCGGGATGGCCACCAACTCGTTCGGCAGCGGCATCGCGGCCTTGCGGCAGGGTTCCCAGGCGGGGTGCGGTGCAACGAATTTCAGCCGGTGCTGGCGAATCAGCACGGACGAGGTTTCAAGATGGATGCGCTCGTGCTCGATGCCCATCAGGATGATCCACCACGGGTGATCCCAGCCGATCGGCAGGGACAGCGGGGTTGAGCGGATCAGATGGTCGACCGTGTCGCGCACGAATAGCCGATAAGCCCTGACCTCGTCCACACGGGGCCAGTCGTAACGCGCTGCGCCAAGGTCGTCCCAGCTCATTTCATCGACGCCGACGGCGAACATGGATTCGAATCCGGGGTTGATGCGCTCCCCGATCAAACCGGCCAGCAGCAGCTTGTTGATGAAAAAGGTGGCGGTATGGCCGAAGTAGAAAATCAGCGGATGGCGTAAGGCGATGGGCTTTTCGAAAAAGGCTTCGTCGCAGGTCAGCACCTCGAACAATTGCTCGTAGCGGTCGAAGGTGGCGTGGAAATACCGCAGGATTTCCGCGCGCTTCTGCTCGACGTCGGCGCCGGCCAGCAGCGGCGATCTTGGAAAAATGGAACGTTGCATTTGAAGTACTGCCTTCAACAGGAGTTGGTTGATTCCGGGTCGCTGGCTATATTAGTCTCTCGCGCCCGCAAGCGCTGCCTGACTCGCGAAAAGCCGGCACCCCAAAAGTACTTCCTGCGGGGGTGTTTCCTGCGGGGTGCGCTGGCGATACGGCAGCGGTGGCAGGCATAATGCGGCCATGAATCCCACCCCCGCCCTCACCGCCCACAAGCCCTACTGGGCCAAGCGCTTCGGCACCGCAACTTTCCTGCCTACGACCCGCGCCGAGATGGACGCGCTCGGCTGGGATTCCTGCGACGTGATCCTGGTGACGGGCGATGCCTACATCGACCACCCGAGCTTCGGCATGGCGCTGGTCGGACGGCTGCTCGAGGCGCAGGGTTTTCGCGTCGGCATCATCGCGCAGCCCGACTGGCAGTCGGCCACCGACTTCCGCCGCCTGGGCAAGCCGAACCTGTATTTCGGCATCACCGCCGGCAACATGGATTCGCTGGTCAATCGATACACCGCGGACCGCAAGATCCGCTCCGACGACGCCTACACGCCGGGCGCCGAGCCCGGCAAGCGGCCCGACCGCGCGGTCCTCGTCTATACCCAGCGGGCGCGCGAGGCCTATGCAAATGAGGCCGACGTACCCGTCGTGATCGGTGGCATCGAGGCGTCCCTGCGCCGCATCGCCCACTACGACTACTGGTCGGACAAGGTGCGCCGCTCCATCCTGCCCGACAGCAAGGCCGACCTGCTGCTGTTCGGCAACGCCGAGCGCGCCCTCGTCGAGCTCACCCATCGCCTGGCCAGGGGCGAGAAGATCGCCGACATCCGCAATCTGCGCGGCACCGCCTTCATGGCGCCGTCGGGCTGGACGCCCGGGCCGGACTGGACAGAAGTCGGCGCTGGCGACACGGTGGCCCGCGACAAGGACGTCGAGCGGACGAAGACCGTGGTGCGCCTGCCGGCCTTCGAGGCCGTGCAGAAGAACGAGGTGATGTACGCCCAGGCCTCGCGCGTCTTCCATCTCGAGTCCAACCCCGGCAACGCCCGCGCGCTGGTGCAGACGCATGGTGAGCGTGACCTCTGGCTCAATCCGCCGCCGATTCCGCTGAGCACCGCCGAGATGGACCACATCTACGGCCTGCCCTACGCCCGCGCGCCGCATCCTTCTTACGGCGAGGCGAAGATCCCGGCGTGGGAGATGATCCGCTACTCGGTGAACATCATGCGCGGCTGCTTCGGCGGCTGCACCTTCTGCTCCATCACCGAGCACGAGGGCCGCATCATCCAGAGCCGCTCGGAAGCATCGATCCTGCGCGAGATCGAGGAGATCCGCGACAAGACGCCGGGCTTCACCGGCATCATCTCCGACCTCGGCGGACCGACGGCGAACATGTACCGCATGGCCTGCAAGGATCCGAAGATCGAGGCCTCGTGCCGGCGGCTGTCCTGCGTCTATCCCGAAATCTGCCCGAACCTCGGCACCGACCACGGGCCGCTGATCCACCTCTACCGCTCGGCGCGGCAACTGCCCGGCGTGAAGAAGATCCTCATCGGCTCGGGCCTGCGCTACGACCTCGCGGTGCGCTCGCCCGAGTACGTCAAGGAACTGGTGACGCACCACGTCGGCGGCTATCTCAAGATCGCCCCCGAGCACACCGAGGAGGGGCCGCTGTCGAAGATGATGAAGCCGGGCATGGGCAGCTATGACCGCTTCAAGGCCATGTTCGAGAAGGCCACGAAGGAAGCCGGCAAGGAACAGTACCTGATCCCCTACTTCATCGCCGCCCACCCCGGCACCACCGACGAGGACATGCTGGAACTGGCGCTGTGGCTCAAGCGCAACGACTTCCGCCTCGACCAGGTGCAGACCTTCCTGCCGACGCCGCTGGCGCTGGCCACCGCCATGTGGCACACCGGCAAGAACCCGCTGAAGCGCGTATCGAAGAGCGCCGAGGACGTGGCCGTCGTGCGCGGCGAGAAGCAGCGCCGCCTGCACAAGGCTTTCCTCCGTTACCACGACCCGAAGAACTGGCCGCTGCTGCGCGAGGCACTGAAGGCCATGGGCCGCAACGACCTGATCGGCAGCGGCAAGAAGCACCTGGTGCCGGCCTGGCAACCGGGCGACGACGCCCGCTCCCGGCGCAGCGGCCCTGCGGTCCGCACTGCCCGGCCTCTGGGCAAACGGGCACGGGCGGGTTAGCATTCCCGGCCCAGGACACGGAACCTGCCATGCCAATGGAGCAACCCCAAGCCATCGATGTCATCGCCTCCGGCATCCACGACGCCAAGAACAGCATGTTCGACGCGCTGGCCCGGGTAGGCGTCGCCGTCCAGGCGATTCATTCCGGCAATGCCGCGGCGGCCCTGCCGGCGCTCGCCGAGATCGAGACGGCGGTGTCGGCCAGCGCACAGCGCCTGTCCAAGCTGCTCTCGGCTTATCGGCTGCTGCGCCACGAAAATCCTGTCTCGATGATGCCCGTGGATGTTCCAGGCCTGCTCGAGGACGTGGTTATCCGGTTGCATGAGAACGACGCGGACGGCATCGCGCTGAGAACTGAATGCAGGTTCCCGGGCATCTGGGTCTGCGACCGCGAACTGGTGGCCGACTGCCTGATCAACGCCCTGCAGAATGCCCTGCGCCATGCCCGCAGCGCGGTCCGCCTGTCCGCCGAGGAAGCGGATGGCCAATTGGTGCTGACGGTCGCCGACGACGGTCCCGGGGTGCCGGATGAACTGCCGGCCCACGCCGATGGCACCCATGCCGGCGTCGGCCTTTTCATCGCGCGGCGGATTGCCCACCTGCATGAGCGCCACGGCCGTCATGGCACGCTCGAGCTCGGCAACGGCGGGCCGCTGGGCGGCGCCGTTTTCCGGCTGGCGCTGCCCTAGCCTGTGCAACCACCGAAAGGACACAGATGCTAGAAGCCGACGTCCTCGCTTCGCTGTTCGAAGAACAGGCGCAACAAATTTCCGGGCGCCGCATTCCGCTGGATCCCTACAAGGAGTTGCGCTACCTGGTGATCGACGACCAGGACGCGGCGCGCCAGACCCTCAAGATCTGCATCCAGTCCATGGGCGGTTTTTCGGTCGACCAGGCGCAGACCTTCAACGAGGCGGCCAACCGCATCGCCCGCCACATGCCCGACGTCATCCTTTGCGACTACATGCTCGGCAGCGGCCGCACCGGGCAGCAACTGCTCGAGGATCTGCGGCGCTCCGACCGCCTCCCCGATACCGTCGCCTTCCTGATGGTGACTGCCGAGCGCAGCTACGAGCAGGTGGTTTCGGCCGTGGAGCTCGCGCCCGACGACTACATCATCAAGCCGTTTTCACCTGAGATCCTGCGTACGCGCATGGATCGGGTGATCCGCAAGAAAATCTTTTTCCGCAACTTTCACGGGCACAAGCGTGGCGGCGATTTCGACGCGGCGTTGGCCGAACTCGATGCCCTCGATACCGCCGAAGACGGCAAGCCCTACCGCTTCGACATTTTGCGCGCCCGCGCCGAGACCCTGCTGCGGGCCGACCGCTTCGACGCGGCGCTCGAATGCTACGACGCCATCATCGCCATCCACCCTTTCCCCTGGGCGCTGGCCGGCCAGGCCCGCGCGCTGCGGCGCCTCAACCGCTACGACGAGGCGGGCTCGGCAATCGACAGCGTGATCGCCTCGGCGCCAAACTACTTCGACGCCTACGACCTCAAGGCAGATATCTGTTGCGACCTCGGTGAATTCGAAGAGGCGCAGCAAATCCTGCAGAAGGTGGCCGAGCGTACCCCGCGCAACTGGCGGCGCAAGCGCAACCTCTCGGTCGTGGCCAAGCACAACGGCGATTTCGCCACGGCCAAGCGGTTGATCGAGGAGGTCATCGCCAATGATCTGGTCGGCGGTTTTCCCATCAGGGACCGCATCGAGCAGGTGCGCACGGCCATGGCCAGCGGCGACCGCGCCCAGGCGGAAAAATTCTTTCGCGAGCTGACTCCGGAGGAACGGGAAGCGCTGCAACCGGACGAGAAGCTCAACATCGAATGCCTCGAGGCCACGATGGAAGGTGGCGCGGCGGGCGAGAAGCGCTTCGAGCGCATCCGCGCTGAACTCGGGCGCGTCGACCTGCCGGTCGATACCTCACTCGACGCGATAGGGGCCGCGCTGACGTTTTCCGACCGTCAGCTGGCCGACCGACTCGCCGAGAAGCTGCTCACCGGACACGACGCACGCCGGGCCTTCCACACCCTGCTCGAGATTTACCGTGGCCACGACATGGAAGAGCACTTCCGCAAGCTGCAACGCAACATCGCCGCACGGCGGCTCGGCAAGCACTGACCGGGCGACCCGGCACTGCCATGGCAACCCCAATGAAAACGCCCCTTGCGGGGCGTTTTCATTGGGGTTGGGGCTATTATTTTTTAGACGCAGCCGGTGGGCTTGGGCATGCCGGCGTAGCGGCCGGCCTGCTTGGCGGGGCCGTAGGGGAAGAGGTCGAACAGG
The DNA here is from genome assembly GCA_963709555.1 of uncultured beta proteobacterium. Classification (GTDB taxonomy): domain Bacteria; phylum Pseudomonadota; class Gammaproteobacteria; order Burkholderiales; family Rhodocyclaceae; genus Sulfurisoma. The sequence goes on along the minus strand of CAVPWR010000004.1, from coordinate 12,555 downwards.
TACTTCTTATCCGAGTATTCCTCACCGAGATCGTTGCCGATGCTCTTGGTGATCGCGCGCAGGTTGGGGGACGTGCCGTATTCGGCGTAGTAGTTGCGGATCCAGTTGATCACCAGCCAGTGCTTCTCGCCCAGTTCGAGCTGATCCTGCTGCGAGAGGGCAACGGCGACCTCCTCGGACCAGTCTTCGAGATTGGCGAGGAAACCCTCGGCGTCGGTTTCGATTTGCTTGCCATTTACTTCGATCATGTTTGTTCTCCTGTCGGGTATGTGGGTATTCGGATATGACTGCAATTTCCGATCATTCTACTCGGGTATATAACCAAGTCAATAGGTGAACTAATAAAACCTGGGGGAGTGTTGTTCCCGCACCCGTAATACGGGATCAGGGACGGGTGACGATCAGAGCGGCAGCGGCGGCGAATCGGCCACGGTCGCCAGGTCGCAACCGAGCATGACGCGGGCCAGTTCGGTCGCCACCTCCTGCGGCGGTGCGCCGGTGGCGAGACAGCGGTCGAACACGGCGCGGGCGAAGCTGGCGCTGGGGGCGCCGGCATGGCTCATGCAGTCGCCGAAGTGCTCGCGCACGAAAGCCTCGAAATCGCAGCGCGCCCAGGGAGCGCCGCCTTCCTGCGGCACGAAACAGGGCAGGGTCGAATCCACGCCATGCCAGTGCTCGGGTTGCGCCGAGGCCAGCGCCTCCGCCCGCGTCTCGGACACCAGCACGCCGTTGCGCTCGATGACATCCGGCGCGTATTGGGAACCGAGGGAGAGGCAGGCCTCGATCACGTCGAGCACCCGTCCTTCGTTGAGCTTTTCCGCCACCAGCCGTGCCAGTCCGCGGTGGTCGCGATCGAACACCAGCAGCGGATAATGGCTGGCCTGCGTCATCACCGCCCAAGCCTGCGCCGGTTGGTCGTCGGCGCGCGTCTCATGCACCCGCAGCCGCGGATGGCCGGCGGCATCGGGCTCGTAATGGCCGCCAAGTACCGTGAATTTTCGGGTTGTCATGATTTGCGGGTCCGGTGGTCCGATGTTCCGATTTACGGCAACCGCGGCCGAATGCTGAGGCCAGGGTGGCCACGTCGCCGCGGGGAATGTTGCGTTGCAGCAATTATCTCCTGCCAGCGGTCCGCCCGTCAAGCGGAGAAAAAGCAAAATCCCCTTGTAATCTTTTGATCACAAGGGGATTTATCGTCTGGCGGAGAGGGTGGGATTCGAACCCACGGTACCTTTCAGTACGCCTGATTTCGAGTCAGGTACATTCGACCACTCTGCCACCTCTCCGTGGGCGCGGATTCTAACCCAGATTGCCCCGGTTCAATCAGGCTCGGCGAAGCGGCCGCGGATGGCCAGAACTTCCTCGCGCAGGCTGCAGAACAGCTCCGCCAGCACCGGGTCAAAGTGCGTGCCGGCGTTTTCGCGTATGTAGGCGAACGCCTCCTCGACTGGCCACGCACGCTTGTAGGGGCGCGCCGTGCCGAGCGCATCGAAGACATCGCACACCGCCGTGATCCGGCCGACCAGCGGAATCGCATCGCCGGCCAGGCCCTCGGGATAGCCGGTGCCGTCCCACCATTCGTGGTGGGTCGCGGCGATCAGCGAGGCCAAGCGCATCAGCGGCGAATCGTGGCCCGCCAGGATGTCGGCGCCGATGCGGGCATGGGTCTTCATGATGACCCACTCGTCGGCGTCGAGCGGGCCCGGCTTGAGCAGGATACGATCGGGAATGCCGATCTTGCCGACGTCATGCATCGGGCTGGCGTCGAGGAGCATGTCGCACTCCGCAACATTCAGGCCCGCGGCCCGCGCCAGCAGCGCCGAGTAGTGGCTCATGCGCAGGATGTGGTAACCGGTCTCGTTGTCGCGGTATTCCGCCGCGCGGCCCAGCCGCCGGATGATCTCCAGCCGCGTGTCATGCAGTTCCTGCGTCCGCTCCCGCACCCGTCTCTCGAGTTCCTCGTTCTGCTGCACGACACGCTTGTGCAGCAGCCTCACTTCGAGCAGGTTGCGGATGCGTGACAGCACCTCGACGTAATCGAAAGGCTTGGTGAGGAAATCGCGCGCACCGAGTTCCAGGGCCCTGATCCGCGAATCCTGATCGGACTGGGCCGTGAGGACGAGAATTGGCGGATAGTTATCGGGCGAGGCCTGCCGCAGCGCCTTGATCACCTCGAAGCCATCGCGGTGGGGCATGTTGAGGTCGAGCAGCACCAGGTCGAAGTCATGGCGATCCATCAAGGCATCGACCTCACGCGGGTCGGTGATGCCGATCAGACGCTGGTAGCCTTGGGCGGCGAGCATCTTTTCCAGCAACAGCACATTCGGCCGCTGATCGTCCACGATCAGGATGCGCGAGTCCACCAACTCTTCCGCATTCATTGACGGCCAGTCCTGTCTTGTTGGCACGTGCAGCGAAGATCGGGAATAATCTCGACGGGCGCGAGAACGACATGTTCAGTCATCGATACGCTCCAGCGCGGCACGACGGCAGCAGGTGCGCTGATGGGCGCCTTTATGCCATCGCCGATGTTGTTCCGTATCTGCACAATTGCATATATTTAAGCATCTTACCGGCAGCTGCGGTTGGCACTAATTTCCGGCCCGTGTTGGACGCCGGGGTGTTGCCGGGGCTTCCATGGCACAATGCCAGTTCCGTCCTTCGCAAGCCCCCCCTTTCGCATGCGCTGGTTCGTCTGCCTGTTCGCGGTGCTGCTGAGCCTGTCCGGCTGCACCCGCATCGATCCGCCGGAAAAGCTGGGCGAACTCGTCGTCGGCGTGCGTGAAGCGCCGGCCCTGTTCCAGCAGGAGGCGGCGGACAGCCAGAAAGAAGCCGAGCCCACGGGCTTCGACCATGACCTGGTCGAGACCTTCGCTGCGACCCTCGGCCTCAAGGTACGCTATGTCAAGGCTGCCGACCCGCAGTCTCTGCTGCAGCTGCTGCGCGACGGCAAGGTGCATTTCGCGGCGTCACTGCCGGTGAGCCAAAGCGTCGCCGACGGCGGCCACGCCGAAGGCCTGCGCCTGTCGCCGCCGATCCGCACCGCGCGCCAGGTGCTGGTGCGCCACAACGACGCGCTGGGCCCCGATGGCCTGGACGAGTTGGCCGGACGTACAGTCGAGGTCGTCGCCGGCACGCCGCAGGCGGCGAGCCTCAAGGCCATCCCCGAACCCGGACGGCCGCTGGTGATAGAGCGCAGCGACATGGACGATATCGCCCTGCTCGAGCGCGTCGCCAGGCGCAGCAGCGAACTTGCCGCCAGCGACGAAGTGAGCTTCCAGATCGCCACCAATTTCTTCCCCGATCTCACCGTCGCCGCCAAGCTGCCGGGGGAGCTCAAGTTCGCCTGGGGCTTCGCCGCCAAGACCGACCCCGGGCTGCTCGAACGGGCGCGCGGCTTCATCGAGCACATCGACCGCGACGGCACCCTGGCGCGCATTCATGATCGCTATTTCGGCCACATCCGCCGCGTCGCCACTGGGGACATCGCCAAATTCCTCGAACGCCGCACGACGCTGCTGCCGCGCTACCGCCGTGAATTCGTGGCGGCCCAGGAGGTCACTGGCATCGACTGGCGCCTGCTGGCCGCCCTGGCCTACCAAGAGTCGCAGTGGGATCCGCTGGCCACCTCGCCCACCGGCGTGCGCGGCATGATGATGCTGACCGAGGACACCGCCGACCACATGCGAGTGAGCAACCGCCTCGACGCCGGGGAAAGCATCCGCGCCGGCGCCGACTACCTGTCCGAGCTCATCGACCAGCTGCCAAGAGGGGTGGCCGAGCCCGATCGCACATGGTTGGCGCTGGCCGCCTACAACCTCGGCATGGGGCATCTCAACGGCGCGCGGCATTTCGCGATCGGCCTCAAGCGCGACCCCAATTCCTGGTACGAGATGAAGCAGGTGCTGCCGCTGCTGTCCCGCCCCGAGTACTACGCCCGGCTCAAGAGCGGTCGCGCCCGCGGCGGCGAGGCGGTGATCATGGTCGAGAACGTGCGCAACTACTACGACGTGCTGTCGCGCTTCGAACCGGGGCTGAAGTTCACGCTGACCCCGGCCTATTCTTCGCCATTCAAGAAGCAGTGAGCCTGTCCAGCCCGCCCATGTAGGGCCGCAGCGCCGCCGGCAGGCTGACGCTGCCGTCAGCGTTCTGGCCGTTCTCGAGGATCGCCACCAGCGTGCGGCCCACGGCGAGGCCCGAGCCGTTGATCGTGTGCAGCAACTCGGGCTTGTTCTTCTCGTTCCTGAAGCGCGCCTGCATGCGCCGCGCCTGGAAGGCCTCGAAGTTCGAGCAGGAGGAAATCTCGCGATAGGTGTCCTGCGCCGGCAGCCACACTTCCAGATCGTAGGTCTTGGCCGCGGAGAAGCCCATGTCGCCGGTGCATAGCGCGACCTTGCGGTAGGGCAGCTCGAGCTTGCGCAGGATAGCCTCGGCGTGGGCAGTGAGTTCCTCGTGCGCCTGCCAGGAGCTGTCGGGCGTCACCATTTGCACCAGCTCGACCTTGTCGAACTGGTGCTGGCGGATCATGCCGCGCGTGTCCTTGCCGTAGCTGCCCGCTTCCGACCTGAAGCACGGCGTGTGGCAGACGAACTTGAGCGGCAGGGTCGCCGGATCGACGATCTCGCCGCGCACGATGTTGGTCACCGGCACTTCGGCGGTGGGGATCAGGTAGAGCTTGCTGCCGTCCGAGCGCACGACCTGGAACAGGTCTTCCTCGAACTTGGGCAGCTGGCCGGTGCCGTACATGCTGTCGGAATTGACCAGGTAGGGCGTGTAGACCTCCGTGTAGCCGTGCTCGGCGGTATGCACGTCGAGCATGAACTGGGCGAGCGCGCGATGCAGCCGCGCCATGCCGCCCTTGAGCAGAGCGAAGCGGCTGCCGGCGATTTTCACCGCGGTTTCGAAATCGAGTCCGAGCGCCGCACCGATATCGACGTGATCCCTGACCGCAAAGTCGAAGGCGCGTGGCGTGCCCCAGCGCAGGATCTCGACGTTGCCGCTCTCGTCGCGGCCGATCGGCACGCTCTCGTGCGGCAGGTTGGGAATGCCGGCAACGATTTCCTCGACCTCTGCCAGCAGCAGCGGCAGCCGCGCTTCCGCCTCTTCGAGGTCGGCCTTGAGCGTCGCCACCTCGGCCATCACGCCGGAGGCGTCCTCGCCCTTGCCCTTGAGCATGCCGATCTGCTTCGACAGCGTATTGCGCTTCGCCTGCAGGTCCTGGGTGCGCGTCTGCAGCGACTTGCGTTCGGCCTCGATCGCCTCGAAGGCGGCGCTGTCGAGCGTCACGCCGCGCGTGGCAAGGCGCTCGGCGACATGGGCGAGGTTGTTGCGGAGGAGCTGGATGTCGAGCATGTTGGCGATTCCTGTAAGCGATCTATTTCTTCTTCAGCGCGGCGCGGTCGAGTTCGCGCAGATGGGCGAGCTTTTCGCGGATCTTCAGTTCGAGGCCGCGCGGCGTCGGCCGGTACCAATCGACCTTCGGCATGTCGTCCGGAAAATAGTTTTCGCCGGCGGCATAGGCTTCGGGTTCGTCGTGGGCATAGCGGTATTCGCGGCCGAAGCCGAGCTCCTTCATCAGCTTGGTCGGCGCATTGCGCAGATGCTCAGGCACGGGCCGGCTCTTGTCCTGGCGGACGAAGGCGCGGGCCGCATTATAGGCGACGTAAGCGGCGTTCGATTTTGGCGCCACCGCCATGTATATGACCGCCTCGGCCAAGGCCAGCTCGCCTTCGGGCGAGCCCAGCCGCTCGTAAGTGGCGCAGGCGCTCAGCGCCACTTCCAGCGCGCGCGGGTCGGCCAGGCCGATGTCCTCGCTCGCCATGCGCACGATGCGCCGCCCCATGTAGAGCGGGTCGGCGCCGCCGTCGAGCATGCGCACCAGCCAGTAGAGCGCGGCATCGGGATCGGAGCCGCGCACCGACTTGTGCAGCGCAGAGATCTGGTCGTAGAAGGCGTCGCCGCCCTTGTCGAAGCGACGCAGGTCCGAGGCCAGCGCCTCGGCCAGGAAGTCGGCGCTGACGACACGCCGCTCCGAGATCTGCGCCGCCGTGCGGATGGTCTCGAGCACGTTGAGCAGCCGCCGCGCGTCGCCGTCGGCATAGCCGATCAGGCGAATCCTGGCATCGGCCTCGAACTCGAGATCGGGGAAAGCCATGCCGCGAGCGCGCTCGAACAACTCGGCCAGTTCCTCCTCCGTCAGGCTCTTCAGCACATAGACCGAGGCCCGCGACAACAGCGCGGAATTGACCTCGAACGACGGGTTCTCGGTGGTGGCGCCGATGAAGGTCAGCAGCCCGCCCTCGACGTAGGGCAGGAAAGCGTCCTGCTGCGCCTTGTTGAAGCGGTGCACCTCGTCGACGAACAGTATCGTGCGGCGCCCGCTCTGCGCCAGCGTCAGCTGCGCCTGTTCGACCGCGGCGCGGATGTCCTTGACGCCGGAGAACACGGCCGACAGCGCCATGAATTCTGCGTCGAAGGCATCGGCCATCAGCCGCGCCAGCGTGGTCTTGCCCACGCCCGGCGGACCCCACAGGATCATCGAGTGCGGCGTACCCGATTCGAAGGCCAGCCGCAGCGGCTTGCCCGGTCCGATCAGGTGCTTCTGGCCGATGACCTCATCGAGCGTTCGCGGCCGCAGCAGCTCGGCCAGCGGGGCATGCGGGGCCGTGGCGAAGAGGTCGCTCATCGGGAGGGGAAGCCGCCCTCAGTCCTTGCGTTCCGACCAGAGCACGCCGCCGGTGGCCCAGTCCTCGCGTTTGACGTCGGTGATGACGATATCCACGGCCTCGGGGCCGCAGCCCAGGCTCCTGCAGGTGGCCTCGGTGACGGCCTTGACGAATTCGCGCTTCTGCTCGGTGCTGCGGCCGGCGAACATCTGGACGTTGATGGTGGGCATGGTCATGCCTCCTGAAGGGCCGTCCCGAAGGAGGCAGCGCCCCCCGTGGGGGCAGCGAACGTAGTGAGCGTGGGGGCCATCTTTTCTCCTTTCAGTCGCGGTAGGTCGGATCGGTCTTTTCGAGCAGGCGCAGCAGCGCCGGCCATTCGCGTTCGCCCTCGGGCGCGTCGTCGGCGGTGAGGCTCCGCAGCGTGCGTTCGAGCACCACCGCGGGCGGCGTCACCAGCGGCACGCCGCCGGCCTGCGCCTTGAGCTGGATATCGCAGGCGCGGTCGAGCGTGTCCAGCAGCACGAAGGCCTCGGCGACGCTGCGGCCGACGACCAGCGTACCGTGGTTGCGCAGGAACAGGGCCGGCCTGGCGCCGAGGCTGGCGACCAGTCGATCCCCCTCCGCCGCCGAGAGCGTGAGCCCTTCGTAGTCGTGGTAGCCAACCTGACCGTAGAAGCGCATGGCGTGCTGTGACAGCGGCAGCAGGCCCGCGGCTTGCGCCGAAACGGCGACACCGTTCACGTGGTGCAGGTGCATCACACAGTGGGCGTCGGGCCGTGACGCGTGCACGGTGGCGTGGATGCGGAAGCCGACCGCATTCACCGGATGCGGGCTGTCGCCGACGATGCGGCCCTGCCCGTCGATCTTGACCAGGTTGGAGGCCGTGACCTCATCGAAGCACAGCCCGAAAGGGTTGATCAGGAAGCACTCCGGGTCGTTGGGCACGCGCGCCGTCAGGTGGGTATAGATCAGATCATCCCAACCGCGCCGCGCGACGAGGCGGTAGGCGGCGGCGAGGTCGATGCGCAGCGCCTGCTCGGCGGCGTCGACCGGGCGCGCCGGCAGGCGCTCGCCATGCAGGGCCAGGCTCATGAGATCGCCTACTCCCCGACCACGTCGGCGCCTTTGGGCGGGACGAATTCGAAGAGGTCGGGCGCCAGCACCGGGTTGCGCTCGAATCTGGAAAAACGGATCAACGTGGTCTGGCCGAAGTTGTCGAAGATCTCCATCGCACGCAACTCCGTGCCGGCAAGGCCGATGCGCATGCGCTCGAAAGTCGTATCGGTTGATTTCGGCCTGGCCTCGACCCAGTCGAGCCCGTCGCGGTTACCGCCTTCAGCGAGATGGAAGTTCTTCTCCAGTGCGCCATCGTCCGCGAGAAGAGCCGCCGGGCTGCTGCCAAGCGCCTTGCCGATGGTATTGACCGAGACCTGCTTGAGGTCCGGGTCGTACACCCAGAGTTTTTTGCCGTCGCCGACCAGCACCTGCGGATAGGGCTTCTCATAGACCCAGCGGAACTTGCCAGGGCGGGCGAACATCATCTTGCCGGAGGAGAGCTGCGGCTTGCGGCCGCTCTTGCCGCTGACGGCCTGACTGAAGTCGGCGCGCGCGCCCTTCGTGCCACCGACGAAGGACTTGAGCTGATCGACGGCACCGGCATGGGCGGTGCCAGAAAACGCCGCAAGCGCGGAGATGGTGACGAGAAAGACCGGGACTTTCATCCCCGCCAGTGTAACAGCGCCATGACGGCTACCCGTGACGGCTACTCCGGCGCCGGAGCCAGCACTTCGCGATTGCCCGCCCCGTTCATCGGCGACACCAGTCCGGCCTTTTCCATGCCTTCGATCAGCCGCGCGGCGCGGTTGTAGCCGATGCGCAGGTGGCGCTGCACCAGCGAGATCGAGGGACGGCGCGTCTTGAGCACGACATCGACGGCCTGGTCGTACATCGGATCGGCCTCGGCGTTGTCCGCCGTGTCGGAGCCGCCGGCTTCGCCGGCCTCGACCGGCGGTCCGGCAAGAATGCCCTCGACGTATTCCGGCTTGCCGACCTTCTTCAGGTGCTCGACGACGCGATGCACCTCGTCGTCGCCGACGTAGGCACCATGGACGCGCATCGGCAGCCCGGTGCCGGGGGCGAGGTAGAGCATGTCGCCCTGGCCGAGCAGTGCCTCGGCGCCCATCTGGTCGAGGATGGTGCGCGAGTCGATCTTGGAGGACACCTGGAAGGAGATGCGCGTCGGGATGTTGGCCTTGATCAGGCCGGTGATGACATCGACGCTCGGCCGCTGGGTGGCCAGGATCAGGTGGATGCCGGAGGCGCGGGCCTTCTGCGCCAGGCGGGCGATCAGCTCCTCGACCTTCTTGCCCACCACCATCATCAGGTCGGCGAGTTCGTCGATGACCACTACGATGAAGGGCATGGCCTCGAGCGGCTCGGGCGATTCGGGGGTGAGCGAGAGGGGGTTGGCGATTTTCTCGCCGGCCTTCTCGGCCTCGTGGATCTTGGCGTTGAAGCCTGACAGGTTGCGCACGCCCAGCGCCGACATCAGCTGGTAGCGCCGCTCCATCTCGCCGACGCACCAGTGCAGGGCGTTGGCGGCCTTGCTCATGTCGGTGACGACGGGGGCGAGCAGGTGCGGGATGCCGGCATACACGGACAGTTCCAGCATCTTGGGGTCGACCATGATCAGACGCACGTGCCGCGGCTCGGACTTGTAGAGCAGCGACAGGATCATGGCGTTGATGCCGACCGACTTGCCGGAGCCGGTGGTGCCTGCGACCAGCAGGTGAGGCATCTTGGCCAGGTCGGCCACCACCGCCAGGCCTCCGATGTCCTTGCCGAGGGCGACGGCGAGGGGCGAATGCAGGTCGTGGTAGGCCTTGGAGCCGACGATCTCGGACAGCCGCACCGACTGCCGCCGGGCGTTGGGCAGCTCCAGCGCCATGCAGGACTTGCCGGGGATGGTTTCGACCACGCGGATGCTGACCAGCGACAGGGCGCGCGCCAGGTCCTTGGCCAGGCCGACGATGGTGGCGCCCTTGACGCCGGTGGCCGGCTCGATTTCGTAGCGCGTCACCACCGGCCCGGGGTGGGCCGACATCACCTTGACCTCGACGCCGAAGTCGCCGAGCTTGCGTTCGATCAGCCGCGAGGTAAATTCCAGCGTCTCGGCCGCCGGCACCGCCGCCGGGTCGTGCGTGGGCTCGTCGAGCAGGTGCAGCGGCGGCAGCGCGCCGCCCGGCGCATCGAAGAACAGGGGCTGCTGCCGTTCCTTCTCGATGCGCGCCTCGGCCTTGGCCGCGCGGGGGATCTCGATCTCGACCGGCTCGATCTTGACCGGCGGCAGCGGGCTGTCCTCGATCTTCTTGCGTTCGACCTCGATGGCGGCCTCGCGCTTCTCGGCGATGGCGCGGCCATAGCGGCGGTCCTGCCAGGTCTGCCACAGGTCGAGGACTAAGACCCAGGAACGCTCGATCCCGGCCCCGATGCTCTCGGCCACGTCGAGCCAGGCGAAGCCGAGGAACAGGCTCGCACCGGTCATCCACAGCGCCAGCAGGATCAGCGTGCCGCCGGTGAAGCCAAGATAGAGCGTGATGATCCGGCCGATCTCGAAACCGAGGACGCCGCCCGGCACATAGGGAAGGGCGAACTTGATGCTCCAGAAGCGCATGGCCTCGATGCCGCAGCTGGCCACCAGGACGAGGCAGAAACCGAACAGGGCGATGGCCAGCGGCCGCCGGTCGCCGCCGAACAGCGCGTTGAGGCGACGGTAGCCCCAGGCCACGAGGAAGGCCAGCAGGCCCACCCACCACCAGGCCGACAGACCGAAGATGTAGAGCAGGATGTCGGCCAGCCAGGCGCCGGCGCGGCCACCGGGATTGGCGATGCGATCGACCAGTGCCGCATGCGACCAGCCGGGGTCGCCCCGGTCGAAGCCCCACAGGATCAGGGCGAGGTAGGCGGCAGCCACCGCGGCCACCAGCCAGCGGGCTTCGTGGACGAGGGCGGCGATCTTTTCGGGCAGCGGCGCCGTGTTGAGGGATGGCGCCCGTTCGGACAAGGCTATGGCCATGGCAGTAACCGACACTATTGGGACGCTGACATTGTCCCGGGCCCAAGACGGCCGGATGCCGCGATCAGAGGCGCGTTTTTGCGGCTAATTTCGCCGCCAGGCCGCCCGCGCCATGAAAAGTCGGCGATGGCGGCACGGCGGAGTCGCGGACGGTCGGCGTCTATTCCGGCAGCGGCGGCGCCACGATATCGCTGACGTCCTCGAGCAGCTCCATTTGGCCGTCGACCTCATGCACCAGCCCACGCTGCTGCAGGTCCTTCATGACCCGGCTGACCATTTCGCGCGAGGCGCCGATCATCTTGGCGATGTCCTGGCGCGACACCTTCTGCAACACCACCAGGCGGCCGTCCGCCGTCCTTTCGGCCTTGTCGAGCAGCAGCCGTGCCACCCGGCCGTAAACATCGAGCAGCGCCAGGCTCTCGATCTGGCGGTCGGCGGCGCGCAACCGATGCACCAGGCTGCGCATGATGCTGAGGGAAACGTCGAAAGAGTCCGCCAGGCAGCGGTGGAAGTCGGCCTTGGCGATCACCACCAGCTCGCTGGGCTGGGCGGCCTGCACGGTGGCCGAGCGCGGGTGATCGTCGATCACGCCCATCTCGCCGAAGAGGTCGCCGGGACCCATCATCGACAGGATGACCTCGCGCCCCTCCTCGTCGCTGACCAAAACCTTGAAGGCACCGGAGAGCACGAAATAGACGTTGTCGGTGTGATCGCCGGCCCGCAGCACCACCGTGTGGCGGGGCACGCGGCGCAGGGACGACACCCGGGCGATCGGCAGGAGTTTGTCGTCGGCCAGTGCCTGAAAGATCGGCAGGGCACGCAGGGTGACGGGGGAAATGCCTGTTTCAGTGCTCAAGGACGGCTCCCGGTGGGGGCGGCATGGGGCATTGAAGCCGCGCAAACTACGCCCAAGTATAATTTGTTGAGCCCATTCCACAAGAGATCATCCCCATGACCGCCAACGCCACGACCCGCCACTCCAAGCTGCTGATCCTCGGCTCCGGCCCCGCCGGTTACACGGCCGCAGTTTATGCCGCGCGCGCCAACCTCAAGCCCGTGCTGATCACCGGCATGGCCCAGGGCGGCCAGCTGATGACCACCACCGAGGTCGACAACTGGCCGGCCGACGCCGACGGCGTGCAGGGTCCCGACCTGATGGCGCGCTTCGAGAAGCATGCGACCCGCTTCAACACCGAGATCATCTTCGACCACATCCACACCGCCAGGCTCACCGAGAAGCCGATCAGGCTGATCGGCGATTCAGGCGAATACACCTGCGACGCGCTGATCATCGCCACTGGCGCCTCCGCCCAATATCTCGGCCTGCCCTCGGAACAGGCCTTCTCCGGCAAGGGCGTTTCCGCCTGCGCCACCTGCGACGGCTTTTTCTACAGGAACCAGGCCGTGGCGGTGATCGGTGGCGGCAATACGGCGGTGGAGGAAGCGCTGTACCTCGCCAACATCGCCAGCCACGTCACCCTGGTGCATCGCCGCGACAAGTTCCGCGCCGAGAAGATCATGCAGGACAAGCTGTTCGAGAAGGGCGAGGCCGGCAAGGTCACCCTCAAGTGCGACTGCGTGCTGGATGAAGTGCTCGGCGACAAGACCGGCGTCACCGGCATGCGCATCAGGGACGTCAATTCCGGCGACCCCGAAGACATGCAGCTGATGGGCTTGTTCGTCGCCATCGGGCATAAGCCGAACACCGCTCTGTTCATAGGCCAGCTGGATATGGGGAACGGCTACATCGTGACCAAGATCGGTCGGGACGGCGGCGCCACCGCCACATCGTTGCCGGCGTGTTCGCCGCCGGCG
>CAVPWR010000003.1:0-620021 GCA_963709555.1 uncultured beta proteobacterium | reverse complement strand
TGGCCATCGCGACCATCACGCTTTCCAGCAAGGGCCAAGTCGTGATCCCGAAAGAATTTTGGCACGAACTGCATTGGGACGCCGGAACGCAGATCGCCCTGGTTCTTCCAGCGCGTCCGGGCGTCACGCCGAACAAAGCCGTATCGAAGAAAACCGGGCGCAAGCTGGCGGACCAGACTGGTCTCTTCAAACATGAGGGGCCGCCCCTGTCCATCGAAGATCTCTGCCAGCCCGTCGATTACAGCGAGGACGGGGAAGCATCCGGGAGTGAAGGCCGATGATTGCGCTGGACACCAACATGCTGGTGCGCGCACTGGTCGCCGACCACCCCGACCAAGTCGCCGAGGTGCGCCAACTGATTGCCGGCGACACCGTTTTTGTTCCGCGCACCGTACTGCTGGAAACCGAATGGGTGCTGCGCGCACGCTACAAGAGAACGCCGACCGAACTGCTGAATTTTTTCCAGGCGCTGCTGGATACCGACGACACCGTGATCGAGGCTGCCGAGGAAATCCGCCTGTCGCTCGACTGGTATGCGCTGGGCGCGGATTTCGCCGACGCGCTGCACGTCGCCGCCTGCGGCAGTGCCGTCATGCACACATTCGACCGCAACTTCTGCACGGCGGCGCGCGCTGCGGGAATCGCGCCCGAGGTGCGGATATGGGAAGTTTGAATCGCTGCCCCGCCAGCGGGGGCGACCCGGCATGAAAACACTCTTCTCCCTGATCGAATCCCCGTCTTTTCCACCCGAACTTCACCGCCCTGTACCAACGGCTGGGCATCGCTGTGGAATTCTTCGACACCGCGCGCAAGCTGCACAAGGCATTGCAGAAACAGGCGCCGGATTATTTCGTCGGCGACTTCATCTACGGCTGGGCCAACAACTACGCCGGGACGAACCTATGCAATCTCGATGTCACGCTCGCGACCCTGCAACGCTTCGCGCCAGAGGCCAAGGTCATCGTGTTCACCGATCCCCGCTCTACGAAGCGCACGTCGGCAAGCTGGCGGCGCTGTTTCCCATTCATGCCGTGTTGAAGTACCCGGTGACGGAGCAGGAGATGCAGGCGGCGTTACAAGGCGAGGCGGAATAGATTCCGAAGTCGGTTGCCGTTTTGGGCCTGATGCGGCGCGATGACGACCCGCATGAAGACTAGGACGTCCTAAAGCGCCCTCTGAAGAGAAGCTCGTCCGTGTCGCCGCGAGCTTCCGGTTCCTCTGGCTGTCACCCACCAAACCCTGCGACTCAGAAGCGTGCAGAGAACGTAGCGCCGAAGATTGGTGCTGTGTCGAAGTCGACCTGGCGCAGGCCGGGTACGAGATGAATCCTCGACCCGTAGCTGGCCCGCGGTCACGAAACCAGCGTAAAGGTGCAGTGACATCTGGTCACCAAAAGCGTGCGTTGCGCGGAGGAACACGGGTACTCCACGCTCCTCGCCGATACCGTTGGGCACTGCGCCGTCATTGCTCAGGCGAAAGCGTGGTTTGCGCCACGCGGCTCCGAGCCCACGTCTCAGAGTCTGTCGAAGCGGTACTCGAGTTCCAAGCGGCTGGCCCGGTTGGTCCCGCAGGAAGCGGGTTCACCAGACGCCAGCGATCGCTGATCCGCCAGTTGACCAGCAGGAACGGGAATACGCTCGTTTCCTCGATGCGGTCGAACACGCCCAAGCCAAAGCCGAGACGGTTGCCATTGTCGAAGCGTTTGGTCGCCGAGACGATGCCACCCCAGGTGAAGGCGTCACCCGCGTTGGCACCGTTCTCGCGGAACCAGTCGAACGAGGGCGTGAGCCCGACGCTCCAGCCATCGCTTAACCCAAACGAAAGGGGAACCGATACGCCGTAACGTTGCACGATGTTCCATGGTGCAGCGTTGCCGAAGCGGACAGGGTTCGAAAATGAATAGTCAATGTAATCGTAGTTGAGTGACACGCCGGCGCGGTTGCCGCGGCCGAGGTCACCCAAAATGCCCGTGCGCACAATTGTGCTCTGCACACTGTAGTGGCCACCGCCATCAAGATCGCCCTGACCTTGATAGACCGGGGTGACCGAGAGGAATGGTCGCCAACCCACCTCCTGCGCTTGCGCCGCCCCAGCTGTCGCGAGGGCCAGGATGAGCACCGTCGTACTTGTGCGACTCGATTCCTTCACTTTATTGTTGAACCTCCAAAACAGGGCGCCTGCTCACTACTGCAATCACGGGGTGCGGCACTGGAGATCATAGAACGGCATGCCCGAGTACAGACAACCGAATGCAGTAGGCTGCCGTGGCCAAGGATGAAATTCGGCCCAGAAGCCACCGCACCTGGAGGACCTCCGTCCAGTTCTGACCCTGAACGGATCTTCGAACCTACGACACATGGGGCTAGTCAATCGCCTTTTGTTTCCAACGAGCGATCAACAGCCGAACTGCCCCGGCGACCCCCAGCAACACGCATAGCAAGGTGCAGATGACCAAGATCAATCAACCCCCTGATCCCGTTTGACGCCGAGAGCGGCCACAGCAGCTGGACATCGGCGTGCATGAGGGCATCCAGTGACATGCGACCACGCTCCCAGCAGCGCGCTGATCACTGCCGTACGGGCGCAATCGCCGGCACGCCGGCCAGCCAGTTGGACTGCGCCGGGCTCAGCGACGAATTCCACGATCGCAACAGCCTCTCGCATCCCGAACGTCCCCAGTACGCGCAGAGCAGCGCAAGCACGGTTGCGCCGATGGCCGTATGCAACAGGCCATGGACGGGGTCCCCGGTCAGCAGAACCAGGTGATCGGCTCCAGGTCGATCACGACGTTCACGCCGACGAATACCGCCAATGAGAAATGCCGTGGCGCGACGGCCTTGAAGACAAGGCCCGGTCCGACATGAAACGGGGTCATGGGCATGCGCAGCCTCCATCGTTCAAGGTGCAGGAAGGTTCGGGAACCGGGCCTCGTGGGCA
The DNA here is from genome assembly GCA_963709555.1 of uncultured beta proteobacterium. Classification (GTDB taxonomy): domain Bacteria; phylum Pseudomonadota; class Gammaproteobacteria; order Burkholderiales; family Rhodocyclaceae; genus Sulfurisoma. The sequence continues at coordinate 617,084 of CAVPWR010000003.1, read as the reverse complement.
CTGGCCAGGAGAAACCACCGCAAGGCAGGCGACAGGCGCATCTCAGCCCCCCTCGTCCGCGGCCAGGGGCGCGACCCGATACCAGTCGAGCTTGCGGGTGGTCAGCATGGTCGTGTCCAGGGCCAAGAAGAGCAGCAGGGTGCCCATGAGCAAGGCGTTGTCCTCGGACGCCAGCACGCCGTAGAGCACCCCGTACAAGGCCGCGATGCCGGCGCCGAAGGCGGCGCCACGCAGCCGGCTTCCCAGCGCACCGGCCAGATACATACCGATGAGCGCCACGCAGGCGGTCGAAGAGATCGCATAGGCCGCCATGAAGTCGAGGTGCTCGGACAGGGCCACCAGCAGCAGGAAGAAAATCGCCAGCGCCAGCCCGACCAGCAGGTACTGCATGGGGTGGATCGGCAGTTGCCGCAGGATCTCGGTGAGGAAGAATGCGGCGAATGTCAGCACCACGAACAGGATGCCGTACTTCACGGCCCGCTCCGACTTGAGATAGACATTCACCGGATCGATCAGGCCGACGCCCAGGGTCTCGCCCGTTCCGGACCCCTCGCCGGCCTTGATCGCGCGATCGAAATTGCGGGTCAGGTGCGACACCTGCCAGGTCGCCTCGAAGCCTTCCTTGGTCACGCTGCGCGTCTGGGGCAGGAAGCGCCCCTGGAAACTGGGGTGCGGCCAGGGCGACTTGAGCGTCACGCGGGTGGCGTTCGCGGTCGGTGCGATCGCCAGCTGCTCGAGGCCCGTGAGGTTGAGCGGCATGGCGAACTCGTAAGTGGCTCCTGCGAGCGGATCGAATTCGCCCAGCGGCACATGGGCGCCCTGCCCGCCGAGGCCGCCGGCGGTGCCGGTGACCAGGCGATGCGCCACACCATTCACCCGCACCTCCGGATCGTCCTCGACCCCGCGGGGATCGGATATCCCGAGGACGAGGGTGGCCCGTGCATCGACCAGGTCGCCTTGTCCAGGCCGAGCCTGGGCGGAACGGCGCCATTCCCGCTGACCTGGGCCGCCAGGTGATAGAGCCGCGCGAATAGAGGCCGCGGCTGAGGGAATCGACGCGCAGGTCGCCGCCGATGTCGAGCGCTGGAGCGGGAACACGCGCGTGCGCTCGACCACTTCGTGGCTGGTGGTCTCGCGGCCGCTGCCCTCCTCCCGCGTCCGCCGCTCGATGCGCTCACGGTAGCGAACGGAAATGACGGGGCCGACGATGATCTGCGCCCCGGCCGCCGACTCGGCGATGTTTTTCGTCACGTCGGCCTGGCGAGCGCTGCGCGCCGCGATCTGCGATTCGACCATCGACAACGGAATCAGCAGCAGCAACGACAGGATGCCGATCGCCAGCAGTTTGTGCAGCAGTTTCTTTTGCATGGAGTCCTCCCTCGATTGACGATGGAGGCATGCTAGAAACCGCCGGTGAAGTGACGGTGAAGCGAGTGTGAAGTGCTAGCGGGGCAAGCGGATCCGGGCGAGCGCGCCGCCTTCGGGCCGGTTGGCGAAGTCCGCGCTTCCGCCATGCAGCCGCGCGACCTCGCGCACGAAGGCCAGTCCCAGCCCGGTGCTCTTGCGCCCCGTGGCCGGGCGCGGCAGCGAATAGAAGCGCTCGAACATGTGCTCCAGCGCATAGTCCGGCGTCCCCTGCCCCTGGTCACGCACAGAAATGGCGATATGGCTCAGAATTTTCTTCGATAGCGGCCATTCGTCTGCATACTTACTCGCAATCGATTGTTGCCTGGCGGCTACGGTCACCCCATCATCAGCTGGCGCGGGCCGCATCGGCCGCTGCGATACCGTCAGATCATCCCAATAGGGGACGGGGCCAAACCGTTGCAGCATGTGCTCGATGAATATCCTTGTCTTCTTCGGCATCAGGCGCCGGCTTGGGTAAACCGCATTGATGGGATAAGCGGGCGGTATATATTCGGGCAGTAACCTAACGAGCCTACCTTCGCGCAATCCTTCCATACATCCCACAGCGGACGCAGCGCGAGTCCAAGATCAGCAAAGATTGCCTCACGCAGAGCATCGCAATTATTGGTTTCGAGATTGCCGCTGACCTTTACGTTAACCTTTTCGCCACTCGGTCCCGTGAAGTCCCAATGGTCCTTGCCAGCAAAGAGCAGGGCATTGTGCCTGGTTAGTTCCTGTGGCGAACGCGGCTCGCCGTATCGGGAAATATAGGATGGCGTGGCGACGACTACCCGGCGATCCAGGCCGATCGACTTGGCGACGAGGCTCGAATCCTTCAAATCACCGATGCGTACCGCAAGGTCATAACCTTGATCGATGATATCCACGAGACTGTCTGAGAGGTGCAGGGTGAGCTTGATTGCCGGATAGCGTGCCAAAAACTCCGACACTAGCGGTGCAACATGCAAGCGACCAAAGGCGGAGGGCACGGTGACCTTGAGGTTGCCCTTGGGCTCCTTGCTGCCACGTGTCACAAGTTCCTCACTCTCCTCCAGTTCGGCGAGGATACGCACACAGCACTCGTAGTACTCCGCTCCCTGTTCGGTCAGGCTGAGCTGGCGCGTGGAGCGATTGAGCAGGCGCACCCCAAGCTGTTCCTCCAGACGTTGCAGCCGCTTGCTCGCCACCGCGAGCGAGATGCCGAGCTCACGCCCCGCCGCGCTGAGACTCCCTGCCTTTACCGCTTGGGTAAACACCATCAGATCGGAGATGTTCTCTATCAGCATATTCTCAATAAATCAGAGATTCTCTATTAGTCGTGAGGTAGATTATCAATCATGCGGAGATAATAGAAGATAGGGAGATCGCTAACCTGGGGCAGCAAAACGTGGGAGGGCAACACCCATTCCGTCGGCGGGTCTACGAGGATCCGTGAAACGCCCGAGTTGCGTAGGCATGCTAGGACTCGCCAAGGTGGGAGCAGCTCACGTCAAGCTGTTCGATGGCGACGTAGAGCCGAGGCGAGAAGGGCAGAGTCGTAATAGGCTCAGTTGAAATCGGCAACGAAAATATATGACTTGTGCCATGAACGAAAAAATCAGCGCATCCAATCAGCCTGTCGAATTAATGTCCGGCACCCTTGCGGGGGTTATTGACTGGCATATCCTCGACCAGATCTGGCACGTCATCCTGCATTCAGGGGATTCAAGGTGGCATGTTTTCGATAATGACACACCACTACAAGGTGATAACCGAGCCAATGTCGTCGATACCAGTACTGGCCTCGCTTCTTCTCTGAATGCACTCAACGGCTACCTTCGAAAGTCACATCCGCAAGACTACTGCGGACTCGTATTCACCGACTCATTAACAGACCCAACACTAATCCGTATCTTCGACCCGAAATTCATCACCTCGATGTGCAACATCTATGGCAATGCGCCAGCCCCAAGCTGGGTCATCTCGACCATGGATGCGGCGCAGCTTGCCGCCAGTAATAAAGCTGCGTCAAAACTGCCAAATCATCGTTTAGGGAAACAGCTGCCCGCCGTGCCAAAGCATCCGCAGGTCGCCGATTCGCTTGATGCCAGGCGCATGGGGTGCCCGCTTCCGCTACTCCATACTGCCCGCTCGCTTCGCCGATTGGCGGTCGGAGAACTACTCGAAATCGTTTCTATCGATCCGGGCTCCGTCAACGATATTGAGGTTTTATGTAAAAGCACAGGCGCGAAACTTCTGGCCCTGGCTGAAGGGGAATACGGCTATTCATACTATATCGAGCGTGGTCTGGACAAAAACTCTTCGGGTTTTGCGCTAGCGCCGCCAACCGATTAAGCTAAACCTTGAACGGCCGCTTTACATGTCAGGCTACTTCCGCTTAGGGTCGGGACACGACGACCACCTTACTGAGTTCATTGCCGGAAAGCGGACCTTGAGGTTTCGCTTCCCGAACCAGCCGCTCGTCACCGAGTGCACATCGCCCCGTTGCTGCCGCCCAGCTTTCTCCGTAGCGGCCGTTCGCCAAAGTTCGCCTTCTAGGAACCGGGCATCTACGAAGCGGCCGTTGGCGACCTCACCCTACCGGCCAGGAGTTGCCGCTCAACGATCCCACAAACCAGCAAATTGAATGGCCGCTCCATTCTAAGAACTGCCGGACTGCCTACTCGAACAACTCGGTCGCGAAAGACAAGACTTACTCGAGAACGAAAGCCCTGAAGCGACCATCCCGAATACTCATTGCCAAGGCGGTCCTGCAGACCTTCAAATGGTCATCATGATGTGGCAGGCAAACCTTGAAGGATGCTACCCTTCACCGGCGGCGAGAAGAAGGTGCGTCTGACCAGCCGCCAGGTCAGCGACTCGGCTCGGTTCCAAGGCAACAGTGACAGGCAGCGCGCCAAAGTGCAATAGCCGAACAGAACCTGCGCCGGCGTGCCGATCGCCGGAACCCAGAAAAGCCAGCGCATCGGTTCCCACAGGGCGAGAAGCAACATGGCCGTATAGGCAATTCGCACTTGCACGGAAAAGGCCGAGAAACGGCCTTCGCGCCAACGGAAGTGAATGATCTGCCAAGCGCTCAAACCTGCCGCAAGATAAAAGGCCGTTCCCCAGCCTACCAGTCCCGCAATCAGCAAGACTGAAGTTACGGCCCAGTACCACCAGCTGATTTCCCGGTATTGAATCATGTCGTCTCTCCTTGGCATTTCACAAGCCGATCACTTGGGCGTGCAGCCCCTGTGCCCGCAACGGTTGCAACAAACTGGCTGCTTGGGTAACCCCGGAGTCATACACCACCATCAGAAAATGCGCCTGGTCGGTACGGTGACCAACCGAGATAACCCCAACGTCATTGCGTATATCCTGTTCGATGCCACATATCGTTGCTTCATCCATGCTTTCGTTCACATGCACGAGAACGTCTGTTAGTGTGGTTCCCATATCGACCTCCTATCCGTTTACCTGGTTGATCTTGGGCTGTGCACGCGCGGAGTGAAGTCAGATCGTTTGCATTGCCCTGACATAAGGCTAGTCAAACTGGGAGATGGAAGCTATGGCCGAAAAACCGCAAGTCTTGTCCGAAACGCTGAATGATTTCGCTGCGGATCCGCTGTCTGACCTGCTCGGCAGCATGCACCTCGCCGGCGTCGTGCTGTTCCGCGCTGAGTTTCGCGAGCCTTGGTGGCTCATCGCCCCCGCGTCCACCCAACTTGCAAAGTTGCTGCCGTTTCGCACCGAACACATCATTCCCTTCCATATTGTCGCCGAGGGCGGCTGCTGGCTGGAAATAAGTGATCTTGAACGCGTCTGGCTGGAAGCAGGCGATGTGGTTCTATTGCCTTACGGTGATGGCCACGATCTCTTCGGTCACAAGAAATCTGATCAAGGCGTGTCGCCAGGGCAATTGTTGCCGCCACCCCCGTGGTCAGGCATTCAAGTGACGCGCCATGACGGGGGAGGTGGTGCGTTTACCCAACTCATATGTGGCTTCCTTCAATGCGATGAGTTGCTGTTCCATCCCATTTTGCATCACCTGCCGGTTTTGCTTCACGTACGGCCCGGCGCGTCCGATGGCTGGCTCGCCAGCACCATCCAGCATACGGTCGACGAAGTTAATCAGACACAGCCCGGTGCACGCAGCATGCTGCCACGCCTCACCGAGCTCATGTTCGTCGAGATATTACGAAAACATATGCAAAGTCAGCCCCCCGATGAGGTGGGCTGGTTTGCCGCCGTCAGCGATCCGGTAGTGGGGGCTGCCCTCAGGCATCTGCATGCGGCACCGATGCAGGACTGGAGCGTTCGACGGGCTAGCGCGCCAGGTTGGCGTTTCACGCACGGTACTGGCCGAACGCTTCAAGCATTTCCTCGAATTGCCGCCCATGCAATACCTGTCGCGTTGGCGACTTCAGATGGCAGCCCAGAAACTAAAGACCGGCAATACGCCGATCAAGACCATCGCCGACCAGACCGGATACGAATCCGAAGCATCGTTCAATCGCGCGTTCAAGCGGCTCTTCGGCATGCCGCCGGGGGACTGGCGCAGCAGGCAGTCAGTGTCGAGTAGCAGTTAACAGGCATTGCAGACGGATACCGACCGATCCGCCAACGGCAACTCCGGGCCAAACCGTTGTCCGGGGAAAAACGCACCGGGTGACTACTTAGATTTGATACCTGACGATGAACTTATACGGTGACGAAGGACTGCAGAGGGTCGGGACACGACGACAACCTTACCGAGTTCATTACCAGAAAGCGGACCTTTAGGTTTCGCTTCCTGGAAGCAGCCGCTCGTCACCGAGTGCTCACGCCCCGTTGCAGTCACAGACAGGTTTGTTTTGCTCAATCAGAAGCAGTCACTCAGGCCAGCCTATGCTGCCGCCAGAAGGCTTTCGTATGGAATATGCAATCCATCGTGCAGGCGTTTCACCATCTTTAGGCTTAGCCGACGCTTGCGGTTCAACACTTCAGAGACCCGGCCACTCGATCCAATATAGCGCTCAAGATCCTTTGGGGTGAGCCCCTGCTGTTCCATCCTGAACTTGATGGCATCGACCGGATCCGCAGGACTCGTCGGGAAATGCTTGTGTTCATAGGCCTCGATCAGCGTTACAAGAATTTCCATCTCGTCCGCCTCGGGTGTTCCCTCCTCGGCCTGGAACACTCGCTCCAGACGTTTGAACGCAGCACGCAAATCGTCGTCGCTGCGGATCGGCTTAATATTCATTCACGGTCTCCACATTGATTTGGTCATACCGCGCATGGGTTCCAACAAACTTGACCCAGGCGATCCCCGCTCGATACTGCATTTCCACGACCAATCGATACTTGTTCCCTGCAATGTTGAACACTACCCGCTTGCCGGCGCAGATACTTGCGCTGCTGTATTGATCTTTTATGTCCTGCGGGGTTTTCCATTCAGCCTTGATCGCCTCGTCGTACCAGCTTTGCAAAGCGCCTTGCGAATCGGTATGCCCGGGCTGACTCCAAAATTTGACCAACGAACTCTTGGCTACCACCCGCATTAGATATCTCCCAATATGGGAGGATTGTAGGCCTATCGTGCCACACGTCAAGCACCCCCCCCGAAATCGAATCACCCCATAGCAGCCACAAGCCTATGTCGGCTTCTGGCTGGCTGCGGGCAGTGAAGGTGGAAACTAGCTCGCCGTAATCCAGACATTCAGCGGAAGCGCGATGTGCCTTCCAAACAGAATTGTGCGTCCACCTTGACTGACCCGTTATGGCTGGAAGTGTGAATTCGGCAGATTGCCGCATTGCTGTCATTTGCCAATATCGCACCGAATCTGACGATGTCGGCTCTGGCCGATGAGCGGATGCCCGACGCTTTCTAGCGCTAACCGCCCTATCTACAAATAGAACAGGACGGGGCCAGCTGCACCCTCTCTGCCCCGACGCCCCCGATGCCCAGATGCACCACGCCCGGGCATCCAACGCCCCACATCGGTGCCTCTTTCCGGCCAACCCCGCATCGCAGCCCGCCGATAGTGCATCGGCTACCCGTTTTCGCATGGCACACCCCTTGCTGTACGTAGGGCAAGGGAGCGATTCTCATCGCTGCTCGAAGCGCGGCTAGGGTTCCGGCCTCTTTGTCGAGGTGACTGGTCCGAGAGCCGCCGGCCACGCGAATGCGCGGCTCCACGGAGGGACAAAAGCCCGGGAGGACGAGGTCGCGCGTCGCTCCCGCTGTTCAACCGATTAGGGAGCCGAAGATGGCCGTACCCCCGCGCAACATGGGCCCCGGATTCTGGGCGATCCGCGCGCCGATCTCTTCCCGCCGCTACTGGCTGCTGGCGCTCGTCGGCCTGCTGCTGCCGCTGGGCATGTGGTGGGGCGTCGCCGCGCTCGAACTGATGGACAAGGTCTTCATGCCCTCGCCCGTCGACGTGGCCCGGCGCCTCGTCACCTGGGCGACGGAGGACGAGCTGCTCGGCGACGTCTCCATCAGCGTCTATCGCGTCGTCGCCGGCTGGGCGCTGTCGGCGGTCATCGCCGTGCCGCTGGGCCTGATGATCGGCACCTGGCGGCCGGTGCAGGCGCTGCTCGAGCCGCTGACCGACTTCATCCGCTACATGCCGGCCGTCGCCTTCATCCCGCTGGTGATGCTGTGGATCGGCATCGAGGAAAGCTCGAAGATCGCGATCATTTTCATCGGCACCTTCTTCCAGATGGTGCTGATGGTGGCCGAGGACGTGCGCCGCGTGCCGGCCGCGCAGGTCGAGGCGGCGCAGACGCTGGGCGCCTCGCGCGGCGAGATCGTCGAGCAGGTGCTGCTGCAGTCGGCCAAGCCGGCCCTGCTCGACACCCTGCGCATCACCATGGGCTGGGCCTGGACCTACCTGGTGGTGGCCGAGCTGGTCGCCGCCAACTCGGGCCTCGGCTACTCCATCCTCAAGGCGCAGCGCTTCATGCAGACCGACAAGATCTTCGCCGGCATCCTGCTGATCGGCGTCATCGGCCTGATCATCGACCAGGCTTTCCGTGCCATGCACCGCAAGTCCTTCCCCTGGCTGCATTTCAAATGAGCGCCAAGATCAGCATCCGCGGCCTCACCAAGACCTTCGGCGAAGGCGCCGCGGCCGTGCAGGCGCTGTCCGGCATCGACCTCGACATCTTCGACAACGAGTTCGTCACCTTCGTCGGCGCCTCGGGCTGCGGCAAGTCGACGCTGCTGCGCACCATCGGCGGCCTCGAATGGCACGACGGCGGCGAGCTTCAGGTTTCCGGCCACCCCGTCGCCGGCCCCGGCGCCGACCGCGCCATGGTGTTCCAGCACTACAGCCTCTACCCCTGGCTGTCGGTGATGGACAACATCAAGTGGTGCCGCCGCCTCAAGGTGCATACGCCGAGCGCACCATGTCCGACGTCGAGGCCGCCAGCGGCCGCGCCGACGCCCTGCTGCGGCTGATGGGCCTGGCCCACGCCGGCGACGCCTATCCCAACCAGCTCTCCGGCGGCATGCAGCAGCGCGTCGCCATCGCCCGCGCGCTGATGCCCAAGCCCGAGATCCTGCTGATGGACGAGCCCTTCGGCGCGCTCGACGCGCAGACGCGCGAGGTGATGCACGACCTGATCCGCCACGTGCACAAGATCGAGAAGACCACCATCGCCTTCGTCACCCACGACGTCGAGGAAGCGATCTACCTCGGCAACCGCATCGTGCTGATGGCGCCGCGCCCCGGCCGCATCGCGCAGATCTACGACGTGCCGCTGCCGGCCGAGCGCGAGCAGGACATGAAGCACGCGCCCGAATTCCTCGCCCTCAAGAAGGAAATCCTCGCCCGCATCCGCGAGACCTCGGGCATGAAGACCGATTTCGAACTCCTCGAAAAACTCAACCAGCCGACATCATGAACATTCCACTCATTCCCTCGGACCGCCTGCGCTGGGAGCACGTCGTCCCCGCCGGCACCCACTGGTCGGGCCTGATGCGCCGCGGCATGGCGCTGCGCTTCGTCGATCTCGAAGGCGGCGCCAACGCCTCGCTGCTGTTCTTCAACCCCGAGGACAAGCTCGAGCGCTACAACATGCCCGACACCCTCAAGGCCCAGCACACCGCCCTGCTCACGCGCGGCCACTGCCTCTACTCCGACATGGGGCGCATCTTCTGCTCCATCACCTCGGACAGCCTGGGCTGGCACGACCCGCTCTGCGGCGTCTCCGACGCGGCGCTCGCCGCGAAAAAGTATGGCGTCGCGCCCTATGGCGCGAAACGCAACGAGATGATCCGCAACGGCCGCGACTCGCTGCTGGTCGAGCTCGGCAAATACGGGCTGGGCAAGCGCGACCTCGGGCCGACGGTGAACCTTTTCAGCAAGGTCACGGCGGACGAGGCGGACGGTACCCTGCACTTCCACCCCGGCCATTCGCCGGCCGGCGCCACGGTGGACCTGCGCTTCGAGATGAACACCCTCGTCGCGCTCTCCACCGCGCCGCACCCGCTCGACCCGAACCCGGCCTACGCGCCGAAGCCGGTGAAGCTCATCGCCTGGCACGCCGGCGAGGCCGCGGCCGACGACTATTGCCGCAACTTCCGCCCCGAGAACGCGCGCGGCTTCCTCAACACCGAACGCTACAACGCCGCGTAAGGAGCCACCATGTCACTCGTAGCAAGCAAGCTCGACCCCAAGACAGCCGTCATCGACGAAGTCTGCGCCGCCGGCGAGCCGTGGATGGCTACCGTCACCACCGGCCAGGTCTTCCGCATCCTCGACCTCGAAGGCAACCAGGCCGTGGACACCCTGTTCTACAACGCCGACGATCCCGAGGAGCGCTACAGCTCCACCGACACCATCCTCCGCCAGGGCAAGCTCTACCTGACCGCCGGCACCACGCCTGTATTCGAGCGAAGGCCGACCGATGCTCGAGATCGTCGCCGACACCTGCGGCCGCCACGACACGCTGGGCGGCGCCTGCGCCGCCGAGAGCAACACCGTGCGCTACGCGCTGGACAAGCGCCACATGCACAGCTGCCGCGACAACTTCCTGCATGCCATGGCGCACTGCGACTGCGGCCACATCCACCTGTCCAAACGCGACATCGCCGCCAACATCAACTTCTTCATGAACGTGCCGGTCACGCCCGAAGGCAGGCTCACCTTCGAGGACGGCATCTCGGCCCCCGGCAAGTACGTCGAGATGCGCGCGCTGATGGACGTGGTGGTGCTGATCTCCAACTGCCCGCAGCTCAACAACCCCTGCAACGCCTACAACCCGACGCCGATCCGGCTGCTCGTCTGGGACGCCCAGTGATGTTCAAGAAAGTCCTCATCGCCAACCGCGGCGCCATCGCCTGCCGCATCATCCGCACCCTCAAGCGCCTCGGCATCGCCTCGGTCGCCGTCTATTCCGAGGCCGACCGCCACGCCGCCCACGTGCATGCAGGCCGACGAGGCCGTCTGCCTCGGCCCGGCGCCGGCGGCCGAGAGCTACCTGCGCGCCGACAAGGTGATCGAGGCGGCCAAGGCCACCGGCGCCGAGGCCATCCACCCCGGCTACGGCTTCCTGTCCGAGAACCCGGACTTCGCCGAGGCCTGCGCAGCCGCCGGCATCGCCTTCGTCGGCCCCTCGGCCGACCAGATGCGCGCCTTCGGCCTCAAGCACACGGCGCGCGAGCTGGCCGAGAAGAGCGGCGTGCCGCTGCTGCCCGGCTCCGGTCTGCTGGCGGATGCCGGCCACGCGGCCGCCGAGGCCCGGCCGCATCGGCTACCCGGTGATGCTGAAGAGCACCGCCGGCGGCGGCGGCATCGGCATGCGCCTGATCTGGAGCGAGGACGAGCTGGCCGAGGCCTACGCCTCGGTCGATCGCCTCGCCCGCGCCAACTTCAAGGATGCCGGCATCTACCTCGAGAAGTACGTGCAGGAGGCGCGCCACATCGAGGTGCAGATCTTCGGCGACGGCTTCGGCAACGTGGTGGCGCTGGGCGAGCGCGACTGCTCGGTGCAGCGGCGCAACCAGAAGGTCATCGAGGAAACCCCGGCGCCCAACATCAGCGAGGCCCAGCGCGCGCGGCTGCTCGATACCGCGGTGCGCCTCGGCCGCGCCGTCGGCTACCACTCGGCCGGCACGGTCGAGTTCGTCTACGACGCCGGCAACGGCGAGTTCTACTTCCTCGAGGTCAACACGCGGCTGCAGGTCGAGCACGGCGTCACCGAGGAAGTCACGGGCATCGACCTCGTCGAATGGATGCTGCGCGCCGCGGCGGGCGAGCTCGACCTGGCCGGCTTCGAGCCGAAACCCAAGGGCGCGGCGATCCAGGTGCGGCTCTACGCCGAGGACCCGAACAAGAACTTCCAGCCGGCGCCCGGCCTGCTGACCGCCGTGACTTTCCCGCAGGACGTGCGCGTCGATTCCTGGGTCGAGAACGGCAGCGAGATCCCGCCCTACTACGACCCGATGGTGGCCAAGGTCATCGCCAAGGGACTGACGCGCGAGGACGCCCGCGACAAGCTGCAGCAGGCGCTGGCGGCGACGGAACTGCACGGCATCGAGACCAACCTCGACTACCTGCGCCAGGTCGTCGCCGACACGGTCTTCGCCGAGGGCCGCCAGACCACGCGCTACCTCAACGCCTTCCACTACCGCGCCGCGACCATCGACGTGCTCGAGCCCGGCGTGCAGTCGTCCGTCCAGGACTGGCCGGGCCGCACCGGCTACTGGGACGTCGGCGTGCCGCCCTCGGGGCCGATGGACCACCTCGCGCTGCGCCTGGCCAACCGCCTCGTCGGCAACGCCGAGGGCACGGCCGCGCTCGAACTCACCGCCGCCGGCCCGACGCTGAAATTCAACTGCGATGCCGTGATCGCGCTCGCCGGCGCGCAGATGGCGGCGACGCTCGACGGCGCGCCGCTGGGCTACTGGCAGGCGCAGCCGGTCAAGGCCGGCAGCGTGCTGCGGCTCGGCGCCATCGACGGCGCCGGCCTGCGCACCTATCTCGCGGTGCAGGGCGGCTTCGACGTGCCCGACTACCTCGGCTCGAAATCCACCTTCACGCTCGGCCAGTTCGGCGGCCACGGCGGCCGCACGCTGCGCACCGGCGACGTGCTGCGCATCGCCGCCGCCCATCCGGAGAACCTCGCCAGCGCCGCGCGCCGCCTGCCCCTCTCGGCGGCGCTGCGCCCGCCGCTGACGCACGAGTGGGAGATCGGCGTGCTCTACGGCCCGCACGGCGCGCCCGACTTCTTCACCGACCACGACATCGAGGTCTTCTTCGCCACGGCCTGGGAGGTGCACTACAACTCCTCGCGCACCGGCGTGCGCCTGATCGGACCCAAGCCGCAATGGGCGCGGACCGACGGCGGCGAGGCCGGCCTGCACCCGTCGAACATCCACGACAACGCCTACGCCATCGGCGCCGTCGACTTCACCGGCGACATGCCGGTGATCCTCGGTCCCGACGGCCCCAGCCTCGGCGGCTTCGTCTGCCCGGCCACCATCGTCCAGGCCGAGTTGTGGAAGCTCGGCCAGCTCAAGCCCGGCGACAGCGTGCGCTTCCGCCGCATCACCCGCGAGCAGGCCAACGCCTACGAGGTCGCGCAGGATGCCGCCATCGCCGCGCTCGACGCGCCGGCCTACGCCATGCTGCCCACCGCGCAGGCGCCGCTGGCCAGCCCCGTCGTGAAGTTCCTGCCCGAGGAAAACGAAAAGTCGGCGCTGGCGATACGGCAATCGGGCGACCGCAGCCTGCTGGTCGAGCTCGGCCCGCTGGTGCTCGACCTCGAACTGCGCCTCCACGTGCAGGCGCTGCTGCAGGCGCTGCAGGCCGAGATCGCCGCCGGCCGCCTGCCCGGCGTGCTCGACCTGACGCCGGGCATCCGCTCGCTGCAGGTGCATTTCGACGCGCGCCTCATCGACCAGGACCGGCTGATCCACGCCATCGTCGCCGCCGACGCCGCCCTGCCGGCCATCGACGACATCGAGGTGCCCTCGCGCATCGTGCATCTGCCGCTGTCCTGGGACGACCCGGCGACGAAGCTGGCGATCGAGAAGTACATGCAGTCGGTGCGCCCCGACGCGCCCTGGTGCCCGAGCAACATCGAGTTCATCCGCCGCATCAACGGGCTCGACTCGATCGACGGACGTCTACAAGGTGGTGTTCGAGGCGAGCTACCTCGTCATGGGCCTCGGCGACGTCTACCTCGGCGCGCCGGTGGCCACGCCCGTCGATCCGCGCCATCGCCTGGTCACCACCAAGTACAACCCGGCGCGGACCTGGACGCCGGAGAACGCCGTCGGCATCGGCGGCGCCTACCTCTGCGTCTATGGCATGGAAGGCCCGGGCGGCTACCAGTTCGTCGGCCGCACGGTGCAGATGTGGAACCGCCACCGCAGCACCGCCGACTTTACGAAACCCTGGCTGCTGCGCTTCTTCGACCAGATCCGCTTCGTGCCGGTGAGCCAGGAAGAGCTGCTGCGCCTGCGCGAGGACGTGCCGGCCGGCCGCCACAAGCTGGACATCGAGGAGACGACGTTCTCGCCTGCGCGACTACCGCGCCTTCCTCGCCGAGCATCGCGAGGAGATCGCCGCCTTCAAGGCGAAGCAGCAGGCATCGTTCGAGGCCGAGCGCGAGCGCTGGAAGGCCGCCGGGCCAGGACGTGGTGGCGAGCGACGCCATCGTCGCCGAGGCCGGCCCCGACTCCGAGCTCGACCTGCCGCCGAACGCGCGGCCGCTGGCCACCCACGTCGCCGGCAACGTCTGGAAGGTGATGGCGACGGTCGGGCAAAAAGTCGGCGCTGGCGACACGCTGCTGATCGTCGAGTCGATGAAGATGGAAATCCCCGTCGCCGCGCCCTGCGCCGGCACCGTCACGCATCTGTTTTGCAAGGAAGGCGGCCAGGTCGCCGCCGGCCAGGACCTGCTGGTCATCGAGGCCGAGGAGTAATTCATGCTGAGTTTCGACATCGCAACGCTCCGCGCCGCCTACGCCGCCGGCAGCCTCACGCCGACGCAGCTGGTCGAGGAAATCCTCCGCCGCACCGCCGAGGACCCGAACAAGGTCTGGATCCACCGCCTGCCCGAGGCGGCGCTGCGGCAGTACGCGGCCGCGCTCGAAGGCAAGGACCCGAGACGAGCCTGCCGCTCTACGGCATCCCCTTCGCCATCAAGGACAACATCGACCTCGCCGGCGTGCCGACCACGGCCGGCTGCCCCGCCTACGCCTACACGCCCGAGCAGAGCGCCTTCGTCGTGCAACAAGCTGATCGAGGCCGGCGCGATCCCCGTCGGCAAGACCAACCTCGACCAGTTCGCCACCGGGCTGAACGGCACGCGCTCGCCCTACGGCGCCTGCCGCAACGCCTTCGACCCGGCCTACGTTTCGGGCGGCTCCAGCTCGGGCTCGGCCGTCGCCGTGGCCAAGGGCTACGCCAGCTTCTCGCTCGGCACCGACACCGCCGGCTCGGGCCGCGTGCCGGCCGCCTTCAACAACCTCGTCGGCCACAAGCCGAGCTGCGGCTGGCTGTCGACCACGGGCGTGGTGCCGGCCTGCCGCTCGCTCGACGCGGTGTCGATCTTCGCCCTCAACGCGGCCGACGCCGAGGCCGTGCTCGCGGTCGCCGCGAGCTTCGACGCCGACCGATCCCTACGCCCGCGCCGTCGAAGGCCACGGCTTCGACTTCGGCCGCGCCCGAGCTTCAAGTTCGGCGTGCCGCGCGCGGCCGACCTGCAGTTCTTCGGCGATGCGGAGAGCGAGCGCATCTTCCGCGACGTCGGTGGCGCGGCTGCAGTCGCTCGGCGGCGAGGCGGTCGAGATCGACCTCGCGCCCTTCCTCGCCACGGCCAAGCTGCTCTACGAAGGGCCCTGGGTGGCCGAGCGCTACCAGGCGATCCGCGACTTCTTCGACGCGCAGCCCGAGGCGCTGTTCCCGGTGACGCGCGAGATCACGGCGAGCGGCAAGAAGTTTTCGGCCGCCGACGCCTTCGCCTACCTCTACAAGCTCAAGGCCGCCAAGCGCGAATGCGATGCCGTGTGGGCGGGCGTCGATTGCATCGTCACGCCGACCGCGCCGACGATCTACACCATCGCGCAGATGGAAGCCGACCCGATCAAGCTCAACTCCAACCTCGGCTACTACACCAACTTCATGAACCTGCTCGACTACGCGGCGACCGCCGTGCCGGGCGGATTCCGCAAGGATGGACAGCCGCTGGGCGTGACGCTGTTCGCCCCGGCCGCGCAGGACGCGCCGCTGCTGCACCTGTCGGCGAAGCTGCACGGCGCGCTGCCGCGAGGCGACGTTGGGCGCGACGGGCTACGCCGCTCGCCGTCTCGCCAGCGCCGACTTTTCCCGGCCTGCCCAGCTGCCCTCCGGCCAGGTCCGCGTCGCCGTCTGCGGCGCGCACCTCTCGGGCCTGCCGCTCAACTGGCAGCTCACCTCGCGCGGCGGCCGCCTCGTCGCCGCCACCACCTCCTCGCCCGACTACAAGCTCTACGCCCTGCCCGGCGGCCCGCCGCTGCGGCCCGGCATGGTGCGGGTTCCGCCGGTGGCGCGGCGATCGCAGTCGAGGTGTGGGAACTGCCGGCGCGCGAATTCGGCTCCTTCGTCGCCGGCATCCCCGCGCCGCTGGGCATCGGCACCATCGCCCTGGCTGACGGCAGCACCGTGCAGGGCTTCGTCTGCGAGGCCATCGCCACGACCGGCGCCGAGGACATCACGGCGCTTCGGCGGCTGGCGCGACTGGCTCGCGCAGCGGAAAACCTAGGGCTGGAAATCGGGGCCGGCGCCCCGATATGCCGGCGATCCGCCCCAACCGCCACCCCGCCATGTCCCAGCCCGCCGCCTTCAACGAGAGCGTCATCGCCGCGCTCGACGACCGCCTCAACGACCACCCGCTCTACGCGGCCCTGCAGGATCTCGACGACCTGCGCCAGTTCATGGGCCAGCACGTCTACGCCGTCTGGGATTTCATGTCGCTGCTCAAGTACCTGCAGAGCCGCATCGCTCCGGCCGCCTACCCGTGGAAGCCGCACGGCACGCCCTCGGCGCGCTTCTTCATCAACCAGATCGTGCTGGCCGAGGAATCCGACGAAGGCCTGCCCGACGCGGCCGGCCAGCCGACCCACGTCAGCCATTTCGAGCTCTATTGCGAGGCGATGCGCGAGATCGGTGCCGACCCGGCGGATGCGATCCGCTTCGCCGACATCGCCGGCGACCAGGGCTTCGACGCCGCCATGGCGCTGGGCACGGCCCCGGCGGCGGCGGCGGAGTTCATGCGCTCCACCTTCGGCTTCATCGCCACCGACGAGCCCCATGTCGTCGGGGCCGCCTTCGCGCTGGGCCGCGAGCACATCATCCCCGAGATGTTCCGCGCCTTCCTCAAGCGCATGAACATCACCCGGCAGGCCGCCCCCGCATTCCACTACTACCTCGAGCGCCACATCCACCTCGACGAGGACCTGCATGCGCCGCTGGCCAAGCAGATGGTCAATGAGCTGATCGGCGGCGACCCGGCGAAGCTGCGCGAGGCCGAAGCCGCCGCCAAGGCGGCGGTCTCCGCGCGCATCGGCTTCTGGGACGGCGTGCTGGCCGAGCTGGAGTCCCGCCGCCAGCGGGCGGCCGCCTGAGCGGCCGACCGGCCCGTGCGGCCGGCGGCTGCCCGCCGGCCGGGCGTGATCAAGTCATCTTGCTGGTGTACTCGTCGAGCGGCTGGCAAGCCGCCTCGTCGTCCGGGGTCTTCCCTCCACGCAGCGAGCCGGCATGGCACAGATACTGGTTGCCGCGGGCATCCGTGAGGTTGACGTAGGGGCTGGGGCCATAGTCGCCGAAGGGTGCGCCGTCGGTGAAGATGAAGTCGTAGGCACCGCCGATCGAGACCTCGAGGCAGCCGCCGTGCGCTTCGCCGTAATCGCGCCAGTGGCTGTCGAGGTCCGCACCGGCGATGCCCGGGGACATCCGCCCATGCGGCCGTTCGTGCCAGGCCAGCAGTACCGGTTCTTCCATCTCGGCGTCCTGGCTGGCAAAGCGTGCCGCGATGGCCCGCGCCGCCTGGTAATCGATGGTGTCGAGGGTCTCTATGCTTATGTGCTTCATGGTTCTCTCCTTGGGCAAGGGTTAACGCCGTTTTGGTTTCAAGTCCCTTCGACCGGGCGCACGATCGAAAGGCTGTCTGGTCAAGTCAGTTGCTGGATCGCGCGGTACATGTCGGTGGGCGAGCGCGTCGCCAGGCCGCCTTGGACGACCGCGCCGTTGCTGAAGCTGACGCGCGTCGATTGCTGCACCTCCGGGATGTCGATGCGCTCGTCGGCCGCGGGCCGTCGGCGCGCGCCAACGGTCACGTCCAGCGCGAGGAATGTCGGCGCGCGCGATGGCGGCAGCGACCTGAGCGCTACGTCCATGATCGCGCCTCCCTGGCGTGACGCCGGCCGTGCGGCGCGCCGTGCTTGATGGTGCGCCCGTCCTCGATCCGCAGCTGCCAGGCGTCGATGGCATTCCAGTACAGCCGCGCCTCGCCGACGGCGAGGAGACCGTCGCTGCGGATCACGTCGAAGATCAGGTGCAGCAGGATCTGGCGCTGCGCCGGATCCTGCACCTCGGCGAAGAGGCCCTCGAGCAGTTCGGGTGACAGGAGGTAGTTGCCGGTACCGGCGGGAACGCGGGTCACGTCGCTGCAGAAGTCGTACAGCACCTCGTAGAAATTCTCCTGGGCGATGCCGAGTTCGCGGAAGGCACCGCGCCGGCGCAGGCCATCGAGTTCCTGGGCGTCGAGCTTGCCGTCGGCGAGCAGCGCCAGCGCGATGAGGCGCGCCTTGGCGCGCGGGCTGTCAACCGGGTAGCCGCGCAGGATTTTGCCGGGCTTGACGGTGAAGTGTTCTTTGGCTTGGATGGTCATCATGGTCGTTCTCCTGATTCAGGCGGCGTAGCGATTGGTCGGGTATTCGGCGGCCGGGGCCCATTCGCTGGCGCCGGCGGCATAGCCGTGGGCACAGGCGAAGGCCATCACCATCGCCAGTTGCTGCTGGCTGGCCAGCGACTCCACCAGTTCCGGTTCGGCTTCGCAGAAGGCATCGCAATCGTCGAGCGTGATCAAGTCTGTTCTCCTCTGTCGGGTCACCGGCGGGAAATCCGTCGTTGACGCAGCGAACTCTAGGCGCAAAAATGTTTCCAATAAATCGAGCTTTCTCGATACATTGTTCCCATTTTTCAGGAGATTGAAATGAAGCCCGACGATCTCAATTACCGCCACCTTCTCTACTTCTGGGCCGTCGCCAAGGAAGGCAGCATCACCCGTGCCGCCGAACGCCTCGGCCTGTCGGTGCAGACCATCAGCACCCAGCTCGGCCAGCTCGAGCGCCAGCTCGGACAGGCGCTGCTGATGCCTCAAGGCCGCTCGCTGGCGCTGACCGAGGCCGGCAGGGTCGCGCTGGCGCATGCCGAGCAGATCTTCCAGCTCGGCGAACGGCTGCGCCAGCACCTCGCCGACAGCGCCACGGCACGGCCGCGCCTCGCCGTCGGCGTCACCGAGGCGGTGCCCAAGCTGGCGACCTTCCGGCTGCTCGAAGACCTGCTGCGTCCGCCGCTGCTGGTGCGGCTCGAATGCGTCGAGGGCGGGTTCGACGACCTGCTCGGCGACCTGGCCCTCAACCGCCTCGACCTGGTGATCGCGGACCGCACGGCGCCGCAGCGCGCCAACCTCAAGCTGCATTCCCACCTGCTGGGCGTTGCGCCGATCGCGCTCTACGGCACGAAAGCCTTGCAGCGCAGCCACGGCGCGGGCTTCCCGCGCAACCTCGACGGCGCGCCGCTGCTGCTGCCGACGCGCGGCAGCCCCCTGCGCGCCTCCATCGACTCCTGGCTCGAGGCCAACGAGATCCGCCCGGAAGTGGTCGCCGAGTTCTCGGACAGCGCGCTGCTCAAGACCTTCGGCCGCGCCGGCCTCGGCCTCTTTCCCGCCCCGGCCAACATGCACGCGGACATCGCCGCCCAGTTCGGCGCCGCCCCGCTCGGCACCCTGCAAGGCGTCAGCGAGAGCTGGTACGCGATTTCGGCGCCGCGGCGCGTGCAGCACCCGGCGGTCGCGGCCGTGCAGCAGCACGCGAGCGAAGCGCTCGCGCAATGATGCCCGGCGGCGAACCATGGCGGCAACCCGCAGTCCGTCGCCGTGCCGGTCTCAGGCTGTAATCAGGACACCATGGGGGAAATAGTGCGGGAAGGATCGGTGCGAAGCGGCGATTGACTGTGGCGGCTGGCGACAGCGATACTCGCGCAAGTCCCGTTGAGTTTCCTGTCCATCGCAAGAAGGCAGCGTGATGTTTACTCGTATTCCCGGTGTCGTACTGCTCGTGCGCGAGTTGATGGAACAACAGGGCTATACGCAGGTCAATAACGTGCACCACGGCATCACCGGCTGGATCGCCGGAAATAACCCTGTAGTCAAGGACTGAAATGCAAACCATGACCGACACCGCCAAGCCCAATCCCCTGATCGAACTCGCGATCACCCTGATCATTCCATCGCTGATCCTGATGAAGCTTTCAGGCCCGGAGGATCTGGGCGTCGTCAACGCGCTGCTGCTGGCGCTGGCTTTTCCGCTGGCCTGGGGCGCGCGGGATTTCCTTGTGCGGCGCAAGCTCAACCCGTTCGCCGCGCTGGGGCTGGTCAGCACCCTGCTCACCGGCGGCATCGGCCTGCTGCAACTGGATACGCAATGGCTGGCCATCAAGGAAGCGGCCATCCCGGGCTTGATCGGGCTGGCCGTGGCTATTTCCGCCCATACCCGCTACCCGCTGGTGCGGGTGCTGCTGTTCAGCCCGGCGCTGATGAACGTCGAGCGGATACAGCAGAGCTTGGGCCAGCGCGGCAACGGCGATGCCTTCGAGACCCGCCTGAAAGCCGCCACCTGGATGCTGAGCGGCTCCTTCTTGTTTTCCGCGGCGATGAATTATTTTCTGGCGACCTGGATCGTCGTCAGCCCGGCCGGCACCCCCGCCTTCAACGAAGAACTGGGGCGCCTGACCCTGCTGAGTTATCCCATGATTGCGCTGCCCTCGATGCTGATCATGATGGCGGTCTTGTACTACCTGGCGCGCTCGATCCGCGAACTTGCCGGATTAAAGCTCGACGAGGCACTCAGATATTGAACTTTCGGAGTCGGCCATGAACCCTGAACAGCAGAAGTCCATCCTGACCATCGCCCTGTATGCTGCCTTCGCTGACGGCGCCAAGCACGACCGTGAGCGCGAGGAGATTCGCCGTATTGCCGAGTCCCTGGCTACCGATGCCGGTGCTCCCGATCTGGCTCGGCTCTACCAGGACGTACTGCTCAAGCGGGTGACGCTGGATGCGGCCGTCGCCGCGCTGGCCGACCCCGGCGAGCGCCAGCTGGCGTATGAAATGGCGGCGTGCGTATGCGATGCCGACGGTCGCAAGAGCGAGGCCGAGCAGCGCTTCCTGAACGAACTGAAAGCCCTGCTCAAGCTCGATGCCGGGCAGGCCGCCGCATTCGAGCGTGAGGCCGACGCCATCGTCGATCTCAGAGAGGCTGCCGCGCCCGTCATGGCGGCAGGCGCTGCTACCGCCGCTGTCGCCGCCGCCGGCCCGGTGGCGGCGGCGCAACCGAACGTGGCCGAGGCGGAGCTGGACAAATCCATCCTCAACTACGCCCTGATGAATGGCGCATTGGAACTGCTGCCGCAGTCGTGGGCGTCCATGGCCATCATCCCGCTGCAGATCAAGATGGTGTATGGCATCGGCAAGGCTCACGGGGTCCAGCTCGACCAGGGCCACATCAAGGAATTCATCGCCGCCGCCGGAGTGGGGCTCACCTCGCAATATCTCGAACAGTTCGGTCGCAAGTTGCTGGGCGGCCTGCTCGGAAAGGCCGCCGGCAAGACCTTCGGCAATATCGGCGGCGCGGCCACCGGCATGGCCTTTTCCTTCGCCACCACCTACGCACTGGGACAGCTCGCCAAACGCTATTACGCCGGCGGCCGCGTGATGAATACGGTGATGCTTAAGAATACGTTCCAGGACCTGCTCGGTCCCGCCAAGCAGATGCAAACCCAATACTTGCCGCAGATCCAGCAGCAGGCGGGCACGCTCGACATGGGCAGCATCATGGCCTTGGTGCGCGGGGCTTAGGCGTCTAGCAGATTTTTTCGGCCCTCCGCGCCCAGACCAGCGGCTGGTCGCGTTACCGCCACGCGCCGTGGTATCTGGCCGCTCGGGTCGAGGCGGCGCGCAGGGAGGCGCGCATGCCGGCGTGGAACACGCCGATCCCGGGCGTTGTTACTATTGCAGGCCCTGAGCCATGCCTGAGCAATAAATGCTGAACCTCCTGCGACGCCTGTCCCCCAAAACGCTCAAGGCCGACCTGTCGGCCGGGCTGACCACGGCGCTGGTCGCGATTCCCGACGGTATCGCCTCGGCCATCCTGGCCGGGCTCAACCCGATTCACGGCCTCTACGCGCTGATGATCGGCACGCCGATCGCGGCCATGCTGGCGAGTTCGCACTTCATGTACGTGGCCAACACGGGCGCGCTGGCGGTGGCCACCGGCAGCGCGCTGGGCGAATTCAGCGGCGAGGCCAAGGTGCAGGCGCTGATCGTGCTGGTGGTGCTGGTCGGCCTCATCCAGCTCGCGCTGGGTCTGCTGCGCCTGGGCGGCCTGGTGCGCTTCGTGGCGAATGCGGTGTTGATCGGCTTCATGACCGGCATCGCGGTGCGCATCATTCTGAGCCAGCTCGGCGAACTGAACGGCTATCACGCAGCGGGCAGCAACGCCGTCATGCGCACGCTCGACTGGATCGCCCACCTGCACCGCTCCGATCCCTGGAGCAGCGTGATCGGGCTGGGGACGCTGGCGCTGATCGTGCTGCTCAACCGCACCCGCGCGGCGCAGCTGGCGATGGCCATCGCCCTGGTCGTGGCCACGCTCATCGTGGGGTTGGCCGGACTCGACAGCGTGGCCACGCTGAACGACACCGCCCTGATCCCCAGCGGCTTTCCCGCGCCGGTGCTGCCGCAGTGGAGCCTGGTTGCCACGGTGTTCCCCGCTGCCGCCGCACTGGCGATCATCGGCCTGGTGCAGGGGGCGGGCGTGAGCAAGACCATTCCCAATCCCGACGGCAGCTATCCGAACATCTCGCGTGATTTTTCCGCCAAGGGCGCGGCGAATATCGCGTCGGGCCTGTTTCAGGGCATGCCGATCGGCGGGGCGATGTCGGAAACCGCCGTCAGCATGAAGGCCGGCGCGCGTTCGCGCTGGGCGGGCATCTTCTCCGGCGGCTTCATGATCCTGGCGGTCCTGCTGCTGGCGGACGTGGTCGGTTATCTCGCCATGCCCGCGATCGCCGCCCTGTTGATTATGGCCGGGATCGAGGTGATCAAGCCGGAGCGCATCGGCGATGTCTGGCATTCCGGCTGGGAGCCGCGCGTCATCATGCTGTCCACCTTCCTTGCCACGCTGCTGATGCCGGTGCAGGAAGCGGTGTTCATGGGGGTGGTGCTGTCGATGCTGCATTACCTGTACGCCTCGTCGGTGGACGTGCGCATCGTCAGCTTGACAGCGCTTCCCAACGGCTCGTTCGCCGAGCACCCGGCGCCGGCGCGCCTGCAAGCCGGGCAGACCGTTGTGCTGGCGGCCTATGGCAGTCTGTTCTTCGCCGCCGCTGCCACGCTGGAGAAGAAATTGCCTGCCGCCGCGCCGGGGGCCTGCGTCATCCTGCGCCTGCGCGGCGTGCAGCGCGCGGGCAGCACCCTGGTGACGGTAATCGAGCAATACGCGCGGATGCTCCAGCGTGGCGGTGCGAGCCTCATGCTGGCCGAGGTCAGCCCGCCGCTTCATACCCAGCTGGTGAAAACCGGCACGGTCGAAATCTGCGGCAGCGAGCGGATGTTCATCGAAGAGGCCGACGTCTTCGCCGCGACACGCCGCGCATTGCAGGCGGCGACCCCGGTTCCAGCCGCTTGAGGACGACCGGCACAACCCGGCGCCGCCGGTGCCACCGACATCAGCTCCTTCGGCAGCCGCCGCCCGCTACTTCACCAGCCGGCACTGCTCGCCGGCCTTGAGGCCGCTCTTCGCCGGGAACGTCCCCGGTTCGAATTTCGTCGCGCCGATGCCCTTGGCGTACTGCGTGAGCGCCGTGTAGAACCGCGCGAAGTCCTGCTGCGCCGGGGTCTTGCCCTCGGCCGGCCCCGCCAGCGCGGCCAGGTATTCGCTGGTCGCCTCCTGCAGCACCTTGAGCGCATCGTCCGGCCAGCGCGCCAGCGTCATCGCCGCGCTGACCGGCTTGCCGTTGACGATGCGCCGCGAGCCGTCGACGTTGCGCTGGTGCACGCCCTTGTTGATGTCGAGGATGTCCTTGAGCCTGGCGCACTCGACCGACTCGTTGGCCTTGTAGCTCTCGACCAGCGCGTCCTTCGCCGCGCGCTCGATCGCCGTGCGCTGCGCCGGCGTCAGGCCGTTCCAGAGGTCCTTGTCGATGTGCATCCAGGAGACGAGGAAGGGCTGGTGCCAGGAGGGATGGTGGGCATAGCGGCCGCCGGTCTGGCCGATGTTCTGCGTGCAGTTCGATTTCGTGCCGGCCGGAATCGGGAAGGGCTGCGCCGGGCTGCAGTCGAGCGGGCCGAGGTCGGGGTTGCCGAGCGGCACCCCGGGTGCGGCGCCCTTGATGGGGAAGAAGTCGGCGAAGTCGTCGTAGGGATTGACGTATTCGAAGCCCTGGATGGTGCGCTTCTGCATCGGCAGCAGCACCGACTGGCCGCCGACCGGCGGGTAGAAGGCGAGCGTCTTCTTGGCGATGGCGCCGCGCTTGACGAGGATGTCGCAGGCACGGTCGACGATGTCCTGCGGCGGCGCCAGGTAGCGGATGCGCCAGCCCGACTGGCACAGGCCCGCCAGGCCGATGCCGCTGCCCTGGCTTGCGCATTCGGCATCGCCGGGATTGCAGTCCGGCTTGCCGATCGGCTGCGGGAAATAGCCCGAGCCCTGCATGGTGCTGCCGACGACCGGCAGCACGACCTGCGTGCCGCCGCGGCTGTCGAGCAGCGATTGCGCCAGCGCGATGCCGTTGCCGCCATTGTTCCCGGTGCCCTCGATCTTCGCCTCGTAGAGGAAGCCGAGCATCTGTTCGAAGCGCATGCCGAAGGGCACCGAGTTGTAGGCGAAGCCCCAGCTCGGCTCGGCGAACTTCTTCTCCGCGCCCTTGTTGGCGAACTGGATTCCGGCGCGCAGCGCGCTGATCTCGCGCCCGGTCTTCTGGTCGCGCTGGAAGATCACCTGCTGTCCCGGCGGCAGCGCATCGGGCCCCTTGTCGTCCGTGTAGTCCTTGACCTTCTCGATGAAGATCTTCAGCGCGCCGTAGCCCGGGTCGCGCGGATCGGTGGAGGTGCCACCGCCGCGGCCGATGGTCGGCGACTCGCTGTATTCGTTGTAGGGGATGGTCACGTCGGCGAGCGCGGGCAGCGCGCAGGCCGAACCGAGGGCGGCAAGGGACAGGGCCGAAAACAGTCGCACCGAATTTCATCGCTGATACCTTTCAGGTGACGGGGGGAGAAGTTTTAGATCTCCAGCAACTCTACCCCATCCGCTCGCCGCCAAGCGATCCCTGCTTCAGCGTTGCCGGTAAACGAGCGTCGCCAGCCGCAGCATGTCCTCGCGCCCGGTGCTGCCCGACAGGGCATAGCCGAAGCGTTCGTCGATCCAGTAGAAGACGTCGATGCCCTTCTCGTTGGCGTAACGGAAACTGGCATCGGCGGCCTGGGCCGCCTGCGGCTGGACGTAGAGCGTCAGGCGGCTCTTCGCGGCGTTCTCGTACATGAATTGCGCGACCTCGCCGCGCTCGCCCGGCAGCAGGCGCCCGCCGACGAGGCGGTAGCCGGCCTCGTCGAGCCGCGGCGGCTTGAGCTGCGCGCCGAGGCGCTTGGACAGCCAGCCCACCAGGTGCGCTTCCTGGTCGGCGCCGACCTCGACCGGATGACGCACCTCCGGCGTATACACCGCATGGGCCACCGCCGCCATGTGCGGCAAGGAGGCGGCCGCCTGCGCCGGCGGCGCCTGCCGCGGCATCTCGCCGCGCAGCGCGAAGCCGATCACTGTGCCCAGCATCAGCCAGGCGACGAAGGCGACGCGGCGCAGGTCCAGCCAGCGCGACTGGTTGGCCGGCGGCATCAGCCGCGCCGGCACCGGCTGGTCGAGCACGGCGTCGTAGGCTCGGTGCAGCCGTGCGGACTGGGCGCGCCAGGCATCGACCTGCGCACGGCGTTCCGGATGCGCCGCGAGCCACGCCTCCACCTGCGTCGTGCGTGCCGCATCGAGCCGGTTGTCGGCATAGGCATGCAGATCGTCTTCGGAGATGGGGGCGTTCATGTCTTGACTACCTTGAGTTGGGGCACGGCTTCGCCGGCCAGTATCGACTGCAGCCGGCTGCGGGCGCGCGACAGCCGCGACATCACCGTTCCCTGCGGAATGCCGAGCACGCGTGCCGCCTCGGCGTAGCTGAGTTCCTCGAGTCCGACCAGCAGCAGCACCTCGCGCTGCTCCGTCGGCAGCAGCGCCAGCGCGCGATCGAGGTCGCGCAATTCCAGTGCATCCGTCGCCTCGCTGCGCTGCGGCACTTCGGCGAGATCATCGTCGTCGCGGTAATCGATCCGCCCGGCCCGGCGCCGGGTATCGACGTGGAGGTTGTGCATGATGGAGAACAGCCACGGCCGCACTTCCCGGGCGCGTTGCCAGAGATGCCACTTCTCGAGGGCGCGCTCCAGCGTGTCCTGCACCAGGTCGTCGGCCGTGTCGGACTGCCCCGTCAGCGCGCGCGCGTAGCGGCGCAGGCGGGGAATCTCGGCAACGATGGCGTCGCGGCTGCTCACCGGTCGATTACGGCGTGGCTACTTTCCAGACGCCGTTGAAGCCGTCGCCGGTCTTGTCGCCCGGCTTCTGGTCCTTGGCCCAGTAGTAGAGCGGCTTGCCCTTCTGCGCCCACTGCTTCGCGCCGTCGTCGCGGGTGATGACGCTGTAGTCGCCGGCCGGCGCAGCGTCCGCCGCCGCGGCCAGGGGCGGCCAGTTGGTGGCGCAGGGGCCGTTGCAGACGCTCTTGCCGCTGCCCGCGGCGTCCTTGTCGAAGGTATAGAGCGTCATGCCGTTGGCGCCGACGAGCATGCCGTCGGCAGCCTTGACCGGCGCGCCGGCGGCCCAGGAGGCGCCGGCGAGGGCGAACAGCGAAAGTGCGGTGATGAGGGATTTTGTTTTCATGGTGTGCTCCGTTGGGGTTGGGGGGTGCTACACCGCATATACGCACGACGGCCCCGGATTATTCCCCGAAGTGCATATCGTGGTGAAAACCGCCACTGATAATGCCCTCAAAGCCGCCGCCTGGAATGCGGCATCCACCACCGGCGGCTCCCGACCCTGAGCGGAAGTAGCCGGACAGCAAAAGCGGCCACTCAACGTTTAGCTTAGTCAGCTGGCGGCGCTAGAGATACACCCGAAGAGTTTTTGTCCGGACCACGCTCGACATAGTATGAATAACCGTATTCCCCTTCAGCCAAGGCCAGAAGTTTCGCGCCTGTGCTTTTACATAAAACCCCAATATCGTTGACGGAGCCGGATCGATAGAAACGATTTCGAGTATTTCTCCGGCTGCCAATCGGCGAAGCGAGCGGGCAGTATGGAGTAGCGGAAGCGGGCACCCCATGCGCCTGGCATCAAGCGAATCGGCGACCTGCGGATGCTTTGGCACGGCGGGTAGCTGTTTCCCTAATCGGTGATTTGGCAGTATTTGACGCAGCTTTATTACTGGCGGCAAGCTGCGCCGCATCCATGGTCGAGATGACCCAGCTTGGGGCTGGCGCATTGCCATAGATGTTGCACATCGAGGTGACGAGTTTGGGGTCGAAGATCCGGATTAATGTCGGCTCCGTGAATGAATCGGTAAAGACCAGCCCGCAATAGCGCTGCGGATGCGACTGTCGCAGGTAGTCTTTGAGTGCATTCAGGGAAGAAGCAAGTTCACCACGGGTATCGACAACATTGGGCCGGTTTTCTCCCGGTAGCGGTGTGTCATTCTCAAAAACATGCCACCTTGAATCCCCTGAATGCTGGATGACATGCCAGATCTGGTCGAGGATATGCCAGTCAATAACCCCCGCAAGGGTGCCGGACATTAATTCGACAGGCTGATTGGATGCGCTGATTTTTTCTTTCATGGCACAAGTCATGTTTTTTCGTTGCCCATTTCAACAGAGGCGGCAATCAAGTGACGAAGTAAGGCGAACTCATACCCTTGCTCGCCTCGGCTACTACGTCGCCATCGAACAGCTTGACGGTGAGGCTGGCATCCGCAGCCTTGGCGAAGTCGGCTAGCATGCCTACAGCATAGGCTCGGGCGTTCTGCACAGAATCGAACTCGTAGAACCCGCCGACGGAATGGGTGTTGATGCCGCTCAACCACGTTTTGCTGCGCAGCCCCGGCACGGTGTGCATGGCGGGATTGGCCTCCCGCCAGACGCCCTCGCAGAAGGGCACGGACACTTGGAACTCGGCATAAAGAAATACACGGCTTGGCTGGCTCATGATGGGGCTCCTTGGTTGTTTCAACAGCCCTTATCTTCTATTATCTCCGCATGATTGATAATCTACCTCACGACCAATAGAGTATCTCCGATTTATTGAGAATATGCTGATAGAGAACATCTCCGATCTGATGGTGTTTACCCAAGCGGTAAAGGCAGGAAGTCTCAGCGCGGCGGGGCGTGAGCTCGGCATCTCGCTCGCGGTGGCGAGCAAGCGGCTGCAACGTCTGGAGGAACAGCTTGGGGTGCGTCTGCTCAATCGCTCCACGCGCCAGCTCAGCCTGACCGAACAGGGAGCGGAGTACTACGAGTACTGTGTGCGTATCCTCGCCGAACTGGAGGAGAGTGAGGAACTTGTGACAAGTGGCAGCAAGGAGCCCAAGGGCAACCTCAAGGTCACCGTGCCCTCCGCCTTTGGTCGCTTGCATGTTGCACCGCTAGTGTCGGAGTTTTTGGCACGCTATCCGGCAATCAAGCTCACCCTGCACCTCTCAGACAGTCTCGTGGATATCATCGATCAAGGTTATGACCTTGCGGTACGCATCGGTGATTTGAAGGATTCGAGCCTCGTCGCCAAGTCGATCGGCCTGGATCGCCGGGTAGTCGTCGCCACGCCATCCTATCTAGCCCAATACGGCGCGCCGCGTTCGCCACTTGAGCTAACCAGGCACAATGCCCTGCTCTTTGCTGGCGCCGACCATTGGGACTTCACGGGACCGAGTGGCGAGAAGGTTAACGTAAAGGTCAGCGGCAATCTCGAAACTAATAATTGCGATGCTCTGCGCGAGGCAATTTATGCCGATCTCGGACTCGCGCTGCGTCCGCTGTGGGATGTATGGAAGGATCTGCGCGATGGCAGGCTCGTTAGGCTACTGCCCGAATATATACCGCCCGCCTATCCCATCAATGCGGTTTACCCAAGCCGGCGCCTGATGCCGAAGAAGACAAGGATATTCATCGAGCACATGCTGCGACGGTTTGGCCCGGTCCCCTATTGGGATGATCCTGACGGTATCGCAGCGGCCGATATAGCCCACGATGCGGCCCGCGCCAGATGATGATCGGGTGACTGTAGCCGCCAGGCAACAATCGATTGCGAGTAAGTATGCAGACCAATGGCCGCAATCAAAGAAAATTCTGAGGGGCCGGTCATGGCCGGAAGTTACCGGCGGCACCACCTTGAGACCGGCTTGGATTGAGCATTACAGGTGGTGGCTTTGCTGCATTTTGGGTGGTGACTATCGAACATTCTGGCTGGCGGGATTACTCCATAGAATGCACCCAAGGCGGACACATCGCCGCAAACATGCCGTCGCCGAGCCCTCCGGACGAGGCTCCGGCGCAGAGCCGAAAACAACTTAGCCGGCTTGCCGACCCCGCCACTCGGCCACCGCACCCGGCACCTCGTCGATGCCGCCGAAGCAGACTATCCCCGGAAGCTGCGCGCCGCGGGCGGCGATGACGCCGCCACCGGCCCAGAGCTCGACATCCACCGGCAGCGCGGCGCGCAGTTCCAGCAGGCCGTCGCGCGCCTTGCGCCACGGATAGGCGGCCGAGAACGACAGCGCTACGATCTGCGGCGCGGTGCGCGCGACCGCGATGGCGATGTCGGCCACCGGCATCTGCGGACCGAGGGAAACGCAGTCCGCGCCTTCGGCCGCCAGCAGCGCTTCCACCATCAGCAGGCCGAGTTGGTGCTCCTCGCCCTTGAGCGTGGTCAGCAATACCCGCGGCTTGCCGAGCGAAGGCGGCAGCGCATGGATGGCCGCGCGCAGCTGGTTCTGCAGCAGTTCGGTGTAGAGATGCTCCTCGAATACCTCGATCTCGCCGGCGGCCCAGGCGTCGCCGATCCGCCGGTTCATCGCCGGAACGATGTCCATGACAAACCGGCGTAGTCCCTCGCGGGCCAGGCCCTGCGCCAGGGCCGCGCGCAGGCTCTCGGCGGCGCGATCCTTGAGCAAGGGCAGGAGCCCCTCGGCCATTTCCGCCCCCGCGGCCCCCGCCCCCTTTGCGCCGCCTTCGCCGGTCGCCGTGCCGCCAGCGCCGACTTTTACGGCCAGGGCGTCGAGGTGCCGCTGCAGCGCCGCCGCATCCAGCGCCAGCAACATTCCCGGCCGAAAACCCTGATCCATCAAGCGCTTGACGAGGCGCAGGCGGATCACCTGTTCGTTCGGGTACAAGCGTTCGCCGGCCTCGTCGCGCAAGGGCGCGGGGAAACCGTAGCGCCGTTCCCAGACGCGCAGGGTGTCCTTGCCGAGGCCGGTATCGCGGGCGACGGCGGCGATGTCCTGATGCCGCTCAGAAGGATTCGGATTCATTTTCACTTGTCTTGGACAAATTAGTTGACATGGATACTCTGGATTGGTATCTTGGCACCAGATTCTACTTTTGTCTAGGACAATTTACCATGACAATCAAGGCCGCACTTCCCGCTCTGCTCGTCGCTGCAGCCGTCGCGACTCCCCTGCCGTCTGCGGCGAACGACTGCCCGCCCCTCCTCAACCACACATTTCCACGCTTGCAGGACGAGGTGCCGCAGTCGCTCTGTCAGTACAAGGGCAAGGTGATCCTGGTCGTCAACACCGCCAGCAAGTGCGGTTTCACCGGCCAGTACGAACCGCTGGAGGCGCTCTACGAAAAGTATCGCGAGCGCGGCCTGGTCGTGATCGGCTTCCCCTCCAACGACTACGGCAACCAGGAGCCCGGCGACAGCAAGCAGATCGCCGATTTCTGCCGGCTGACCTACGGCGTGCAGTTTCCGATGATGGCCAAGACCGACATCGCGGCGCCGAAGACCCACCCCTTCTACAAGAGCCTGATCGAAAAGACCGGCACGCGGCCGAAGTGGAACTTCCACAAATACCTGATCGACCGCTCCGGCGCCAACGTCGAGAGCTTCAGCACCATGACCAGCCCCGACAGCCGCAGCTTCGTTGCGGCGATCGAGAAGCGGCTGGCGGAAAAGCCCTGATCCCATCGCACCCCCTACACCAAGGAGAAATCATGAGTGCTCCAATGATCGAACTGCTGCTGGGCCTGTCCCTCACCTTCTTCCTGCTGCGCGCCGCCGAGAGGCTGACCCATCGCCGCCCGGCCCCCGTTTCCGCGCGCCCGCGCCTGACGCATCGGGGCCAGCCGTGAAGATCGCCGTCGTCGGCGCCGGCATCTCCGGCCTGGCCAGCGCCTGGCTGCTGGCGCGCGAACACCAGGTGACGCTGTTCGAGGCCGGCGATTACCTCGGCGGCCATACCCACACCGTCGACGTGACGGTGGATGGCATGACGCATCCGGTGGACACCGGCTTCCTCGTCTGCAACCACCGCACCTATCCCAACCTCACGGCGCTGTTCCGCCTGCTCGGCGTGGAAACCGTGGCCAGCGACATGTCGTTCGCCGTCAGCCTCGACGATCCCGACCTCGAGTGGGCCGGCTCCAGCCTGGCCTCGCTCTTTGCCCAAAAGCGCAACCTGGCGCGCCCGGGCTTCTGGCGCATGCTGCAGGACATCCTGCGCTTCAACCGCGAGACGGCGACGGCGGACCTGCCCGATACCACGGTCGGCGACTACCTGGCGGCGAACCGCTACAGCGCGGCGTTCCGCGACTGGTACCTGCTGCCGATGGCCGCGGCGATCTGGTCCTGCCCGACGCAGGCCATGCTCGACTATCCGCTCGCCACCTTCGTCCGCTTCTGCCGCAACCACGGCCTGCTGCAGGTGTTCGACCGGCCGCAATGGCTCACCGTCAAGGGCGGCGGCCGCGAGTACGTCAAGCGGCTCGCCGCCGGCATCCCCGACATTCGCCTCGCCTCGCCGGTGCAGGGCGTCGTGTCCTACGGCGAAGGCGTCGTGGTCGACCTGCCCGACGGCAACTTCGAGCGCTTCGATCAGGTGGTGCTGGCCTGCCACAGCGACCAGGCGCTGGCCCTGCTGGGCCGCGACGCCAGCGCTGAAGAGCGTGAACTGCTCGGCGCCATCCGCTACCAGCCCAACCGCGCGGTGCTGCACACCGACGCCGCCCTGCTGCCGCGCGACCGCCGCGTCTGGTCGGCGTGGAATTACATGGCGGGCGGGAGCGACAGCGGGCCGCAGGGCCAGCGCCCGGTCAGCGTCTCCTACCTCATCAACCAATTGCAGCCGCTGCCCTTCGCCACGCCGGTGATCGTCTCGCTCAACCCGCACCGCGAGCCGCGGCCGGAAACGATCATCGGCGACTACGACTACGCCCACCCGCTGTTCGACGTCGCCGCCATCGCCGCGCAGCAGCGCCTGCATGAGATCCAGGGCAGGCGCGGCCTCTGGTTCTGCGGCGCCTGGGGTGGCTACGGCTTCCACGAGGACGGCCTCAAGTCGGCATTGGCGGTGGCCAACGGCCTCGGCGTGCGCGCGCCCTGGCAGGACGATGCGAGCGCAACGGAGCAGGCCGCATGACACCCGAACTGTGCCGCGGCAGCGTGATGCACGCGCGCTTCGGCGCCGCGGCCAACCGCTTCGTCTATCCGCTGTTCTTCGTCGCGCTGCCGCTGTCGCAGCTCGAGCGTGCGGACAACCGCTGGTTCGGCATCGACCGCCCCGGCCTGCTGAGCCTGCGCTACGCCGACCACGGCGCCCGCGACGGCAGCGCACCGCTGCCGTGGATCCGCGCCGTGCTGGCGCGCGAAGGCATCGACACGCGCCGACGGCGAGGTGGTGCTGCAGGCCTTCCCGCGCGTCCTCGGCCGCGTCTTCAACCCCGTCAGCTTCTGGTTCTGCCATGACCGCGAGGGCGATCTGCGCGCCGTGCTGGCCGAGGTGAACAACACTTTCGGCGAACGCCACAACTACCTGGTGGTCCATCCGGACCAGCGACCGATCGTCCCCGAAGACCGCATGTTCGCGCGCAAGGTGTTCCACGTCTCGCCCTTCTTCCCGGTCGAAGGTGAATATCGTTTCCGCTTCGATCTCTCCAACGGCCGCCGCCGCGTCGAGATCGACTACTGGCGCGACGGCAAGCGCGTGCTGGCCACGGCCGTCGGCGGCCGCGGCGTTCCGCTCGACGCCTCCGACCGCGCTGCGCGCCGGGCTCGCCTTCCCGGCGCTGGCCCTCGGCGTCGTCGCCCGCATCCACTGGCAGGCCCTGCGCCTGTGGCTCAAGGGCGCCACCTTCTTTCGCAAACCCCCCGCCCCCCTGCAGGAGATCACCCGATGAATACCCTCGCCACGACCGCCTCGCCCGGCGCGCAATTCGCCGGCCGCGAACGGGCACCCGCGCCCCGGCTTGCGCCGGCAACAAGCACCGCCATCGCACTGCTGCGCCAGATGCGCGGCGGTTCTTTACGCCTGTCCCTGCCCGGCGGCGACAGCCTGCACCTGGGCGACGGGGCCGAACGTGCCGAGCTCGTCGTGCATGACCAGCGCGTGTTCGAGCGGACCCTGACCGAAGGCGACATCGGCTTCGGCGAGAGCTATATCGACGGCGAGTGGGACAGCGACCGCCTCGCCGACCTGCTGACCCTGCTCGCCGAGAACCGCCGCGAACTCGACGTCGCCGTGCGCGGCCAGTGGTGGCCGCTGCTGCGCCACCGCCTGCGCCACCTGCTGCGTTCCAACACGCGCAGCGGTTCGCGTCGCAACATCCTCGCCCACTACGACCTCGGCAACGACTTCTACCGCCTCTGGCTCGACCCGACCATGAGCTACTCGGCCGCGCTCTTCGGCGACGGCGACAAGACCACGCTCGAATCGGCGCAGCGCGCCAAGTACCTGCGCCTGCTCGACCGTCTCGACCCCAGGCCCGGCGACACCATCCTCGAAATCGGCTGCGGCTGGGGCGGCTTCGCCGAGATGGCGGCCCGCGACTACGGCTGCCGCGTGCATGGCATCACCCTGTCGCCGGCGCAGCTGGCCTATGCGCAGCGAACGGGCGCGCGCCGGCGGCTGGGACGACCGGGCGACTTTCGAGCTGATCGACTATCGCGATCTGCGGGGAGAGTACGACCACATCGTCTCCATCGAGATGTTCGAGGCCGTCGGCGAGCGCTACTGGCCTGCCTATTTCAGCCAGCTGTCGCGCTGCCTCAAGCCCGGCGGGCGCGCCGCGATCCAGACCATCACCATCGCCGACGAACAGTTCGCCAGCTACCGCCGCGGCACCGACTTCATCCAGCGCCACATCTTTCCCGGCGGCATGCTGCCCTCGCCCGCGGCGTTCGAACGCCGTGCCGCCAGCGCCGACTTTTTCGTCGCCGACCGCTACGCCTTCGGCCAGGACTACGGGCGCACCCTCGCGCTGTGGCGCGATCGCTTCGAAGCGGCCTGGCCGCAGATCGCCAGCCACGGCTTCGACGAGCGCTTCCGCCGCCTCTGGCGCTTCTACCTCGCCTATTGCGAGGCCGGCTTCCGCGCCGGCAGCACCGACGTCTATCACTACCTGCTCGAGCGCCGTTCCTGATGACTGCGCCGCGCCGCCGCCACGCTCCACTCGTCGCCCGCATGCTTGCCCTAGGGCTCGCCACGGGCTTCGCCGCATGGCTCGGCCTTGCCGCCGCGGCGCTGCCCGAGGCGGTGGCGGCGCCGGCCGCCGGCTGGCGCGTGCAGGGCGAGGGCGAGATGCGCTGGTTCGGCTTCCAGCTCTACAACGCGCGGCTGTGGGCGCCGCCGGCGGGCTGGAGCGTCGATGGCGCCTACGCGCTGGAGCTGCGCTACGCCCGCGACATTCCGGCGCAGCGGCTGGTGCAGGCCAGCATCGAGGAGATGCAGCGCCTCGGCGGCGCCGACGCCGAACGCCTGGTGCGCTGGCGCGCTGCGCTCGAACGGGTGTTTCCCGACGTGCGGCCGGGCGAGGTCATCGTCGGCGTGCACCGCCCGCAGGCCGGTGCCGAGTTCTACCACCAGGGACGGCTCACCGGCCGCATCGACGATCCGGAATTCGCCCGCGCCTTCTTCGCCATCTGGCTCGATCCGCGCACCCGCGAGCCGGCGCTGCGCGCCCGCCTGCTCGGGCAGGGTTAGCCATGCAACGGGCCCTGCTGGCCTATGGTGTGCTGGGCTTTCCGCTGGCCTTCGCCGCGCTGCCGCTCTACGTCCACGTGCCGCGCCTCTATGCCGAGAACGTCGGCCTGTCGCTGGCGCTGGTCGGCACCGTGCTGCTCGGCGCGCGCCTGCTCGACGCCGTCGTCGATCCGCTCATCGGCGCCTGGAGCGACCGCTGGAGCCGCCGCCGCGGCGACCGTCGCGGCCTCATCCTGCTGGCGCTGCCGCTGCTCGCCGTGGGCCTGGTCGGCCTGCTGACGCCGCCGGCAAACGCCGGTGCCGGCTGGCTCGCCGCCGCGCTGGCCGTGACCTTCGCCGGCTTCAGCCTCGCCAGCATCAACTACCACGCCTGGGGCGCCGAGGTGGATGTCGAACCGCAACAGCGTGCGCAGGTCACGGCCTGGCGCGAGGGATTCGCGCTGGCCGGCGTGGTGGTCGCTGCGGCGCTGCCGGCGCTGCTCGCCGACGAGGCCGCGCCCGGGCTGCAGCGACTGGCCTGGGTATTCGTGCCGGTGCTGGCGATCGCCGCGCTGGTCACCCTGCTCGGTGCTCCGGCCGCGCGTGCGGCGCCCGCCGCCGCCGACATCTTCGGCGCCCTGCTGCGCGACCGCGTGTTCCGGCGGCTGCTCGCGGTGCTCGCCGTCGGCGGCATCGCCGCGGCGATACCGGCCACGCTGGTGCTGTTCTACATCGCCGATGTGCTGCAGCTGGCGGCCTGGCAGGGCGCCTTCCTCGCCATCTACTTCCTCGCCGGCGCGCTGGCGCTGCCGGGCTGGGTGGCGCTGGCGCGCAGCCGCGGCAAGGTCGCGGCCTGGGCGGCGAGCATGGCGCTGGCTCTGGCCAGCTTCGTCTGGGCCTTCTTCCTCGATGCCGGCGACGCGGTGGCCTTCGGCGTGATCTGCGCCGCCAGCGGCGCCGCGCTCGGCGCCGAACTGGCGCTGCCGCCGGCATTGCTGGCCGACCGCCTGGCGCGCACCGACGCCGCCGGCGGCGCCGCTGCGGTGGCGGGTGCCGGGGCTTATTTCGGCCTGTGGAATTTCGTCACCAAGCTCAACCTCGCGCTGGCCGCGGGGCTGGCGCTGCCGCTGCTCGGGCTGGCCGGCTACAAAGTCGGCGCCGGCGACACGGCGGCACTGACCGCGCTGGCCGCGATCTATGCCCTGCTGCCGGCCGTTCTCAAACTGGCGGCACTGGCGCTGCTGTGGCGCTGGCGCCGCGACTTCGAAGGAGATGCAAAATGATCAAGAAGCTGTTCCTCGCCACCCTGTCCGTGCTGACCCTGGGCGCCTGCGCCAGCATCGAGGTGGACGCTTATCGCAGCGAAAAGCCGCAGCTCGACCTGCGCCGCTATTTCAACGGCACGCTCGACGGCTGGGGCATGTTCCAGAAGCGTTCCGGCGAGGTGGTCAAGCGCTTCCACGTCGTCATCGACGCGCGCTGGACCGGCGACACCGGCACGCTCGACGAGCGCTTCACCTGGTCCGACGGCACCACCAGCCGCCGCGTGTGGACCCTGAAGGACCAGGGCGGCGGCCGCTTTATCGGCACCGCCGACGATGTCATCGGCGAGGCCCGCGGCGAGGCGGCGGGCAACGCCCTGCGCTGGCGCTACGTGCTGGCCCTGCCGGTCGACGGCAAGACCGTCGAGGTCGACTTCGACGACTGGATGTTCCTCATGGACGATCAGGTCATGCTCAACCGCTCGGTGATGAGCAAGTACGGCTACAACCTGGGCGAGGTCACGCTCTCCTTCCGCAAACGGCCATGAACCCGCGCATCACCGACTGGCAGGGCCTGCGCGTCTGGATCGTCGGCGCCTCCTCCGGCATCGGCGAGGCGCTGGCGCGCGAACTGGCGGCGCGCGGTGCGCGGGTGGCGCTGTCGGCGCGGCGCCGCGAGCTGCTCGATCGGATCGCCGCCGAACTGCCCGGATCGCTCGCCCTGCCCTGCGACGCCGCCGACCCCGCCGCCCTCGAAGCGGCGGCATGCCAACTCGATGAACTCTGGCAGGGCATCGACGTGGCGATCTACGCCGCCGGCATCTGGCACCCGGTGAGCGCGACCGAACTCGACGGCGCACGCATCGATGCCACGCTCGACATCAACCTGCGCGGCGCCATGCATTTCGCCGCGGTGCTGGTGCCGCGGTTGCTGCGCCAGGGCAACGGCGGAAGCGGGCGCCCGGGTGCGCTGGCCTTCGTCGGCAGCGTCGCCGGCTATCGGCCGCTGCCGCGCGCGCTGCTCTACGGCACGAGCAAGGCCGCGCTCAATTATTTCGCCGGTGCCTTGCACCTCGACCTGGCGCCGCGCGGGCTGGGCGTCTTCCTCATCAATCCCGGTTTCGTCGAGACGCCGATGACCGCGGTCAACGACTTCCCGATGCCGGCGCTGGTCCCGACCGAGCGGGCGGTGCGCGAGATCGTCGCCGGCTTCGCCCGCGGCAGCTTCGAGATCCACTTTCCGCGCCGCCTGTCGTGGACGCTCAAGGCACTGGGCCTGCTGCCGGACCGGCTCTACCTACCCCTCGTGCGCATGCTCACCGGAGGCCACCATGCAAAGACTTGACGAACTGATCGCCTGGTTCGAGACCCTCTCCAACGACAACCTGCACCGCGTCGCCGAGTTCTACGCCGCGGAGGCGGAGTTCAAGGACCCGTTCAACGAGGTGCGCGGCCCGGCGGCCATCGAGAACATCTTCCGCCACATGTTCGTGCAGGTGGCCGAGCCGCGTTTCGTCGTCACTTCGCGCTTCGCCGGCTCGCCACCCGAGGGCGGCGCCATGCTGCTGTGGGAATTCCACTTCGGCACCCGCGGACCGCTGCCGCGGCAGACGCTGATGGCGCGCGGCGCCACCCACCTGCGCTTTGACGGCGAAGGCCGGGTGACGCTGCACCGCGACTACTGGGATGCGGCCGAGGAGCTTTACGCCAAGCTACCCCTGCTCGGCTGCCTGATGCGCGGCCTGCAGCGCATGGCCCGCGCAAAGCCGAGCCTGAGAGAGAACACGCACTGAAAATCGCCATCACAAGTAAAAATCACCTAAGAATCAAAAGACTAAGGGCATAAGGGTCGATCATCCGCCCTAAATGGCCCTCTTTTCTGAGCCCCAAGGCGGGGGCGCAGTGGATAATTCGTGCCCTGTCGCGACCCCGTCCGGGCTCTTTTTGCGCCCCGCCCCATCCCAAGATGAAGCAGACCTACGACGAATCCTCCTTCCGCGTACTGAAAGGCCTCGAGCCCGTGCGCGAGCGGCCGGGCATGTACACCCGCACCGACTCGCCGGCGCACATCGTGCAGGAAGTCATCGACAACGCCGCCGACGAGGCGCTGGGCGGCTTCGCCCGCCACATCCACGTGGCCCTGCACCGCGACGGATCGGTGACCATCACCGACGACGGCCGCGGCATTCCCGTCGGGCTGCACCCCGAGGAGAAGGTACCCGTGGTGGTGCTGGCCTTCACGCGGCTCCACGCCGGCGGCAAGTTCAACAAGCGCGAGGGCAACACCGCCTACGCCTTCTCCGGCGGCCTGCATGGCGTCGGCGTCGCCGTGACCAATGCGCTGTCCACCCGCGTCGAGGTCGAGGTGCGGCGCGAGGGCAAGGTCCACGCGGTGGTTTTCAGCGAGGGCGGCGAAAAGGTCTCCGCGCTCGAAACGACCGGTACCTGCGGCCGCCAGAGCGGCACCCGCGTGCGCGTCTGGCCCGACCCGAAGTATTTCGATTCGCCCAAGGTGCCGCAGGCCGAGATGGAGCGCCTGCTGCGTTCCAAGGCCGTGCTGCTGCCCGGCGTCAAGGTGCTGCTCGACATCGAGCAGGCCGACGGCAGCATGCTGTCGAAGACATGGACCTACCCGCAGGGCCTGGCCGGCTACCTGGCCGAACTGGCCGGCGAGCAGC
The DNA here is from genome assembly GCA_963709555.1 of uncultured beta proteobacterium. Lineage (GTDB taxonomy): Bacteria > Pseudomonadota > Gammaproteobacteria > Burkholderiales > Rhodocyclaceae > Sulfurisoma. Next base: position 578,243 of record CAVPWR010000003.1, on the reverse strand, counting down.
TGCCGGTGGCGCCGGCCTACGCCGCCGAGAAATACGCCGGCGGCGACGACGAGAGCTTCGCCGAGGGCGAAGGCGCGGCCTGGGTCATCGCCTGGTTCGCCGAGGCCCTGCCCTCCGAGTCCTACGTGAACCTGATCCCGACCGTGGCCGGCGGCACCCACGAATCCGGCCTGCGCGCCGGCGTGTTCGAGGCGGTGCGCACATTCATCGAACACCACGCGCTGCTGCCGCGCGGCGTCAAGCTGCAGCAGGACGACGTCTGCGGCCGCATGGCCTTCGTGCTGTCGGCGCGCATCCTCGACCCGCAGTTCCAGGGTCAGGTGAAGGAAAAGCTCAACTCGCGCGAAGCCGTCAAGCTCGTCGCCGGCGTGGTGCGCGATCCCTTCGAAATCTGGCTCAACCAGCACGTCGAGGCCGGCAAGGCCATCGCCGAAGTCTCGATCCGCCAGGCGCTGGCGCGGCAGAAGAACGCGCAGAAGGTCGAGAAAAGGAAGCAGTCCGGCGTGGCCGTGCTGCCGGGCAAGCTCACCGACTGCGAATCGACCGACCTCGCCGACAACGAGTTGTTCCTGGTCGAGGGCGACTCGGCCGGCGGCTCGGCCAAGATGGCGCGCAACAAGGAAACCCAGGCCATCCTGCCGCTGCGCGGCAAGGTGCTGAATTCGTGGGAGATCGAGGCCGGGCGGCTGTTCGCCAACGCCGAGATCCACGACATCGCCGTCGCCCTCGGCGTGGATGCGCACACCGCCGAGGCGGAACCCGATCTCTCCGGCCTGCGCTACGGCAAGCTGGTCATCATGTCCGACGCCGACGTCGACGGTGCCCACATCCAGACGCTGCTGCTCACCCTCTTCTACCGCCACTTCCCGGCGCTGATCCGCCACGGCCATATCTACATCGCCCAGCCGCCGCTCTACCGCATCGACGTGCCGGCGCAAGGCAAGAAGCGCCCCGCCAAGCGGCTTTACGCGCTCGACGAGGGCGAACTCGACGCGATCCGTGATCGCCTGGCCAAGGAAGGCTTCGCCCCCGACAAGATCGAAGTCGGCCGCTTCAAGGGCCTGGGCGAGATGAACCCCGAGCAGCTGCGCGAAACCGCCATGGACCCTGCCACCCGCCGCGTCCTGCCGGTGGCCGAACGTGGCGGCGAAGGCGCCCACGCCGACACCCTCAAACTCTTCAACCTGCTGATGGGCAAGGGCGAGGCTTCAAGCCGCCGCGCCTGGATGGAAGCCAAGGGCCACCTCGCCGAGGCCGATATATGAGCAACGAAACCCCCGACCTGTTCGACGACGCCACTGCAGTAGCCGAGGCGCCCCCCACCACGCCCCCCGCCGTCCCGCCAGCGCCGACTTTTTCCGACGACGACGGCACGCTGCCGCTCGACGCCTACGCCGAGCGCGCCTACCTCGCCTACGCCATGAGCGTGGTGAAGTCGCGCGCCCTGCCGCAGGTGGAGGACGGCATGAAGCCGGTGCAGCGGCGCATCCTCTTCGCCATGAACGAGATGCGGCTGCCCGCCAGCGCCAAGCACGTCAAGTCGGCGCGCGTCGTGGGCGACGTCATCGGCAAGTACCACCCGCACGGCGACACCAGCGTCTACGACGCCATGGTGCGCGTGGCGCAGGACTTCTCGCTGCGCTACCCGCTGGTCGACGGCCAGGGCAACTTCGGCTCGCGCGACGGCGACGGCGCGGCGGCGATGCGCTATACCGAGTGCCGCCTGACGCCGATCGCCGAGCTGCTGCTGGCGGAAATCGACCGCGGCACTGTTGCTTTCATTCCGAATTACGACGGCACCATGACCGAGCCGGCGCTGCTGCCGGCGCGCCTGCCCTTCGTGCTGCTCAATGGCGCCTCGGGCATCGCCGTCGGCATGGCCACCGAGATCCCGCCGCACAACCTGCGCGAGGTGGCCGAGGCGGTCAAGCTGCTGATCAGGAAGCCCAACGCCGGCCTCGACGACGTGCTCGCCGTGCTGCCGGGCCCGGATTTCCCCGGCGGCGGCCAGCTGATCTCGACGCCGGCCGACATCCGCGACGCCTACGCCGGCGGGCGCGGCGGCTTGCGCATGCGCGCGCGCTGGCGCATCGAGGACCTGGCCCGCGGCCAGTGGCGCGTCATCGTCACCGAGCTGCCGCACGGCGTTTCCACCGCGACCGTGCTGTCCGAGATCGAGGCCGTCACCAACCCGCAGCCGCGCGCCGGCAAGAAGGAAGTCTCGCAGGAGCAGAAGAACCTCAAGCAGGTGATGCTCGGCGTGCTCGAATCGGTGCGCGACGAATCGAACGAGAAGGCCCACGTGCGCCTCGTGCTCGAACCCAAGAGCTCGCGCATCCCGCAGGACGAGTTCATGGCCGTGCTGCTCGCCCACACCAGCCTCGAATCGGGCGTGTCGGTGAATATGACCATGATGGGCACCGACGGCCGCCCGCGGCAGAAGTCGCTGCTCGACGCGCTGCACGAATGGATCGCCTTCCGCCATGCCACGGTCGAGCGCCGCTCCGCGCACCGCCTGGCCGAGGTCGAGCGCCGCATCCACATCCTCGAAGGCCGCATGGCGGTCTTCCTCAACATCGACAAGGTGATCCGCTGCATCCGCGAATCGGACGAGCCGAAAGCCGACCTGATCGCGCAGTTCAAGCTCACCGAGCTGCAGGCCGAGGACATCCTCGACATCCGCCTGCGCCAGCTGGCGCGGCTCGAAGGCATCAAGATCGAGAAGGAACTCGGCGAGTTGCGCGAAGAAGCCGGTGGTTTGCAGAAGATCCTCGGCGACCGCAAGGAACTGACGAAGCTCGTCGTCCGCGAGATAACCGAAGATGCGAAGAAGTTCGGCGACGATCGCCGCACTTTGATCGAAGCCGTCGCGCCCGTCGTCGCCGCCGAGGTGGCGATTCCCGACGAGCCGGTGACGGTCATCGTGTCGAAGAACGGCTGGGTGCGCTCGCGCCAGGGCCACGGCATCGACCCCGGCGGCATCGGCTACAAGACCGGCGACTTCCCCTGGCTGGTGATCGAGGCGCGCACGGTCTGGCCGCTGGTGATGATCGACACGGCCGGCCGCGCCTACAGCGTGCGCGTGAGCCGACCTGCCGGGCGGCCGCGGCGACGGCGCCCCGCTCGCCACCATGATCGAACTGCAGGATGGCGCCAAGCTGGCCCAGGCGCTGTGCGACGCGCCCGAGGCGCAATACCTCTTCGCCAATTCGGGCGGCTACGGCTTCATCGCGCAGCTGTCCGACCTGGTCTCGCGCAACCGCGCCGGCAAGGCCTTCATGTCACTCACCAAGGGCGAGAAGCCGCTGCTGCCGGCAAAGGTCGGCGCTGGCGACACGGTGGCCGCGATCTCGCAATCCGCCCGCCTGCTGGTCTTCCCGCTGGCCGAGCTCAAGGCCATGGCCAGGGGCCGCGGCCTCATCGTGCAGGAAATCGGCCCGAAGGACGAGATGGTGGCGGTGGCCGTCGGCGACGGCAGCAGCTTCACCGTCAGCGGCAGCGGCCGCGGCGGCAAGGCCACGGAGTACAAGGTAGGAGCGAAAGACCTGGCGACCTATCGCGGCGCCCGTGCCCGCAAGGGCCAGCCACTCCCGACCAAGCTCAAACCGACCGGGATCGCCTGATCAGTCCGGCTTGAACAGCGTGACGCGGTTGCGGCCGCCGCGCTTGGATTCGTAAAGGCCGTGGTCGGCGGCCTCGAGCAGACTGGTCTTCCCGGTCTGCCCCAGGCTGGACACTCCCCCGGAAAACGAGACGTGGAACTGCGTTTCGTCGGCATGCTGGACCAGTTCGGTGAAGGCCTGGCGGATGCCGTCGATCACCTGCAGCGCGACTTCGCCGGTCGTGTCCGGCAGGATCGCGACGAACTCCTCGCCGCCGAAGCGCCCCACCACGTCGGACTTGCGCAGCCGCTGCTGCAGCAGCCGCGACAGGGCGCGGATCACCTGGTCGCCCACGGCATGGCCATGGGTGTCGTTGACCTTCTTGAAGTGGTCGATGTCGATCATCGCCACCGCTAGCGGCGATTTCTGCCGCTCGGCGCGGGCCAGCTCGCGCTCGAGGTGCTGCGACGTCGTGGTGTGGTTGAGCAGGCCGGTGAGGCCGTCGCGCAGCATGAAGTCGCGCAGCACGCGGTAGCGGTCGACGCGCGCCGTCACCGACCCCACCAGTCGATCGGGCTGGATCGGCTTGACCAGGAAATCGTCGCCGCCGATGCTCATCGCCTCGTGGTGCTTGTCGAGGTTGGTCTCGGCCGAGAGGAAGACGATGGGAATGCCGACGAACAGGTCCTGCTGGCGCAGCACGTTGGCCAGCTCGATGCCGCTGCAGCCAGGCATGTACATGTCCATCAGGATCAGCTCCGCCGCGAACTCGGCCAGCGCATCCATGGCTTCGAGCGGATCGGTGACGGTGCGCGTGGTCATGCCCTGCTGTTCGAGCACCGCGGCATAGAAGGCCGCCAGCGAAACCGAATCCTCGACGATCAGCACGCGATACGGCTCGGGCTCGCGCTTGTTGAGCAGCACGTCGAGGCGGTCGGCGATGCGGCTGACCTCGGCCGGCTTGACGAAAAAGGCGCGGCCGCCGCCGCGCACGGCGGCCAGCCGCGCCTCGAAGGCGGTGCGCGTCGTCAGGTAGATCACCGGCGGCAGGGCCACGCCCCTGGCCATCAGGCCGGCCAGGTGGTCCGGCCCCGCCAGTTCGCCGCCGGGAAAGTCGATGTCCATCAGCAGCGCCACCGGCCGCAGCGTTTCCAGCGCGGCGGCAACGCCCTCGGGCGAGTCGAGTATCTCGACCCGGTAATTGAAGTGGGACAGCTGCACCTGGATGTAGCGCGCCTGCTCGACATCGTCCTCGACCAGCAGGATCGGGGTTTCGGCACCGCCGCTGTCCTTGCGGCCGATGGCCGGCGCAGCGGCCATCGCCAGCGGCGCGGCCCGGCTGGCAGCCGTCAACTGTTCGAACAAGTCACCGAGTTTGGCGTAGGCCGGCGGCGGCGGATTCTCCGCCGCCGGCAGCGCGACCAGGAACAGTTCCATCGCCCGCGCCGCCTCGCCCAGCGCCGGCAGGCCGTAACTGGCGCCGGACCCGGCCAACTGGTGCAATTCGGATTGCAGGGTCTGCCGGTCGCAGCGCCCCTCGCCGAGGCAGCCGCGCAGCCGCTCGATGCGCGCAGGCAACGCCCGCAGAAATTCCTGCTGCAGTTGCTCGAGTTTCAGGTTGAGTTCCTCGACCATCGTTTCCCCGACTGCCTATTACTTTGGTTTCATTCTACGCCCGGCTCAGGCAGGGGGCACGTCGTGGTCATGCACCCCGGCGCCGAAGGCCAGCTGCTTGACGTGGAACAGCTCGTCGCGCGCGGCGGCGGCCTCTTCGAACTCCAGGTTCCTGGCGTGGTCGTGCATGGCCTTTTCCAGGCGCTTGATCTCCTTGGCCAGCGCCTTCTCGCTCATCGCCTCGTAGCGCGCCGACTCCTGCGCCGCCTTGAGTTCGCGCCCGGCCGTCTCGCTGTCGTACACGCCGTCGATGATGTCCTTGATGCGCTTCGTCACGCCGCGCGGGGTGATGCCGTGCGCCTCGTTGTGGAGCACCTGCTTGGCGCGGCGGCGCTCGGTCTCGGCCATGGCCTTGCGCATCGACTCGGTGACCCGATCGGCATAGAGGATGGCGGTGCCGTTGATGTGGCGCGCGGCGCGGCCCATGGTCTGGATCAATGAACGCTCGGAACGGAGGAAGCCTTCCTTGTCGGCATCGAGGATGGCCACCAGCGACACCTCGGGAATGTCGAGGCCCTCGCGCAGCAGGTTGATGCCGACCAGCACGTCGAACAGGCCCAGCCGCAGGTCGCGGATGATCTCCACCCGCTCGACGGTATCGATGTCCGAATGCAGGTAGCGCACGCGGATGCCGTTGTCGCCGAGGAAGTCGGTGAGCTGCTCCGACAGCCGCTTGGTCAGCGTCGTGACCAGCACGCGCTCCTCCACCGCGATGCGCTTCTTGATTTCGGACAGCAGGTCGTCCACCTGCGTGACTGCCGGGCGCACGATCACCACCGGGTCGATCAGCCCGGTCGGCCGCACCACCTGCTCCACCACCTGGCCCTGGTGCTCCTGCTCGTAGATGGCCGGCGTCGCCGAGACGAACACCGTCTGCGGCATCAGCCGCTCGAACTCGTCGAACTTCAGCGGCCGGTTGTCCAGCGCCGAAGGCAGGCGGAAGCCGTAATCGACCAGGTTTTCCTTGCGCGAGCGGTCGCCCTTGTACATGCCGCCCGCCTGCGGGATGGCCACGTGCGACTCGTCCACGAACATCAGCGCGTCCGGCGGCAGGTAGTCGTAGAGCGTCGGCGGCGGTTCGCCGGCCTTGCGCCCGGACAGGTGGCGCGAGTAGTTCTCGATGCCCTTGCAGAAGCCGAGTTGATCCATCATTTCAAGATCGAAGCGGGTGCGCTGCTCGATGCGCTGGCACTCCACCAGCTTCTGGTGCGCCTGGAAGAACTCGATGCGCTCGCGCAGTTCCTGCTTGATCTTCTCGATCGCCTGCAGCACCGTGGCGCGCGGCGTGACGTAATGGCTCGACGGGAACACCGTGAAGCGGCCGAGCTTCTGCTTCTTGTGGCCGGTCAGCGGGTCGAACAGCGTCAGCGACTCGATCTCGTCGTCGAACAGGGTGATGCGCACCGCGCTCTCGGCATGTTCGGCCGGGAAGACGTCGATCACGTCGCCGCGCACGCGGTAGCAGCCGCGCTGGAAGTCCACGTCGTTGCGCTCGTACTGCATCTCGGCCAGGCGGCGGATGACGTCGCGCTGGCCCATCTTCTCGCCTTCCTTGAGGTGCAGGATCATCGAGTGGTAATCCACCGGGTCGCCGATGCCGTAGATCGCCGACACCGTGCACACGATCACCACGTCGCGCCGCTCCAGCAGGCTCTTGGTCGCCGACAGCCGCATCTGCTCGATGTGCTCGTTGATCGACGAATCCTTCTCGATGAACAGGTCGCGCGACGGGACGTAGGCCTCGGGCTGGTAGTAGTCGTAGTAGGAAACGAAGTACTCGACCGCGTTTTCCGGGAAAAACTCGCGGAATTCCGAGTAAAGCTGCGCCGCCAGCGTCTTGTTCGGCGCCAGCACCAGCGCCGGCCGCCCCAGCCGGGCGATCACGTTGGCCATGGTGTAGGTCTTGCCCGAGCCGGTCACCCCCAGCAGTGTCTGGAAGGAGAGGCCGTCGGTGATGCCCTCGACCAGCTTGGCGATCGCCTCCGGCTGGTCGCCGGCCGGCAGAAAGGGCTGGTGCAGGCGGAACGGGCTGCCCGGAAAGGTGACAACCGGAATGGACGTAGAGTCTTGTTCTACCATCAGAAAATTCAATAAAACGGCAAGCCGGGCGGGCGCGGCGAATCGGCTATTATTACGCGTTCACAAAATTTTCCCCAATCTCAGGAGCTTCCATGAGCACGTCCCTCTTTGCCGCCGTCGAAATGGCGCCACGCGACCCCATCCTCGGCCTCAACGAAGCCTACAACGCCGAAAAGAACCCCGCCAAGGTCAACCTCGGCGTCGGCGTCTATTTCGGCGATGACGGCAAGATCCCGCTGCTGGCCGCCGTCAAGGCCGCCGAAAAGGCCCGCCTCGAAGCCCAGCCGCCGCGCGGCTACCAGCCCATCGAAGGCACGCCCGCCTACAACGGCGCCGTGCAGAACCTGATGTTCGGCAAGGATTCCGAACTGCTCGCCGCCGGCCGCGCCGTCACCTGCCAGTGCCTCGGCGGCACCGGCGCCCTCAAGGTCGGCGCCGACTACCTCAAGCGCCTGCTGCCCGACGCCAGCGTCTACATCAGCAATCCCAGCTGGGAAAACCACCGCGCCCTGTTCGAAGGCGCCGGCTTCCCGGTCAAGGAATACGCCTACTACGACGCCGCCACCCGCGGGGTCGACTTCGCCGGCATGAAGGCCGACCTGGCCGCCATGCCCGCCAAGTCCATCGTCGTGCTGCACGCCTGCTGCCACAACCCCACCGGCGCCGACCTCACCGTCGCCCAATGGAAGGAAGTGGTCGCCGCGATCAAGGAAAAGAACCTCGTCGCCTTCATCGACATGGCCTACCAGGGCTTCGCCGACAGCATCAAGGAAGACGCCGCCGCCCTCGACCTGTTCTCCGCCTCCGGCCTGCAGTTCTTCGTCTCCAGCTCCTTCTCCAAGTCCTTCTCGCTCTATGGCGAGCGCGTCGGCGCGCTGACCATCGTCACCGACAGCAAGGACGAGTCGGCCCGCGTGCTCTCGCAGGTCAAGCGCGTGATCCGCACCAACTACTCCAATCCGCCCACCCACGGCGGCGCCGTCGTCGCCACCGTGCTGGCCAGCCCCGAGCTGCGCCAGATGTGGGAAGACGAGCTCGGCGGCATGCGCGATCGCATCCGCGCCATGCGCACCAGCCTGGTCGCCAACCTCAAGGCCGAAGGCGCCCCGAACTTCGACTTCATCAACGTCCAGCGCGGCATGTTCTCCTACACCGGCCTCACCGCCGCCCAGGTGGAAAAGATGCGCACCGACTACGGCATCTACGCCGTCGGCACCGGCCGCATCTGCGTCGCCGCGCTCAACACCAAGAACATCGGCTACGTCGCCAAGGCCATCGCCGCGGTCCTGAAATAAGCGTTTCCTGTTGCGACGCGGGGCCGAAGACCTTATAATCCGCCCCGCTTCAATTCCTCGATAGCTCAGTCGGTAGAGCGCCGGACTGTTAATCCGTAGGTCCCTGGTTCGAGCCCAGGTCGGGGAGCCACCGAATTCTTGTAGTGGTTCTTGCACTTAGCCCAGCCATCACGGTTGGGCTTTTTGCATTTCAGGCCCCGCCCACTGATCGGAATAACGAAAGTCCGGCGATCCCCATAGCTGCCATCTCCAGGCTGCATCAGGGTTGGCGGTGGTCACATCGACAAATAACATTGGAGAACTCCATGCTGCTGACGAAAGAGATCATCATTCGCTGGGCTGATTGCAATGGCAACGGCCACCGCTGCCCAAGCTGGCGCACCGGAAAAGACGCCCATCCGGTCTGATCTACGAATCCATCAAGGACGGTACTGGCGCAAAACCATCCCCAGCAGCCAGCGTTCAGGTCCACTACCGGGGCACCCTAGCCAATGGCACCGAGTTCGACAGTTCCTACAAGCGCGGCCAGCCGGCAACCTTCCCCCTCAACCGGGTCATCCCGTGCTGGACGGAAGGTGTGGCCAAGATGAAGGAAGGCGGCAAGGCCAAGCTGACCTGCCCACCTGAAATCGCCTACGGTTCCCGTGGCGCCGGCTCAGCTGTGCCACCCAATGCAACGCTGAACTTCGAGGTCGAGCTCATCAAGGTATTGCCCTGATCCCCATGACTGCGCCTAACCGTAACCGCATCAAGTTCGGCGATGTTGCTCATGGGCAACGTTTCTATGACCCCATCAGCCAAGAGTACTTTGTGAAGCGGAGCGGTACCCTCGCGGCCATGGTTACCGGTATTGGTGATGGCACAGTGCCAGACGAATTTGAGGCTGACGACATCGTTGGAATCGATCAGTAGATGCTCCGGAAAAGATCTACAGCCCAGCGATCGATCGATCAAAGAACTCCCGGGAAATGACTCAAGGATTCGTGCTAACCCTGCTGGCCCTGGCGCTCTATGGTGTCTGGGGGTTTTCGTACAAGCTGCTGTCCATCAAGCAAATCCAAGGAGAGTGGGTGGTGGCGCTCGTCATGCTCATTGGCGCAGGCATCTCTGCCTTGATTGCCGTGACCCGCTCGGACCCCTTTCCTTTGGACAGGATCAGTGAAAATATCCCATGGCTTGTTCTCGCCGCATTGAGTGGCGCAGTGGGAAACATCTTTCTGGTAAAGGCCATGGCGTCCCCGGGTCTTAGCTCGGGTGTTGTCCTGGCCATATCCGGAGCCTACCCCTTGGTTGCCGCTCTGCTTGCCTACTTCTTCTTGGGTGAGCAATTAACGGGCACTCAAGCTATCGGCACCGCCGCGGTTGTCTTTGGTGTCGGGCTGCTTATGTTCAAGTGAACCCGCGCCGCCAGGATCACCGCTATCGGCGACGGCACTGTGGCGGACGAATTTGAGGCCAACCCCGTTGCGGGTATAAACCGGTAGCACGGTCCTTCATGCAAGTACAAAAAAATCATGCTCGAATCCATACCGCCATTCTTGCTTCACTGGGGCATCACGTCCCTGTCGCTGTGGGTGGCAAGTCACGTGTTCAAAGGCATTCGGTTTGCGAACACTTCCTCACTGATCGTTTCGGCTCTGCTGCTCGGCTTTGCCAACGCGATCGTCAGACCATTGCTGATCATCCTCACGTTGCCGCTGACGCTGGTGACGCTGGGACTCTTCCTGCTGGTAATCAACGCTCTGATGTTGCTGCTGGTTTCCTGGGCAGTGCCCGGATTCAAGGTTTCAGGGTTTTGGACAGCCTTCTTCGCCAGCATATTCATTGCCGTACTGAGCTTCTTGTTCGACGTCTTCTTGGCAAGCGGCAGCACACCGTGGCACCCTATTGGCGGTGGCTTGATGGTCTGATGCAGATGATTGGTTCACACATCGCATCGTGGGGTAACGTAAAGAACATCAAACTGCTCGATGCCATCGCGCCTTGGTACTACCGGCTAGCACCACTCCTGATGACGAACCTGATTGACGACCCGGCGATGTTGGCTTTGGCGTTCTGTTGAGAAAGGCAGGTAATGAAAGCGGTCTTCTTCTTGGCGTTGGCGTGCCTTGTGGGCGCAATCCCGGCTTCGTTTGCCAAGACCCCAGGCGAGGTCGAGGTCGGCGGCATTCTTCGCGATGCACAATTGAATGGCCTGAGTGTTCCGCCAAAGAAACTCTCGGCATTCCGTGGCAAACCCCTGATCATCAACGTCTGGGCAAGTTGGTGCCCTCCCTGCCGTCAGGAGATGGGATCCGTGGACAAACTCGCCCGCCGCTATGGGGGAAAGCAGTTCAACGTCATCGGCATCTCCACCGATGACGACATGGAGGCCGCCTATTCGTTTCTGGAGAAGTCTGGTATCTCGTTCGAAAATTTCATCGACAAGAAGTTGTTGATGGAGCACATGCTCGGTGCCGATCGGCTGCCGCTGACTCTCCTGATTGACGCGCAAGGTCGGGTCCTGAGCAAGCACTATGGCGCCAAGGATTGGGATAGCCTCGAAACGAAGCAGATGATTGGAAAAGCGTTCGGTATCAAGATGTGAATGCGCTGCACGACGTAACCAGCCCTGCAGATTGTTACCGGGTGTAAGAGTTAAGCAAACGCTAATACTTCCCCGATAGTATTCGCCCTGACTCTGTGATGGGAGTCACCTCCTTAAGCCCCTCTTGGTCACTCTCCCCGGCCTTGAGGGGCTTTCCATTTCAGGGACAACCAAGAACTAGCTGGTGGCCAACTCATTTTCATCGGAGGTCACACCTTTTCGTGAATCGGACCTATCGCTAGGAGAGCCCGAACTACGGTAAGCCCTACACGACGATCATGAAGGTCTGGTCGCGGCCACGCACCAAATCGGGGCTTCCGCATCTGCGCTTGCACGATTTGCGTCACTCGTATGCGTCGTTTCTGGTCACTCGGGCCGCACACTCTTCGAGGGTCAGCAGATTTTCGGCCATAGCGACAGCAAGGTGACGGAGCGCTATGCCCACCTCTCGACCAGGACCCTGCCAATCTGGCCTCGTTGGCAATCAAGGGGGCAATGTTGGCCGGCGAGGAGGCGCAACAGGAGCACCGGAAGCAATGTCCGACTCCGTTGCGCCCCAAGGCCCGGGCATTGCCGCTATAGAGGCAAAAACAGCCTCATCTCCTGACGTCCTTGCCGGGGCACATTCCCTCACGATGGCGACGAAGCATCGATCCGGCGGTTTTCCGATCTGGCACGAACTATGCGTTAGGTTTTGTGCGCATCAATCCATCAACCTGCTTGAAGACAGTAACAAGGGAGATAAACATGATCGTCCGTCGCCGCACATGGTTTTATCGACTCGCTGGACAGCGCTTCGCCCACACCATCACTTTCAAGGTTCCCATGACGTCGGCCAAGGTCAAGGAGGCCTTGAGTCGCAGCGTTGGGGCGCCCCTCGAACTTTGGGGACGCATGGCGTAATTGATTCGGCGCCGGGGTGGGCGCAGATATGCCCACCTTGGCCCTGGAACGCTGTCAGGCCTTTATGAACATCGTGATCAGTGGCTGGTCGCCGACTTGGCAGCTCCAATGGCCATGCACTGTCGGGTCGAATGTCGCACCTTCCGGCAGCAGATCCGCTGAGTAAAAATGATCTCCCGCCTTGAAATTGCGACTGCTGCCGTCTTGCAGGCCGATTTTCATCTCACCGCCCAGTACTACGAGCCATTGCTCCTCGGTCGTACAGTGAAACTGACTCCGGAAACCGACCGGGCTTTGGCGAAACTGGCAGCCGGTTACGGGAACAACAGTCGATAGCATCGACTGTGGCACGCCCTCGGTCAGCGCGACCTGCTCTTCGCGAAATTTCGCATGGCCGTCGGTGTCGGTGAACAGTATGACTTTCGTGAAAGCAGACATGGTCACTTGATATTCACACGCTTCACGTCGTATCGCTTCCCCGTACCATCGACCACATAGATTTCACCCGTCGCTTTGGTCTCACCGAAATCAAGAGACGATTTTTTGTAGTACGGGTCCAATAGGACGAACTCCCGCCCCTTGGCCAGTTCGACATGTTCAAGGTCGAAGGTCAGTTTCTTCACGTCGAAGTCGGCAATTTCCGCTTTGACGAAATCCCCCTTAAGCATGACTTCCAGTATCACGCTGTATGTGCCAGGCGGCACTGCGTAGATTTTGGTGGCCTTGGGCTTCACGTTGCCGCACTGCCCCTTGATCTTGTCCCATGAGCTGTGGAACTTCTTGCCATCGATGGCGACGGTGGTTTCTTCGAGGAATGGTGCGGTGATGTAGTCACCCGCCTCGGTGAGTTGCTCCTTCAAATCCTCGAAGACGTCGTCAGGTATGCCGGTTTCGGTAAAGCTCTTGAACGTCTCGCGATCGATGTCCAGAACAGAAAACGACAGGCCACGACCGGATATGACGACCTTGGTCTTGTTTGTCTTGGAGGTGGTTACAGGCTTCTTCGTTGCCATTCGACATTCCTATTGGGGTAAGTGATCGAATGCTACAGTAGTCAATGATAGTGATGGCGGCATCAAGCGGGAAGGCTCACGCACGACCGTCGCCTAAGCAGCGGGAACGGTCATTGATCTCGACGAGTCGTACTTCGGCAGTCTCCCGCATGAGCCTCAAGCTGCGTATCATTGTTTGATCAATGGAGGGAAACCACATGAAGTCGATTTCTCTGTTGCTGGGATCTGCCGTGCTGATGCTGGCTGGGACGGCCTCGGCAGCCACCGAGGCAGAGGCGATGGACATCGCCAAGAAGAACGGCTGCCTCGCCTGCCATCAGCTCGACAAGAAGTTGATCGGGCCGGCATGGAAGGAAGTAGGCAGGAAGTACGCCGGTCAGGCCGATGCCGAGGCGAATCTGCTGGTCAAGTGCAGGAAGGGCGGCAAGGGTGTTTGGGGTGAAGTGCCGAAGCCACCGAATGCGACCGTCAAAGAGGCCGACATCAAGACGCTGGTTCAGTTTGTTCTGACCCTCAAATAGGTTCCGCTTTCTCCCTGTGACATCTTCGGCGCGGCTATCACCGCGCCGTTTTTTCGCCCTACGGTTCGTGGCTTCCGTCCGGTGATAATTCAATTTCGGTCGTTTGAGGGGCGAGACGTCACCGGCAGCAATGGTCGGCGGATTCAACCGGTCGATGCAATACGGTAGATTTACTGGAGGATTCCGATACTTCCCTGTGCGAAATCGGCGATTGACTGCGGCACCCGGCCTCCCGGACCTGCGTCAGTCCGGCAGCACGTGCCCGTCGGTAGACAAGGCTTGCGGCACATGCTGCGGCACCACCAGGACGCCTTGCGCATCGGGTATGGCTTCGATCCGCATCAACGGAGCCGAGCCGCGCACGCCACCGAAGATGGTGGAAAAAGCCGTGTCGGCGGCATCGCGCCCGGTTCCCAAGCGAACAAAACCCATGGGGATGGCCACGCCCGAGGGATCGAAGAGGTACCAGCGGTCGCCCAGATACACCTCGACGCAGGCATGGAAGTCGGTCGGTCCCAGGATCGGGTCGGCGCCGAAATCGATGGTGGCAGCAAAGCGTGCGGGGATATTGACCGCGCGACACAGGGCAATCATCAGGTGGGCGAAGTCACGGCAGACACCGACCTCTTCCACCAGGGTATCGACCGCCGTTGTGTTGCCGGTCGAGGAATTGGAGCGGAAGGTGACGCGATTCAGCACCCAGTCGCGGATGGCCTGCACCCGGGCATAGCCCTGCCGCAGACCGCCGAACTCCTTGACCGCCAAACGGTGCAGCCGGTCCGACTGGCAATAGCGGCTGGGATAAATGTAGGGCAGCACCGAGCCCGGCAGCCTGGCCACGGGCACCTCGTCGAGCTGGGCCGGCGCGGCGCAGTAATGATCGATATCCACCGTGGCCTCGTAGCGCACCGCCAACTGACCGGCAAAGGCCTTGAGGCGCAGGAACCGGGTGTGCGTCAGGGGATCGGTGTAGAGGCTGGGCTGCAGGTTCTGGCTGATGGAGAGCGACTCGCCCACCACGATCTGGTGCCAGGTTTGCGCCGCCTGGATGCTGAAAATGAAATCGCAGCCCGGCGCGTCGATTTCATAATTCAGCTCGATCGAAAAATTCAGTCTGACCATGGCGCGCTTTCCTTGAATCGGCTTTTCGACGGGGCACAGTCGCGAATCTGAATCGACATCTGTGGCCGAAAGGCCGGGCGACCCATGCTACTCCTCGGCAAGCCCGGACACCGGGCCCGCCGCAAGAGATTTGGTTGAACGGAAGATGGCGTGTGATCGTGTTGGTATGCGACGACGGGATAGTGCCCATTCGTAAAGCATGACGAAATCATGCCGAAGCGGCGACAGGAATCAAAGGGGCCAGCAGTCAATCGCCGATTTTGGGCCGGCATGCGACACGATTTGCAGAAGGGCCCGCCGAATAGCACCCCAAGCATCTGCCTGATGCTTGGAGAGTGGCCGCAATGGACAGAGGAGCGACCCTCGGGAGGCGGTATTTCAGCGAGTCTCGCTGCACGGACCATATACATCAGTCATTAAAACTCACCGGCAGTTCCCAGTCTGGAGCAATCATTCAGGCGAAAATTGCCGGACTTGTCTGACACCGTCTCTTCCATACTGGGTACCGCCGCAGGGCTTACTGCCAGCAATGGCCGAAACTGTCCGGGAGCACCAATTCAATGAATCGGCCCTGGGTGGATCGACTGCTTCGCCAAACATCGATAGATCGTGGCGTATCCAAGTGGTAGGCTTACTGCTATGCAAAGATTTTCGAGTGCAAACCCGATTGGAGTACGGCAATGAAAAATGGCTACCTCGATACGGAACGGCAACGCATCAGCGAAGCCCGCCATCACGATCCCTTTGCCATCCTCGGTCGCCATCAGGAGGACGGCAACGTCGTTGTCCGCGCCTTTATTCCTCTTGCTAGCGAGGTTCGGATCGCCGAGGGTGGCATGCCGCTGTCCCGCCTGCCGGACAGCGACCATTTCGAGTGGCGCGGCGACGGTCATTCCCTGCCGGCGCACTACAGCCTGATCTGGCGTGACCAGCACCATCGCGAACACATTGCGCGCGATCCCTACACCTTCGCGCCGCAAGTCGGTGATCTCGACCTGCACCTGTTCGGCGAGGGACGCCACCGCCATGGCTTCCGTTTCCTCGGTGCCCACGAACACGAGGTAGACGGTGTCGGCGGCGTACTGTTCGCCGTCTGGGCGCCGAACGCCGAACGAGCCAGCGTGGTCGGTGGCTTCAACAACTGGGACGGGCGGCGCCACCCGATGCGGGTGCGCGGCGGCAGCGGCATCTGGGAACTGTTCATCCCCGACCTCGAGCCGGGGCATATCTACAAGTTCGAAATCCGCAATCGCCACAGTGGCGACATCCTGCTCAAGGCCGATCCCTACGGCCAGTGCTACGAACTGCGCCCGCGCACCGGTTCCATCATTTCCGCCCGCAGCAACTACGCATGGGGCGACGGCGCCTGGATGGAACAACGCCGCACCCATGACTGGCAGCACACGCCGATGTCGGTTTACGAGCTACATCTGGGCTCCTGGCAGCGCGCGCCGGAAGGCGAATTCCTCAATTATCGCGAGGCGGCGCACCGTCTGGTGGATTACGTAAAGGAGATGGGCTTCACGCACATCGAACTGATGCCGATTACCGAGCATCCCTACGATCCCTCCTGGGGCTACCAGACCACCGGCTATTTCGCGCCGACTAGCCGTTTCGGCACCCCGGACGATTTCCGCTACTTTGTCGACCACTGCCACCGGAATGGCATCGGCGTCCTGCTCGACTGGGTGCCCGCGCACTTCCCCAAGGATGCCCATGGCCTCGCCCGCTTCGACGGCACGCCGCTTTATGAGCACGCCGACCCGCGCCTCGGCGAGCACATGGACTGGTCCACGCTGATCTTCAACTTCGGCCGCAACGAGGTGAAGAGCTTCCTGCTCTCCAGCGCGATTTTCTGGCTGGAGGACATGCACATCGACGGCCTGCGCGTGGATGCCGTCGCCTCGATGCTTTACCTGGACTACTCGCGCAAGGAGGGCGAGTGGGTGCCGAACCAGTATGGCGGCCGCGAAAACCTCACGGCCATCGAATTCCTGCGCGAACTCAATGTCGCCACGCACGACCAGTGCCCCGGCATCCTGATGATCGCGGAAGAGTCGACCTCGTGGCCGATGGTCAGCCGCCCGACCCATGTCGGTGGCTTGGGTTTCGACATCAAGTGGAATATGGGCTGGATGAACGATACCCTGGACTACATGGCCAATGAGCCCATTTACCGCCAGTATCACCAGGGTATGCTCACCTTCAGCATGCTCTATTGCTTCACCGAGAACTTCATGCTGCCCTTCTCGCACGACGAAGTGGTGCACGGCAAGCAGTCGATGCTGCACAAAATGCCCGGCGACGAGTGGCAAAGGCATGCCAACCTGCGCACGCTCTACGCCTACCAGTTCACCCATCCCGGCAAGAAGCTGCTGTTCATGGGCACCGAGTTCGGCCAGGGGCGCGAATGGGACAGCACCGGCGTGCTGGACTGGTACGTACTCGAATATCCCCTGCACCAGGGCATGCAACGCCTGGTACGGGATCTGAACCACCTCTACCAGGCCAGCCCGGCCCTCCACCGCCACGAATTCGACTGGCAGGGCTTCGAATGGATCGACTGCCACGACGCTCAGCAGTCGGTGATCAGCTTTATGCGCAAGGGCCGCGACAACGAAGTGATGGTGGTGGTGGTCAATCTCACACCCGTGACTCGCCACGATTATCGGATCGGCGTTCCCTTGCCCGGTAGCTATCGTGAAGTAATGAATTCCGACTCGGAATGCTACGGTGGCAGCAACGTAGGCAATGGCTCTGCCCCGCTGCAGGCCGAAGAGCAGCCATGGATGAACCGCTCGCATTCGCTATTGCTGACGCTTCCCCCTTTGGCGGGAATCGTTCTTGCCTACGAGGCACAACGCTAACTCTGGGGTTGTGTAGGAGAAGATAACGGGGATGACATGACCAAGAAGGCGACCGTCGTACTGCCAGGAAAACCGTATCCCCAAGGAGCGACCTGGGACGGCGAGGGTGTGAATTTCGCCCTTTTTTCAGAGCATGCGGAAAAAGTTGAGTTATGCCTGTTCGATGCGCGCGGCCGGCGTGAAACCGATCGTATCGAGATGCGTGAACAGACCGACCTGGTATGGCACTGCTATCTGCCCGGAGCAAAACCGGGGCTGTTGTATGGCTACCGGGTTTACGGCCCCTACCAACCGCAGCAGGGACACCGCTTCAATCCCAACAAACTGCTCCTTGATCCTCACGCCAAGGCGGCGGTGGGGAAACTGCGCTGGAGCGATGCCCACTTCGGTTACAAAATCGGGGCCAAGCAGGAAGACCTGTCTTTCGACTGGCGCGACAACGCCTCGGCCATGCCCAAATGCCAGGTAATCGATCCGGCGTTTGATTGGGAGGGCGACCGGCCGCCGGACACGGCCTGGAACGACACCATCATTTACGAGTTGCACGTCAAGGGCTTCACCGCGCTTCATCCAGACATCCCCGAGTCATTGCGCGGAACCTACGCCGGCCTTGCCAGCGCCCCGGCCATTAAACATCTTCAGCGCCTGGGGGTGACTGCCGTGGAACTGATGCCGGTGCATTGTTTTGTAGATGACCGCCATCTACTCGAGCGTGGGCTGCGCAACTACTGGGGCTACAACTCCTTAGGCTTTTTTGTGCCGGATCGGCGCTACGCTGCGACTGGCGACGCGGTTAGTGAATTCAAGACCATGGTCAAGGCGCTGCACCGGGCGGGCCTCGAGGTGATTCTTGACGTGGTGTACAACCACACTGCGGAAGGCAACCACCTCGGACCAACGCTGAGCTTGCGCGGTATCGACAACGCCGCCTATTACCGATTGATGCAGGACAATCCGCGCTTCTGCATGGATTACACCGGTTGCGGCAACACCCTCAACATGATGCAACCGCGCGTTCTGCAATTGATTATGGACAGCCTGCGTTACTGGGTGCAGGAAATGCATGTGGATGGCTTTCGTTTCGATCTTGCGGCAGCGCTGGCGCGGGAACTCCATGATGTGGACCGGCTCGGCGCTTTTTTCGACATCATCCACCAGGATCCAGTGTTGTCGCGGGTGAAACTGATCGCCGAACCCTGGGATTTGGGCGTGGGCGGCTATCAGGTAGGTAATTTCCCGGTGGGTTGGACCGAGTGGAACGCCAAGTATCGCGACGCGGTGCGCGCCTACTGGAAAGGCGAAGGAGGACTGATCGGCGACCTGGCCTATCGCCTCACCGGATCGAGCGATTTGTACGCCCACAATGGCCGCCGGCCATACGCCAGTATCAATTTCGTCACCGCCCATGATGGCTTTACCCTGCAAGACCTGGTCAGCTTCGAGCAGAAACACAATCAGGCCAATGGCGAGAAAAACCAGGATGGGGAGAAGAACAACCTGTCCTGGAATTGCGGTGCCGAGGGGCCGACCGACAAGCCCGACATCCTCGCCCTGCGCGCCCGGCAAAAGCGCAACTTGCTGGCCACCCTGTTTCTTTCCCAGGGAGTACCCATGCTGGTGTCTGGTGATGAGATGGGGCGCAGCCAGCAGGGCAACAACAACGCCTATTGCCAGGACAACGAGATCAGTTGGATCAATTGGAAACTGAAGTCGGAAGATGAGGAACTGCTTAACTTCGTCCAGCATTTGATCGGCCTGCGCAAAGCGCACCCTGTGTTCCGCAGGCGCAGCTTTTTCCAGGAACAGCGGCTACGCGGAAAAGTTAAAAATATCCTGTGGTTGAACCCAGACGGGCTGGAGATGTGCGATGACGAATGGGATCAGGGATTCGCTCGCTGCCTCGGCATGTATCTGGCGGGCGACTCCATTGGCGAGGTTGACAGGCAGGGAAGACCTGTTGGCGATGACGATTTCCTGCTCATTCTGAATGCCTCTCACGACGAGATCCCTTTCACGTTGCCGGGCTTTCGGATACGCGAACGCTGGCTACCCGTCTTGGACACGACCTTTCCGTCAGAACCTTCGAACATGAAACGTTATGCTCGTGGCAGTTCCTATCCGCTACAGGGACGGTCGCTGGTCCTGCTACGGCAGCCAAGATCAGGGACTCAGATTACGAGGTGAGATATGACAAGGAAGACTGAAACGATCTCGGCAGGCACCCAAGATGTATTCCAGGATCTCGGCTTCAAGGATGCCGCGGAGCGCAAGCTGCGCGTTCAACTGGCCATGCGGGTCAACGAATTGATCAAGGACCGCAAGCCGACCCAAACGAAGACGGCTGCGCTGTTCGGCATTCCGCAGCCCCATGTGTCGGAACTGAAGAACTTCAAGCTTTCCCGCTTCTCGTCCGAGCGGTTGATGCACTTCATCACCCTGCTCGACCGCGACATCGAGATCCTGATTCGCCCCAAGGCCTCACCTCGGGCACCCGGCTTGGTTTCCGTGCTCTTGGCCGTATAGATTGCCGATGACCCGCAGGTTATCCGAACCTAACTAACGCCAGCATGGCCGCCATGGTCACCGGTATTGGAGACGGCACCGTGCCGGACGAGTTCGAGACGGACGACATCGTGGGAATTGATCAGTAGCAAGATCCTCCGTCATGCTCGAATCCCTGCCGCCATTCTTGCTTCACTGGGGTATCACGTCCCTGTCGCTGTGGGTGGCAAGCCACGTGTTCAAAGGCATTCGGTTCGCGAATACGGCCTCACTGATCGTTGCGGCACTGCTGCTCGGCTTTGCCAACGCGATCGTCAGACCATTGCTGATCATCCTCACGTTGCCGCTGACGCTGGTGACGCTGGGACTCTTCCTCCTGGTGATCAATGCCTTGATGCTGCTGCTGGTTTCCTGGGCAGTGCCCGGATTCAAGGTTTCAGGGTTTTGGACGGCCTTCTTCGCCAGCATATTCATTGCATTGCTGAGCTTCTTGTTCGACGTCTTCTTGGCAAGCGGCAGCACACCGTGGCATCCCATAGGCAGCGGCTTGATGGTCTGATGCGGATGAATTGTTCTCGCATCGGTTTTTGGGGGGCATAAAGAACATCAAACTGCTCGATGCCATCGCGCCTTGGTACTACCGGCTAGCACCACCCGCTATCGTTGGCGCTGCAATGTCCCTGCAACAGGAACTTACAAATATCCGTTCGCTTTGCGACGCCTTGTGAACTACGCTCAAAGCACAGTAAGTCAAATGGGGATTGTGTTCATGAAAACCGCGCCTCGCCTGCTTGCACTGGTCCTGCTGGGACTGGCCGTCGTGCCGAGTGTCTGGGCTCAACCTAGACATCATCGTCCCCATGTCGGGATCGTCGTCGGACCGTACATCAGCGCGTGGTGGTCATACCACTACCCACCCTACTATTATGGATATTATCCGCCTTATTATCCGCCTGTCATTGTCCAGCGCGTCGAGCCGCCGGTGTATATCGAGCAACAGCAAGCTCAGCCGCCAGCGACGGGAACTGTGCCGCCGCCGATTAACTACTGGTACTACTGCCCGCCGAAGCAGGCGTACTACCCTTACGTCAAGGAATGCTCGACCGGATGGCGGAAAGTCCTGCCAACGCCGCCGGATTAATAATGATCGGCGGCAGGAGATGCCGAAATGAAATCCGCTTTCGCCACCGTAAGTGTTTTGCTGTTGGTCGCAGCTTGCACAAGCCTCCCGACAGGTCCCAGCGTGATGGCCCTGCCAGGTAGAGGAAAGAGCTTTGAGCAGTTTCGCGCCGACGACTTTGACTGTCGGCGCTATGCCTCCGAGCAGATCGGCGGCACCGATGCGAATCGTGCGGCGAACGATGCTGCCACGAAGAGCGCTGTGATCGGAACGGTCATAGGCGCGGCGGCCGGCGCTGCCGTCGGTGGGCACGATGCAGCGGGGGTGGGTGCAGGCACCGGGCTTGTCGTGGGCAGCATGGCCGGGGTGAGTTCCGCCCAGTACTCGGCCTACGGCACCCAGCGGAGTTACGATTCCGCATACATCCAGTGCATGTACGCAAAGGGGCAGAAGGTTCCGGTGTATGGATCGATGATTCAGTCACCTCAAACCGACCAAGTACAACGTGATCAGCCCGCGGCCTATCCGCCACCACCACCGGGGCTTCCACCGCCGCCACCAGCAAAGTGAAGTTCAATCAAAATTTACGAGGCTCCGCGGGACACCTTGGTTGCGACGCCACAATTCGCAGGGATGCGTTCTAAGCAAGCACTGTGAGGCCAAGGATTGGGCTAGCTCTGAAGCGAAGCAAATGATTGGAGAATCGTTCGGTATCAAGATGTGAAAGTGCTGCACGAAGCAACCAACCCAGCAGATTGTTACGATGTGTAAGAGTTAAGCAAACCCTAATATTTTGCGAATAGTATTCGTCCTGACTCTGTGATGGGAGTCACCTCCTCAAGCCCCTCTTGGCCACCTCCCCCGGCCTTGAGGGGCTTTCTTTATTGGTGTGGTGAGGATTGCCAAAAGGGGTGGGTTACTAGCTGGCAACCAACTCTGCTTCATCGTCGGTAACAGTGCCAGCGGCCGAGCCCGCACAAATGTGTCGTCGGTTGACGACACTGGAATCAATCGCCCATGTCCGCAATGATGTACCTCCAAGCGGCCTGCTGATCTGGTGGCCGTCACGCAATTATCAGAGGAGCTAATCATGGACAAGTCGATACTCAAAGGAATGGTTCTCGGCGGGTTGGCTGTTACTGCGGTAACAGCCGTCGGTGTAACCGGATTTCAGACCATCCAGTCGCCGAAGTACGCAGAGGTGATCTCGGTCCAGGAGGTCAACGAGACTGTCAGAACACCGCGGGAAGAATGCAAGGACGTAACGGTCCAAAAGCGTGCGCCCGTAGTCGACAAATACCGGGTTGCCGGGACAGCCGTCGGTGTCGTTGCCGGCGGATTGTTGGGAAGTACTATCGGAAACGGAACAGGCAATCAGGTCGCTACGATTGCGGGTGCTGCTGCGGGTGGATATGCCGGCAATACCATCCAGAAGTCGATGCAAGACCAGGATGTGGTAAATGCAAATGAACGACGTTGCAAGGTGGCATACGATGTTTCGACCAAGCGCCTTGGCTTTGACGTAACTTATCGCTTGGGAAACAAGGACAGCGTCGTGCGCATGACACGCAATCCCGGCCCACGGATTCCGGTCAGGGACGGCAAGCCCGTTCTGGACGAAATGGCGAACACTTAGCAGCTGTCCACCGACGGGTCGATCTGCTCGACCGGTTCGCCCTTTTGGTCAGCTCCCGAAGGGCTCCAGGTGCCTTGCTTGCGGAGCGGCCAGACCTAAGCTGCGGGAAGATTGGCCGATACCCGTGCCCGCGCCTTCGCCGCGATGTAATCGGCATGGCCGACATAGAGAAGGTCGGCGATCTTGCGCATCAGGTGCAGTTCGTGGGCGTCGAGATGGCCGTCGACCATCGCGACCCGCCACATGTTCTCGATGATGCTGACCTTCTGCCCGGCATCGCAGGACTTGTTGATCAGGGAAGTGAACTGGTAGTAGTCGCTGGCCTGACGCGCCTCCTCGCCGGCCAGGGCGACAAGGGTTTCGACCTGGGCGGCATCGAGCCCGAACTGCTGGCGCAACGTCTCGGTGATGGCGCCGCGTTCTTCCTCGACGATACGGTCGTCCATCCGCATCATCTCCAGCAGCAGTGCAGCCGTCGCGATCTGCAGTGCCTTTCCCCGGTCGGCTTCGTTGCGGGTGCCCGGTTCTATGAACTGGCTGAAGAATTCATTGATGCTGGTGAGCATGATCGGTTGGCGGGACTCTGGTTTCGGCTACCCATTCTATGACCACGGGCGGAACAAGAATGGAACGCTACCTGGCATCGTCTGAATCGCCCGCCCTGGCGACACTCCTGACAATAATATCCGCCCCCTTGTTGTATCCTTTTCCGCACCGTCAAGACAAAGGATCAAGTCATGAGCAAGACCAAGGCCTATGCGGCACAGAGCGCGAGCAGTGCGCTGGCGCCCTTTGAATTAAGCCGTCGCGCCCCGGGCGCGGAAGATGTGCAGATCGAGATCCTGTATTGCGGTGTCTGCCACTCCGACCTGCATACGGCGCGCAACGAGTGGAAGAACACGATCTACCCTTCCGTCCCTGGCCACGAGATCGTTGGCCGGGTAGTCGCCGTGGGAAACAAGGTGCAGAACTTCAAGGTGGGTGACCTCGCAGGCGTCGGCTGCCTGGTCGACAGCTGCGGCCACTGCAACTCCTGCAACGAGGGCGAGGAGCAGTACTGCGAGAACGGCTTCACCGGAACCTACAACGGCCCGCTCTTCGGCGGCGAAAACACCTATGGCGGCTATTCCCAAACCATCGTGGTCAAGGAATCCTTCGTTCTGCACATCAAGCATGACGAGAAGGATCTGGCGAGCGTGGCGCCGCTGCTGTGTGCCGGCATCACCACCTACTCGCCGTTGCGTCATTGGGGCGCCGGCCCGGGCAAGAAGATCGGCATCGTCGGCCTGGGCGGCCTGGGGCACATGGGCGTCAAGATCGCCCATGCCATGGGCGCCCATGTCACGCTGTTCACCACATCCGCCGGAAAGGTCGCGGACGGGAAGCGACTGGGCGCCGATGCGGTATGCGTCTCCACCGATCCGGCGCAAATGGCCGCTCATGCGAATCAGTTCGACCTGATCCTGAACACCGTCGCAGCACCGCACAATCTGGATGCCTACCTGAATCTGCTCAAGCGCGACGGCACGATGACGCTGGTCGGCGCACCTGCGGAGCCGCACCCTTCGCCGAATGTGTTCGGCCTGATCCTGATGCGCCGGCAGCTGGCCGGCTCACTGATCGGCGGGATACGAGAAACCCAGGAGATGCTGGATTTCTGTGCCCAACACGGCATCGTTTCGGATATCGAGACGATACCCATGGATTACATCAACACGGCCTACGAGCGGATGCTCCGCAGCGACGTGAAATACAGATTCGTCATCGACATGGCAAGCCTGAAGTAGGATCCGGGCCCGCGCAGGATCAAGGCAATCGCCCTGACGCGGCATAATCGCTGCATGCCGGACAAACCCCACGCCCCTTCATGCGACAAGAACCGCGAGCCGATACTCGCGGTGCTGCGCGAGCGTCTGGCCGGGCGGACGTCGCTGCTGGAGATCGGCAGCGGCACGGGGCAGCACGCGGTGTATTTCGCCCCTGCCCTGCCCCACCTGAACTGGCAGACCTCGGATCGGGCGGAAAACCTGCCGGGCATACGGGCCTGGCTGGACGAGGCTCGCTTGCCCAATACCCCCGCCCCCCTCGAACTGGACGTGACCGGACCCTGGCCGGCCCGGCGTTTCGATGTCGTGTTCACGGCCAATACCCTGCACATCATGCCCTGGTCCGCCGTGGCGGCGATGTTCGCGTCGCTCACGGGCGTGATGAGCGGGAACGCGATCTTCGTGGCCTACGGCCCCTTCAACTACGGCGGCCAATTCACCAGCGAGAGCAATGCGCGCTTCGACGCCTCGCTGAAAGCCAGCGCCCCGCATCAGGGCATCCGCGACTTCGACGACCTCGATGCGCTCGCCCGCCGCGCGGGCATGACTCTGGCCGAGGATGTCGCGATGCCTTCGAACAACCGCTGTCTGGTCTGGTGCCGGGTTGGGTAACGGCACCTGAAACAAACCCCTCCGAAAAGGCAGTTCCAGGCTGACACAGGCCGTCCGGGTTACAATTACCCCCGGCCCAGGCCCCCCTTGGTTGGTTCGTGGCAAGCGTTGTCCGGGGAGCCGGAATTACCAAGGCCCTGCAGCTGGATACCTGTAGGGCCTTTCGCTTTTCATGGGTCTGCAGCGTGAAAGTCCGGTGGTCGGCCTGGGCGCCAACGGAAACCGAATTACAACCCAGCAGATGTCAGAACCATTAACTTTCTTGTCGAGTCCGTATGACACCTCACCCCAACCATCACCGCATCAACTTCGGCGAAGTCACCCTTGGCCAGCGTTTCTATGACCCGATCAGCCAGGAATACTTCGTAAAACTGAGCGCCAGCATGGCCGCCATGGTCACCGGTATTGGCGATGGCACGGTGCCGGACGAATTCGAGGCTGACGACGTCGTGGGCATCGACCCGTAGGGGTCGAGGGCTGGCATTCCGGCCGCCGGCATCACGACTCGGACTTGGCAGCGATTGGCAAGTCGCACGCCGAAGCCAGGGATTTTCCACTCTCCCAGTTCTCGAACCACTCGGTCAACGCACGGATTTCGCCCAGGCCGGCGAGCCGGTGGTCAACGGCATCATGGTTGCCCCACACCACGTCGGCCAGGGATCCATCGGCTACGCGGGTCTCGATGTCGTGGCAATACAGTCCCAGGTCGCGCTGCACGTAGAAACCATAAGTGCGGCAGGCCACCGGACGCTGGGCATAGACCGGACAGGAACCACTGGCCAGATCGAGCAGGGGACAGACGACAGGGCGTATCCGCTGGCCGGCCAGCGCAGCCATGTTCCGGCTGATTTCACGCAGGCGTTCCGGCGGTAACGCGGCCAGCCCCGCCCGCAGCAAGTCCCATTCCCCCAGCGTCAGTCGCGGCACTTCGGCGAGACGCCGACAGCAACTGTCGCAACCCTTTCCGCACGGCCAGTCGGGGCGACCCTCCCGGATGGCTTGTACGCGCGCGTCAACATCG
The DNA here is from genome assembly GCA_963709555.1 of uncultured beta proteobacterium. Taxonomy (GTDB): domain Bacteria; phylum Pseudomonadota; class Gammaproteobacteria; order Burkholderiales; family Rhodocyclaceae; genus Sulfurisoma. Next base: position 551,863 of record CAVPWR010000003.1, on the reverse strand, counting down.
ACATGGAGTTCGGATAGCGTGGTCATGTTTGCCGCAATGTACCAGCCCGGATTTACGCTAGTCGCCTTTCCCCTTGCCCTTGTTTGCCATGACTCCTTTTACGATAAGCACGACTGGAGCCAGCACGACGGCTGCGATGAGCCAGTAAAAGAGCCAGACAGATTCCACCGGGAAGTTTCCATGGGGGCGCCATATTGAGGATGCGGCGTAATGATCCTGGCGGAGTAAAATACGCCTGTTCTCAGACATATCTGTATTGGCGAGCCGGATACAGCAATGGGTTGGCCCGGAAATCAGCCAGCACCATCTCGATATCAGGGCTCGGCACTCAAGTAATCCGGCGGTCGGCATAGGCAGAGAGCCCTGTGGTTACGGGCCGGGGGGGTGCATGCCGGAGTTACAGCGGGGTTACACAATGCGACCAGGCTTGCTTTTGATTCCGCTCCTATGCTCGGGTTGCGCAGTCGTCGCCGTAGCAGATGCCGCCGTATCCGTCACGGCAACCGCCGTTAAAGCCGGCGCCACCGTTGTCGGAACCGCGGTAGATGTGACTGCTGCCGGTGTCAAGGCGGTGGTCGGCAAGGACGAAGAAAAGAAGAAGTAGCCTGACCTTTGATTTCCATCGAATGCACCGGGCCGCAAACCCGGAAGCACAACACCAGCTTAGAGGTTCCCATGTCCGACACGGCTTATTGTTACCACTGCGGCAGGCCTCATCCCAAAGAGGAAATGCGACAGATTCAAACCAAGGGTGGCTCGCGCTGGCGCTGCAAAAAGTCCATCGCGGCAACCAAGCGGGGAGTTGCCGAGAGAGATGCCTTCGGCAGGCAGATGACTTTGATGAACGGCACCAAGCCGCAGGTGATCGTGAAGTCGTCGCCGAGTCCGGAAATATCGCGCGGATAATCCCGCTGAGCATGTCGGCGTTTTGGCGCCCGTTGATGCTGCTGCTCTCCGGCCTGGCCTGTGTGGGTGTACCGGGCCAACCTTGCCATGCCGCTGGCAACGATGATGAACCACTGCAATGGAGTTTCGTTCCCGGACGTTATCAGTTGGTCGGCCGCCATCCCGACAGCCAGCGTACCTATGCCGGGACGGCGCGTATCGACCGGGTCGGCAAGCAGATACGGCTCAGCCGGGAAATCTCCGGCAAACGCAGTGAAGTCTTCGGTGTCGTGCGCCGGGCAGATCCGGGCGAGGCCTATGTGCTTGAGTTCAAATGGGGCAAGACCCACCCGCTGGAAATGGTCTGCCTGATTGGCAGCGACCTGGATAACTACCCGCGACTGACTTGCCATTGGGGCAGGAAGGGCAATCCGCACAGCCAACCCGGCATTGAAGCCTACTTTGCGCAGGAACCTTGGGATCCCGTCAGGCCGTGACTTGGCAGCATCAGTCCCGATGTCCGCCCGTCTGTGCCATGGCACTCAGCAGTTGCCTCAATTCGGCGATTTCCGCCTCCAGATTGGCGACGCGCTGTTCCAACCCGGCAACGGCGTCGGACTCGCTGGAAGACGCGCGCTGACCATCGGTCTCCTCCGCACCGGCGACCTCTCCGCTGAACAGGTGGGCGTAACGTGATTCGCGTTTGCCCGGTTCGCGTGGCAGCCGGATGACGAAGGGTCCGTCCTCGCGTTTCCCCAGATTGTCCAGGGCAGCCTCGACCTCGGTGACGTCCTTGAGGGGGCACAGCCGGCTGGCTCGGCTGCGCAGCTCGCCCGGCGTCTGCGGCCCTCGCAGAAGGAGTTCGCAGACGATCCCGAGTTCCTGCGGCGAGAATTTCAGGTTGCCGTATTCCGTGTTGCAGAAGCGGTGCTGGTATTTGGCGACGCGACTGCCGTATCCCGTATGTTCGCTGACCAGGTATTTCCTGACGAGTTGATCGACGGTCTGCTGGATCGTCGCCTCATCCAGTTCCAGCACGGGATCGCGGTTGCTCTTCTGGTTGCAGGCGTTGCCGAGGGCGTTGAGGGACAGCGGATATTGCTCCGGTGTCGTGATTTCCTTTTCGATCAGGCATCCGATGATCCGGGCTTCGTTGGCGGTGAGTTCGATTGTCATTGGGCTTTCACTGGTTGGGACAACTGCCCCGGTACTCCCCCATAATGCCACCATCCCTCCGAACCCAAGCCTGTCTTTGATCTGCGAGCGGCTGTTTTTCAGCCCTGTGGCCAACGGATCATTGCGCTTGTGCCGAAACCACTACTGATGACACGCATGCGTCCTCCCGAACTCCTGGCTCCCGCCGGCAGCCTGCGCATGGCTGCAACGGCGCTCGATTACGGTGCCACGGCCATCTATGCCGGCCAGCCGCGCTACAGCCTGCGCGTACGCAACAACGAATTCGGCCGCATCGAGAATCTCGCCGAGGGGATGGCGATGGTGCATGGCCGCGGCGGCAAGTTCTACGTCGTCAGCAACATCTTCCCGCACAACGCCAAGCTCAAGACCTACCTCGCGGACATGGCGCCGGTGATCGCGCTCGAACCCGATGCGCTGATCATGGCCGACCCGGGCCTGATGCTGATGATCCGCGAAACCTGGCCGGAGATGCCGATCCACCTCTCGGTGCAGGCCAATACGGTGAACCATGCCGCCGTGCGCTTCTGGCGTTCCATCGGCGTGACGCGGGTCATCCTGTCGCGCGAGCTGTCCCTCGATGAAATTGCCGAGATTCGCCAGGAATGCCCGGACACCGAACTCGAAGTGTTCGTCCATGGTGCCCTCTGCGTCGCCTATTCCGGCCGCTGCCTGCTCTCGGGGTATTTCAACCACCGCGACCCGAACCAGGGCAGCTGCACCAATTCCTGCCGCTGGAACTACGACGTCAAGCCCGCCGCGGCGAATCCGGCCGGCGACGTATATCTCATCGAAGAGGAGACCCGGCCCGGCCAGTTGATGCCCATCGAGGAAGACGAGCACGGCACCTACATCCTCAACTCGAAAGACCTGCGCGCCATCGAATACGTCGAACGGCTGGTCGGGATCGGTGTCGACTCGCTTAAGATCGAGGGCCGCACCAAGTCGGCCTATTACGTGGCGCGGACCTGCCAGGCCTACCGTCAGGCGATCGACGATGCCGGCGCCGGTCGCGCCTTCGATGCCGGCCTCGTCACCCGTCTCGCCGATCTGGCCAATCGCGGCTACACCGCCGGCTTCTACGAACGCCATCCCGACCGTGAACACCAGAACTACCTGAGCGGTTTGTCGCAGACGGGGCAAAGCCTGTATGTGGGCGATCTGCTTCACTATGACGCCGCGGGTTGGGCGGAGATCGACGTCAAGAACCGGTTCGACATCGGTGACTCGGTCGAGCTGATCCACCCCGACGGCAACCTTGTCGTCAGTATCGAACGCATTGAAAAAGTCGGCGCTGGCGGGACGGCAACACCGGTCGATTCGGCGCCGGGCAGCGGCCATCGCGTACGCATCCCCCTGCCGCCGGGCAAGCAAGGTGCTTTTCTTGCCCGTATCGGTTTGCAAAAAGACCGGCGGCCGGTATAAATCGGGGATCACCGGCCGCCGAATCGACAAACCATGTCCCTCTACCTCTCCCTCGCATTGGTCGCCATCGTTTTGATAGCGGCCGTCGCATTCTGGATGCGTTCCCGCAGCAGCCGGCAGTCCGGCAGCCCCGCCGAGAAAATGCCGGCCGACTCCGCTTCGATCACGCTCAAGGATCCGCCGGCAACACCACAGCCCGCTGCCGGGGCGCAGCAATTCGACGAGGACAAGACTATGGTCTACCTGCGTCCGAATCAGACTCTCAACCCGGCAGCCCAAAGAGAACGCGAAGAGGCGCCTTCGCTCACGCTGAGCGGAGTGCATCTGGAAGGCCTGACCGGGAATCAGAAGGGCCAGCGCTTCCCCGTCGCCACGACCGGCATCACGATAGGGCGCAGTTCCTCCTGCGACATCGTGCTGACGGATTCCTGCGTCTCGGCCCGCCACGCCTGGATCGGCCTGGTCGACGGCAAAGTCACCCTCCGCGATCTGAAATCGAGGAACGGCACCTTCCTCAATGCCCAGCTTCGCTCGTCGATCAGCGAGGTTCAGCTCCGCGCTGGCGACACCATATTCATCGGCGGCCACCTGGGTGAGCAATTCCGCTTCGAGGCCGATTAGCCGTGGCCTCGCCTGCTCACACCTGATCCCCACATGTAAGACTGTGTAACGGTTCCCGCAAGTCGTATATCGATCACCCCGTGCCAGCGTTAATTCACTCGACGAAGACCTCCGGACGACATCCGATCCGGCTTCGGCGAAATGAAAAGGGGAGCGACATGAAAAGTAGGCTGCTGCTAACAGCGCTGGCAACGACGTCGGCATTGATCGGCGGTTGTGCTGTTCACACCGTGCAAGAGCCCTATTACCGGCATGAGCACACCGTGGCCATGGCACCGCCTCCGCCCATCTACGAGAATTCCGGATATCCGCCCTCCGCCGGCTACCTCTGGATCAACGGTTACTGGAACTGGACGAACGTCCGCTACGTGTGGGTGCCGGGCAGATGGGAGGCGCCGCGCCAGGGCTATTACTGGGTGCCGCATCGCTGGGAGCGCGACGGCAACCATTGGCGGCAACACGGCGGCACCTGGGAGCGCGATATGCGGCCACAGCCCGTGCAGGCATCCCCGCCTGTGCATGCGCGGCCACAGCCCGTGCCGGCATCCCCGCCCGCGCGCCAGATGCAGCAACAGGACAGCTTCCGCGCGCCATCGCCGCCTCCGGCGGTCCGGCCCGAACCTGAGCGTATCCAAAAACCGGCACCCATCGCCGTTCCCAAAGATGACCGCGACATCCGCCGGCCAGCCGAACAGGAAGGCAAACAGCGGGTGGAACGCAAGAGCCCGCCTCCCGCGGCAGGTGCGGCGCCGGAGCGACGCGATGAATCACGCGCCAAAGCGGACGTAACGCAGCGACCCGCACCCCCTGTCGCGCCCAAAGACGGACGTGACGGCCGCCGGCCGACCGAAGAGGCCGGTAAACAGCGTACGGAACGCAGGGGCGCTCCTGCCGAGGCACGTCCAGCAACGGAGCGGCGTGATGAATCGCCAGCCAAGCCAGACGCCACGCCGCGAACGGAAAACAGGGACAGCCCCCGCCGCCCCGGCCGCGACAAGGATGACGACCGCTGAGATCCACGCCACTGTGGGGCCCGGCAGCGAACACTGCCGGGCAACTTAGCCTCGCCAGGAAGAAGGCTTAGCGCTCAACCACAGCAGGCTTCCGCGGCGGCGGCCTCGGCACGCAGCCAGCGGCGGAAGGCTTCGATCGCGGGCCGGCCGGAGATCGCTTCCGGAACCACCAGGTAGTAGGCGTAGTTTTGCTGCACCGATACCTTGAACGGGCAGATGAGCCTTCCTGCCGCGACATCGGTGGCCGCCAGCGGCTTCGACGCCAGGGCGATGCCCTGACCCTCGACGGCAGCGACCAGGGCCAGGCCCGAATTGCAGAAGTGCGGGCCGGCGATGGCGTCCACGCCGGTCACCCCGGCCTGCCGCAGCCACTTGTCCCAACTCGGGCGAGCCTGCTCGTTGGCGATAGTGTCGTCATGGATGAGGACATGGAAGCGGACATCCGCCGGCTCGCGCAGGGGATGCGCGCCTTCCATGAGCTTGGGGCTGCAAACGGCAACGTAGCCGGACGACAGGATGCGGTCGACGTGGAAGCCCGGATACTCCCCGCTACCGAAACAGATGGCCACCTGCGACTCTCCCTCGCGCAGGTCCACGCTCGCGAATGCCTGCGTCGCGGCCGACTGGTCGTTGTCGATGGCATCGACGGAGCCGACCAGGTTCAACTGCACATCCGACTGCGTCTGGCAAAACCCCTTCAGGCGCGGCACCAGCCAGCGCGTGGCGAAAGAAGGCGGCGAGACGACGACCAGCCTTTCCTTCGCGACCTGCACGCGCGTGCTTTCCACCGCGGCGGCAAAGCATTCCAGTCCCTCGCGAACCTTCGGCAGCATGGCCTCGCCTTCCGGCGTCAGTTCCAGCGATCGCGTCAGCCGCCGAAACAGCGCCAGGCCGAGAAAGTCCTCGAGCATCTTGATCTGGTGGCTGATCGCGGCCGGCGTGACGGAAAGCTCGTTCGCCGCGTTCTTGAAGCTGAGATGACGTGCGGCGGCTTCGAAGTCGCGCAGGGCATTCAGGGGCGGCAGGCGGTACGTCATGGATTAGTTTTTCTTGATCGTCGAATGAGAATTGATCGTTTGTTGCATTGCATCATCATGACTATCTTAGCACCAAGGATTCAACCGATATCTCAATGCGAAATAGGAAGGGGAATGTCATGAAAGCCGTTTTCTTCTCGATCAATCTTTTGTTCTCCATTGCCGGTCTGGTGCTTGGCGTTGCCGCCTGCTGGATCGCGCTGAGCGCAACTCACAGCGTAGCGGCCGTGATCGTCGGCGTGGGAACGCTGTTCCTGGCCCGCATCTGCTTCTGCATGTGCTTCGGCTGCCTGTCCGATCGCCGGCAGCATCACGCATAGATCCGTTCCGGCGCGAGCCGGAGAATCCGACACCGCAAGGGACCCGGCCTGACCGCCGGGTCCCTTCTTCTTTTGCGCCGGGCCGTATAGACTCGCCGGCAAAGGAAACGAAGCCATGACCACCCTGCCCCAATGCCCGAAATGCAGTTCGGAACTCACCTACGAAGACGGCGACATGTTCGTCTGCCCGGAATGCGCCCACGAATGGCCCCGGCAGGCGGCCGAGAGCAGCGATGAGCGGCGCGTCGTGAAAGACGCCAACGGCAACGTGCTGCAGGACGGCGACAGCGTGACGGTGATCAAGGACCTCAAGGTCAAGGGCTCCTCGCTCGTGGTCAAGGTCGGGACCAAGGTCAAGAACATCCGCCTGGTCGAAGGCGATCACGACATCGACTGCAAGATCGACGGCATCGGACCCATGTCGCTGAAATCGGAATTCGTGAAGAAGGCCTAGACGGATTTCCGATGCCCCTGCCCCGCCTGCCCAAGCTGGCCTACTGGCAATGGATCGTGCTCCTCGTGATCCTGTCGCTGGCGACGGACTGGGTCCTGAACCGTCCCGACCCGCGCGCCCGCGAGATCAATGCCGCGATCCAGGCCAAAGCCAGCGACCGGCTCAACAACTACCCCTACCGCTTCCGCGCCGTCCGCGTCGAGGGAGACATCGCGGTGCTGACCACGCCTCGCAACGTCCAGGTTCCTGCATTCCGCTTCATCGGCGCCATCCACCCCGAAATCAACGTGAAGAACCCCAACGATCCCGCCTTCATCGCCGCACAAACGGAACTCGGCCTCGTCCAGGCCGAGGTCGCCGCGATCGCCGCGGCGCAGCCGGGCATCAAGCTGATTCAATGGGAACTGGACAAATCGTGGCTGGCCAGCCACGGCATCGATGTTCAACCATGACGGCGCCAGCAGCAGCGCCTGACCGTCTGACCGCGACACGCAATGAACCCAATCGTTAAAGGCCTGGCATTCGTGTTTGGCGTCCCCCTGCTGTTCGGAATTGCCTATTTCTATATCGCCCTGTCGACCGGCGAGAAGCGCATGACGGAAGTGTGCAGTCAAATCAAGCCGGGAATGAACCTGGCGCAATTGAAAGGGTTTGCCGAAGAACACGGCCTCAAAACCCCGCACGGGAATTCCGGTATCGCTTACCTGGCAGAGTCCAGAACCTACGGCAGATTCGCCTGCAAGGTCGTTCTGGATGCCGGCATCGTCAAGAGTTCGGAATACAACTACGCCGATTGAATGTCGGCACAACCCGGTTCGATCACGCCCCCCCATGAAAATCCACCAATTGCCGCAAGGTGCGCGCTTCGAGTACGAAGGCGAGGAATACGTGAAGACCGGTCCGATGCTGGGAACCGGCAAGGGCGGACAGCGCCTCATCCCGAAGTACGCGGTGCTCAAGCCACTCGGGGGCGCTGAGGGCGCGCCAGGAAAGACGAAACATGATTCCGTGTCGAAGGCGAACGTCCTCAATGCCTTCGAGACGTTCTACGCGGAGTGCAAACGTCAGGTGCCGGAGGACCGGCAGACGGCATTGGATGCTGCCCGCGACCGGTTTTTGAAAGACCTGGGCTAAGCCACAGCTTGGCCGCCAGCCGGTCTTACTTCGCGGCTGCGTCGCTGCTCAAATCGGTGGCGATCAGCCGGAACTGTTCCAGCGCCGCCTCCAGGTCATCCACGATCTCCTGCGCGATCACATCCGGCGGTGGCAGATTGTCACTGTCGGCCAGAGCATCGTCCTTGAGCCAGAAGATGTCGAGGCTCGCCTTGTCGCGCGCCACCAGTTCCTCGTAGTCATAGGCGCGCCAACGCCCTTCCGCATTCTCTGCGCTCCATGTCGGCGCCCGCTGCTGGCGGTTGGCCGGGTTGTAGAGCGTCACGAACTCGGTCAGATCCTCAACCCGCATCGGGTTGGTCTTGAGCGTGAAGTGCATGTTGGTGCGCAGGTCGTAGATCCACAGCTTCTTGGTCCATGGGCTCTCCGACGCCGGCTTCTTGTCAAAGAAAATCACGTTAGCCTTCACGCCCTGGGCGTAGAACAGTCCCGTGGGCAGGCGCAGCAGGGTGTGCACCTCGCACTCGTGCAGCAGCTTGCGCCGGATGATCTCGCCCGCCCCGCCCTCGAACAGCACGTTGTCCGGGACAACCACGGCCGCGCGGCCGGGAATGGCGAGCAGCGTCTTGATGTGCTGCACGAAGTTGAGTTGCTTGTTCGATGTGGTGGCCCAGAAGTCGTCGCGCTCGACGATACCGATTCTCTCCAACGGCGTCTTTGAGTGATGGCTGATCGTAAAGACACCGAGCTGTGCCTGTATCAGCAGGTTCGCATTCTGCTTAAATCGATTGATCAGCACGCTTTCCGGAGGGGGCTGCTTCAGCCGCTGGTAGGCAGGAATTAGCTCCCATTTCGCCATTGCATGACAGCCCATCCTCAGTAATGGTTTTCCTTGTCGCGCACTTCCAGCCAGTAGCCGGCCTCGACCTTGCTGCCCGCTTCGGTGACTTCGGTGCGGATGCGATAGACGTCGTAATTGACGTTCACGCCGTCGGCCACGGCCTGCTCGTGGCCGTATTCCATGACCAGGTTCTGGTTGAAGAAGCCGAAGGTCTGCTTGTTGGGCGTGGCGGTGAGGCCGATGAGGTGGGCATCGAAGTATTCGAGCACCTGGCGCCAGAGCTTGTAGATGGAGCGGTGCGCCTCGTCGGTGACGATGTCGTACCCATTTCGGGCATGTTAGGACCCGAAACGGGCATGGTCAATAGGTTCGTCTCGCCGGCCCGCTGGCCAGTAGTAACGGCCTAACGAGTTTTGTCGGCCAAGCCGCTTTCAGGCATATCGGGCAAAGTCGTTGCCGTCGCGCGTCAGCAACTGCATCAGTTTCGGGTGGATGAAGAGCTTTTCCTTGCCGACCTTTATTTCCCTAAGCACGCCCAACCTGGCCAGGTCCTTCAAGTAGCGCGAGGCAGCCTGGCGCTGCGCGATGTTCCTTTCCACCAGATTGGCGATGCGGCAATAGGGCTGTTCGAAGATCACATCCACCAGTTCGCGACTGTAGATCTTGGGTGCATGTTCCCGAACGTGGATGGCGGTGTGCTCGACCAGGGCGCGAATGGCGGCGATCTTGCCGGTGGTCCAGCGGGAGGTTTCTTCCACCGCTTCTAGCATGTAAAGCAGCCAAGGCTCCCAGGCGCCTGCGCGGGTCACATCCAGCAACAGGCGGTAATAGTCGGCCTTGCGGGCGATGATGTGGCGGCTGAGGTAGAGAATCGGCAGCGTGAGAAGGCCTTCCTGGATCAGGTAGAGGATGTTGATCACGCGGCCGGTGCGACCATTGCCGTCGGCGAATGGATGAATGGCTTCGAACTGGTAGTGGCAAACGGCCATGCGGATCAGCGGATCGATCCCGGTCTCGTTGTGCAGAAAGCGCTCCCAGTCGGCGAGCAGGTCACGTAGCCGGGCTTCGCCTTCCGGCGGGGTGTAGATCACCTCGCCCGTTCGGTCGTTGGCCAATTGGGTGCCCGGGGTTCGGCGTATGTCCAGGTCGACGCCCTTGATGGTTCGGCAGATTTCCACCGCGGTCGCTGTGCAGAGAGGTCGTTCCGCCAGGTGGTGATAGCCTTGATGCAAAGCGGACCGATAGCGCAGGGCCTCCTTGGTGGCGGCATCTGCCTGCCCTGCCATCTCCGCGTACTGAAACAGCCGGTCGGACGTCGTGACGATGTTCTCGATTTCGGAACTGTCCCTGGCTTCCAACAACGGGATCGTGTTGATCAGCATCGACTGGTTTGGGATCAGTTCGGCGGCCTGCTTGAGTTCGGCCAACGCGGCACGGGCAGCGATGCAGCGCTTGAGCACGGGCTTGGTTTCCAGCTCTTGCGCGGGCGGCAGCTTGGGGAGTTCGTTGTAAGGTCTGTCAGGGCGCCAGACCACAGCTTTCGGAGTCATGATGACAAAACCCAATTTGTGCGACACGTTCGCAGCTTATGTCGCCGAGAGCGAAAGGTCAAGACAATGTGTCGATATTTTCAATAAATTGCGACACGTTTTATGGGCATGTCACTGACGGCGACAATTCTTGACGTGGCGGCCCGGCCGCTCGTGCGCCTTTGTCTAGGCGACGTCCTTTCGCCTGATCTCGTCGGCTTCGTCGGCCATTTCCTCCGTCGCTTCACGACGTTCGTCGGCCACAGGAGCACAACGCACACCGCATCGCCCGCTCTTGCAACTGCCGGGAGCGGCGATTTCGATGCCCTCCTCGCCCATGTTCTTGAGGATCAGGTAGATGGCGCCGACGGCGATTGCCAGGACGATGAGGGCGATGACGACTACAAACATGATGGGACGCGGAATGTGGCCAGTGACGCCCCTATGCTATCGCTTCTCGACCATCGCGGCCAGGAAGCCCACCAGCACCGGCAACTCCCGGTCGAGATCGGCGTAGTCGTCGTGGCTGCCGGCGACGACCTTCAGCTGGACATGGTCGCCCGCGCGGCCGGCGTGGATGGCATGGGCCTCGCTGACCGGCACGGTCGTATCCTCGGCGCCATGGATCAGCAATGTCGGGCAAGCCACCTGCCGGATGGTGTTCACCGGCGCGATATCGTCGAAGCGGTGGCCGATCACCCATTCGACGTAGCGCAGCATCAGCCAGCCGATGGGCAGGTAGGGGATTCCCTTCGCGGCGAACCAGCGCCGCATCATCGCGACCGGATGGGTGAAGGCGGCGATGCTGACGATCGCGGCAAGGTCGCTTCGCCGCGCGGCGCTCAGCAGGACGGCGCCCGCACCGACGGAGTGACCGATGGCGGCGATGGCTTGCGGGTCGATGTCGTCGCGTCGCTTCAGCCAGTCGATGGCACGGCCGAGATCCTCGGCGAAGCGAGGCATCGAGGCGAAGCTGTCCTCGTCGCTCCTGCCATGGCACCGCGCATCGATGAACAGGAGGGCGAACCCCGCTTCGTGCAGCGGAGCCGCCAAGGGCAACAGCGTTTCGGCGTTGCCGCCCCAGCCGTGGAGCAGGACCACCGCCGGCCACCGCCCTGCCCTGCCCTCCCCGCCTTGCCGGTTCGCGGGGATGAACCAGCCGAACAGGGACTTGCCGTTTTCGGTGGGAATCGTGACGTCCCGATGCCGCAAGCCGACATCGGCCGGCGTCCGGACCTCGATCACCCGTTGCGGGGCCAGGCTGCGATGGATCGTCCAGCGCAAGCCGGCCAACAGTCCGATGGTGGCGAGAAGCCCGAGCAACCAAAACACGATCAGGCGATTTCCACGGCGATCGACCTGACGGCCAGACGGAATGGCCCCTCTTGCCGATCGGCGATCATGAGGCCGATTTGTCTGACGCGGCCGGTGTCGAGCGGCGGCGCATCGGGAACGGGCTTGCCGCGCCAGGTCGGCAAAAAGTCGGCGCTGGCGAGACGGCAGCTTGTCCACCTGCCGGCAGGAGGATCGAAGCGGGCCTGGTAATTGACGCCATCCAGGCTGTCGTCGGTGCGCAGATTCAGCTTGTAACGCTTGCCGTCGCCAAGTACGTGCAGAAGATAGGCAACGACGTCCTTCCTGCCGAGATCACCGGGCCGGCAGCGCACCGAGGCGAATCCCCCGTTGTTCTCGAACGAGACGTGGCCGGCGAAGACCGCGTGCCCGGCCGTGTCGTGGCGCAGCCGGCTTTGGGATAGCCCGCCCATCACGCCATCGTTGATCGGGCTCCACAATGCCACCGAACCCGGGTCGGAAAAGTCGAACAGGACAGGAGTCATGGCAGACAGGATAGGCTGTTTCAGGATGCCGGACTTTAACGGTACTGGATCATCTTGACCGCTGCCAATTCGGCCAGCACCGTTGCGCAATCTTCCTCGATCTTCAGCGCCAGCAGGGAATCGGCCCGCGTGACACCGCGGTTGATGGCGATGACCGGCTTGCCGAGCCGATGCGCCTGTTCCACGAATCGATAGCCGGAATACACTATCAGCGACGAGCCGACGACCAGCAGGGAATTCGCGGACTCCATCGTCTACCGGGCGACGGCCACCCGCTCGCGCCGCCCCGGTAATCACTGCGACAGGGCCTTGGCCGAGCAAGCTACTCACGATCCACTGGGGTCATCGTCCATACTCTTCATCGCAGGATCCCCCTCGAACGGGGGCTGACGTCCGTCACGACGCCTGAATGCATGGTAAGCCCTTATCATCGACCGCTTCACATTCGAGGGGGCGACGAGCATGATCGGAAAGCTGCTGTGCTTCCTTGTTACCCTGTCCTGCAAATAGGGGGGCGTGCAGGCGTGTAGAGGCGCCGGCGCCGATCGGTGGATGAGCGTTTAGAATCTACCGACCCGCAGACGAACGCACGCGCTCGTGCTTGCCGACCTGTCCTATCACTCATCGAGCGGAGTACCCACGTGAAATCCCCTCTTCCTCTCCTGGCACCACTGGCGCTCGCCCTGCTCGTCGCGGGCTGCAGCAAGGTCACCGCCGAGAACTACGCCAAGCTCAAGGCGGGCATGACCTATACGGAGGTCACCGCGATCCTGGGCAATCCGGCGAGCTGCAGCGATTTCGCCGGCTTCAAGGCGTGCCGCTGGGGTGACGATAAGAGCAACGTGACGGTGCGCTTCGTCGGCGACCAGGTCGTCCTGCACTCCGCCGACAACATCAAGTAGCCGAGGACTTGCCGTGCATGAGCCGCGCCGATTCTGCGTAGCGGCTAGCGAAAATGCGCCCTTGAATTTCGTGCCTCGCGCCTGAATCCGGAAACCGCAAAACATGGCCTATGACGTCGCCGCGATTCTGAAGATCGTCGGCTCCTCCCTCGACGATGCCGCGCTGGCGGCCAAGCGCATGGTCGCCACGTCGCTCGACGACGTCGGCACGTCGGCCAAGGTGGCCACGGCCAAGTCGGCCGGCGTGGTGATCGACGACGCGGCGGCGATGCCGCAGTACGCGCACGGCCTCAGCCCGGAGCGCGAGCTGCCCGTGGTGGCGAAGATCACCGTGCTGTCGCTGCTCAACAAGGCGATCCTGATCCCGCTCGCGCTGGCCTTGTCGGTGTGGGCGCCTTGGAGCATTCCGCCGCTGCTCGCGCTCGGCGGCGCCTTCCTCTGCTTCGAGGGCGTGGAAGGCATCGTCGAGAAGTTCTGGGGCGGGGTGCACGAATCCAGCGACGAGACGGGGTTGTCGCCAGCCGAGGCCGAGAAGCTGCGCGTATCGACCGCGGCCAAGACGGACTTCGTGCTCTCGGCCGAGATCGTGGTGATCTCGCTCTCCACCATGGCCGCGGCGCCGCTGGCGCAGAAGACCCTGGCGCTGGTGCTCGCCAGCTTCCTGATGACGGTCGGCGTCTATGGCGTGGTGGCGGCCATCGTGAAAATGGACGACATCGGGCTGGCGTTCATGCGGCGCGGCGTGGCGACGGGTAATGCGGCCATGCAGCGGGCCGGCAGCAGGATCGTCCTGATGATGCCGGGCGTGCTGACCGGGCTTTCCTACCTCGGCACCGTCGCCATGCTGGCGGTCGGCGGCGGCATCCTCGCGCACCATGTGCCGGCCATCGAGGCCATCGCGCATGCCGGCGGGGGCTTCGCCGGCGTCATCGAACTGACGCTGGCCACGCTGCTCGGCGGCATCGCGGGCGGCATGCTGGTCGCCGTCGCCCATCTGCTCAAACGCCACCACTGAAAAAGGGTGGCCCCTCGTGGTCGGGGAGGAGGTAACCAGGAGGGGCCGGGGAGGTGACGTCCATCACAACGTCAGGATGGATGCTACCGGGGAAATATCAGGGTTTGCTTAAACTCTTACACTCCGCAACAATCTCGGCCGGCATGAACCCTCAGGACCTCGAACTCCTCGTCACGCGCGAGATGCCCTTCGGCAAGTACAAGGGCAGGCGCATTGCCGACCTGCCGGGGAACTACCTGGCCTGGTTCGCCCGCGCTGGTTTTCCGGACGGCGAAATCGGGCGGCTGCTGGCACTGATGCACGAGATCGATCACAACGGGCTGAAGGACATCCTCGCGCCCCTGCGGAATTCAGGCGATTCATGAAAACCTGGCAATCCATCCGCATCTCCGACTGCGGCGATCCGTTGGTCGCGATCCCGGCGGCGCCCTTCGCCTTCACCACGCCGCACCCCTATGTCGCGCTCAACGCGCCCTACGCCGGCAAGTCGCCGTGGATGTTGAGGCGGCAGGTGCTCGATGCGCTGCTGAACGCGCAGGACGATCTGGCAACACGCCGGCCCGGCTGGCGGCTGAAGCTGTTCGATGCCTGGCGCCCCGTCGCGGTGCAGGCCTTCATGGTGTGGCGGGAGTTCGGGCTGCAGGCCGCAGCGGCGGGCCGCTCGCTGGACGAATGCCGCGATCCGGCGCAGCTGCAGGCGCGGGACCCGGACTTGTACGCGATGCTGGCGGCCACGGTGTTCATGTTCTGGAGCCTGCCGAGCGACGACCCGCTGACGCCTCCGCCGCACAGCACCGGCGCGGCACTGGACCTGACGCTGCAGGATGCGGCGGGACGGGAGGTTGACATGGGCTGCCCCATCGACGAGATGACCGATCGCGCCTGGCCGGATCACTATGCCGACGCGACGGAGGAACGACTGCGGATGTTCCACGAAAACCGCCTGCTATTGAACCAGGTGATGGGCGCGGCAGGCTTCAGCCGGCATGCCAACGAGTGGTGGCACTTTTCGCTGGGGGACCAGATGTGGGCCTGGACGCGCGGCGAAGCCGAGGCGATCTACGGCGGGGTGAGCTGATCTTCGGCGTCCCGCCAGCGCCGACTTTTCGCGGCTGGACGAGGCCGATGGATTTGCCGCACCCGCGCCTTTTGCCTAGACTGCGCCGTATTCGGCAACATCATCAGGAAAGCCCCGCCATGTCGAGAAAATCCGCCTCCCTCATCGCCGCCCTGCCCGTCGCCCTCGGCTTGCTGCTGCCCGCCTGGGCCTGGGCGCAGAACTATCCGCCCGCCGTGACGGCGCTGATCGCCAGGACGCGGACCCAGGTCAAGACCATCGACGCGGCGGCCTTCAAGGCCGCGCTCGACAAGAAGGCCGCCGGACTGATCGTGGACGTGCGCGAACCCGAGGAATACGCCGCCGGGCATGTGCCCGGGGCCATCAACGTGCCGCGCGGCGCGATCGAGCTCAAGCTCTGGTCCCACCTCGGCTACCCCGAGAAGCTGGACATGAAGAAGAAGATCACCGTCTATTGCAGCACCGGTTCGCGCAGCATCCTGGCGGCGAAGAGCCTGCAGGACCTGAAGCTGGGCAATGTCACGGCCGTGGACATGAAGTTCGAGGAGTGGACGAAGGCGAGATACCCGGTCGTCGCCGAATGATCTGCCGCGACGGCGCCGCCATGACGAAGGAGCATATCGATGCTTGACCCGAACACCCTCGCCCTGCTGAGCCAGCTCGGCATCAGCCCCGAAACCGCGGAGGCCGCCCTATCCAGCCTGGTGCTGCTGACGGCGATCACCCTGGTGGCCGCCGTTCCGACCTGGATGCTGGCAAAGCGGAAGGGCCGCTCGGTCGTGCTGTGGCTGGTGCTCGCGCTGAGTTTCCCGGTGATCCCGCTGCTGGTGGTATGGCTGCTGCCCGCGGTCAAGCGGCCTCCTGAAGCCTAGTGCAACCCAGGCATTGACCCGATGGCTAGGGGCGATCGCGTCCGAATGAAGCTTGACTGGGAGAGACCGGCCATGCGCAACCTTCCCGTTTTGTTCATGGCCGCTCTTCTTTTCGCCTTGGCCACCCCCGCCACGACGTTGGCGCAGCCTGCGCCACCGACCCTCAAAGCTGTGCAGCTGGCGGAATTCGCGGACGGACTGTCGCAGCCGCACGATGCGGCACTGAGCCCCGACGGCAAGCTCATCTACCTCACCGACATGGCCAACAGCCGCATGGTGGTGCTGGAGGCGATGACGCTGAAGTTCGTCGGCGCGTTCGGCAAGGGCGAATTGTCCTATCCGCACGATGCCGAGTTCGACAAGGCAGGCCGCCTGCTGGTGGCCGACACCGGCAATGACCGCATCGCCATCTTCGAGGTGCGCGGTGCCGAGGCCAGGCGGGTCGGCGAACTGAAGGGGCTGTCCGGCCCCGAGGGCGTTGCCGTCGCGCCCGACGGCCGGGTGTTCGTGACCAATACGCGCTCGGCGACGCTCGCCGTGTTCAGAGACGGCAGGCTGGAACAGACGCTGGGCGGCTACGGCGCGGGCGCAGGCGAACTGGCCAACCCGCACGATGTCGACGTGGCGGCGGACGGCAGCATTCATGTCGTCGATTCGGGCAACAACCGGGTGCAGGTCTTCGATGCGGCACTGAAGCTGCGGACGAGCTTCGGCGCTGAGTTCAAGCTGAACGCGCCGAAGTACCTGGCCTTCGACGGCGAGCGCATCTGGCTGGCCGACGAGAACAACCATCGCATCCTGTTGCTCGACCGCGGCCACAAGCTGCTCGGGGTGCTCGGCACCGGCGTGCGCGGGCGCGGCGCCAACGCCTACTACAAGCCCGAGGCCGTGCTGGCGCGTGGGCCGCACGTGTGGGTGATCGACACCTACAACGACCGCATCGTGCTGCTGCGCGTCGGGCCGTGACACCGTAGCGCCAGCGCCGACTTTTGGTGCCGGCCTGCGCTTGCTAGCGAATCCGCGCGGCGCGGCGCCGCGCCGCCAGGCCGACCACGACGCTGCCGATGCCGCAGGCGAACAGCGCGGGCTGCACGCCGACGACATGCGCGAGATGGCCGACGCTGAAGCTGCCCAGCGGCGCGATGCCGAGGAATGCCATGGAGAAGATGGCCATCACCCGGCCGCGATATTCATCCTCGACCTGAACCTGGATCAGGGTATTGCTGCCGGCGATCACCGTGATGACGGAAAACCCCAGCACCATCACGATGGGGAAAGCCAGCACCAGCGATTGATTGATGGCGAAGGCGGTCAGGCCCGCGCCAGAGACGATCACCGCGACAGCGACACGGCGCGGCAGCCGCTGCGTGTCCTTGCGGCTGGCGAGATAGAGCCCTGCCAGCAGCGAACCGGCCCCGGCGCAGGCGATCAGCAGGCCGTAGGTGCGCGCGTCGCCGCCGAAGATCTCGCTGGCGAAGAGCGGCATCAGCACCGCGTACGGCGTGACGAGAAAACTGACGGCCGCGACCATGAGCAGGCGCGGCCGGATGTCGGCATGGTCGAGGACGTAGGCCACGCCTTCGCGGAAAGCGCGCCAGGCTGGCTTATCGTGTGGCACGTTGGCCCTGGCGTCGATGGCCAGCAGCGCGACGATCACGGCGAGGTAGGAAACGGCATTGATGGCGAAGCACCAGGCCTCGCCGATGGTGGCGACGGCGAAGCCGGCGAGCGCGGGGCCGACGAAGCGGGCCGAGTTCATCAACAGCGAATTGAGGGCGATGGCGTTCGGCAGGTCCTCGCGCCTTTCCACGAGCTGCACGGAAAACGCCTGCCGCGCCGGCAGGTCGAGCGCGTTGATGCTGCCATGGATCAAGGCCAGGCCGATCAGCCACTCCGGCGAGATCCGTCCGACCCAGGTCAGCCAGGCCAGCAGAACGGCCTGCAGCAGGGAAAGGAACTGGGTCGTGAGCAGGATGCGGCGGCGATCGAAACGGTCGGTCAGCACGCCCGCAAAAGGGCCGAACAGCAGGATCGGTATCTGGCTGGCGAAGCCGACCATGCCGAGCACGGCCGCCGAATTCGTCAGGCGGTAGGCCAGCCAGATCATGGCGATCTGTTGCATCCAGGTGCCGGCGAGCGACACCAGCTGGCCGGCGAAATAGAGCCGGTAGTTGCGGGAAGCCAGCGCCCGAGTGAAGACGGCGGAGAAGAAGCTCATCGCTGCTGCGCGACCTTCAGCCGCCGGGTGCAGTCAGCGGCTTGCCGTTGTCGGCCGGGCCGAGGCGCAGCAGGAAGGGCACGGCCGTCGCCGCCCACTCCTCCGCCGTCGGGTAGTCGCCGGCGTCGGCGCCGAAGCAGCTGCGCAACATGGCGGTGTCGATGATGCCGGGATTGAGCGGGATCGCCGCCATGCCCCGGGGCAGTTCCTGCGCCAGCGCGCGGGTCATGCCCTCGATGGCCCACTTGGTCGCGCAGTAGGGCGCGACCTCGGCGTCTGTCGCACGGCCCCAGCCGGAACTGAAATTGACGATGACGCCGCTCTGGCGCGCCGCCATGGCCGGGAGGAAATGGCGGATCACGTTGGCGACGCCCTTGATGTTGACGTCGACCAATGTCGAGAACTCCCCGGCCGGCACCTGCCATAGTGGGGCGTTGCGGTTGATCAGCGCGGCGTTGTTGAGCAGCAGGTCGGGCGGGCCGAGGGTATCGATGACCTTCTGCGCCCAATGGTCGACCTGGCGGTCGCTGGCGACGTCGACGACGTTGAAGTGGCCGGACGCGCCGACCTGGCGGCGAAGATCGACCAGCGCGGCGGCCGTGCGGCCGCAGCCGGCGATGACGTGGCCGCGCGCCGCGAATTCGAGCGCCATGGCGCGGCCGAGGCCGCGGCTGACGCCGGTGATGACGATGGTGCGTTTGTCGGGCATGGCTGGCTCCGCCGATATACTCGTTGGCCGGAGGATACCAATTACATCCACGCAGACACGGAACTGATCGAAGCTCCCTCACAAGGACTCACCATGAAACTCCATGCTGACGCGAAGAACCTGTTCAGTTCACACCTGGCTACCTTGGCGCTGCTCGGCATTGTCGCCGGATGGAGTCCGCCGAACCAGGCCGGGGAACTGCCGAAGGCCGCACCCACCTATACGATGAGCCCCGTCGGCTGGATCCGGAAGACCGGCGGCAAGACCTTCATCGAGATCGACAAGCGCTACCAGCCGGCGCTGCTGGGCGTGGGCGAACTGAAGTCGCTCTGGGTGTTCTACTGGTTCGACCGCAACGACAGCCCCGAAAAGCGCTCCATCCTGCAGGTCCATCCGCGCGGCGATACCACCCGACCCTTGCGCGGGGTGTTCGCCACCCGTTCGCCGTTCCGCCCCAACCTGATCGCCCAGACCAGCGTCAATGTCCTGTCGGTACGCGAAAACATCATCGAAATCGATGACATCGACGCCTACGCCGACACTCCGGTGCTGGACCTGAAGCCCTGATTCCCCTCCCCGGAGCCTGCAGATGGAGTCTCCGCAGGACTAAATTCGACTCGATTGATGCAGTGCACAAAATAATTCTTGACTTCCTGGTTATCGCCCTTAAAATGAAGTCATGGTGCACTGCAGCACACCGGCGATCCGAGAGGTTCCGGCAAGCAGTGCCAAGCCCGGATCATCGATTCAACCCTTAGGAGAAAACCATGTACACGACCCCCGAGCAACTGAGCGCCGCCAACAAAGCCAACGTCGAAACCCTGGTGACCATCGCCAACACCGCCTTCGCCAGCGCCGAGCGTTTCGCCGCCCTCAACCTCAACACCGCCCGCATGATGCTGGAAGAAACCGCCGGCAGCAGCAAGAGCCTGATGACTGCCAAGGACCCGCGCGAACTGATGGCCCTGCAAACCGCGATGGCCCAGCCGGTGCTGGAGAAAGCCGTTGCCTACTCGCGCAGCGCCTATGAAATCGCCACCCAGACCCAGGAAGCCATGGCCAAGCTGTTCGAGAGCCAGATCGCCGTTCTGAACAACAACGTGTCGTCCGCGCTGGACAACGCCGCCAAGAACGCGCCGGCCGGTTCCGACCTCGCGATCAACGCCGTGAAGTCAGCGATCGCCGCAGCCAACACCGCCTACGACAGCATGAACAAGGCTGCCAAGCAGGTCGCCGAGATGGCCGAGACCAACGTCACCAATGCCACCATCGCCACCTTCAAGGCCAAGAAAGCTGCCTAAAGCGTAGCCTGGCTTCAAAGTGCCTCCTCCCCGGCTTCGGCCGGGACTGCCCCGACCGGACCTCCTCCCCGGCCGGGGCTTTTATTTTTTGAAGGAGGCTAACGCGAGCACGGCAGGATGGCATAAGCTTCGCCCCTTTCCGCATCCTCCATCCTCAACATGACCGCCCCCGAACACAAGCCCTCGCGCACGCGCAACGCGACGCTGGAAATGTTGAGCGCCACCTTCCCCGTCTTCCGTGACTGCCAGCCGCTCGCCGTCGGCATCCACAAGGCGATCAAGGAAAAGCTGCCCGACATCGACGCCGGGCAGCTGCGTGCCGCGATGAAGATTCACACGGCCTCGACCAAATACCTGAAGGTGCTGTCGCAGGGAGGCAGCCGCTTCGACCTCGACGGCAACGTCGCGGGCGAGGTGACCGCAGAACAGCGTACGCAGGCCACCGACGGCCTGCGCGAGCGTTTCCGCAAGGGCGCGGAACGCAAGAAGGCCGAGCAGCAGGAGAAGGAGCGGCAGGACAAGCTGCTGCAGCTGGCGGAGAAGTTCAACACCCGCTGACCCGGCGCCGCCTCGGCGATGCCCGCTATCTTTGATTTGCATGACTGCCCTGCCCCGCCGCATCGCTCACCTCGACATGGATGCGTTCTATGCCTCCGTCGAACTGCTGCGCTACCCGGAACTGCGCGGCCAGCCGGTGGTGATCGGCGGCCGTCGCGATCAGCAACCGCTAGCCAATCCCGACGGCACCCGCCAATTCGCCCGGCTGTGCGACTACAAGGGCCGCGGCGTGATCACCACATCGACCTACGAGGCCCGCGCACTGGGCGTCTTCTCCGGCATGGGGGTGATGAAGGCGGCGCAGCTGGCGCCGGACGCCATTCTGCTGCCGGTCGATTTCGATGCCTACCGCCACTACTCGCGGCTGTTCAAGGCGGCCGTGGCCACCATCGCGCCGCAGATCGAGGACCGCGGCATCGACGAGATATACATCGACCTCACCGAGGTCCCCGGCGACAGCCCGGGCCTGGCGCGCCGCATCAAGCAGGCCGTGCGCGACGCAACGGGGCTTTCCTGCTCCATCGGCATCACGCCCAACAAGCTGCTGTCGAAGATCTGCTCCGACCTCGACAAGCCCGATGGCATCACGCTCCTCGGCATGGAAGACATCCCGGCGCGCATCTGGCCGCTGCCGGTGCGCAAGATCAACGGCATCGGGCCCAAGGCGACGGAGAAGCTGGCGGGTCTCGGCATCGCCACCATCGCCGAGCTGGCGGCCGCGGAGCCCGAATTCCTGCAGCAGCACTTCGGCCGCAGCTACGGCACCTGGCTGCATGAGGCTGCGAACGGCATCGACGACCGGCCCCTCGTCACGAGTTCCGAGCCGAAATCGATCAGCCGCGAAACCACCTTCGAGCACGACCTGCATCCGCGCCATGATCGCGAGGCGTTGTCGGCGATCTTCACGACGCTGTGCCAGCGCGTGGCGGAGGACCTGAAGCGCAAGGGCTACAGCGGGCGCACCGTGGGCATCAAGCTGCGCTACGACGATTTCCGGACGGTGACGCGGGACTCGACCCTGCCCGCACCGGTGATGGATGCGCCGACGATACGCCGCGCCGCCGGTGAATGCCTGAAGCGCGTCCCGCTCGAGAAGAAGCTGCGGCTGCTGGGCGTGCGCGTCAGCACGTTGCAGCCTAGGGATGCTGTACCGCTGGAGACTGAATCGCCCCAGTGGGAACTGCCCCTGGCCGGAGAGTCCCCGGCCCGGAGCCACTAGGCGACGACATCCAGGATTTCCGTCTCGCTCAAGCCTGCCCTGGTCATCCAGGTGGCGACGATCGCGACGCCGAAGGGCGACAGATGCTGGAACGAGGCCACGACCTGGGCGAGTTCGGGATGCCCGGCCTGAACCTCATCGGTCAGCCTGTCCGCCAACCGATGCAACGCCCGGCCGTCGGGACGGACGCGCGGCAGCGGGGTTGGATTGTCCGAAACCAGTTTGAGATGCGCACTCATGAAGGCCTCCCCGGTGATGCCTCCCTTTACGGCTCAAGCCCGGCCGGCTTGAGCAGCGCTGGAGCCATCACCTCAGTTGCGCAGCAGCGCCAGCATCTTCTGCCGCGTCGCGGCGTCGGGCAGGCGGCCACGACCAGCGGCCATGTTGTCGAGGATGTATCCGGGGTTGCGTGTCGCCGGCACGGTGCAGGTGACGGCGGGGTCCGACAGTATCCATTTGAGGAAGAACTGCGCCCAGCTGCCGGCGTCGAATTCGGCGGCCCAGGGCGGCAACGTCCTGCCCTTGACGCGCTCGAACAGCGCACCCTCGGCGAAGGGACGGTTGGCGATCACGGCGATGCCGGCGTCGCGCGCCAGCGGCAGCAGGCGCCGGGCCGATTCGGGCTCGGCCAGCGAGTAGTTGATCTGCAGGAAATCGGGCTTCTCCGCCTGCAGGAAGCGTTCGACCTCGGCGTAGGCGCCGGCATGGTAGTGGCTGACGCCCCAGTAGCGGATGCGGCCGGCATCCTTCCAGGCGCGCAGGGTCTTGGCGTGGGTCGAGGCATCGGCGAGATTGTGGATCTGCATCAGGTCCATGCGACTCGAGCCCATGCGGCGCATGGACTCTTCCATCTGGCGGATGCCGGCCTCGCGGCCCGTGGTCCAGACCTTGGTGGCGAGAAACAGCTTTCCGGCCAGTCCGAGGTTGCCGGCGAGTTGGCCGATGACGGCTTCGGAACGGCCGTACATCGGCGAGCTGTCGACCAGCGAGCCGCCCTGACCCGCGAACAACTTCAGGCACTCCTGGGCATCGACCAGGTCGGCGGCTTCGGCGACATCGAAGGTGCGCCAGGTGCCGAGCCCGATCGCCGGCAGGGTCTCGCCGCTGGCGGGGATGCGACGGGTGAGCAGCAGCGACGGGGACGCCCTCGCGGCGGCAGGCAGCAGCATAGCCGCGGCGAGCGCCTTGAGCAGGGAGCGGCGGCCGCCATCGACGGCGCCGCCGCGTGGCGGTTTGACCCGGGACATGCCGGCAATGTTAATGGAGCCGTGATGGCCCCGGGGCATCAGGCTGCGATCTGCCGGTCGCGCCTGGCCTTGGGGGCGGAGACTTCTTCGTTGTCGGCCGCGTCATCGTCGCCCGCCCCGAAGCGTACGATGCGCACGCCGGCGGGCAGCTCGCTCTTGCGCCGCGACAACTCCTTCAACCAGCGGTTGCCAGGGGGGGTGAGGACGTCGATGAGGCTGACGGCTTGCTGGTTCATTTGAAGCTCCTGCGTTTCTTCGATTTGCCCAATATCTTCCCGGAAAGGCGAAGGCCCCACTCGCGCAGGGCCTTCGGGCGGCTGGCGGGAGGAACCCAGCCACCGGAGGAACCTTTCGCCTCAGCTGCCGAGGTAACGGCGCGAATCGGCGAGGAATTTCTGGATCATGTCGGACTGCACGCGGTTCTCCCTATTCTTTTAATTGTTGATACAAGCGAGTAGATGGGTCTGACACGGAATGGTTCAATGTCAGTTTGAAACAAGTTGTTTCACGGGCCCGTGGCCCGGTTTCAGGCTTGCGTCAGCCGCCCTGCCTTGTAATCGGCGATGGCCTGTTCGATCTCTTCCCGGGTATTCATGACGAAGGGCCCGTATTGCGACACCGGCTCCTCGAGCGGGCGGCCGGCAAGGAACAGGAATCGCACCGGACCGTCGGTTGGGCGAATCTTTACCCATTCGCCGGGCGAAAGCACGCCGGCGCCATGGGGTGCGAGGGTCCGCGCCTCCTCCTTGGCGCCGATGTTGACGCTGCCCTCATAGGCATAGACGAAGGCCGCGTGCCCGGCCGGCACCCGCAGCCTGAATACCGCGCCCACCGGCAGCTGCACATCGAGATAGATCGGTTCGGTGCTGAGGTCCTTGATGGGACCGGTCACGTGGCTGCCGTCCGCCGCTTCGGCGCTGCCGGCAATGACTCTGGCGTAGCCGCCGCCCGCGAAGTGCGCGGCGGGAATCTCGCCCGCCGGGATGTCGCGGTAGGCCGCTGGCTGCATTTTCTCGGCGGCGGGCAGGTTGATCCAGAGCTGGAAGCCATGCAGCAGGCCGCTTTCCTGCTGCGGCATCTCGGAATGGATCACGCCGCGCCCGGCCGTCATCCACTGCACGCCGCCGCTCTTGAGTTCGCCGACGTTGCCGAGGTGGTCCTCGTGGCGCATGTGGCCGGCGAGCATGTAGGTGACGGTCTCGAAGCCGCGATGGGGATGCGCCGGGAAGCCGGCAATGTAATCGTCGGCCTGATCCGAAGAAAACTCGTCGAGCATCAGGAAGGGATCGAGCCGTTCGCCGTTGCCTATGCTCCGGCGCAGCTTGACGCCCGCGCCGTCGGACGTCGGCACCGAGGGGATGACGCGCTGCAATTGCCTGGCGTTCATGCAGGTTTCCTTTCTGCGACTTCAGATGGCGGGGTAGGCTTCGACGAAGCTCCACCGCTTGGACGCTACCGGTCTAGCTTAGCAGTCCGCCGCGCCGAACGGCAGATGGCAAGCTGGCGGGAGCGCCAGGGCGTGCCCGATGACCTGTGTTTCGGTTAAGCTTGAGCCATGACCTACGCCACGACCATCCGCCTTCTCTTCGCCATCCTCGCCTGCCTGCCTCTGCCCGTCCGGGCCGAGACGGCCGTGGCCGCAGTCTCCCAGGTCGATCTGGCCCGCTACGCCGGCAAGTGGTTCGAGATCGCCGCCTTCCCGATGTTCTTCCAGCGCAACTGCATCGGCGACACGACAGCCGAATACGCGCTGACGCCCGACGGCGACGTTTCCGTCACCAACCGCTGCCGCACCGACAGCGGCTTCGACGAGGCCCGGGGCAAGGCGACCGTGGTCGAGGGCGGCAACAACGCACGGCTCAAGGTATCTTTCTTCTGGCCCTTCCGCTCCGACTACTGGGTTATCGGGCTCGATGCCGACTACCGCTGGGCGGTGGTCGGCAATCCGAACCGGAAATACCTGTGGGTGCTGTCGCGCACGCCGCAGCTGCCGAAGGAACTGCTCGATGCCGCGCTCAAGGCCGCGGTGGCGCAAGGCTACGACCTGGCGCAATTGCGCTACACGGCGCAAGGCGCAGAGCGCTGAGGCGCTACCCCGGCCGAGCGGCGGCCGGGCTCAGTCGCGCGGCGTAGGCGCGCTTCTCCGCGGGTGTCAGCTGCTTGATGCGGTGCTCGGCCTTCGCTGCCGATGAGCGGTCCGGGTGCGCTTCGCTCGCCAGCAGCCGCAACGGCGGGTGCGAGCGGGTGTAGCGGGCGCCCTTGCCCGCCGCGTGGGCCGCGTAACGGGCGTCGACATCGACGGCGATTCCCGTGTAGATGCTGCCGTCGACACATTCGATCAGGTAGACGAACCAGGGCTTGGGCGCAGGCATCGGCGGCGCTACGGGCCGGGGCTGACCGAAAGCCGGCGGCGTATCGCCCCGATGCCGAGCCGGGCGACTTTCGACAACAGCCAGACGAGAACGATCAGGAACACCACCAGGGCGAGCAGGAAGGCGAGCGGATGGAGGATGGCCAGCAGCAGCAGGCCGAAGCCCAGCCCGTCCTCGGTGAAGGAGGCGATCCAGTTGCTGAACGGCTCGGGAGACAGGTTGAGCGTGGCGCGCGTGCCCATTTTGGCGACATGCGTGCCCCCGGCCAGCAGCCCGCCCAGCAGCGCCGCGGCGGCGACCAGGCCGCTATCCTGGTTGGCCAGCGCCAGCGCCGCCAGCGCGGCCCCGCCGGGGATGCGGACGAAGGTATTGACCACGTCCCATAGCGAGTCGAACAGCGGCACCTTGTCGGCCATGAACTCCAGGGCGAACAGCAGCCCGGAGATCGCGATCACGGCGGGATGGGTCAGCAACTGCAGCTGGCCCGGCAAGGCGATGACGCCGAGGCTGCCCAGCAGCCCGACGAAGAACACCACGCCGTAGAAGCGCAGGCCGGCCGCGGTGGCCAGCGCGGCCGCCAGCGCGAAGGGTGCGAGGATGTCCGGTGTCATGGTGAGGGATAATAACGCCGCTCCCCATTCGTTCAGCACCGCCGCCGCCATGACCACCGCCCCCGCCATCCCGGACGATCCCCTTGCCGCGCTGGCGGCGCCGGCGGAGCAGCGGCTGGCCGCGCGCATGGCGCAGGAGGCGTTTGCCCGCCTGTTCCGGCTCGGCGTCGAGGGCGACATGGCGGCGCTCGCAGCGGCTGCCACCGAGCTCGAATCCACCTGCCGCCAGTGGAGCCAGGCTGCGAGCAGCGACGATGGGCGTGCCCTGCGCCTGGCGCTGCTGGTCAGCGGCATCGACCAGTGGGGCCTGGCCTATGCCCAGGCCTTCGGCCTGACGGGGCTGCCGGCGCTGAGCGCACTGCTCGGTTCCCTGCGCAACGGCCTCGATGCCGTCGCCGATGCCCGCTTCCAGCAGCAGTTCGACGGCATCGAGCACAACGAAACCCATGCCATCGACTTCAAGGTGGAGTTGCGGCGCGACATCCACCTCGCCCTGTGGCACGCGATGGCGGCGTGCGACGAGCGCGAGGAGGCCGCGCAGATCATGCGCAGCCTCGGCGGCATGATGCTGGCATTGATCGGACAGATGCCGCTCGTCGGCTGGCGGCTGGTCGCCGATGCCCTGGCGCACATTCAGATTCGCCTGCTGGGCGAGGGCTCGGCGCTGGCGCAGGAGACGACGCAGCAGCTGTTCGAGGCGTTGCGCCAGGCCCTGCCACCCGAACGCCATCGCGACATCCAGGCCGCCGCCGGCCAGGTCGTGCTGGCCTGGCAGCAGGCGCGGCGGCCGGCCGGATAACTCTCAGCCGCGCGGGTCGGGCACGAAACCGCCGGGAAAGGGTTGCGGCGGCCGCGGCGCCGACGGAATCACGCCGCGCGCGACCAGGTTGCGGTAGGAGTCGTAATAGATCGTGATGGTCTCGACCGGCCGAGTGCTGGCGCGGCGGAAATCGGTATGGCGGGTGGCCTCGGCGATGCGTTCACCGTGGCCGGTGCCGAGGCGGTCCTCGACCACCGCACGCTTGCTTTCCTGCATGGCGGACGCCTCGGCCGCCGGGGCCGCGGGCGCCGCGCGCGCCGCACCCAGCGTTTCCGACTTGGCCAGGGCAGGCGGCTGCAGCTCGACGCGCGGTTCGATCCGCTCGCGGAACACGGCGACACCGATGACGCCGACATTGTCGGGGCGGTCTGTGCGCGCGGCGTAGGAATCGGGCAGCGCAGTGAAATAGAAGGCGGCCACGTCGTCCATGCTCTTGCGCCAGCCGCTGATCTCGGCCCGCGACCCGGCATCGAGAACATAGCCCGACTGCGCCGGGGCTGCGGTCTGGCCGGTGACGACATTGACGCCGTCGACCGCAAGCACGGCGAGCACGCGGCCGCCGCTGCGGTTGCGAAGTTCCACGGCATAGCGGTCGCCCGGGCCGCCGGCGACGTAGAGCCGGCCGTCATGGCGATAGGTCGGCAGGCGCTCGCCGCTGGAGCGGTTGATGACGGACACGTCGACGACTGCGCCGGCGTCGGCGATGTTGGCGCAGCCGGTGAACCAGGCCGCGGCCAGAAGGGTAAGCAGTTTGCTCATGATGATCTCCTCGAAAAAGGGGGCTTGCACTCCCTTGAACGAGGCGGCCGGGCAAACGGGGTTAAACGGCCTCCATCAAAATGCAGCGGTCGCCGGCTGACTCCCTACGAGGAAGCGGTCGCCGGCTGGCTCCCTTAGCGCTTCACATCCTCCGGCAAGCGGAAGTCCGGATAGGCCCGGGCGAACTCGGCCAGTTGCCGTTGCGCATCGGCGTTGCGGCCCTCGCGCTGCAGGCGGCGGATCTCCTCGATCCACGCTTCGGGTGCGAGCACCGCGGGCGCGGCCGACTTGAGTTCGCGCTTCATCATCGCCGCAGCCGGCGCCCGATCCGCCGCCTGGCCGGAGACGCCGGCCTCGGCCGCCGCGGGCCGGGGCCTGACCGCGTCGGCAGTCAAGGCTTCGCTCGCCGGCGCCGTGGCGGGGACGCTGCTGACCGCGGGGGCGGCGAGCTGCGGGGCAGCCACCCTGGCAGCCGCAGGAGCTGAAGGAGTCGAGGGAACTGCGGGAGCAGCGGGAACTGCAGGAACTGCGGGAGCTGCCGGTTCGGCCGGCGCGGGTGGGGCGACTCGCCGTACCGCCAGCGCCGAGTTTTCCGCGGCTGCGGCCGGAGATGCACGTTCCTGTACCTGTGGCAGCGGCGCCGACTTTTCGGCCGCGCCGTCCGTTGCGCGTGCGGCGGCAGGCGCATCCGCCGTCGCGGCCTCGCGGTCGCGTTCCCGCTCGACCAGCAGGGAAAGGGAAACGGTCAGCACCAGCGTCGCGAACACGCCGACGGGCAGGCGCCAGCGCTGCCACCACGGCTGCGGCCGTGCCGGTCTGACCGCCAGTGCCTCCCGTGCCGCGGCACGAATGGCGGCATCCAGCGCCGGCGCCGGCTCCGCAGCGGTGCCCTCGCGATAGAGGCGCGAGAGTTCCTCGTCCTTGGGTGTGTCGTTCGTCATCGCCAGTGTCCCAGTTGGGTGCGCAACTTGGCCAGCGCGTAGCGCAGCCGGCTTTTCACGGTTTCGCGGCCGGTGCCCGTGGCCGCCGCGATTTCCTCGAGCGTCATGCCGCCCTCCTCGGCCATCAGGAAGGCATCCCGCTGCAGGGCCGGCAGCCCTGCGATGGCGGCGACCAGCTCGGCCGCCAGTTGCCCGCGCTCGCAGCGACGCTCGGGCGTCTCGTCGGGCGAAGCGCCGGCCGCGGCCAGCGGATCTGGCGGCGGGTCGTCGCCCACATCCGCTGCGTCACCCGCCGCAGTCAGCTCGACGATCTCGCGCCCCGAGCGGCGCCAGTGGTCGACCAGGCGATTGTGGGCGATGCGGAACAGCCAGGTCGAAAACTTTGCCGTCACCTCGTAATGCCCGCGCGCCCCGATTACCTTCATCCAGACATCCTGGTACATCTCTTCCGCTGCCGCCGCCCCGCCCGCCTGGTGCAACAGGTAACGGTAGAGCCTGCCGCGCCAGCGTCCGTAGAGCAAATCGAAGGCTTCCGCATCGCCGTCGCGGTAGGCGAGCATCAGGGCTTCGTCGCTGCGGGGATCGGTCACTTGCACCTTCTAACGCTCGGGTTGGGCTTATGGGGTTGTCCGGATGCGGATGATGCCCGGATTCCGGTGTCTTGGGCACCGGCTTGCATCGACACCACCAAGCGAACAGAATAAGCGCATCCGGTTTCATATTTTCAAGCTCGCATGACGACTGTCCGCCCTGTCCGCTCTAAAACCAGCTCTTCGACGCTGCCGCTTTCCTCTGAGATTTTTCCGGAACCGGCTGCATTTATTGGCACAAGAAAGCGCAAGCCGGCGACGGCAAGCACCAAGCGCAAGAAGAACGCACCGCCGCCGGGCGGCAACCCGCAGGCCTTCCTGCCGGGGCTGTCCCGTCGCGGCCGTCCGCGCGCCGAGGCACCGGCTTCCGCGGCCGAGCGGGCGGCTGCCAGTCGCGAGCGGCGGCTGGCGACAGGAGCCAGGCGGGTGGAACTGATGATGGACGCAGCGACCGTCGACCGCCTCGATGCCCTTGCCGACCACCTCAAGGAAAGCCGCGCCGGCGTGATGTCCTGGCTGATCGCCCGCAGCGCTGCAAAGCTGCTCAAATGAACGCGATGCTAACGATCGGCGAAGGAGCCTGAAATGGGAATGCTGCGATTCTTTACGTTCTGGGGACTCAACACCCTGCTGCTATGGAGCGCCGCCGAACTGTTCGACAGCGTCCGCTACGAAGCGCTGTCATCACTGCTGGTGGCGGGCCTGCTTTTCGGCATCGCCCACGCCGTGGTCAAGCCGGTGCTGGTGATCCTGACCCTGCCGCTGACGGTGCTGACGCTGGGGCTGTTCCTGCTGGTGATCAACGCCCTCGTTCTGCTGCTGGTCGCGGCCGTGGTGCCGGGCTTCCAGGTCGCCGGCTTCGGCGCGGCGATTGTCGTCGCGCTGTTCATCTCCTGCCTGAGCCTGCTGCTCAACCTGCTGTTCGGCCCCCTGACGAAATAGGGTGCGCCACACCACAGCGCCGCCACGGGGCTAACGCCGGGCAGCCCGCCGTTCATCCTCGACCCGCCGCACCAGCCATTCGACGACTTTAATGGCATCGGCCTGGCTGCCACCGACGTGCCCCGCCGAAGTCAGGTAGCGGCCGTCGACCAGCAGCATGGGCACCTCATAGACCTTGTAGTGCGAGGCGAGGTCGCGGGCGCGCGCGACCTGCGCCCGTACCTTGGAAGAACGCATCGCCTGCTCGAAGCGCTTCTGCGGCACGCCTTCCTCGGAGAGGAACTCGGCCATCTGACGCGACGTCTTGAGCTTGACGCCATCCTCGTGGATCGCCTGGAAGATCGTGGCGTGCAAACGCTCGATCATGCCCAGTGACTCGAGTGCGTAGTAGAGCCGGTCCTGCGCGGCGTAGGCCGCATTCAGCGCCAGCGGCAAGCGGACGAAGCGGACGCGCTGGCGCTGGCGCTGCGCCCAGGGTTCGATCAATGCGGTCAGCGCATTGCAGTGCGGACACTGGTACCAGAAGAATTCGGCGACCTCGACCCGGCCGTCGCCGGCAACGCGCGACGGCGCCGGCTCGACCACGTCGTAGTCGAAGCCCTCCTCGGGCGCTGCCGGCGTCGCGCCCGCCGGCAGCGCGACGCACACCAGCAACAGCGTCCACAACCAGCGCACGGCCAGGCGCCGCCAGCCCGGCCGGACAGCCCGCCCCTCGGCGCAACCCACCGCGACTGCGTGTTCCATCCACATCATGATGCCCTCCCATTCCGCTCCGGCGGCCGGAAAAATCAATCCGGGTCCTCGCCATGCTACCGCCGAAGTACCGCCGGCACTCGCCTGCGCGGTGTTGTCTTGTGGCAGCGCACAAGAAACAATTTTCAAGACAATTTGCAAGAACCCCCACAAATCCTCGCGGGAGCGGGTATAGAATGGCCTCGGCTCAGCGCCATACCTGATATTCATACCGGAGGAATTTGCATGAACAAATCGGAACTGATTGAAATTGCCGCCAAGGAAGCCGACATCAGCAAGGCCGCCGCCGAGCGTGTCCTGGCCGCCGTCATCGGCGCCGTTGTCAAGACCGTGTCCAAAGGCGATACCGTTGCCCTGATCGGCTTCGGCACCTTCAAGTCGTCCAAGCGCGCCGCCCGTACCGGCAAGAACCCGAAGACCGGCGCCGCCATCAAGATCGCGGCCACCACCGTGCCGAAGTTCTCGGCCGGCGCCACCTTCAAGGCAGCCGTAGCCGGCAAGAAAGCCGCCAAGAAGAAGTAATCCCGCATCACCCCAGCCGCCCGCCCGGAGTTCACCTCCGGCCGGGCGGTTCGCGTTTACGAGCGCCGCGCGTGCCATACTGCAGGCTCATTTACTGAGCCACACCACCCCATGGACCGCACCGAGCGCTTCTACAAAATCGAACAGCTGCTGCACGAGCGTCGCTTCGCCACCTTCGAGCAGATGCAGGCGACCCTCGGCGTCTCGCGCGCCACCGTCAAGCGCGACCTGCAATACCTGCGCGACCGGCTGCACGCTCCCATCGCCTACGACCGCGACAACAACGGCTATCACTTCGCGGCGGCGGGTGCGCATGCGCCCCGCTTCGAACTGCCCGGGCTCTGGTTCAACGCCTCCGAGATCCTCGCGCTGCTGACCATGCAGAACCTGCTGGAGGAAGTGCAGCCCGGCCTGCTCGGTCCGCACATCGCGCCGCTGCAGACGCGGCTGAAGAGCCTGCTCGGCAGCCAGGAGGCCGCCCCCGAAGAGGTCGCCCGCCGCATCCGCATCCTCCATGCCGCCAAGCGCCGCTCCGACCTCGAGTGGTTCGAGCTGATCGCCTCGACGCTGCTCAAGCGCCGCCGTCTGCTGATTCGGCATTGGAACCGCGCCCGCGACGAGGAGACGGAGCGCGAAGTATCGCCGCAGCGCCTGGTCCATTACCGCGACAACTGGTATCTCGACGCCTGGTGCCATCTGCGCGAGGAAATCCGCAGCTTTGCCGTCGATGCCATCCGCCATGCGGCGCCCCTCGAGCGACGCGCCAAGGAAGTGCCCAAGCGCGACCTCGACGCGACGCTGGGCTCCGGCTACGGAATTTTTTCAGGGGCCAACGTGCAATGGGCCAAGCTGCGCTTCACGCCGGAGAGCGCCCGCTGGGTCGCCAGCGAGCAATGGCATCCGCAGCAGAAATCCGCGACCGACGCCGCCGGCCACTACCTGCTTGAGCTGCCCTACTCCAACCCGACCGAACTGGTCATGGACATCCTGCGTCACGGTTCCGGCGTCGAGGTCGTGGCACCGAAATCACTGCGCGAAGCCGTGCAGCGGGAACTTTCCACGGCGCTGGCGGCCTACGCCTGACCTTATTGCCCACCCGCACATTCTCCGCATGAATCCGCACCGCCGCCGGCTCCTCGCCGGCCTCCCTGCCCTTGTTGTCGCCACCCTGTCCATTCTGCCGCTGGCCGGCTGCGTCGGCATCCTGAAACCCGAGCCGGCGCCAACGGTTGCGACCGTTGCGCCGCCGCGTCCCGCCCCCAAAGTTGGCCCTCGCGCTCGGCGGTGGTGCCGCCCGCGGCTTCGCCCACATCGGTGTCATCAAGGCGCTCGAAGCCCAGGGCATCGTGCCCGACATCGTCGTCGGCACCAGCGCCGGTGCCGTGGTCGGCGCCCTCTATGCCGCCGGCAAGAGCGGCTTCGAACTGCAGAAGCTCGCCCTGCAGATGGAGGAAAACCAGTTCAGCGACTGGTCGCTGCCCGACCGCGGCGTGCTCAAGGGCGAGGCGCTGCAGGCTTTCGTCAATCGCGCCGTCGGCGGGCGTCCGCTGGAGAAGCTGGGCAAGACCTTCGCCGCGGTAGCCACCGACCTCAAGAGTGGCGAGGCCGTGGTGTTCCGCACCGGCGACACCGGCATGGCGGTGCGCGCCTCGAGCAGCGTGCCGGGCGTGTTCCAGCCGGTCGCCATCAACGGCCGCGAATATGTTGACGGCGGGCTGGTGAGCCCGGTGCCGGTGCGCATCGCCCGCTCGCTCGGCGCCGATTTCGTCATTGCCGTGGATATCTCGCAGAAGCCGCTGCACGGCAAGACCCAGAGCACCTTCGACGTGCTGCTGCAGACCTTCGCCATCATGGGCCAGAACATCAAGAACCACGAACTGCCCGGGGCCGATATCGTCGTCCGTCCCGAAACGCCGGAAATTCGCGCCACCGATTTCAAGGATCGCCACCTCGCCGTGCTCGAAGGGGAGAAGGCCGTCGCGGCGGTGCTGCCCGAGCTCAAGGCCAAGCTGGCGCGGCTGCGCGAGGAGCGCGTTGCCAGCGCCGCACGTTAGGGCCTGCTGGCGGAATCGGCGATCCGCTCTATACTTGAAACGTCGTATATCTGTCGGAGGTTGGCCAAATGATCTCTTCCATAGGCAGCGGTACCCCGCAAAGCCTCATGACGCCGGACATCCGGCCTCGTGCAGAAAAACCTTCGCAGCTGCCGACGCAACCACAGGCGCCGGATGTCTCGCTTTCGGACGAGGCTAAGAAACTCGCTGCGGCGAGGTCCATCACCTCGAATCCCGTCGCGGTTGCGGCGGTATCCGACAATACCCAGGTCGACCAGGTGGCTACCAACATCTACATGGGGCAACAGGCGCAACGCATGCTGGACACTTACACCCAAGTGTCGAAACCACCGGAGGATACGACCGGAAATGGCGGCTCGCAGCGCTCGCCTGTGGCTATCGCTGCCGCCTCCCAGAATCCCGAGGTCGATGAACTGGCCACGACGGTATACAAGTCGAAACAGGCACAGCAGATGCTCGACATGTACACCCAGAGCTATCAGTCGGCTACCCAGGGTTCTACAGTCGAAGATAGCGCTTAGGGCGAATCTCCTCGCTCGCTGCGTCGGCGGTGGTCGGGAGATCGACGGATTTGTTACGTTGGCGCTGCGCTCAGACAGCGGCGGTATCACTGAGGTGGCGGCGGATGGCGTCGGCGAGCAACTCCGGCGTTTCTGCACCGGACAGCGCATCTTTGCCGCCAAAGAAAAAAGTCGGCACTGACGACACGCCGATTTCGCGCGCGCGCCGCTCCTGCGCCCGCACCGCGTCGGCGTCGGCATCGGACGCCAGGTAGGCAGCGACGTCGGTCGCCGGATGACCGCATTCAACGGCGATGCGCTGCAGGACGGCGGCATCGCCGATATGCTCCCCATTCTGGAAATGCGCGGCGAACAGCCTTTCGACCAGTTCATTGGCGTCGCCGCGTTGCTGCGCCCAGTGCAGCAGGCGATGCGCCTGCAGGGTGTTGGCACGCACGCTGATCTTCTCGAAGGCCAACTCGAGGCCGACGCTGCGCCCGGCGGCGCGCACGCGTTCCCACAACGCCTCGACCGCGGCCGCGCCGCCGAACTTCTTCTCGAGGAATGGACGGTAGGGTTCGCCCTCGGCCGGCGTGCCGGGATTGAGGAAGAAGGGCAACCAGCGCACGGTGACGGCGAGGTCCGGCCGCTCGGCCCGCAACAGTTCGAGCGCGCGTGCCAGCCGGTGCTTGCCGACGAAGCACCAGGGGCAGACGACATCCGAGACGATGTCGATGTCGAGCGGTGTCATGGTGTCACTCCGTTGCCTGGATTTCGATGGGAAGGATCAGTTCGGCAGCATCGTCGCCGGCCTTGCTGACGCGGCGGCTCACAGGCCAGGCCCGCATGCCGGCGGCGGCGAGGGGTGCGACCAGCGGCAGCGCCGCTTCGGCGGGTCCCGCCAGCCACTCCTGCCAATGATCTGGCGCGACGATCACCGGCATTCGATCATGGATCGGTGCCATGAGTTCATTCGGCGTCGTGGTGACGACGCAGCAGGTGCGCACGATGCTGCCGTCGGGCGCCTGCCACGACTCCCACAGGCCGCCCATGGCCAGCGGCTCGCCCGAGGCGAGGCTGATGTAGTACGGCTGCTTGGCCTTGCCGCCCTCACGCGGGGCCTTCCACTCGTAGAAGCCAGAGGCCGGGATCAGGCAGCGGCGACGGCGAAAGGCGTCGCGAAACGAAGGCTTCCCGGCCACCGATTCGCCGCGCGCATTGTTCAGCTTCGCGCCTATCGCCGGGTCTTTGGCCCAGTGCGGGATCAACCCCCAGCGCAGCAGGTGCAGCACGCGCTCGCCCGCGGGCGAGACGCGGATCACCGGGATGTCGGTGCCGGGCGGAATGTTGTAGCGCGCGGAAAAGTCGGCGCATTCGGCGAGGCCGAAGCGTCGGACAAGATCGGCGGGGCTTGCATTGAGGACGTAACGACCGCACATGGAATGGACTGCCGCAGGCTGAGGCTGGCAGTTTACCCTTGCCACCCCGCCCGCTTTTGCGCTCACCCGTGAAAATCGCCACCTACCCCGCTTTTTCCGACTTCGGCGACGACACTCGGGCGCTCGACAGCGGCGGCGACCCTTTCCTGAACCCGGTTTTCCTCGAGGCGGCCGAGATCCACGGCGCGGCTGCACGGCCCATGGCATGGCAGCCCAGCCACGTCGCGGCACGCGCTGCCGACGGCGAGTTGCTCGGATTGATGCCTCTGTACCGCCGAACCCACTCCTTCGGCGACTTCTCGCGCGACCACGGCTGGGCCCAGGCCTGGCGCCAGCTCGGCCACGCCTACTACCCCAAGCTGGTCACCGGCATACCCTACACGCCGGCGACTGGGCCGCGCGTCCTGCTGCGCCCGGGAGCGCCGGCGGAGACCAGCCGCGCGCTCGTCGCGGCAGCCATCGACCAAGCCAACGCCGATGGCATCTCGATGTGGCAGGTCCTCTACGCCCGCGCCGGGGATCTCGTCCTGTTCGAGGAGGCCGGATGTCTCGTGCGGCCCATCGTCCAGTACCACTGGCAGCGCGGCGACTGGCGCGACTTCGACGATTTCCTCGATGCGCTGACTTCCAAGCGGCGCAAGGAAGTGCGGCGTGAGCGCCGCCGCGTCGCCGAACAGGGCATCCGTGTCGAGGTACGCCACGGCGACGAACTCCACGCGAGCGAGGATGAACTGTGGCGGGCGATCCACCGCCACTACCGCACGACCTTCGAACGCTACGGCACGCCGCATGCCTTCAGCGAGGGCTTCTTCCGCGATGTCGCCGCCGGACTGGGGCGACGCTTCGTCGTTTTCATCGCCTTTCGCGGCGAGGACGCGATTGCCTCGGCCATCTGCTATCGCAACAATGACACCCTGTTCGGCCGCCACTGGGGCGCCGACGAAGAAGCCGACTGCCTGCACTTCGAGCTGTGCCAGTACCAGGGCATCGATTACTGCCTGCGCGAGGGCCTGCAACTGTTCGAACCGGGCGCCGGCGGCGAGCACAAGGTCAATCGCGGCTTCCTGCCAACGCGGACCTGGTCGGCCTACTGGGTCGGCGAACCGCGCCTGCGTGCCGCTGTCGCCGACTTTTTCGGCCGCGAGCGGCGGGCCATCGACGACCACCTGGAAGCAGCTGCCGCCGACACGCCATTCCGGTCGGCATAAAGCCCTTTCGGCGGTACGGCGGCACAGTAGAATGCCGCCGGTCCATACAGCCAAGGCACGCTACCGTCATGTGGTTTCGCAACCTCCGTATCTACCGCCTGTCCCGCGACTGGGACATGGATGCCGCCCGCCTCGCGCAGGAACTTTCCACCCATCCGCTCGTACGTTGCGGCAGCCAGGACATGGTCAGCCGCGGCTGGGTCTATCCGCGCTACGACGGCGAGTTCGTCCACGCCGTCAATCGCTGCTGGCTGCTGGCGCTCGGGGTCGAACAGAAACTGCTGCCGGCCTCGGTGGTGCGTGAAGCGACGCAGGAGCGCGCGACCAGGATCGAGGCCGAACAGGGGCGCAAGGTCGGCCGCAAGGAGCTGCGCGACCTGCGCGACCACGTGACCCAGGAACTGATGCCGCGCGCCTTCACCCGGCGGCGCACCACCTGGTGCTGGATCGACCCCACTCACGGCTGGCTGGTGCTCGACGCCGGCTCGGATGCCAAGGCGGAGGAATTCATCGAGGTGCTGTCGCGCGCCCTGCCCGGCATGCCGCTGCGCCCGCTCAACACCCAGCTGTCGCCGACCACGGCGATGACCGACTGGCTGGCCGGAGGCGAAGCACCCGCCGGTTTCAGCGTCGATCAGGATCTCGAACTGCGCTCGGCCGCGCAAGCCAATGCCACCATCCGCTACGCCCACCACGCGCTCGAGGGCGAAGAAATCCGCGCCCACATCGCCAGTGGCAAGATCGCCACCAAGCTGGGCATGACCTGGGCCGACCGCGTTTCCTTTGTCCTCACCGAAAAGCTGCAGATCAAGCGCCTCGGCTTTCTCGACATCATCCGCGAGCAGGCGGAAAACGCCGAGAATGCCGACGAGCAGTTCGACCTCGACTTCACCCTGATGAGCGGCGAAGTGGCGCGCCTGCTCGACGACCTGCTGCCCGCCCTCGGCGGCGAGGCGAAGACCGAGTGAGCGGCGCGGGCGGGGTGCGCGCGTGGTGTCCTTCATCAGCGACCACCTGCTGTACCAGATGGACGCGGCAGTCAGCCTTTTCGAAGCCCCGCCCGGATAGCGGCCGGGAAAAGTCGGCTCTGGCGCCACGGCAGATCGCACGCCGCGGAGGTTGTCAGGAACTGCAAGTCCGTTGATCGCGTTCCCGTTGTGGAATAATCGCAAGGCGTGATCAACCACCGGAGAATCATCATGTCCTCATTCCACCGCCGGATCGGAGCATTCCTTGTTTTGTGTGCGGCCGCGGCCGTTCCCACCGTCGCCCAGGCCGATGCCTGCAAGCCCGATTGCGGCAAGGTCCAAAGCGTCAACAAGACCGCGCAGGAGGGTAAGGGCAGCGGCGTCGGTGCAGTCGCCGGCGGCGTCGTCGGCGGCCTCATCGGCAACCAGATCGGACAGGGCACGGGCCGCACCGTCGCCACCGTCGCCGGCGTAGCGGGCGGCGCCTATGCCGGCCACCAGGTCGAGAAGAAGACGAAGAGCAAGGATGTCTATACCGTCACGGTCAAGATGGACAATGGTCAGACGACCAACTACGAGTCCGACACCCACCCCGGCTTCGCCGCCGGCGACCGCGTGCAGATCGTGAACGGCAAGCCCCAGCGCTACACCGGCAAGTAAGTAGCCAGCCCGGCGACGGGCCGCCCCGAGCCGGGCTCAGCCATAAAACCGGAGCCGCCCCACGGACGGCGAACACCCGTCACCCCCGCCTGAGCGGTGGGCGGGGGGTGGGGGTTTTAGATGCCGGCGCGTTCACCAGGACGATGCCGGCCACCACCAGTGTCGCCGCCAGCCCGAACAACAGGCTCATCGGCTCGCTCAGCAGCAGAACGCCGAAGGCGACGCCGAACAGCGGCGTGAGGAAGGCGAACACCATCAGCCGGCTGGCGAGGTACTTTGTCAGCAGCCAGAACCAGGCGAGGTAGCTGGCGAAGGCCACCACCACGCCGAGATAGAGCAGCGCCAGCAGCACCGCCGGCGTCAATTCCCCCTTGAGGCCTTCCTCCCCCGCAAGCCAGGACAGGGGCAGCGCCACCACCGCCGACACCGCGAGTTGGTAGAGCAACACCTTGGCGGCGCTGATGCGGGCCAGCGGGGAGCCGCGCACCACGACGATGGTCGCGGCCCAGAAGATCGCAGCAAGGAGTCCGAGCAGGTCGCCAATCCAGCGTTGCGGCATGGTGCTGGCTGCTCCGCTCCCCTCCCCGAACGCGAACGCGATGCCGAGGAAGGCCAGCAGCACGCCCGCCCCCTGGCGCCAGCCTATCTTCTCGCCCGGCACGAAGAGATGCAGGCCGAGCACGGTGAAGCACGGCGCGGTGTAGAGGAACACCACCATGCGCGAGGCGCTGGTGTAGCCCAGACCGACGAAAATGCAGATGAACTCGAGCGCGAACAGCGCGCCGGCCAGCAGCCCAGGCCTGAAGGACCCGTCGCGCCCGACCAAAGACTGGCCGCGCAGCCGCATCCACAGATAGACCAGCACCGCGGCCAGGCCCGAGCGCAGACCAACCTGCAGCAGCGGGCTCACCGCGGTGCCGGCGACCTTGATCGCGACCTGCTGGAAGCCCCAGATCGCGCAGAGCAGCACCATCAGGGCGAAGGCGGCAGGGCCGGGGGCTACACGGGGATTCATGCCGGCATTTTCGCAGGGAAGTTCAGTGGCTCGGCGGCGAATGTCGCGGGATCGAGCGGCACCGCGGCAGCCGACCATGTCCTCAGATAAGCCCGCAGCTTTTGCGCTTCACCGGGTTCTCGTTCGAGACTGAGGGCGGGTACGGCGAAAGCCTCGGCGACGATGCGCGCATGCAGGCTGGTGGCGATACAGCCGCGGCTCGAGGCAATCAGCGCACAGATGTCGCGGACGTCGAGCGACTCGAAAATTTCTATGGGCACGCCAAGCCGCGATGCAAGCCTCTGGTAGGTCTCGAGGTCGTCGTGCCAGGGCGCGGCGCCGGCGCGGAACAGCACCACCGGCAGGCCGATGCGGTCGAGGCCGCGGCCAATAGCCGCCAGCGTGGCGTCGTCGCCGCACTCGGCGGCGAACTGCACGGCGAGGTAGTCCGGCCGCGGCGACCTGCGGCCGTGGATGTGCGCCCCGAAGCGCCGGGCGATTTCCGTCACCGGATCGCGCACCAACGGCGCCGCGATGCCGGCGGCGGCGAGGAACGCCTGCGTGACGCGGTCGCGCACCGTCAGGACATCGGCATCACGCAACGCGGCGAGGACCTCCTCGCGAAAGTCGGCATCGCGCGCGGCGAGGCCGACGCCGCCGACGGCATGGAATTCGACCCTGGAGCCTGGCGGCAAATCGCGCTTGCCGACAACATAGGGCGCCAGGCGTCCCCAGCGCAGGTCGGGTTTGCCGAGCATGTAAGCCGCCTGTTCCGCGTCGCAGTCAAGCAGCTCGCCGCCGACGTGGATCAGGGTGATTGGCTCCTTGAAGGAAGTGAGCGCCGCGACGCGCGGCCCGCCGAAGGGTGACATTTCGCGCTCGACCAGGCCCGCGCAGGCTGCGTTTCGATGATCGACCGCAGCCATCGCCGCGAGCAGGATGTCGCCGAGGTTGTGGCGGTCGAAGGCGCCGAAGAGGACCGCCGGTGGTTTCACGCGCCGAGCGGCGGCAGGCCGTGGCGGCGCCGCGCGTCGTTGCAAGCATCGTCGCCCTGGCCGACGGCGGCCAGCGGCCCGAACTCGCGGCAGGGGCTGGGGCGGAATTCGTAGATGGCGCAGGAAACTTCCCGCCCGATCTCGCCTCGCAGCGCGGTGCAGCGCACCGGGGCGGCGCCGGTGCCGCGCATGCAGGCCATCACCGGTGTCACCTGCTCGGTCAGCGCAGCGGGCACACAGCCGCCCATTTCGTCGAGTTCACCGCAGTAAAAAGAGACGCGGTAGGTGGCGCAGCAGGCGCCGCAGGACTGACAGGGATTCAACGCCGATCAGAACAGCATGCGACCCAGCCACCAGGCGATGGCGGAAATCAGCGCCGTGGCGGGAATCGTCAGGACCCAGGCCCAGACGATGCTGCCGGCCACGTCCCAGCGCACGTTGCGGGTGCCGCGGGTCGAGCCGACGCCGACGATGGCACCGGTGATGGTGTGGGTGGTCGAGACGGGGATGCCCAGGCCCGTCGACATGAACAATGTGATCGCGCCGCCGGTTTCGGCGGCGAAGCCGCCGACCGGACGCAACTTGGTGATCTTCTGGCCCATGGTCTTGACGATACGCCAGCCGCCGAACATGGTGCCCAGGCCCATCGCCAGGTAGCAGGAGGCGATGACCCAGATCGGCACCGCCTCGCCCTGTTCGAGGGTGCCGGCGGCGAGCAGCAGCATCCAGATGATGCCGATGGTCTTCTGCGCGTCGTTGCCGCCGTGGCCCAGGCTGTAGAGCGAGGCCGACACCAGTTGCAGGCGGCGGAACAGCTTGTCCACCTTGCGCGGCGTGGTGCGGTTGCACAGCCAGGCGACGCCGACCATCAGCGCGCTCCCGAGCAGGAAGCCGAGCGTTGGCGCGATGAAAATGAACAGCACCGTCTTGCCGACACCGCTCCAGATCAGCGAACCGGTGCCGGCCTTGGCAACCGCCGCGCCGACCAGACCGCCGATCAGTGCGTGTGAGGAGCTCGAGGGAATGCCGTAGTACCAGGTGATGATGTTCCAGGCGATGGCGCCGACCAGGGCGCCGAAGATGACGTAATGGTCGACGATGTTCGGATCGATGGTGCCCTTGCCGATGGTGGCGGCTACCTTGAGCTGGAAGATGAAGACGGCGACGACGTTGAAGAAGGCTGCCCACGCCACGGCGTGTTGCGGCTTGAGTACGCCGGTGGAAACGATGGTGGCGATGGAGTTGGCGGCATCGTGAAAGCCGTTCATGAAGTCGAACACCAGTGCCAGCAGCACCAGCATGATGATGACGCCCAGACTGATTTCGAGACCCGACATGGCTGGGTCAGGAATTCTCGAGGACGATGCCTTCGATGATGTTCGCCACCTCTTCGCAGCGGTCGGTGATCAACTCGAGCAACTCGTAGAGTTCCTTGTACTTGATTAGCTGGCGGGCATCCTGCTCCTCGCGGAACAGTTTGGCCATGCCGGTGCGCATGGCGCGGTCGGCGTCGGACTCGAGACGGCTGATCTCCTCGCAGGTCTTGAGGATGGCCGGGCCGTTGTCCATGTTGTCGAGCAGCAGCACCGCCGAACGGACCCTCTCGCAGCAGGAGACGCAGATGTCAGAGAGGTGGCAGGCTTCCTGGGTGAGACGGCGCACGTCGTAGAGATAGATCGACTGGGCAACGTCCTGGGTCAGATCGAGGATGTCGTCCATGTTGGTGATGAGCTTGTGGATCTCGTCGCGGTCGAGCGGCGCATTGAAGGTCGTGTGCAGCAGCGCGATGGTGTCGTGGGTGATTTTGTCGGCCTGAGTCTCGATCTCGTCGATGGCCTTGGCATGGGCTGCGACGCCGTCCTTGTTGTCGACCAGGTCGTCGACCAAGGCTGCCAGTTCCCGCCCCCCCTTGACGATCAGCTCGGCATGAGCGTTGAAGAGGTCGAAAAACTTGCCCTCCTGGGGCATCAGCTTGGAGAACATGGTGGATCCGCGTTGTAACAAAACTGCAACATTCTAGCAGGGGCAGCAGGGTCTTTCGGCCCGTGCGATAGAATTGCTCTTCGCTCCCTGCCCCAAGTTCCCATGAAACGCACGCGCTTCTCCCGCCGCACCAAGCAGACCCCCGACACCGAGCAGCTGATCCGCCTCGCCGGCCAGTTGTCGCAATCCGCCAGCCGCCTCGAGGACGCCTTTTGGGAAGCCCGCCTCGGCAGCGTGGTCGAGCGCCTGCTCACCGACAACGACGAAGCCGCCCTCAACGCCGCGCTCGACCACCTCTACGCCGCAGGCGGCCGCGCCTACGACGAACTGGCCGACATGGTCGAGTCCTGCAGCGAGATCCGCCGCGCCGAAACCGCCGACGTGCTGCTGATCGCCGTACCGGTCCTGGCCTGGTCGCGCTTCACCATTCCCTCGGGCCCGGTCGCCGCCGACAACCTTGCCAGCCTGCGGGCCCAACTGCATGGCCACGTCCTGGCGCGCGAGGCCAAACTCGGACTGGCCGACTTCCTGTTCAGCCCGGACCAGCTGCCGCAAAGCTACTGCGACACCGTCCAGCTCGCCGAAAAACTGGCCAAGGCCGCGCTGCACGGCCGCGACCTCAAGCTCGATGCCCAGCAGATGGCCGAGACGGTGCCCTTCCTCTCCGACACTCGCTACCTGCTCGGCGCAGTGGCCGCCCCCCGCGGCGCGCCTATGTTCCGCTGGCAGGAGGATGACGGCAGCCGTTCCGATGCCCTCAAGCACTGGCGTGCCCAGGGCGGCGAGGCGATCCGCCCGCTGCTGCCGGCCTGCGCCACCGAACTGTTGCTGCCGCAGGCCTACCATGCCGCCGCGCGCGAGGCCGACCGCGCCTCGCGCCCCTACTCGCTGCGCGCCGCGGTGGCCTTCCTGCAGACCACGCTGAACCTGGCGGCAAGCGAACTGCGCGCCATCGTCGCCCCCTACTACGACCACGAGCTCGAGGAATACCGCATCGGCTTCACCAGGATCGATGCCAGCGACGTCATCCACGGGGTGGTCTGGCCGATGCTCGACAGCGAGGACGATGCCAGCGACACCGCGACCCAGATCGAGGCCGTGCTGCGCGAGGCCGGCATCACCGAGGTGCTGATGCTCGACCACCGCTTTCCGCTCGAATACTGCGACGACTGCGGCGCCCCGCTCTACCCCAACCCCGAGGGCGAGCCGGTGCATGCCGAGCTTCCCGAGGAACAGGCCGAGGCCGCACCCCGCCACCTGCACTGAGCCAGGCTAACCCGCCGTCCGGGTGGCGGGGTATCATGTTGGCATAGGGCCGCGCAGCGGCTCCATGCCCAATTCGGGAATGCGATGAAAGCCAGCAGGTTCCTGCTCCTCTCCAGCATCGTCCTCGGCCTGCTGATTGCGGTTTTCGTCGGTGCGAACATCTGGCACGAACGCCAGCAGGCTCTGGCAGACGCTGGTGATCGGCTGGCTACCCTCAACTTCGCGCTGGCGGAACAACTGGAACGCTCGCTACAGTCGGTCGACCTGGCGCTGACCGACGTCGTGCACACAGTCGGGCGCAACACCGACTGGACCACGTCTGAGATCCATCAGGCGCTCAAGGCCTATGCCACCGCCCTGCCACAGATCCGCGCGATCGCGGTAGTCGATACGGCCGGCAACATCGTCAATGACAGCGCCCAGTATCCGACCGCGCCAATCTTTCTCGGCGATCGCGAGTACTTCAAGTTCCTGCAGGCGAACCCGCGCAGCGGAATGTACATCAGCATGCCGGTCAAGAGCCGCCGCGACAATGAATGGACGGTGGTGCTGACCCGCCCCATCGTCGACCGCAACGGGGTCTTCAGCGGCGTGGTCTTCGCCCGCATGCATCCCGGCTACTTCCAGGAGTTGTACCAGAAAGTGCTGCACCTTCCCGGCAGCGGCGTCAGCGTGTTCCGCAGCGACGGCATCCTGCTGCTGCGACAGCCACATGTCGAGGATGTCGTCGGCAAGAGCTTCGCCCGAACAGTGTTGTTCGCGACGTCCCTGCCCAAATCCGACCACGGCAGCTTCGAGACCCGTTCGATATCCGACAACCAGCTGCGTCTTTACAGCTATGCGACCCTGCGCTCCTATCCTATCGTCATCAATTCCAACCAGACCAAGGATGCCATCCTCGCCAACTGGCGCGGCAACGCCTTGCGTGCCCTGCTGGTCATCGGAATCGCGCTGCTGGCCGGTTTCTGGCTGACGCGCCGGCTGCTGGCCGCCATGCACGAGCAGGAAAGCGCGGCCGAGGCGCTGCGCCTGTCGGCAAGCGTCTTCGAGCATACCCAGGAAGGCATCCTCATCACCGATGCCGCGCAGCACGTCATCAGCGTCAACAACGCCTTCACCCGCCATACCGGCTACAGCCTGGACGACCTGTGCGGCAGGACGCCGGCGGTG
Organism: uncultured beta proteobacterium; assembly: GCA_963709555.1. GTDB lineage: Bacteria > Pseudomonadota > Gammaproteobacteria > Burkholderiales > Rhodocyclaceae > Sulfurisoma. The sequence continues at coordinate 506,906 of CAVPWR010000003.1, read as the reverse complement.
CTGAAGTCGGGGCGCCACGACAAGACCTTCTACGATGGCATGTGGCGCGCCCTCGACCAGAGCGGCGAATGGCGCAGCGAAATCTGGAACGTCAAGAAGAACGGCGAACCCTATGCCGGCATCCTCAACATCAGCGCCGTGAAGAACCCCGCGGGCAAGGTCACCCACTATGTCGCCGTCTATGCCGACATCACCGACCTCAAGCAAACCCAGCACTACCTGGAGCGGCTCGCCAACTTCGACGTCCTCACCGGCCTGCCCAATCGCTCGCTGCTGGCCGACCGCATGGAGCTGGCGATCGCCCATGCCCGGCGGCATGAGCAGCTGCTGGCGGTATGCTTCCTTGACCTCGACGGCTTCAAGCCGATCAACGACAGTTACGGCCACGAAACCGGCGACCAGCTGCTGATGCAGGTCGCGCAACGCCTGCGCGGCGCCATCCGCGCCGAAGACACGGCCGCGCGCCTGGGCGGCGACGAGTTCGTCCTGCTGCTGTCGGAACTCAATACCGTCGAAGAGTGCGAGATCGTCCTGATGCGCGTGATGGAGGATCTGACCGCGCCAATCAACATCGGCGGGCTGCAGCTCAAGGTTTCCGCCAGCATCGGCATCGCCATCTATCCCTTCGACGACGCCGAGCCCGACATGCTGCTGCGTCAGGCCGACCACGCGATGTACCGCGCCAAGCAGAACGGCCGCGGCCGCTTCCACTTCGTCGACGCCGCCGAGATGATGGAGCCCGCGGTTCGTTAGCTAGCCGCGTAGGGCGCAGGATCGACGCTCGGCGGCCGCCCCGTCACCAGGTCGGACAGGAGCGCGCCACTGCCACAGGCCATGGTCCACCCCAGAGTGCCATGGCCGGTGTTGATGAAAAGATTGGCCAGGGACGTAGCACCGACCACGGGCACGTTGCCCGGAGTGGCCGGACGCAATCCGGCCCAGTAGTCGATGTCGCCCGCTTCGCCGAGTTGCGGAAACAGCAGCCGCGTGCGGCGCACGATGGCCGCACAGCGCGCCGCATTGATGGAAGTATCGTAGCCGGTGAACTCGGCCGTGCCCGCCACCCGCAGGCGGCTGCCGAGGCGCGAGAACACCAGCTTGGCGCCGTCGTCGGTCAGGCTCACACTGGGCGCGATGCTCGTCGCGCCCAGCGGCACGGTGATGGAATAACCCTTGGCCGGGTAGACCGGGATGCGGATACCCAGCGGTCGCAGCAGCAGCGGCGAGTAACTGCCGAGCGCGACCACGTAGTTATCGGCCACCACCCGTTCGCCGCCCGCCAGTCGCACCCCGCTGACGCGGCCGCCGGCGCTCTCCAGCCGCTCGACGGCCGTACCGAAACGAAATTGCACGCCCCGGGCGACACAGCGCTCGGCCAGCCGCTGGGTGAAACGGCAGGCGTCACCCGACTCGTCGCGCGCCGTGTAGGTGCCGCCGACGATGGGCAGCACACTGCCGGCCAGGGTCGGTTCGATCGCCAGGCATTCCGCAGCGCTCTTTACCTCCCGCTCGCAGCCGAAATCGCGCATCAGCGCGGCCTGCGGAATGGCCGCCTCGAACTCGCGCTGATCGGTATAGACATGGAGGATGCCACGCTCGAGCTCGTCGTAGTGCAGGTCCAGTTCGCGGCGCAGGCCTTTCAGGCGCGAGCGGCTGTCCAGCGCCAGCGCCAGGATGGCGACGATGTTGGCGCGAGCGCGTGCCGCCGTGCATTGGCGGAGGAAGCGCAGGCCCCAGGCCCATTGCGCCGGATCGGCGCGCAACCGCCACAGCAGCGGCGAATCCTCGCGTCCCAGCCACCTGAGGATTTTGAGTGGCGCTCCGGGATTGGCCCAGGGCTCGGCATGGCTGGTGGAAATCTGGCCGCCGTTGGCGAAGCTGGTCTCCTGCGCCGCCGCGGGCTCGCGGTCGATCACCGTCACCTCGTGGCCGGCCTCGGCGAGGTACCAGGCCGAGGTCACGCCGACCAGGCCAGCTCCCAAAACCACCACCCGCACGCTTGAACTCCCCTGTTTCGCGCCCATTTGAAGCAAGTATTCTACCGGCCGGAGGAAGGCAGCATGCCCAAGATCGACAAACCCGACGCCGAATGGCGCGCCCAGCTCAGCGAGTTGCAGTACCACGTCGCGCGGCGCAAGGGCACCGAGCCCGCATTCACCGGCGAGTACTGGAACTGCCACGATGCCGGCACCTACCATTGCGTGTGCTGCGGCGAGCCGCTGTTTTCCTCCGAACAGAAGTTCGACTCGGGTTGCGGCTGGCCCAGCTTCACGGCCTCGCTGCAGGCGGAAGGCATCGCCGAGGCAGACGACCGCAGCCACGGGATGCGCCGTACCGAGGTCATGTGCTCGCACTGCGGCGCCCACCTCGGCCACGTCTTCCCCGACGGCCCGCCGCCGGCCGGACTGCGCTACTGCATCAATTCCGCCTCGCTGAAACTCCAGAAATAGTAGAATCCTGCCGATGAAATTCCTCTTCGACCTGTTCCCGGTCATCCTCTTCTTTGCCGCCTACAAGTTCGCCGGCATCTACGTCGCCACCGGCGTCGCCATCGCCGCGACCTTCGCCCAAATCGGCTGGGTATGGTTCAAGCACCGCAAGGTCGACACCATGCTCTGGGTCAGCCTCGGCCTGATCACCGTCTTCGGTGGCGCCACGCTGGTGTTGCAGAACCCGACCTTCATCAAATGGAAGCCGACCGTGCTCTACTGGCTGTTCGCCACGGTGCTGCTGGTGTCGGCGACGTTGCTCAGGAAGAACCTGATCCGCAAGATGCTCGAGGAACAGGTGACGCTGCCCGAGCCGATGTGGGTCGGTCTCAACCTTGCCTGGGTCGCCTTCTTCGCCGCCATGGGCGTGGCCAACCTGTATGTCGCCTTCAATTTCAGCGAGGCCGACTGGGTTAACTTCAAGCTGTTCGGCGGCATGGGGCTGATGATCGCCTTCATCGTTATCCAGGGCCTTTTCCTCGCCAGGTACGTCGAGGAAAAGCCGCAGGAAAAGCAGCCATGAACACCGCCGAAGCGCTGCACGAACGACTGGCCGTGTTCGAGCCGCTCCAGCTCGACATCATCGACGACAGCCATCGCCATGCCGGTCACGCCGGCGCTCGCGAGGGCGGCGGCCACTATCGCCTGCTCATCGTATCCGCCGCCTTCGCCGGCATGCGAACCATGGAAAGACACCGCTTGGTGTATGATGCGGCCGGCGACCTGATGAAGCGGCAGATTCATGCCCTCAGCATTACAGCCAAAGCCCCCGACGAGACCTGAACTGAACAACCCCCTCCCCGCCAAGGAAAGAAAACAGATGAAACGCCTCCTGCAAGCCTCCCTCCTCGCTTTCGCTCTCGCTGCCGCACCGGCCTTCGCCGCCGACGCCAAGGGTTACGCCAACGTCAATGGCAAGGCCATCCCCAAGGTCCGTGCCGACGCGCTGATCGCTGCCCAGGTGGCCCAGGGCCAGCCCGACTCCGAGGACCTGCGCAAGGCCGTCAAGGAAGAACTGGTTCGCCGCGAAGTGCTGGCGCAGGAAGCCCAGAAGCAGGGTATCGACAAGAAGCCTGAAGTCCAGGGCCAACTCGACCTCGCCCGCCAGGGCGTGCTGGTCGGCGCCTACCTCAACGACTACGTCCGCACCCATCCGATCAGCGACGAAGCCGTCAAGAAGGAATTCGAAGTCATCAAGAATGCGCTGGGTGACAAGGAATACAAGGCCCGCCACGTCCTGGTCGAGAACGAAGCCGACGCCAAGGCCATCATCGAGAAGCTGGGCAAGGGCGAGAAGTTCGAGGATCTCGCCAAGCAGTCGAAGGATCCCGGCTCGAAGGATCGCGGCGGCGACCTCGGCTGGTCCAACCCGCCTCCTACGTCAAGCCCTTTGCCGACGCCCTGATCAAGCTCGAAAAAGGCAAGTACACCACCGCCCCGGTCAAGAGCGACTTCGGCTGGCACGTCATCCTGCTCGAGGATACCCGCGAGCTCAAGGCGCCGGCACTGGAGGAAGTCAAGCCGCAGCTGGTGCAGCGCCTGCAGCAGCAGCAGGTCGAAAAGCACATCATGGCCCTGCGCGCCAAGGCTAAAGTCGAGTAAACCGATCACCCCGCCCATCCGAAAACGGGGGCCGCGGCCCCCGTTTTTCATTCCGGCCCTGCATGCGTCTCAACGTCTCGCCCTACCTGCTGCTGACCCTGGCCAACCTGTTCTGGGCCGGCAACTGGATCGTCGGCCGCGGCATGCGCGCCGAGGTGCCGCCGCTCGCGCTTTCCTTCTGGCGCTGGGTGATCGCACTGGCCTGCCTGCTGCCGCTGGCATGGCCCTACCTGAAGCGCGACCGCGCCCTGCTCGCCGCCGGCTGGCGCTGGCTGGCGCTGCTCGGCATACTCGGCACCTGCCTCTACAACGCGCTGACCTACCTCGGCCTGCAGCAGACCGAGGCGGTCAACGGCCTGCTGCTCAACTCCTTCATCCCCATCGTCATCGTCGCCCTGGCCTGGGCCTTCCAGGGCAAGCGGCTGCGCCCGATCGAGGCGCTCGGCGTCGCCGCCTCGTTCGCCGGCGTGCTCGCCATCATCGCCCGCGGCGACCCGCGCACCCTGCTGCTGCTGACCCTCAACATCGGCGATTTATGGATCCTGCTCTCGGTCTTCGCCTGGGCCGTCTACACCCTGCTGCTGCCCCACCGGCCCAAGGCGCACCCGCTGGCCTTCCTCTTCGCCATCGCCCTGTTCGGCGTGCTCGCCACCCTGCCCTTCTACCTGATGGAGATCGCGGCGGGCCGCTACATCCATTCGTCTGCCGGTGCCTGGGCGGCCATCGCCTACGCCGGCATCTTCCCGGCCTTCCTCGGCTTCATCTTCTGGAACAAGGGCGTCGAGCAGGTCGGCGCGTCCAGGGCCGGCCTGTTCATCCACCTGATGCCGGCCTTCGGCATCCTGCTCGCCGCCGTATTCCTCGGCGAGCGCCTGGCCAGCTACCACCTGGTCGGCATCGCGCTGATCTTCGGCGGCATCTTCCTGGCCACGCGGCGATGATCGCTCTCGTCAAATCGTTCCGCGAATGGCGCCGCCGCCGCGCGGCCGAAAAGATCGTCATCGACGACGCGCAGTGGCAGGCCGCCGAATATCCGCTGCCCTTCCTCGACCGCCTGAGTGACGACGAGCGCCGCCGCCTGCGCGAACTCGCCCGCCAGTTCATCGCCGAAAAGGAGTGGAGCGGCGCGCGCGGCCTCGAACTCACCGCGCCGATGCAACTCTCCATCGCCCTTCAGGCCTGTCTGCCCATACTCAATCTCGGCCTCGACGCCTATCGCGGCTGGGTCGGCGTCGTCGTCTATCCCGGCGACTTCGTCATCCCGCGCCAGCAGATGGACGAGGCCGGCGTGGTGCACGAATACGACGACGAGGTCCTCGGCGAAGCCTGGGAAGGCGGGCCGGTGCTGGTGTCATGGTTCGACAACCTGGCCGAGATCGGCGACGTCAATGTCGTCATCCACGAGTTCGCCCACAAGCTCGACATGACCAATGGCGTGGTCGACGGTGTGCCGGCACTGCCCGGGGACATGAGCCGGCGCGAGTGGATCGCCGCCTTCGAGCCGGCCTATCTCGATTTCCGTCGCCGGGTGGATGCCGGCGAAGATACAGCCATCGACCCCTACGCCGCCGAGCATCCGTCCGAGTTCTTCGCCGTCGCCAGCGAGGTCTTCTTCGAGGCGCCGGACCTGCTGCACGACGAGTATCCGGCCGTCTACGAGCAGCTCAAGTCCTACTATCGGCAGGATCCTTCCGGCGGCGACCGTCGCCCGCCGCTCCCGGCGTAGCCCCCGCATCGCGGTGCCGCGGGTCAACCGCGCCGCGATCTTTATAACTGACGATTCGTCACGGCATAACTTCGCCATATCAACTATGCGTCCATTTAGGCTATCATTCAGCATATCGATAATATCGAATTCCGGATGCAATGAACGAACAGGCGATCTACTACAAGACGGCCAAGGGGCAGGACGAGATCACGACCCGACGCAACCAGTTGTCGGCGCGGCTGCGCACCCTGCTGGTCATGGTCGACGGCAGGAGTTCCGGCGCGGTCCTTCTGGCCAAGGGCAAGGCCTTCGGCGATGCCGCCGCGTTGTTGCAACAGTTGATCGCGGAAGGATTCATCGAGGCCGCCGCAATTCCCTCCGTTGCCCCACCGGCAGCCGCCGCCCCGGACACGGTACTTCCCGCGGTCATCCAGCTCGCCTGCCATCAGCTGATCGACAAGCTCGGCCCCTCGGCCGATGCGCTGACGGGTCGACTCGAAGCCTGCCGCACCCGCGACGAACTCCTCGCCGCGCTCGAGAACTGCCGCGATGCGGTCCGCGCCATCGCCGGACGCAGCAAGGCCGAGGAATTCTGGACAGCGGTTACTGCAAGGCTCGATGAGCCCTGAGCGATGGCTGATCCAGGTTTGTTCGAAATAAGCGAAACCGGCTTCGTTAATTCGTCTGCGCTTGTCGCGCAGACCTAGCTTGCGCCGCTCCAGTTCGATCAGCTCGCCTACAGCCGCATAGAGGATGCCGATGCGGATCGGCAAGCCGTCGCACTCGGAACAAAGCGGCATAGCGCTCGAGCTGCTCGCGGTAGCGCTCGGCATGCTGCCGCAAGGCAATGCCGCTGCCGACCTTCGCGGTCTTGTAGTCGATGATCCAGCGCGAACCGTCGGCGACGAAGCTGCGATCGATGACCTGCGTGGCGATGGCTTCCCCGTCCGCCACCGACAGCGCCCACTCGGCCGTCGCCTCGCATTGGACGCCGAGGACCCAGCGTCCGGCCGCGCTCTCCAGCGTCGCCTTCAGGGCGTCCTGTGCCTCCCGAGCCCCACGACGTACCGCTGCCTCCGCATGTCCCTGCTGACCGAGCCAGGCGCGCATCGCGGGCGCCAGGGCCTCGACGCGGGAAAGCGGCCACGACGCCAGACCGTCGCCCGCGATCATCTCGAGATAGGCGTGGACCAGCGTGCCGACATCGGCCGCGAGCGCCGCATCGCCGCCGCCACCGCCATCTTCACCGGCGGCCGTCGGAACCATCGGCGTCGGCAGCGGCTCGACCGCAGTACCGCCTTGAAACAGAGCGGCAATCGCCGGCTCGGCCACGCGCAGCAGGCGCGGCTCGAACTGCGCCGCGGCGCCATCGTCGGCGACCGCCTCATGCACGGGCGCGGCGTCGAATTCGGCGGACAGGCCGGACCACAGCAGTTCGAGGAAGCTCGCGGCGGGCACCGCCAGCGTCCCGTCGGCGCGGGGCCGCGCGACACCGACCAGATGCAGGGCGCGGATGGCGCGCGTGGCGGCGACGTAGAGCGTGCGCTGGTCCTCGTTCGCGGCCCGCTCGCGTTCGAGCAGGCGCAGGTAGTCGTGCAGCGTGGCGCCGTCGCCATTGCCGTTGCCCTTGCCCCGAATGGGTGCCGCCACCAGGCGCTCGTCGGTGCCGGCGAAGGCGACCTCCTCCCAGCGCATCAGCCGCTGCTCGCCGCTGCCCGCGCCGCCACCGACCGCGCGATGCAGGCCGGGCACGATCACCGTCTCGAATTCGAGGCCCTTGGCCTTGTGGATGGTCATAAACTGCAGGGCCTCGCCGGCCGCGGCATCGGGCGCGGCATGGAGCCGCGCCGTCTCGCGCTCGAGTTCCTCGAGCGAGAAGCGCCCCGCGGCGTCGAGCCGGTCGACGAGCTCGAGGAAGGCGCGCGCGTCGGCGACGGCGGCATCGCCCTGCAGGCAGGCTGCGCCGCCGAGCCCGCTGCCAGGTGCTCTCGAGCCAGCGCCGCGGCCGCTGCCGCCCCTGATGTGCCAGCGCCTCGCCGACGACGCCGCGCAGGTGCAGCAGGCGGCGCCGGCCATCCGGCGACAGCCGCGCGACGCGTTCATCGTCGCCCATCAGCTGCCACAGGGTGGAACGATGGTCGTCGCCGGCCAGGTTGTGGAGATCGGCGAGCGTCAGTCCGCACCAGGGCGCGCGCAGGATCGCCAGCCAATGCACGCGGTCGCCGCGATGATGCAGCGCGCGCGCCAGCGACAGCAGGTCCTGGACCGTCTGGCGCGACCGCAGCGCTTCGATTTCGACGGCCTGGAAGCGCAAGGCCGGCCGCTGCCACCGCAGCGTCGCCACCAGCGCATCGAGGTGGCTGCGCGCCCGGACCAGCACGGCGATTCGCCCCTGCGGGTCGTCGCGCCTCGCCGCCTCGATCAGCTCGACGATGCGCGCCGCTTCGAGCGCGTCGGCAGCGGCAGCCGGCATGTCCTTCGCCACGACGAGCGGATGCACGAACACGCCGGCGCCCGCACTGGCCGGCCGTGTCGCCGCGAAGGGGCGGTAGCGGATCGCCCCGTCGAACACGCTGTCCTGCGGCGGGAAGATGCCGGCGAAGCGCGCGTTGATCCAGTCGACGACGGCGGGCTCGGAGCGGTTGTTGCGCGCCAGCTGCAAGCGCTCGAGCGGCAGTCCCCGCGCCGCCGATACCGAGGTCGGCGACGCGCAGGAACAGGCCGACGTCGGCCTTGCGGAAGCGATAGATCGACTGCATCGGGTCACCGACGGCGAACAGGGTGCGGCCTTCGCCCGCTTTTTCGTCCATGGTCCAGCCCGCAGTGAGGCGTTCCAGCAGTTCGACCTGCGTCGGGCTGGTGTCCTGGAATTCGTCGACCAGCAGGTGGCGGATGCGGTAGTCGAGCGCCAGCGCGAGGTCGGTCGGCGCATCGCTCGTGCCCAGCGCCTGCAGCGCCCGCCTGGCGACCTCGATGAAGTCGGTCTCGCCGGCCTCGTTGAACACCGTCCATAGCTGCCCAGCGGCGACCTTGAGCAGCGCTCCCAGCGCCTCGACCGTGATCCACTCTTCGTCGGTGTAGCGCGGCGCCGGCAGCTCACGCACGCGCGCCAGCGCCGCGGCGGCGTCGGCGGCGAGTTCCTGCGCCACCGCCGCCAGCGCTTTCTTGTGCACGTCGCTGTCCTTGCCCGGCGGCAGGCCGAGGTTCTTGTTCCAGAGCTTGCGCGCCTCGCCCTCCCCGGTGAGCAGCAGCGCGGCCAGCGCACGCCATTGCGGCAGCGCGTCCGCGCGCGGCGGCAGCGGCGCGGTCCACTCGAGCAGCGGCGCCAGCGGCGACTCGGGCGGCAGATTGGCGGCAGCGTAGCGCGCGGCCGGCATCAACGCGGCCTGTCGCCGCGCGTCGATGGCCGCGGCCGCGCGTTCGAGTTCGCGCCCGATGAGTTGCGCGAAGCCGTCTTCAGCCTCGGCGCGCGAGGGCGCGGCCAGGGCATGGCGCAACCACTGGTCGCGCCGCGCCAGCATCTCGCCCAGCAGCAGCCCCAGCCGCACCGCGTCGTTGTCGAGATGGCGCAGTGCCGCGGCGACGGTATCGGCCAGGTCGCCATCCTCGGCGATCAGCGCCAGCGTGCGGCGCGCGGCCTCCGCGTAATGGCGCGAGGCGTCCTCGGCCAGCCGCGGCTGGCTGCCGAAGCGCGACAACAGCGGCATCTGCCGCGCCAGATTCATGCACAGGGAGTCGATGGTGGTGATGCGCAGCCGCCCCGGATGCTCGAGCAGATTCCAGCCGCGCTCCGCCCCGACTTTCAGCGCCGCGCGGGCGAGATCGAAGGTGATGCGCTTGTGCGCCGCTTCGGGCTGCTCGCCGGCGGCGGCACGCTGCAGGCTCGTCGAGGATGCGGCTGGCCATCTCGCCGGCGGCTTTGTTGGTGAAGGTGATGGCGACGATCTCCTCGGGCGCCTCGACGCAGGCAAGCAGCCGCAGGTAGCGCTGCGTCAGAAGTTCCGTCTTGCCGGCGCCGGCCGGCGCCTCGACGATGAAGGAGCCGAGCTCGAGCGCGCGGCGGCGCGCGGCGGTATCCGCGACCAGCAGCTCGCCTGCCACGAGCGCGGTCGCGCTCACGCCGCCCCCTCGAACTGCTCGCCGCGCTCCGCCAGGCGCAGCAGCGGCAGCACTTCGCACCAGGCGAGGTCCTTCTCGTCGGCGAAACGCACCGCCGCGCAGCCTTCGCCGACTTCGCGGGCGACGGCTGCGATGCTCGCGCGCCAGTGCTCGAGGAGTTCGGGCCAGCTCGTGATGCCGGGAAAGAGCTTGCGCGCCGCATCGTCGCCGATGCCGGCGACTTTGGCCAGCAAGCCGCCCTCGGCCGCGATGCCGACGAAGCCGCATTCGTCGAGCCGCACCCGTGCGAAGGCGGCGCCGCACACCTCGCCGCCCAGTTCGTCGCCCGTCGCCAGCGCGGCGTAGATCGGCAGCTGTGGCTCGGCGATGCGCGCATCGTTCCAGCTCGCGGCGCTGACCTGGCCGGTCTTGTAGTCGAGGATCAGCAGGCGGCCATCGGCGAGGGCATCGATGCGATCGATCACCAGCCGCACGGCGATGCCCTCGATCTCCAGCACGATCTCGCGCTCGCAGGCGACGACGCGGAACGGTGCCGGACGGTCGGCTTCGACCTCGATCCATTGTGCGACCAGGCGCTGCAGCCGCTCGGCTTCGAGGGCGCGGAAACGTGGCGGCAGCGGGTCTTCACGGGCGCCATCGAAGTCGGCGACGCCGGCGGCGACCGCCGCCGCGATCGCCGCGGCACGCGCCGCCGCATCCATCGCCAGCAGCTCGCCGGAACCGCGCCCGGCCCAGAAGCGTTCGAGCACCGCATGCAGCAGCGTGCCGCGCCCCATGGCATCGAGCCCCTCGACCGGTTCCTCCAGCGCGCGCGCGCCGAGCCGGTACTGGTAGAAGGCCCAGGCCGGACAGATCGCCTGCGCCCTGAGCAGGCCCGTGCCGCCGGCGACCTTCTCGCCGGGGCCGACGGCGGGCGCGCGGCTGTCGGCGAGCGATTCCAGCACGCCCGTTCCGGCGAGGCCGGCGAGCGGATCGACCGGCGCCACGAGGTCGATCGGCGGCAAGCCCGCGAGCAGCGGGCTCGGCCGCTGCTCGCGGGCTTCCGCCGCGCTCGCATGGGAGAGCACCACCTGCGGCGCGCTGCACAGCAGCCGCCGCTGCACCAGGCGGGCAAACTCGACCTGCACCTCGGCCGAGGCGTTTGGCGTGCCGGCGCGGCGCTGCAGCTCGGCCGGCAGCAGGGGGTTGGGCCGCGGCAACGGCGGCCACAGCTGTTCGTTCATGCCCATGACCCAGACGCCGTCGAGCGGCTCGGCCGCGGCCTCGAGCAGGCCCAGCACCCGCACCGCGGGCGCGGCGCCGGCGGCGACCTGGAATATGCGTTCCCCGCAGACACGGCGCAGCCGCATCACCGTCTCGCCAGCGCCGACTTTCCCGAGCACGACATCGAGTTCGGCCAGGCTCTCCAGCGCTTCATCGAAGGCCCGCCGCGCCTGCCATTCGCGGCTGGAAAGCGGCCGGTCGGACGGCCATCCGGCCGCGGCGAGGAGTTCGCCGAAACGTTGCGCCCAGCGCGAGGGCAGCAGCCTTGCCGGCGGCTCCCAAGAATGCACGGCCACGAGATGCTGCAACAGCCGCGTCAGGGACTGGCCGCCGTCCTTTTCCTGCTGGCGCCGGGCGAAGCGGATCAGGCGACCCAGCGTGATCTCCGGCGCGAGCTTCTCGCGCATGCGGCCTTCGAGGCGATGACGCGCGTCGCTCTCGGCCGTGGCCGACCAGCAGGGTCCGCGCAGCAGTTCGCCGAGGCGCGCCTGCTCGACGCGACCGCGTGCCGTCGCGATGGCGAGCAGCTCGAGGGCCGTCTTCACCAGCGGCTCCCGCGCGAGCGGCGTGCCGAGCGAGAAGTCGTAGGGGCGCGGCGCCTCGGCCCGCGCCGGCGCGAGGGCGCCCGGCTGCAGCGCCTCGTCGAGGAGGTCGGCGAGCTGTTCGCGCACGGCGCCGAGTTCGGGCACGACGATGCCGAGACGCGCGTCGGGCGTCTGCTGCAGCGTCCGGGCGGCCCAGGCGGCCGCGGCACGGCATTCGCCGAGGCGGTCGGCACAGGCGAGCACGCCTGCCGATCCCCGGCCGCTCCATCTCCATGCGCAGTTCGACCACGCGGATGCCCCGCTGGGCCAGCACGCGCGCGAGCCGCGCCTCCTGCGGCGGCAGCCGGTCGAAGCCCGCGAAGGCGACCGTCGCGGGCATGCGCCAGGCGCCGCGGGCGATGGCGTCGATCTGCCACTCCAGGGCGCGCACCGGCTCGAGCCAGCGCTGTTCGGCGCAGCGGCGCCGGAAGCGCTCGCGCCAGGCGAGGAAGCGCGCGGTCTCGCCGTCGCCGGCAGCGGCATCCTCGGGCAGGCGCAGCTTCCAGGCCTCGAGCAACGCATTGGCCTCGGCGGCGGCGGCGGCGAGGCCGGCATGGTCGTAGAAGTCGCCGCCGCCCTCGCCTTCTGCGGCGACGATGACGTCTTCCCAGAGCGTGCGTTCCTGCGTCGCCGAGAGGATCAGCCGCGGTGCCAGCTCGGCCGGCAGTTCTCCCGCGAGCAACGCCTGCCGCACGACGGCGGCGCACCATTGCGCGACGGTGGCGGTTTCGAGCGCCGGCCAACGCAGTAGCCCGGCCGCGGCCTGAGCACGGCCATGCGCCTGGCGCAGCTCGCGCGTCAGGCGATGGGTCGCACAGAGGATGGTGGCCCGATCGCCGGCGGCGACTTGCGCCAGTCCGGCCAGGCCATGGACGATTTCAGGCATCGCCCGAAGTATAGGCGGAGGGCATGCTCAGGCGAAGCGCGGCAGCAACAGCGCGATCAGGCCGCCGAAAGCGGTGATCCAGAAAACGATGACGTCGGTTTGTTCGTGGTCCATGACAGCCTCCGTGGATGACGGAAGCCATTGTCGGACCTGCCAGGCTCACAGCGTGAGCCTGGCGAGAGATCGCTCAGAAGCGATAGCCCCAGGCGAGTTGCCAGTTGATCTGCTCGTGGCTGACCGACTGGTTGGCCGTGGCCGGCAGGCCGAGGGCCGTACCCCACTGATTGGTGGCGCTGACCTTGGGCGCATAGCTCAGCGCGGCATGGAGCACCGAGGACTTGTCGATCGCATGGTCGATGCCGAAGGTCAGGTGGTTCTTGATGATCGCCGGGAACAGCGGGCTCAAGTAGCGCTCGGGCACGGGATTGTTGGCGAAGTTTCCGCCGAAGCGCAGGGTCGTCGCATCGGTGGCCTTGTAGGCAGCGCCGATCATGACGGCGTTCTGGTCTTCCCACTGCTGCTCGTAGTCGAGGCGCAGTTGCGTGCCCGAGAATCCGGCGGCCATGCCGGCCTGCCCGGCGGAGGCATTGAAGACCATGCGGAACTGGCTCATCACGTCGGACCAGTTGATGCGCTTGTAATCGGCCGCGAGCAGCCAGCGCTCGCTGGCCTGCCAGGCGAGACCGATGCCGTAGGTTTCGGGCCACTGGAAATTCTTGATGGTGATTTCGCCCTTGACCGGAATCGTGACTGGTTGCGGCATCCCCCCCATGTCGACATTGAAGCTCACCGTCGCGCCGCCGCCACCGGTCTTCAGGTCATCGAGATTGGTCTTGGCGTGATAGACGCCGCCGAAGGTCAGGGCCGGGCTGGCCTTCCAGGTGAAGCCGACGTTGCCGGCCCAGCCGGTGCCGGTAGCCTTCTGGTAGAACTGGCCGTCCTTGTTGAAGTCGAAGTAACCCCAGCCGATGGCCTGAATTCTTCCTGGCCCCACCCCCATCATGGCGGCAAAGCCGTCGACCATGCTGCCGGAGACGGCACCGAAGGTCCGGGTCGTGCCGGGGACGCTCGCCGGCATCATGTCGGCGAAATGCGCGCCGTCGACCAGCCATTGGATGTCCATGCCAGCCCAGACGAAATCGATGCTGCCGCCGATGTTGAAGGTGTCCGACACTTGATAGGCGAGCGGCAGCAGCACGCGGCCGACGCCGACCTCGGAGAGGTTGCGACGAGCGACCCCCTCGGCCATATTCACATTCGGTGCCGCGACCATCGAGGACGGCGCCAAGGTTCCCCAGAACTGCCCATCGCTGTACTCGGCGCCCATGCCACCCTGCGCCATCATGCCGAGGCCCCAAGTGAACCTGTCGCCGCGGCTGACGTAGCCGGCCGCAGGCATCACGAAGGAGGTCGCCGAGGAATCGCGACCATTGGAGGAGACGTCCGGCCCGAGCCCGCCGACGAACAGCGCCAGGCGGCTGGTGCCGGGAGCGACCAAGCCAAGCGTGGCCGGGTTGTTGATCATCGCGGCGTTGCCGACGTCGTAGGCCATCGATGCCCCGCCCATGCCCAGCGCGATGGGGCCGTAGCCTTCCATGTTCATGCCGTTGGTCGCGAATGCGGACATGGAAGAGCAGGCCGCTCCGATCAGGACGGCAAGACGCTTGGCGAACATACGGTCTCCTCGAATTTCTTGTTTATTGTCGTCAGAGTCGGCTCTGACTTTAGGAATATTAGCGAGTGATTATGCTCGCTATTCCGGCTTTTGGGTGGGCAACGGCGCCTCTCCACCCTGCAGGGCGCGCGGCTGGGTATCGACCGGACCGAGATCGCGGATCTCCTTGCCTTCGGGTGCGGCGCCCAGTTCGCGAAAGCGCCGGGCGCTGACGAGGACCCGGCTTTCGAGCGAGCCCACGGCCCTGTTGTAGGCCGCGACGGCCTCGCCGAGGTTCTTCCCGACCGCGCCCCAGTGGTCGGCCAGCACGGCCATGCGTTCATAGAGTTCGCGGCCGAGCGCCGAGATGCGCTGGGCATTGTCGTTGAGAGCCTCCTGTTTCCAGCCGTAGGCCACGGCGCGCAGCAGGGCGATCAGGGTGGTGGGCGTGGCGAGGATGACGCGGCTGTCGACGCCACATTCGATCAATGAGGGATCGGCTTCAAGTGCGGCGCTGTAGAAGGTTTCGCCCGGCAGGAACAGCACCACGAAATCCGGCGAGGGCTGGAACTGCTCCCAGTAGGATTTGCGTCCGAGCTTGGTCAGGTGGTCGCGAACCTGGCGCGCATGGTCGGCGAGCTTGCGGGCGCGTTCATGTTCGTCCTTCGCCTCCAGCGCGTCGAGATAGGCCGCGAGCGGGGCCTTGGCGTCGACGACGATGTTCTTGCCGCCGGGCAGCTTGACGATCATGTCGGGACGCAGCCGGCCCTCTTCCGTGTCCGTGCTTTCCTGCTCGAAGAAGTCGCAGTGGTCGAGCATGCCGGCCATCTCGACGACGCGCTTCAATTGCATCTCGCCCCAGCGACCGCGCGTCTGCGGCGCACGCAGCGCCTTGACCAGGTTGGCCGTCTCGGTGCGCAACTGGCCCTGCGATTCGGCCAGACCCTTGACCTGCTCGGTCAGCGTCGAATAGGCCTCGATCCGCGCCTTCTCGATGCCGCCGATCTGCTGCTCGAACTTTTCCAGCGTAACCTTGACCGGTGCCACCATCTCGCCGATGGCCTGCTGGCGACGCTCCAGCTCGCCACGCGCGACCTCCTGCTCGCGCGCCAGCGTGGCCTGCGCCAGTTCGAGGAAGGAACGGTTGCTGCTGGCCAGCGCCTCGGCCGACAGGGCCTTGAAGGTGTCGGCGAGCTGGTCGCGGGCTTCGCGCACGGCGCGCTCCCGCGCGATCAGCAGCCAGGCCACGGCGCCGCCGCCGAGCAGCAGGCCAGCCAGGAAGGCCAGCAAGATTTCCACGTCATTCCTCCGCAAGGGGCCGGATGGCCATCCAGCCTGTGATTCTAACGGCAGCCCGCACCGCACAAAATGTCGACTTGATTACTCAGGTATTCCTGCTATCAATAAGTTACGTCGTCACCAACGGAGGAGAACCGACATGCTCGACATCAACAAATACCTGGTCAATCAGCGTCTGGAAGGAACCGATCCCGATGGCAACTTCTACGACCTCGCCCACTGGTCGCCTCTGGTGGCCGCACGCCTGGCCGAAGTTGAAGGATTGCAGCTCGACGACGACCACTGGCTGGTGATCTTCTACCTGCGCCAGCGCTTCCGGGATCAGGGCGGGAATGTTACTGCAGGCGCATTGCTTCGCGACCTCGAGCACAAGCTGTTCGACCATGTTGACCGCCGCCGCCTCTACGAGCTTTTTCCGCGCGGCCCGATCGCCCAGGCCAGCCGCATCGCCGGGCTGCCGCTGCCGAAAGGCACCCTGGATCCGTCGTTCGGCAGCAGCCACTGATTCAGTAACAGGCGCTCATGCCGCCCCGCCACGTCACCGAGGCGCTGCCCGCTGACGTGGCGCGCCGCGTCGGAAATCTGTCGCGTTTGCATCAGCCCTCCGAGAAACGGCGGATCATGCGCGCGGCGCGTTTGGTCGGCCGGCCGCGCAGGTCGGCGCCCGGCGCCGGGGCGAGCTTCTTCAGCTCGATCTGCGCGGTGCGAGTGGCGATGCTCGCTGCCGTTTCCTCGTAGAGCAGCCGTGCCTCGGGCGCCGGGCGCCGCTGTTCGTTCACCCCTCGCACCACGACCGTCCAGCGCTGGTCGCCAATGGCGATTTCCAGTTCGTCACCGGGCTTCACGTCACGGGCCGGCTTCACCTGCACCCCGCCGAGGCGGACCTTGCCGCCGTCGACGGCGGCGTTCGCCAGGCTGCGCGTCTTGAAGAAGCGCGCCGCCCACAGCCACTTGTCGAGGCGCTGGCGTGCGGGGTGCTCGCTCAAAGACGGTATTCGAGCTGCAACCGTCCCTGCAGCTTCTTGGCCTGCTTGAAGGCCTCGCGCAGCACCAGGCGGTCGAGTTCGTTGAGCTTGTCGGGGTCGATGCGGTTGGCGGCGCCCTCGGACGCGCCGGCCTGCTGGTTGCGCAGGCGCAACTGCTGGATGAAGAAGAAGCCGTCGATCACCGCATGGATGTCGTCGCGGCCGAGCTTGCCGCGTTCGGCCAGCGCGCGCAGGCGTTGCGCCGTGCCGGTCGCGGCCACGCCGTTGGCCAGCGCGAGGATGCGGGCCGCGTCGACGAAGAGTCGCGCGCCGTTGGTCTTGAGGTCGATGGTGTGCGGGAAGTCCGGATTCTTGTCGAAGGTGAAGTCGCGGATAAAACCGATGGGCGGCTCGACCTGGGTCGCGTTCGTCGCCATCAGGCGCAGGAACAGGTTCTCGCCCGGCACGCGCTTCAGCACCCACTCCTGCAGCCGGTCGGCCAATTCCTCCTCGCCGTAGATGGCGCGGAAGTCGAAGTAGATGGTGGCGTCGAGCAGCGCCTGCGGGCTGTTGGCGCGTATCCAGCCGCTCGAACTTCTGGTGCCACTCATCGACCGACAGGCACAGCTCGGGATTGCTGGCCATGACGTTGCCCTTGCACAGCGGGAAGCCGCAGGCAGCGAGCCGTTCGTTGACGACGCGGGCGAAGGGCAGGAAGGCCTCGCGCACCTGCGCCGCCTGATCGGCCGGCGCGGCGAAGACCAGGCCGTTGTCCTGGTCGGTGGACAGCGTCTGTTCAAAGCGGCCCTCGGAACCGAAGGCGAGCCAGCACCACTCGACCCGGGGCAGCGTGAAATCGGCGGCGGTCAGTTCGATGATGCGCACCGTCAGGTGATCGTTGAGCGTGGACACCAGTTGCGTCAGCGGGTCGGCGGCGGCGCCCTCGGCCAGCATGGTCTCGGCCAGCTTGCGGATATCGGCGGCAGCCGTTACGAGGCCGTCCATGTCGCGCGCGCCGCGGATGGCGCCGGAGATGGCCTTGCCGCCACCGCTCTGCAGTTCGTGGATATCGTCCTGCGACACCACGCCGGCGAGCTTGCCCGAAGCGTCGACGACGATGACGTGATGCACGCCGTGGCGCGCCATCATCAGCGCCGCCTGATAGATGGTCGAGCGCCAGTTGAGCATCAGCAGGCCGTGGTCGCTCATTACCTGCATCAGCAGCTGGTCGAGGTCGCAGGAGACCGCGGCCACCCGGTGCAGCAGGTCGCGGATGGTGAAAATGCCCAACGGCTTGCCGCTTTCGGGCTCGACGATGACGATGGAACCGACGCGGTTCTCCGACATGGCCTGGACGGCCTCGCGCAGCGGCGTGTCGGGAGTGGCGGTGATCGGCTTCTTGCGGATCAGGGCGGCGAGCTGGCTGTGGAGAGATAGGGTCATTTTTCAGTATTTGATGCGGGCGTAATAGGTTTTCTCGGCGGCTTCCTGCGCCTGGCGCAGGGTGTGGATGCCCAGGTCGGCCAGCAGCTTGATCAGGCCGAGGAAGACCTCGGCGGTGACGATGGCGTCGCCCAGCGCGTTGTGGCGGCCGATGATCGGAATGCCAAGGCGTTCGGCGATGGCCTCCAGCTTGTGCGATTCCTGGTTGGGATGCACCACCGCCGACAGCAGCAGGGTATCGAGCACCGGCTGGGTGAAGCGCAGCCCGGTACTCTCCTCCTTGAGCTGGAGGAAGCGCATGTCGAAGGCGGCATTGTGCGCGACCAGCACGGTGTCGGCGGCGAAGGCATGGAACTGCGGCAGCACCGTGGCGATGGTCGGCTGGCCTGCCACCATTTCATCGGTGATGCCGTGGATCGGGATCGAGGCCGGGTTGAGCCGGCGCCGCGGGTCGATCAGCTGGTCGATGCTCTCGTGGCGCAGCAGCCGGCCATTGACGATGCGCACGGCACCGATCTGGATGATCTCGTCGCCATTCGAAGGTTCGAGGCCGGTGGTCTCGGTGTCGAAGGCGGTGTAGGTCAGCTGGACCAGCGGACGCTCGTCGAGGGCGTGATTCTCGCCGGCGCGATGGAACAGGTCGAAGTCGTAGAACTCGGGCCGGCTCTCGACCTGCAGCAGCGGCGCGGCATCTTCCTCCTGCGCCACGGCGACCGGGATGAGCATGCGGAACAGCGATGCCTGCACCGCCCGATCGCGGCCGCAGGTCAGCTGGCCGCCGTGGCGGTCGGTGACATCGCGCAGCGTCAGCGGACTGGCTTCGCCGGCCTGGTGCATGGCCTCGAGTTGCCAGCCGAGCAGGATCTCGGTGGAGATCGAGGTGCCAGACCACAGCATGTCGAAATGCACCATGCCTTCGGCGCCGGCCCGGCCCGCCTCCTCCTCCCCGCCGGAACCACCGCTGGCCAGGCGCAGCCGCACCAGCTTGACGTCGTAGTCTTCCTCCAGCCGTCGCCGCCAGGTAGGTCATCGCCAGCGTCAGCGAGTAGCTGTTGACCTTGACCCAGAGATCGGACTCGACCTCGTCGATGCGCACCTGGATGCCGATGCGCGCCTCGATGCGCCGCTGGGTGGCGGCGGCGAGGTCGGCGGCGAGCATCTCCTCCAGCGGCCAGCGCGACTTGATGCTGTCGACATAGCGGTTGCTGGCGGCGTTGAGCTTGCCGGAGAGGTGCTCGAGTGCGCTCTCGATGCCGGCCAGCGCGGCCCCACCAGCGTCGCCCGCCGCCATGTCGCGCAGGCTGCCGCGGATGCCGGCGATGGTCGAGCGACTTTCGTCGGCCAGTTGCTGCATCATGAGATCGCACTGGGCATCGTGCTCGAGGAAGCGCGAGATGTTTTCCAGGGTCAGCACGTAGCCGCCGATCGCCGGCGCCGTCACCTCGACCGCTGCCACACCCTCCCCTGCCGCATCACCCGCGACCGCCCCGGCCTGCGCCGCGACGACCGGCGCCATCTGGACGCGGATCAGATGGCCGGCACGGGTAGTGGTGATGAAATGCGCCAGCAGCTGGCTGCCCTTGCGCTCGAGGCGGTGCTGCAGCGTTTCCAGCGAATGTGCAATGAGAGCATGATCGAACACGGCGTAGATCGAGCGGCCGAGACCGATCAGCGCGCCTGCAGCCTGGGCGTCGGGCACCAAGTCTCGCGCTTGCAGCCGTGCGCGGTTGTTGTAGAGGATGATGCGGCCGTCGAGGTTGCAGACGATCACCGGTTGCGGCAGGTCGGCCACCAGCGCGGCCAGCCGGTTCTTCTCGCTTTCGACCGCGGCCTTGGCCTGCCCCACCCGCGCCTCGACGTCGCCGAGCAGGTCGTCGCGCTGCTGCGCCAGTTCATTGGCCGCCGCCGCCAGCTCGCGCACCTCGGGCGGTCCCTCGGTCTCGATGCGGAAGCTGCGGTTGGCGCCGTGCATCAGCCGCAGCTTTTCACCAATGTTGAGCAGGCCCTGCACGTATTGGCGGAACAATTCGCGCAGCAGCTGCAGTCCGAGGACGAGGGCGACCAGCGTGATCATGCCCCCGATCGGCAGCCAGCGGTCCATCGCCTCGAGGAAGCCCGCGCGCTGCGCCTCGGCGAGATCGCCATACACGATGCCCGCGGTCAGCAGGAAGGGCGCCGTCATCAGCAGGCCGAGGATGACGACGGCAAGAATGAAGCGGTTGCGTGCGTTCATGGGTCGATTCTAGAGTGGTGGCAACGAAAAAGGGCGCCGCAGCGCCCTTCCTCGTACGCCGGGAATTCTCCGGAAACTCAGGCGTTCTGCTTGAGCTGATCCAGAATGTGCGGGTTTTCCAGCGTGGACACGTCCTGGGTGATCTCCTCGCCCTTGGCCAGCGCGCGCAGCAGGCGGCGCATGATCTTGCCGGAACGCGTCTTGGGCAGGTTCTCGCCGAAGCGGATATCCTTGGGCTTGGCGATCGGGCCGATCTCCTTGCCGACCCAGTCGCGCAGTTCCTTGGCGATCTTCTTGGCATCCTCGTCGCTCGGGCGCGACTGCTTGAGCACGACGAAAGCGCAGATGGCCTCGCCGGTCAGGTCATCGGGACGGCCGACCACGGCAGCTTCCGCCACCAGAGGGTTGGCGACCAACGCCGACTCGATCTCCATGGTGCCCATGCGGTGGCCGGAGACGTTGAGCACGTCGTCGATGCGACCCATGATGGTGAAGTAGCCGGTCTTGGCGTCGCGCATGGCGCCGTCGCCCGCCAGGTAGAGCTTGCCCTGGAAGTCGGCCGGGAAGTAGGACTTCTTGAAGCGCTCGGGATCGCCCCAGATGGTGCGGATCATCGACGGCCAGGGCTTCTTGACGACAAGGAAGCCGCCCTTGCCCCACTCGAGCTCGTGGCCGGTCTCGTCGACGATGGTGGCCTGGATGCCCGGGAAGGGCAGCGTGCAGGAACCCGGCACCAGCGGCGTGACGCCCGGCAGCGGGGTGATCATGTGGCCGCCGGTCTCCGTCTGCCAGAAGGTGTCGAGGATGGGGCAGCGGCCGCCGCCGACGTTGTTGTAGTACCACATCCACGCCTCGGGGTTGATCGGCTCGCCGACCGAACCGAGGATGCGCAGCGACGTGAGGTCGAAGTTGCGGGGGTGGGTGGCCGGGGTGCCTTCGTTGGCCTTGATCAGCGAACGGATCGCCGTCGGCGCGGTGTAGAAGATGGAGACCTTGTGATCCTGGATCATCCGCCAGAAGCGGCCGGCATCGGGATAGGTCGGCACGCTCTCGAACACGATTTCGGTGGCGCCGCAGGCCATCGGACCATAGGTGATGTAGGTGTGGCCCGTGACCCAGCCGATATCCGCCGTGCACCAGAAGGTATCCTCCGGCTTGATGTCGAAGGTCCACTTCATGGTCAGGATGGCGTGCAGGAGGTAGCCGCCGGAACTGTGCTGGACACCCTTGGGCTTGCCGGTGGAACCGGAGGTATAGAGCAGGAACAGCGGGTGCTCGGCCTCGACCCACTCGGGCTCGCAAGTCTCGGACTGGCTGGCGACGATCTCGTGGTACCAGACGTCGCGGCCGGCGACCATGTTGCAGGCGCCGCCGGTGCGCTTGACCACGAACACGGTCTTGACGTTGTGGCCGGCGGCCAGGTTCAGCGCCTCGTCCACGGCGGGCTTCAGCGGGATGCTCTTGCCGCCGCGGCACTGCTCGTCGGCGGTGATGACGGCGACGGCGCCGGCATCGAGGATGCGCTCTTCCAGCGACTTGGCGGAGAAGCCGCCGAACACCACGGAATGGATGGCACCGATGCGGGCACAGGCCTGCATGGCCACGACGCCCTCGACGGACATCGCGAGATAGATCAGGACGCGGTCGCCCTTCTTGATACCCTGCGCGCGCAGGGCGTTGGCGAACTTGGCGGTCCGGGCCAGCAGGTCCTTGTAGGTAACCTTGGTGACCTTGCCGTCGTCGGCTTCGAAGATCAGCGCGACCTTGTCGCCAAGGCCGGCCTCGACCTGGCGGTCGAGGCAGTTGTAGGAGACGTTGAGCGTGCCGTCGGGGAACCACTTGTAGAAGGGCGCCTCGGACTCGTCGAGAGATTTGGTGAAGGGCGTCTTCCAGCTCACGTGCTCCCTGGCCAGACGCGCCCAGTAGCCGGGGTAATCCTGTTCGGCTTCCTTGCACAGGGCCTCGTAGGCGGCCATGCCGGAAATCGTGGATTTCTTGATGGTCTCCTCGGAGGGCGGGAAAACACGGAGCTCCTGGACCACGGACTCGATCGTAGACATCTGCACTTCTCCTCTCGAAATTGCTGTCGGCTGGCTGATTTTATGGGCTGAGCGATTAAAGTGGAACAGTCTTACATAGGACTTACGTTGCTGCCGCAGTGCAACAATACCCCTCAGACCCGATGCTAGAATCGGCCGCTTCCAATCCCTATGGCGTACGCACTTCCCATGAAGAAATTTACCCACGCGATGGAGGTCTTCATCTTCTGGAGCCGCTGGCTGCAGGCACCGCTCTACCTTGGCCTGATCGCCGCCCAGGGTGTGTATGTCTACCATTTCATGCACGAACTGTTGCACCTGATCACCAAGGCCGGCACATTGACCGAAGTCGAGGTGATGCTGATCGTGCTGGGCCTGATCGACGTGGTCATGATCGCCAACCTGCTGATCATGGTCACCATCGGCGGCTACGAGACCTTCGTCTCCAAGCTCGATCTCGAAGGCAACCCCGACCAGCCCGAGTGGCTCTCCCACGTCAATGCCGGCGTGCTCAAGGTCAAGCTGGCCGTCGCGCTGATCAGCATCTCCTCGATCCACCTGCTGCGCACCTTCATCAATGCAGCGCAAATAGAAGACCGCGTCGTCGTCATCCAGATCGGAATTCACATGTCCTTCCTGGTCTCGGCCATCGCCATCGCGTGGACCGACAAGATCATGATGCAGTCACTTGCCGTGAGCAGCCACGACCGAAGCACTGAACTCAACCGAGGGTCCAGCCATGACGACCATCCGCCAGGACGACTTCGTCGCCTCCATCGCCGACGCCTTCCAGTACATCAGCATCTACCATCCGCTCGATTACATACAGGCGCTGGGCAAGGCATGGGAGCGCGAGGAAGGCCCTGCGGCCAAGGATGCCATCGCCCAGATCCTCACCAACTCGCGCATGTGCGCCGAGGGCCGGCGCCCCATCTGCCAGGACACCGGCATCGCCGTGGTCTTCCTCAAGATCGGCATGGACCTGCGCTGGGACACGAAACTGTCGGTGCAGGAGATGGTCGACGAAGGCGTGCGCCGCGCCTACGGCCACCCCGACAACCCGCTGCGCGCCTCGGTGCTGCGCGATCCCGCAGGCAAACGCACGAACAGCAAGGACAACACCCCGGCCGTGGTGCATTACGAGATCGTGCCGGGCGACCAGCTCGAGGTCATCTGCGCCGCCAAGGGCGGCGGCTCCGAGAACAAGTCCAAGCTGGTCATGCTCAACCCGTCGGATTCCATCGTCGACTGGGTGCTGAAGACCCTGCCGACCATGGGCGCCGGCTGGTGCCCGCCGGGTATCCTCGGGCTGGGCATCGGCGGCACGCCGGAGAAGGCCATGCTGCTGGCGAAGGAGTCGCTGATGGCGCCCGTCGACATGCACGAACTCATTGGAAAAGCGGCGCGCGGCGAAAAACTCGTGCGCATCGAGGAACTCCGCCTCGAACTCTACGACAAGGTCAATGCGCTCGGCATCGGCGCCCAGGGCCTGGGCGGACTCACCACCGTGCTCGACGTCAAGATCCTCGACTATCCGACCCACGCCGCCAGCCTGCCGGTGGCGATGATCCCCAACTGCGCCGCGACGCGCCATGTGCATTTCCACCTCGACGGCTCGGGCCCGGCGAAACTGGAGCCGCCGCGACTCGAAGACTGGCCGGCCGTCACCTGGAAAGCCGACGAAAAGCAGGCCACCCGCGTCCAGCTCGACACCCTGACCAAGAGCCAGGTCGCGGCATGGAAGCCGGGCCAGGTCCTGCTCCTGAACGGCAAGATGCTCACCGGCCGCGACGCCGCGCACAAGCGCATCCACGACATGCTGGCCAAGGGTCAGAAGCTGCCGGTCGACTTCACCGACCGCATCATCTACTACGTTGGCCCGGTCGATCCGGTGCGCGACGAGGCCGTCGGCCCCGCCGGCCCGACCACCGCCACGCGCATGGACAAGTTCACGCGCATGATGCTGGAGAAAACCGGGCTGATCGCCATGGTCGGCAAGGCCGAGCGCGGCCCCGCCGCCATCGAGGCGATCAAGGACAACCGCGCCGCCTACCTCATGGCGGTGGGCGGCGCCGCCTACCTCGTCTCCAAGGCCATCAAGTCGGCGAAGGTCGTCGCCTTCGAGGATCTCGGCATGGAGGCGATCTACGAGTTCGACGTGGTCGACATGCCGGTCACCGTCGCCGTCGATTCCGCCGGCACCTCGGTGCACCAGACTGGCCCGCACGAGTGGCAGGTCAAGATCGGCAAGATCCCGGTCGCCAGGCACTAATTCCGATTCCAGAGCAACCGTGACTTTGTCGACTTCGCCTTGTCGTGCTATTCGCACTGTTCTACGGCTCGTCTTCGCGTCACACTTGCTCTGGAATCGGAATGGATCAGCGTAGCGCCAGCGCCGACTTTTTCCCTGAGCAATGATCGGCGTCTTCGACTCCGGCCTCGGCGGCCTCTCGGTGCTGGCCGCCATCGCCCGCGAATTGCCGCGGGCAGACCTGGTCTATCTCGCCGATACCGCCCACGTTCCCTATGGCAGCAAGCCCGAGGAGTTCGTGCGCGGCCGCGTCCTGGCCATCGGCCGCCACCTGGTGGAGGCGCATGGCTGCACCCTGCTGGTCGTCGCCTGCAACACGGCCACCGCGGCGGCCGTCAATGAGCTGCGCTCGCAGCACCCGGGCATTCCCGTCGTCGGCGTCGAACCCGGCGTCAAGCCGGCGGCCCAGAGCAGCGTCAGCAAGCGCATAGCCGTACTCGCCACCGAGGCCACAGCCAGGAGCGAGCGCCTGGCCCGCTTGATCCGCGAGCATGCGGGGTTATGCCGTGTCGAGGTTGTTCCCTGCCCCGGCTGGGCAACGCGGGTGGAGACCCTGCATCTCGATGGTCCGGAGTTTCTCCGGGAACTGCGCGATACCGTGGAACCCCTGCTCGAACGCGGCGTTGATCGCCTGGTGCTGGGCTGTACCCACTACAGTTTTCTCACCCCCCTGCTCCTCCCTCTGATCCGTGGCCGTGCCGAACTTGTGGATGTCGCCGCAGCAGTCGCCCGCCAGGTTCTTCGACTCAGCAGGACCGACTCAGAAGCAGCGGACCACGGCCACTTGAAAGTGCTTTCCACGGCCAGGCCCGAACGACTGCAGGCGACCCTGCCGGCACTGGGCCTCGGCTGGCTCGCCCGACGCATCGATAATGCAGCACAACAAACATACGCATAAATCATGTCCGGAAATACAACATCGCGGGACAAAGGCTGTGTTGAAGTGCTAAGCTTGTAGTTAATTTATCGACGAGTATGTCGTTACACCATCTACATGGATCGTCTTAACGTCATTGAACATCTGCAGGAGGTCATTGAAGACCTCCACGGCGCGCACATGGATCATCACCTCCAGCGTCATGCGCCGCGCAAGCATTTCGACCCGACGCGCACCGATGTCTCGCCGCGCGTTCGTCGCGCCATTGCCGAGCGGCAGCCGATCGAGGCCATCGTCATGACCGCCGACATCCGCAAGTCGAGCTCGGTGATGCGGGAATCGATCGACCCTCTGCAGTTCGCCAACATCCTCGACGATTTCGTCGGCGAGTTCCGCACCGTGCTCGGCTACCACGACGGCTGGTTCGACAAGTTCACCGGCGACGGCTTCATCTGCTACTGGCTGATCGAGGACAGCTATGCCGCGCAGATGGAAACGGTGCTGGCGTTTTCGGCGACCGTCATGGAAAGTTTCCGCAGCTACTACTGCCCCGCCTTCATCGCCAACTTGCGCAACATTCCCAGCGGCGTCGGGCTGTCCATCGGCATCGATGCCGGCCCCTGCCACGTCGCACCGGTGGCCGGCGACCTGACCCTCCTCGGCCAGCCCATCGTCGGTGCCGTGCGCATGGCCGATGCGGCGCGTCGACCCTACGAGCTATTGATGAATGCCTACCCCGGCAATCGCCTGACCGAGGGCGGTACCAGGAACAGCGGGCACCTGGCGACCGACTTGAACTACCAGGCCACCAAGTGCATCGTCGAGACCAAGGAATATCCGGAAGGCCAGGAAGCCTACGCCGTCACTTTCCTCAAGGGCGGGCAGAACATTTTTGCCTGAACCTCCAGGGCTGCGCAGCGGATGAAATTCACCGTCGACTCCTTCCGCGCCTGGCCGCACAAGAAGGTCACATTGCTCGGCATGTCCGGCGTCGGCAAAACCTGGCTGTCATCGCTGCTGCGCCGCCACGACTGGTTCCATTACTCGGCCGACTTCCGCATCGGCAAGCGCTACCTCGACGAACCCATCCTCGACCTGATTAAGCAGCAGGCGATGCAGGTGGCCTTCCTGCGCGACCTGTTGCGGCGCGACTGGATCGACATCAAGAACAACATCAAGGTCGACGACCTCGGCCCGGTGCTGTCCTTCGTCGGCAAGCTCGGCAACCCGGCACTCGGCGGCATTGCCTTCGCCGAGTTTTCGCGGCGCCAGGCCATGTACCGCGAGGGCGAGATCGCCGCGATGCACGACGTGCCGGCCTTCGTCGCCAAGGCGCAGGACATCTACGGCTACAACCATTTCGTCAACGACGTCGGCGGCAGCCTGTGCGAACTGGAGGAACCGGCGGTGATCGACCTGCTGGTCGAGCACACGCTGATCCTCTACATCCAGGTGACGACGGCGGAAGAGGAAGCCGAACTGATCCGCCGCGCCCAGTCCGATCCCAAGCCGCTCTATTTCCGCCCGGCTTTCCTCGCCGAGCATCTACCGCGATATCTGGCCGAACGAAAGCTCAACGACATCGCCCAGGCCGACCCCGACGACTTCACCCGCTGGGTCTTCCCCCACCTGTTCCATTCACGCATTCCGCGCTACGAGGCCATCGCCCGGCCCCACGGCTATACGGCCACCTCGCATGAAGTCGCCCAAGTGCGCGACGAGCAGGACTTCATCGCCCTGCTCGAGGCCGCGATCGCCCGGAATTAGCGTCCGAAGATCCCGCGCAGCATCTGGCTGGCGTCCGGAATGCCTCCGCCCGCGGCTTCCTCTTCGCGATTCCTGGGTTGTTGCGCTTCCGCTGGCATCGCATCGCGCGACGAACGATCGCGACGTTTGCTGCGCGGCGCGGCATCCTCGTCGCCCATGCCCAGCATGGTCATGCCGGTGGACTTGACGCGCACGCGGGCCACCCACTCCGGCTGCCATGAGGCGTCAGCCTTGGGCGGGCGCGGCGGATGCGACAGGTTGAGTTCGGGACCGTAGGCGATCATGTTCACCATCGCGCCCTCGACGCCGGCGAAGACGCCCTTGGGGATGGCGCATTTCTCTGTCGTCGGCGGCAGGATCACGCGCTCCTTGAGGAACTTGTCGATGTTGGCCGGCGACAGGTAGGTCATCAGGCCCCAGCCCGGATCGGGCTCTTCGCTCGAACTCCAGATGATCATCTCGCTCTCGCCGCGCGCACCCATGGCGTTGAGGAAGTAGGCTTGGGAATTCGTCACCGCGCCCCAGTTCACCAAAACGCTGGCGGCGGGTTCGCCGCGCGTGCTCATCGCGACTTTGGGCATGAAGTCGTTGCGTTCGCCGACCGCGAACTTCAAGCTCGCCGG
Source organism: uncultured beta proteobacterium (assembly GCA_963709555.1). Classification (GTDB taxonomy): domain Bacteria; phylum Pseudomonadota; class Gammaproteobacteria; order Burkholderiales; family Rhodocyclaceae; genus Sulfurisoma. The sequence continues at coordinate 479,044 of CAVPWR010000003.1, read as the reverse complement.
CACCCCGTCGCCACTGACCGCGTGGCCGCCAACAAATGAGCCGTCCTTCGGCACGCGACGGCGGTCCTTCTCGTTGGGCCACACAGAACGACCGGGCTGACTTTTCGCGCCGCGGTCGGCGACATGGCGGCCGGTCATGAAGCGGCCGTATTCGGAAATGTTCGCCTTGGCGAAGTCGAGCACGCGCGGCTGGCCCGGGCGCACGTTCTCGCCGCAGCCCCAATAAAACAGGATGCGGCCCTTGGGCTTTTCCGGCATTTCGTCGGTGGTCTCGCCGCCGCGCGACCGCTCGACCTTCGGCGGCAGCAGCGGCAGCGTCGGTCCCAGGCGCAGTTCGGGGGGGATGCCGTGCGTGCCGTCGATACCGGCCGGCTTGGCACGCACCCACAGCGCGGTGTCGAGCCACTTGCCCGGCCCCATGCCCATTGGGCCCTTGGTCGCACCGAAGGCATTGCCGCCCATCATCTGCGACATCATGCCGCTTTCCATCATGTCGTCGGACATGCCGGGGATCGACATGCTCGAAGTGGAGAGGTCCATCCAGTACTGCGCCTCGATCACCTTGTTCTGGGCCTGGGCCATGCCGGCCGCAGCCAGCATGACCGCGGCAACGCTCACTCGAATATTCATAAGTTCTCCTGGGTTTGCCATGCGGCGAGAAACTCCCGCCAATGAGGTGCTTCGATCCTAGCCAGCTCGGCCCGCACGAAGGTGCTCTCCGCCGCGTGCTCGGCGGCGCTCATTCTTCCCCGCATCTGCTGGAAGCGCAGATAAACGAGGTAGGTATTCACAACGTCGGTCTCGCAATAGTCGCGGATGGCGTCGATCCCGCCAGCGAGCCAGGTACCCCACACCGCGCCGCCGTCCATGCCCAGCTTGCCAGGCAGGCCCATCAGCTTGGCCAACTCGTCGAGCGGTGCGCTGGCGCGCGGCTGGTACATCGCCAGCAGGTCCATCAGGTCGAGATGGCGCATGTGGTAGCGGCCGATGTAGTTGTTCCACTTGAAGTCGCGGGCGTCGTAGCTGTCGCCCTCGCCCATCTCCCAGTAGCGCGCCGCCTCGACGCCGTGGATCAGGCCGCGGTAATGCAGCACCGGCAGGTCGAAGCCGCCGCCGTTCCACGACACGAGCTGCGGCGTGTATTTCTCGATGCCGCCGAAAAAGCGGCGGATGATCTCGGCCTCGTTCAGTTTCGGCTCGGCCAGCGACCAGACCTTGAAGCCCTCGTCGCCGCGCATGACGCAGGAGATGACGGCGATGCGCTGCAGATGGTGTGGCAGGAAGTCCGAGCCGTTCCTGGCCCGCTGCCGCTGGAAGGCGAACTCGGCGACCTCGGCGTCAGCCAGATCCGCCGGCAGTCCGTGCAGCGCGCGGATGCCGGCGACATCGGGAATGGTCTCGATGTCGAAGACGAGGACAGGGGTCACCTTGAGCAGCCCTCTATTTCTTGAGCCACGCGCCCTGGGCGTTCTGCACCCACCAGCCGGGCTGGGCCTTGTCGATCCAGCGCTGGGCGAAGGTAGCGCGGATGTCGGCCTCCCACGCCGGGTTGCCGTTGGCCTTGGCGATCTCGCTGTAAAGCGCGGCACGATCGGCATTCTCGGCGACCACCGCTGACTGAATCGAGCCGCGCTGCGCCAGCGGAATAGCGTTGGCGTCGCGCACCTGCACCGTGGCATCGCGCGCCAGTCCCAGCGCGCCGCTGGCATAGTGCGGCGCCAGCTGGGTGTGGCGTGCCGCCATCGCCGACTTTGCCTGGGCGATGGCCGGCGTGTTGACCTCGAGGTTGCCCTGCGCCATGGCAGCGCCGGCGAAGAGCATCAGGCAAATCAGCAGGGCTCTCATTTCGTCTCCTTGGTGGCTGGGACAGCCGGCGCTGCCTCCGGCTTTTTCTGCAGCTGCCAGACTTCGTCGATGATCTTGTCGGCCGCCTTTTCGGCGGCGGCCGCAGGGAAGTAGATGTTAATGGTGACGCAGGCCGACAGCAGCAGCGATGCGGGGATGAACGCGAGGGAAGGCTTCATTCCGGTTCCTATTCGATGACGGGACGCGAATTGCCGGCGGCGATGGCCTGCAGGCGCGACACCAGTACGTCCCAACTGACGCGACGATTGTAGCCCATGACATTCAGCGCCGGCAGGCCACCGCCCTTGACCATCAGGTAGCCGTGATCGCCGGCATCGTCCAGGCCGCCCATCTCGCAGACGCCGCCGACCAGCCGACAGGTGAGCCCGATGCGGTCATAGCCGAAGGTGTCGAAGAAACGCAGGAAGCTGCGCTGGATCGCCGCGCCGGCCCCGGCACCGCCGAGCGAAGAGATGTTCTGCACCGCGCGCTGGCTGATGCGCTTGCGAAAATCGCCGGGGCTGGTCTCTATCCGGGCGGCGAAGGCCTGCGGCTGCCACCCTACCATCTCCAGGCCGCGCACGTCGGCATCGATGTAGCCGGTGATGCTGCCGAAAGCGTAGGTTTCCGTCAGCATCGCCAGGTCGAGGTGGCGGGCATCGATGTCGGCGACCACCCGCGGTGCGCGACCGAAGGGCTCGACCACCTTAAGCCCCGCGACCGACAGGTAACCGTCGAACAACGACACGATCAGCTCACCGTCCAGCATGAGGGTGCCATCGGCATACTGGATGCGCGGGATGCTGGCGGAAAGCAGCCCCTGCATGCGCGGCAGGCCGAGCTTTTCGGAAAGCAGCGGCATGGCTAGCGGATACAGTGCGCCGGCGAGCTGCCAGCTCCACTGGCCGCTCTCGCGCCGCGCCGCGAAGTTCTCGAACAGCAGGCCGCCGTCCAGCACAGGGAGCTCGACCCTGTCGAAAGCGAAGCGCCAGCCTTCCATCGCCAGCGGCAGGGCGAACGCACCGAGCGGAATGGCGCCGGCCTGCCCGCCGCTGGCGCCGATCCGCGCGGCCGTCGCGGCATCGCGCCGCCACGGCACAGTCGCGCGGAAGTCGGCAAGAGCGAAGCGGCCCTCGCCGACATCGAAGCTGCGCAGGTCCAGATCGAGGTCGAGGCTGCGCGGCCCATCAGCGTCAACCGCCAGCGCAAAGCGCACGGTGCCGGCAGGCTGCACGCGCGGCGTCTCGCCCAGCAGCGGCTGGCCGAACTGCGTCCAGGCCGGCCCCGCCTGCCAGGTATCACTCGACACTTCGAGTGCAGCCAGCGCGCCGCGGCTGCGATCCCATTGCAGTTGCCCATCCAGCGCGCCGATCCCCGGCAGCATCAGGCGTGCGGCATCGATCCGCAGTTGGGCGGCATCGAGCACGCCGCTGGCAACCAGCGTCTGCCCGCTGCCTTTGAGATACCAGGGCTGCCAATACGCCTCGCCGCCCTGCCAGGTGGCCTTGGTCTGCCACTGCCACGCTCCGGCAATGGCTCGTGCCGAGCCGCCGAGCCGCAGCGTGATGGCATCGGCTGCCTGCGTGCCGGCGGCGTTGCCGAACGCAAGTCCGCTGACACCGAGATCGAAGTCGGCACGATCACCAAGCAGGCGCAGGGAACCGGAAAGCATTCCCTTCGGCTGCCATGCTGCGAACTCGGGCAGCGGCCCGGCGAGGCTCGCCAGCGGCGCATCGCGCAGGGTGATTTCGAGCAGCTTGTGCTTGGCGGCATAGTGAAAATCCACTGCCGCCGTGTCGCCACCAGTGCCAGCCTTTGGGTCTATGGTAGCGCCGACTTTCAATGTCCCGCCAGCGCAGCGCAAATCGCCATCGGCCCACTTGAACTCGCGGCACTTGAGGCGCAGATCGGAGAACTGCCGATCCGCCACACGCAGCACGCCTATGGTCAGCAGCGTGCCCCCCGCTTCCGGCTGCATGCGGATGCGCTCGGCCTCGAAGGCCGGATGCCGGATGCTGTCGAGTTCGAGAGAAAGGTCGAATGCCCCTGCCGCCGCCGCATGCAGCAGCAGGACAGCGGCGATCCGCTGCATCGCCGGCGTCAGGCCTTGATGCGCCCGATCAGGCCACGCAGCGTGTCCTGGATGTCGGCCGGCAACACGATGGTCTTGGCGTTCTGCGAATCGGCCAGCTTGCCCATGGCAGCAATGTATTTCTCGCCGAGAAGGTACATGGCCGGCAGGTCGCCCGAACCGACGGACTGGGCGACACGCTTGATCGCCTCGGCACTGGCCTCGGCCAGCGTCACCTGGGCTTCGGCGTCGCGGCGGGCAGCCTCGAGGCGCGCCTCGGCCTGGAGGATCGCCGCCTGCTTGGTGCCCTCGGCCTTGGTCACCATGGCCTTGCGCTCGCGCTCGGCCGAGGCCTGCGCTTCCATCGCCTTGACCATCGATTCGGAGGGCTTGATATCCTGGATCTCGACCGACTTCACCGTCAGGCCCCAGTCGATGGCCTCGTCGGCGATGGCCTCCCGCAGCTTCGCCTTGATGCGGTCGCGACTGGTGAGCGCCTCGTCGAGCTGCATGTCGCCGGCGATGGAGCGCAGCGTGGTCATGATCATGTTGCGGATGGCCTCGGAGAAATCGGTCACGCCATACACGGCCTTGATCGGATCGGTGATCTTGATGAAGGCGATGGCGTTGATGAGGATCACCGCGTTGTCCTTGGTGATCACCTCCTGCTCCTGCACGTCGAGGATGATGTCCTTGGTCACCAGCTTGTAGGCGACCTGGTCGAGGTAGGGAATGATGATGTTGAGGCCGGGATGCAGCGTGCCGTGGTATTTGCCGAGGCGCTCGACGATCCATTCCATCCCCTGCGGCACGATGCGCACGCCCTTGAGCAGCGTGATGACCGCGAAGGCCAGAAGTGCCAGTACGACGATGAATCCTTCACCCATGATCAGCTCCTTTTGACTTTCAACAGACTGCCATCGACTTCGAGCACCTTGACGCGCTCGCCGGCCTTGATCTCCTCGTCGGCGATGCAGGGCCAGACATCGGCGCCGACCATGGGCTTCTGGAAACGCACCTCGCCGCGCGCGAAGGGGGCGACGTCATGGGTCAGCACGCCGATCTCGCCGACCACCTCGGACGCCGACATGCCGATGCGCGTCTTGTGCTGGTTCGGCTTGAACACCTTGAACCAGAAGCCGGTGAAGGCCAGCGAGACCACCAGCCAGATGGACAGCTGCACCGTGATGTCGAGCGCCGGTGCGATCGCCACGACCAGCGCCAGCACCAGCGCGCCGAGGCCGAACCAGACCAGCACGAAGGCCGGCAGCGCCAGTTCGGCCAGAATCAGGACGATGCCGCCGACCGCCCAGTGCCACCATTCAAGTTCCATCGCCGCTCCCCATGTGCTCACCTCGTCGTTGCGGCATTGTAGCGAGCTTCTGCCGCCGCTCCTCGAACAGGCAGATCGCCGCCGCGGCCGCGACATTGAGCGATTCGCAGCCCGGCGCCAGCGGAATCGTCGTCAGGCGCCGTGCCGCCAGCGCCGACATTTCAGAGACACCGGCGCCCTCGTTGCCGAAGATCCACGCCACCGGGCCGGTGAGGTCGAGGTCGTAGAGCGGCGTACCAGCGCGCGCCACCGTGGCGATGCCGGCGCCGGGGTAATCGTGGAGGAAGGCCGGCAGATCCACCCGCTCGCGGATGGCGAGATCGAAATGCGCCCCCTGCCCCGCCCGCAGCACCTTGGGCGTCCACGCTCCGGCGCAACCCGTGCCGAGCACGACGTCGCGGATGCCGGCCGCCGCCGCGGTACGCAGGATGGCGCCGACGTTGCCGGCATCCTGCACGGCATCGAGCAGCACGCAGGAGGCAATGGCCCTGGCCGTCGGGGCTTGCGGAATCGGAATTTCGGCGAGGATGCCGACGGGGGTTTCCACACCGGCCAGTTCGCGAAACAGGCTGTCGCGCAGTGCCAGTGTTTCGACATCCTGACAGCGCGCCAGCAAGGACTGCACTTCGGAATGCTCCGCGCCAGATTCGCTGAAGGCGACGCGCAACGGCGGGCCGACCTTGTCGAGATAGGCGGCGAGCAGGTGCGGACCGTCGAGCAGGGTGCGGCCGTGCCGGCGCGGATCTTCGGCCAGCGCGCGCAGCGCCTTGAAGGTGGAATTTTCGCGTGAGGCCAAGGTTTTCATGGCACCATCTTCGCATGAGCGAGCTTCGCTGTGTCATCGTCACGCCGGCCCCGCCCGGCTCGCGCGCCGGCAACCGCAATACCGCCGTGCGCTGGGCGGGCATCCTGCGTGGCCTAGGTCTGCACGTTGACATCGTCACCGAATGGCACGACGGCGATCACGACCTGATGGTGGCGCTGCACGCGCGGCGCAGCCGGCCGTCGCTGCTGGCATGGCGCCGGCGCCATCCCGATCGTCACGGTTGGCCGCTTATTCTGGCCTTGACCGGCACCGACCTCTACCGCGACATTCGCACCGATGCGAGCGCCGCGCAATCGCTGGATCTGGCCGATCGCCTCATCGTGCTGCAGGCGGCCGCGCTCGACGAATTGACGCCGCCGCAGCGCACGAAGTGCCGCATCATCCACCAGTCCGAAACGGCTCGCGGCCCGTGGCGGCCGCCGCGCCGCTGCACCCGCTTCGCCGTCATCGGCCACCTGCGCGAGGAAAAGGATCCCCTGCGTGCCGCGCTGGCGCTGGGCGAACTCACCGACCTGCCGACGCTACGCGTGGTAATGGCTGGTGCGGCGCTGACCCTGCACTGGCGCACCGAGGCTGCAACCCTGATGCGCGCCGAACCGCGTTTCCGCTGGCTGGGGGAACTGCCGCACTGGCGGACGCTGAAGCTGCTGCGCGAAAGCCACGCACTGGTCGTGAGCTCGCGCATGGAAGGGGGCGCCCACGTGGTATCGGAAGCCATCGTCCATGGCGTGCCGGTGCTGGCCAGCCGCATTCCCGGCAACACGGGACTGCTCGGCGCAGACTACCCCGGCTATTTTCCGGTCGGCGACACGGCAGCCCTGGCTCGGCTCATGCGCCGCGCGCAGGGGGAACCGGAATTTCTCGCAACCCTGCATGACGCCGTGGTTGCCCGCCAGTCACTGTTCGCGCCGGAGCGCGAAATCGCGGCGTGGCGTGGCGCCATCGCCGACTTTTCCAGTACCGGCTATTGAAGCAATGGCACTCAGCCGCGCCAGAAATAGGCGCCCAGCGTGGCGATGGCGATGGTGACGATGCCGAGGTGCAGGTTGAAGGCCACCAGCTTGCGGATGCGATCCATCGCCGCACCGGCTGCAGGCCAGTCCGCGGCTGCGACTCCCGCCGTCAGCCGCGGATAGAGCGCGCCGTAGATATAGCCGAAGATGACGGCCATGACCAGGCCCGTACCCATCATGATGTGCCAGTGGAACAGCGCATTCTTGAAGCTCACCACCACCATCATCGCGAAACCCGAACCAAGGATGACCCCGACCGCGACCGCTACGAACGCGAAGAATCGCCCGAGAATCCCGGCCAGCAGCGGCAACCGCTGCGGCGGCGTCAGTTGCGCCGCAGCCACCGGCCGCAGGCAGTAGTGGGCGAAGAACATGCCGCCGACCCAGACGATGACGCCGGCGAGGTGGAGGAAGATCAAGACGGGCATCATGTCACGGGGCTCCTGCAAGGATGGCGCGTACGGGCGCGAAGCTGCGGCGATGGAACGGCGCCGCGCCGTGGGCGGCCAGGGCTGCCAGGTGCGCGGCGGTGCCGTAGCCCTTGTGGCGGTCGAGGCCGTATTGGGGAAAACGCAGGTGCAGCAGACGCATCTCGGCGTCGCGCGCGGTCTTGGCGAGGATGGAGGCCGCCGAGATTTCCGCCACGGTCGCGTCGCCGCCGACGATGGCGCGGGCGGGAATCTGCAGCCGCGGGCAGCGGTTGCCGTCGATCAGGGCCTCTGTCGGGCACACGGCCAGGCTTTCGACGGCGCGCTGCATGGCCAATAGCGTGGCCTGCAGGATGTTGAGGCTGTCGATCTCCTCGACCGAGGCATAGGCAATGGACCAGGCCAGTGCCTTCTGCCTGATCTCGATTTCGAGCTGTTCGCGCCTGCGCTCGCTGAGCTTCTTCGAATCGTCGAGGCCGGCAATCGGCCTTGCCGGATCGAGTATCACCGCCGCCGCATAGACCGGCCCGGCCAGCGGCCCCCTGCCTGCTTCGTCGACGCCGCAGGGCCGCCCCAAGGCGGCGCGCGCCCCTCCGTGGGGGGCAGCAAGCGAAGCGAGCGTGGGGGGCTCTTCCATGACGCCGCAGATCACGCGCCGGCCTTTCCGAGATAAGGCAGTATCGCCGCCGCCGCCTTCTCCGCGGTGCCCTGACGCAAGGTGCGGTGGATTTCGGCGAATACATCCACCAGCTTTGCCCTCACCTGGCGATCCGCGTAAAGATTGCCCAGAGCCTGCGCCAGGTTGTCGGCGGTGGCGTCGTCCTGCAGGAATTCCGGCACGACGAAGCGGCCGGCGAGAATGTTGGGCAGCCCCACCCATGGCTGGTAGCCCATGTGCCGCAGCAGTCGCCAGGACCAAGGCGACATGCGATAGGCGATGACCAGCGGCGTCTTGATCAGCGCCGTTTCCAGCGTCGCCGTACCGCTCGCGACCAACGCCACGTCGGCCGCGGCCAGCGCCTCCTGGGCATGGCCGAACATCAAAGTGATCGGCATTTCCTGCGCGCCGCGCCGCCACAAGGCCTCCTCGAACTGGTTGCGCGTTTCGCGCGTCGTCAGCGGCACGAGAAAGCGGGCATCGGGGAAGCGCGCCGCGAGCTGCTGCGCCGTTTCGATGAACAGATCGCCCATGTACTGCAGTTCCGACTGGCGACTGCCAGGGAGCAGGGCGAAGATCGGCCCGGCCCCTTCGAGTCCGAGCTGCTCGCGCGCCGCGACCTTGTCCGTCTCCAGCGGGATCACGTCTGCCAGCGGATGGCCGACGTAAGTCACCGGCACCGCCTGCTCCCGGTAAAGGGCCGGCTCGAAGGGAAACAGTGCCAGCATGTGCGTGACCGCACGGGCGATTTTCCTGATCCGTCCGCTGCGCCAGGCCCAGACCGATGGACTGACGTAGTGGATCACCGGGATGCCGCGCGCCTTGAGGCGCCGCTCCAGCCAGAGGTTGAAATCGGGGGCATCGACGCCGATGAAAACATCGGGCTTTTCCGCCAGCAGCCGCGACAGCAGCTTGCGGCGAATGGCGGAGATCTCGCGGTAGTGGCGAAGCACTTCGGCATAGCCGCGCACCGCCAGCTTCTCCGCCGGCCACCATGCATCGAAGCCCTGGATCTCCATCTTGGTACCGCCGATGCCGCCGAAGCTGGCATCGGGCAGATGCTTTTTCAGCGCGGCGATCAGGTGGGCGCCCAGCAGGTCACCTGAGGCCTCGCCGGCCACCATGGCGATGCGCAGCGTCATCTAGCGAACGATGCCGCGCCCGGGCGTGGCCAGAAACTCGGCAAGCACCTTCAGTTCGGCCACGCTGCCGGCCTCCGCGGCGATGGCCTCGCGGGCCTCGGCCAGCGGTAATCCGGACTTGTAGAGCGTCTTGTAGGCACGCTTGATCGAGGTGATGGCTTCGGCCGAAAAACCGCGACGCTTGAGCCCCTCGCTGTTGATGCCGTGCGGCGAAGGCGGGTTGCCACCGACAGTGACGTAGGGCGGCAGATCCTGCAGCAGCATCGTACCCACGGCTGTCATGCTGTGGGCACCAACGCGCACGAACTGGTGGATGCCAGTGAATCCGGCGAGGATGACCCAGTCGCCGACATGAACGTGGCCGGCGAGCTGGGCGTTGTTGGCGAAGATGACGTTGTTGCCGATCTGGCAGTCGTGTGCCAGATGGACGTAGGCCATGATCCAGTTGTCGTTGCCGAGGCGGGTCACGCCGGCATCCTGCGCCGTGCCGCAGTTGAGGGTGCAGAACTCGCGGATGGTGTTGCGGTCACCGATTTCCAGCCGCGTCGGCTCGCCGGCGTACTTCTTGTCCTGCGGGATCTCGCCGATGGAGCAGAACTGGAAGATGCGATTGTCGCGACCGATCCGGGTATGGCCGGTGACCACGACATGGGGACCGATCGTGGTGTTGTCACCGATCTCGACATGCTCGCCGACGACGCTGTAGGCGCCGATGCCCACGCCGGCGCCGATGTGCGCCCCGGGATGGACGATGGCGGTGGGATGGATGCTCATCTCGACGGTGCGCAGGGTACACATCAGTTCGGCCTCGGCAGCGAGCTTGCCGTCCACCGTGGCCTTGGCCGAGTACTTCCAGATGCCGCGCTTGATGAGGCCGATCGATACGTCGAGGATCAACTGGTCGCCAGGGCTGACCGGCTTCTTGAAGCGGGCGCCGTCGATGCCGGCGAAGTAGTAAACGGTCGTGGCGTCGGGCTTGCCACCCATGGTCTTGAAGGAGAGCACGGCCGCAGCCTGCGCCATGGCCTCGACGATCAGCACTCCCGGCATCACCGGGTGGTGGGGGTAGTGGCCTGGAAAGAAGGGTTCATTGATGCTGACGTTCTTCAGCGCCTTGATGCGCTCCCCCGGCACCAGCTCGAGGACGCGATCGATGAGCAGGATGGGGTAGCGATGCGGCAGGTGTTCGAGGATCTCGTGGATGTCCATCGAATTCATAGTTATTTCTCCAGTTCGGCCAGGCGCTTTTCGAGGGCGCGTATTTTATCGGCCATCGCATCGAGATGGCGCAGGCGTGAGAAGTTCTTCAGCCATTCAGCGTGCGCCATGAAGGGCACGTTACCGGTATAGACGCCGGGTTGCATGATCGATTTGGTGACCAGGGTTCCTGCCGACACCTGGACACCGTCAGTGATTTCGAGGTGGCCGATGACGCCGGTGCTTCCGCCCAGGGCGCACCCCGCACCGATTCGCGTGCTGCCGGCGATGCCAGTGCAGCCGGCGATGGCCGTGCGCGCCCCGATATGTACGTTGTGCGCTATCTGGATCTGATTGTCCAGCTTGACGCCGTCACCTATCACCGTGTCTTCGAGCGCACCGCGATCGATGGTGGTATTGGCGCCGATTTCGACATCGTCGCCGACAACGACCCGGCCGATTTGCGGGATCTTCACCCATGTGCCATCGCTGTCGCGGGCGAAGCCGAAGCCGTCCGATCCGATCACCGCCCCCGAATGGATGATGGCGCGCGCACCGATGCGGCAACCGGCTGCGATGGTGACGTTGGGGTGGAGCAGCGAGTCGGCACCAACCTCGGTAGCTGCGCCTATGGCGCAGCCGGCGCCGATGATCACGTTCTCGCCGATGCGCGCTTGCGGGCCGATCCAGGCACCGGGCCCGACACTGGCGCTGGGCGGCAAGGCAGTCTCGACCACGGCAGACGCATGGATGCCGGCCATCGGGCGCGGCGGCGGATAGAGCCACTGCGCGACGCGAGCGTAATACAGGTAGGGCTGCGGCGTGACGATGGCCGCGACCGGGCAGGCCTTGCTCGCCTCCGGGGCCAGGATCACCGCAGCCGCCCTCGTGGCGGTTAGCTGGCGCTGATACCTGGGATTGGAAAGGAAGCTGATCTGGTCGGCCACGGCGGCTTCGAGCGTGGCGATGCCACGCACACAGATGCCACCATCGCCGACGAGATCTCCGCCGAAGCGGGCCACGATCTCGTCAAGACGGACCACGGGCTACACGCTGGTAAGGCTGGGTTACTTGGAGCTGTCGCCCAAGGCCTTGATGACCTTGTCGGTAATGTCGAGCTTGGGGCTGACGTAGACGCCCTCCTGAAGTATGAGGTCGTACTTCTCGGCCTCAGCCACCTGCTTGATGATCTTGTTGACACGCTCGTAGATGCCCGCCATTTCTTCGTTCTGGCGCAGATTGAGATCCTCGCGGAACTCACGCTGCTTGCGCTGGAAGTCGCGATTCAAGTCATTGAACTCACGCTCCTTGTTGCGCCGGTCGGTCTCCGACAGGGTCACCGCATTCTTTTCGAGGGTCTCCTGCGCGCTTTGCAGCTGCTTGGCCAGCTTCTGCAGATCCTGATCGCGCTTCTCGAATTCCTTCTCGAGCTTCTTCTTCGCCTTGGCAGCCTGGGGCGACTCGTTGATCACCTTCTGGCCATTCACGAAACCAATCCTGGTCTCGGCCAGCGCCGGTGCAGCGGCAGCCGCCAAGGTCAGTGCCACGATGGAAATCAGTACGTTTTTCAAGCTGTTTCTCCTGCAAAAATCAGAACGTGGTGCCCATGGTGAACTGGAAACTTTCAGTCCGGTCACCTTCTTTCTTGTTGAGCGGCGCGCCATAGCTGAACTTCAGCGGCCCCACCGGCGAAGACCACGCCGCCGAAAGACCCGCGCTGTAGCGCGCGCCACCGTCGTTGTCGGGGTTGGGCACGGTCAGGTTGCTGCTGCTGCCCCAGACCCGGCCGCCATCGACGAAAGCGCCGAGGCGAACCGAGCGATCCTTGCCCATGCCAGGCATCGGGAAGAGGAATTCCATGTTGCCGACGACGCGATGAGTGCCACCCAGACGATCGCCGGTCACCGGGTCGTAGGGACCGAGGGAGCCCGCACTGTAGCCACGGACCGAACCGATGCCACCCGCCCAGAGGTTCTTGAAGAAAGGCAATGGCTTGTCACTGTAGCCGTCGGCCGAACCGAGTTCGGCGTTGAGCTTGAGCGCGTAGTCGCGGCCGACAGGGATGAAATGGGTGTGCCCAAGGTTCGCCTTCCAGTACTTGACGTTGCCCGCCGGCAGCGAAACCTCGCCGCCGATGCGGCTGACGAAACCCGTCATCGGCCAGATGCGGCTATCCACAGTGTCCCGCCCCCAGCTCGCCGTCGTCAGAATCGTATTACTGTATTCGCCGAAGTCCCGCACGTAATTCTGATACTGGATCGGGCTGTACTCGTTCACTTTCAGCTTGGTCCGGTCGCCCGACAGGCCGAGGTTGATGAAATTCTCCTCGGAAATGGGCAGGCCCAGGCGCAGACCGCCGCCCGTAGCGCGGCTGCCGAAGGCGCCCACATCCGTCGAAGTGGTATCGAGATCGCGATGATAGATATCCCAGCCAAACGCCGTCCCATCGACCGTCCAGTAGGGATTGGTGTAGGACATCGAGTACAGCGTGTTGACCTTGCTGGTATTGATGGCGAAGGCAAGGTGCCGGCCGCTGCCGAACAGGTTGTCTCTGCTGGATCGATGTCGAGAAGGTAAGGCCCTCGGTGCTGGAGAAGCCGGCGCCGAGACTGATGTTGCCGGTCGGCTTTTCCTTGACATTGATATTGACGTCGACCTGGTCGGTGGTGCCGGCCACCGGCGGTGTCTCAACGGTCACTTCCTCGAAATAGCCCAGCCGGTCGACCCGCTTCTTCGATTTGTTGATTTTATCACCGTCGTACCATGACGCCTCCAGCTGGCGCATCTCGCGGCGGATCACCTCGTCGCGGGTCTTGTTGTTGCCGGTGACGCCGATGCGGCGGACATAGACGCGACGGCCCGGATCGATGTAGATGGTGAAGGCCGCGGTGCGCTTGGCCTTGTCCAGTTCCGGTGCGGCGTTGACGTTGGCGAAGGCGTAGCCCTCGTTGCCCAGCCGCTCGCTGATGGCCTTGGTGGTGTCGGCCATTTTCTCGCGCGAGAAGACCTCGCCCGGCTTGACCTGCACCAGCTTGGTCAGTTCCGCCTCGGGCAACATCAGGTTGCCGGCCAGCTTGACCGAGGACACGGTGTATTTCTCGCCCTCGGTGAGGTTGATGGTGATGTAGATGTCCTGCTTGGAGGACGAAATCGCGACCTGGGTGGACTCGACGTTGAACTCCATGTAGCCGCGGTCGAGGTAGTGGGAGCGCAACGTCTCGATGTCGGCCGACAGTTTCTGCTTCGAATACTGGTCGTTCTTGGTGTACCAGGTGAGGAGGCCGGGCGAACGCAGCACGAAGAGGTCGAGCAGTTCGCTCTCCTTGAAGGCCTTGGCTCCGACGAGGTTGATCTGCTTGATCTTGGCGATGTCGCCTTCTTCCACATTGACGCTGATGCCGACGCGGTTGCGTTCGAGCGGCGTCACCGTCGTGGTCAGGGACACGGCGTAGTAGCCCTGGCCCAGGTACTGGCGCTTGAGCTCCTGCTCGGCCCGTTCGATCAGCGCGCGGTCGAAAATGCGCGATTCGGCCAGACCCACTTCCTTGAGGCCCTTGAGCAGGTCCTCCTTCTTGAAAGCCTTGAGTCCGTTGAAATCGATGGAAGCGATGGCGGGACGCTCCTCGACGATGACGACGATGACGTCCTTGTCGATTTCGATGCGGACATCCTTGAAGAAGCCGGTGCCGAACAAGGCCTTGATGGCCTGGCTCGCCTTGTCGTCGGTCATGGTGTCGCCGACTTTCACCGGCAAATAGCTGAATACCGTGCCGGCCTCCGTGCGCTGGATGCCCTCGACGCGGATGTCCTTGACCTGGAAGGGATCGAATGCGAAAGCCGGCGACATGCCTGACGCAAACGCAAGCGCCACCGTCAGGGCGGACATGGAAGACTTCATGCCCGCGATCAGTTTGTTTTTCATTGTGTCAGCCGGAAACCAAGCGATTGATATCGTTATACAAGGCAAAAGCCATCAGGAGAAACAGCAAGGAGAGGCCGATTTGCTGGCCAATTTCCATGGCGCGCTCGGACAGCGGGCCACCCTTCACCAATTCCGCGAAATGATACAACAAATGCCCCCCATCCAGCACCGGCACCGGCAGCAGATTGAGCACGCCGAGACTGATGCTGATCAGCGCCAGGAAGCGCAGGAAGTGGTCGGCACCGAGCCGCGCCGACTGTCCGGCATAGTCGGCGATGGTCACCGGCCCCGAAATGTTCTTCCATGAAAGATCGCCGGTGAGCATGCGCCCCATCATGCGCAGCGTCAGCGCCGAGGTTTCCCACGTCAGGCGCAAGGCGCGAACCGCCGACTCGAGCGGGCCGTAGGCGACCGTGATACGCATGGCCTCGAAGGCGGCGGGGTCCTCACGCACGCCGATGCCGATGCGGCCGAAGCGGCGTCCCTGCTCCTCCGCCACCATCGGGATGACGGCAACCTTCATGCGCTTGCCGTCACGCAGCAGTTCGATCTCCAGCGCGCGCTCGGTGACCTGGCGGATCCGCCGTGCCACCTCGGACCAGTCCTTCACCGGCTGGCCATCGATGGCGGCAATCTCGTCGCCGGCGCGGATGCCGGCGCGCGCGGCGGGCGCATCGGCAACGACGCTGCCGATGACCGGTTTCAGCAGCGGCCGGAACAGCGTGAGGCCGAGCGCGCGCAGCACGTCGCCCTCGAGGTCCGCCGGCTCGAGCGACGCGGTGGCAATGTGGCGGAAGGCGATCTCGCCGCGCGGATTGATGACTTCCAGTTCCAGCGGCAGGCGGTCGAGCGCCAGATGCATGACCTCCCAGCGCACCTCTGCCCATGTCGCCACCGGCTTGCCGGACACCACGCGGATCACTTCGCCCTCGGCCACGGCCGCCTGCGCCGCAGCGGTGCTGGCCGCCGGCGCAGCCAGCACGGGACGCAGTTCCGTCACGCCCTGCATGAACAGCACCCAGTACAGCACGATGGCGAGAAGGAAGTTGGCGGCCGGGCCGGCCGCGACGATCAGCGAGCGCCGCCCCAGCGACTGGCGGTTGAAGGAGAGGTGGGCTTCCGCCGCCGGCACCTCGCCCTCGCGCTCATCGAGCATCTTGACATAGCCGCCGAACGGGAACGCCGCCAGCACCCATTCGGTCTGGTCCGGCCCGCTGCGCCAGGTCCACAGCGGACGGCCGAAACCGACCGAGAAGCGCAGCACCTTGACGCCGCACCAGCGCGCCACGAGGTAATGCCCGAACTCATGCACGATGATGAGCACCGCCAGTGCGACGGCAAAGGCGCCAAGGGTCGACAGCAGGTTGTCGGTCATTGCGGCAGCAAGGCTTTGGCCGCCTCGCGCGCGGCCGCGTCGGCGGCGAGAACCGCTGCGATATCGTCGGCCGGCGCCACCGGCACCGCATCGAGCGTGGCGGCGATCACCGCGGCGATGCTCGGGAACGGCAACCGCCCGTCGAGAAAGGCCTCGACCGCGATCTCGTTGGCGGCGTTGAGCACGGCAGGCTGATTGCCGCCGGCGCGCAGCGCGCGATAGGCCAGTTCCAGGCAGGGAAAGCGCTCGAGGTCAGGGCGCTCGAAGTTGAGCTGGGCGACGGCGAACAGATCGAGCGGCGCCACGCCGGCTTCGATGCGTTCCGGGTAGGCCAGGGCATGGGCAATAGGCGTGCGCATGTCCGGATTTCCCAGCTGGGCGAGGACCGAGCCATCGATGTACTGCACCAGCGAGTGAATCACGCTCTGCGGATGGATCACCACGTCGATCTGGTCGGGCATGGCATCGAACAGCCAGCGCGCCTCGATCACCTCGAGGCCCTTGTTCATCATGGTGGCCGAATCGACGGAAATCTTGCGGCCCATAGACCAGTTGGGATGGGCGCAGGCCTGTTCCGGCGTGACATTGGCCAACTCCGCCGCCGGTGTTTGCCGGAATGGCCCGCCCGAGGCGGTGAGCAGGATGCGGCGCACGCCATGGCGCGCGAGGTCGCCCGAAAAATCGGCCGGCAGCGACTGGAACACGGCGTTGTGCTCGGAATCGATGGGCAGCAGCGTCGCCCCCGCCGTCTTCACCGCGTTCATGAAGACGCTGCCGGCCATCACCAGCGCCTCCTTGTTGGCGAGCAGCACGCGCTTGCCGGCGTTGGCTGCCGCCAGCGCCGGCGGCAGGCCGGCCGCACCGACGATGGCGGCCATGACCGCATCGACCTCGGGCAGCGACGCGACGCGGCACAGGGCCTCCGGCCCGGCCAGCACCTCGGTGCCGATTTCGGCGAGCATGGCGACAAGCCGGTCGGCATCCTCGATCGAGCCGACCACGGCATAGCGCGGCTTGAAGCGTCGACATTGTTCCGCCAGCACGTCGAGGCGGCGATGGCCGGTCAGTGCGACGACCTCGAAGCGGTCCGGATGCCGGGCCACGACATCGAGGGTGCTGACACCGATCGAGCCGGTGGCGCCGAGTATGGAGAGACGTTGCACTTTCATTAGGGCATTCCGAGGGTAACCAGCGCCACCAGCGGCAGCGTGGCGGTGAGGCTGTCGATGCGGTCGAGCACGCCACCATGGCCCGGCAGCAGCTGGCTGCTGTCCTTGACCTCGGCCTGGCGCTTGATCAGCGACTCGAACAGGTCACCGACGATGCTGACTGCTGTCAGCAGGACCAGGGCCAAGGCTGCCGGCAGCAGCAGCATGGCTGCCGGCAGCCGCCCGCCGGCAGCGGCAACGACAATGCCGTAGATCAGCACGGCAGCGACCGCACCATAAGCGCCTTCCCAGGTCTTGCCCGGGCTGATCGCCGGTGCCAATTTCCTGCGACCGAAGGCGCGACCGGTGAAATAGGCCGCGCTGTCGGCGATCCACACCAGGGCCATCGCGGCCAGCAGCAACCAGGGACTGCGGCCATGCAGGCCGACCATCGCCGCCCAGGTCGGTACGATCAATATCCAGCCCACGGCATAACCGCCGAAATCGTTGGCGGCCAGCGGCCAGCGGCGCCACAACCAGAGCGGCGCCACCAGCAGCCAGAAGGCGGCCGACAGCAGCCAGAGCCCGGTAAAGACGGCGGCCATGCGCTCCCACGCAGCCAGGCAGCTGATGACAATCACTCCGGCGTAGAGCACGCGTCCCGCCGCATCGATTTTCATCAGCCCGGCCCATTCCCAGGCGGCCAGCGCGGCGACGAGGCCGAACGCAATGGCGGCGACCGTCGGCGGTGCAAGAAAGAGAACGCCAAGCAGGCCGGCGACGAGAAGCAGCGCGGTGATGACCCGCGCTTTAAGCATTATCGAGGTCAGCCGACAAAGTCGGCGCTGGCGGGACGGCTACCAGCTGCTCGCTGGTGCGGCCGAAGCGGCGCTCGCGGCCGCGATAGGAGGCGATGGCCGCATCGAACGCCGCCGCATCGAACTCCGGCCAGAGCAGGTCGGTGAAATAGAGCTCGGTGTAGGCCAGTTGCCAGATCAGGAAGTTGCTGATGCGCTGCTCGCCACCGGTGCGGATGAAGAGATCGGGCTCCGGCGCGTAGGCCATCGTGAGGTACGGTGCGAGATCTTCCTCGCCGTAGTTGGCCGCCTTTTCCGGATGCGCGGCAGTCATGCGATTGACGGCCTGCATGACGTCCCAGCGGCCGCCGTAGTTGGCCGCAATCGTCAGCGTCAGCTGGGTATTGGCGGCGGTAGTTTCTTCAGAACGCCGGATCAACTCCTGCAGGCGCGGCTCGAAGCGGGAAAGATCGCCGACGATGCGCAGGCGCACGCCGTTGGCGTTGAGCTTGCCGACTTCCTGGTCGAGCGCGGCGACGAACAGGTTCATGAGGAAGGAAACTTCCTCGGCCGGGCGGCGCCAGTTTTCGGAACTGAAGGCGAACAGCGTGAGAAACTCGACGCCGCGTTCGATGCAGGCCTTGACCATCGCGCGCACGGTCTCGACGCCACGCTTGTGGCCGGCGACGCGCGGCAGGAAGCGCTTTTTCGCCCAGCGGCCGTTGCCGTCCATGATCATGGCGACATGGCGCGGCACGGCTGCCGCCTCGGGGATCTGCCGTGTTGAGCTCAGGAAAGCCATGCCACCGGCTGCCGATGGCCGTCAGATGGCCATCAGGTCCTTTTCCTTGTCGGCCAGCTGCCTGTCGACTTCGGCGACGTACCTGTCGGTGAGCTTCTGCACCTCGTCTGCCGCCCGCCGTTCATCATCCTCGGAGATCTCATGCTTCTTCAGCGCGTCCTTGAGGTGGGCGATGGCGTCGCGGCGGATGTTGCGTACGGCGATTTTGGCGTTTTCACCTTCGTGCTTGACGACCTTGATCAGTTCCTTGCGGCGCTCCTCGGTCAGCATCGGCATCGGCACCCGGATCAGGTCACCCTGCGTCGCAGGATTAAGGCCGAGGTCGCCGTCGCGAATCGCCTTCTCCACTTTGCCGATCATGTTCTTTTCCCACGGCTGCACGCCGATGGTGCGGGCATCGACCAGGGTGACGTTGGCCACCTGGTTGATCGGCATCATGGTGCCGTAGTAATCGACCTGGATATGGTCGAGCAGGCCGGTGTGGGCGCGGCCGGTACGTACTTTGGCCAGGTCGTGCTTCAGGGCCTCGAGGCTCTTCAGCATTTTCTGCTCGGCATTCTTCCTGAGTTCGGGAATCATCGAATGCAACTCCTAAACATGAACGAGTGTGCCCTCGTCTTCGCCCATCACCACGCGCTTCAGCGCGCCGGACTTGAAAATCGAGAACACGTTGATGGGTAATTTCTGGTCGCGGCAGAGGGCGAAGGCCGTGGCATCCATGACCGCCAGGTTGCGGCCGATCGCCTCGTCGAAACTGATTTTGGCGAAACGCGTGGCTGCCGGATCCTTCTTCGGATCGGCGGTGTAGACACCATCGACCTTGGTCGCCTTGAGGACGATCTCGGCGCCGATCTCCGAGCCACGCAGCGCAGCTGCGGTGTCGGTGGTGAAGAAGGGATTGCCGGTACCGCCGCCGAAGATGACTACCTTGCCCTCTTCGAGATAGCGGATGGCCTTGCCGCGGATGTAGGGCTCGACCACCTGCTCGATGCTCAGCGCCGACTGCACGCGGGCGTTGAGGCCGCTCTGGCGCATGGCATCGGACAGCGCCATGGCGTTCATCACCGTCGCCAGCATGCCCATGTAGTCGGCGGTGGCACGGTCCATCCCGGAGGAAGCACCGGCCATGCCGCGGAAGATGTTGCCGCCGCCGATCACCACGCCGATCTCGACGCCGAGATCGGCCACGGCCTTGATCTCGCCGACGATGCCGGCCAGCGTTTCGCGATTGATGCCATAGGCATCATCGCCCATGAGGGCCTCGCCGGACAGCTTGACCAGGATGCGCTTGTAGCGGGGGACGGCGGCTGGCATCGACGCTTTTCCGCCTAGATGTTCTTGGCGGCGGCGGCCGCGGCGGCAGCCGCTGCTTGTTCGGCCACTTCAGCGGCGAAGTCGTTGACCTTCTTCTCGATGCCCTCGCCCACCACGTACAGGGTGAAACCGGCAATGGCAGCGCCTTTCGACTTGAGCAGCTGCTCGATGGTCTGCTTGCCGTCCTCGGCCTTGACGAAGATTTGGCCGAGCAGGGTCACGTCCTTAAGGTACTTCTGCACGGTACCCTCGGCGATCTTGTCCAGCATGGCCTCGGGCTTGCCCGCCTCGCGCGCCTTCTCGACGGCGATGCGGCGCTCGGTGTCGAGCAGCTCGGCCGGCACGCCGGACGAATCCAGCGCCTTGGGCTTGGAGGCAGCGATATGCATCGCGATGTCCTTGGCCATCTGATCGTCACCGCCGACAACGTCGACCATCACGCCGATCTTTGAACCACCATGCACGTAGGACGCCAGCTTGCCCTTGGCTTCGATGCGCTGGAAGCGACGGATCGACATGTTTTCGCCGATCTTGCCCACCAGTGCGGAGCGCACGGACTCGACCGTCCCGCCAGCCATCGGCAGCGCGGCGAGCGCGGCCACGTCGGCCGGATTCTTGGTCGCCACCAGTTCGGCGCAGCCCTTGGTCAGCGCGATGAATTCGTCGTTCTTGGCGACGAAATCGGTCTCGGAATTCACCTCGACCATGGCACCCAGTTTGCCATCGGCCGACAGGTACATCCCCACCAGGCCCTCGGCGGCAACGCGCGAGGCGGCCTTGGTGGCCTTGCTGCCCAGCTTGACGCGGAGGATTTCCTCGGCCTTGGCCATGTCGCCGGCGGCCTCGGTCAGCGCCTTCTTGCATTCCATCATCGGCGCGTCGGTCTTCTCGCGCAGTTCCTTGACCATGCTTGCGGTGATTTCCGCCATTCTTTACTCCACTGAAACGTGAGAAACGACGAAGCCCGCGCTTCAGGCGGGCTTCGTCACTACATCGGACAATTACTCGGCGGCCTCTTCTTCGACCTCGACGAACTCGTCGTCGCCGGCCAGTTGCTGCACCACTTCGTTGATCGACTGGCTCCGGCCCTCGAGGATGGCGTCGGCCACGCCGCGGGCATAGAGGCGGATCGCGCTCGACGAGTCGTCGTTACCCGGGATCACGTAACCGATGCCCTCGGGCGAGTGGTTGGTATCGACGATGCCGATGACGGGAATGCCGAGCTTGCCGGCTTCGGTGATGGCGATCTTGTGATAGCCGACATCGATGACGAAGATGGCGTCGGGCAGGCCACCCATGTCCTTGATGCCGCCGATGGACTTCTGCAGCTTCTCCATCTCGCGCGACATCGTCAGCGCCTCTTTCTTCGTCAGGCGCTCGAACGAGCCGTCTTCCTTCATCAGGTCGAGTTCCTGCAGGCGCTTGATCGACTGCTTGACGGTCTTGAAGTTGGTCAGCATGCCGCCGAGCCAGCGCTCGTCGACAAATGGCATGCCGGCACGCTGAGCCTCCTCGGCTATGATCTCGCGAGCCTGGCGCTTGGTGCTGACGAAGAGGATGGTGCCCTTCTTGGCTGCCATCTTCTTGGTGAAGTCCATGGCCTCGTTGTACTTGGCCAGGGTCTTCTCAAGGTTGATGATGTGGATCTTGTTGCGATGGCCGAAAATGTACGGGGCCATCTTGGGATTCCAGAAACGTGTCTGGTGGCCGAAATGAACGCCGGCCTCCAGCATTTGGCGCATGGTAGTACTCATCGATTATCTCCGATATGGGTTGAACCTCCGCCCGGCCGTGCTGCTTCAAATGAAGCCACCCTATCGGCGCCGAGCGTGTGGATTTTGTCCGATGCAATTTGGACAAGCGGAAGATTATAGCCGCTAAGCCCTAACAAGCTCAAGGGAAAGAGTAATTTCCCGTTCCAGCGGTTAGAATCCAGCGAAAATAGCCTGGATCCCCAATGAGCATCACCCTCAAAACCCCGGAAGACATAGCGCTGATGCGCGTCGCCGGCCGCCTCGCCGGCGAGGTACTGGACTACATCGAGCCCTTCGTCGTGCCCGGGGTGACCACCGCCGCGCTGGACAAGCTATGCCACGACTACATGGTCGACGTCCAGGGCTGCGTTCCGGCCCCGCTCAACTATGCCCCGCCGGGCTATGCCCCCTACCCCAAGTCGATCTGCGCCTCGACCAACCACCAAGTCTGCCATGGCGTGCCCAACGAGCGCGCCCTCAAGAAAGGCGACATCGTCAATCTCGACATCACCACCATCAAGGATGGCTGGCACGGCGATACCAGCCGCATGTTCCAGGTCGGCGGCGAGGCGGCGGTTTCCATCCTCGCCCGGCGCCTGGTAGCGATCACCCACGAATGTCTCTGGGTCGGCATCTCCCAGGTGCGTCCCGGCGCCCATCTGGGCGACGTCGGTGCCGCCATCCAGCGCCATGCCGAAAAGAACGGTTTCTCGGTCGTGCGCGAATTCTGCGGCCACGGCATCGGCCTCAAGTTCCACGAGGAGCCGCAGGTATTGCACTACGGCAAGGCCGGCACCGGTCCGCTGCTCGAGCCCGGGATGGTGTTCACCATCGAACCGATGATCAACGCCGGCAAGGCGGCGATCTCGGAATTGCCCGACGGCTGGACCATCGTCACCAAGGACCGCAGCCTCTCGGCGCAGTTCGAGCACACCATCGCCGTCACCGCGACCGGCTACGAGGTGCTGACCCTGTCCGCCGGCGCGCCGCCCAAGCCGGACTTCATCGCCTAAAGCCATGACGCAGCAGGCCGCAGCCCTGGCGCCAGCGGATCAAAGGGCCTTCGCGGCCACCCTCAAGGAACGGCTGCAACTGGAACAGGCGCAGCTGCGCGCCGCTTTCGAGGCCACCGGCAATGCCCGGCGCCTCATCGCCGGGCGCGCCCGGCTGGTGGACGCAACACTGTGCGAAGTCTGGCAGCACCTGAATATCCCGGCCGGCATCACCCTCGCTGCCGTCGGCGGCTACGGCCGCGGCGAACTCTATCCCGCCTCCGACGTTGACATCCTCATCCTCGCGCCCGACGACTTCTGCAATGCCGAGGAGCACCGGCGCTGCATCGAACAGCTGATCGGCCTGCTCTGGGACATCGGCCTCGAAATCGGCCAGAGCGTGCGCAGTATCTCCGAGTGCCTGGCCGAGGCCTCCCGCGACATCACGGTACAAACCACGCTGCTCGAGGCGCGCCGCCTCTGCGGCGACCTCGCGTTGTTCATGCGCTTCCGGCAGGAATTCCTGGAGCACCTCCCCCCCGCCGCCTTTTTTCGCGCCAAGCAGCTCGAGCAGGTGGAACGCTACGCTCGCTTCAACGACACGCCCTACAGCCTCGAACCCAACTGCAAGGAAAGCCCGGGCGGCCTGCGCGACCTGCAGATCATCCTGTGGACGTCGCAAGCTGCCGGCCTCGGCGACAGCTGGCCGGCGCTCGCCCGCAACGGCGTTATCGCTGACCACGAGGCGCGCCAGCTGGCCCGCGCCGAGGATGTGCTGCGGCAGATCCGCTGCCGCCTCCACCTGCTGACGCGGCGGCGCGAGGACCGCCTGCTGTTCGACCACCAGGAGGGACTCGCCCAGGCCAGCGGCATCGTCGCCACCGGGGCCAAACGCGCCTCCGAAGCACTGATGCAGCGCTACTACCGCAACGCCAAGCTGGTCACCCAGCTCAATACCCTGGTGCTGCAAAACCTCGCCGCCCGCATCGACACCACCGCGGCGGCCCCGCCCATCGTCATCGACGCCCGCTTCCAGATGGCGCGCGGGCTGCTCGATGTCCGCGACGAAACGCTGTTCGAGCGCGAGCCCCGCGCCATCCTCCAGGCCTTCCTGCTGATGGCCCAGCGTTCGGAACTCAAGGGCATGACCGCCCGTACCCTGCGCGCACTTTGGCGCGCACGGACCCGCATCGACGCCGGCTTCCGCCGCGACCCGGAAAACCGTGCCCTCTTCCTGCAGTTGTTCCAGCAGAAGCGCGGCCTGACCCATGAGCTGCGGCGGATGAACCAGTACGACATCCTCGGCCACTACCTGCCAGCCTTCGGCCGCATCGTCGGCCAGATGCAGCACGACCTGTTCCACGTTTACACGGTCGACCAGCACATCCTCCAGGTCATCCGCAACCTGCGCCGCTTCACCCTGCCCGAGTTCGCCCACGAGTACCCGTTCTGCTCGCGCCTCATCACCGCCTTCGAACGGCCGTGGGCCATCTACGTCGCCGGACTGTTCCACGACATCGCCAAGGGCCGCGGCGGCGACCATTCCAAGCTCGGCGTTGCCGACGCCCGCCGCTTCTGCCGCGATCATGGCATCGAAGGCGAAGACGCCGATCTGATCCCCTTCCTCGTCGAACATCACCTCACCA
Source organism: uncultured beta proteobacterium (assembly GCA_963709555.1). Classification (GTDB taxonomy): domain Bacteria; phylum Pseudomonadota; class Gammaproteobacteria; order Burkholderiales; family Rhodocyclaceae; genus Sulfurisoma. Next base: position 454,781 of record CAVPWR010000003.1, on the reverse strand, counting down.
TGTCGGCGGTGGCGCAGAAGCAGGACCTCGCCGACCCCGACGTCATCCGCGCCTTCGCCGAACAGGTGAAGACGCCGCGGCGGTTGACTGCGCTCTACCTGCTGACGGTGGCCGACATCCGCGGCACCAGCCCCAAGGTGTGGAATGCCTGGAAGGGCAAGCTGCTCGAGAACCTCTACCTTGCGGCGCTGCGCGTGCTGCAGGGTGACGCCCCGCCGCCGGCCGCCGGCTTGGCCGTGCGCCAGGAGGAGGCCCGCGGCATGCTGCGCTTCCATGGGCTGCGCAGCGGCATCGAGGACGCGCTCTGGCGCCAGCTCGACATCGCCTACTTCATGCGCCACGACGCCGAGGATATCGCCTGGCACACGCGCCTGCTCTACTACCGCCCCGACAGCGCGGGACCCGTGGTCAAGGCCCGCCTCAATCCCTTCGGCGAGGGCCTGCAGGTGATGATCTACGTCGCCGGCCAGCCCGAGCTGTTCGCCCGCCTCTGCGGCTTCTTCTCGCGCCTGGGTTATTCCATCGTCGAGGCCAAGATCCACACCACGCGCCACGGCTTTGCCCTTGACAGTTTCGTCCTGCTCGACCCGACCGGCACCCTGCCCTACCGCGACATGATCGCGCTGATCGAGCACGACCTGGTCGAGCAGTTGCAGGCGCGGCCGCCGCTGGCCGCCCCGTCCACCGGCCGGCTGTCGCGCCAGGTGCGCCATTTCCCCTTCTCCCCCGAAGTCGCGACGCGGCGCGACGAGAAGGGCAGCAACCACATCATGTCCGTCGCCGCCATCGACCGGCCGGGCCTGCTCTATGCCATCGCCCGGGTGCTGAGCCAGCATGGCATCGACGTCCAGGCCGCAAAGATCTCGACGCTGGGCGAGCGGGTGGAGGATACTTTCGTCCTCAGCGGCGGCGAACTCGGGAAAACCGCCACGCTGGTGCAACTCGAACAGGAGCTGCTGGAGGTCCTCAAGGTATGAGCTGGTCACGCGAACAATTTTCCTTTCACGACCTGCAGCGGCTGCTGTTCAAGCTCGCCGAAAAGGTCAAGTCCTTCCGCGGCCTCACCCCCGCCGAGATCGGCGAAATTCTCACGCGCGCCGAGAAATGCACCTTCGATCCGGGCGTGGCCATCGTCAAGGAAGGCAACACCGGTCCGCACATGTACATCATCCTCGAGGGCGAGGCCCGCGTGACCAAGAAGGGACGCGACGGCGAGGTCGAGCTGGCGCGGCTGTCGGCGCCCGACAGCTTCGGCGAAATGGCCCTGGTCGACAAGGAAGTGCGCAGCGCCACGGTGACGGCGGACAGCTTCTGCGTCATGGTGCGGCTCGACGACAAGGCCTTCCAGGCCAAGCCCGAGATCGGCCTCAAGTTCTATCGCAACATCGCCGCCGTCCTGACCGAGCGCCTGCGCAGCGCCGACGAGCTGCTGGCCTGGCGACTGTAACCCACGCCACCGCGAGCGAGGACAACATGGCCCACTGGCTGCGTTTCGAAATCGCCGGCGCCGAAGGCTTCGGCACCCTCAGCGGCGACACCATCAGCGAATGGCAGGGCGACATGTTCGCCGCGCCGCAGCCGACGGGGCGCCGCCACCGCCTCGCCGACGTCAGCCTGCGCATGCCCTGCCGGCCGGGCAAGATGATCGGCCTCTGGAACAACTTCCACGAGCGCGCCGTCAAGGAGGGCCTGCAGCGCCCGGCCCATCCCCTCTACTTCCTCAAGAGCAACAACTGCTTCGCCACCCATGGCGATGCCATCCGCCGCCCGGCCGGCTACAAGGGCGCCGTGGTGTTCGAGGCCGAGCTCGGCATCGTCATCGGCCGGCGCTGCGCCGGCGTTTCCGTCGCCGACGCGCCGGCGGCCATCTTCGGCTATACCTGCGTCAACGATGTCACCGCCCGCGACCTGATGCGCCTCGACCCCGCCTTCGTGCACTGGACGCGCGCCAAGGGCTTCGACAGCTTCGGCGTGTTCGGCCCGGTGATCGCGACCGGCCTCGACCCCGCCGGCCTGCGCGTCAGGGCCGTCGTCGCCGGCGAGCAGAAGCAGGACTATGCCGTGGCCGACATGTTCTTTTCGCCCCACGAGATCGTCAGCCGCCTGTCGCAGGACATGACCCTCGAAGCCGGCGACGTGATCGCCTGCGGCACCTCGGTCGGCGCCGGCGCCATGAAGGACGGCGACACCGTCGAAATCGCCATCGACGGCATCGGCTCGCTGGTGAACCGCTTCGAATAGGCCGCTCTCGTGCCCACCCCATCGACTCCAGACACCGCCAGGCTCGACCGCCTCGTCGCCGATGCCCGTCGCTCTTCCGAGCAACGCGCCCAGGACTACCGCGAACAGGCGCTCAAGATCTACCCGTGGATCTGCGGCCGCTGCGCCCGTGAATTCAGCCGCGCCAACCTGCGCGAGCTGACCGTGCACCACCGCGACCACAACCACGACAACAACCCGCCCGACGGCAGCAACTGGGAACTGCTCTGCCTTTATTGCCACGACAACGAGCACCAGCGGCAACTCGAGGCCAGCCGCGGCGCGACGATGCAGACGGCAAGAGGCAGCGTCGCCACCCATTCGCCGTTCGCCGATCTCCAATCGCTGCTGCGGCAGAAGGACAGCAACCGATGACTGCGCCCACCGGTCCCCTCACCGACCAGGAATTCGATGAACTCGACGAATTCCTGATGTCCGAATCCCTGCCCGAAGAGACCATGGACATCGCCATGCTCGACGGCTTCCTCACCGCGCTGGTCATCGGGCCGAACCTGGTCGAGCCGGGCCGGTGGCTGCCCGAAATCTGGGGCGGGCGCCAGGCCAGCGAGGAAGTGGTGTGGGAATCGCCCGATCAGGCGGCCCGCATCATGGGCCTGATCCTGCGCCACTGGAACTTCCTGCTCGCCCAGTTCCAGGCCGAGCCCGAAGCCTACGATCCGGTGCTCTACGCCGCCGAAGAAGAGGGCCGCGAAGTCTCGATCATCGACGAGTGGTGCATCGGCTTTGTCCGCGGCATGAACCTGGGTGGCGAAGCCTGGCAGCCGATCATGGACGACGAAGAGATCGAGGAATTCCTCTGGCCCATCATGCTCTACGGCACCGAAGCCGGCTGGCAGGAAATCGAGCAGAACCCGGGCCTGGCCGCCAAGCGTGATGACTTTGCCGAGGCCCTGCCCGACTGCGTGCTCGCCATCCACGACTTCTGGGCACCGGAACGGGCCGGGCGCACCACCGTGCGCATGGAGGCGCCCAAGGTCGGCCGCAACGACCTCTGTCCCTGCGGCAGCGGCAGGAAGTACAAGAAGTGCTGCGGCGCGCCCGACAAACTCAATTGACCGCCACGTCAATCCGTCCCACGGCAGCCTGCGCCGACCAATAGTCCCGACGGGACCGATCGGCGAATGCGCCGGTGCCATGCCGCCCGGTCGCTGACACCGTCAGAACGCGCGCCCCGCGACCAGTTCGACCCTGTGGTCGTAAGTTCCGGGGACACCCTCGCCCCACAGGCGTGCCCCGCCCATGAGCGAAAAACGCCAATCCGGGCTCGCATTCCATCCGCCTTCAAGTTCCAGCACCGCCCCGGTCTTTCCGTCCTGAACCCAGTCGATCACGGGTTTGAAGGTCAGCTTCAGCCAGTGCCGGCTGCCGATCAGATCGCGTAGCACGAGTTCGGGCTTGGTGGTGTTGATGTCCTTGCGAGCTGCGTCGCCGGCGATGGAAACGGTATGCCGGACATTCCATTCGATCTGCAGGCGATGGTGGCCGGAGGCACTGATGAAATCGGGGGCGCCGGGAACCGAATGGATGGCCACGCCGAGCTGATACTTGCCCGACCCCAGTTCCGCAGGATCGGCCGTGGGAAACGTCATCTCGACGTCGGTCGACAACTTTGCATCGCCCAGCCGGAAGGGGCGAAAGTAGGCTCTGGCCTTGATGTCGCCCGGCCGCGGGTTGAATGGGTCGCCGGCGAAATCGGTCTTCTCGTCCGGGAACGGCAGATCCAGACGCAGCCGGGAAACCGCCCCCGCAAGGTAGGCTTCCAGCCGGAACGTGGTCCGGGTGGACTCATCGGCAGTGCCCCTTTCAGAGTTCTGGCGCCGCAGCTCGATTCGACCGCGACGTGCGGAAGGCGGAGTGACTTCGCCTGAAGAAGGCGACTCTTCCTGCGTCTTGCTGCCCGCTTCGTCTTGAGCCCCTGCTGCACCGACACTGACCGGCAGCAGGAGCGCCATCATCATCGCGCTTCCGCCCAAGGTGGTTCCGAGCGATACCCGGCGCATCATGATCGACTGGAAAATAGCGCACGGGTAGCACGGGTAGGTGACCGTGCCGATGGACCGGAAATCGGCATGGTGTGCCAGGACATCGCCATCACGTTGGGCCTGCCCTTGCGCGATGTGGTGAGCAGCACCACCGGTCCCGGTTCGAGCAGGCCGTAGAACCTTGCCGAGCGGCAGCGATTTTTTCTTCATGCGCACCGTCCCGCCATCCGCTACGGCGAGGAGAGCGTTTTGTGCTCGACCGCCTTGTAGCGCAGTTGCTTTATCACCACCGACTTTTCAGTGGCCAGTTCGGGCCGGTTGCGGAACTGCTCGAGCGCCTCGGGATTGGCCAGGGCCTCGACGTTCTTCACCGGCTGGCCGTCGACGATGTTGCGCACCGCCAGTTCGACGATCTTGCCGCTCTTGGTGCGCGGGATGTCGGTGACCTGGAGGATCCTGGCCGGCACGTGGCGCGGCGTGGTGTCGGCACGGATGGTCTGCTTGATTTTCGTCGTCAGCGCCTCGTCGAGCACCAGGCCGTCGCGCAGCTTGACGAACAGCACCACGCGCACGTCCTTCTGCCATTCCTGGCCGATCACCAGCGACTCAACCACCTCATCCAGCCGCTCGACCTGGCGGTAGATCTCGGCGGTGCCGATGCGCACGCCGCCCGGATTGAGGGTGGCGTCGGAGCGGCCGTAGATGACGAAGCCGTCGTGCAGGGTGCGCTCGGCGAAATCGCCGTGGCATCCAGACGTTGGGGAAGCGCTCGAAATAGGCAGCGCGATACTTGGCGCCATCCGGATCGTTCCAGAAAGCGATGGGCATCACCGGGAAGGGCCGGGTGCAGACCAGTTCGCCCTTCCTGCCGCGCACCGGCTTGCCATCTTCGGCAACGACGTCGGCGGCCATGCCCAGCCCGGCACACTGGATCTCGCCGCGCCAGACCGGCGCGGCCGGGTTGCCGCCGATGAAGCAGGAGATGATGTCGGTGCCGCCGCAGATCGAGGCGAGCTGCAGGTCGGCCTTGATGCAGGCGTAGACGAAGTCGAAGCCCTCGGGCGCCAGCGGGCTGCCGGTCGAGAACATCACGCGCAGCTTGTCGAGCCGGTGTGTCTTGCGCGGCCGCACCAGCGCCTTGGCCAGTGCGTCGATGAACTTGGCCGAAGTGCCGAAGTGCGTCATGCCCTCGGCGTCGGCGTAATCGAACAGGATGTTGCCGGTGTTGAGGAAGGGCGAGCCGTCGTAGAGCAGCAGCGTCGCCCCCGAGGCCAGCCCCGACACCAGCCAGTTCCACATCATCCAGCCGCAGGTGGTGAAGTAGAACAGCCGGTCGCCCGGCTTGACGTCGCCGTGCAGCCGGTGTTCCTTGATGTGCTGCAGCAGCGCGCCGCCGGCGCCATGGACGATGCACTTGGGCGCGCCGGTGGTGCCGGACGAATACATGATGAACAGCGGATGGTCGAAGGGCAGCTCGGCGAAGTCGATTTCCGCGCAGTCGCGGAAGGGCTCGACGAAGTCGCGCAGCATCACGCCGTTGCGGATGCGGGTGAGGTCGTGCCCCTCCTCGCGGACATAGCGCGCCACCACCACCTTCTGCACCGAGGGCAACCGCTCGGCGATTTCCGCCACGCGCTCGAGGCAGTCGAGCGACTTGCCGTTGTAGTTGTAACCGTCGGCGACGAACAGCAGCCTGGGCTCGATCTGGCCAAAGCGGTCGAGCACGCCCTGCACGCCGAAATCGGGCGAGGCCGAGGTGAAGGTGGCGCCGATCGAGGCCGCCGCCAGCAGGGTGATGACGGTCTCGGGCATGTTGGGCATGTAGGCGGCGACGCGGTCGCCGGCGACGATACCCTCGGCACGCATGGCCGCCGCCAGCCGCGCCACGCGGCGATAGAGCCCGGCGTGCGACATGCGCCGCCTGACCTTGTCCTCGCCCCAGAACACCAGCGCATCCCCATCGTCCCGGCGGCGCAGCAGGTTGCGCGCGTAGTTGAGCCGCGCCTCGGGGAACCAGCGTGCGCCAGGCATCCTGTCGCCATCGACCACGACCGTGCTGCCCATGTCGCCGATGACGCCGCCGAATTCCCACAGCGAGGTCCAGAACTCCTCCGGGTGTTCGATGGACCAGCGATGCAGCGCGGCGTAGTCGGGGAAAAGTCGGCTCCAGCGGGACGCCGCCTGCCGCGAAAACGCCGTCATGTTGGCGGCGGCGATGCGCTCCGCCGAAGGTTGCCAGAGGATCTGCGCCGTCATGCCGGAGGCTCCACCAGCTTGCGGATGTTGTCCGGCAAGGGGGCCGACTTGCCCGTCGCCGGCCGGGTCCACACGACTTTCGCGGTGCCCTCGGCATAGAGCGTGTCCTCGCCGACCTTGTACAGCTCCTGCCAGGTCGGCAGGCTGCTGCGCCCGGGCCTGCCGGCGTAAGTCCTGATCTCGACCGTGCCGGGATAGGTGAAGGGCACGATGAAGGTGCAGCTGGCATGGACGATCACCGGGCTCTCGTCGAGCGTGACGGCGACGCCGTAGCCCAGCGCTTCCAGCCACTCGATGCGCGCCTGCTCCATGTAGCGGAAATAGACGGTGTTGTTCACGTGGCCCATCGCATCCATGTCGCCCCAGCGGATGGGGATGCGGGTGGTGTGGACCAGTATGCGGGGATGTTCCATGTTGTTCAAAACAGGTTTGCCGGCAGTGCCACCGCGCCCGGAACGGCGGCGCCCGCGCTGCCCGATGCAGCCAACGATGTTCCTTTCGGCCCCGGTTACACTATGTCCGGAAGCCTCGCATGATACGGCGTGGAGGACGGCAATGGAACGCGAAGCGATGGAATTCGACGTGGTGATCGTCGGCGGCGGCCCGGCCGGGCTGGCGGCGGCCATCCGGCTGAAACAGCTCGACGCGGAACGTTCGGTCTGCCTGATCGAGAAGGGCGCGGAGATCGGCGCCCACATCCTCTCCGGCGCGGTGATGGACCCGCGCGCGCTGAACGAACTGCTCCCCGACTGGCAGGAGCGCGACGCCCCGCTCGACACGCCGGTGAGCGAAGACCGTTTCCTGTTCCTGACCCGGGACGGCAGCTTCGGGCTGCCGCCGGCCCTGCTCCCCGCCTGTTTCCGCAACCACGGCAACTACATCGTCAGCCTCGGCCAGGTCTGCCGCTGGCTCGGCGCGCAGGCCGAGGCGCTGGGCGTCGAGATCTACCCCGGCTTCGCCGGTGCCGAGGTGCTTTACGACGAGGGCGGCGCGGTCAAGGGCGTCGCCACCGGCGACATGGGGGTCGGCCGCGACGGCCAGCCCGGCCCCAATTTCCAGCCCGGCATGGAACTGCACGCGAAATACACCCTGTTCGCCGAGGGCTGCCGCGGCCACCTCGGCAAGCAGCTCGAGGCGAAATTCGACCTGCGCCGCGACGCCCAGCCGCAGACCTACGGCCTGGGCATCAAGGAACTGTGGGAAGTGCCGGCCGAACAGCACCGCAAGGGCCTGGTGATGCACACCGCCGGCTGGCCGCTGGCCGCCGACACCTACGGCGGATCGTTCTGCTACCACTATGGCTCAAGAAGACGAGCGGCGAAAACCTCGTCGCCGTCGGCCTCGTCGTCGGCCTCGGCTACAGCAACCCCTACCTCTCGCCCTTCGAGGAATTCCAGCGGCTCAAGACCCATCCTGAATTGAAACGGACGCTCATGGGCGGCAAGCGCCTGGCCTACGGCGCCCGGGCGCTGGTCTCCGGCGGCCTGCAAGCGCTGCCGCAGCTCGCCTTCCCCGGCGGCGCCCTGATCGGCGACGACGCCGGCTTCCTCGTCGCCTCGCGCATCAAGGGCTCGCACGCCGCGATCAAGAGCGGCAGCATGGCGGCCGAGGCCGCGCACGAGGCGCTCACCGCAGGCCGCGGCGGCGACGCACTGGCCGCCTACCCGGAGAAGTTCCGCAATTCCTGGCTTTACGACGAGCTCCATACCGCACGCAACTTCAAGCCGTGGATGGCCAAGGGCCTCTACGTCGGCTCGGTGATGTTCGGCATGGACCAGATGCTATTGCGCGGTCGCGCGCCCTGGACCCTCGGCCTCACGGCCGACCACACCAAACTCAAGCCCGCCGCCGCCTGCACCCCGATCGACTACCCCAGGCCCGACGGCGTTCTGAGCTTCGACCGCCTGTCATCGGTGTTCCTCTCCAACACCAACCACGAGGAAGACCAGCCCTGCCACCTGAAACTCGGCGCTGGCGACGCCCCGAAAGGATATCGGGGACATAAAGGAAGTCCCCTTGGGGGACACGCCGATCAGGGTCAACCTCGCGCTCTACGACGCCCCCGAGCAGCGCTACTGCCCGGCCGGCGTATACGAGATCGTGCGCGACGCGGACAACACGCCGCATCTGCAGATCAATGCCCAGAACTGCGTGCACTGCAAGACCTGCGACATCAAGGACCCGACGCAGAACATCACCTGGGTGACGCCGCAGGGCGGCGAAGGGCCGATCTACGCAATGATGTAGCAGCTTGACCCGACTCAATTTACCTTTGTGGTATTTAAGACTAAAGTAATAAGACAAGTTGATCGACGGGTTTGACTTTTGGGGAGGGGGCGGGCCATGTTCGGTACGGGGAAACTCAAGCAGGAAATCGCGGAACTACGCCAGCGCATACTGGATCAGGAAGAGGCATTCGCCAGCGAACGTGCCGGGTGGGAAGATGAGCGCGCTGCCCAGCAGCAGGCGCTGAGCCAGACGCAGGCCGCGGTTCAATTCCATAACGGCCTGTTCGCCAACCTGCTGGTCTTTGCCCAGACCGCTGCAGGTTCGCAGCAATCCCTGGCCCAATTGGCCAACACCATGAAAGCGGAGGCCGCAACGGCTGACAGCGCGTCGGCACAGGCGTCACAAAACCTTTCTGCGGTCAATACCGTTTGCGGCAACGTACGCGCCATGACCAGCAATACCGAGCACGTGGCCGAGATCGTTGCGCGACTCAGCGACGAGGCGGCCAAGATCGGCGGCATCGTCGGCCTGATCAAGGAAATCGCCGACCAGACCAACCTGCTCGCCCTCAATGCCGCCATCGAGGCTGCACGCGCCGGCGAACAGGGCCGCGGTTTCGCTGTCGTCGCCGACGAAGTGCGCAAGCTCGCCGAGCGCACCACCGGTGCGACGGCCGACATCTCGACACTGGTCGGCACCATCCAGGCGGAGACCGCCAACGCCAAGACGGCGATGGAAATCACGCCCGAGCAGTCCACGGCCTTCGAAACCGACGCGAACGCGGCTACCAGCACCATGCAGGCGCTGATCAACACCTCGGGCAGCGCCCGCTCGGCGATCCGCGGCACCGCGCTGCGCACCTTCGTCGAGGTCGCCAAGATCGATCACCTGATCTACAAGCTCGAGATCTACAAGGTGATGATGGAACTGTCGCAGAAGACCGCAGAGGATTTCGCCAGCCATACGGCCTGCCGCCTCGGCAAGTGGTACTACGAGGGCGACGGCCGCGAATGCTTCTCCCGCCTCGCCGCCTATACCAAGATCGAGGCGCCGCACAAGCAGGTGCATGCGGCCGGTCGCGATGCCGTCGTCCGCTACCGGGCCGGGCAGTTCCCGGAGGCCGTGCGCAGCGTCGAGGCCATGGAACAGGCCAGCACGCTGGTGCTGCAGGAACTCGAGAATCTCGCCCTCGAAGGCGAAGGCGGCTCCTGCCTGACCTAGGCGCTGCCCTCAGACCACCTCGCTGATCACGAAGCGGTGCTTGCCCGAGGCAGTGCGGGGGATCGCCTCGACGTAATTGACCTCGAACGTCATGCCGGCGTCGATGTCGCGGCGGACTTTTTCGCGCAATGAGTCCAGCGCCTCCGTGCTCAGCGGCGCGCCGGCGACCAGGTTGAGGACGATCCTGTCGCGCCCGGTCTGCACGAACTGGTACTGGCGGATTCCCGTCATGCCATAGAGCAGGCCGTTGAAGTACGAGGGGTGGATGCTGCGGCCGCCGGGCGTGCGGATCAGGTCGTTCTTGCGGCACATGCCCATCTCCATCAGCGGGAAGGGCGAGCCGCAAGCGCACGCCCCTTCCTTCAGCCGGCCGGAATCGCCGATGTCGTAGCGGATCATGGGCATCAGCCGGTTGGTCAGGGAAGTGACCAGCAGGCGGTCCTCCTCGCCGTCGAGCGCGACGGATTCGAGACACACCATGTCGCTGAAGACGTGCATGTTGCCATGGCGGCATTCGCAGGCGATGTTGGGTATCTCGCGGCTGCCGTACTGGTTGAATACTTTGCAACCGAAGGCGCGCTGCATGGTTTCGCGCTGCTCGGCGGTCAACACCTCGGCGGTCGAATAGACCCCGCGCAGGGTGTTCGGCATGGGCAAGCGCTGGTCGAGGACGTAGCGGGCGAGCGCGGCGAGGATGGAGGCATAGCCCTGCAGCAGCACCGGCCGCCACGACTGCACGAAAGCAGCCCATCCGCGCAGTTCGGACTCGCTGAATTCGCGCGCAGCCAGGGTCGTCTCGCCGCTGACCCACGTGGCATACTTCCTGGCGAGGCCGCCGCCCTTGATGTCCTGCCCGGCACCCCAGAAGTTGATGATGCGCTCGCCGGGACGCCAGCCGGAGCCCATGTAGCTGCGCATCATGCCGGCGCGCATCAACTCGTGCTTGGCTGCATCCCAGTAATAAGCCAGCGGCTTCCCGGTCGAGCCGCCGGTGTAGGCGATGTGAGCGCGGCTGCAGTCGGCGCCGCGCACGAGCATGGCGTCGAGGTTGGCGATCACGTCCTCCTTCCGCAGAACAGGAAACTCGGCGATGGCGGGACGGTGCCCGTCGCGTTCCTGTGGATGCCGGCGTAGCGCTGGGCGTAGTAGTCGGTATCGGCAGCGGCGAAGGCGATGATGTGCGCGAGGTCATCGCGCTGCTTGTGCTGCAGCGCTTCACGGCTCAGCGCCTGGTTGCGCAGCAATTCATCGAGCAGCGCGAAACGCCGGGGATGCCGGCGGCGATGCAACCGGTCGCGCAGACTATCCTGCAGCGCGAACATGCCGCGCCAGCGCCCTGCCCCAGGCTTGCATGTCGTCCGGGTAGGCGGCAATGGCCTCGAGCAGGCCGGCACGCCACTTCTCCCAGTTCGCGGGCGACTCGATGCGCTCGTAGCAAGGCGAGTCCGCGCCGAAGTTGTGGTCGATGTTGGCGGCGAAGGCCGAGAAATTGGCGACCGCTGCGGCATGTTCGACCGACTGGTTCCACCAGTGGGCCGGGTCATTGAGCACGCCCTGCAGGCGGCCGAGCTTTTCGAGGATGTCGCGGCGCTTGACCGCGTATTTCTGCAGCATCTCGCCATGGACGGCGGTCAGTGATTCGTCCAAAGTGGCCTGCGGCAGGACTTGCTGCGGATAACCCATGGCCGTCAGCCGCTCGATGGTAAACAGCATGACGTCACCGAAGAACTGCCGTTCGGCTTCGCCGCAGAGCTCGATGGCCTGGTTGCCGGTGCCGCCGTTTGCATGAATCCCGGGGCGGAACTCGGACTGGCCGCTGCCGCCCACGGTGCGCTTGTGCAGCATCGGAAGGTTGGCGGAGACGAAGCGCTTGCCGACCTCGGCCTTGACCAGCCGCCCCAGTGTCGGCCCGGACATGCGCAGGCGCAGCGCGGCGAAGGGAATAAAGTATTTCAGCGCCTCCGGCCGGAAGACGTAGTTGCCGGCATAGACGGTGCGCGCCGGCTGCACGCTGCGCAGCACCGGAACGTGCTGGTAATAGGAAACGCGGGTCGGATGCTCGCCGAAGAAGAAACTGTTGAGCCGGCCGGCGAAATGGTCGAAGCAGTCGCCGTCGCCATGTTCGCCTTCGAGTGGGCAGAGGTAGCGGTAGGCATCTGAGGCCGGCTCGAAGCCGAACAGCTCGGCCATGTCGTGATAGGACGCCTCGCCCTGGCGGTGGGCGTCGGCCTCGTGGTGCCGGCAGGTCGTGTGGCCGCCACTCGCAGCCATCTGCCGCAGGAAGCCGATCACGTCCTCGAGGAAATTGCCGGCCATGACGGCGGGCGAAACGGGCGGATCGCCGACCACCTTGCCCGTCAACACCAGGGCCTCGGAGCGGGAGAAGATTTCGTCCAGCCAGTGAAAGAAATTGACGGCACAGACTTCGCGATCACCCTCGGGCGTGGTGATCTTGACCTTGAACTCCTGGTCGCTGTCGATCGAATAGAACAGCAGCCGCTCACCTTCGGCCTGGAATGAGGCCAGCTTGAGGTAGGCGATGTTGCGCATCACCGCCTGGCCCTTGTGGCCGTAAGACTCGCGCCGGGCGCGGCCGAGCACGCGCGCCAGATCGACCTGCGCCGGCTCGTCCAGCGCTTCGACGAGGGCGAACTGTTCGTCGGGGCGGAAGTGGCTGGTCTCGATGCCGAGCGCGGTGAACTCGCGGGCCAGCTCGCGGTGCCGCGCGATGCTGTCGGCATCGTCGCTGTCGTCGGCGATGACCACGGCGACCTTGCGGTACATGCCGTCGCGCTGACCGCCGTAGCCGAAGTCGCGGCACAGCCCGAGCAGGCTGGCGAGACAGTCGCGCAGCTGCTGGGGCCGGTCGGCCACCGGGATGACGATGACGAACTTGTGCCGCTCGTCGGCCCCCTGCGCCGCGATCAGCCGTTCGAGGCGGCGGAACGCGCCCTGATAGGTGTCGAGCTGGTCTTCGTCGTAGCCGCCGGCCCACAACTCCCGCTCGATTTCCGCGATGGCGCCCTTTTGCGCCATGATCTCCACGGCCAAGTCGGCGGAATTATCGATTGGTGAGGTAACTGGGGAAAGCATTTTTGTCCAACATGATTTCGATGAGGTTGATGGCGCCGGCGAGATCGGCATTCGCGAACAGGTCATCGAGGTCGGCCTCGGCCTCGATCCTGTGGTGTGCGATGCCGAACGATCTGGCGAGAAGGGCGAAGTCGGGATTGACGAAGTCGCAGTCGATGTAACGCTCGCCGTAAAGCTGGAACTGGTTCTTGCGGATCAGCCCCATGGTGGAATTGTTGATCACCACCACGTTGAGCGGGATGCGGTAATTCACGGCCGTCATGATTTCCATGCAGCACATCTGGAAACCACCGTCGCCGAGGATGGCGAAAGTCGGCCCGCCGCTGGCGAAGCGCGCGCCGATGGCGGCGGGTATGGCATGGCCGAGCGAGGAAATGCCCGAGTTCGGAAAATAGCGGTTGTCGGCGGCGACCTTGAAGTAGTTCTGGGCGAAGATGATGTTGTCGTCGAAGACCATCGCCTCCCGCGGAAAGCGCGCGGCAAGACGGACGAAGAACTGTTCCATCAGGCGGAACTGCACCGGCGTCTCGGCGCGCGCGGCATGTGGGACCTTGTGGCCGGACAGGCGATCGAGCGCCTTGGGCGCGACGCCCTCCCGCACCAGCGTCGCCAGCACGTCGTTCAGCACCTCGTGGATGTCGCCGTGGATGGCCAGGTCGGCCTTGAACACCTTTTCCAGTTGCGCCGGGTCGCTGTCGACCTGCACCACCTGCTTGCCGGCCAGCAGGCGCGCATCCCACAGGTAGCTGGTGCGTTCGTTGAAGCCGGCGCCGAGGAAGATCACCAGGTCGGCATGATCGACGACATAGCGGTAGGCCTCCCCGTCCGAGGTCACGCCGAGGCAGCCCAACGACAATTCCGCATCCTCGCCGATGACCCCCTTGCCCTTGAGGCTGGTGGTCACCGGGATGCCCAGCCGCTCGCTCAACTGGCCCACGACCGCCTGCGCGCCGGACTTTATGCAGCCATAGCCGGCCACGATCACCGGGGCGGTGGCGGCCGCGATCAGCCGCGCCAGTTCGTCTGCCGGCGGGTGCCTCCGGTGTCCTGCATGGCCGGCCGTGAAGGCGATGGCGTCGAGGATGTCCGCCTCGACCAATTCCTTCTGCACGTTGTAGGGCAGGCTCAGCAGCACCGGCCCCGAATCGGCAGAGAGCAGGATCTTCGCCGCCTGCTTCAGCACCTGGCCGAGGTAGTCGGTGCGCTCGACGATCTTGTGATAGCGGGTGATGCCCTTGAACAACGCGGCCTGGTCGAGGGCACCGCCCTCGCCGGAGCTTTCCTGCAGACCGCCCTTGCCGAAGATGTAGGTCGAGGTCTCGCCGGTGATGATCAGGATCGGCTGCTTGTCGGCGTAGGCATTGGCGATCCCCGTCACCAGGTTGGTGGCGCCGGGCCCGGCGGTGGTGATGCAGGCGCCGATGCGGCCCGAGGCACGGGCATAGCCGCCGGCCATGAAGGCGGCGCCCTGCTCGTGCTTGACCAGGACGCTCCTGATCTTCGAGTCGACCAGGCCGTCATAGACCGGCAGGATATGGGCGCCCGGCATGCCGAAGATGACTTCGACGCCGAGGCGCTCCATGAACCTGACGACCAGTTCGCTTACCGCTATTTTCATCTCATTCCATCAAGCCGCAATCCGCCAACGCCGCACCTGGCCCAAGTCGCGTGCAAAAGGGCGGAATTTGAGCACATCTCGGCCCGCCGCGAAACCCGCACGAGTGCCGGGTATTCGACTCCGGCTGCGCTGGGCGCCCCGGCGAGCCCGTTCGATGAAACGATTGCCGCCGCCTGATGATGTTTCAGACGCTGCCGCGCAAAGACCGCACGACCCGGTTGACGCCAGGTCGTGCAGATCAAACGTTGTCAACGTCGATCAACTGTCCTTGCGGGAAGCCCGCTTGGTCGAGCCGGCCTTGGCACCGGTGCCGAACAGTTCCTCAACCTGCGCCAGCCGTTGCGCCCGTTCGCCCGTCACCGGGCCGACGGACTCAAGGACTCTGCGGATCGTTTCCAGTATGCGCTTGCGGCTGGCCGAGTCAGCGGGCAACATTTTCGGAATTGCAGCCAGTGCCCCTTCGCGGTCCAGCATCAGGCTGAAGTACTGCTCGCGCAGGATCTGCTTGAACTCCTGCAGCGTCACGCTCTGGTTCTCGTCGCGAATCTGCCGCATCACGTTGAAAGCGCGCTCATCAACGCCCTCCCCGCTCATGCCGATGTAGACCAGGGCGCGGATCGCCGCCTCGCGCGCGCCGCCCTCGGCGAGGCGTGCCTTGAGTTCGCCGATGCGCTGCTGGATGAAAGCGGCGCGTTCCGGCTCGATCTCCGGGCTTGCGCGCAGGGGTTCGTCCTCCGCCTTCAGTCCGACCATGGCCTGCAGCACCGGCGAGCCGTACAGGGTCAGGAAGATTTTTTCCATGCTGCTGTCGCGCATGTCGCGATAGCTGTCCAGTGCGGCGATGATCTGCTCCGACATCCTGTTTTGCCACTGCAGGAAGGGGTTGTCGGGCGACACGGGCTGGCGCTGCGCCCGCACCTGCTCGGCCAGCTGGGCGACCTGCCGCATCAGCGGATTGCGCTCCGAAAAAATCTCGAAGGGCAACTCGGCGTGATTGAGCTTGCGCAGCCATTCGGCGCCCTGCTCGTTGATGGACGCCTGCACCAGGGGCTGGAACAAGGTGCGGTACAGGCCGAGGTTGATCTCCGACACCCGCCGCACGGCGGCGAAGCGGCGTTCGTTCTCGGGGTCGGGCTGGACGATGGCGCGGATGTCGTTGAGGGTGCGCGGCTCGAAGCGCGAGATCCAGTCACCGCCGATCAGGTCCGGATTGGTCGCGTCGGCAGTCGCCCGGGTCAGGACGGCCTCGTACAGGCCGGGCGGCAGGACATCGATCAGATCGATGTTGGATGCAAACTCCTGATGCTCCTTCTTCGCGATGCCACCCGAGACGAAAATGCCCAGATGGCCGACGCTTTCGTGGATGGCATAGACGATGGTCTGGCCGCAGGCGCGGAGCTCGTCGTCCGTGCCGTAGAGATCGACGATCCACCCCAGCGCCTGTTGCGGCGGGGTGATGTTGTCGCCCTTGGAACAGAAGCAGATGATCGGCGAGCGGATATGGCGCAGATCGACCCGGTCTCCGGCGCTGGTGACGATCTCGGCCGTGGCGAGCCGGTTGCCGACGAACAGCTCATCGACGATCCACTGGATTTCCTCGGCGTTGAGGTTGACGTGGCCGCCCCACCACTTCTCGAATTCCAGGAACCGCGGCCCCTCGCTATCCACCTTGGCCCAGAGGTTGTAGTTCTTGGTCCACAAGGTGTTGGCGGGATTCAGATTCTCGAAATTCTCGACCAGATGGCCGCCGTTGAACTTGCCGTTGCCGAGATCGCCGGTCAGCGCGGTGACCCAGCTGCCCCCGGACAGGCCGCCGGTGTAACGCATGGGGTTCTCGCCTTCCACGCCGGCCCAGTAGGACAGCGGCGAGCCGGGAATGATGATCGGCCCGAACAGTTCAGGCCGTATCGCGGCCACCATCATCACCGCCCAGCCGGCCTGGCAGTTGCCGATGACGCAGGGCTTGCCCTCGGCTTTGGGGTGCAGCGCGATGACCTTTTCCAGGAATGCCGCCTCGGCATACACGATGTCCTCGATCGTCTGGCCCGGCATCGGTTCGGGGGTGAACCCCACGAAGTAACAGGGATGTCCGGCACGCATGGCCACGCCGAGTTCGCTGTCGGCCTTGAAGCCGCCGATGCCCGGCCCGTGGCCGGCGCGCGGATCGACCACCACGAACGGTCGTTTCAGCGGATCGATGGCCACATCCTGCGGCGGCTTGACCCGCACCAGCAGGTAATTGACCGGCTTCTTGAAGGTGCGACCGTCCAGCACCAGTTCGGCGTCGAAGCTGAGAACGTGCGGCACCGCCTTCGCCTTCTGCGCGTAGTACTGGTCGCTGCGCTGCCGCAGCACGTCCCAGAACAGGATGGTGCGCTGCATGGCATCGGTCATGTACTCACCCACCGCCCCCCAGGCTTGCAGGCCCCCGGTTGCGGCCATCCCGGGCCAGGCAAAAAGCGGATTCGACTCCTGGCTGGCGGATGCGCCACCCGTCTTGTTGCTGACAGTCTTGGACATATTGGTTTTCTCCATCGACACTGCGTTCGCGACCGGGCCGGCACATCGAAGGGCAGGGATGCCGGACACGGCCAATCACCGCGAAATACATCTACAGGCTATCGTCGTTTCGGGTGTTGATTCAGGTCAAAGTGGTCGGCACTATCCCCCTACCGGGCCTGTTCGGCTCTGGGTGTTCCTCCGATCGAAGCGACGAAGATCGGCCCGCTCAGCCGTTGGCCAGCATGGCCCGCAGCAGCAGGATTTCCTCCACCACCGCGCGGGGGAAGCCCGCCCGGGTTCCCTCGCGCGTATCGGCGATCAGGTTGAGCAGGAAGGCACCGCACTCGGGCTTGCCCCAGACGGCGGTCAGTTCCTTCGACAGATGGTGGTAATCGGCCAGCGAGGCGTTGCCTGGCTGTGCTCCGTCGTCATCGATGGCGACGTTGAACATGGCCTTGAGTTCCTTCACCGAGTCGGCCAGTTGCTCCTGCAGGCCGGCACGCTGGCGCAAATCGAGCAGCTTGAGCCAGTGCTGCACGGACTCGGCCGGATTGCCGCGGATATGCTCGACCAGGGTATGCGCGGCGCCGTGAGCCAGTCCCATCGACTCCATCACCTCGGCCAGCTCGATGGACGGATCGTGACCCACGCCCGGCACCGCCAGCTCGACCTGCTCCGGCGGCTTCGACGCCGTCGCCCGCGGCGGGGTAAAAGTCGGCTCTGGCGGTACGGCGTGAGGCGGCAGCGCCTCGAGCGTGAACTCGATCATCGGCGGCGGCGTCGTGTCCTCGGCTTGCTGGCGCGACGGCTGGTTGCCGAGGCTGATCGGATCGATGGCCACCTCAGCCGGTTCGGCCGCCGGCGTGACTGGCATCGCCATCGCCGGCGCAGGCCTAACGACGTCCGGTGGCGGCAGCGGCTTTGTCGCCACGGGCACGGGCGCCGCCTGAGGCGGCTGCCTGACCACGGCTGCCGGCGCGACAACGGGCCTGGCCGCAGGCGACGGCGGCGCGACTGGCACAGCGGGCGGCTCGGGCGGTTCGGCCACCAGCGACTCCAGGCCGGAGAGCGCTTGCGCTTCCGCAACCGGCGACGGCTCCGTCCCGGTGATGCTTCCCCCTGACGGACGGCGCCCCTGCAGGCGGTGAAAGTAATGAATCAGCCCGGCGCCGATTGCGCCGCTGGCCAGCACCAGGGCGAGCATTTCGAGGAAGCCGAAGCGCGCGCGCTCCTCGGCCAGCGCGGCCATGGCCCGCGCCCGCTCCGTCTCGGCCTTGACCCGCTCGATCTCCAGCGCCTTCATGCGGGCCTCGATGGCCAGCAGGTTGGTGCGAAGGTCGCCGAAGGCGATCTCGACCGTCTTGATGCTTTCGCTCATGCCGAGGTGGATGCGTCCCTGGTCCTCGACCATGCGTTCCAGCCGGTCGACCGCCGCGGCCAGTTCGCGCGGCGACAGCGGCTTGATGCCCGCCGTGGCGTTGCCGCCGATGAGCAGCCGGTCGGGGCTCTTGCCCGTTGTCGCCGCTGCGGCATCCGTTGCGGCCGGCGGCGCCTTTTTCTTCGGCGCCGCCGGCGCAGGTTCGCCCTTCGTCACGACGGGTGACGGCGCTGCGGCGGTGGCGGGCTTGGGCAGGTTGGGCGGAATGTTGAGCACCGTGCCGGCCGCAAGCGGCACCGAGCCCACGGCCCCTTTGCCGGCGAACAGCGCGGGATTCGCCGCCGCCATCAGGCGCCGGTATTCGTCGCGGAGCTCGCGCTGGTCGGCATAGCGGCTGCGCGCCAGGGCATTGAGGTTGCTGTCGACCGTCAGGCGCAGGGTTTCACTGCTGGCGGCCGGGGCAGGTGCGGGCGCGGCGGCAGCCGCCACCTTCGGTGCTTCTTTCAACTCCTCTTTCGTCTCGGGTTTGGCCGCCGCCTGCGGCGGAGGCGGCAGCGAGGCCAGCAGCAGGTAATCGCGCGCCACCTCGGCACCGCCGCAACTCGCGACGATGCGAAACTCCACCACCGGGTGGCGCCACGAGGCCTGGCTGGTCACGATCAACTGGGTCTGCCCCTGCACGCTTTCGACGCGCAGGCGGCCGTCGCGCAGCACGTAATCGGCATCCATCGGCGACTGCGGCGGCAGCAGGCGGAAGCACGAGGCATCGAGCGGCCCGTCGTTGGCGCCGATCAGGGGAATGCGGATGCGCAGCGGCTGGCCGAGCACGGCCTGGCCGGTGGCGGTGCTGAGGCCGATGGCAAAGGCCTGGCCGGAAAAAGCGAGCGCAAGCGCCAAGCTGGCCAGCCGGCGACGCGGGCGGAAGAACGAAACCATGGTGGGGGAATTGAAGCAATTGCGCCATTTTACTTTAGGCATACCTCTTCTCCAAAAGAAAGGCGGCGATATCATCCCGGCATGAACATGGCCCCCACCCCACCCATCCCATCCCCCTACCTCCGCGCCGGCGTCCGCCGCCGCGAGGTCTGGGCCTGGGCGATGTTCGACTTCGCCAACTCCGGCTACACGACCGTCGTCATCACGGCCATCTTCAACGCCTACTTCGTGTCCGTGGTCGCCGGAAAGGCGCCGTGGGCGACCTTCGCCTGGACGGCCGCGCTGGCGGTTTCCTATGCCCTGATCCTGCTCACCGCGCCGCTGCTCGGCGCCTGGGCCGACGCCCACGGCGCCAAGAAGCGCCTGCTCGCCTTTACCACCGCCGGCTGCGTGCTCGGCACCGCCGGCCTGGCGCTGGCGGGCCCGGGCGGACTCGCCGTCGCCATCGTCTTCCTGGTGATCTCGAATTTCTGCTTCGGCAGCGGCGAGAACCTGATCGCGGCCTTCCTGCCCGAGCTGGCCGACGAGCAGCAGCCTCGGCAAGGTCTCGGGCTGGGGATGGAGCCTCGGCTTCGTCGGCGGACTGGCGAGCCTCGGCGCCTGCCTCGCCTACATCTCCTGGGCGCAGGCCCGCGGCGAGGGCGCGGCCGACTTCGTGCCCGTCGCCATGCTGATCACCGCCGTGCTGTTCGCCGTGGCGGCAGCGCCGACTTTTCTGTTCCTGCGCGAACGCCAGCCGGGCGACAAGAAGCCGCCCTCGACGGCTCGGCCTGGGCACGGGTGCGCGACACCCTGCGCCATGCCCGCGACTTCCGCGACATGCGCCGCTTCATGCTCTGCATCGTCTTCTACCAGGCCGGCATCCAGGCGGTGATCGCGCTCGCCGCGATCTACGCCGAGCAGGCCATGGGCTTCGCCACGGCCGACACCATCAGGCTGATCTTCCTGGTCAACATCACCGCGGCCATCGGCGCCTTCGCCTTCGGCCACTTCCAGGACCGCATCGGCCACGTCCGCGCCATCGCGCTGACGCTGCTTGGCTGGCTGGTCATGATCCTGCTGGCCTGGCTCGCCGTCACCCCGCCGCTGTTCTGGCTCGCCGCCAACGTCGCCGGGCTCTGCCTCGGCGCCAGCCAGTCGGCCGGCCGCGCGCTGGTCGGCTACCTCGCGCCGGCCGGCGCGCCACGGCGAGTTCTTCGGCCTCTGGGGCCTGGCCGTGAAGCTGTCGTCGATACTCGGCCCGCTGACCTACGGCGCCGTGACCTGGATCTCCGGCGGCGACCATCGCCTCGCGATTCTCGTCACCGGCGGCTACTTTGTCGTCGGCCTCGTCATCCTCGCCGGCGTCGATGCCGAGCGTGGCCGCCGGGCGGCGCTGGCAGGGGTATAGTATTCGCAGCATCAGTCAGCATCATGAATTTCGAGTTCCTGAACGGGAGTGAAACCATGAAAGAAAAATCAAAGAAATCGACGGACAATGCGAAGCCCGTGGAGAAGCTGAGCAACAAGGATTACGACAAGGAACTCAAGCGCCTGCACGTCGAACTGGTCAAGCTGCAGGAATGGGTGGTGCACAAGGGCCTCAAGGTCTGCATCGTCTTCGAGGGCCGCGACACCGCCGGCAAGGGCGGCACCATCAAGGCCCTCACCGAGCGCGTCAGCCCGCGCGTCTTCCGCGTCGTCGCCCTGCCCTCGCCGACCGAACGCGAGAAGAGCCAGATGTACGTGCAGCGCTACATCCCGCATTTCCCGGCGGCCGGCGAGATCGTGATCTGGGACCGCAGCTGGTACAACCGCGCCGGCGTCGAGCGCGTCATGGGCTTCTGCACCGAAGACCAGCACAAGCGATTCCTGCAGGGCGTGCCGCTGGTCGAGAAGTCGATGGTGGACTCGGGCATCATCCTGCTCAAGTACTGGCTCGAGGTCAGCCCCGAGGAGCAGACGCGTCGCCTCACCGCCCGCATCGACGACGGCCGCAAGGTATGGAAGCTCACGCCGATGGACCTCAAGTCCTACAGCCGCTGGTACGACTATTCGAAGGCGCGCGACGAGATGTTCGCCGCCACCGACACCGATTTCGCGCCGTGGTTCGTCGCCCGTTCCGACGACAAGAAGAAGGCCCGCCTCAACATCATCACCGACCTGCTCAAGCGCATTCCCTACAAGCAGGCGCCGCGGATGAAGGTGAAGCTGCCGCCGCGGCAGAAGGCCGGTTCCTATCGCGAGCCCGACTACCCCTACAAGTATGTCGAAGAACGTTTCTGAAGCCGGCGCCGCCGACCAAGGGAGAATGCAATGAACAAGCCGAACCTCGATGCCGGCATGGCCCAGGTGATCGTCGAAAGACTGCAGTCGCAACGCCTGCCGCGTGCCCTGGTGATGAAAGAGAAGGTCGACCGCGGTGAACTGCTCGACGACTTCGACCTGTCTCTCCTGCAGGAGGTGCTGAAGGACTCGGCGGCGATACGGCCGCTGGTCGATGCCCACCCCGAGTGGCAGGAACTCGCGTCGAAGATGAGCGGCCTCTACAAGGAGATCGCCGAGAAGGGGCTGGAGAACGCGAAGAAGGCCGGCGGCTAGCCACTCCCGCCAGCCAGCAGTACTCAGGCGGGGCGAGCCCCGCCTGAATTGGTTACATCGCCTTGAGATAGGCCTCGGCGGCGGCGAAGCGCAGCAGCGCGCCGATCACCAGATCGAGGAAACCGAGGATGTGATATCGGCTTCTCGGCCGCGATCCAGGCTTTGCCGGTGGCGCCGATCGGGATGATGACGCCCTCGGGTTCCGTGAATTCGAGGATCACCGTCCGGCCCGACCTCGTTCTTGTTCTGCTGCATCATGCTCGGTGGCGCATCTGCGGCACGCCAGCAATGAGTGCGCCCTGGATTCGCCGGTCCCCTGCGTGATGCTGTGCACGCGCGCGCGGAAAATCTTGCCGGGATAGGCGTCGACATAGAACTCGGCGAAGGCCTTGGGCTTGATGTACTCGTACACCTGGTCCGGGATGCGCAGCTCGATGAATTTCTTGTCGGAGAACATCATGATCGAAGCCGGGCGCTGCTCGCCGAAATACTGGCCCTCGGATGCGTACTGCACCACCACCCGGCCATCCACCGGGGCAACCACCAGGGCCTTGTCGATTTTCCACTGCAGGTCGGCGATGTCCTGCTCGGCCTTGATGACCAGTTCACGCTGGTTCTGCACCTCGGCCACCTTGGCATCGTACTCGGCCTGCGGCACGACGTCGCCACGCAGGCCCGACAGGCGCTTGAGATCCACCTCGAGCTTGGCCAGCTGCGACTGCATGCGGGCCTTCTCGGCCTTCTTCGCCCCCATCTGGATCTGCGTAGCGGTCGGTCTTGAAGCTATAGACGGGGTCACCGGCCTTGAGTTTCTGGTTGTGGGTGACGAAGATCTTCTCGATTTCGCCGCCGGCCGGGAGTGTTGAGAACGATGTGCGGCGCCTTCACCGTCGTCGTCGCCGTCAGGTCGATGAAGGCGTAGAAGCGGGTGAAGGTCAGCAGCACGAACAGGATGAACACGGCGCCCAAGCCCATGGCGACGAAGTTGCCCGCGGTTTTCTTGACGATGCCGTACTTGACCAGCAGCCAGCAGATCAGGAGGTAGGGGACGAGGGTGAGCTTCATGCTTTCTTCTCCCCTTCACGAGTCGGCGAGCGGCGCCACGCCCGGTTCAACCCGCGGCCACCGGCGCAGCCGAAGCAAACGCCGGCTCCGGCGAAAAAGTCGGCGCTGGCGGCACGGTGGCCTCCACCTTCACGGGCTGGCGCGCCTTGCGCAGGATGCCGACGAACCACTCCTCGGCCGCGCCCCAGTCCATGTAGGCGATGAACAGCGCCACCGCCCAGACCCAGTGTTCGATCAGTCCGAGCAGGGTCAGCGCGGTAACCAGCTCCGCCTGCCGCATGGTCTTGTGGTCGGCCTTGTGCTTCGGGATCTCATGCACGTGCCAGCCCAGCATCAGCACGGCGATCACGATGATCGCCAGCAAGGGCAGCAGGATATAGAGCAGCCAGTCGGCATCGAGAATGGTGCGATAGATGCCGAAGGGTTCGTTCGACGTAGTAGCCCTCGGGCTTGGGCTCGGTCATAGACGTGGAACAGCATCAGAATCCTCCTCCCACCGCCTTGTAGTACTGGCTGCGGGCGATATATTGCAATTGCGCTGCGTCGATCAGCGTGAGCTGGGCGTTGAGCACCTTGATGGTTTCCGACAGCACCTCGAACTTGCTCGAGCGGCCGGCATCGTAGCTCCTCTCGGTCAGCGTCAGCGATTTCTTGCGCGTGGCGACTTCGCTCTGCGAAGAGACGACCTGTTGATCGGCGGCGTCGCGCTGGATCATCGCTTCATACACTTCGCGGAAGGCGATGCTGACCGCGTAACGATAGTAGGCCACCGCCGCATCCCGCCGCGCCTCGGCGGCCTCGGTCTTGGACTTGACGTAGCCGGCGTCGAAAATCGGGCCGCTCAGGCCGGCGGCGGCATCGAAGAACAGCGGCGCGCCGGTGATCAGTTTCGAGGTGGTGGCGAGCACGCTCGCCAGCAGCGAGAGATTGAGTCGCGGCAGGCTCTCCGCGCGGATCGAATTGACGTCGGCGTTGGCGGCGATAAGCAGCTGTTCCGCCGAGGCCACGTCGGGGCGGCGCAGCAGCAGGGTGCCGTCGAATTCGCGCGGTGTGTCGGGCAAAGCGGTGTGCTTGCCGCGCGGGAAGGCGTCCATCATCCCGCGCGGGCTGCGCCCGACCAACACCTGCAGCGCGAGCTCGGTGGCGCCGACCGCTCGCCTGCAGCCCCGGAATGCGCGCTTCGGTCGACGCCAGTTCCGCCAGGCTCTGGCTGTAGGCGAGCTGGGTGCCGGTCTGGGCCTGCCACTTGCGGTACTCGAGGTCCGATGCCTCCTTGAGGCTTTTCGCGGCCTCCTTCGTCAGCTGCAGCTTGTAGTCGAGGCCGCGCAACTGGAAGTAGGTCTGGGCCACGGCCGAGGAGACGGACAGTGCGGTGGCGTTGCGGGTGTGCTCGGAGGCAGCCAGGCGCGCCCGCGCGGCATCGTTCATCTGGCCGATGCGGCCCCAGAGGTCGATTTCCCAATTGACGGCGGCGCCGAGCTGCGCGGTCCACACGGTGCGATTGACGTCCTGCGGAGAGCTTGGCGGTCGAGATCGTCAGCTGGCTGCGGGTGCCGCCGGCACTGGCGAAACCATCGACGCGCGGAGAAAGGAAGGAATGCCGCCATGCCGAGGTTGGCGCGGGCCTCCTCGATGTTGGCGGCGGCACGGGCAAGATCGAGGTTGTTGACCAGCGCATCGGCCACGAGCTGGTCCAGCGCCTGGTCGCCGAAGGCCTTCCACCACTGCCGGTCGATCGGAGAGCGGCTTGGCCGCGGCCGGTGCCGGTGGCAGCTCGATCTTCGGCGGCTCATAGGGCTTGGCCGGCTTGGTCGAGCAGCCGGCAGCCAGAAACACGCCCAGTGCCACCGCGGCAATTGCGTAGCGGAGCATATTGTTCATAGGGCCTGGCCAGCGCATGGTTCCTGAATGTAACTCATTGTTTATTGGCCCCACGGCCACTCCTGTCCGTGGTTTGGAAATGTGCCGAATCTTAATCGATATTCCGCCCGGACCGCCTCGAACGCGGCCACCGCCCGCTCGACCATGAAATACATCCGCTCGCGCCCCAGCCTTTCCATCAGGGGCGTACGCTGGACCAGCTCGTACACCTCGGGATTGAGGGAGGCCATCCAAAGTTCGATGCCGCGCTCGCGCCAGCGTTCCTCGCCCTCGACCAGCATCTTGAGCGAGGTGTATTCCAGCCCCGGCACGGCGGAGCAATCCAGCAGCAGTACTCGCGGAGCAGCCTCGTGCGCCAGCGCCGTTATCTTGGCGGCGACATTCGCGGCGTTGCCGAAATAGATCCGCCCCTCGGGACGCACGATGAGCAGGCCGGGTATCGCCTCGTCCTCCGGATGCTCCTTCGATCGCGGCCGGAAGACGTTGGTGCCCGGCTTGCGCCGGATCTCGTCGACGCGGGGGTTGTTCGCCATGCTCGTCAGCGCCACCAGGGACAGCACGATGGCGACGAGGATGCCCTTGAGCGTGCCGAGCACCATCACGCCGAGGCAGGCGGCCAGCGCCCAGTGGAACTCCATGGTGCGCACCTTGCGGATCGCCGCCATCTCCGCCGGATTGATGAGCCCGATCGAATAGGCGACGACGACCGCGGCCAGCGTGGCGTGCGGCATCAGCGCGATGACCGGCGCGAGGAACAGCAGCGTGGCGAACGCCGCCGCCGCGACCACCAGCGAGGACGCCTGCGACTGCGCCCCGGCCTTGAGATTGACCGCCGTCTGCGATGTGCCGCCGCCGGCCGGCATCGAGCCGATGAAGGCGCCCGCGGCATTGGCCGCGCCCAGGGCGAGCAGCTCGCGATTCGCGTCGAGCGGCGGATCGTCGGGCCGGACGAAGGCGCGCGCCGCTGCGATCGACTCGGTGAAGGAGATCAGCGCGATGCCGGCCGCCGCCGGCCACATCGCCTCGAACAGCGACGGCTGCGGCAGCTGCGGCACGGGCAGGCCGCCGTGGATCGCGCCGACCACGCTGACCCCTGCCGCCTCGAGGCCGATGATGGCCGAGGCGGTGATGCCCGCCGCCACGGCCAGCAGCGGCGCCGGCGATCTGGGCAGCAGGCGATGGGCCAGGCCGATTACGGCCAGGGTGCCCAAGGCGACCGCGAGCGTTGGCCAGGAGAGTTCGGGCAGATGCCCGACGATGCTCGCCACGTCGCGGAAGAATCCGGCCTTCTCGATATGGATGCCGAGCAGCTTGGGCAGCTGGTCGACGACGATGACGAAGCCGACGCCGGCCTTGAAGCCCGTCAGCACCGGGTCCGAGATGAAATTGGCGAGGAAGCCGAGCCGCAGGATCCGCGCGGCCATCAGCATGACGCCGACCAGCAGCGACAGCGTCGCCGCCGCCGTCAGCGGGTCGAGGCCTGGATCGGCCCGCAGCGCCTCGCCGATCGCCGTCGCGCAGAGGATCGCGATCGGCGTGGTGGTGCTGACGCTCAGCAGCCGCGAGGTGCCGAGCACGGCATAGACGGCCATCGGCACCAGCGCCGCGAACAGGCCCGCCTGCACCGGCAGCTGCGCGATGGTCGCGTAGGCCAGCGCCTTGGGCACCACCACGGCCGCCGTGGTCAGGCCGGGCAGCAGGTCCGCGCTCCAGCCGTTGCGCCCGCTGTCACGCGCTATGTCACTCATATCTTCCATGGTCCTTTCCGTGGCGCCACTGCCGGCATGGCCGGTTGAGGCAATTAGAGCATGCTCGCGGAACGAAAGTTCGCGTCATGGCGAACCCCGCCAAAGGCTCGGTTCGGTGACGGCCACATCCTGGCCGTTCGGCTATTCGGCGATCCGCGCCACATCCTTGCGCCGCGCGGCGGCCACAGCCACTGCGACCGCGCAGGAAGCGAGCCGCGTCATCACCGAATCGGCACGGCTGGTGAGGATGATCGGCACGCGCGCGCCGAGCACGATACCCGCCGCATCCGCGCCGGCAAGGAAGGACAGGCTCTTGGCCAGCATGTTGCCCGCCTCGAGGTCGGGCACGACGAGCACGTTGGCGCGGCCGGCGACGGGCGAATCGATCTTCTTGATCGCGACCGACTCGAGGCTGATCGCGTTGTCCAGCGCCAGCGGTCCATCGAGGATCGCCCCGGTAATCTGGCCGCGGTCGGCCATCTTGCAGAGGGCGCCAGCCTCCACCGTCGAAGGCACGTCGGGATTGATGGTCTCCATCGCCGAGAGCAGCGCGACGCGCACCTCGGGAAAATTGAGGGCATGGGCGAGATCGATGGCATTCTGGATGATGTTGACCTTGTCCTTCAGCGTCGGCGCGATATTGATTGCGGCGTCGGTGATGATCAGGGTCTCGCCGTAGCTCGGCACATCCATGACGAAGCAGTGGCTGACGCGCCGCCCCGTGCGCAGCCCGGTGTCGCGGCGCACCACCGCGCCCATGAGCTCGTCGGTATGCAGGCTGCCCTTCATCAAGGCCTCGGCCCTGCCCTCGCGCACCAGCGCCACGGCGCGCTCCGCCGCGGCCTGGCTGTAGGGCGCATCGACGATCTCCGCGTCGCCGAGCTCGATGCCGTATTTGCGCGCCGTGGCCTCGATTTTCTCCTTCGACCCGACCAGCAGCGGGACGATCAGCCCCAGCTTCGCCGCCTCCATGGCGCCGGCGAGCAAACTCTCGTCGCAGGGATGGACGACGGCCACCGTCGTCGGGGGGAGCGTCTTGCAGTGGTCGATCAGGCGCTGGTATTTGACGTGTTGCCTTTCCATCGACGATCTCCTTTCAATCATTGTCCAGGGTCAATGTGACGTGCATCGTACCGTCCGCCTTCTCGGTGGTCATCGGCCAGCCGCTGCGTTCGAAGACCGAAAGCATGCCCCTGTTATAGGGCAGCACCTCGGCGACGAAGGTCCGCACGCCCGCGACGCGGGCGATGCGCCCGAGATGTTCGACGAGCCGGCCGGCGATGCCGAGGCGCTGGTAGTCCTCTTCGACGACGAAGGCGACCTCAGCCACTGCGTTGCCGACCCGGGCGTAGCTGCCCGAGCCGATCACGATCTCCTCGCCGTCGCGCAGGATTGTGCACAGCAGGATCACCCGCTGGTCGAAATCGGCTTCGCGCTCCTGCTGATCTACCAGATCGGCAGCCTGGTCGCCGCGGCCTTCGGCCTCGCCTGGGGCGTCGCCTCGTCGGTGGCCGTGGCCGCGGTATCCCTGCTCGCGGCGCGGCAGGCGCGCGCGGGTGGCCGGACGTCGCTCTGGTTCCTGCTGCCGACGCTGCTATTCACCGTGGTGCCAACAGCTGTCGTCATCTGGCGCGCGTTCACCGCCGAGACGAGCGCCTGGGATCGCATCGCCGGGCTCGCGCCCTTCCTCGTCGGCTTCGCCGGACCGATGGCCCTGCTGCTGCTCGTCTATTACGAGTTGCGCCGGCGAACCCGCGGCGACTAAGCAAGTAGAATCGGCTCGAAAAGGAACCGAAATGTCGTCTCCGTCTAAGCCCCGGGCCACTCGTTCGCTTGCCCGCTTCCTGACCGCCATCGCCGCCGCTGCGTGTGCGGCCACCGTCTTCCCCGCCGCGGCCCAGGACAAGACTCCGCCGCGCCGCGAGCAGCTCGCCATCGACGTCAGGAAGTCCCTGCAGCCCGCGCTCGGCGATCTCGACAAGATGCTCGAGCGCCGCACCATCCGCGTCCTCACCAGCTACAACAAGACCAGTTACTTCATTGACAAGGGCGTGCCGCGCGGCGTGACCCACGACGCCTTCCGTCTGTTCGAGGAGGAGCTAAACAAGGGGCTGGCCAAGGACAGGAAGCGGAAGCATCTCAAGGTTCGCGTGATCTTCATACCGATGGCGCGCGACCAGTTGCTGCCGGCCCTGGCCGCCGGCAAGGGCGACATCGCCGCCGCGAACCTCACCGTCACCCCGGAACGGCAGAAGCTGGTCGACTTCTCCAGGCCGGTCTATCCCGACGTCAGCGAGGTGGTCGTCTCCGGCCCCGCCGCCCCCGCCCTGAAGACCGTGGATGACCTCGCCGGCAAGCAGGTGTTCATCCGCAAGTCGTCGAGCTTTCATGAAAGCGTCGTGGCGCTCAATCGCGACTTCGCGACAAGAAGGAAGCCAGCCGCCATCATCAAGGCCGCGCCGGAGTCGCTCGAGAGCGAGGACTTGATCGAAATGGTCGCCGCCGGCCTCGTGCCCCTGACGATCGTCGACCGGCATATCGCCGAATTCTGGAAGCAGGTCTTCCCGCAGATCACCGTTCACGAAGACATCGCCGTGCGGCGCGGCGGCAGCATCGCCTGGGCCGTGCGCAAGAACAGTCCGCAGCTCAAGTCCGCGCTCGATGATTTCCTCGCCGCCCACGGCAAGGGCACCACGGCCGGGAACACCATCCTCAACCGCTACCTCAAGGACGCGAAGTACGCGAAGGACGCGACCTCCGATGCCGAGCGCACGAAGTTTCTCGCCTTGGTCAAGTTCTTCCAGCACTATTCGCAGCAGTACGGCGTGGACTGGCTGCTGATGGCCGCCCAGGGCTACCAGGAGTCGCAGCTCGACCATGCTGCCCGCAGCAAGGCCGGGGCAGTCGGCATCATGCAGGTCATGCCCAAGACGGGCAAGGAGCTCGGCGTCGGCGACATCCGCCAGCTCGAAGCGAACATCCATGCCGGCATCAAGTACATCCGCCTGATGATCGACCAGTACTACGACAAGGAACCGATGAGCCAGCTGGACAAGGCGCTGTTCGCCTTTGCCTCCTACAACGCCGGACCGGCGCGCGTGCGCCAGCTGCGGCAGGAGGCAGCGCGGCGCGGGCTCGATCCCAACGTCTGGTTCCACAACGTCGAGTACGTCGCCGCCGAGAAGATCGGTGCCGAGACCGTGACCTACGTCAGCAACATCTACAAGTACTACATCGCCTACCAGCTGGTCATGGAAGCACGGGCGGAACGGGAAAAGGCCGAGGCGCAGCTGAAAGGCCCCGCCCGATAGGACACCGAAACCCACTGCCTGGCAGCAGCTCCGGCCTTACAGACCCTGGCCCCAACGATACTGCCAGACGATTCCGAACAGGGTGAAATTGGTCCCCAAATTGACCGATACGCCGTCGCTGGCATAAAGCTTGATCGAATTGTTCCGGTCAACCGGCAGCGCCAGGGTGGCCCCGACCCGCCAGCCGTTCTGCA
The DNA here is from genome assembly GCA_963709555.1 of uncultured beta proteobacterium. GTDB lineage: Bacteria > Pseudomonadota > Gammaproteobacteria > Burkholderiales > Rhodocyclaceae > Sulfurisoma. The sequence continues at coordinate 424,507 of CAVPWR010000003.1, read as the reverse complement.
GATCATTGCTCGGCACGCCGTCGATTTTCGTGCGCCCGCCATAGTCGCACGTCCCGCTCAAGGCAGCCCACACGCCGCCGCCGAAGTTGTACGTGCCATGTATCTGCGCGGTGTAGATGGGCTCACGCTCCTGCTTCTTGCCGCTCAGGTAGTCCTCATTGTCGCTGAATAAAAACATGCCGCTGGACAGCTCGAGTGTCGCCGGTCCCCATGCCTTGGACATGCCGATATCGGGCCTGACGAACCAGCGGTTGTTGCCGAGGTTGACCAGCTTGTCCCGATCATATTGCCCGAGGGGCGCGGACACCTGAATGCTCGCCCCGATGACCAGATCCTGCTGGTAGCTGGAAAACTCTTTCAGCGACAGTGCTGGGGCGCCGTGGAAATTGACCGAGACGCGAAAGCGCGGGTCGTTCAGGCCGTTAACATGACGATCCCGCGGCTTCCCGGAAACCAATGCGCTGCCTGCCAGTTCCGAATAGGGAATGACGACATCGACCTTCGCTGAATTGCCCCAGAAATCCAGTGACCGCGCATAAGCCAGGATCCCTGTATTGATCCGGAGCTGTGCATCCTGCAGCGGAGATGAAGCTTCCGTCGACAAATCGCCATCCGAATAGGCGTAGCCGGCGAGGAGGAAATTGATGCCGACCGGCGCATTGGCATAGGCCCTCGGCTCGATCTCGCCGGCATGGGCTGGCGATGCAAGAAGCGATAGCGCAAGCATCGCCGGTACAGCACCTGACCGCCTGACAACATCCCGACCATTCCAATTCACTGCCAACATCGCGAAGATTCGCAGCTGGCGTATCGGCTTTCGGTAGCACAAAGTGGCATGAGAGACTATCTGGCGAACTGACCGAGTCATTTTTCTTTCTGCGCTGGCGCCGGATACCAGGCATCGGGACTGACCACCTTGGCCGCCGCCGGGTCTGTCATGTAATGCGGCGACATGATCTGCACGCCGTACTCGTTGAATACGTCCTGAATGTTGGCGTGCAGCGCTGTCATGACCTCGGCACGCGGAGCCGCCCCGCTCGGAATGGCCTGCGCGACGAGGCGGTACTCCGGGTAATAGTCCGACAGTGCCGTCTGGAATACGCGCGGCGACGGCGTCGTGAGAACTCCCGGCGTGCGCCGCGCGGCCTCGATCAGCATAGCCTCGACCTGCCGCCAGGGCGTGTCATAACCGATCGTTACCGTGGTATCCACGATATAGCCTTGCCCTTGCACTGCGCGCGAGTAGTTCTTGGTGATCGCTCCGGTGATCAGCGTGTTCGGCACCGTGAGTTCCTCGCCCAGGCCGGTCCGGATGCAGGTCGTGAACATGCCGATTCGCGTCACCGTACCTTCGTGTTCGCCGATGCGGACGAATTCGCCCAGACGCAGGGTCCGCGTATAGGTGAGGATCAATCCGGCCGCGCCCTGCCCGACAATGTTCGTCGTCCCGAGCGACACCATCAGGCCGAGCAGCACCGACAAGCCCTTGAAAGCCTCGGTCTGGGCACCCGGCAGATAGGGATAGGCCATGACGATGGCGAATAGCCAGATCGCGATCGAGAACAGACGCCGCGAAGTCGGCATGGTGTCCGGTGCGAGCCAGTTGGCCGGGGATTCCGCTTTGGACATGCTCTCGAAGAACCTGCCCATGAGGTCGATGAAAAACCGGGCGAGAAGGAAGATTACGACTGCAACGCCCAGGCCCGGAATGGCCCCCAGAACTCCCTCGAGCAGGCTTTGACCAATATCCAGCAGGTAGCCATTGAGGTGCTCGCCCCAAGGGCGGGTGTAAGGAAAACTCGAGAGGACGAAACTCAGCCACTCGTAGGTGAGCAGAAATACCACCAGCCAGCGCAGCGCGATCAGCACTCGACGCACCCAGGTTAATAGGTAACTCCTTTCGACGATCTCGGCCCCACCGATTTTCAGTGTCGAGAATTTGCGCTCCATCGCCGTCAGAAAAGCTGCCCTTAACCGCAAGCGCAGCCACCGAATGCACCAAAGCAGCAGCACAAACACTGCCGTGGCAATGGCCGCGGCAGTCAGCGCCTTGCTAAATGCCTCCAGGCTTCTTGCCTCACGCGTCTCGGCCACGACCTGCTCGAGTCGTTGCGCTGCCCGCTTGGCCACTTTGTCGACATTTTCCTGGAGCAACGGGTCCGCATCACCAGAGGTAACGACAAAAGCCAGCCGGTCATTGACCATCACCAGGCGTCCCTCGGGGTTCGCCTTCACCACCACCGTCAGATCACCTCCCTCGCGCAGGACTTCCCCCAGGATGGTGCCGAGCCCTGGCTGCGCGTTCCGTTGCAGGCATCCCGAGGAATGGCGCGCGAAATTCGATGATGGTTCGATTGAAAAAGACCAGGGGCGCCGCGGTGCCTGCGCTTGGCTGCCCGCCACCGGCCGGCTCCGCTTCGGTCGCCGGGGCCGCCCACGCCGCAGACCAGGTGGCCAGGACGACCGCCAGCAATATCTTCACGGCTTGCACGCAACGATGCATTTCATGTCTCCGCCAAGGAATCTTCTGTCACGGGCATCAGCCCATGATGTTCACGCCGCCATCGACATACAGTGTTTCGCCCGTCATGCGCCGCGCCCAGGGCGTAGCCAGAAAGGCGCAGGCGAAGCCGACGTCCATGATGTCCACGAGTTCACCCACCGGCGCGCGCTTGACCGCCTGGTTCAGCAGCAGGTCGAAGTCCTTGAGCCCGGACGCCGCGCGCGTCTTGAGCGGCCCCGGCGAGATCGTATGCACGCGGATCTTCTGCGGGCCGAGCTCGTAGGCCAGGTAGCGGCAGGAGGCTTCGAGCGCGGCCTTGACCGGCCCCATGACGTTGTAGTTGGGTATCACCTTGCGCGCGCCGTGGTAGCTCATGGCGAACATGGTGCCGCCATTTTTCATCAAGGGCGCGGCCAGCCTGGCCATGCGTATGAACGAATGCACCGAGATGTCCATGGCCATGGCAAAACCCTCCGCCGAGCAGTTGAGCAGGCCGCCCTTGATATCCTCCTTCTTCGCCGAGGCGATCGAGTGCACGAGGATGTCGAGTTCGCCCCATTTGGCCTCGATTTGCTCGAACAGCCGTTCGAGTTCCCCGGGTTGGGAAACATCAAGGGGGGCGAATATCTTGGCGCCGACTTCCTTCGCCAGCGGCTCGACGTGGGGCTTCGCCTTGTCGTTGAGATAGGTGATCGCCAGATCGACGCCCAGCTCGCTGAAGGCCTTGGCGCAACCATAGGCGATCGAGGAATCATTGGCGACACCGACGATCAGGGCCTTCTTGCCCTTGAGGACGGCGCGACGTTCACTTTCCTTGCTCATGATCAGTCTCCCGGAATTGACCTGCCACGGCTTTCTGTACCAGCAATGGCAAGAGTTTAACTGCTTTGCCGGGCCACATCATTTCAAGCTGCCGTTGCCAAGGTAAGATCGCACCATCTGAAGGAGCGACACATGCTGAAACTGTTCCAGTCGATATTCCGTCCGGGTTCGGACAAGCAGGGCGCCTATCCGGAAGACCTCATCGAACGGGCCATCGAACGGGCCGTCGATACCACCGACGGGCGCCTGCGGGCCCTGCCCCGCTACAAGAAGAGCCTGCGCCCCGCCATCATCCACGCCATCGACCATGTGATAGCCATGGTCGACAGCTTCCCTCCCCCGCTCGAGCTGAGCCGGCGCAGCTTCGGCAGCAACGCCGAGGTGAGCAACTATTTCGCTTCGGTCGAGGACATGGAAGAGATCCTGTCGCGCGATGCAGAGATGCGGCAGTGGCAGAAATCTTCCGAAGGCGCCCTGGCGGAACGCGTCTTCATGTTGCTGATCATGGTCATGCGCGAACGCAATGTGCTGGGCGTCGCGCTCGAAGGCAGCGAGGTGCGCCGCGACGTCGCCCAGGTGACAGTCAGTTTCAGCAAGCACCGCACGGTCGATCCGACGGCAGTGGAGGACGACACGCGGCGACTGCTCAAGCGCCGCGCCTTCGACCACCTGCTCAGTCTCGCCCTCGGCAGCATCGCCGAGGGCCATAGTGAGCGTCGCGATCTCGAACGCGAACGCGACCTGCTGCGGCTGAAGGTCGCCGCGCTGGCCGGCGGACGCTGGGGCTTCGGCGATGACCCCACGGGCGTAGCCACCGACCCGGAGACCATCCAGCAGCGCCTGGCGGAGATCGATAACCAGCTCGGCACCCTCGGTACGGGGCTGCTGCAGTCCAACCTCGATACCCTCATCGACGTGCTTTCCAAGGCGGAGCAGAAATTTCGCTGGGAAACCATGCCCTTGTGCATCGATCGCCAGGGCATCAAGCAAGCCCAGCCCAGCATGATGGCACCCGAGACCAAACTTACTGCGCTGCATAACTCTGCCGGCCAGAGCGTGATCGTCCGCCTGGTCAGCGTCGAGCGCGGCGACCTGCCGCCGCCGCCCGACTTCCTGCGCGAGGGGCAGCGCTACCTCTAGATCCGGCCATCGTGGCTATACTGGGGGCGAGGGCCACAATGCATCGCTCGAGAAGGACGAAAAGTCATGGCTGAGATCAAACCGCGCTGGGAATGGCGCTCCTTCGGACAGCGTTTCGGCGAGGCCGAGTCGCGATTGGCGCAGCTGACGCCGGGCGGCGTGCAGGAAAGCGACGAGATCTACCTGCTGTCCGGCGCCGGCGACAACGTCAAGGTGCGCGATGCGCTGATGGACATCAAGGTGCTGCGCGAGGTCGACGCCAACGGCCTCGAGCAATGGACCCCGGTGATGAAGGCCAGTTTCCCGCTGCCGGCGGCCGAAGTGGCCAAGGTGCTCGAATCGCTCCATCTGCCGGTGCCGCCGTTGTCCCGCACGAGCTTCAGCCTCGACGAATTCATCGAGCAGTTCGCCGGGCCCGGCGGCCCGATCCGCGCGGTGAAGGTGCACAAGCGGCGGACCCGCTACACGATCGGTGGCTGCATGGCCGAGCTCTCCGACGTGGTGGCGAACGGCAAGCCCACCCGCACCCTCGCCGTCGAGTCCGAGGACGCGGCGGCGGTCATCCGCGCCGTCCGCGATCTCGGCCTCGGCGGCTACGCCAACACCAGCTACCCCGCCGCACTGGCGGCCCTGGTCGACGACGCGCCGGAGCGCTACGCCGTCATCGACGCCGGCACCAATTCGATCAAGTTCCACATCGGCGAGCGCGACGTCGCCGGACGCTGGCGCACCATCGTCGACCGCGCCGAAGTGACGCGCCTCGGCGAGGGGCTCGACCAGCAGGGCGTGATCATCGACGCCGCGCTCGAACGCGCCGTCGCCGCGATCGCCGCCATGGTCGAGGAGGCGAAGCGGCACGGCGTGCGGGCCATCGCGGCCGTCGGCACCGCCGGGCTGCGCATCGCCGGCAACGCCAGCCAGGTGGTCGCGACCATCGAGCAGCGCGCCGGCGTGCATATCGAGGTGATCTCGGGCGAGGAGGAAAGCCGCCTGGCCTACCTCGCCGCCAAGGCCGGCCTCGGCCTGGACAAGGGCAGGCTGGTCGTGTTCGACACCGGCGGCGGCAGTTCCCAGTTCACCTTCGGTCACGACGCCGACGTGGATGAGCGTTTCAGCGTCGATGTCGGCGCCGTGCGCTACACCGAGCGCTTCGGGCTCGACCGCGCGGTGTCGGCCGCCGTGGTCAAGGAGGCGATGGCGGCGATCGCGGCCGACCTGTCGCGCCTCGACGGCCGCCCGGCGCCCGACGCGCTGGTGGCCATGGGCGGGGGAGTGACCAACATCACCGCCGTCAGGCACGGCCTCGCCACCTACGACCCCTCGCTGGTCCAGGGCACGGTCCTCGACCGCGCCGAGATCGACCGCCAGATCGAGCTCTACCGCTCGCGCGACGCCGATGGCCGCCGCACCATCGTCGGCCTGCAGCCCAAGCGGGCGGAAGTCATCCTCGCCGGCGCCTGCATCATCCGCACGATCATGGAGAAGCTGGGGATGGACAGCCTCACCGTGAGCGATCGCGGCCTGCGCCACGGCGTGCTGGCCGAGCGTTTCGGAGCCTGAATGGTTTGCCAGCCTCAACAGGCTCTGGCGAACAAGCCGAATTTTTTGCTGAATGCAACTGAGGGGGTGTAGACCATGGCTATCAAGACAAGCACAAAAACGACGAAACCCACGCCGAACGCAAAGCCCGTCAAGACAACGAAGGCAGTAGCGGCCCCCAAGAAGACACTGACGCCCCGCAAGGCGGCGAAGTCCGCTCAGCCCGCACTGGCGAAACCCTTTACGGCTGAGCAGACAATGGAAATGTTCAAGCTCATAAAGGGGGCGACCAGCGTCGAACTGAAGTTGTCGGTCCCCGTCGGCGTCGGCCGCGCGACGGTCAAGAGCATCGGACTCGATCCGGTCGAGGCACAGCCGCGGCAGGCATTTTTCTTCGATACGCCCGATCTGGCCCTGAACAAGGCCGGCGTCGTCGTCCGGGCGCGGCGTATCCAGGGCGGGGATGGCGATACGGTCATCAAGCTGCGGCCCGTGGATCCGTCCACCATCGACGCGGAGCTGCGCCGCTCGGCGGCCTTCAAGATCGAGGTGGATGCGATGCCGGGCGGGTTCGTCTGCTCGGCTTCGTTCAAGGGCGTGTGCACCAATCAGGAGGTGCTCGACGCAGCCTCGGGCGAGATGCCTTTGCGCAAGCTGTTCTCCAAGGAACAGCGTGCCTTCTATGACGCGCACGCCCCGGCGGGCCTCACGATGGACCAGCTGGTCCTCCTGGGCCCCACCTTCCTGCTCAAGGCCAAGCACCAGCCGAAGGCGAATGACTTCGACCGCCCCATCGTCTTGGAAGTGTGGATCTATCCTGATGGATCACTCGTCATGGAAGTCTCCACCAAGTGCCTGCCGAAAGAAGCCTTCCAGGTCATTGGCGATTTCAAGGCCTACCTGGCCCGACGCGGCATCGTGCTCGGCGCCGACCAGTCCGCGAAGACCAAGACCGCGCTGGAGTTCTTCGCCAGGCAGCTCGCCGCAGAACAGCGGAAACGCTGATCGGCGCCGGCCGGCGCACAAATTCCTGCGCGAGGCGCAGCGCGACCTCTAAAGCTTGCGCCGCGGCAGGCCGCGCGAGGCGCGGGGCGGAATGCGTAACGCCGTGCGCTCCCGCTTGATGACCGGAGCGACCACCCCGCTGCCGCTGCCTTCGACCCACTCGTCGACCAGCGTGTAGGTCACGGCAAGCACGACCGGGCCGACGAAGATGCCGACGAGGCCCAAGGTGATCATGCCGCCAATGACGCCGGCGAATATCAGCAGCAGCGGCAGGTCGGCCCCCTTCTTGATGAGGTAGGGACGCAGGACGTTGTCGAGGCTGGTGACGACGATCGTCCATACCAGCAGGAAAGTGCCCCAGGCGCTGTCGCCGCTCCAGAAGACCCACACCACTGCCGGCGCCAGCACCAGCACCGGGCCGAGCTGGGCGATGCAGAGCATGAACATCAGCGCCGTCAGCACCGCCGCCATCGGCACGCCGGCGATGGCGAGGCCGATGCCGCCGAGCACCGACTGCACCAGCGCCGTGACCACCACCCCCATGGCCACGCCGCGGATCGCCTGGCCGGCGAGCACGACCATGTTCTCGCCGCGCTGCCCCGCCAGGCGCTTGCCGAAGAGCCGCAGCCAGGCCGCAGCGGATTCGCCGCCGGCATACATGAGGGCGGAGATGAGGACGATGAGCAGCAACTGCAGGAAGATCATGCCGACGGTGCCCGCCTCGGAAATGAACCACTGGGTGACGCGGTCGGCATAGGGCGCGAGCCGCGCGGCGAAATCCTGGATGCCGGCGGCCGCGTATTCCTGCCAGATCTGCAGGAGCTTGCCGCCGACCAGCGGCAGACCGGCGACCCAGTCGGGCGGCGGCGGCACCTTCGCGGCCATGAGCCACTGGGCCCAGCCGGCGATGATCTCCCGGTTATCGGCGATGGTGAGAATCGCCAGGCCTAGCGGAACGATCAGTATCGCCAGCAGCAGCAGCGTCATCACCGCTACCGCCAGCGAGCGTCTACCCCACAACCGCGCCTCGACCTGGCGCATGAATGGCCAGGTCGCAACCACTACCGTCGTCGCCCAGATCACCGCCGGAATGAAGGGGCGCAGGACCCAGAAGGTCGCTGCGATCAAGCCGCCGATGAAAAGGACGCCCAGGGTGTTCTGGGCGAGATCACGCTGGTGTGGCTGCATGTTCGTGCGGTCCGGGAGGTTTGGTTCGGCCGATTATAGCGGTCGCCTCCTCATGCCTGCAGGTCGGGCTCGCCGACCCCTTTCAGGATGACGGAGCGCGCGGCGTCGCGCAGGCGCAGCGCCGCACTCCAGTCGTCGCCGTCGGGCGCGAGCACGGCGCCGACCGTGACCCGCAGGCGCCCGCGACGCGGCAGCCAGTGGCCTTCGCGCAGCACGTCGCGAGTCCCGGCGAGCGCGACGGGCAGCACCGGCGTTCCCGTCCGCGCCGCGACCATGAAGGCGCCCATGCGGAAGGGCCGCAGGCCGGGCACGCGGGTGAAGGTGCCCTCCGGGAACACCGCCAGCGCATGGCCCGCCGCCACCGCCGCGACCAGCCGCTCGGTGTCGGCCACGCCCTGGGCGAAATCGAAGCGCTCGACGAACTCGACGCCGAGGCGCTCAAGGAAAATCCGCGGCACGAAGCCGTGGGCCAGCTCGCGCTTGGCGACGAAGCGCCAGCCGCCGCAGGGCAGCGCGGCGACGAAGGCGATACCGTCGAGATAGCTGGCATGATTGACGACCAGCACGTTGGTGCCGCCCCGCGGCAGATTCTCGAGCCCGCTCACCTCGAGCCGGATGCCGGCGAGACCCAGCCAGATCCGTGCAGCCGCATGGCAGAAGCGCCAGCAAAAACTCGGCGATGGCGACCACGGCGACGACCAGCCAGACGACGACGGCGAACAGCAGGAAGCTGCCCGCCGCCCAGAGTCCGTGCAGCCAGTCACCAAGGGCGCGCGCACCGCGGCGCAGCTGCGGCAGCAGGCCGCCGGCGAGCAGCCGCATCACCTGCCACCAGACCGCGCGCGGCGCCGTGACGCCGCCGCCCGCCTCGTAAAGCTCGCGGCTCGCGGCACGGCGGATCTTGCCGCTCGAGGTCTTGAGCACGATGCGCGCAGCTGACAGCACCACGTCGTCGGCGGGCATCCCGAGGACGCCGACCACCGCCTCCTGTACCGCCTGGCGCAGGTTCTCGTCCGCAGCCTTTGCCTCGGCCGCGACCACCAGCCGCTCGGTGCCGCTCGCCGGGTCGGGGCTGCCGAAGACGGCGACGCAGCCGGCGCGGATGCCCGGCACGCGGCCGACCGCTTCCTCGACTTCCTGCGGATAGACGTTGCGGCCGCCCTTGATGATGATGTCCTTGGCGCGCCCGGTCGGATAGACCTCGCCGCCGGCGAGGTAGGCGTAGTCGCCGGAATCGAGCCAGTCGCCGCGAATCAAGTCGGCCGTCGCCGTCGGATTGCGGAAATAGCCGGCCGTGGCCGAGGGTCCGCGAAACTGCAATCGCCCTTCGCGGCGCTCCGGCAGCTCCGCGCCGGCCCCGTCGACGATGCGGATCTCGTACCCCGGCAAGGGGCGACCACAGGCGACGAAGCGAAGTGCATCGCTTCTCTCGCCGGCGTCGGCCGGAAACGGCCACGCCGCCCAGGCGACGAAGCTCTCGCGATCGACGCGATCGACCACCAGCCCGCGGTCCCTCGTGAATGCCAGGCCGACGGCGCACTCGGCCAGTCCATAGACCGGGGCGATGGCCTCGGGCCGCAGGCCGCAGGTTGCGAAGCGCTCGATGAAACGGGCCATGGTGTCCGCATTGACCGGCTCGGCGCCGTTGAAGGCGATGCGCCACGACGACAGGTCGAGGCCGGCCAGGCGCTCGGGCGGGATGCGGCGCAGGCACAGCTCGTAGGCGAAATTGGGTGCTCCGGAAAGCGTGCCGCGATGGTCGCTGATCGCCCGCAGCCAGCGCTCGGGCGCGGCGAGGAAGGACAGCGGCGACATGACGACGAAGGGAATCGCGTAGACCAGGCTCGACAGCCAGGCGCAGATCAGCCCCATGTCGTGATACAGCGGCAGCCAGCTGACGAAGACGTCGCCGCGCCCCAGCTCGGCCGCCCGCGCCATGGCGCGGATGTTGGCGAGCAGCTGGCCGTGGGTCAGCATCACACCCTTGGGGTTGCCGGTGCTGCCCGAGGTGTATTGCAGCAGAGCCAGCTGCTCGGCGCGCGCCGGCACCGCCACGGAGTCACCGGTCGCTGCAAGCAGTTCGTCGGCCAGCACCGTGCCACGCAGGGACTCGACCCGCCCGCGCAGCAGGCTGGCGGGAAATGCCACCTCGCCCGTGGCGATCAGCAATCGCGTCTGTGCATTGGCGAGGATGGTGGCATGCCGTCGCAGATGGTCCTCGATCTGGGAAGGCCGCGCCGGCGGGTAGATCGGCACCGGCACGCCACCCGCCAGCAGGATGCCGAGAAAGCAGGGGAAGAAGGCGGGACAGGTCGGCAGCATCAGCGCCACTGCGTCGCCGGGCGCGACCTCGCGCGCCTGCAGCCCCGCAGCCACCGCGCGTGCCTCGCGCCAGAGGCGCTCGATGGAGATGCTTTGCTTCGAGCCGTCCTCGTTCAGGTGGATGATGTGGACGAAATCCGGCTGTCGCCGCGTGTGCCACACGAACACATCGACGAGGGTATCGAGGTCGTCCGGCGCAGGTTCCGTCGCCGTGCCTGCCGCGACGACTGGCGCTGTGGGTTCCGCCGCGGCCACCGTCGCTGCTTCCGGCCCGCGCCCGGCGGCGACCTCGATGGCGGCAAGGAAATCGCGTGGCGTCTCGGCCTCTCCCAGCAGCCGTTGCGGCAAGCGCAGCCCGAACTCGGCCTCGCAGCGCAGCAGCAACTCGGCGCGGGCGAGACTGTCGAGTCCCAACTCGCGCTCGAAGTGGCTGTCGAGCCGCGCCGCCGCGCGCCCGGGACGCAGTTCCAGGCACAGACCATCGATCAGCCGCAGCAGCCGCTCCGTCGCGCTCATGGCCACTGGCATCGGGATGGGGCTAGAACTTCAGCGATCCGGTCAGCGCTGAAACCTCGTCGGCCGACTCCTTGAGGATATCGACCAGGGTGGCGTCGCCCAAGACCACATCCAGGCTGCCGTCGGCACCGACCCGGGAGTCGCGCTCGTCGCTCTGCAGCGGCGAAGTGACCGGGGCAAGGTTTTCGGCCAACAGCAGCGTGTCGCCGAGCGAGACCGGCGGCAGCGCCAGGTAGCCCTGCCAGTAGGCCTCTACCGCGTCCTGCGCCGGATCGGGCACGCCGAGCGACTTGAGCACGGCCCGTCCCACCGCCGCCTCGCTTTCGCCTTTCCATGCCGCCATCCAGTTGCCGGGGTCGCCGTCGAATAGCCCCGGGAATTCGTGGGCTCGCGACAACAGGTAGAAACCGGCGACCTCATGCACGATGCCGGCGAAAAAGGCGGCCTCCGGGTCGAGTCGCGTCGCGCGACGCGCGATCACGTGGGCGAGCGCAGCCACGTGCGCCGTATGCTCCCATAGCTGCACCGCCATCGCGCGGTAGCGCGGCTCGGTCGGTGCGGCGGACAGTTGCCGCACCGCCACCGCGGTCGCCAGCGAGCGCACGGCGCGAAAGCCGAGGCGCGCGACGGCCTGGCCGATGTCGGCAATGTCGCGGCCGCTGCGGTTGTAGACGACCGAGTTGGCCATCGCCACCACGCGTGTCGCCAACAGCGGTTCGGCCATGATGAGCCTGGCGGCCTGTTCGACCGAGCAGTCCGGATCGTCGAGCGCCCGCTGCACCTTGAGGGCAACGTCGGCATGGGTGGGAAAGACGGCACCGCCCCGCCCTGCCTCGGCAGCGATGTGCTGGAAGATTTCGCGACGGTTGATGACCATCAAAGCAACTCCTCGGCAAGGGCCAGTGCAGCATCGCCAGCGTGCCGCACCGTGTAGACCAGGCCCGGTGCGGCCGCCAGTACGTGATCGGCGTAGAAATGCGCCGTGACAATTTTCGCAGGATAGAAAGGCGCCGTGGCGCCAGCGCCGACTTTTTCCTGCGCCACCAGCGCCGCGCGCGCCATCATCCAGCCACCGGACACGATGCCCATGAGATTGAGCAGCGGCACGGCGCCGACCGCGACGCTGCGGATGTCCTGCGCGGCATGGCCGACGACGAAGGCGGCGGCCTCTTCGAGGGCGGCCACGCCGCGACCGAACGACTCGCGGATCGCGGCGAAGTCCGCGCCCGGCTGCTGTTCGAGTTGCGCCAGCGTCTGCCGCATCCGGGTGCAGACCACCTTGAGCGCGGCGCCGCCGTCGCGCACGATCTTGCGGCCGAGCAGGTCGTTGGCCTGGATGCCGGTGGTGCCCTCGTAGATGGCGGTGATACGGGCGTCGCGCAGGTGCTGCGCCGCGCCGGTTTCCTCGATGTAGCCCATGCCGCCGTGGATCTGCACGCCGAGCGAGGCGATCTCGATGCCGCTCTCGGTGAGCCAGCCTTTGACCACCGGGATCATCAGGTCGACGAAGGCCTGGTTGGCCTGCCGCTCGGCCGCATCGGGGTGCCTGAGCGCCGCGTCGTGCGCCGCCGCCACGACATAGGCCAGCGCGCGCATGGCTTCGATCTGCGACTTCATCAGCATCAGCATGCGGCGGATGTCGGGGTGGCGGATGATGGGCACGGCAGCGGCGGAGCCCTCGATAGCCCGCCCCTGCACCCTGACCCTGGCGTAGGCCAGCGCCTGCTGGTAGGCGCGCTCGGACACGGCCAACCCCTCCAGTCCGACGGCATAGCGGGCCGCGTTCATCATGATGAACATGGTCTTGAGGCCCTCGTTGGCGCGGCCGATGAGGTAGCCCGTCGCCCCGCCATGGTCGCCGAAGCTCATCACCGCCGTCGGGCTGGCGTGGATGCCGAGCTTGTGCTCGATCGACACGCAGTACGCGTCGTTGCGCGCCCCCGGCGTGCCGTCGTCATTGACGAGGAACTTGGGCACGACGAACAGCGAGATGCCCTTCACCCCCGCGGGTGAGTCCGGCAAGCGCGCCAGCACCAGGTGGATGATGTTCTCCGCCATGTCGTGCTCGCCGTAGGTGATGAAGATCTTCTGGCCGAACACCCTGTAGCTGCCGTCGGCCTGCGGCTCGGCGCGCGAACGGATGGCCGCCAGGTCGGAACCGGCCTGCGGCTCGGTGATGTTCATGGTGCCGGTCCAGGTGCCGGCGATCATGTTCGGCAGGTATCTGGCCTTCTGCTCAGCCGAGCCGCACAGTTCCAGCGCCTCGATGGCGCCCTGCGTCAGCATCGAGCACAGCGAGAAAGCCATGTTCGCCGACTTCCACATCTCCTGCACCGCAGCCGAGACCACCTTGGGCAGGCCCTGGCCGCCGTGCTCGGGATTGCAGCCAAGGCCGTTCCAGCCATTGGCGACGAATTGGGCGTACGCCTCCCTGAAGCCCGGCGGCATGGTCACCGCGAAGTCGTTCCACTGCGCGCCCGTACGGTCGCCGACGACATTGAGCGGCGACAGCACTCCGTTGGCGAACTTGGCGGCCTCGTCGAGGATCGCCTCGACGACGTCCGCGGTCGCTTCCTCGCACCCCGGCAGTTGCGCGACGCGATCGAGGCCGGCCAGTTCGCTCAGCACGAACTGCATGTCTTGCAGCGGGGCGATGTACTCAGCCATGCGCCGCTCCACTTGTCCCGGTCATTTGTTCCACAGGTAGCGGCGGTCGTCGAAAGTGCCGACCCACTGCGGGAAATACACCACCATCAGCGTCACCGCCGCGCCATTGAGCCAGGCCTCGGAAAACCCCAGCAGCAGGAAGTACGGCAAATAGTCGTCAAGCAGCATTTCCAGCGGGTAAATGCCGGCTACCGCCAGCAGTGCCGTGCTGGCGGCGCCGGTGACTAGCGCACTGAGGGCCGCACCGAAGAAGGCAGCGATGAAAATGTAGATGAAGAAGTTGGCCGGCAGCCAGCGCTCGACCCCGCGCAGGATGGCGAAGGCAAGGAAACCGGGCAGCACCGCCATGAGCAGCGCATTGAGGGCATAGGCCTGCCAGCCCGCGCCGCCGTTGAGCGTCACGCCGACCAGCACCAGCGACAGGCCGGCGATGGCCAGCTGCCGGCCGAACATCAGCGTCAGGGTGGTGGCGCCGAGCAGGTGCAGGTTGAGCCCCGGCCGCACGCCGGCCTTCATGCTCCACAGCAGCATCAGCACGACGATGGCGCCGAGCCAGACGTTGAACTGCCCTTCCTCGGCCAGCCGCCGCCACGGTGCCGTGCGCAGGCACCACAACCAGACGGCCGCCAGCGGCAGCCAGGCCGCGTAGGCCCATGTGTCGTTGAAGAGGTCGGCAGGAATGTTCATCGCGACGCCCCCACCCCCCGGCCCCCGCCCGCGCGGGGGGCGTAGTCGGGGTTTCGCGGAGCACCGCTCCGCGCCGACGAAGCCGGACGGCTATGCAAAGCCGACCGTGGGAAACGGGTGTTCGCCGCTGCGCGGCTCCGCTCCGGTGGCTGCGCCATGCTTGAGGCGGCTCGGCGCATGGCTAGAGTGCCGCGGTCAGTTCGGGCACGAGGGTGAACAGGTCACCGACCAGGCCGTAGTCGGCCACCTGGAAGATCGGCGCCTCCGGGTCCTTGTTGATGGCGACGATCACCTTCGAGTCCTTCATGCCGGCCAGGTGCTGGATCGCGCCGGAGATGCCGATGGCGATGTACAGTTGCGGCGCGACGATCTTGCCGGTCTGGCCGACCTGGTAGTCGTTGGGCACGAAGCCGGCGTCGACCGCCGCGCGCGAAGCACCGAGCGCGGCATTCAGCTTGTCGGCCAGCGGCTCCAGCAGCTTGTGGTAATTCTCGCCCGAGGCCAGGCCGCGGCCGCCGGAAACGATGACCTTGGCCGCGCCGAGCTCGGGCCGCGCCGACTGGGTCAGTTCGCGGCCGAGCAGCTTCGACAGGCCGAGGTCGGGGCCCGCCGCGATGTTCTCGATGGCGGCGGCGCCGCCCTGCCTGGCGGGGTCGAAGGCGGTGGTGCGCACGGTGATGACCTTGACCGCGTCGGAGGACTTCACCGTCGCCAGCGCATTGCCGGCGTAGATCGGTCGCACGAAGGTGTCGGGCGACTCGACGGCGATGATGTCGGAGATCTGCGCCACGTCGAGCAGCGCGGCGACCCGCGGCAGCACGTTCTTGCCGTGGCTGGTCGCCGGGGCGAGGATGTGCGTGTGGCCGCCGGCATTGGCGACGATCAGTGCCGCCTCGTTCTCGGCGATCTGCCCGGCGTAGTGCGGCGCGTCGGCGACCAGAACTTGCGTCACGCCAGCCAGTTGCGCGGCGGCCTGTGCGGCAGCGGCGCAGCCGCTGCCGGCGACGAGGACATGGATATCCGTACCCAGCTGAGCGCCGATCTTCGCCGCGGCGGTAATGGTATTGAGGGTGGCGGCCTTGAGGCTGGCGTTGTCGTGTTCGGCGATGACCAGGATGCTCATGCGATCACCTTCGCTTCGTTCTTGAGTTTGGCCACCAGCTCGGCCACGTCGGCGACCCTGACCCCGGCCTGGCGTTTTGGCGGCTCCACCACTTTCAGGGTCACCAGCCGCGGCGTGACATCCACGCCGAGGTCGGCGGGCCTGACCACGTCGAGCGGCTTCTTCTTCGCCTTCATGATGTTGGGCAGCGTGGCATAGCGCGGCTCGTTGAGGCGCAGGTCGGTGGTCACCACCGCCGGCAACGGCAGTTCCAGCGTCTCGAGGCCGCCGTCGATCTCGCGCGTCACCGTGGCCCGGCCGTCGGCGATGGCGACCTTCGAGGCGAAGGTCGCCTGCGGCCAGCCCAGCAGCGCGGCCAGCATCTGCCCGGTCTGGTTGGAATCGTCGTCGATCGCCTGCTTGCCGAGGATCACCAGCTGCGGCTGTTCCTTCGCCGCCAGCGCCTGCAGCAGCTTGGCCACGGCCAGCGGCTGCAGTTCGACATCCGTCTCGACCAGGATCGCCCGGTCGGCGCCCAGGGCCATCGCGGTGCGCAGTGTTTCCTGGCAGGACGTCATGCCGCAACTCACGGCGACCACCTCGGTGGCGATGCCGGCTTCCTTGAGGCGGAGAGCCTCCTCGACGGCGATCTCGTCGAAGGGGTTCATCGCCATCTTGACGTTGGCCAGATCGACGCCCGAGCCATCGGCCTTGACGCGCACCTTGACGTTGTAATCGATCACCCGCTTGACGGGAACGAGGACCTTCACGCGCAACCTCCTGAATGGGAAGCTGTTAGTTTAACGGCAAGCTTTCCATACGGTACGGTATGGCTTCTGCCATGCCAGTCCAAACCGCCCCCGATTTCAATGCGTCACCGCTTGAGGGTGCCGCCGAACAGCCGAACCGGGATTTCCATTGTCATTTCCTGATATTTAATTTGCAAATTCGCGCATTGCAGAGGATAATGCACGCCAGCGATATTCAAGTCATGCCGTTGTTGTCTGGCTCAGTACCCGCGGTTCCGCGGTATTTCTCCCTTCATCACCCTGCCGTCTTGATCTTCGTCCCACCCGGGGGCTTGCCCCTTCTATTGTTTTTTTTAGGATATTCAAGACATGGCAACAGGTACTGTGAAGTGGTTCAACGATTCCAAGGGCTTTGGCTTCATCACCCCCGAAAACGGCGGCGATGATCTCTTCGCCCATTTCTCCGCGATCCAGGCTCAGGGTTTCAAGACCCTGACCGAAGGTCAGCGCGTCAGCTTCGACGTCACCCAGGGCCCCAAGGGCCAGCAGGCGTCGAACATCCGCGCCGCGGACTAAGGGACAGGCTGGCAGGCGTAGCTTTCGGCCACGCTGCCAGCCCTGCCCGACAAGCCCGGCAATCGCCGGGCTTTTTCTTTCCGACTTTCCATGGAGGCATGATCATGGCCAAGGAAGAACTCCTTGAAATGAATGGCGTGGTGGAGGAAGTGCTGCCCGATTCGCGTTTTCGCGTCACCCTCGACAACGGCCACAAGCTGGTGGCGTACAGCGCGGGCAAGATGCGCAAGCACCACATCCGCATCCTCGCCGGCGACAAGGTTTCGCTGGAACTGTCCCCTTACGACCTGAGCAAGGGCCGCATCACCTTCCGTCACATCGAAGGTCGCGGACCGATCGCCGCCGCGCCGCCGCGGCGCAAGCACTGACCGCGCAGCTTCTGCTGGCGAGCCCTAGCGGCCCCGCCACTCCGGCTTGCGCTTTTCCATGAAGGCGTCGATGCCGCCAGCGGCATCCTCGCTCATCATGTTGCAGGCCATGGTTTCCACGGCCAGCTGGTAGGCGGCCTCGCCGCCCATTTCGAGCTGGCGGTAGAACAATTCCTTGCCGAGGCGTATCGCCAGCGCCGACTTTCCGCAGATGGCTTCGGCCAGCCGCTTCACTTCGGCATCCAGAGCATCGACCGGCACGACCCGATTGACCAGGCCGCGCCGCTGCGCATCCATGGCGTCGATGAACTCGCCGGTGAGCAGCATTTCCAGGGCCTGCTTGCGGCCCATGTTGCGCGACAGCGCCACGGCCGGCGTCGAGCAGAAAAGGCCGACATTGATGCCGGAAACGGCGAACCGGGCCACGTCGGCCGCCACCGCGAGGTCGCAGGCGGCGACCAGCTGGCAACCGGCCGCCGTGGCGATGCCATGCACCCGCGCGATCACCGGCTGCGGCAGCGCGGCGATGGTCGTCATCACCCTGGCGCACTGGCGGAACAGCGCCTGCATGTAAGTCTTGTCGTGATTGGCGCGCATTTCCTTTAGATCGTGCCCGGCGCAGAAAGCTTTGCCGGCTCCGGCGATCACCACCACGCGCGCCGTGCTGTCGGCGCCGACCCGTTCCAGCGCCGCCTGCAGTTCGGCCAGCAGGGCCTCGGACAGCGCGTTGAACTGGGCGGGACGATTGAGCGTCAGCGTGACGACGCCATCGGCTTCAGCCCGCAGCAGCAGCGGCTCATCCATGGCATTCACTCCAGGCACCGTGTCGCCAGCACCGACTTTTCGGCGGCGACCCAGGCTGCCAGCTGGTTACCGAGTTCTTCCACGGCGACCGCCGTGGCCGCCACGCCGCCACGTGCATCGCTCCCTGCCGGACGCTCGACGCCGAAGCTGCGCCCCAGCAGCGGCTGCTCGAAGCGCGACACCAGCCGGGCGCGCACGGCGATCACCACGCGGCTGGTCTGCGGCGCATCGAAGACCTGCACGAACTCGTCGAGCTCGATGCGCAGACGGCAGGCCAGCATCGGCTCGCCGGCGGCGGCGACCGCGCGGCGGCGCAACGCCCGTTCGAGCAGTTCGGCCGGTGGCGCCGCCCAGCGGCTGTCGGCATAGGCGCGGCGGCGCGTCCCCTCGCTGTAGGCCAAGCGGTATTGCATCGCCGCGGTGCCGAGCCAGGACGGCGCGGCGACATCGATGCGCTGCAGCGCCGGTGCCGCCCAGCCGCCTGCCGCTGTCCCGATATCGAAGACGGCCGCCTCGGTCTGGCGGACGTTGTTGGGCACGCAGCCGGCCAGGGCCAGCGCCGCCAGCAGGGAAAGAAGGATGCGCATCGTCGTCTGCTCCCGTGTCACCGCGGGGCCGCGGTGGCGGCGCCGAAGCCCGGTTCGCCCGGGCCCGGCGCGGCCGGGCCGCGCCCGAAAATGAAGGATTGCGGCGAATCGTCGACCATTTCGAGGATCCGCGTCATCTGCCGCGTGCTGGTCTGCAGGTCGCGCAGCAGGGCATTGACCCGCGGCAGGGTATCGGCCCCGGCTTCGCCCGCAATCAGGTCGAGGCGCTGCGACAGCGCCGTCATGGTCTTCACCATCTCGCGCACTTCGGCGGTGAGCGGCGCCGCCTCGCCGGCGGCCTTCTCCAGGTGCACCAGCAGCGCGTTCATGCGCTTGATGTTGGTATCGGAAAGCATCTCGCGCATCGCCGCGATCACCTTGGGCAGCTCTTTCAGGCCTTCGGATGCCGTCGCGACGTTCTCGACCGTGCGCGACAGGTTCTGCACGTTCTTCTCGTTCATCAAGGCCGACATCCGCTTCGCCACCTCCGCCAACTGGCCGGCGATGTCGCCGCCCTTCTCGGTGAGCGACTCGAACAGCGAGGGCTTCATGCCGATGCGCGGCAGCTCGTCGCCCTTCGCCTCGAGCAGCTGGTCGCTGCTGCCGTCGTCCTCGAGGTGGATGTAGCCCAGGCCCGTCAGCCCCTGGTAGCCCATGCGGGCGACGGTCTTCGCCGTGACCGGATACTTGCGGTCGAGGCTGATGCGGATGAGGATCAGCCGCCGGTCCTTCGCGTCGGGCTCGATGCTCTCGACCTTGCCGGCGCGGATGCCACGGTAGCGCACCTGGGCCTGGGGATTGAGGCCGCTGACGTCGCGGCCGGTCTCGACCAGGTAGTAATTGGCGCTCTCGGCGCGCTGCCCGCCGAACCACCACAGCGCCAGCGCCGCGGCGATGCCGAGCAGCAGCACGAAGAGGCCGGCGGCGAGGGCGTGGGCGCGGTTTTCCATGAGGGCGTTTTACAGGTTGTGGCTGCTGCGCAGCGCGCGGGTGCTGCGCTCCGCCAAGAAGAAATTGCGGATGAAGGGGTGATCGACGCGGATCACCTGCTCGATCGCATCATAAGCAAGGATGCGATGTTCGGCCAGCACCGCGACGCGGGTGGCGAGCGCCGACAGGGTGGCGGGATCGTGGGTCACCAGCACGACGGTGAGGCCGAGTTCCTCGCCGAGCATGCGGATCAGGCGCACGAAGGCGTCGGAACGGTCCGGGTCGAGGCCGGAGGTCGGCTCGTCGAGCAGCAGCAGCTCGGGCTCCAGCGCCAGCGCCCGGGCCAGCGCCACGCGCTTGACCATGCCGCCGGAGAGCTCGGCCGGCATCAGGCTGGCGTGGCGCGGCAGCAGCTCGACCATCTCGAGCTTGAGCATGACCAGATCGCGGATGGTACCGGCGTCGAAGCGCTTGAGCTCGCGCAGCGGGAAGGCGATGTTGTCGAAGACGCTGAAGGCCGAGAACAGCGCGCCATGCTGGAACAGCACGCCGAAGCGCCGCCGCAGCGCGCGCTCGCGGGCGACGCCGCCGCCGAACAGCGGCTCGCCGAACAAGCGGATCTCGCCCCGCGTCGGCGTCAGCAGGCCGATCATCTGACGCAGCAGCGTGGTCTTGCCGCTGCCCGAGCCGCCGACCAGCGCCACCAGCTCGCCGGCCGCGACTTCGAGGTCGAGGCCCCGGTGCACCCAGTGCTCGCCGAAGCGGGTGTGCAGGTCGCGCACCGAGATGACCGGCGTGCTCATCCGCCGACCCGCGGGATGCCGATGCCGCGCATGGCGACGGCGAAGATGGCGTCGGCGATGATCACCAGGGTGATCGCGGTGACCACCGAAGCCGTGGTGTTGGCTGAGAGGCTCTCGGTGTTGGGCCGCACGCGCAGGCCGAAGTGGCATGAGACGAGCGCGATGAGGATGCCGAACACCAGCCCCTTGGCCAGGCCGATCCAGAGGTTGGCGACCGGCACCACGCGCTGCAGGGTCTGCACGAAGAAGCCGTAGCTGATGTCGAGCTGCAGCTGGGCCGCGACCATGCCGCCGATGAGGGCGATGGTGGTCGCCCACAGCACCAGCAGCGGCATGACGATGGCCAGCGCCACCACCTTGGGGAAGACCAGCCTGAGGCTGCGCGGGATGCCCATGGTGGCGAGCGCGTCGATCTCCTCGGTGACGCGCATCACGCCGAGCTGCGCGGTCATGGCCGAGCCCGAGCGGCCGGCCACCAGCAGGGCGACGAGGACCGGGCCGAGCTCGCGGATGATGCCCATGCCAAGGATGTTGACGATGAAGACGTCGGCGCCGAAGTTCCTCAGCTGCAGCGCCGAGAGGTAGGACAGGGTGACGCCGATGAGGAATCCGACCAGCGCCGTCACCGGCATGGCGCGCACGCCGCTCTTGTAGAGGTTGGCCGAGATCTCGCGCCGCGGCAGGTCCTGCGGCAGGCGCAGCAGATGCAGGCAGTCGAGCACGATCTGGCCAAGCAGCGCGACAAAGTCGACGACCTGGCGCCAGAAGCCGATGGCGGCCGCGCCGATGTGGATCACCGGATCGAGCGGCGAGCGCGGCGGTGGCACCGCCGCCGGCTCGTGGTCGGCACTGACCGATGCGCTCGAAGATGCGCAGGTGCGCCGGCTGTGCCAGCAGCAAGCCGGGAAGCGCCCGGCCCCAGGCGCGCCACAGCAGCATGGCCCCGGCCGAATCGAGTGCCTCGATGCCCAGGCAGTCCCAGGTCGCGTTCGCCACGCGGCCGTGCTCTGCCAGCTGCCGGCCGAGTGCCGCCGCCTCCTCGGCGATGGCCACCAGGGTCCACCGTCCGGCCAGCGCGATGTTGCAGCCGCCATCGTCGCGCTGCACTATCCGGATGTGAGGCCCGGCCATTCAGTCCTTCCGGCGACGCCGGCGCAGCTTGAGTTCCAGCCCCACCGCCGCCCAGTGGCGAATTTCCTCGTCGAGCGCCGCTGCCGTCAGCGGCGCGTTCTCCAGCCAGTCGGCATCGACCGTCAGCAGGAAGCCGGGAGCAGCGAGCATCGCCTCGACCGGCGGTTCGCGGTCGTCGTCACGCGCCCGGTGCAGCAGCGAAGCCGTGCGCAGGGCGAAAATCAGCAGCCAGTCGGCGCTGTCGCGCGCCGCCAGCGTGACGCGCTCGAGCTTGCCGCGATGGCCGAGCACGACGCGCGCCAGGCGCTGCTGGTCGCGCCGCGAGAACCCCGGCATGTCGGCATTGGCGAGGATGTAGGCACTGTGCTTGTGGTAGCTCGAGTGCGCCACCGAAATGCCGATCTCGTGCAGGCGTGCCGCCCAGGCCAGGAACTGGGCATCGACGTGCTCGGCGCTGCGCGACGCGGGCAGGATCTGGTGCAGCAGCAGCAGTGCCGTCATGGTTACCCGCGCCACCTGGCGACGGTCGACGCTGTGGCGCTGCATGAACTGGCCGACGGTGGCCTCGCGCAGGTCATCGTGGTGATAGCGGCCGAGCAGGTCGTAGAGTACGCCCAGGCGCAGCGCCCCTTCGGAAAACTCCATGCGCTCGAGGCCGAATTCCTTGAATGCCGCCGACATGATGGCGATGCCGCCCGGCAGCACCGGAATGCGGTCGGCACGGAGGCCCTCAAGCTGCAGCCGGCTGGCGTCGCCGGCGCGCACCAGCCGGTTGCGCAACTCTTCCAGCCCCTCGCGGGTGATGCCGCGCTCGGACAGACCGTTGAGCTCCAGCAGGTCGACGATGGCCTTGGCCGTGCCGGACGAGCCGACCGCCTCCTCCCAGCCGGTTTCCTTGTAGGCCTGGACGATGCCCTGCAGCTCGCGCCGGCCGGCGAGTTCCGCCTCCTTCATCGAACGCTTGTCGACGCGGCCGCCGGGGAAAAAGCGCAGGGAGTAGCTGACGCAGCCCATGTAGAGCGACTCGAGCTGCTGCGGCTGGAAGTTGCGGCCGACGATGAACTCGGTGGAACCGCCGCCGATATCCATCACCAGTTGCTGGGTACGCGGATTGGGCAGGGTGTGGGCGACGCCGAGGTAGATCAGGCGCGCTTCCTCGCGGCCGGCGATGACCTCGATCGGGAAGCCGAGCGCGGCTTCGGCCTCGGGCAGGAAGTCGGCGGCGTTCTTGGCCACGCGCAGGCTGTTGGTCGCCACCGCCCGCACGGCGCCGGGGGCGAAGCCGCGCAGGCGCTCGCCGAAGCGCGACAGCGCCTCGATCGCCCGCAACTGCGCTGCGGCATCGAGGGTCTTTTCCGGGGTCAGGCCCGCCGCCAGGCGCACCGCCTCCTTGAGGCCGTCGAGCGGATAGATCTGGTTGCCGACCACGCGCCCGACCTGCAGGCGGAAGCTGTTCGATCCCAGGTCGACGGCGGCGATGAGCTCGTATTCCACGGCAATGATGGCGGGACGTGGCGCGAAGGAAATGTGGCGAAGGCTGATTCTAGCAGCCTGTCGGGCCGCTCATGGCAGCTGCCGCTGAAATGACGCCGCAACAAAACTGTCATAGTATTGAGCCCATGAACTCCACCACCCGCCGCTTCCCCGCCGACCATTTCATCAATCGCGAGCTGTCGCTGCTCGCCTTCAACCGCCGCGTTCTCGCCCAGGTCGCCGATTCCCGCGTGCCCCTGCTCGAGCGCCTGCGCTTCCTCTGCATCGTCGCCAGCAACCTCGACGAGTTCTTCGAGATCCGCGTCGCCGGCCTCAAGGAACAGATCAAGATGGGCAGCCACGCCACGGCCGCCGACGGCATGACCGCGCAGGAGACCTTCGCCCACGTCAAGGCCGAAGCGCACGAACTGGTGGCCGAGCAATACGAACTGCTCAACGAGGCCATCCTGCCGGCG
This sequence comes from uncultured beta proteobacterium, assembly GCA_963709555.1. GTDB lineage: Bacteria > Pseudomonadota > Gammaproteobacteria > Burkholderiales > Rhodocyclaceae > Sulfurisoma. The sequence goes on along the minus strand of CAVPWR010000003.1, from coordinate 401,119 downwards.
CTGGAGAAGGAAGGCATCGTCTTCATCCGCCGCGGCTTGTGGACCGAGGAACAGAGCACCTGGATCCGCGACTACTTCCTGCGCGAGGTGATGCCGGTGCTGACGCCGATCGGCCTCGATCCGGCGCATCCCTTCCCGAGGGTGCTCAACAAGAGCCTCAACTTCGCCGTCGAACTCGAGGGCAAGGACGCCTTCGGCCGCAGCTCGGGCGCTGCCATCGTCCAGGCGCCGCGCGCCCTGCCGCGCGTGATCCACCTGCCCAAGTCCCTGACCGGCGTCGACTACGGCTTTGTCTTCCTCTCCTCGGTGATGCACCAGAACGTGCACGAGCTGTTCTCCGGCATGAACGTGCTCGGCTGCTACCAGTTCCGCGTCACCCGCAACTCCGACCTCTTCGTCGATGACGAGGAAGTGAAGAACCTGCGCACCGCCCTGCAGGGCGAACTGCCGCAGCGCCACTTCGGCGACGCCGTGCGCCTCGAGGTCGCCGACAACTGCTCCGAGGTGATGGCCGACTTCCTGCTGCAGCAGTTCGACCTCGGCCGCGACGACCTCTACCGCGTGCCCGGCATCGTCACCCTGATGCGGCTGATGTCGGTACCCGACCGCGTCGACCGCCCCGATCTCAAGTTCACGCCCTACCAGCCGGGCCAGCCCAAGACCGTCTCGCGCCACTACGACATCTTCGCCACGCTGCGCAAGCAGGACATCCTGTTGCACCACCCTTTCCAGTCCTTCACTCCGGTCATCGACCTGATCGAGCAGGCCGCCAACGATCCGCTGGTGGTTGCGATCAAGATGACGGTGTATCGCACCGGCACCGACTCGGCCGTGACCGAGCACCTGCTGCGCGCATCGCAGAAGGGCAAGGAAGTGACGACGGTGGTCGAGCTGATGGCGCGCTTCGACGAGGAGGCCAACCTCAACATCGCGGCCCGGCTGGAGGAAGTCGGCGTTCATGTCGTCTATGGCGTGTTCGGCTACAAGACCCACGCCAAGATGCTGATGGTGGTACGGCGCGAGGACGGCGCATTCCGTCGTTACGTGCACCTGGGCACCGGCAACTACCACCCGCGCACCACGCGCTTCTACACCGACTTCGGCCTGCTCACCAGCAACGAGGAGGTCGGCGCCGACGTCAACGAGGTGTTCAAGCAGCTCACCGGCCTGGGCAAGGCCAGCACCCTCAACCACCTGCTGCAGGCGCCGTTCAGCCTGCATTCCGGCATGCTGGCGCTGGTTCGCGCCGAGACCGAGAACGCCCGCGCCGGCAGGAAGGCGCACATCATCGCCAAGATGAACGCCCTGCTCGAGCAGGAGATCATCGAGGCGCTCTACGAGGCCAGCCAGGCCGGCGTCAAGGTCGACCTCATCATCCGCGGCGTCTGCGCCCTGCGCCCCGGCGTCAAGGGCCTCTCCGACAACATCCGGGTGCGCTCGGTTATCGGCCGCTTCCTCGAGCACTCGCGCATTTTCTACTTCTACGCCGACGGCGCGGAGAAAGCTCTACATGGGCAGCGCCGACTGGATGGAACGAAACTTCTTCCGCCGCATCGAGGTCTGCTTCCCGGTACTCGACCTGAAGCTCAAGCGCCGCGTCATCCGCGAGGGCCTGCGTCCCTACCTCACCGACAACTGCCAGGCGTGGGAGATGGACGGCGTCGGCCAGTACCGCCGCAAGGCGCCGCGCGGCCCGCGCGGCGCGCGCTTATGTGCGCAGGAGGGCCTGCTCGGCGAACTCGGCGGCGAAGCCTGATCAGCCGACGATACGAATCTCCTCGTCGCCGAGCCGGACGACCTGGCCGACCCGCAGCTTGCGCGTCTTGCGCGTCTCGATTTCACCGTCCACGCTCACCCCGCCCTCGGCGATCAAGGCCTTGGCCGCGCCGCCCGAAGGCACCAAGGCCAGCAGCTTGAGCAGGATGTTGAGCTCGATGTATTCGCCTTCGAGCCGGAAAGTCTGTTGGGTCATGCCGGAACTCCGCGGTGGATGCAGCCGCGATGATATCCGCGATACGATGGCTGCCTTCATGCTCGACATCCTCTACCGCGACGATCATCTGATCGCCATCGACAAGCCGCCGGGCCTGCTGGTCCACCGCAGCGACATCGACCGCCACGAGACGCGCTTCGCCGTGCAGCTGCTGCGCGACCAGATCGGCCGCCGCGTGCAGCCGGTGCATCGACTCGACAAGGGCACCTCCGGCGTGCTGCTGTTCGCTTTCGCGACGGACATTACGCGCGAACTGAGCCGCCAGTTCGAGAACAACGAGGTGGAAAAGACCTACCTCGCCGTGGTGCGCGGCTGGCCGCCGGAGTCGGGACTCATCGACCACGCCTTGTCGCGGCAATACGATGACTACGGCCGCACCCTGCCCGCCGCCGAGGCACAGCCGGCCATGACCCGCTACCGCCGGCTCGCCACCATCGAACTGCCCATCGCCGTAGACCGCTACCCGACTGCCCGCTATGCCCTGGTGGAACTGACACCGCTGAGCGGCCGCCACCACCAACTGCGCCGCCACATGAAGCACATCAGCCACCCGATCATCGGCGACGCCACCCACGGCAAGGGGCGGCACAACCGGTTCTTCCAGAACGAGTTCGGCTGCGGCCGTCTGCTGCTGGCCTGCGTCGGCATCGCCTTCCGCCACCCGGACACAGGGGAAAAAGTCGGCGTTGGCGCCACACCGAAAGATCAGTTCGCGGCGCTGCTGGAGCGCTTCGGCTGGAGCCAGGCCATTACGCCCTTGCCAGCCGCATAGCCGCTGGCGAAGCAGGCCGTCAGCAGGTAGCCGCCGGTCGGTGCCTCCCAATCGAGCATCTCGCCAGCGCAGAAGACGCCGGGCAGCGCTTGCAGCATCAGGCTCTTGTCCAACGCTTCGGCCATGACGCCGCCGGCGCTGCTGATGGCTTCGTCGAGCGGGCGCGGCGCAATGAGCCACAGCGGCAAGGCCTTGACGGCGGCGGCGAGCCGCGCCGGATCGGCATAATCTTCCTTTGCGGCGCATTCGCGCAGCAGCCCGGCCTTGACGCCGGCGATGCCGGCGCGGCTCTGCAGGTGGCTGCCCATCGAGCGCGAGCCGCGCGGGTGGGCGATCTCGGCGGTCAGCCGTTCCACCGTCTTGCCCGGCGCCAGGTCGAGCAGCAGCGTGACGCCGCCGGGCCGCCCCAAGGCGGCAGGAGCGGCTCGCCCGCTCTGGGGATGGGGGGCAGCGAGCCGATCTTGCGAGCGTGGGAGGCCCTTGGCTTCGCCATCTCCCTCGATCGCGTCGCGCAGCGCGGCCGACAAGGCGTAGATCAGGCTGCCCTCGACGCCGTTCCCGCTGATGACGAACTCGCCCTGCCGCCGCTGCCCGCCGAACGTCGCCACCACCGGCTTCACCGGCTGGCCGGCGAACTTTTCACGAAAATGGTCGCTCCACGCCACGTCGAAGCCGCAGTTGGCCGGCCGCAGCGGCGCCACCGCGACGCCGCGCTGCGCGAGCAGCGGCACCCAGGCGCCGTCCGAGCCGAGCCGGGCCCAGCTGCCGCCGCCCAGGGCCAGCACCGTGGCGCCAGCGCCGACTTTTTGGAGACCCGAGGGTGTATCGAAGGCAAGTTCGCCATCCGCCTCCCAGCCCAGCCAGCGATGGCGCATGTGGAAGCGCACGCCGGCCGCGCGCAGCCGGTGCAGCCAGGCACGCAGCAGCGGCGCCGCCTTCATCTCGGCCGGGAAGACCCGACCCGACGAGCCGACGAAAGTTTCGATGCCGAGCCCGCGCGACCACTCGCGCAAGGCGTCGGCGCCGAATTCGGCCAGCCACGGCGCCACCCAGTCACGCCGGGCGCCGTAGCGGGCGACGAAGTCGGCGCAGGGCTCGGCATGGGTCAGGTTGAGGCCGCTCTTGCCGGCCATCAGGAACTTGCGACCGACAGAGGGCATGGCGTCATAGACATCGACGGCCACGCCGCCCTGTGCCAATACCTCCGCCGCCATCAGTCCGGCCGGCCCGCCGCCGATCACCGCAACACGGCCGCCATCGCATCCAAATTCGCTCATGTTTTCAGTTTACTTGACACGTCTGAGATAATGGTCTTTTCTGTGGTCACCAATTCCCCTGTTGACCACCCTTCCCTTCCCCGCTCACGGCGGGCACACCATGACCGAACCCATTGAAACTTTTGCGGCACTCCAGTTGCCGCCCTTCCTCCTTTCCGCCCTTGCCGACGTGGGTTACGAGAACCCCTCGCCCATCCAGGCCGCGTGCATTCCGCTCTTCCTGGCGAGACGCGACCTGATCGGCGAAGCCCAGACCGGCACCGGCAAGACGGCGGCCTTCGCCCTGCCGCTGCTGGCCCAGCTCGACCTCAAGAACAAGTCGCCGCAGGCGCTGGTGCTGACACCGACGCGCGAGTTGGCGATCCAGGTCGCCGAAGCCTTCCAGAAATACGCCCACCACATGCCCGGCTTCCACGTACTGCCGGTCTACGGCGGGCAGAGCATGGTGATCCAGCTGCGCGCGCTCTCTCGCGGCGCCCACGTCATCGTCGGCACGCCGGGCCGCATCATGGACCACCTCGAGCGCAAGAGCCTCAACCTCGACAACCTGCGCACGCTGGTGCTCGACGAGGCCGACGAGATGCTGCGCATGGGCTTCATCGACGACGTCGAATGGATCCTCGAACACACCCCGGCGACGCGGCAGACGGCGCTGTTCTCGGCCACCATGCCCGACCCGATCCGCCGCATCGCCCAGCGTTATCTGCGCGAACCCGAGCAGGTCAAGATTCGCTCGGCCACCACGACGGTGGCGGCCATCCAGCAACGCTACTGGCAGGTGCGCGGCGCCGACAAGCTGGAGGCGCTGACACGCATGCTGGAAGTCGAGGAGGAATTCGATGCCGCCCTCATTTTTGTCAGGACCAAGATCGCGACGGTCGATCTCGCCGAGAAACTTGAAGCGCGCGGCTATGCGGCCGCCGCCCTCAACGGCGACATGACCCAGGGCCTGCGCGAACAGGTGATCGAGCGGCTGAAGAGCGGCAGCCTCGACATCGTCGTCGCCACCGACGTCGCCGCGCGCGGCATCGACGTGCCGCGCATCAGCCACGTCATCAACTACGACGTGCCCTACGACACCGAAGCCTACGTCCACCGCATCGGCAGGACGGGCCGCGCCGGACGCACGGGCGTCGCGATCCTGTTCATCGCACCGCGCGAAATGCGCATGCTCAAGGCCATCGAGCAGGCCACGCGCGCCAGGATCGAGCCCATTGCCCTGCCCACGCGCGGCGAAGTGGCCGAGCGCCGCGTCAGCCAGTTCAAGCAGCAGATCCTCGATGTGTTCGCCGAGGAGAACCTCGATTTCTTCTACGAGGTCGTACGCCGCATGGAGAGCGAGGAAAACCTCGCCGCCCGCCAGATCGCCGCGGCGCTGGCCTTCCTCGCCCAGCGCGAGCGGCCGCTGCGGCCCGAGGGCCTCGATGCGCCGGAATACCCGGCCGCACCGCCGCGCCCGGAACGTCCCGCCTACCCTGCTCGCGACGAGCGCCCGGCACGTGCCGAGCGTCCGCCCTACGCCGAACGCAGCGAACGGCCGGAGCGTGCGGAACGTCCCGCCAAGGCTGAATGGACCGAGCGCCCGGCGAAATCCGAATGGAGCGAGCGTCCGCCGCGCCCCGAGCGCGAGCCGCGCGCCCCCCGCGAGGTCCGCCACTTCGCTGACGGCCAGCTCGCCCGCTACCGCATCGAGGTCGGCCGCAACCAGGGCGTACTGCCCAAGGAAATCGTCGGAGCAATCGCCAACGAAGGCGGCATCGAAGGCCGGTTCATCGGCCAGATCCATCTCTTCGACGACTACAGCACGGTGGAACTCCCCGCCGGCCTCCCCGCCGATCTGATGGACATTCTGAGCCGCACCCGCGTGCGCCAGGCCCCGTTGAAAATTCGCCTGGCGGAAGTCGGCGAAGGCGACACCCGGCCGAAATCGCCCTGGAGCGACAAGGCTGAAAAGCGCCCCTTCACGGGCGACCGTCCGCGCCAGCCGGGCAAGGAATGGTCGGCCAAACCGCCCTACCGCAGCGACAAGAAACCGGCACCGCACGGCCACTCGCACAGCCCGCACGGCACAGTGGAAAGAAAGCCCGCCGGCAAGACCTTCAGCAAATCCAAGAAGTACTGATGCCCCCGCCGGGCCGCCCCAAGGGGGCAAAGCCCCCCTGTGGGGGGCAGCGTCCGGCGTGGATACCGTCTCTGGCTGCGCCAGTGACATAAGCCGGTTCTGCGAGCGTGGGGGGCCAATAACGATGCGTATTTGGGTCGATGCCGACGCCTGCCCCGGCGTCGTCAAGGAGATCCTCTATCGCGCGGCGGAGCGGGCGCAGATCGAGCTGACGCTGGTCGCCAACCAGAGCCTGCGCGTTCCGCCATCGAAATGGATACGTGCGGTGCAGGTCGAAAAGGGCTTCGACGTCGCCGACAACCGTATCGCCGCCGAGGTCGCACCGGGCGACCTGGTGATCACCGCCGACATTCCGCTGGCTGCGGCCGTGATCGAGAAGGACGGCCACGCCCTCAACCCGCGCGGCGAACTCTACTCCCGGGAAAACATCCGCCAGCTGCTCGACATGCGCAACTTCATGGATACGCTGCGTGCCAGCGGCGTCGACACCGGCGGCCCGCCTGCCTTCAGCCAGTCCGACCGCCAGGCCTTCGCCAACCGCCTCGACCGCTTCCTTGCCGCGCGCCCGCGCGCGTCGTAGCATCCCGCTTCCCACCCGCTTTCGACCCGAAGGTGAATGCCATGCCTCTGCGGATCCCGTTGTTCCTCGCCATGACGCTGCTGACCGCCCTGCCCGCCGCCGCCGAGGTCGATGGCCACCAGCTGAAAGTCTTCCAGCAGGAAGCCGATGCCTTCAACGCCGAAAAGCCCGAAGCCAACCGCTACCGCGCCGGCTTCTACAGCGGCTACCTGACGGGGATGCTCGAGGCCCTGCAGGGGCGCAGCGTCTGCTTCAAGGGCTGCCGCTGCGAGATCGAGGACAGGGTGGCGCAGTACCTGAACGACCACCCCGCGGCGCTCGATCGCCCGGCCGGCCCGTGGCTGGTGAAGCTGCTCGAGGAAGCCTATCCCTGCCCGAAGTAAGGCAGGCTCAGCCCAACTGGTCTTTCATCTTGAACACCGTCCGCGCATCCTCGTGGGCACGCTCCAGCGTACGCATCGCAGCATCGTCGTCGTGGGCGACGAAGTATTCGGCGTCCTGAGCCCGCATCACCAGACGGATCGCTTCGTCGTCGGAAATGTCGTACTTCTCGGTGATCAGCGTGGTGACCTCGTCGAGGTACGCCTCGTAGCTCATGCTGTCCGTCGCCGGTTTTTTCGCCATCGTTCGTCTCCTGTCGAATTACGCCCGGTCCAGCCCGAGCGCCTGACGCACCATCAGGCAGTCGTCCGAGCCTGCCTGGAACTCGCGGCAGACCAGCGGCCGCTTGCCGTACACGCTGCAGCCCACGTGTTTTCCGATCTCGCCTTCGAGCGCGGTGCAGCGGTGGCCGTAGCTCTGCATGCGCTCATTGTCCACGTCGATCAGGTCCTCGGGAATCCCCGCGCCGTCGCCCGGCCCCATCAGCACCGGCCAGGTTTCCGACCAGGCGCAGCAGCAGCCGCAGCTTTGGCAGTCGGGTACCTTTGTCATTGCGTCACAGCCACTCAGTCGCGGCGCCCGGCCAGCCAGCGCGGCTCGATCAGCACCGTGTCGATGCCGTCGGTCAGCCAGGTCTGACCGTCCTGTATGGTGCATTGCAATTGCATGCCACGCTGCGCCAGCGCCGCCAGTGCGTCCGACTGCTCGCCTTCGAGCGCCAGCACCCGCAGCTTGTCCAGCCGCGCCAAGGGGCCGCCCACCTTCGCCCACCACAGGTCGACCGCGCGGCCGCCGTAGGCCAGCACCACCACCTCGGCGGCGCGCCCGGCCGCCTTGCGGATCGCCCGCTCGTCGGGCAGGCCGACCTCGATCCACAGCCTGATCTCGCCGGAATACTCCTTGAGCCACAGCGCAGGTTCGTCCTCAGCCGAGAGGCCGCGGCCGAACTCGAGCCGCTCGTCGGCGAACCAGCAGAATGCCAGCAGCCGCACCATCATGCGCAGGTCGGTCTCGGACGGATGCCGCGCCAAGGTGAGGCTGTGCTCGCCGTAGTAGGGTCGATCCATGTCGGCGATGTTGAGGTTCGCCTTGAAGATGGTGGACTTGAGCGCCATGACGGTTGGTCGGGAAAAGGCCGGCACTATACCCGGCGCGGCCATCCTGTGGCCGGGCCGGGCGTAGAATCACCGTCGTGCTCGCAGGAGGGATCGACTCAATGACCACGATGAAGCCGAAACGCTGGGGCCTGTATGCCGCCATCGGCCTCTTTGTGCTGCTCGCCATCATCGCGCTGGCCATGGTCGCCGGCGCCCGTGTCCTCAAGGGCCAGGTCGAGCAGGCGCTCGGCCCCGAGAGCGAGATCGGCGAGATCCGGTTGAGCTGGAACGCCGTCGAGGTGCTGGGTCTGCGCCTGAAGGCGCCGAAGGGATGGCCGGCCGAGGACACGCTGCGTGCCAAACGCATCGTGATCGAGCCCGACCTCTTCAGCCTGTTGTCGGGCAAGGTGCGCATCGGCAGCATCGTGGTCGAGGACGGCTATGTCTCTGCCTTGCGCACCGCCAACGGCAAGCTGCGCGTGGTGCCGAGCCTGCTCGAGAAGAAGCCCGAGGCCACGGCCGCTGCTCCCCCCGCCATCGACATCGGCCGCATCGCGTTGAAGAACGGCGCCATGACCTTCTACGATGCCACCCTGCCCGGAAAAAAGTCGGTGTTTGCGGTACGCCTCGAACAGCTCAACGCCGAGGTCACCGATATCGGGCTGCCTGCCCTGGCGGAGAAATCTCGGCTGCGGCTCGAAGGCGTGATCAAGGGTCAGCGCAACGACGGTACGCTGCTGATCGACGGCTGGATGCACTTCGCCAGCAAGGATTCCGAAATCATCCAGCAAGCTGCGCAATGTCGACCTCGTCGCGCTGCAGCCCTATCTCATCACCGCCGCCGATACCGGCGTCAAGCGCGGCACGCTCGACCTCGACCTGCAGTCGACGGTCAAGGACAACCGCCTGCGCGCGCCGGGCAGCATCACCCTCAAGCAGCTCGAGCTCGACAGCCGCGGCAGCACCTTCATGGGCATGCCGCGCCAGGCCGCGGTCGGCATGATGAAAGACGGCAAAGGCCAGATCGCAGTCAAGTTCGTGCTCGAAGGCAAACTCGACGATCCCAGATTCTCGCTCAACGAAAACCTCGCCACGCGTTTCGGCGCATCGATGGCCGACACGCTCGGCGTCAGCCTGGAAGGCCTCGCCAAGGGTGCCGGTGGCATCGGCCAGAAGGGCTTGGAGGCGGCAGGAGGGACTGCGGCGGGAGTGGGTCAGGCGGTCAGGGGCCTGTTCGCCAAGTGACAGCACCCGCATTTTTCCTTATTCTTGACCCCATGATCCGGTGATCACACCGACGGTCCCAACGATTCCATGGCCGCATCTGACATACTCTTTACCGACGTATCCAAGCTGCTGTTCTCTGACGTCCGCGACCTGCTCAAGGTCGCGAGCATGGACAGGGCGGGCAAGGATGTCGCGGCATGGCTCACCGGTATCAGGGACGCGCCGCCCGAGAAGGTCGCCCTCGAACTCGCCGAGCGCCTGACGGAAGCCCTGGCGCACGAGCAGGATTTGCGCAAGCGCCTGACGATGCTCGTCAGCTGCGAGGAAGCTGCAACCGGTGCGTTGAGCGCGCTCGAACTCGCCACCGAGACGGCGTCCCTGCCGCTGCCTGCGGCGGCCAAGCAATCGGCGGTCGCCGCCGACTCGCTGCTCAAGGTGCTGGCGACCGACTATGCAGGCCTGGCCGTTGCCATCCAGGCCGGGGAGAACCATCCGGACGCCAAGGCGTTGCTGCAACTCACCATGTTGCGCGCGATGCAGACCTTGGCCCGCCGCGAACTGCTCGCCTACCGCGGCCACGCGGTCCCCTCCCAGACCTCGTGGAATCTGATGCGGGACGTCTATGTGCTGGCACGCGGCCAGGGAATGGCGACTGCCGAACAGGACCAGCCCTCGGTGGAACGGGAATATGCCGCCACCCTGCTTTTCGCCCTCGCCGACCCTGGCCGGCTGCCACGGTCGAGCCTGGCGGCAGCCCACGCCTTCATTGCCGGACTCGCCCCGCGAGCACGCATCGAGGCTGCCACCACAGCGGAGGCGGGCGACAACACAAGCGGCCGGTTTCTGCTCATCGCCGACAAGGGGCGGCCGGCGCAGCCACTGGCCAATGTTGAGGAGGACAAGGCGCAGGCACGACGGACTGGTGCTCGACTGCTCGGCGATCATCCCCGAAATCGAGCGGCTGATCGCCGCCGGCGCCGAAGCCGCGCCGGTGCCGCTCGAAACACTGCGGCTACTGCACGACGCCTGGTCGGCCGCCGCCACCGCGCCGCGCCGCTACTCCCGCACGCAGTTCAAGCCGCGCATCGACATGATCACCGGCCTGCCCGCGATCCTGCGCCTGCTTTCCGGCCGGACGCTGGGACGGCGCCAGAGCGACGACGCCCACGGCGACGAACAGGACGCGAGCGAATGGCTGGTGATCAACGAAAGCCCGGACGGTTTCGGCATCCAGCATCTCAGCGGCGAGGCACCGGCCCTGGACATCGGCGACCTGGTCCTGCTGCGGCCGCGCGAGCACGGCAAGATCCACATCTGCCTAGTCAGGCGCAGCAACCACGCCGGGCGCGAGCATCTTGAACTCGGCGTGCAGCTGCTGAGCTCGAACGCATACGCCATTCCCCTGCCGTCGGAGGACATCCTCGCGCTGGGACAACAGGGGCTGCTGCTGCCGCAACTGCCCGCCTTCGGCAATGCCTCCGGCATCATCATCGCCGCCGGCGCACTGACGCCGCAGAGCGTCGTCACCGACAACCAGGCGGGCACGCTCAAGTACTACCGGCTGGGCTCGCGCATCGCGACCAGCACGGCCATCGAATTCCACCTTCTCCAGTCGGCCTGACCACCATGTCCACGTGTGACGATCATTGCCCGCCGCCAGGTGCCGCCAGCGGCATCGGCATCCCTCGCCCGGGCCAGTTCGACCCCGCCGCCTTCGAGCGCGCCGTCACCGACCTGCTGCGCGCTTGCGGCGTGGCACCCGACTCGACGCACACCGGCAAGACCGCCCAGCGCGTGCGCGAGCTGTGGCAGAAGCGCCTGCTCGGCGGCTACGACATCGATCCGGCCGAGGCGCTGGGCGACGGCTTCGAGGACCGCCGCTCCGACATGGTGGTGGTGCGCGGCATCGCCATCCACGGCGTCTGCCCGCACCATCTGGTGCCCTTCCGCGGCGTGGCGCACGTCGCCTACCTGCCGGGCGGCCGCCTGCACGGCTTCGGCCGCATCGCGCGACTGGTCGACGCCATCGGCCACCGCTTCACCTACCAGGAATGGATGACCCGCGACATCGCCGAGGCGCTGATGACCTTCGGCAAGGCGCAGGGCGCCGCCTGCGTGGTCGAGGCCGAGCAACTGTGCCTGCTGCTGGGCGAAGACCGCCGCGGCGACGAGCGGGTCGTGACGCAGGCCTTCACCGGAACGTTCGCTGACTCGGATCAGGCCAGAAACGAATTCCTGCGCGCGATCGGGTAGGGATTACAGCTTGCTGTGGCTGCCGTCGCAGAGCACTCCGCCCTGGTTGTGCTTGCAGCCGCAGAACCAGACCTCGCCGGTGGCGGTCGCCTTGTATTCGACGGGTTCCATGCCGGTTCCCTTGTGCGAGCCGTCGCAGAAGGGCTGGCTCTTGCTGTGACCGCAAGAGCACCACCAGTAGGACTTGCCGGCCTCGACGTTGACGCCATACGGTGATTTTTGCGGAATGGCCGGATTTTTGTTCGACATCTTCGTGTCTCCTCAGGTTGGGGTTCGCAGACTTTATACTATGAAGAGTTGCCCTACCCACGTTCCGGAAAAAAATACCCCATGTCGCTTGCATTCGATGTCACCGAGGACGACTTCGACCAGCTCGTCGTCGCCCGTTCCCACGAAACCCCGATACTCGTCGACATCAGTGCCGACTGGTGCGCGCCCTGCCGCGTGCTGGCACCTCTGCTCTACAAGGCGGCCAACGGCTACGACGGCCGCTTTCTGCTGGCCCTGGTCGATGCCGACGAGAACATGAAGATCGCCGGCCGCCACAAGGTGCGCGGCTTCCCCACGGTCATCGCCTATAGCCATGGGGTCGAGGTCGACCGATTTCACAGCGCGCAGACCATGGGCTTCCTCACCCAATTCATCGACGGCGTCATCGCCAAACACGCACAGGGAAAACCACAATGAACCAGGCCACCGACCTCAATCACCGTCTCGCCATCGCCGACTTTCTGAGCTTCGAGGAAATCACCGACGGCTTCGTCGTCGCCAACGTCACCACCCGCTACGCCACCGCGCGCATCGCGCTGCAGGGCGCACACGTCATGACCTACCAGCCGGCCGGCCATCCGCCGCTGATCTGGCTTTCGAGGTTCGCCAAGTTCGCCCCGGGCAAGTCGATCCGCGGCGGCGTGCCGGTTTGCTGGCCGTGGTTCGGCCCCCACGCCACCGACGCCAAGCTCCCCGGCCACGGCTTCGCCCGCACCGTGCCGTGGCAACTGGTCGACACCAGGTTGCTGCCGGATCACCGCGTCCGCCTCGAATTCGAGCTGATCCACTCCGACGCGACGCGCGCCCAGTGGCCGCACGCCTCGACGGTTAAGAACATCGTCACCGTCGGCCAGGAACTCGAAGTCGAGCTCGCCACCACCAACACCGGCACCGCGCCCTTCGAACTCGGCCAGGCGCTGCACACCTATTTCGAGGTCGGCGACATCCGCCAGTCCACGATCACGGGCCTCGAGAACTGCGACTACATCGACAGGGTCGATGGCAGTGCACGCAAGGTGCAGCACGGCGCCGTGGGCTTCACCCAGGAAGCCGACCGCGTCTACCTCGCCACGCGCGGCCACTGCGAGATCCACGATCCGGTGCTCGGCCGTCGCATCGTCATCACCAGCACCGGCAGCCGCTCCACCATCGTCTGGAACCCGTGGAACGAGAAGGCCGACAAGATGGGCGACTTCGGCGCCGACGGCTGGACCGCCATGGTTTGCGTCGAGACGGCCAACGCCGTCGAAGACGTGATCCAGCTCGCCCCTGGCGCGACCCACCGCATGGCCGCGCAGTACCGCTCCGTCAAGGGCTGAAGCGGGTTCCCCCCCCGCCCGCCGGCGGGGGAGCCTGTTTGCTCGCTGCACGAGCAGCTGGTGAGGAGGCAACATCATGTTCCGCGAGTTTCCCGTCCGCTACGTCGACCCGGTATTTCGCCCGCCGAGCGAGGCGGATTCGCTGATCCTGCCGGTCACCGACGGCTGCTCGTGGAACCGTTGTACCTTCTGCGAGATGTACACGGCGCCGCAGAAACAGTTCCGCGCCCGCGATGAAGCCGAAACGCTGGAGGCGATACGCCGCTGCGGGGAACGCTTCGGCACCGAGGTCCGCCGCGTCTTCCTCGCCGACGGCGATGCGCTGGTGCTGCCGACGCGGCGCCTGCTCGAGGTGCTGGGCGCGATCCGCCGGCATCTGCCGGGGGTGCATCGCGTCTCCAGCTACTGCCTGCCGCGCAACCTGCGCAAGAAGTCGGTGGCCGAGTTGCGCGAGCTTGCCGACGCCGGGCTGGCGCTGGCCTATGTCGGGGCGGAATCGGGCGACGACGCAGTGCTGACGAAAGTCGACAAGGGCGAGACCTACGCCACGACGCTGGACGCGCTGGAGAGGCTGGGAGAGGCCGGCATCCGGCGCTCGGTGATGATCCTCAACGGCCTCGGCGGCACGACGCTGACGGCGCAGCACGCCGAGAACTCGGCGCGGCTCGCCAACGCAGCCCAGCCCGAGTACCTCGCCACGCTGGTGGTGAGCTTTCCCGCAGGGCGAAGAACGCTTCCGCACCGGCTTTCCGGAATGGCAGCCGCTGGACATCGGCGGCCTGCTGCGCGAGATGGAACGCTTCCTGTCAGGCCTCGAACTGCGGCGCACCGTATTCCGCTCCGACCATGCCTCGAACTGGCTGGTGCTCAAGGGCACGCTCGGTGCCGACAAGGAGCGGCTGCTGGCGCAGGTGCGCGAGGCCATCGCCCATCCCGATGCCGCGCCGTTGCGGCCCGCCTGGGCCCGGGGACTCTAACGGCCGTTGCCGTCCTTCAGCCGGACGAGGCAATGGAGCATGGCCTTGTCACCCTCGTTCAGCTCGGCCGTCGCATCGTCGCCCGCCCAGTGCCGGCGGAAGGCTCGCGCCGCAGCATCCACCAGGGTGACTTCCTTCAGGGCGTCGCCAGCGCCGCCTCTATAGCCGAGCGCCCGCAGGGCCAGCGTCGCGTCGAAGCCGGCCGGCGCGGGTGGCGGGCTGTCGCACCAGAGGCCGAAGCCTCGTTCCGCCAGAAGCTTCCATGGAAAGTGCCGGCTCGGATCGACCTTGCGTCCCGGCGCGATGTCGCCGTGGCCGAGGAAGTTGGCAGCGGGAATGCGCAGCCGCGCCTTGAGATCGGCCAGCAGGTCGAGCAGCGCGGCGATCTGCGGCGCGGCGAACGGCTCATCTCCGTTGTTGTCGAGCTCGATGCCGATCGAGGCGGAGTTGAGGTCGGTCAGCCCGCCCCACCACGATTCGCCGGCGTGCCAGGCGCGGGCGCGTTCGTCGACCAGCTGCATCACCGCCCCGTCGCGGCCGACCAGGTAATGGGCACTGACCTTCTTCAGCGGGTCGGTCAGGGTGAGCAGCGCGCGCTCGGCATCGTCGTTGGTGGTCTGGTGCAGGATGACGAAGTTCGGCCGCCGCTCGTCGAAATTGGGCGACGGCTGCCAGCTGACCGGCACGGCGGGCCCCTGCGGCGCCATCGGCGCACAGGCGGCGAGCAGCGACAGGGCGCAAAGGAGGATGCGACGCGACGGCGTCAAGCCGGTTGCGCCTCTGCGGCGGACGCTGCGGGGCAGAGCTGCACCTCGATGGTCGTGTGCACGATCTCCTCATGCACGGCGAGCCGCTCGCGGATGCGCGCCGGCGTCAGCGCGGGGTCATGGGTGAGCACGCTGAGGGCACAGGAATAGGCGCCCTTGCCGACGCGCCAGACATGCAGGTCGGTGATGCGTGTGTATCCCGCCTCTGGGCCGGTTTCGACCGCCTCGCGGATTTCCTCGACCACCGGATGATCCATCTCGCGATCGAGCAGCACCTTGCCGGTCTCGGCCAGCAGACCCCGGGCCCAGTTGGCGACGAGGATGGCGCCGACGATGCCCATCAGCGGGTCGAGCCAGGCCCAGCCGTAGATCCAGCCGCCGATGAGGGCGATGATCGCCAGCACCGAGGTCGCCGCGTCGGCGATCACGTGGAGATAGGCCGAACGCAGGTTGAGGTCGTGGTGGTGGTCATGATCATGGCCATGCCCTTCGCCGTGGTCATGCGGGTGGTGATCATGGGCACGGCCGAGGATCAGCGCGCAGACGACGTTGACGACGAGGCCGAGCACGGCGACGACGATCGCCTCCTGGTAGTGGATCGCTGTCGGCGACAGGATGCGCTCGACCGAGCCGAAGACCATCAGCGCCGCCACGCCGAGCAGGAAGATGGCACTGGCGAAGCCGCCGAGGACCTCGATCTTCCAGGTGCCGAAGGCGAAGCGTGGGTCACGGGCATACTTGCGTGCGGCCGCATAGGCGAAGGCACTGAGGCCGATGGCCAGCGCGTGCGAACTCATGTGCCAGCCGTCGGCCAGGAGCGCCATCGAGTTGAACCACCAGCCGGCGACGATCTCGATCACCATCATCGCCGCCGTGATCCACATCACCAGGCGCGTGCCGCGTTCCGCCGCATGGCTGCCGGCATCGAAGACGTGGTCGTGCGTCCAGTCGGACAGATTGTCGGTATGCATGCCCTACTCGATCCGTCGGAAATGGGCCGGGAATAAGCCGCTACTGCCGACATTGCGTCGGCGCGACCTGCGCTGGAATGTCTGGCGGGCCAGAAGGTATGCCAAAACAAACTGTCTAGCCTTGGAAGCTCGGTTCAATTCGAAACCATCATTTTCATCCATGCTCCAGGTTCTGCTCACAGTTTCCTGATCGCGTCTGTAGGGATCCATAAGGTCAAAGGCAAGTCCGGCAATCGTTCAAACTCATAGCGCTCATACCACTGTCGCGCATACTCATCCTTTGAGTCGACGATGACGCCAACCATGCCTATTTCGTCGGACAGACGCAGGCAGCGTTGAAGCGCATCTACCAGTAGCAGTTCGCCGAGTCCTTTACGTTGATGAAGTTCTGCCACAGCGAGTCGAGCCAAGCGGGCCACTGGTAGCGGAAAGTTCGGGAAGCGATCGGCATACCTGGCAGGCAGGTTGTCCCTGCGAATTCCGGCCATGGCGAGACTGTAGTACCCGCGTATGGCAACACCGTCCACCGCGACATAGGTCCTGCTGATATTGGCCGTCGCATGCTGACGTGCAAAGCGGCGTAAATACTCATCGAGGGCGCTTACGCCACAGGTGAATGAACGCCTGTCATGCTCTGTTCGACAGAACATCGATGCTGCCCGTGAATTCCACGTTCAGCGCTTCCCCTGCCACTCGCGATGACGCTTCATTGCTGCGGAAAGCTTCGGCCTAGGTTTGTCTGCGTTGTCCAGCGCCTTGGCAAATGCAGTCCAGTCTTGAGCAGACAAGGTCATCATTTCTGTATCGGCAAGGATTTGCTTGGCACGCTCCTGTGCCGTACCCAGCAAAAAAGCGCTGACCGACATGCCTGCGGTGGTGGCAGCACGCACAATCAGTTCTTTGATTTCTGGCGACGTACGCAAATCAATGCGCTCGTGAGTTTGAGTCGAAGCCAACATGATGGGCACCTCTGTACGGAAGAATTACGGATCATTGTAATCCGAGTCATGCCCGTGCGCAATGCACCGTATAAATTCCGTACAGAGCCAGTCGGGAAGTTGAACATGACGAGGCTGCATGGCCCGAGCTAATTTCCGGAACATGACCGGCAGTAATATGGCGGCCATCTCCGAAGAACTGCTGGCCGAACGCTGGTTCTATTCGGTTTCGCGGATTCAGCGTTGGCGCTCACAGAAGATCGGACCACCTTACATCAAGATGATGGGCCGCATCCTGTATCGCGTCAGTGATATCGAAGCCTACGAGCAGTCCTGCCTGGTCATCCCCGGGAAGGAGAAATAGGCTCATTTTGCAGCCCAGATGCAAGCCGTTACAAGCCCTTCCAACAAACTACAACCAGTTCCAAGTAATGGGCAAAAACCTGCACTAAAGACAGTTTGAAGTGCAGATTTTTGGGGGCCAAAAGATGAAAAAAACCTCTTCTGAACGGTACAGTTCAGTCCCGTCAAAAACTTTGGAGGTCAAGAGGTTTTGCCTGGAACCCCTTGTGGCAAGGGGTTCCGGCTAATTGATACGCCAGTTTAAGAGAGTTTGCGTTGGCGTATCTCTTGGTTCTTGGCGGAGAAGGAGGGATTCGAACCCTCGATCCAGGTTTTGCCCAGATGCGCCCTTAGCAGGGGCGTGCCTTCGACCACTCGGCCACTTCTCCGGAAATCCGGCACCGGGGCCGGATTGAGGGGCGCATTATAGCCCAAGGCTTCCGCAGTTTGAGTCACGGAAGACTAAAGCGCGGCGTTCCGGGGCCGTTAATTGCATATATCTCCCGGGGAGGCCGCCATGAAACACTTCTGTACCCCCGATACCGACCTCGACGAGTTGATCGGTCGCGAGAAACTCCATGAGGGCGCCATCGCCTTCCACTATGGCCCGATCGCCCGGGCCCTCAAGCTCGACGAGGAACTGGTGCTGGAGAACAGCGGCGCACTGTCCGCGGCCATGCTCGCCAAGATCCGCGTCGTGGTGCGCGGCCTCTTCATTCCCGAAACCGAGGAGGCGCTGCACCCGGGTGGCGGCTTCTCTCTCGTCTTCCGCTAGAAGGTGCGGCACTGGAGTCTCACTTGCGGCAGCCGGCATGCCCGATCTGCCATTCCCTGCCGGCGATGCGTCTGATCACCGATGCTGCGTGAGGCTTGGGCATGGCTGAGCACGCCGTGCAGCCGCGAGGCGCGCCGCTTCGGCTACCTCAAGGAAGCCATCGCTTTCGAAAGCAGGCAGCGGCGCTGCGGCGCGGCCTGGCAGGAGCATCTCGCACATAGCCACGCCGCCGTGCGCGAGTCGCTGTCACGCTGCGAACGCCATGGCACGGCGCTGGTGATGGGATCGGGGCTGGCGCTCGAGTACCCGCTGGCGGAACTGGCTGCCCGCTTCGAGCGGGTGGTGCTCGCCGACATGGTGCATTTGCACGGCATGCGGCGGCAAGCGGCCCGCCACGACAACGTCGTGTTGCTGGAAACCGATCTCTCGATGATCGCCAGACCCCTGCTCGATCACGGTGCAGCGGCTGACGCGGCCGAGCTTGACGCGTGGACCGCATCCGTGCCCACGCCGTTCGCTTCCCTGGGGCCAGTCGATTGGGTACTCTCGGCCAACGTCCTGTCGCAGCTGCCGCTGCCGCCCGTCGCCTGGCTCGGCCGCCAACAGCCGCACCTGGACTCGGCGACGCTGGAGCACTTCGGCCGCAATTTGATGCTCCGCCACCTCGACCTGCTCTCAGGTTTCGACGCCGAGCGCCTACTGCTCGCCGACGCGGAACACACCGTACGCGATGCGGCGGGCAGCCTGGTCGAACACAGCGACTTCGCCGCGGCGCTCGGCCTCGACACCCATGCCGTCGCCAGCTGGACCTGGCCCGTTGCACCGCGCGGCGAGCTGCCCGACGGCTGGACCCGCGAGCATCGCGTGGTCGCCTGCCGCTGGCCCGGCGCGCTGCGCTAGACTGACGCCTCCGTCACCCCGGAGGATGCGCCATGTCACGCCGCCCGCTCGCCCGCATTTGCCAACTGTGCTGCCTGCTGGCCTGCCTGACCGCACTCCCGGCCCGCGCCGCCGAGCCGGCGCCGTTGCCCCTGTTCGATGCCCACCTCCACTACAACTGGGAGCCGACGCCCTACTACCCGGTGGACAAGGTGCTCGAACTGCTGCGCGAGAGTCGCGTCACGGGGATACTCGCCAACAGCCGCCCCAACGACGGCACCCGCGCGCTGGTCGAGGCGAAGCCCAAGGATGTATGGGTCGTCCCCTTCATCCGGCCCTACATCGTGCGCGGCGACATCCAGACCTGGTTCGACGACCCGAAGATATTCGAACTGATCCAGAGCGAATACAAGCGCGGCTACTACCGGGGCATCGGCGAGTTCCACCTCACCGGCAAGGCGGCGGCGAGCGAATGGGTGAAGCGCACGGTGAATTTCGCCGTGGAGCATGACCTCGTCCTCCACGCGCATGCAGACGACGAAGCGCTGGAAATCCTCTTCAGCCACAACCCCAAGGCGAAGATCGTCTGGGCCCACACCGGCTTCGGCACGCCGCTGGACAAGCTCGCGCGCTACCTCGAGCGCTACCCGCAGCTATGGGGCGAGCTGTCCTACCGCTACGGCATCAGCGAGGGCGGCAAACTGTCGGCGGAATGGAGGGCGCTGCTGCTGAAATACCCCGACCGCTTCCTGGTCGGTTCCGACACCTGGGTGGACGAGCGCTGGGCGCGCTACGGCGCGCTGATGGGCGAATACCGCGGCTGGCTCGCCCAGCTGCCGCGCGACGTCGCAGAGAAGATAGCCTTCCGCAACGCCGAGCGGCTGTTCGGCAAATAGGATCAGGCGGCGGCCTGATCCAGCTCGAAGGTCTTGTGCAGCACGCGCACGGCCAGTTCGAGGTACTTCTCGTCGACCACCACCGAGATCTTGATCTCGGAGGTCGAGATCATCTGGATGTTGATGCCTTCCTCGGCCAGTGCGCGGAACATCTGGCTGGCGACGCCCGGGTGCGAGCGCATGCCGACGCCGACGGCCGAGACCTTGCAGATCTTGTTGTCGCCCTCGATGGCGCGGGCGCCGACGTGGGGCTTGATCTGCTCTTCCAGAATTTTCTTGGCGCGGGCGAACTCGCTGCGATTGACCGTGAAGGAGAAGTCGGTGGTGCCGTCGTGGCCGACGTTCTGGATGATCATGTCGACGTCGATGTTGCTGTCGGCGATCGGGCCGAGGATCTGGTAGGCGATGCCGGGGCGGTCGGGCACGCCGAGCACGGTGAGCTTGGCTTCGTCGCGGTTGAAGGCGATGCCGGAGATGATCGGTTGTTCCATGGTGGTGTCTTCCTCGAAAGTGATCAGCGTGCCGTTGGTTTCCTTGCCCTCTTCCTCGAAGCTGGAGAGCACGCGCAGCTTGACCTTGTATTTGCCGGCGAATTCGACCGAGCGGATCTGCAGCACCTTGGAGCCGAGGCTCGCCAGTTCCAGCATTTCCTCGAAGGTGATGCGCTCGAGCTTCCTCGCCTCGGGCACGATGCGCGGGTCGGTGGTGTAGACGCCGTCGACGTCGGTGTAGATCTGGCACTCGTCGGCCTTGAGCGCGGCGGCCAGCGCCACGCCCGAGGTATCGGAGCCGCCGCGGCCGAGGGTGGTGATGTTGCCGTGTTCGTCCACGCCCTGGAAGCCGGCGACGATGACGACGGTGTCGTTGTCGAGGTCGCGGCGCATGTTGGCTTCGTCGATGTCGAGGATGCGCGCCTTGGTGAAGGTCGAGTCGGTGAGCACCTTGACCTGGCTACCGGTGTAGCTCTTGGCCTTGAGGCCGATATCCTTCAGCGCCATCGCCAGCAGGGCGATGGTGACCTGCTCGCCGGTGGAGATCATCACGTCGAGTTCGCGCGGATCGGGCTGCGGCGAAAGGTCCTTGGCCAGCGCGATGAGGCGGTTGGTTTCGCCGCTCATGGCCGAGACCACGATGACGAGCTGGTGGCCCTGGGCCTTCCAGCGCGCGACGCGCTTGGCGACGTTGCGGATGCGATCCGGCGAGCCCATCGAGGTGCCGCCGTATTTTTGAACTATGAGCGCCATGTGCTTGGGTTGATTAACTCTTTGGAAAAGCTCGCGATTATATCCGGCCGCAAGCCACCCGCGAAAGAGGTGGGCAATCATCCGTCGGCAGGCCCCGGAATGCCCCGAAAATATTCTTGTGTGACATACGAATATCCATTATGCTTGCGGCCTATCACTTCAGTCATAGTGATTCCCAAACCGAAAAATAAGGTAACCACATGAAAAACATGGAAAAGATCGATGCGCGCGAAATCCGCCGCAAACTCGGCCTGAACCAGCAGCAGTTCTGGTCGCAACTCGGCGTCACCCAGAGCGGCGGTTCGCGCTACGAGAGCGGGCGCAACATGCCGCGCCCGGTGCAGCACCTTCTGCGCCTGGTCCATGTCGAGAACATCGACATCGGCAAGATCCGCCGCGATGACTACGAAGTGATCGAGTACCTCAAGGCCAACGAGTCCGATCTGTTCAAGGACCTCAAGAAGCGCGCCAAGGCCGCCAAGAAGGCCGGCTGAACCAAAAAAACTACGGGCTGACCCGCACGGTCAGCCCGAGTTTTTCGATCTTCTGCGCCAGGCCGTCCAGCCAGGCCTCGGGCAAGCGCCCCAGGCGCCCGGCTTCGGGCTGCAGCGATGGCCGCGCCAGGCCGTATAGCAATACCCCCGCCACCGCATCCCTCACGCTCGCCAGAAACTCCAGGTAGGCCGCGACTTCGGCCTCCGCCGGCGGCGCACCATCCCATTCGAAGACGCAGGTCTGCACCCATGTCGGCGCAAGCCCGGCGCATAGCCGCAGACGGCGGCGCACCGTGTCCGTATTGAGTCGCACGCCGTTGATGCGAAAAGTCGGCGCCGGCGCCACGGCATCCACCTTGAACCAGGCCTCGCCGCCGAGCTGCCCCAGATGTTTCAGTGCTTCGCGTACCCGCACGCGGTCGACCAGGCTGCCGTTGGTGATGAGGCGAATTTTCACGCTGCCGAGCAGATCGTGCCGCGCCAGCACGTGTTCGACGATATCCAGCGCCGGTCCGAATTCTGCTGCGCTGGTCGGCTCGCCGTTGCCGGAGAAGGCGATATCGACGATGCGCCGCGCGCCCGGCGGCGCCAGCTGCGCCAGAAAGTCGGCGCTGGCGGTACGGCGCAGAAATTCCTCCAGTTCCGCTTCGAGCAGCGCCAGATCGATCGGCGGCGGGCCGCCGCGCTTGAGGCCCGGCACCTGGCAATAGACGCAGCGCCAGTTGCAGGCATTGTTGGGATTGAGGTTGATGCCGATCGAGATTCCGCCGGCGCGACGCGACACCACCGGATAGACGTAGCGCATGCCCGCGGCATCGCGGCTGTGGTCCTCGGGCGTCAGCATGGCGGCTGATATACTTTCATGGTCATCCGATTATCGCCCATTCGTCACCATAGCCATGCAGATCACGCGCCGCCTCGAATTCGATGCGGGCCACCGCATCCCCGACCACAAGAGCCAGTGCCGCCACCTGCACGGGCACCGCTATGCCATCGAGATCACGCTGTCTGGCGCTGTGATCTCTGCCTCCGGCCAGCCCGAGAACGGCATGGTGATGGACTTCTCCGAAGTGAAGGCGATCGCCCGGACGCACATCGTCGACAACTGGGACCACGCCTTCCTCGCCTATTCCGGCGACACGGCCATCGTCGCCTTCCTCGGCTCGCTGCCCGACCACAAGACCGTGTTGCTCGACGTCGTGCCGACGGCGGAAAACCTGGCGCAACTGGCCTTCTCCATTCTCGATCCCGCCTACCTGGATGTCTTCGGCAACCAGCTGCGCCTCGAGCGCGTGCGCCTCTACGAAACGCCGAACTGCTGGGCCGACGCCACGCGTCGCGGTGCCTGAGCCGTGAGCGTCTTTCGTCTCGCCGACCGCAAGCCGCAGATCGATCCGAGCGCCTGGATCGCCCCCAACGCCACGGTGATCGGCGACGTCAGCCTCGCCGCCGGCGCCAGCGTCTGGTGGAACGCCGTGCTGCGCGGCGACAACGACCCCATCGCCATCGGCGAGAACACGAACATCCAGGACGGCTCGGTGCTGCACACCGACGAGGGCGTGCCGCTGACGCTGGGCCGCGACATCACCGTCGGCCACATGGTGATGCTGCACGGCTGCACGGTCGGCGACGGCTCGCTGATCGGCATCGGCTCCATCGTCCTCAACCGCGCGGTGATCGGCCGCAACTGCCTGATCGGCGCCAACAGCCTGATCCCCGAGGGCAAGGTGATCCCCGACCGCTCGCTGGTGATGGGCTCGCCGGGCAAGGTGGTGCGCGAACTCACCGACGAGGAGGTGGCGCGGCTGCTCTACAGCGCACGGCACTACGTCGACAATGCCCTGCGTTATCGCTCACAGCTCGAGGAGATCGCCCCATGAACATCCGCCTTGCCCTCGCCGTCGCCCTGCTGACGACCCTGCCCGCCATCGCCCAGACACCTGCGAAGCCCACCGGCACACTGATCGATTTCCGCGTCGACGTTCAGAGGAGCGTGGCCAACGACCTCGGCCGCGCCACCGCCTATGCCGAGATCAACGGTGCCGACGCCGCCGACGTGGCGCGGCGCGTCAATGCCGCGATCGCTGGCGGCCTCGCCTCCGCCAAAGCCCAGCCGGGCGTCACGGTGAAGACCGGCAACAGCCATACCTATCCCGTCTACGGCAAGGGCGGCCGCAACATCGAGAGCTGGCGCATGCGTTCCGAGATCGTCCTGGAAAGCCGCGACGCGGCGGCGCTGTCGACGCTGCTCGGCAAGCTGCAGACACAGCTCGCGGTCAGCCAGGTCGGCTTCGTGCCGGCGCCGGAAACCCGTCGCGCCGCCGAAGACGATGCCGCGCTCGAGGCGATCACGGCCTTCCAGGCCAAGGCCGCACGCTATGCCGCCGCGCTGAAGAAGCCCTACAGGATCCGCAGCATGAACATCGGCGGCGGCACCAACATGCCGCAGCCCATGTTCCGCGCCGCCATGATGTCCGCCGAGGCGGCGCCGATGCCGGTCGAGGCCGGCGAATCGAACGTCACCGTCAGCATCAACGGCCAGATCGAACTCGGCGAATAATTTCGTTCAGGGCTGCTTCTGCGGCACCTGGACGAATACCTCGCCATCCTTGATCAGGCCGAGCTCGAAGCGCGCGCGTTCCTCGATGGCCTCGTAACCGGTCTTGAGGTCGCGCACCTCGGCATCGAGCGCGGCGTTGCGCGTTTCCAGCTTCTGGTTGACCTCGCGCTGTGCCTGCAGCTGGCGCTCCATGTCGCGCGCGCGCAGCCAGCCGCCCTTGCCGAACCACAGCGGATACTGCAGCAATACGATGATTGCCAGCAGTATCCAGGCGGGCCAGCGCATTCCGGACTAGCCGCCCGCCGGGCCGTCCCAAGGGCGGCGGCGCCCCCCCGAGGGGGGCAGCGAGCCGCCGGCCCGGAAGTTGCGGCGAGCGTGGGGGGGCATTACGGTTACTTGCGGATATTGTAGTAGGTGTCGCGACCGGGATAGGTCACGGTATCGCCGAGGTCTTCCTCGATGCGCAGCAGCTGGTTGTATTTGGCGATACGGTCCGAGCGGCTGATCGAACCGGTCTTGATCTGGCCGGCGTTGAGACCGACGGCGATGTCGGCGATGGTCGAATCCTCGGTCTCGCCCGAACGGTGGGAGATCACGTTGGTCCAGCCGGCGCGCTTGGCCATCTCGACGGCGGCGAAGGTCTCGGTCAGCGTGCCGATCTGGTTCACCTTGATCAGGATGGAGTTGGCGACACCCTTCTGGATGCCTTCCTTGAGGATCTTCGGATTGGTGACGAAAAGGTCGTCGCCGACGATCTGGATCTTCTTGCCGAGCTTGTCGGTGAGATTCTTCCAGCCGTCCCAGTCGCCCTCGGCCATGCCGTCCTCGATGCTGATGATCGGGTACTTGTTGACCAGTGTTTCCAGGTAGTCGGCGAAGCCGGCGGAGGTCAGTTCCATCTTCTCGGAGGAGAGCATGTACTTGCCGTCCTTGTAGAACTCGGAACTGGCGCAGTCGAAGCCGAGCCCCACATCCTGACCCGGCGTGTAGCCGGCGGCCTCGATGGCCTTGAGGATCAGTTCGATGGCCTCGTCGTTGCCCGAGACATTGGGGGCGAAGCCGCCCTCATCGCCGACGGTCGTCGGGTAGCCGCGCTTGTCGATCAGCTTCTTGAGGTGATGAAAGATCTCGGCGCCGCAGCGCAGCGCCTCGCGGAAGGAAGTGGCACCGATCGGCAGGATCATGAACTCCTGGATGTCGAGGTTGTTGTTGGCATGGGCGCCACCATTGACCACGTT
Source organism: uncultured beta proteobacterium (assembly GCA_963709555.1). Lineage (GTDB taxonomy): Bacteria > Pseudomonadota > Gammaproteobacteria > Burkholderiales > Rhodocyclaceae > Sulfurisoma. The sequence continues at coordinate 375,747 of CAVPWR010000003.1, read as the reverse complement.
CATCATCGGCACCGGCATCTGCATCGGGCCGCTGCCGCCGAAGTAGCGGTAGAGCGGCAGGCCGGCTTCCTCGGCAGCGGCCTTGGCCACGGCCATCGATACGGCGAGGATGGCATTGGCGCCGAGGCGCGACTTGTTGTCGGTGCCGTCGAGCTCGATCATGGCCTTGTCGATGAAGGCCTGCTCCTCGGCGTCGAGGCCGATCACCGCTTCGGAAATTTCGGTGTTCACATTCTCGACGGCGGTCAGCACACCCTTGCCGAGGTAGCGCGCCTTGTCGCCGTCACGCAGTTCGATCGCCTCGCGCGAACCGGTCGAGGCGCCGGACGGCACCGCGGCGCGACCCATGATGCCGGACTCGAGCAGGACGTCGGCTTCGACTGTGGGATTGCCGCGGGAATCAAGAATCTCGCGGGCGACAACATCAACAATGGCACTCATGGTCTTTTCCTTTTCAATTGAATCAATAGCCTTCGACCAACACCATGTCGAAGGACGAAACTCCCGCGCGCGCCTGGCGCGCGGCAACATATTCAGGCGAGTCGTAGAAGGCTTTCGCCTGCTCCATGTCCGGCAACTCGACGATGACCAGCCGCTGCGGCGTCCAGCTGCCTTCCAGCACTTCATAGGCGCCGCCGCGCACGATGAAACGGCCGCCGAACTTCTCGACGGCCAGCGTGGACAGGCGACGATACTCGGCCATCTTTTCGGGGTCGCTCGACTTGGCGTCGACGACCAGGTAGGCAGGTTTGCTCATGGTTTCGAATCCCTGAAGATCATGCCCACTGCGCGAAGCCGCGGCGCTTGACCACGGCATCGAGCTCCATCAGGCTTTCCAGCAACGCCTTGATTTTTGGCAGGGGCCAGGCATTGGGGCCATCCGACCATGCCTTGGCGGGATCGGGATGGGTTTCCATGAACACCCCCGCCACGCCGACGGCCACCGCCGCGCGCGCCAGCACCGGCACAAACTCGCGCTGGCCGCCGGAAGACGTGCCCTGCCCGCCCGGCAACTGCACCGAGTGGGTGGCGTCGAACACGACCGGGCAAGCCGTCTCGCGCATGATCGCCAGCGAGCGCATGTCCGAGACCAGGTTGTTGTAGCCGAAGGAGGCGCCGCGTTCGCACACCATGATGCTGTCGGCTCCGCCGTTCGCCTCTTTGGCCTTGGCCACGACCTGCTTCATGTCGCCCGGGGCGAGGAACTGGCCTTTCTTGATGTTCACCGGTTTGCCGCAGCGGGCCACGGCCTCGATGAAATCGGTCTGGCGGCAAAGGAAGGCCGGCGTCTGCAACACGTCGACGACGGCGGCCACCGCCGCGATGTCCGCTTCGGTATGCACATCGGTGAGCACCGGCACACCGATCTGCCGCTTCACCTCGGCCAGGATCTCCAGCCCCTGCTCCATGCCGGGACCGCGCGGCGACTTGCCGGAACTGCGGTTGGCCTTGTCATAGGACGACTTGTAGATGAAGGGAAGGCCGAGGCCAGCGCAGATTTCCTTCAACTGCCCGGCGGTGTCGAAGGCGAGCTGGCGCGACTCGATCACGCAGGGGCCGGCGATCAGGAACAGCGGACGGTCGAGGCCGGCCTCGAAACCACAGAGTTTCATTTGGCGAGGTCCTTGCGCGCCAAAGCCGCCGAAACAAAGGCGTTGAACAGCGGGTGGCCGGTGCGCGGGTTGGAGGTGAATTCAGGGTGGAACTGCACGCCGACGAACCACGGATGCATTTCCGCCGGCAGTTCCATCATCTCGGGCAGGTTCTCGCTCGGCGTGCGCGCCGAAATCACCATGCCGGCCGCTTCGAGCTTGGGAACATAGACGTTGTTCACTTCGTAGCGATGGCGGTGACGCTCGTTGACCTCGGCGCCGTAGATCTTCGAAGCCAGCGTGCCGGCCTTGATCGGGCAGCGCTGCGCGCCGAGGCGCATGGTGCCGCCGAGGTTGGACTTGGCATCGCGCTTTTCGACCTGGCCCTCGCGGTCCATCCACTCGGTGATCAGCGCCACCACGGGGTGCGGCGTATCGGCATCGAATTCGGTGCTGTTGGCGCCGGTGAAGCCGGCGACATGGCGGGCGAACTCGATGGTGGCCAGCTGCATGCCGAGGCAGATGCCGAGGTACGGCACCTTGTTCTCGCGGGCATAGCGGATCGCGGCGATCTTGCCCTCGGTGCCGCGCTTGCCGAAGCCGCCGGGAACCAGGATCGCGTCCATCGCCTCCAGCGCGGCGGGACCGCCGGCCTCGATGGCCTCGGAATCGATGTAGTGAATCTTCACCTTGCTGCGCGTGTGGATGCCGGCGTGCACCAGGGCTTCGGTCAGCGACTTGTAGGACTCGGTCAGGTTGACGTACTTGCCGACGAAGGCGACATTGACCTCGTGCTCGGGATGCTCGAGCGCATCGACCAGCTTCTTCCACACCGACAGATTCGCCGCCTTGGCCAGGATGCCGAGCTTGTGGCAGACGATCTCGTCGAGCATTTCGTCGTGCAGCATGCCGGGGATCTTGTAGATCGAATCGGCGTCGAGCGCGCCGATCACGGCTTCGGGCTGGACATTGGTGAACAGCGCGATCTTGCGCCTCTCTTCCGAGGGGATCGGCCGGTCGGCACGACAGAGCAGGATGTCCGGCTGGATGCCGATCTCGCGCAGGTCCTTGACCGAATGCTGGGTCGGCTTGGTCTTGAGCTCGCCCGCCGACGCGATGTAGGGCACCAGCGTGAGATGGATGTAGCAGGCGTTGTTCTTGCCTTCCTCGATGCCCATCTGGCGGATGGCTTCGAGGAATGGCAGCGACTCGATGTCGCCAACCGTGCCGCCGACCTCGACAATCGCCACGTCGGCGCCTTCGGCGCCGCGCTTGACGTAGATCTTGATCTCGTCGGTGATGTGCGGGATCACCTGCACCGTCTTGCCGAGGTATTCGCCGCGCCGCTCCTTCTTGATCACCGACTCGTAGATCTGGCCGGTGGTGAAGTTGTTGCGCTTGCCCATCTTGGCGCTGGTGAAGCGCTCGTAATGGCCGAGATCGAGGTCGGTCTCGGCGCCATCCTCGGTGACGAACACTTCGCCGTGCTGGAACGGCGACATCGTGCCCGGATCAACGTTGATGTAGGGGTCGAGCTTGAGATGGGTGACTTTGATGCCGCGGGACTCGAGAATTGCGCCGAGACTGGCGGCGGCGATGCCTTTGCCCAGACTGGACACGACACCACCGGTAACGAATACGTACTTGGCCATGGGAAATGCCGCTGCAGGAAATGGGCATTATAGCGACAATCACCCCGCGTCTTATCGATGACGATATTCGGCTACACTTCGCCTATCGATCGCGGCTTCATTCAAGGAGACTCCCATGCTGGCCGTCACCGTGTCACCCAAATTCCAGGTGGTCATTCCCCCGGCCATCCGGGAGCAACTCGGCATCGAGGCCGGGCGCAGGCTGCAGGTGCTCGCCTACGATAACCGGATCGAACTGCTCCCGATCGAAAACGCCACCCAATTGCGCGGCTTCCTGCGCGATATCGACACCACGGTACCCCGCGAAAAAGACCGGGCATGAACCTCGTCGATTCGTGCGGCTGGCTGGAATATTTCGCCGACGGCGCGAACGCCGGGTTTTTCGCTCCCGCCATCGAGGACACGTCCCATCTGGTCGTTCCCAGCCTTTGTCTGTTCGAAGTCTTCAAACGCGTCCTGCAGCAGCGCAACGAGCACGACGCCCTGCGCGCCATCGCATTGATGCGACAAGGCCGCTGCATCGATCTCGATGACAGCCTCGCCCTCGATGCCGCACGCCTTTCCGTCGAACTCAAGCTTTCCCTCGCCGACAGCATCATTCTTACCGTCGCCCGGCAACACGACGCCATACTCTGGACCCAGGATGCCCATTTCGATGGGCTGGCCGGCGTCAAATACATCCGCAAGAACTGACCGCACCTCAGTCCCCGGGGGCCGGCTTCGGCCCCAGCCACTTTTGCAGGAAGCGCCGCAGGTAGGTCATCAGGGAGCGGACGGGAGACCCGCCCCCCGCTGCACGCGCAGGCGCCAGCAGCGCCTGCGCGGCCCGATACACCCGCAGCGCGACCTGGGCATCGTCGGCGGCATAGCGCATCTGGCTTTCCGTCAGCTGCGGCTGCGCCCAGTTCGATGTGGATACCCGCTTCGACTTCTGCAGCCGCTGGCCGAAATAGCGGGCAACGGCCGCCTTGGCGCCGAGCGTGTTCCTTTCGCCGTCGCCGCGCAGTTCTACGGCGAGGTCGACCACGTTGCGCGTCTCGATTCCCAGCTTGGCCCGCAGCCGCGCGACATCGCTGTCGAGACCGAAGCCGACCTTGCGCAACCGCGGCGACTCCAGCACGTCCTTCAGTCCATCGAGCCGGTGCAGGCGCTCGACGGGAAACAGATAGGCCTTGGTATCGGTCGCCAACTGCACCAGGTGCGGCCCGGTGGACACCTCGCCCTTGGCGAAGGTGGGCTTGGACTCGGTATCGAAACCCACCACGTCCGCCGCCAGCAGAGACTTCAAGGCGGCGGCATCGGCTGCCGGCGTATCGACCAGCACGATGTCGGCCAGGGCGATGCCCGGGTAGGGCGGCAAATCCTCATGGGCAGGGGTTGCAGGTTTCATTTGGAGGCGACGATGTCGCTCAATGTTCATCGATGCGGCCGCGCAGCGCCTTGACCTGCCCGCGCTGGACCTTGGCCTCGACACGCTTGCGCTGCGAACTCTTGGTCGGTTTGGTCGCCCGCCGCGGCGTGGGCACGAACGCCGCCTGCGCGATCATCTCGCGCAGGCGCGCCAGTGCGTCGGCGCAGTTGCGCTCGAGGCTGCGGTGCTGCTGCGCCTTGATGACCACCACGCCATCGGCGCTGATGCGCTGGTCACGCAGTTCGAGCAGCCGTGCCTTGATCACCTCGGGCAGGGACGATGCACCGATATCGAAGCGCAGATGCACCGCGTTCGAGACCTTGTTGACGTTCTGGCCGCCGGCGCCCTGCGCCCGGATCGCGACGAACTCGACCTCATCCTCGCGCAGCAGGTCTTCCGGCGGGATGGCGGACATGGCGGCTGCGGCTGGCGGCGCGCCCGCTCAGCGCAGGAAGTTCCGGCTGATGTCGCGGAACAGGTCGGTGCCGGCCTGGTGCAGCCATTCGAAGCAGGCCATCTCGCGGGTGACGATCTCGATGCCGTGGTGGCGCATGCGCTCCAGCGCGAAATGCTTGTCGTCCGGATTGCGCGACGACACCGCGTCGGCCACGACGAACACGTCCTTGCCGGCCCAGCGCAGTTCCAGCGCGGTCTGCATCACGCAGACGTGGGACTCGATGCCGCAGACCACCACCTGGCGCCGCTCGGCGCCGGGCAACCCGGGCAGGCAGTTCGCCGCGACGCAGGAAAAGTGGTTCTTCTCGGCCACGCTGCCGGGCGGAAACAGCGCGCGCAGATCCGGCTGGGTCTGACCCAGGCCCTGCGGATACTGCTCGGTGGCCATCACCGGCACGCCGACCTTCTGCGCCACCTGCGTCAGCCACATCACGTTGTCGAGGATGCGCTGCCAGTCATGCACCAGCGTCAGCAGCTTGCCCTGCATGTCCACCACCAGCAGGGTGGAATCGTCAGCCTTCATCAACATGGTCATACCTCCATTTGCCAAGCATAGCACCGGACGCCGCACCGCTCAGCCGCCGGCGATGCTGTCCCACAGCAGCTTGATGCCCACCAGCAGCAGCAGCCAGTTGAGGCTGGCGGCAAAGGCGCGCGGGTTCAGGCCGTGCAGCAGCTTGAGCCCGATCCAGTAGCCCAGCGGGACCACCGGCAGCAGCATGGCCGAGGTCTTGAGATTACCGAAATCGAGCAGGCCCAGCCACGCATAAGGCAGCAGCTTGGTGAAATTGACCACCGAGAAATAGACGACCGTGGTCCCCACCAGCAGCACCCGATCCATCTGCTGCGGCAGCAGGTATTGCATGATCGGCGGGCCGCCGGCATGGGAAATGAAGCTGGTGAATCCCGACACCGTACCCCAGAAGCCGCCGCGCAGCAGCGAAGGCGGCAGCGGCTGGCGCGGCAGGTGCGCGACGCGGAAGCGGTCGAGCGCGAACAGGATGGCCTCGACGCCGATGATGCCGCGGATCCAGCGCGGATCGATCCAGCCGAAGGTCAGTGCGCCGATGACTATGCCGACGACGGCAGCCGGCAGCATGATGCGCAGGTTGCGGCCGTCGAACTTGCCGCGGAACACCGCCAGGCCGATCGCGTCCATTACCAGCAGGATGGGCAGCATGATCGCGGCCGCCTGCGGCGGCGCCACCACCAGCGCCATCAGGCCGACCGAAAGGCCGCCGGATGCTCCACCGAAGCCGGCCTTGGATATGCCGGCGATCAGCACGCCGAAAATCGCGGCCAGGTAGAACCAGGGGTCGCTGATCATGGATGTGATGGAAGGAAGTTGTGGCCCGCCGCCGCATCGGCTCGACACAGGCCGCAGATGCCGCAGGTCCCTAAGTTGAAGAGGCGGGCAAGTATAATCCGCCGCCTGGTTTCACCCCCTCCACCCCCGTGCCTGCCCTCCCCCCCCTGCTGCCCGACGCCTTCACCGCCTGCCTGGTGCCGAAGGCGCCCCCCAAACCCGGGCAGCGCCTCGCCCTGCCCGCCCTCTCCGGCTCCGCCGACGCGCTGGCGCTCGCCGCGCTGGTGCGGCCTGGCGCGCTGCTATGCGTGGTCAGCGCCAGTCCGCTCGACGCCCAACGCCTGCAGGAGGAAGTGGCCTGGTTCGCGCCGCAGCTGCGCGTGCATCTGCTGCCGGACTGGGAAACCCTGCCCTACGACAACTTCTCGCCGCACCAGGACCTGGTGTCCGAGCGGCTGGCCACCCTCAACGCCGTCAGTCGCGGCGAATGCGACCTGCTGATCACGGCCGCGGCCACCGCGCTGATGCGACTGCCGCCGCGCGAATACCTCGCAGCACGCAGCTTCCTCGTCGACCGTGGCCAACACCTCGCGCTGGACAAGCTGCGCGAACAACTCACCGTCGCCGGCTACCAGCATGTGACGCAGGTCGTCGCCGCCGGCGAATACAGCGTGCGCGGCGGGCTGATCGACCTCTTCCCCACCGGCGCGCCGCTGCCCTTCCGCATCGAACTGTTCGACGACGAGGTCGAGACCATCCGCGTCTTCGATGTCGATTCGCAGCGCACGCTCTATCCCGTGCCGGAAATCCACCTGCTGCCGGCGCGCGAATTCCCGCTCGACGAGGCCGGCCGCAACACCTTCCGCCGCCGCTACCGCGAGACCTTCGAGGGCGACGCCTCGCGCAACCGGCTGTACAAGAGCGTCTCGCAGGGTACGCCGCCGGCCGGCATCGAGTATTACCTGCCGCTGTTCTTCGATGGCACGGCCACGCTCTTCGACTACCTGCCGGACGGCACCACCCTGCTGCTGCACCACGACGTGTCTGCCGCGATCGGCGAATTCTGGAAGGACACGACCAGCCGCCACAACATGCTCAAGGGCGACCTGGCGCATCCGGTGCTGCCGCCGTCCGAGCTGTTCCTCTCGGACGAACAGTTCTTCGTGGCGACCAAGGCATTCGCCACCTATGCCCTGCCTGCCAGCGGCGACGCCTGCGCCGTATCGCCAGCGCCGACTATTGCCGTCGACCGCCGCGCCGACGATCCGCTGGCCAGCCTGCGCGCCCATCTCACCTCCTTCCCCGGGCGCACCCTGCTGCTGGCCGAATCACCGGGGCGGCGCGAGACCATCGCCGAGTATCTGGCCGAACACGCGCTGCACGCCGCGCCCTGCGCCGATTTCGCCGCTTTCCTGGCCGCCGACGAAAGATTCATGCTCGGCGTCGCCCCGCTCTCCGGCGGCTTCGTCCTGCCGGAGGCGCAGCTCGCGATCACGACCGAGAACGAGCTCTACGCCGCCACCGCCCGCCCGCGGGGAAAGCGCGGAGCCACGCGCCGCGCCAACCTCGAAGGCTGGCTGCGCGACCTGTCGGAGCTGCGCATCGGCGACCCGGTGGTGCATGAGTCGCACGGCATCGGTCGTTACCAGGGCCTGGTACACATGAATCTCGGTGGCGAGATGGAAGAGTTTCTCCACCTCGAATATGCCGGCGGCGACACGCTCTACGTGCCGGTGGCGCAGCTGCACGTCATCTCGCGCTACAGCGGCGTCGATCCCGAGTCCATCGAATTGCACCGCCTCGGCAGCGGCCAGTGGGAAAAGGCCCGACGCAAGGCGGCCGAGCAGGTGCGCGACACCGCCGCCGAACTGCTGCACCTTTACGCCCAGCGCGCCGCCCGCCAGGGCCACAGTTTTTCATTCAAGACCCACGACCTGGAAGCCTTTGCCGAGGGCTTCGGCTTCGAGGAAACGCCGGACCAGCTCGCCGCCATCGGCGCCGTGATCAGCGACATGGTCTCCGGCAAGCCGATGGACCGGCTGGTCTGCGGCGACGTCGGCTTCGGCAAGACCGAGGTGGCGATGCGCGCCGCCTTCGTCGCCGTCGCCGACGGCAAGCAGGTCGCCGTGCTCTGCCCCACCACGCTGCTGGCCGAGCAGCACTACCTGAACTTTTCCGACCGCTTCGCCGACTGGCCGATCAAGGTCGCCGAAATCTCGCGCTTCAGGAGCGCGAAGGAGCAGACGGAAGCCATCGAACTGCTAGGCGAAGGCAAGATCGACATCCTCATCGGCACCCACCGCCTGCTGCAGAAGGACGTGGCTTTCTCCCGCCTCGGCCTGGTCATCGTCGACGAGGAGCACCGTTTCGGCGTGCGGCAGAAGGAAAGCCTGAAGGCGCTGCGCGCCGAGGTTGACGTGCTGACGCTGACCGCGACGCCCATCCCGCGCACGCTCGGCCTGTCGCTCGAAGGACTGCGCGACTTCTCGGTGATCGCCACGCCGCCTTCGCGGCGCCTGGCGATCAAGACCTTCGTCTCGCCCTGGTCGAAGGGGCTGGTGCGCGAAGCCTGCCTGCGCGAGTTCAAGCGCGGCGGCCAGGTGTATTTCCTCCACAACGAGGTCGACACCATCGAGAACATGCGCGAGAAGCTGGCGGCCCTGCTGCCCGAGGCGCGCATCGTCGTCGGCCACGGCCAGTTGCCCGAGCGCGAGCTCGAGCGCGTCATGCGCGAATTCACCCAGCAGAAGCACAACGTCCTGCTCTGCTCGACCATCATCGAGACCGGCATCGACAATCCGCACGCCAACACCATTGTCATCAACCGCGCCGACAAGTTCGGCCTGGCCCAGCTGCACCAGCTGCGCGGCCGCGTCGGCCGCTCGCACCACCAGGCTTATGCCTACCTGCTCACCGACCAGGACGCCAAGCCCAGCGCGCAGTCCAAGCGAAGGCTGGAGGCGATCCAGGCGATGGAGGAACTCGGCTCCGGCTTCTTCCTCGCCATGCACGACCTCGAGATCCGCGGCGCCGGCGAGGTGCTCGGCGAGAACCAGAGCGGCGAGATCCACGAGGTCGGCTTCGCGCTCTACACCAGCATGCTCAACGCCGCGGTCAAAGCGCTCAAGGAAGGCAAGCAGATTCCCGACCTCACCCAGCCGCTCGGCGTCACCTCGGAGATCAACCTGCACTTCCCGGCCCTGCTGCCCGACGCCTACTGCCCCGACGTGCACGAGCGCCTGACGCTCTACAAGCGCCTGGCCAACTGCGACGACGAAGACGAACTGCGCGCCCTGCAGGAAGAACTGATCGACCGCTTCGGCGACCTGCCGCAGCAGGCGCTGGCGCTGGTCGAGACACACCGCCTGCGTCTGCTCGGCAAGCCGCTCGGCGTGGTCAAGCTCGACGCCGGCGACAAGGCCATCCAGCTCCAGCTCACGCCCAACCCGCCCATCGACCCGGCCGACATCATCCTGCTGATCCAGAAGGATCGCGCCTTCAAGCTCGCCGGGCCCGACAAGCTGGCGTGGCAGAAGGCAACCGCCACGTTGAAGGATCGGGTGGCGGCGGTGAAGGAACTCTTCAAGCGCCTGAAGCCATAAAAGTCGGCTCTAGCGGGACGGCGACATTCGCCCTCAGAAAATCAGATATCGGCCGATGGAGGCTTCGTTGGGACGGCCGGTTGTCGGCCAACCTCGCTTCCTGCACTCAGCCGCAAGTCCGGCTTGACCCTCACCATGTTGGTCATGTAAGATGACCAACATGAACCAGTTCAACATCGCCGACGCCAAGGCCCATTTCTCCGAACTCGTGCGCAAGGCGCTGATGGGCGAAGAGGTGGTGATCGCCCGCGACAACAAGCCCCTGCTGAAGCTGGTGCCCATTCAGCCGGCGGTGACCGAGCGCAAGCCGGGGTCCGCGGCGGGGCAGATTCTCTACATCGCGCCGGACTTCGACGCCATGCCGGAAGGCTTCGAGGACTATCAGTGAAGGCGGCACTGCTCGACACCAACGCTTTCCTGTTCTGGATCGCCGGCGGCACCGATCTGTCGCCGGCGGCGCGCTCCTTCATCCGCAAGCCGGGCAACGAAATCTGGGTCAGCCTGGTCACCGCCTGGGAAATCGCCATCAAGTCGAACCAGGGCAAGATCAAGCTGGCCAGCCCGGTGGCCCGCTTCATGAAACAGCACGTCGAGTCCAACGGCTTTCGCCTGATGGGCATCGAACTCGATGACGTCGCCGGCGTCGAGACCCTGCCGCCGCATCACCGCGATCCCTTCGACCGCCTGCTGGTCGCGCAGGCCGCCAACAGGAAGCTGCCGGTCGTGACGTCCGACGGCGCCTTCTCCGCCTATTCCATCAAACGCATCTGGTAATCCTTCCATGCAACAGACAGAAAACCTCAATATCGAAGCCTTCGCGCCGATGCCGACGCCCGAAGAGATTCACGCCCGCCTGCCGCTGACCGACAAGGCGGCGCAGACGGTGGTCGCCGGGCGACGCGCAATCGAGCGCATCCTCGACCGCACGGACCCGCGCCTCTTCGTCGTCATCGGCCCCTGCTCGATCCACGACCCGGTCGCCGGCCTCGACTATGCCCGGCGGCTCAAGGCGCTCTCCGACGAGGTGGCCGACACCCTGCTGCTGGTGATGCGCGTCTATTTCGAGAAGCCGCGCACCGCCACCGGCTGGAAGGGCTACATCAACGATCCGTACATGGACGACTCCTTCCACATCGAGGACGGCCTGTCGAAGGCGCGCGAGTTCCTCATCGCCCTCAACGAGCTCGGCCTGCCCTGCGGCACCGAAGCGCTCGATCCGATCGCGCCGCAATACGTCGGCGACCTCATCGCCTGGACCGCCATCGGCGCCCGCACTTCGGAATCGCAGACGCATCGCGAGATGTCCTCGGGCCTGTCGACGCCTGTCGGCTTCAAGAACGGCACCGACGGCTCGCTCGACGCCGCCGTCAATGCCATTCTCTCGGCCTCCAGCCCGCACAGTTTCCTCGGCATCAACATGCAGGGCCGATCCTCGGTGGTGCGCACGCGCGGCAATCGTTACGGCCACTTGGTGCTGCGCGGCGGCGGCGGCCGTCCCAACTACGACACGGTGTCGGTGGCCATCGCCGAAAAGGCGCTGGCCAAGGCCAAGCTGGCGCCGAACATGGTGATCGACTGCTCGCACGGCAACAGCTACAAGAACCCGGAGCTGCAGCCGCTGGTGATGACCGACTGCGTCAACCAGATCCGCCTCGGCAACCGCTCCATCGTCGGCCTCATGGTCGAGAGCTTCATCGAGTCGGGCAACCAGCCGATACCGGCCGATCTGTCGCAGCTGAAGTACGGCTGCTCGGTGACGGACGCCTGCGTCGACTGGGCGACCACCGAAAAGATGGTTCGCGATGCGCGCGAGGCGCTGCGCGGCCCGCTCGCCCTGCGTTCGAAGGAGTAACCATCCGATGTCGCTGATCAAGCCCTTCCGCGGACTGCGCCCGGCCCCCGGCCGCGCCGCCGACGTCGCCGCGCCGCCCTACGACGTGCTGTCGACCGACGAGGCCCGCATGCGCGCCAGCGGCAAACCGTGGAGCTTCCTGCACATTTCCAAGCCCGAGATCGACCTGCCGCCGGGAACCGATCCCTACGCCCCCGCGGTCTATGCCAAGGCCGCGGCGAACCTCAAGGCCATGCTCGCTGCCGGCGTGCTGCAGCGCGATGACGCCGACTGCTATTACGCCTACCGCCTGACCATGGGCGACCATGTGCAGACCGGCCTCGTCGCCGCCGCTTCGGTCGCCGCCTACGACTGCAATCGCATCAAAAAGCACGAGTTCACCCGGCCCGACAAGGAGGACGACCGCGTCCGCCAGATCGAGGCGCTCAACGCCCAGACCGGGCCGGTGCTGCTGGCTTATCCGTCGGATCCGGTGCTGGACGCGCTGCTGGGCCAGACCCATCTCGGCACGGCGGCAGCCGACGTCACCGCCGACGACGGCATCCGCCACCAGGTCTGGGTCATGCGCGATCCCGGGCTGATCGCGCAGATCACCGCCGCCTTCGATGCGATGCCGGCGCTCTACATCGCCGACGGCCACCACCGCTCGGCCGCGGCCTCGCGCGTCGCCGCGGCACGCCGCAGCGGCGGCACGGCCGGCGACGGCAGCAGCGACTACTTCCTCGCCGTGATCTTCCCCCACCGCGAAATGCGCATCCTCGACTACAACCGCGTGGTCACCGATCTCAACGGCCTCGAAAAGTCGGCGCTGGCGGCACGCCTCGCCGCGGCTTTCACCGTCGAGGAAGCGACTGCGCGCGTGCAGCCGTCGCATCCCGGCGAATTCGGCATGTATCTCGCCGGCCAGTGGCACAAGCTCACCATCAGGCCCGAGCTGATCCCGACCGATCCGGTGGCGCGGCTCGACGTCAGCCTGCTCTCCGACCACCTGCTCGGCCCCATCCTCGGCATCACCGATCTGCGTCGCGACAAGCGCATCGATTTCGTCGGCGGCATCCGCGGCCTGGCGGAACTCGAGCGCCGCGTTGACTCGGGCGAGATGGCCGTCGCCTTCGCCCTCTACCCGACCGGCCTCGACCAGCTGATGGCGGTGGCCGACGCCGACGAAGTGATGCCGCCGAAGTCGACCTGGTTCGAACCCAAGCTCGCCGACGGCCTCGTCTCGCACGTGCTCGACTGAGCGGCACGCGCCGGCCGCGGCTGCATTACCACTGCAGCCGCACGGTATTTTTCGGCCCGGGAGCGGATTGACAAAGTCGCATGGCGCCCCCAGCATCACGCGAAATCCCACTCTTTCCCGTCGTGCCGCCCGACCTCCCTCGCCCATTCAGTCGTCTGCCGCTGCAACTGTTCTGGCTGTTCTTTCTCGGCCTGTACGGCATAGGCAGCGTGCTGTTCGCCCTGGCCAGCTGGCGCGACCTGGAAGAGCGCCAGCTCGAAAACCTGGTACAGATCAACCGCCTGGCTCGACAGGCGACAGAAGACAGCCTGCTGCACTACGAGCGCATCTTCCGTGTGGTCGGCCAGCGCGTCGCGGCGACCGATCCCTTGCGGCGACCGGTCGAGGCACAGACTGTGTTGCGCGAAGCCATCGCGCAGTACCCGGAGTTCGCCGGTCTCAACATCGCGCTACCCAACGGTGAGCAACTATTCACCACCTTCGATACCCTCGCCACCCGCCTGCCCAACCTGCTCAGCCACAGCGAAACCTCGGCCGGTTTCCGGGCCGCCCTCGAGCAGTCCTCCCTCGTCATCAGCCGCACCGTCTATCAGGAGCGGCGCAAGCTCTGGCTGATTCCGATGCGACTGGCCTTGCGCGACGACAGCAACCGGCCCACGCTGGTACTCTCAGGCAGCCTCAACCTCCAGGACAGGAACATGCTCTGGAACCGGCTGCTGCTGCCGGCCGAAGTACGCCTGGGCATCCTGCGCCACGACGGTTACCTGCAACACACGGTGCCGCTCGACATCGACCAGGCAAAGCAGTTCTTCGGTCAGCCCCTGGCGCACCGGGTGACCCAGCTGATCGCCTCGCTCGGCGGCAATGGCGAAGCGAGCCACACGGCCATCACCGGCGTCGACGCAGACGAACGCATGGTCACCATCGCCCGCGTTGCCAACCACCCGCTCTATACGGTCGCCAGCCAGTCCCGCGCCGGCCTGGTGACAGCCTGGCGTAACCGTCTGCTGGTGGGCTTGCCGCTGGCACTATTGATCCTCGCCGGGAGTTATGCCTTCTATCGCTACGCCCGGCGGATGCAGGAGCGAGAGGAGCAGGAGCGAGAGGTCAGCCTGGCCAAGCTGCAGGCCAACGAGCAGCGTTTCTTCGCCCTGGTGGAGGGCGCCCCCGACGCCATCGTGCTGTTCGACGCCGACCGCGGCACCCTGGTCGAGGCCAACGCCAATGCCTGCCGCCTCTGCGGCCGCAGCCACGATGAACTGCGTGCGGCGGGCATCAACATCCTGCGGCCGCCGCGAAAGGACAACGCCGAGACACCACCGCTGGCGTTCGAATGGGCGGCACGGCTCGATCGTGGCGGCGACGCACCCTTCGAGTGGCTATGTGCCACGGCCACCGGCGGCACGATCCCCTGCGAGGTGCGCCTGTCGCGGCTTCCCGATGTCGCGCGCAAGCTGATCCGCGCCAGCCTGATCGACATCAGTGCTCGCCGCCAGTCCGAGCTGGCTCTCCGCCTGTCGCAGGACAGATTCGCCAAGGTATTCCATGGCAGTCCCGACTACATCACCATCAGCCGCATGGATGATGGCCTGATCCTCGATGCCAACGAGGGCTTCGAGCACATGTCAGGTTGGCCCCGCGATGAGGCCATCGGCCATGACTCACTCGAACTGGGCCTGTGGCCGAAACCCGAAGAGCGGGAGGAATTGCTGCGCAGGCTGAATGCCGATGGCCAGGTACGCAACCTGGAAGTCACCCTGGGCTGCCGCGACGGCAGCCGCAAGACCTGCCTGCTGTCCTCCTCGGCGATCTCGCTGGGCGGAGAACGCCACCTGGTCAACACCCTGCGCGACATCACCAAGCGCAAGCAGGCCGAGCGCGAATTGCGCCTGTCGGAAGAAAAATTCTCGCGCATCTTCCAGGGCAGCCCCGACTACATCACCATCACCCGCCTCGATGACGGCATGGTGCTCGACGCCAACGAAGGCTTCGAGCGCGTCTCCGGCTGGCGGCGCGAAGAGGCCATCGGCCGGACTTCCCTCGAACTCGGCATCTGGAGCGACCCCGCTCAGCGCGATGCGATGCGGCAGATCATCGACCGCGACGGCGCCATCCGCGACTTCGAATTCACCCTCGGCCGCAAGGGCGGCGAGCGGCGCGTCGGTCTGGTATCGGCCGCGACGATCGTCATCGGCGAAGAGCATCTGCTGGTCGCCATCATCCGCGACATCACCGACATCAAGCAGTCCCAGCGCCAGCTCGAAACGATGAACGAAGAGCTCGAGCGGCGCGTCGCCGAGCGCACCGCCGCCCTGACTGCCAGCAATGAGCAACTGCGCGGCGCGCTGACGACCCTCGAGCATGCGCAGGACGAGCTGGTGCGCACCGAGAAACTGGCTTCGCTCGGCGCCATGGTGGCCGGAGTCGCCCACGAACTCAACACCCCGCTTGGCAACAGCGTCATGGTGGCCAGCACCTTCGCCGACAAGACCCGCGACTTTGCCGAACAGCTCACCGCCGGCAATCTCAAGCGCAGCACCCTCGACACCTATGTCAGCCAGGCGGGAGAGGCTTCGGCCATGCTCTCGCAAAATCTGCAGCAGGCCGCCGAACTGATCGGCCACTTCAAGCAGCTCGCCGTCGACCAGACCAGCGCCCAGCGCCGCAGCTTCGAACTCGGCCGGGTCGTCAACGATGTGCTGCTCGCCCTGCGACCCCAGTTCAAGCAGACGGCGCACCGCATCGAGAGCGACATTGCCGCAGGCATCCAGCTCGACAGCTATCCTGGCCCGCTCGGCCAGGTACTGAGCAACCTCGTCACCAACGCCATGATCCACGGCCTCGAATTCGTCCCTGCCGGGGTCATCACCATCGCCGTGCGCGAGTGGGACGAGCGGCAGGTACAGCTCGAGGTCAGCGACAATGGCGCAGGAATTCCGAAGGAGATTCAGCCGCGGATTTTCGACCCGTTCTTCACCACCCGCCTCGGCCGCGGCGGCAGCGGCCTCGGCCTGCACATCGTTTATAGTATCGTCACCCGGACGCTGGGCGGCCGCATCAGCGTCAGCAGCGCAGCAGGGGAAGGCACCCGCTTCGTGCTCATCCTGCCCCGTGTGGCGCCGCCCGCAAAAGACTCTGCCAACACCTGAGATCCCTGCCATGAGCGATGACGACCTCCTCACTTTCGCGGATGAAGCCCCCGCCGACATCGCAGCGGCCGCGCACCACGGCTGGCGGATTCTCATCATCGATGACGACGAGCAGGTGCATAGCGCGACGCTGTTCGCGCTCAAGGACCTGGTGGTGCATGGTCGCCCGCTGCATTTCCTCCATGCCTACAGTGCCGACGAGGCCCGCACCATGCTCGAGGCCAACGCCGACGTCGCGGTGATCTTCCTCGACGTCGTCATGGAAAGCGAGGATACCGGCCTGCGCATGGTCAAGGTCATCCGCGAGGATCTGCAACTGACCGAGGCGCGCATCATCCTGCGCACGGGCCAGCCCGGCTACGCCCCCGAGATCGAGGTCATCAGCAACTACGACATCAACGACTACCGCACCAAGTCCGAGCTCACCCGCACGCGGCTGATCACCTCGCTGACCGCGGCGATCCGCTCCTACGAACAGATCCAGACGATCTCGGAAAGCCGCAGGGGCCTGGAAAAGATCGTTCACGCCTCGGCCGCGCTCTTCGAGCGGCGCGCCCTCGAGGGCTTTGCCGAGGGCGTGCTGACCCAGATCGCTTCGGTGCTGGGGATCCCTGCCAACGGCGTGGTCTGCGCCCAGCGCGGCGACCCGTTCGACGCCAGCGACCGCGATCATCTCTATGTCATCAGCGCCGTCGGCCGCTACGCTGCCCAGATCGGCCATACGATCGAGGAAATCGACGACGGGCACATCCGCGACGAGATCACCCGTTGCATGAACTCGCGCCACAGCGTGGTCCACGGCACCACCAGCGTGATCTACCTCACGTTCGAGGATCGCGAGGCGGCGGTCTATATCGATTCCCCGGTTTCACTCGCCCCGCTGGACCGCCAGCTGCTGGAGGTGTTCACCGCCAACATTTCGGTCGGCTACGCCAACGTCCATCTTTTCCAGCGCCTCAACCACCTGGCCTACTTCGACACCCTCACCGGCCTGCCGAATCGCCGCCGCCTCATCGAGGAACTCGTCGTCCTGCGGGCGGCCGGTGGAGCACCGCTCACCCTCTGCGTCGTCGATATCGACCATTTTTCCGACATCAACGATGCCTTGGGCAGCAGCTTCGGCGACCTCCTGCTGGTGGCGGCCACCCGGCGGCTGCGCGAAGCGCTGCCCGGGGACGTGACCCTGGCCCGCATCTCCGGCGACATTTTCGCCGTCACCGGACCTTCCGCCTCGGTCTCGCCGGAGGCGCTGATCGGATTATTCCGCGAGCCCTTCATGCTCGATGGCGACCTGCCGCTGACCGTGTCCGCCTCGCTCGGCGTCGTCCGCCTCACGGGCGAGGCGTGGCGGGCCGGCGAGGCTGTGCAACAAGCCCTGATCGCCGTCGGCCGGGCCAAGCGCCAGACGCGCGGCGAGTACATCGAATATTCCGAAGTCATGGCGCGCGATTCGCGCAGCCGCCTCGGACTGCTGCACGAGCTGCGCATGGCGATGCGGCAGCAACGGATGGCGCTCTACTTCCAGCCGCAGATCGAACTCGCCAGCGGCCGCGTCATCGGTGCCGAGGCCCTGCTGCGCTGGCGTCGCGACGACGGCAGCTTCGTCCCGCCCGACCAGTTCATTCCCCTGGCGGAACGCTCCGGCCTGATCGTCGAACTGGGCGAATGGGTGGTCAATGAGGCCTGCCGGCAGCTGCTCGAATGGACCTATGCCGGCCTCGGCGAGCTGCGCATGGCCATCAACGTATCGATGCCGCAATTCCGCGCCGGCCTCTTCGCACCGCGCCTGCGCCGGCTCATCGAGCAGCATGGCCTGTCCGCGAGCACGCTCGAGATCGAGATTACCGAAAGCATGGTGATGCAGGATGTCGAGGCCACCATCGCGACCCTGGCCGCGCTCAAGGAAATCGGGGTCGGCATCGCCATCGACGACTTCGGCACCGGCTTCTCTTCGCTCGCCTACCTGCAGCGCCTGCCGGTCGACGTCATGAAGATCGATCGCGCCTTCGTTCGCGAAATCGGCAGCGGCGGCTCGGGCGAGCGCATCGCCGAGATGGTCGCCGCCCTTGGCCATACCCTGCAGCTGAAGACGGTCGCCGAAGGCGTCGAAACCGCCGAGCAGGCCGAGGTCGTCCGCCGCTGGGGCTGCCACTACGCCCAGGGCTTCCACTATTCGCCGGCAATCGAATCCAGGGCCTTCATCGCCTGGGTCAAGGCTTACCACGAGGGGCTTGGCCTCGCCCAGGCGCCGCAGCCGCTGGTCTAGGGTTTGCGCCCGACCCAGCGGTCGATGATCATGCTGTCGATGGCCAGACGCTGCGCCGCGGCGTTGTCCGGGTTGCTGGCGCGGAAGAAAATCTCCGTTTCGCGCAACTGCACCGCCGAAAAGCGACCGTCGCGACTGTACTGCCGCGGGTTCTTGCGCAGCACCGTCAGCATCGATTCGCGCGCCTCGCCGGCAAGCGCCAGCTGATCGACGATCTGCTCCGGCGTGTGGGTCGCTATCCAGCGCAGGGCCTGCTGCATAGTCCGCACCATGCGCTCGGCGCCGAACGGTTGCGCCTCGATGCGATCGCGCATACCGTGGAGGGCCACGCGCAGGAAGCCGGCACCGGCAAAGCGGCGCTGGTCGTCGCGATTGGTGCTGTTGAAAATCGGGTAAGCCAGATTCTCCGCCACCAGCCGGGTAGCGAAGGGCTCGTCGACCAACCCGGCATCGATCGCACCCGAGCGATAAGCCGACGATACGCTGGACCAATCCGAGCCCTGGGCGACGAAGCGCACCTTGTCGCTGCCCACGCCTGCCCCATGCAACAACAGTTCCATCAACTGATGCGCGGTCGTCTTGTTTTTCAGAGAATTGGCGTGGATGCCGATGGCATGACCGGCCAGATCGCGCGGCGACCTGACCTTGCCCTTGAGCTCGCGCCGCACCATCAAGACGTACTGCGGCAAGTCGTCGATGGGCATCAGCGTGACATAGTGCTCGTCCTGCAGATGATTGAGCATCGCCGCCGGCATGCCGTGCATGACGAAGTCGGAGAGGCCGGATTGCAGGTCGCGCACCGGCGCACTGCCCCCGAGGATGTACTTCGGCTTGATCGAAATCCCCGCGGCCTTGTCGTAGCCGAGACTGATGGCGATCTCAAGCGGCAGCGACACCGTGCTGCCCGGCCCGGGCAGACTCACCGTGACCTGGGGCAGAGGCTGCTCCTGCGCCCATGCCCCAGCCATGACAATACAAGGACGCCAAGCCGGCGGAGGCGAGGCGGAGTCGATCGGCGCACGATATTCATCGCGGCGATTCTACGCCCAGCCCCGTGGCTTCGGCTAGAGAGAGGGAGGAAGCCGGCCGGGCAGGGCCGGCCGGGGGCCGTGCTTAGCCCAGCGCCTTGAGCGCCGCGTCGTAGTTCGGCTCGTTGGCGATCTCGCCGACCATCTCGCTGTGCAGCACCGTATCGTTCTCGTCGAGCACGACCACGGCGCGCGCGGTGACGCCGACCAGCGGGCCGCCGGCGATGGCCACGCCCCAGGCCTTCATGAACTCGGGATGACGGAAGGTGGAGAGGTGGGCGACGTTCTTGAGGCCCTCGGTGCTGCAGAAGCGGCCGGCGGCGAAGGGCAGATCGGCGGAAACCACCAGCACGACGGCGTTGTTCAGGGCGGCGGCCTTTTCGTTGAACTTGCGGGTCGAGGTGGCGCAGGTCGGCGTATCGAGGCTGGGCACGATGTTCAGTACCTTGCGCTTGCCGGCGAAGTTCTGCAGCGAGACGTCGGCGAGTTCGCCATTGGTCAGGGTCATTGCGGGAGCCTTGGCGCCCTTGGCCGGCAGGTCGCCGTCGACGGGAACAGGATTGCCTTGCAGGGTAACGGTGGTGCTCATGGAGCTTCTCCTTGTTGGTCGGGGTTGTTGAAACTCAGTGCGCGAGGCGGGACAGCACCCGGCGGGCATTGCGCGAGGTGGCCGCTATGATATCCGCCACCGGCAAATCGCGCAGGGCCGCCAGCTCCGCCGCCATGCGCGGCAGCTGGTCCGGCGTGTTGCGCGCGCCGACCCGCCAGGCCGGCGGGATGTCCGGGGCGTCGGTCTCGAGGACAATGGCTGCCAGCGGCAGCGTCGCCGCCAGCTCGCGGATGCGGGCCGCCCGCGGGTAGGTCATGGCGCCGCCGAAACCGAGGACGAAGCCGAGCTTGATGAACTCGTCGGCCTGCTGGCGGCTGCCGTTGAAAGCATGCGCGATGCCGCCGGCGACGCCGATCCGGCGCAATTGCTTGAGGATCGGGTCGATGGCGCGACGCACGTGCAGGATCACCGGCAGGCCGCAATCGCGGGCGATCTTCAGCTGCTCGACGAAGTAGAACTCCTGGCGGCCCTCGTCGCGCGGTTCGACGTAATCGGTCTAGGCCGATCTCGCCGACTGCAACCGCCGGCTCGCGTTGCAGCGTCGCACGCAGCGCGTCGAGGTCGGCCGGCTCCGCGCGGTCGACGTACATCGGGTGAATGCCGTAGGCCGGCGCGCAAGCAGGGAACTCGCGGCAGACGCTGGCCACCGCGCCGAAATTGGCGCGCTCGACCGCCGGCACGACGATGCCGGCAACGCCGGCCCGCGCTGCCGCCGCGACCACCGCCGCGCGGTCGGCATCGAACTCCGCGGCGTCGAGGTGGCAATGGGTGTCGAGGAGGGCGGCGCAGGCTTCCGGCAAGGTCACTTCTTCTTGGCGAACGGCGCCGTGGACAGTCCGAGGCCCTTCCATGCCTGCATGCCGCCGCGGTACCACTTGAGCTTGTGCGCCGGATAACCGAGCGCCAGCAGCTGCTTGATGTTGGTCGGCGACTGGCCGCACCAGGCGCCGTTGCAGTAGAAGACGGCGATGCGGGCGTTCTCGAAGTTCCACAGCGTGCCGGTGCGGGAGGCGCCGAAGACGAACTCGAGGGTGTCGGCGATCTTCGCGCTGTCGGTATGGGCCGGATGCAGCTGGGTCCAGGTCAGGTGCATGGCGCCGGGGATGATGCCGGTGCGCTGCAGCCAAGGCTCCTCGCGCGAGTCGATCACCATGATGGGGGCACCGGTGGAGAGGCGGCGCAGGTAGTCGATCAACTCGAGTTCGGCGATGGTTTCGACCCCGGGCGCCAGTTGCATCGGCTGGATGCAGAACGGCGGACAGGGGCGGGATGTCAGCGCGAACTCGGGTTCGACCTCGTTGAGGTTGTCGGGCTCGCGCTGGATGCGGAAGGGCTTGCCGTCATGCACGACATCGACGTAGGGCAAGGCCGCGGTGATGCCGACCGGCTGGTCGGCCAGTGCCGGGAGGGCAGCGGCCAATGCGACGGACAGAATGGCGATACCCAGGCTGGCGCGTCCCGGTCGCATGATTACTCCAGTTCTTCCATCCACGCCATCTGGATGGCTTCCAGTTTCTTCTCGCCGCAATGCTGCTCGTTCTCCTCGAAGCCGGGCAGCGCCATCACCAGGCGCATGAGGTCGACGAAATTGACGGTCTTGGGGTCGATCTCGGGATGGCGCTCGGCGAGTTCTATGGCAATGTCGAGGGTGTCGGTCCACTTCATTTTTTGGAGTGTCCTTCCTTGGCCATGTTGATGGTGTACTTCGGAATCTCGATCACCAGCGGCGTCGCCGTGACCAGCGCCTGGCAGGACAGGCGCGAGGACGGCTCCAGACCCCAGGCCTTGTCGAGCAGGTCCTCCTCGATTTCCTCGGCGGGCTCGAGCGAATTGAAGCCCTCGCGGATCACGACATGGCAGGTGGTGCAGGCGCAGGACTTTTCGCAGGCGTGCTCGATGTCGATGTCGTTCTCGAGCAGTGCGTCGCAGATCGACTGGCCGACCGGCGCCTCGATGATGGCTCCTTCGGGGCAGAGTTCGACATGGGGAAGAACGATGATCTGGGTCATACCTCTGAAACCTTCCTTCCGGCGAGCGCGCGCTGCACGCCCTGGTTCATGCGCCGCCCGGCGAACTCGGCGGTGCCTTTGTTGAGCGCGTCCATGGCATCGTCGATGGCACGGCGATCGTCGCCGATGATGACCGACTGCAGGCGCGCCAGCAGGGATTCGATGTGGGCGCTTTCCATGTTGGAAAGCAGCTGGACATCCTCTTTCAGCGCCGACTGCACGGCCTCGATCAAACGCTGCGCCTCGACCTGCGCCTCGCGCAGGGCGCGGCGGAAGGCATCGTCGGAGGCATGATTGAAACTGTCCTTGAGCATCGAAGTGATTTCGTCATCGCTCAGGCCGTAGGACGGCTTGACCTCGACATGGGCCTCGTGCCCGGTGGTCTGCTCGCGCGCATTCACCGACAGCAGGCCATCGGCATCGACCTGGAAGGTGACGCGGATGCGCGCCGCACCCGCCACCATCGGCGGAATGCCGCGCAACTCGAAGCGGGCCAGGCTGCGGCAGTCGGAGACCAGTTCGCGCTCGCCCTGCACCACGTGCAGGGCCATCGCCGTCTGGCCATCCTTGAAAGTGGTGAATTCCTGGGCGCGCGCGGCGGGAATCGTCGAATTGCGCGGCAGGACCTTCTCCACCAGGCCGCCCATGGTCTCCAGACCCAGCGACAGCGGGATCACGTCGAGCAGCAGCCAGTCGTCGCCGGCGGCGCGGTTGCCGGCCAGCAGGTTGGCCTGGATGGCGGCGCCGAGCGCCACCACCTTGTCGGGATCGAGATTGTTGAGCGGCTCGCGGGCGAAGTAGTCGGCGACGGCGCGCTGGATCTGCGGCATGCGGGTGGAGCCGCCGACCATCACCACGCCCTTGATGTCTTCGGGCCCGAGGCCGGCATCGCGCAGCGCCTTGCGCGTCGGCGTCAGCGTCTTCTGCACCAGGTTCCTGGTGATCTCGCTGAAGATCGCGGTGGTCAGCTTGACGTCGACGTATTCGCCGCTGCCCAGCCGCACCGTCACCGGTGCTTCGCCATGCGCGGTCAGGTATTCCTTGGCCTCGCGCGCGTGGGTCAGCAGCAGGCGGGCATCCTGCGGCGACAGCGGGGCCAGCTTGGCCTGCTCGATGATCCAGCAGAACACGCGCTGGTCGAAGTCGTCGCCGCCCAGGGCAGAATCGCCGCCGGTGGCCAGCACCTGGAACACGCCCTTGGACAGCTGGAGGATGGAAATGTCGAAGGTGCCGCCGCCGAGGTCATAGACGGCGAAGATGCCCTCGGAGGCATTGTCGAGGCCGTAGGCGATGGCCGCCGCAGTCGGTTCGTTGAGCAGGCGCAGCACATTGAGTCCGGCCAGCCGGGCCGCATCCTTGGTGGCCTGGCGCTGGGCGTCGTCGAAGTAGGCCGGCACGGTGATGACGACGCCGGTGAGGTCGCCGCCCAGCGAGGACTCGGCCCGGTCGCGCAGGACTTTGAGGATGTCGGCGGAAATCTCCACCGGGCTCTTGATGCCCGTGGCGGTGCGCAGCTTGACCATGCCTTCGGCGTCGACGAAGTCGTAGGGCATGGACTCGATATGGGCGATGTCCTTGCGGCCGCGGCCCATGAAGCGCTTAACCGAGACGATGGTGTTCCTGGGGTTCACCGACTGCAGGGCCTGGGCTTCGTAGCCGACGACGGCCGCGCCGTTGTAATGGACCACGGAGGGCAGCAGAGAACGCCCCTGTTCGTCGCTGAGCACGACGGCCATGCCGCTGCGCACCGTTGCGACCAGGGAGTTGGTGGTGCCGAGGTCGATGCCGACGGCGAGGCGGTGTTCGTGGGGAGCCGCGGACTCGCCGGGCTCGGAAAGCTGGAGTAGTGCCATCGTGATTTTGTTGTTTAGGCTTCGACGACTTCGAGCGCGTCGTTGATTTCGTGCAGCAGTTTTTCCTGGAACATCAGCTGGCGAACCAGATCGGCCGCTTGGCTGTAATCAAGATGCCCGTCCAGCGCCTCGTGCAATGTATCGTACTGCGCCGAGATTTCCTTGCGCAGGCGGTGATGCAGGTGCTCGAGCTCGGCCACATCCGCGGCCTCGCGCGCCTCGGCCACCGCCTCGCGCCACTCCATCTGCTCGATCAGGAAGTCCGTCGGCATCGCCGTGTTGTGCTCGATCTGCGGATCGTGGCCGGCGAGGTGCAGCAGGTACTGGGCGCGCTTGAGCGGCGACTTGAGCGTCAGGTAGGCCTCATTGGCATGAGTCGCCTGCTGCATCGCCAGCCGCCGCTCGGCGTCACCAGCCTGGGCGAACTTGTCCGGATGGACGCGTCCCTGAACCTCGCGGTACAGCCGTTCCAGCTCCACCAGGTCGACGGCAAAGCCGCGCGGCAGACCGAACAGCGCGTAATGATCCTGGCCGAAATCCATCAGACGTTGAAGCTCTCGCCGCAGCCGCAGGCGTCCTTGACGTTGGGGTTGTTGAACTTGAACCCTTCGTTGAGGCCTTCCTTGGTGTAGTCGAGCTCGGTGCCCGCCAGATACGGCAGGCTCTTGGGATCGACCAGGACGGTGACGCCGTGGCTGACGAACTCGATGTCCTCCGGGTTCGCCGAATCGGCGAACTCAAGCTTGTAGGCCATGCCCGAGCAGCCCGAGGTACGCACCCCGAGGCGGATGCCGATACCCTTGCCGCGCTTGGCGATGAACCTGGCGATGTGACCGGCCGCCGCTTCGGAGAGCGTCACCGGCAACGAGCGTTCGACGCCCTGCCAGGCCGATGGGACAGCCTGGGCCTTGGCGGCCGCTTCCGGCGAGGTGGTGGAACAAGCGGCCATCATTATTCTCCGTGCTTCTTCTTGTAGTCGGCGACGGCCGCCTTGATGGCGTCCTCGGCGAGGATCGAGCAATGGATCTTGACCGGCGGCAGCGCCAGTTCTTCGGCGATCTGGGTGTTCTTGATGTCCAGCGCCTGATCCAGCGTCTTGCCCTTGACCCATTCGGTCACCAGCGAACTGGAGGCGATGGCCGAACCGCAGCCGTAGGTCTTGAACTTCGCGTCCTCAATGATGCCATCCTTGCCGACCTTGAGCTGAAGTTTCATGACGTCGCCGCAGGCGGGTGCGCCGACCATGCCGGTGGCGACGCTGTCGTCGTCCTTGGCGAAGGAGCCGACGTTGCGGGGATTCTCGTAGTGATCGATGACCTTGGTGCTGTAAGACATGATTGCTTCCCTTTCGTTACAGATGCTTAGTGAGCAGCCCATTGCACGGTGTTCAGATCGATGCCGTCCTTGAACATTTCCCACAGGGGCGACAGTTCGCGCAGCTTGCCCAACTTGTCGTGGAGCAGCTTGATCGTGTAGTCGATCTCCTCCTCGGTGGTGAAGCGGCCGATGGAGAAGCGGATCGAGCTGTGCGCCAGTTCGTCGGAGCGGCCCAGCGCACGCAGCACGTAGGACGGTTCGAGCGAGGCCGAGGTACAGGCGGAGCCGGAGGACACCGCGATGTCCTTCACCGCCATCACCAGCGACTCACCCTCGACGTAGTTGAAACTGATGTTCAAATTATGCGGCACGCGCTGCTCGAGGTCGCCATTGACGTAGGTTTCCTCGATGTCCTGCACGCCCTTGAGCAGGCGGTCGCGCAGCATGCGGACACGCTCGTTCTCGGTGGCCATTTCCTCGCGGGCGATGCGGAAGGCCTCGCCCATGCCGATGATCTGGTGCGTCGCCAGCGTGCCCGAGCGCATGCCGCGCTCGTGGCCGCCGCCGTGCATTTGCGCCTCGAGGCGGATGCGCGGCTTGCGCCGGACGTAGAGCGCGCCGATGCCCTTGGGTCCGTAGGTCTTGTGCGCCGAGAAGGACATCAGGTCGACCTTCAGTTTCGAAAGATCGATCGGCATCTTGCCGGTGGCCTGCGCCGCATCGACGTGAAAGATCACGCCGGCCTCGCGGCAGATCTCGCCCAGCTCGGCGATCGGCTGGATCACGCCGATCTCGTTGTTGACCGCCATCACCGAGGCGAGCACGGTGTCCTTGCGCAGCGCGGCCTTGAACTGTTCGAGCGTGATCAGGCCATTGGGCTGCGGCTCGAGGTAGGTCGCCTCGAAACCCTGGCGCTCCAGTTCCTTGAAGGTGTCGAGCACGGCCTTGTGCTCGGTGGCGACGGTGACGATGTGCTTACCCTTGGTGCTGGCGTAGAAGTGCGCGGCACCCTTGATGGCGAGGTTGTTCGACTCGGTCGCACCTGAGGTCCAGATGATTTCCTTGGGGTCGGCATTGACCAGCTTGGCGACTTCCTCGCGCGCGTCCTCGACGGCCTTCTCGGCTTCCCAGCCATAGGAATGCGAACGCGAGGCCGGGTTGCCGAAGTGCTCGGTCAGCCAGGGAATCATCTTGGCGGCGACGCGCGGATCGACCGGCGTGGTGGCGGAATAGTCGAGGTAGATGGGAAACTTGATCATCGGGTAAATCTCCGTGGGAAAGACCGCCTAGTGAACCAGGGCGGACAGTTGATTTAGTTGCCGTAGCGTATCGGCGAGGGCAGCAAGAAATCCGCTGACGTCGGCTGGGCTGCTGTCTGCGCCAAGGCTCACACGAACGGCGCCACGCGCCAGTCCGGGAGTAACGCCCATCGCCAGCAGCACGTGCGAGGCTTCGGGATTGGCCGAGGAGCAGGCGGCGCCGCTGGCGACGGCGAAGCCGGCGCGGTCAAGCTTGCCGACCAGGGTCTCGCCATCGATGCCGGGCAGCGCGAAGTAAACAGTATTGGGCAGGCGCGGAACTGCCGCGCCGAAAATGGTGGCACCGAGCTCGCCGAGGCGGCGCTCCAGCTCGTCACGCAGCAGGCCAGCGCTGACTGCCTTCCCGGCGAGGTTGGCCGTGGCCAGTTCGCAGGCGAGGCCGAAGCCGACGATGGCCGGCACATTCTCGGTGCCCGAGCGCAGACCGCGCTCGTGGCCGCCGCCGGCGATCAGCGGCTGCAGTTCGACGCGCTTGTCGACGATCAAGGCACCGGCACCCTTGGGACCGCCGATCTTGTGCGCTGACAGCGTCATGGCATGGACGCCTTGTCCATTGAGCTCGCGGAAATTGACCGGCAGCTTGCCGAAGGCCTGCACGGCGTCGGTGTGGAACCAGGGACGGCCCGGTCGCGCCTGTTCGGCGTAGGCGGCAACGTCCTGCACCACGCCGGTTTCATTGTTGGCCAGCATCACCGAAATCAGTTCCGGCTGCTCGGCCAGCGCGGCGGAAAAGTCGGCGCTGGCGATACGGCAATCGGCATCGACCGCGATCTCGCGCAGCCGCCAGCCGCCGCGGGCGAGTTGCTTCGCCGGTTCGCGCACGCAAGGGTGTTCAATGGCCGAAACGGCGACGGTGCCCGGCTTCATGGCAGCGGCCGCGCCCTTGATAAACAGGTTGTTGGCTTCCGAACCGCCGCTGGTGAATACCACCTCGGTCGGGTGCGCACCGGCGGCATAGGCCACGCGTTGCCGCGCCTCGTCGATCGCCCGCCGGGCGGCGCGGCCGTATTCGTGCCGGCTCGAGGCGTTGCCATGTTGCCGCGAAAAATACGGCAGCATGGCCTCGAGCACGGCCGGATGCACCGGCGTCGTGGCGTTGTAATCGAGGTAGCTCGGCTGGAACATGGCAGCTGGCGGACCGATCAGAAGGCGGTGGCTACCACAGTCATGCGGCGCGGGCGGCGCTCGCCGCGCGGCTCGGACTTCATGGCGCACTCGGGCCGGTTGCGTTGCTCGTGTACCAGTTGGCCCAGATGCACCGAGCTCAGGTAGTCGTACATACGCTCGTTGAGGCTGGTCCAGAGGTTGTGCGTCATGCACGGCTGGTCATGGCCATGGCAGTCGCGCTTGCCGCCGCAGCTGGTTGCGTCGAGCGGCTCGTCGACAGCGCGGATGATGTCGGCGACCGACACCGTCTCCAGGCTCTTGGCCAGGCAGTAACCACCGCCGGGACCGCGCACGCTGGACACCAGCTGGTGGCGGCGCAGCTTGCCGAACAGCTGCTCGAGGTAGGACAGGGAAATCTTCTGGCGCTCGGCGATGCCGGCCAGGGTGACGGGGCCGTCGTGCTGGCGCAGGGCCAGATCGATCATCGCGGTTACGGCAAAACGTCCTTTTGTCGTCAGTCTCATTTTTTAATCCTTTCCGGTTCGATCTTCACTTGGGGTCGGCGCCCCGGCAATCAATACCTGAGCGTTTTTATCGACTTTAATGATTCCGACGAAATCAGTCAACTATTTTCGAGAGATATTTGGGATCGAACTGGTCGGCCGTCGCCATCTCGTCGGCGAGCGGCACGCCGCAGCGTTCGAGATGAGCGAGCAAAACCGCGATGCGGCGGTCGGTCTCGACTGCGTGATCGAGCAGGCCATGGATCGCCAGGGCCAGGGGATCGCCCTCGTCCTTGGTCACGGCATACGCCGAGAAGCCGAGGTTCTCGGCCTTCTCCTGGCGCGCTGAATCGTCACCGGCATCGACGATGCGCGCCGGGATGCCCACCGCCGTCGCGCCGGCCGGCACTTCGCGCACCACCACCGCGTTGGAGCCGACCTTGGCACCCTCGTGCAGGATGATGGGGCCGAGCACCTTGGCGCCGGCGCCGATCACCACGCCGCGCTCCAGCGTCGGGTGGCGCTTGCCCCGGTTCCATGAGGTACCGCCCAGCGTCACGCCGTGATACAGGGTGCAGTCGTCGCCGATCTCGGCCGTCTCGCCGATGACCACGCCCATGCCATGGTCGATGAAGACACGGCGGCCGATGGTGGCGCCCGGATGGATCTCGATGCCGGTCATCCAGCGCGTGAAATGGGAGGTGAGGCGCGCCAGCCAGCGCAGCCGATGTCCCCAAAGCCAGTGGGCGAAACGGTGCAGCGTCAGCGCGTGCAGGCCGGGGTAGCAGGTCAGCACTTCCCACTGCGTGCGTGCCGCGGGATCGCGCTGGAAAACGCAGGCGATGTCTTCACGCAGACGGTCGAACATGGGGCGGCCCGGGAACGAAATGGAAGTCGTCGATTATATCCGACGCCAGCGGTCAACTTTCACTCCGGCGACCGCGAATTGCGCTTCTCCAACAGGCTGGCGATGAGCCCGCGCAGGATGTTGACCTCGACCTTTTCGAGCGCGGCGCGCGAGAACAGGCGCCGCAACCGGTGCATCAGCCGCTTGGGCGAGGCCGGGTCGAGAAAGCCGCTGGCCAGGGCTGCGGATTCGATGTGGCCGATGAGTCCCTCGACCTCGTCGAAGGTCGCCCGCTCGCCGGCATCGGCCACCACCGGCGTGGCGCCAGTGCCGACTTTTGCCAGGCGAAGCTCGTAGCAGGCGATCTGCACCGCCGCCGCCAGGTTGAGCGACGTCCATTCGGGATTGCAGGGAATCATCGCCCAGCGCGGGCATAGCGCCAGTTCCTCGTTGGAGAGGCCCGAAGTCTCGTTGCCGAAGACGATGGCCACCTCGCCGCTCGTCTCCGGCCCCAATTGTGTGGCCACCTCGGCCATCGCCTCGCGCACCCACAGCGGCTCGGTCGCCAGCTCGCGCCGGCGCGCCGTCATGGCGGTGGCGAAAACGGTGCCGGCCAGCGCCTCTTCCAGCGTGGCGCAGACCTGCGCCGCCTCGAGCACATCGGTTGCACCGGCGGCCATGGCCACGGCCTGCGGGTCGGGGAAGAAGCGCGGTGCCACCAGCACCAGGCGCGACAGGCCCATGGTTTTCATCGCCCGCGCGGCGGCGCCGATGTTGCCTGGATGGCTGGTGCGCGAGAGGACGACGCGGATGCGGGAGAGCGTCGAGGCAAGCGGCTGGGTAGTGTTCATATTAGAATCGCGGCCTTCGCAGCCGTGCAGTTCGGACCATCATGCATCCCACGCTCAATATCGCCATCAAGGCCGCGCGCCGCGCCGGTCAGATCATCAACCGCGCCAGCCACGACGTCGAGCGGCTGACGGTCGGCGTCAAGCAGCAGAGCGACTACGTCACCGAAGTGGACCGTGCGGCCGAGGCCGCGATCATCGACACCATCCGCGAAGCTTACCCGAAGCACGCGATCCTGGCAGAGGAGACCGGCAGCTCCGGCGAGGAGAATGGCAGCGAGTACCAGTGGATCATCGATCCGCTCGACGGCACCACCAACTTCATCCACGGCTTTCCGCAATATGCGGTTTCCATCGGCCTTGCCCACAAGGGCGTGATGAACCAGGCCGTGGTCTACGACCCGACGCGCAACGAGCTGTTCACCGCCAGCAAGGGTGGCGGCGCCTTCCTCAACGACAAGCGCATTCGCGTTTCCAAGCGGCCGAAGCTGGCCGAGGCGCTGATCGGCACCGGCTTTCCCTACCGCATGTTCGACCACGCCGACGCCTATCTCGCCATCTTCCGCGAATTGACGCAGAAGACCGCCGGCCTGCGCCGCCCCGGCGCTGCCTCGATCGACCTCGCCTACGTCGCCTGCGGCCGCACCGACGGCTTCTGGGAGTTCGGCCTGAGTCCCTGGGACATGGCGGCCGGCACGCTGCTGATCACCGAGGCCGGCGGCCTCGTCGGCGACCTCGCCGGCGAAACCAATTACCTCGCCACCGGCAACATCATCGCCGGCAACCCGAAGATCTTCTCCCAGCTACTGCAGGTCATCCAGCCCCACCGGACCCCGCAACTGAGCGCGTGACCCAGCCCGCCCC
Organism: uncultured beta proteobacterium; assembly: GCA_963709555.1. Taxonomy (GTDB): domain Bacteria; phylum Pseudomonadota; class Gammaproteobacteria; order Burkholderiales; family Rhodocyclaceae; genus Sulfurisoma. Next base: position 344,916 of record CAVPWR010000003.1, on the reverse strand, counting down.
GTCGTCGCAAGCCGCGCCGGCCGTGCCAAACGACTGGGCCGGGCACACCCCCATGATGCAGCATTAGCTCTGCGAAATAGCCAATTCGCCAGTTGCAGCCTGCGTTTCCGGCGTTATGCCATCTAAGGTTTCCGGGATTTTTGGACACTTTGAGGAACATGGCAGTGGGGCTTGCCGGGCTGTCATTAGATGAATTTGACACTCGGCACGCGCGTGGTTCTTGGTGCCCTTGCCGAAATTTCGGGTGACACGAACGACCTGTAGCAGATCAGGAATCCGCCGCTCGGCTCTGCCGGCCGCCAGCCTGCTGATAGGCATGCACGACCGATGGCCCAGGAAATAATCAGCGAGCGATCGTCTGCTGTTCAACATCGCGTATCCCCCTGCGCACCTGAAGAGAACTGACCTGCGTAGCCGCGTGCTTCCGGTACTCGGCCATCGCGGCCGCTTCTCGCTTCGAAAGCGGACTTTTCTAACTTCATGCTGGCACTGAAATCAGGGGGGCAGGTCATTACAGTGGCCACGCCCCTATTGCTGACAACCTGTATATTTGATATGTTGGCTATTCAGTTATGGTTTGTCCATAAATTGGTCCGATTGAGGCTGGGCGCGTAAGCCAGAACCGGATACCGCTCAGCCATTACTTCAAATGCCCGTCGTTTCGGCATGCCGCCACGAACACCGGAGATCGGGAGGCCATCATGAAGAGCAAGGACAAGAATTCCAAGCCGAAGGGCGGCACACAGGATGACCTGCTGATCGGCGGCCCGCAAAACGACCTGCTCGTAGGCGGCAAAGGCAACGACCAGATTTTCGGCGGTGCGGGCAACGACCTGCTGCTCGGCGACAACTTCGGCGGCTGGGCGTTCGGCGCCTCGGGAAAGCGTAACGACTATTCCGACTACCTGGATGGCGGCGCCGGCAACGATTTCGTGTTCGGCGGGCGCGGCAACGACACCCTCAACTACACGATGGCCGAGAACCTCGGCGCAGGCTTTGCCGACATCGGAACGCGCGACTACTACGACGGCGGCTCGGGCTACGACGTCCTCAAGCTGACGCTGACCTATGGCGAGTTCCGCCTCGACTCCGTGCAGCGCGACATGGCGGACTTCCGGGCCTTCCTGTCGACCTCCGCGAACGAGCGCTCGCCGCACAACCCCACGTTCCATTTCAGCAGTTTCGATCTCGACGCGCGGAACTTCGAGTCGCTCGCCATCAATCTCGTCAACACCGGGCCCGCTGCGCTTAGCGACGCCGGCACCACGAACGAAGACACACCGTTGGCGGTCAATGCGGCCACCGGCCTCCTCGCCAACGACAGCGACGCCGACCACCTCGACGTCCTCCGCGTCACCGCGTCCGACGCGGCCAGCGCGCTTGGCGCCACGGTCACCGTCAACCCCGACGGCAGCTACCTCTACGACCCGAGCGCCGTGCTGCAATTGCAGCAGCTCAAGCCGGGCCAGACCGCGAGCGACAGCTTCGGCTATACGGTCGCCGACCTTGCCGGCGCGTCCGCGCGTGCGACCGTCACCGTCACCGTGGCCGGCGTCAACGACGCCCCGGTGGCCAGGGCCGACGCCTACGCCACGGCGGAGGACGACGTCCTCGCCATCGGCACGTCCGGCGTCCTGACCAACGACACCGACATCGAGGGTGACGCCCTGCATGCGCTGCTGGTCAGCGGACCGGCCCACGGCACGCTGACCCTCAACGACGACGGCTCCTTCAGCTACGCGCCGGATACCGACTTCAACGGCGGCGACAGCTTCAGTTATCGGGCCAACGACGGCGACCTCGATTCCGCCATCGTGCAGGTCGGCATCGTCGTCAGCGAAGTCAACGACGCGCCGACCGCCGCCGACGACGCTGCCACGGTCGCCGAGGACAGTTCGGGCAGCGTGATCAACGTGCTCGGCAACGACAGCGCCGGCCCTGCCAACGAGGCGGGACAGATGCTGACCATCACGGCCGCTTCCGCGTTGCATGGCAACGTGTCGATCGCCGCCAACGGTTCCCTGCTCTACACCCCGGATGCCAATTTCTTCGGCGCCGACACCATCAGCTACACGGTGACCGACGACGGCACCACCGCCGGCGCGCCGGATCCGCGCTCGGCCGCCGGCAGCGTCGCCGTCATGGTGGCCGAGGTGAACGACACACCGACGGCGACCGGCGACAGCGCCACCGTCGCCGAGGACAGCGCGGCCAACCCGATCGACGTTCTCGGCAACGACAGCGCCGGCCCGGCCAACGAGGCGGCACAGACGCTGACCGTCACGGCCGCTTCCGCGCTGCATGGCAGCGTGTCGATCGCCGTCGACGGTTCCCTGCTCTACACCCCCGATACCAATTTCTTCGGCGCCGACACCATCAGCTACACGGTGACCGACGACGGCACCACCGCCGGTGCGCCGGATCCGCGCTCGATGGCAGGCAGCGTCGCGGTTACCGTCACCCCGGTCAATGACGCACCGCTCGCCGCCGCCGACGCCTATGAAGTCGCCGAGGACGGCATCCTGACCGTGCCCGCATCCGGCATCCTCAGCAACGACAGCGACGTCGATGGCGATGCGCTGCACGCGCTCCTGGTGAGCGGGCCGGCCCATGGCTCGCTGACGCTCAATGACGATGGTTCATTCAGTTACGCACCGAACGCCGACTTCAATGGCAGCGACAGCTTCAGCTACCGCGCCAACGACGGCGCGCTCGATTCCACTCTGAGCACGGTCGCATTGACCGTGACGCCGGTCAACGATGCGCCCGACGCAGCGAACGACAGCGCGAGCACCAACGAAGACACCGTGATCACCGGCAACGTCCTGAATGGCGACAATGGCGGCAAGGATACCGACATCGACGGCGATACCCTGTCGGTCACCACCACCGGAGCCTTCGCCAGCGCGCTCGGCGCCAGCGTCACGCTGCTCGAGGACGGCACCTTCAGCTACGACCCCAGTGGATCGACGACGCTGCAGGCGCTGGCTGCCGGCAGTAGCGCCACGGACACCTTCCAGTACACGATCGATGACGGCAATGGCGGCAGCGACTCGGCCACGGTGTCGATCGGCGTCGCCGGTCTTTCCGAAGCGGCCAGCAGCGGGTCGAGCAAGATCGCACCCAGCGTGTTCGACAGTTCGAATCTGGACTACTACATCCGCTTCGAAGGCGTGGGGGATTCGGAATGGCTGAACCTGCACGGCTTCAGCCTCGGCTTCGAGAACAGCGGCAGCCCGCTGGGGGGAGCCGGGGGCACCGGCCGGGTAGCGGCCGACGACGTGCTCTCGGCGCTGGGTTCGAACGCGACCGGCACGGCACTGGCCGGGATGCTCGCCTCCGGCAGCCACATCAAGAACGTCGACATCGAGGTTTACCAACGCAATAGCGAGGGTACGAGGGTACTGCTCGACGACTACAAGTTCACCGATGTCGTGGTCACCAACCTGGACACCGCCGGAAACTCCTACTCGATCGGCAACGACGTCAGCTTCGACTTCACCCAATTCAGCCACGGCCACGTCACGCGCGATGCTAAAGGCTCGGTGACGAATGACAGCGTCGGCTGGGACTTCGAGGCCAACGAGGCCTATACGGGATCGACACCGCACGCCGATGCGACGTCCAAGGTCGTGACTCAGGACGAGGTCTTCAACACGACGCTCGACTATTACCTTCGCTTCGACGGCAGCGACGGCTGGCTGCGGCTCGACTCCTTCGTCATGGGCCTCAACGGTGGTACCGGCGCGATCGGGGGTGGCAGCAGCAGCCGGGCGACTGCCGACCCGGTGTCGGTGGGCCTCGGCTCGAGCGCCGCGCTGCTCGACCTGTCGGGCTTCCTGTTCGCCGGCACCGAGATCAAGAATGTAGAGATCGAGGTCTATCGCCCCGGCTCCAAGAGCGACATGCTGGTCGACGAGTTCCTCTTCGACCAGGTGCTGGTCACCGGCCTGAACAGCAGCAACGCCGTCGACAACGTGCTCAGCTTTGACTTCGCCAGGTTCAGCCACGGCCATGTCGACTACACCGAGACCGGGGCCAAGGGCGACGTCACCATCGCCGGCTGGGACTTCGAGACCAACCAGAAATATGCGGGACCGGCACCGGCCGCCCAGGCGGCCAAGGACTTGCCCGTGTCCAGCGTGTTCGACAGTTCGGATCTGGACTACTACATCCGCTTCGAAGGCGTGGGGGATTCGGAATGGCTGAACCTGCACGGCTTCAGCCTCGGCTTCGAGAACAGCGGCAGCCCGCTGGGGGGAGCCGGGGGCACCGGCCGGGTAGCGGCCGACGACGTGCTCTCGGCGCTGGGTTCGAACGCGACCGGCACGGCACTGGCCGGGATGCTCGCCTCCGGCAGCCACATCAAGAACGTCGACATCGAGGTTTACCAACGCAATAGCGAGGGTACGAGGGTACTGCTCGACGACTACAAGTTCACCGATGTCGTGGTCACCAACCTGGACACCGCCGGAAACTCCTACTCGATCGGCAACGACGTCAGCTTCGACTTCACCCAATTCAGCCACGGCCACGTCACGCGCGATGCTAAAGGCTCGGTGACGAATGACAGCGTCGGCTGGGACTTCGAGGCCAACGAGGCCTATACGGGATCGACACCGCACGCCGATGCGACGTCCAAGGTCGTGACTCAGGACGAGGTCTTCAACACGACGCTCGACTATTACCTTCGCTTCGACGGCAGCGACGGCTGGCTGCGGCTCGACTCCTTCGTCATGGGCCTCAACGGTGGTACCGGCGCGATCGGGGGTGGCAGCAGCAGCCGGGCGACTGCCGACCCGGTGTCGGTGGGCCTCGGCTCGAGCGCCGCGCTGCTCGACCTGTCGGGCTTCCTGTTCACCGGCGCCGAGATCAAGAATGTAGAGATCGAGGTCTATCGCCCCGGCTCCAAGAGCGACATGCTGGTCGACGAGTTCCTCTTCGACCAGGTGCTGGTCACCGGCCTGAACAGCAGCAACGCCGTCGACAACGTGCTCAGCTTTGACTTCGCCAGGTTCAGCCACGGCCATGTCAACTACACCGAGACCGGGGCCAAGGGCGACGTCACCATCGCCGGCTGGGACTTCGAGACCAACCAGAAATATGCGGGACCGGCACCGGCCGCCCAGGCGGCCAAGGACTTGCCCGTGTCCAGCGTGTTCGACAGTTCGGATCTGGACTACTACATCCGCTTCGAAGGCGTGGGGGATTCGGAATGGCTGAACCTGCACGGCTTCAGCCTCGGCTTCGAGAACAGCGGCAGCCCGCTGGGGGGAGCCGGGGGCACCGGCCGGGTAGCGGCCGACGACGTGCTCTCGGCGCTGGGTTCGAACGCGACCGGCACGGCACTGGCCGGGATGCTCGCCTCCGGCAGCCACATCAAGAACGTCGACATCGAGGTTTACCAACGCAATAGCGAGGGTACGAGGGTACTGCTCGACGACTACAAGTTCACCGATGTCGTGGTCACCAACCTGGACACCGCCGGAAACTCCTACTCGATCGGCAACGACGTCAGCTTCGACTTCACCCAATTCAGCCACGGCCACGTCACGCGCGATGCTAAAGGCTCGGTGACGAATGACAGCGTCGGCTGGGACTTCGAGGCCAACGAGGCCTATACGGGATCGACACCGCACGCCGATGCGACGTCCAAGGTCGTGACTCAGGACGAGGTCTTCAACACGACGCTCGACTATTACCTTCGCTTCGACGGCAGCGACGGCTGGCTGCGGCTCGACTCCTTCGTCATGGGCCTCAACGGTGGTACCGGCGCGATCGGGGGTGGCAGCAGCAGCCGGGCGACTGCCGACCCGGTGTCGGTGGGCCTCGGCTCGAGCGCCGCGCTGCTCGACCTGTCGGGCTTCCTGTTCGCCGGTACCGAGATCAAGAACGTCGAGATCGAGGTCTATCGCCCCGGCTCCAAGAGCGACATGCTGGTCGACGAGTTCCTCTTCGACCAGGTGCTGGTCACCGGCCTGAACAGCAGCAACGCCGTCGACAACGTGCTCAGCTTTGACTTCGCCAGGTTCAGCCACGGCCATGTCGACTACACCGAGACCGGGGCCAAGGGCGACGTCACCCTCGCCGGCTGGGACTTCGAGACCAACAAGGCGTATTCGGGGCCGACACCGCACGCCGACGTCAACTTTTTCTGACACTGGGGCCACAGCATCAACAAGTGCGGCGACGGTTCGCCACCGTCGCCGCTTGATTGCGTAACATGCACGCTGGCTTCGTCGTCACCCCGATCATTCGCATCGCATGGCAGGCACCCACATGTCCGAACCCTCCTGGGCCGAAGGCTACGTCGTCGACATCGGCTACACGCATGGTTACTACCGTGAACTCTCGCCCTCGGCGATGCGCTTCGTCTCGCTGCTCGGCGGCGTCCGGCCGGCGCATGTCGAAGGGCCCTTCGTTTACGTCGAGCTGGGCTGCGGCAACGGCCACTCGACCGCACTCCACGCGGCCGCGAATCCCGAAGGCAGCTTCCATGGCGTCAACTTCAATCCGATGCACATCGGCCACGCGCGCAAGCTGGCGCAGGACGCCGGCATTGCCAACGTGCGCTTCCTCGAAGCCAGCTTCGCCGAACTGCTCGAGACGGACATCCCCGAGGCGGACTATGTGGCGATGCACGGGGTCTATTCCTGGATATCGCCGGAGAACCGCAAGCACATCGTCGAGTTCCTGCGTCGCCGCCTGAAGCCCGGCGGACTGGTCCATGTCAGCTACAACTGCCTGCCGGGGCTAGCTCAGCTGGCCCCGCTGCAGCGCCTGCTGATGGACCGCGCGAGCCAGGGTGCCGGCGCCCTGCCCGACCGCATGCGCGAGGCCTTCGATTTTGCGCACCGACTTGAACAGGCCGGGGCCGCCTTCTTTCCCGTGAATCCCCTGGCCTCGTCGCGCCTAACGCAGATGGCGAAGCAGGACCCGAGCTATCTCGCCCACGAGTACTTCAACGCCCACTGGGCACCCGCCTACCATGCCGACGTGGCGGCCGAGCTGGCCGCCGCAAAGCTCGGCTACGTCGGATCGGCGATTGTCATGGACAACTTCGACCAGTTCGTGCTCAAGCCCGAGGTCGCCAAACTGCTCGCCGGCATCGGCGAGCGGACCATGATTGAGACCCTGAAGGACTTCGCCCGCAACCAGGTGTTCCGGCGCGACCTGTTCGCGCGCGGTGCCGCCAGGGCGGCACCCGTCGAGCTCGACGCAATGCTCGGGGGCATGCGCTTCACCCTGCTGCGGCCACGTGGCCTGTGCAAGCTGCAGGTGACCACCCAGGCCGGCGAGGTGGCGCTGCAGCCCGACATCCACAACCCGGTGCTCGACGCGCTGGCGGACGCACCCGTGACATTCGACGCTCTGGCCGCCGCGGCGGGCCTCGCGCACATGAGCCGCCAGCAGTTGCGCCAGGCGGTCTTCGCCCTGGCCGCGCTCGGCAACGTGGGCGTCGCATTGCCCGCCGCCGGCGAGGCCGACCGGCGCGCGGCCACCGACCGCTACAACGCCGCCGTGCACAAGCACGCCCTGGCGTCGCCCGTCGGCGCCATGCTCGCGTCGCCCGTGCTCGGTGCCGGCATCCCGGCGAGCTTCATCGACTTGTTGCTGCTGCGGGATACGCGCAATCGGCTCGACGCTATCGCGCGCACGGTGGAGACACTCGTGGCCGGCCCGCACAAGGTCTCGAAGGACGGAAAGTCGCTGGACGGGATCGAGGAAATCCGCGGCGTCGTCGAGGAACGCGCGCGCTTCTTCTTCGACGCCCTGCTGCCCTTCCTCCGCCTGAACGGCAGTGCCGATTGAGCCCGGCATTGCCAAGGCGCCGGCAGATGCGGACAATGTCGAAGGCCGCACGCAGGCCGCTGCCCCCACGGCAGCCGCCCCCCGAGTCAGTCGAAAATAAGAAGGAAACGTGTTTGCCGCTCGCCACTGATGCATTGACCATTCCGCCGAGTGCCGAGGGACGGAGCGGCACGCCATGAAGCCGTTCCTGCTCCGTTTCCGCCCCTTCCTCGCCTACGCGGCGCTGTTCAGCCTGTTCACCAACATCCTGCTGCTGGTGCCGGCGCTCTACATGCTGCAGGTCTTCGACCGCGTGCTGACTAGCCGCAGTAACGAAACGCTGCTCCTGCTGACCCTCGGAACCGCGGCGGCCCTGGCGGTGATGATGTTCCTCGACATGCTTCGCACACGCCTGTTGGCGGTCGGCAGCCTGCTGCTGGACAAGTGGCTCGGCCCGACGGTGCTGCAGCATCTGTTCGCGAACGCCAGCAACCCCTTGGCGCCGGCGACCCCCCACGGCCTGCGCGATGTCGAGATCCTGCGCGGCTTCCTGACCGGGCCCGGCATCCTCGCCCTGTTCGACGCACCCTGGATGCTGGTGTTCGTCGCCGTGATCTTCGCGTTCCATCCGCTGCTCGGCTTCATCGCCGGCGCGGGCGCCATCGCGCTGCTCGCGGTGACCGTGCTCAACGAACGCCTCACGCGCAAGCCGCTGGAGAACCTGATGCAGAAGGCGCGGGAATCGGGCCGCTTCGTCGACCTCGCCCTGCGCAACGCCGAAGTGGTGGCGGCCCTCGGTATGGGCGATGCCCTCGGCAAGCGCTGGCAGGACAGGAACGATCAGGTCCTCGAGTTGCAGCGCGAAGCCAGCCGCAGCGGTTCCACCATGAATCCGCTCTCCAAGTTCCTGCGCCAGCTGCTGCAGGCCGCGATGCTCGGCGCCGGTGCGTACCTCGTCATCGACCAGCACCTGAGCAGCGGCGTAATGGTCGCCGCGACCATCCTGCTCGGCCGCGCCCTTGCGCCGGTGGAGCTTCTCATCGGCGGTTGGAAGAGCCTCGTCGATGCGCGGGCGGCGCTGCAGCGCCTCGACGCCATGCTGGTTGCCCGCGAGGCGACGCCGGCGGCGACAGAACTCCCGGTACCGGAAGGACATCTGGCCCTCGACCGCGTCTTCCTCGGCTTCCGCGGCCGCGACAAGCCGCTGCTCAAGGGCATATCATTCGACCTCGCCGCCGGCGAGTCCCTCGGCATCGTCGGGCCCAACGCCTCCGGCAAGTCCACCCTTGCCCGCGTGATCGTCGGTGCCTGGAAGCCGCAGGCCGGCACCGTCCGCATCGACGGCGCCGACCTCGCCACCTGGCCGCGCCAGCGCATCGGCCCGCATATCGGCTACCTGCCGCAGGATGTGGAACTGTTCGGCGGGACGGTCGCCGAGAACATCGCCCGCATGGGCGAAGTCGATTCCGAGGCGGTCATGCGGGCGGCCCGGCGCGCCCATGCGCACGAGGCGATCCTGCGCATGCCGCAGGGTTACGACACGCCGATCGGTGACGGTGGCGCGGAGCTCTCGGGCGGACAGCGCCAGTTCATCGCGCTGGCAAGGGCGCTATACGGCGATCCGAAACTCGTCATGCTCGACGAACCGAGCGCCAACCTCGACAACGAAGGTGACGAACTCCTGGCCGCGGCCCTGCGCGAACTGATCGCCGACGGCGTCACGACGATCGTGATCACCCACCGCCCCGCCCTGCTGGCCAGCTGCAACGTCGGCAAGCTGCTGGTGCTCCGGGATGGCGCGGTCGAGCTGCTCGGACCCTTCGCCGACATCGTCGGCCGCATCACCCGGCGCATGCCGGCGACGGTGGCCCCGTTCCCGGACCCGCCGGCGCGAGCGATGGAGCACTGACATGATGAACCTGGCAGGCATGGTGACCGACGCGCGATCCGCGGCATTCGCGGCCGAGGCGCGGCAGGTGGCGCGCCTCGGCCTCGCGACGCTCCTCGTCCTCGTCTTCGGAGCCGGCCTGTGGCTCGCTTTCGCGCCGCTCTCCGGCGCCGTCATCGCCATGGCGCACGTCAAGGTCAACATGAACCGCAAGACCCTGCAGCATCAGGAGGGCGGCCTGGTCAAGGAGATCCACGTCCGCGACGGTGCCCGGGTCAAGGCCGGCGACGTGCTGCTGGTTTTGGACGACGTGCGCGTCGATGCCACCAGCGAACTGCTGAAGACGCAGCTCGATGTCGAACTGGCCAAGGCTGCCCGCCTCGACGCCGAGCGCAGCCTCGACTCGGCGGTGCGCTACCCGCCCGAGCTCAACGCCCGCGCCGAGGAGACCCGCGTCGCCGAGCTGATGCGGCGCGAGAACGCCGTGTTCTCGACCCGGCGCCGAATACTCGACACCCAGGTCAGCATGCTCGGCAAGCAGGTGGCGGAAGCGCGCCGCGAGGCGGCGGCGGTGTCCGATCAGTTCAGCACGGAAGAGCGCGCCCTGAAGCTCCAGAACGACGAACTGGCTGTCAACCAGTCGCTCGCCGAGAAGGGCTTCATCAACAAGACGCGACTGCTCGCGCTCGAACGTGGCGTCGCCGAATACGAATCGCGGCGCAGCGACCGCCAGGCGGGCGTGGCCCAGGCTCGCCAGCGCGCGGGAGATTTCGAGTTGCGCATCGCCTCGCTGCAGAACCAGTACATGCAGCAGGCCACCGACGAACTCAAGGACACCACGGCGCGCATCTACGATCTGCGCGAGCGCCTGCGCCCCAGCCTCGACGCGGCGCAGCGGCAGCGCGTGCTGGCACCGGTATCAGGCGAAGTAGTCGACCTGCGCGTCACCAGCGTTGGGACGGTAGTCGGCCCCCGTGAACCCCTGCTCGACATCCTTCCCGAGAACCCCGAACTGATCGTGGAAGCCCGCATCCGCCCGGAAGACATCCTCTACGTCAAGGCAGGCGGACCGGCCGACGTCAGGCTCACGGCCTTCAAGGCACGCACCACACCGGTGGTCCCGGGGCAAGTGATCTACGTCTCGGCCGACCGCCTGAACGACCCGACGACCCGAGCCGCCTATTACCTGGCGCACGTGAAGATCCCGCACCAGGCACTGAAAGATGCCGGAAACCTGCAGCTCCAGGCCGGCATGCCTGCCGAAGTGTTCGTCCGCACCCAGGAACGGACCCCACTGGAATACCTGCTCGATCCCCTCTCGGGCTTCGTTCAGCGTTCCTTCCGCGAACCATGACCATCCCGGCCTGAACTATGCCGCGTCGGCTGGCGCGACCAGCACCGCCATGCCGCCACGAAGCGATGGCATGCGCGTCCACGAAAAGTCGGCGCTGGCGACACGGCGAACCGGCCCCAGCCCGCCTTGCCGCAGGCCGGGTTTCGCCTCAGCCCAACTCCGCCAGCGCATCGGCGGCGATCTCACGCACACCGGCATCGGCAAGGCACGCCTCGAGTGTCGTGCAGACGGCGGCTGCGCGGCTCAACCCGAGATAGAATCAGGCATCAGCGCACGCGCGCGCCGACACAACGACGAACTGCGCCAATTGACCGGTCTGGCGCCCCCTTCCCGATCTGTCGACGGCTTGATCAGCATGGCTATCGATACGAACGTAGTACAAAGGGCTGCCGAAAGTGTTGCGTGAGACCGTGGTCACAAGGCAGACTAGCGCATTTCCCGTCCGCGAGCCCCAATCGAGGCTGATATGACGCGCCCACGAAAAAAGGATCGCCACATGCCGCCTTGCGCGTACCGGCGTGGCAAGGCTCCGGACTACCTTACCGTCCGCGATCAATGGGACAAGGCATGCGCCGCGGCTGGCGTCGCAGATGCCGATCTGCGCGACCTTCGGGCCATGGCGGTTCCCGCCGCGAAGGCACAAGGAAAGAACCTTTCGGCGCTGCTCGGGCACACGTCGCCAGCAATGACCGCCCGATACTTGCGGGACAAGGAAGTTCCCGTCGTGGATGGCCCCACTTTTAGATAGATTTTGGATGTTAGACAAATTAGCTAGCCAGAACAGGGAGTTAGCTCATACTCCGATGATGCAGCAGTACCTGCGCCTCAAGGCGCAGCACGCGGACATGCTGCTGCTCTATCGCATGGGGGATTTCTACGAACTGTTCTACGACGATGCCGAGAAGGCCGCGCGCCTGCTCGACATCACGCTCACCGCGCGCGGCCAGTCGGCCGGCGCGACCGATTCCGATGGCCGGCGTGCCGCACCACGCGATCGAGCAGTACCTGGCGCGCCTGGTCAAGCTCGGCGAGTCGGTGGCGATCTGCGAGCAGATCGGCGACCCGGCCACGAGCAAGGGACCGGTCGAGCGCGCCGTCGCGCGCATCGTCACGCCGGGCACGCTGACCGATTCGGCGCTGCTCGACGAAAAGAGCGACAGCCTGCTGCTGGCCGTCGCCATCGAGCGCGGCCCCGGCAACAAAGTGGGCCTGGCCTGGCTCAATCTGGCCAGCGGCGACTTCCGCCTGCTCGAAACCACTGCCGCCGCCCTGCCCCACCAGTTCGAGCGCCTGCGGCCGGCCGAGCTGCTGGTGGCGGACAGCACGCGCGACGCCCTGCCCGGCAGCGACGCCTGCGTCAAGCGCCTGCCCGACTGGCACTTCGACCACGCAGCGGCACAACGCGACCTGGCGGCACACTTCGGCACGCGCGACCTCTCCGGCTTCGCTGCCGAAGATCTGCCACTGGCCATCGCCGCCGCCGGCGCCCTGTTCCAGTACGCCCGCACCACCCAGATGCAGGCGCTCGGCCATGTCACCGCGCTGAGCCGTCGAGCACGAGGGCAGCTACCTGCGCCTCGATGCCGCGACGCGGCGCAACCTCGAGATATCGGAAACCCTGCGCGGCCAGCCCGCGCCGACCCTGCTGTCGCAACTCGACGTCTGCGTCACCGCCATGGGTTCGCGCTGGCTGCGCCACTGCCTGCACCATCCGCTGGCCGACCGCAGCGCGGCCGCAGCACGCCACGCCGTGGTGGCCGAACTGCTGGGCGATGCGGGCAATGGTCCCGCCGCAACGTTGCGGACACAACTGCGGGGCATCGCCGACGTCGAGCGCATCACCGCCCGCGTGGCGCTGAAGAACGCACGTCCCCGCGATCTTTCCAGCCTGCGCGACAGCCTCGCCCGGCTGCCCGAGCTTGCCGCCGTCATCGGCGGTGCCGAATCCGCCTTGTTGCGCGGCATCGCCGCCGACCTCATGCCGCCGCAAGACTGCATTGCGCTGCTCAGCCGCGCCGTCGCCGCCGAGCCGGGCGCGCTATTGCGCGACGGCGGCGTCATCGCGCCGGGTTACTCGGCCGAACTCGACGAGCTGCGCGGCATCCAGTCCAACTGCGGCGAGTTTCTCGTCGCGCTCGAGGCGCGCGAACGCGAGCGCAGCGGCATCGCCAGCCTGAAAGTCGAATTCAACAAGGTGCATGGCTTCTACATCGAGGTCAGCCACGCCAATACCGCCAAGGTGCCCGACGACTACCGCCGGCGCCAGACGCTGAAGAACGCCGAACGCTACATCACGCCGGAACTGAAAACCTTCGAGGACAAGGCGTTATCGGCCAACGAACGCGCGCTGGCGCTGGAGAAGCAGCTCTTCGACGAGCTGCTCGCGAGACTCGGCCAATGGATCGCCGAACTGCAGGCGATTGCCCGCGCACTGGCGCAGCTCGACGGCCTGGCCGCCTTCGCCGAGTCGGCGCTGCGCTTCGACTATCGCGCGCCGGCTTTCGTCAATGAGGCGACGATCGACATCCGCGACGGCCGCCACCCGGTAGTCGAACGGCAGGTCGACAGCTTCATCGCCAACGACGCGCGGCTGGCCACGACCCGAAAACTGCTGCTCATCACCGGTCCCAACATGGGCGGCAAGTCGACCTACATGCGGCAGACGGCGCTGATCGTGCTGCTCGCCCATTGCGGCAGCTTCGTGCCGGCGACCGGGTGCCGGCTGGGACCGCTCGACGCCATCTACACCCGCATCGGCGCCGCCGACGACCTCGCCTCCGGGCGTTCGACCTTCATGGTCGAGATGACCGAGGCGGCGGCGATCCTGCACGGCGCCTCGGAAAAATCGCTGGTGCTGATGGACGAGATCGGCCGCGGCACCTCGACCTTCGACGGCCTCGCGCTGGCCTTCGCCATCGCCCGCCACCTGATCGAGAAAAACCGCGCCTACACCCTGTTCGCCACCCATTACTTCGAGCTGACGCGCTTGGCCCACGACTACCCGGAATGCGCCAACGTGCATCTCGATGCCGTCGAGCACGCCCACACCATCGTTTTCATGCATGCCGTCGAGGAAGGGCCCGCCTCGCAGAGCTACGGCATCCAGGTGGCGGCGCTGGCGGGCGTGCCCGCCGCCGTGATCCGCGACGCCAGGCGCCGGCTGGTGCAACTTGAGAACGGCGAGGCGGCGAAGGATGCACAGGGACCGCAACCCGACCTTTTCGCCGCACCGATCGGCGTCCCGCCAGCGCCGACCTTTCCCGACCCCCACCCCGCGCTCGACGCGCTGGCGGGTATCGACCCCGACAGCCTTACGCCGCGCGAGGCGCTGGAAAAGCTCTACGAACTGAAGCGTCTGGCCGACGCCTGAACCCTCAGTGGTGGTGCCCGTCCGGCCCATGGATATGGCCATGGGCGATTTCCTCGGCCGAGGCCGCGCGCACTTCGGTGACGGTGCATGAGAACACCAGTGCAGCCCCCGCCAGCGGATGGTTGCCGTCGACCACGACCTTGTCGCCGGCGATGTCGGTGATGGTGTACAGCGTCTCGTCAGCCTCGCCTTCAGTGGCACGCTCGAATTGCATGCCAACCTCGATGTTCTCCGGGAACAGGTCGCGGGGCTCGACGGTGACCAGATCGGCATCGTATTCGCCGAAGGCGTCCTCCGGCTGCAGCTTGACGTCGATGGCGATGCCCACACCCTTGCCATCGAGTTCCTCCTCGATGCGCAGGAATATTCCGTGATAACCCCCGTGCAGATAGGTAAGCGGCATGTTGCCCTCATCGACGACATTGCCGTTGACGTCCTTCACGCTGTACTTCATGGTCACGACGGTGTCTTGGCCGATTTGCATGATTTTTCGAGTTCCTTGACGAGTTGAAATATTTCCGCGGCGTGGCCCTTGGGGCTGACGTCGTAGAAGGTATGGCGGACCTTGCCGTGCTTGTCGATGACGAAGGTCGAGCGCACCACGGTGAGTTTCTTTTGACCGGCGTGCTCACGGTAGTGATAGACGCCGTACTTGTGGCCGACCTTGCCGTCCTCGTCGGACAGCAGCCGTACCGACAGGCCGTGGCGGTCGCGGAACTCGGCGTGCTTGATGCAGTCGTCGCGCGAAATGCCGATCACCTCGCAGTGCAGCTTGACGAAGTCGGCCTCGTGGTCGGAGAAGTCGATGGCCTCCTGCGTGCAGTAGGGCGTTCCGTCCTTGGGGTAGAAGAACAGCACGACATGCCGCTTGCCGCGCAGCGACGCGATGTCGAAGGTTTCCATGTCCGCGTCGGGCAGGGAAAATTCGGGAGCGGCTTGACCTGGGTTCAGCATCGGCGTTTTTCCTCCACTGCGTCCTCCACTGAGGCAGCGCGCCGATTCTAACCGAGCGCGTCGCCACCGTATTGCCTTGCGCGAGATTTTCCCCGACACTGCCGTCTAAATCACCAGGAGCGAGAATGGCATCAGCCCCGCAGCCCGCAGCCCCGGTGCGTCAGCGTCGCGAATGGATATTGATCGGCCTCGTCGGCCTGCTGGCACTTCTGGCCAACCTTCCTTCCACCGTGCTCCAGAGCGTCGGCGTGGATTCGCGTTATCTGGTTGCCGTGCTCGGGCTGCTGGTGCTGCTGGCGCTGTTCCTTTACGTCCGCTTCTTCTTTTTCCTGCTGTTCTCGCTGCTGGCCTTCGGCGCCAACATTCCGGAACAATGGGCCGGCGCGCTCGGCATCGACCGTAATGTGTTGCTGGCGACCCTGAGCATGATGGTGGCGATGTCGCTGCTCAACTACAAGATGAAACTGCTGCCGACGGGCCTCGAAGCAACCGGCAGCAACGGCCGCACGCGTAGCGCGCAGGGCCTCAAGGCGCTGATGACCGCGGTGGAAAAGGGCCACATCGCCAATGCCGGCAAGGTGCTGACCATGAACATAGACTTCGACATGCGCCACGTCAGCGGCCACACGCCGCTGACGCGAGCCGCGGAGCTCGGCGACAAGGCGATGGTCGAGCTGTTGCTGCGGCATGGCGCCGACACCAGCCTCACCAATGCCGCCGGATTCACCGCCGCCGAACTCGCGCTCAAGGGCGGGCATACCGAACTCTACGCCATGCTCAAGCCGCAACAGGCAGACTCGACCACCCCCGCCGATCTGGAATCCAAGCTCGGCGGCTAGGCCGAATCACTCCCACTCGATGGTGCCGGGCGGCTTGCCGGTGATATCGTAGGTGACGCGGTTGATCCCGCGGACTTCGTTCACGATGCGGTTGGCGACGCGCCCCAGCAGCTCGTAGGGCAATTGCGCCCAGCGCGCGGTCATGAAATCCTGGGTCTCGACGGCGCGCAGCGCGACGACGTAGTCGTAGGTACGGCCATCGCCCATGACGCCGACGCTTTTAACCGGCAGGAACACGGCGAAGGCCTGGCTGGTCTTCTCGTACCAGTCGGCGGCGCGCAGTTCGTCGATGAAGATGGCGTCGGCGCGGCGCAGCAGGTCGGCGTATTCCTGCTTCACTTCGCCGAGGATGCGCACGCCCAGGCCGGGGCCGGGGAAGGGATGGCGATAGACCATCTCGTGCGGCAGGCCGAGGGCGATGCCGAGCTCGCGCACCTCGTCCTTGAACAGTTCGCGCAGCGGCTCGCAGCAGCTTGAGGTTGCAGCGTCTCCGGCAGGCCGCCGACGTTGTGGTGGCTCTTGATGGTGTGGGCCTTCTTGGTCTTGGCGCCGGCCGACTCGATCACGTCGGGATAGATGGTGCCCTGCGCCAGCCAGCGCGCCTTGGGCAGCTTCTGCGCTTCGGCCTGGAACACCTCGACGAACTCGCGGCCGATGATGCGGCGCTTCTGCTCGGGGTCGGTGACGCCGGCCAGATGCCCCATGAACTGCGCCGCAGGCATCGACGTGGATGACCTTGACGCCGAGGTTGCGGGCGAAGGTCTGCATCACCTGCTCGGCCTCGTTCAGGCGCAACAGGCCGTTGTCGACGAAAACGCAGGTGAGCTTGTCGCCGATGGCCCTGTGCAGCAGCGCCGCGACCACCGAGGAATCGACGCCGCCCGACAGGCCGAGGATGACTTCGTCCTGACCGACCTGCTGCTTGACCTTGGCGATGGCTTCGTCGACGTAGTCCGGCATGTTCCAGTCGCCGCGGCAGGCGCAGATGTCGCGCACGAAGCGCACGAACAGGTCTCGGCCCTTGATGGTGTGCGTGACCTCGGGGTGGAACTGCACGCCGTAGAAGCGGCGCGCGTCGTCGGCCATGCCGGCGATGGGGGTGGCGTCGTTGGCGGCGATCACCTTGAAGCCGGCCGGCAGTTCGGTCACCTTGTCGCCATGCGTCATCCAGACGTCGAGCAGGCCGTGGCCCTCGGCATTGACGCTGTCCTGGATGCCGTCGAGCAGTTTCGAATGGCCGCGGGCGCGCACCTCGGCATAGCCGAACTCGCGCTTGTGGGCGTTCTCGACCTTGCCGCCGAGCTGCGCCGCCATGGTCTGCATGCCGTAGCAGATGCCCAGCACCGGCACGCCGAGATCGAACACCACCTGCGGCGCGCGCGGCGTCTCTTCCTCGTACACCGAATTGGGGCCGCCCGAGAGGATGATGCCCTGCGGGTTGAACTCGCGGATGAAGGCTTCCGAAACGTCGTTGGGATGCAGCTCGCAATAGACCTGCTGCTCTCGCACGCGGCGGGCGATCAGCTGGGTGTACTGGGAACCGAAATCGAGGATGAGGATTTTCTGGTGGGACATGGCAAACCCCTGAAACAAGAAGGGCGGCTCAGAAAAGAAGAAGGCGGCCGTTAGAGGCCGCCGTTCCGCCTTTCGATTTGGTTAGGATCAATCGGCGTGGTAGTTCGGCGCTTCCTTGGTGATCTGCACGTCGTGGACATGCGACTCGCGGATGCCGGCCGAGGTGATCTCGACAAACTCGGCCTTCGCCCGCATCTCGTCGATGGTGGCACAGCCCACGTAGCCCATCGAGGAACGCAGGCCGCCCATCAACTGGTGGATCACCGCGGTGACCGGGCCCTTGTAGGCGACGCGACCCTCGATGCCCTCGGGCACCAGCTTCTCGACGTTGGCGTCGGAATCCTGGAAGTAGCGGTCGGCCGCGCCGTCCTTCATCGCGCCAAGGCTGCCCATGCCGCGATAGGACTTGTAGGAGCGCCCCTGGAAGAGCACCGTCTCGCCGGGCGCTTCCTCGGTGCCGGCGAAGAGGCCGCCGAGCATCACGCAATTCGCACCAGCTGCGATGGCCTTGGAGATGTCACCCGAGTAGCGGATGCCGCCGTCGGCGATCAGCGGCACGCCGCTGTCGGCCAGCGCCTTGGCGACGTTGTCGACCGCAGTGATCTGCGGCACGCCGACGCCGGCGACGATGCGCGTGGTGCAGATCGAACCGGGACCGATGCCGACCTTGACCGCGTCGGCACCGTGATCGACCAGGGCCTTGGCGGCGGATCCGGTGGCGATGTTGCCGCCGATGACTTCGACCTGGGGGAAGTTCTTCTTGACCCACTGCACGCGCTTGAGCACGCCTTCCGAGTGGCCGTGTGCGGTATCGACCACGATGACATCGACGCCAGCCTCGGCCAGCGCCTCGACGCGCTCCTCGGTGCCCTCGCCGGTGCCGACCGCAGCGCCAACCAGCAGGTGGCCGAAGCCATCCTTGGCGGCGAACGGGTATTCGGTGGACTTGAGGATGTCCTTGACGGTCATCAGGCCGCGCAGTTCGAAAGCGTCGTTGATCACCAGCACACGCTCGAGGCGATGCTGGTGCATCAGGGCCTTGGCCTGCTCGGTAGTGGCGCCTTCCTTGACCGTTATCAGGCGCTCGCGCGGCGTCATGATTTTGCCGACGATTTCGTCGAGACGCGTTTCGAAGCGCAGGTCGCGGTTGGTGACGATGCCGACCACCTTGCCGTTGTCGACCACCGGCAGGCCCGAGATGCGGTGGGCGCGCGTCAGCTCCATCACCTCGCGCACCGTCATGGTCGGCGGGATGGTGATCGGATCCTTGAGCACGCCGGACTCGTAGCGCTTGACCTTGGCCACCTCGGCGGCCTGGGCCTTGGGATTGAGGTTCTTGTGGACGATGCCGATGCCGCCCTCCTGCGCCAGGGCGATGGCCAGGCGCGCCTCGGTCACCGTGTCCATGGCTGCAGACACGAGGGGGAGATTCAGGGTAATCTTGCGAGTCAGGCGGGTGGTCAGGGAAACATCGCGCGGCAGGATAGCCGAATGCGCGGGAACCAGGAGGACGTCGTCAAACGTCAGCGCCTTCTGGATGAGTCTCATGCTGTTTTCCTTTCTGCCAAAAACGTATTATACGGGTGTCGCCGAAGCCCAGGCAAACCGAGGACACCCTTATGCGCACCCCCGCCCTTATTTCCCTCGTCACATTGCTCGCCCTGCCGCTCGTTGCCGGCGCGCAGATCTACAGCTGGAAGGACGCCAGCGGCAAGACCATTTATTCCGACAAGCCGCCGCTGGAAAAGAAGGTGCAGACCCGCGAACTCATGTCCGGCAAGACGACCGGCGGAGAGCCCGCCGCGCCCGCAGCCAAGGAGAAAACTGGGGAAGGCGCCGCCCCGGCCAAAGGCGAAGGCGGAGCCAACGGCACCAACGCCAAGAACAACGCGGATCAGGCCCAAGCTGAGGCGGAAGCTCGTCAACAACTCTGCGACAACGCTCGCAAGCGCCTAATTCAACTCGAGGGTACTGGAGGGGTCATTCTGACGAAAAACGAGAAGGGTGAACAAGTGCCCCTGGTCGGCGGCGCCAAAAAAGCCGAGACCGATGCTGCCCGCAAGGACGTCGAGCAGTGGTGTAAGTAACCCTACTCCTCGCCGGTCCCGCCGCCCTTCTTCATCACCTTGCCCTCGGCGGCGCGCTGCTTGCGCACCTCCTTGGGATCGGCGATCAGAGGCCGGTAGATCTCGACGCGGTCGCGGTCGCGCAGGACCGTGTCAGGCTTGGCCAGCTTGCTGAAAATACCGAACTTGCCCTTGGCCGGGTCGATTTCCGGATGCTTCTGCGGCAATCCTGACACTTCCAGGGCCTGCTGCAGCGTCGCCCCCGCCGGCAGCGAAAGGTGGATCAGTTCCTGCCGTTCAGGCAGGGCATAGATGACCTCGACGTTGATCGATGCAGCGCGCTTTTCTGCCGTTGATTCAGCCATGGATCTGGTTTGCCCGTTTGACGAAGGATTCGACGAAGGTCTCGGTGATGCGGTGGAACACGGGTCCCAGCACCTTCTCCAGCAGTTTGCTGGAAAACTCGTAATGCAGCCTGAACTCCACCTTGCACGCCGTCTCGCCCAGTGGCGTAAATATCCAGCCGCCATCCATGTGCTTGAACGGACCCTCGGTCAGGCGGATGTCCATCCGGCGCGGCGCCTCCTTGTCGTTGGCGGTGGCGAAATGGGCCTTGATGCCGTGGTAGTTGATGTGGATGCGAGCCGCCGTGCGGGTGTCGCTGCGCTCGAGCAACTCGGTACCGCCGCACCACGGCAGGAACTTCGGGTAGTCCTCGACGGCGTCGACGAGTTCGAACATCTGCGCGGCGCTGCGCTCGATCAGCACGGATTTCTCGACAACGGCCATGGCGGGTGGCTGCGATAGAATTGTCCGATTCTACCGCGCGCCGCCCCGGGCAGTCTCTCCCCGGCATTCCCCATGAGCATCATCGACAACAAGAAGGCCTTCCACGATTACTTCATCGAGGAACGCTTCGAAGCCGGCCTCGCCCTGCAGGGCTGGGAAGTCAAGGCGATCCGCGCCGGCCGCGTCCAGCTCAAGGAAGCCTACGTCATCCTCAAGAATGCCGAGGTATTCCTGATCGGCTGCCACATCAGCCCGCTGACGACGGCCTCCAGCCACATCAGCCCCGATCCGGTCAGAACACGCAAGCTGCTGCTGCACGCCGAGGAAATCCGCAAGCTCATCGGCAAGGTCGAGCGCGCCGGCTATGCCCTGATACCGCTGGATTTGCACTTCGCCAAGGGCCGCATCAAGCTCGCCATCGGTCTGGCCAAGGGCAAGAAGGAATACGACAAGCGCGACACCGAGAAGCAGCGCGACTGGGAAAAGGAGAAGGCCCAGCTCATGCGCAACAAGCGCGGCTGAGCGCCATCCGCCGGGCCGCCCCAAGGATGGCGCAATCAACGACCCGGAGCCGCGTAGCGGCGAACACCCGTCACCCCCATCTTCGGGAAGGGGAATGGGGGGAAGGCACATGAGGCCAACGACGCTGCTGTTGCTGATCACCGGCTGCCTCATGCTGCAGCCGCTGTCGACCGACCTCTACCTCGCCTCGCTGCCGCACCTGACCGGCTATTTCGACGCCACGCCGGCGGCGGTGCAGCAGACCCTGTCCCTGTTCGTCATCGGCTTCGGCAGCGCCCAGCTCGTCAGCGGCCCGCTCTCAGACCGCTACGGCCGCCGCCCGGTGCTGCTCGGCGGGCTCGGTGTCTACATAGTGGCCAGCATCGCCTGCGGCATCGCCCCGACCCTGCCGACACTGATCGCGGCGCGCTTCGTCCAGGCCGTCGGCTGCTGCACCGCGGTCGTGGTTGCCCGCGCCATCATCCGCGACGCCTACCCGCCCGCCGAGGGTGCGCGAATGATCGCCAAGGCCAGTTCGCTGCTCTCGCTGGCCCCGATTCTCGGTCCCATCGCCGGCGGCTATCTGCAGGTCAGTTTCGGCTGGCGTGCGGCCTTCGTCGTGCTCACCGCCTTCGGCACGCTGATGGCCGTCGCCAGCTGGCGCTGGCTGCGGGAAACCAACGAAAACAAGAATCCGGCCGCCGTTCGCCTGCGCCCGCTGCTGCGGACTTATGGCCGCATCGCCGCATCAAAGGCCTTCTGGGCCTACGCCCTTCCGGGTTCACTGTCCTACGCCGGGATATTCGTGTTCATCTCCGGGTCGAGCTTCGTGTTGATCCGGGTCCTCGGCGTGCCCACCGAGTTCTACGGCTACTGCTTCGCCTTCGGCGTATCGGGCTACCTCACCGGCACGCTGGTCTGCCGGAGGTTGTTGGCGCACCTCGGGCTGGAACGGACGCTGACGGTGGGCACAACGCTAGGCCTAGTCGGCGGCCTCGGTTTTCTCGCTGCGGTACTGGCCGGCGTCCATCACTGGTCACTGGTGCTCGCCGCCCAGTTCGTCGCCATGGCTGCGCACGGCATCAATTTCCCCGCCACCCAGGCTGGTTCGGCCAGCCCCTTTCCGCAACAGGCGGGAGCCGCATCCGGCCTGTTCGGCTTTCTTACCCAAGTCGCGGCGCTGCTGGCCGGCACTGCGGTCGGCATGAGCCACGATGGCACACTGCTGCCGCTG
Source organism: uncultured beta proteobacterium (assembly GCA_963709555.1). Lineage (GTDB taxonomy): Bacteria > Pseudomonadota > Gammaproteobacteria > Burkholderiales > Rhodocyclaceae > Sulfurisoma. The sequence continues at coordinate 322,555 of CAVPWR010000003.1, read as the reverse complement.
GCGTCTATTTCGGCCGCCATCGGCCTGCTGTTGTTCGGCGGGGCGGCCCTGCTGAGCCGTCACCGAAATATTAGCGTTTGATTATCATGGGTTTACAGAAACGCCTCGAGCAGTTATCCTCCGCGCCCATGTCTTTTCGCAACCCACTTGCCACCGCCTGCCTGATCGGCGCCCTGCTGTTCTCCGCTGCCGCCCATGCCGATGAAACGGCGGGCCGGGCCATCGCGGTGCCGGAGCATTCCGTCACCTTCATCGACCGCGCCTCCACCAACGTGCAGGACGCGCTCGAGCAGGCGCTCGACCTCATCGGCATCCGCTACAAGCGCGGCGGCAGCAGCCCAGAAACCGGCTTCGACTGCTCCGGCTTCGTCAGCCACGTATTCAAGGAAGGTCTCGGCCTCTACCTGCCGCGCAGTTCGCGCGAAATCAGCAAAGCCGGCGACGTCATCGACAAAAACGAACTGCAACCGGGCGACTTGGTGTTCTTCAACACCATGCGCCGCACCTTCTCCCATGTCGGCATCTACCTCGGCGACAACCTTTTCGTCCATGCGCCGCGCTCCGGCGCCAAGGTGCGCATCGAGGATATGCGCGAACGCTACTGGGCCAAGCGCTACAACGGCGCCCGCCGAGTCAGCGAAAGCTGAAAAAGCTTCGCTAATCAGTCCAGCGAGCCAGCCCTCCGATTGGAGCGCTGGCTTTTTTTGTTTTGAAAAATAGGCTTGCAGTTGAGAATCATTCGCATTAGTATGCGAACCATTCTCAACAAGGAACCGTCATGAAACGACTGCTCGCTCCCTTCCTCGCCCTGCTCGCCACGGCCGCCGGTGCCCAGGAACTCAACCTCTACTCGGCCCGCCACTACCAGACCGACGAAGCGCTTTACGCCAACTTCACCCGCCAGACCGGCATCAAGATCAACCGCATCGAGGCCAAGGAAGACGAACTGCTCGAGCGCATCAGGAACGAGGGCGCAGCCAGCCCGGCCGACATTTTCATCACCGTCGACGCCGCGCGCCTGGCCAAGGCCGACGAGCTCGGCCTGTTCGCCCCGGTCAAGTCGAAGCTCCTCGAATCGCGCATTCCCGCCAACCTGCGCAGCAACGACTCCGACTGGTTCGCCTTCTCCACCCGCGCCCGCGTCATCATCCACAACAGGGACACGGTCAAGTCCGCCGACGTGCAGAACTACGAGGACCTGGCCAAGCCGGCGATGAAGGGCAAGGTCTGCATGCGCTCGGGCAGCCACCCCTACAACCTCTCGCTGATGTCGGCGCTGATCGCCCACCTGGGCGAGCAGAAGGCCGAGGAATGGGCGAAAGGCGTGGTCGCCAACTTTGCCCGCGCGCCCAAGGGCGGCGACACCGACCAGATCAAGGCCGTGGCCGCCGGCGAATGCGGCGTCGCCGTCTCCAACACCTACTACCTCGCCCGCCTGATGCGATCCGACAAGCCCGAGGACAAAAAGGTGATGGACAAGATCGCCATCGTCTGGCCGAACCAGAAGGGCTTCGGCGCCCACATCAACATCTCGGGCGGCGGCATGCTCAAGACCGCGCCGCACAAGGAAGCGGCCGTGAAGTTCCTCGAATACCTCGCCTCCGACGACGCCCAGCGCTACTTCGCCGACGGCAACAACGAGTGGCCGGCGGTCGCATCGGTCGCCATCAAGAACCCCGCGCTCGAGGCCATGGGCAAGTTCAAGGCCGACGCGCTGCCCGTGGCCACTCTGGCGAAGCACGCTGCCGCCTCCCAGAAGATCTACGACCGCGCCGGCTGGAGATAGACGCCCCCGTCCCGCCGCCACGTTGTCGCTTGCTGATTGCTTACTGTATAATTATCATTTATGTGCTGTAAGTGAGGTCACCTTCACACAGCAGGGCGCACCGGGGCGATCCCGGTACCGCCCACCATACGAATACGTTGCACCAGACACACCTTGCAAAGGTTCGCATGACCGATACTGCCTACTGTTACCACTGCGGTACCCACCATCCGAAGTCCGAGATGCGACAGATCACCACCAAGGGTGGCAAGCGCTGGCGCTGCATCAAGAGCATCGAGGCCACCAAGCGCGGCACCGCGGAGCGCGATGCCTTCGGCCAGCGCGTTTCGGCCATCAACAAGGCGGAAGCCCAGAGCAAGGCCAGGCTGATCCTCAACGCGGATCGCTGATCGGCGATGCCGGCCTTCGAGCTCGCCGGCCTCGTTCTGCTGGCCGGCCTCGGCTGGTTCTGGCTCGACAGCCTGAAGGCGCGCGACGCGGCCATCCAGGCGGCCCGCAAGGCCTGCGCTGCGGAAAGCCTGCAACTCCTCGACGACACGGTTTCGATTGCCAGCCTCAAGCCGGCCCGCGACGATGAAGGCCGCCTCATGCTGCAACGCGTCTATACCTTCGAATACAGCGACACCGGCGACAACCGCCGCCGCGGCAGCGTGGTCCTGCTCGGACACAACGTAAGCATGATCAACATCGGCCTGAGGCTCGCCCCCGGATCCTGACGCCACCCACTTGCGCGGCGGCGCGGCGAGGCGCATGATGGGGCCACATACAGCAGCAGGAGTCACCATCATGGCCATGGATGCGATTACTTCCGTCGGCAGCAGCGCCGCCCAGCAAGCTCAGCAGACTCAGACGCAGGCCCGCGCCGAGCGTACCGAGCGCCCTGAACCCCCGCCCAAACCACAGCCGCAGGCGCAGCCCCAGCCGCAGCGAGCCGAAGAACCGAAACGGCCGCAGCCCGTCACCAACCTGCAGGGGCAGCAGACCGGCACGGTCATCAACACCAGCGCCTGACCGGTCGCGGCGGGCGTCCTTCCCCGCTAGAATTCCGCCGGAACACGGCGATAGCGCCCCCCAAGGGAGTCCCCTTGGGAGACGAGGCGCCAGGGAGGAAACATTGAAACGAGACATCACGCCCACGACGGTGGAAAAGGTCATGCGCGAGGACGATTTCATCGTCTCCAAGACCGACCTCAAGGGCCGCATCATCTACGGCAACCGCATCTTCATCGAGTACTCGGGCTACACCGAAGCCGAACTGCTCGGCGCCCAGCACAACATCATCCGCCACCCCGACATGCCGCGCGCGGTGTTCAAGCTGCTGTGGGACACCATCCAGTCGGGGCACGAATGCTTCGCCTATGTCAAGAACATGGCGCAGAACGGCAGTTACTACTGGGTACTGGCCAACGTGACGCCCTCTTACGACCTGGATGGCAGGATGATCGGCTACCTCTCGGTGCGACGCAAACCCAAGCCCGAGGCGATCAAGGTCGTCGACGGCCTCTACAAGACCATGCTGGCCGCCGAGAAACAGGCCGGCGCACGCGACGCCATTGGCGCCTCATCGAAAATCCTGACTGATCTGCTGACGGCGAAGGGAGTGTCGTATGAAGAATTCGTTCTCTCCCTCTGAGCTCCAGGCAGTGGAGCCACGCTCATGAACACGCTATCGCTGCAGAGCCGCTACACGATATTCGCCAGCGGTTTCAACCTCCTGCTGCTGGCCGGCATCGTCATCAACGTCGTCATGTACGGCTTCCACTGGCTGCCGTTCACGGTGTTGATCGCCGGTTTCGCCCTGGCCGCCTGGATGCAGATGATGACGCGCAAGTGGTTTGCCCCGTTGGCCAAACTCACGGCGATCGCGCGGGAGATCAGCCAGGGCCGCTTCGACGGCCGCGTCACCGGCGTTTCCGCCACGGACGAGATCGGCCGCCTGTGCTGGAACATGAACGACATGCTCGACCAGCTCGAGCCCTACTTCCGCGAGGTCGCCACCAGCTTCCGCTACACCAGCGACGGCAAATTCTTCCGCCAGACCCAGCCGACCGGCCTCCACGGCGCCTTCCGCACCAGCCTCGAGAATCTCAACGTCTCGCTCGATGCCATGGCCTCCAACAACCGCGAGCAGATGAAGAACCTGCTGATCTCGATGGTGCAGGGACTGAACTCGAGGAGCCTGCTGACCAATCTTGCCTCGACGCAACAGGATCTTGCCCACATCACCGAGCGCATGGGGGTGGTCGTCGAAGAGGCGACGCGCACCCACGGCGACGCCGTGGCGAGCCAGTCATCGGTCGACGCCGTGGTTCGCCACCTCGCCGACATCACCGACCGCGTCGAACACTCGTCGGCGACCATCGTCCAGCTCAATGCCCGCGGCAGCGACATCCAGCAGGCCGTCAATCTCATCAACGGCATCGCCGACCAGACCAACCTGCTCGCGCTCAACGCCGCCATCGAGGCGGCGCGCGCCGGCGAGGCTGGTCGCGGCTTCGCCGTGGTGGCCGACGAGGTGCGCAAGCTGGCCGAGAACACCAAGAGCGCGTCCGAGTCCATCGGCCGCATCATGGCCGACCTGATGCGCGAGGCCGGCACCATGCTCGACGACTCGGCGGCGATGAGCCGGATGGCTCAGACCTCCAGCGGCGTGGTCGGCGATGTCGCCGAACGCTTCCGCCAGTTCGCCACCTCGGCCAGCAACACCCTGGAAAAGACCTATCACGCCATGGACCAGAGCTTCGCCTCGCTGGTCAAGGTCGACCACATGATCTACAAGCAGCGCACCTACATGGTGCTCAACAGCGGCGGCGAGGAACAGTACACCAAGGCGGTCAGCGTCGATTGCCACGGCTGCCGCCTGGGCAAGTGGTACTACGAGGGCGACGGCAAGGCACGCTTCAGCAGCGTGCCCTCCTACCGCGCGCTCGAGTTGCCCCACCGCGACGTGCACGCCAGCGCCCACCGCGTGCTGGCATCGATCGAGAAGGGCTGGGAGCACGACGTCGGCGTGCAGCAGGACATCTTCGCTGGTCTGACCCGGATGGAACAGGGCAGCAACGGAGTGATGGAAACCATCGACCGCATGGTCGAGGAGAAGCACGCCTGAGATGCGCAGTGCAGTGATTTTCTGCGCGTCGCTGTGGCTCGCCCTGGCGCCGGCTGTCGGCCTGGCCACCGAAGCCACTCCGGCCAGCCTGATGGAATTGCGCCGCCACACCGAGCTCGCCATCGCGCGCGGCGACTATCGTTCCGCCGAGATGCTGATCGAGACCTACCTGCCGGCGGCGCAGCGGCTGGCCGACCCGACCTGGCACGTCTTCAACGGCCACCTGATCGCGGCCCGCGTCAAACTCGCCCTGGCCAAGCCCGACGAGGCCGAGCGCCAAGCCGCGGAGCTGCGCGCCATCGCCACCCGGGCCACCCGGGGAGACGATGCCATGGAACGGGCGATCGCCGAAATCACCACCGCACAGGTACGGCTGCAGCAGGGTCGTGCCGCCGAGGCGGCGAACCATGCACGCCAGGCCATCAGCATCCTGCGCCGCGCCCATGAGCGCGGCCGCATCACGCGCCAGACCCATGAAGCCGAACTGCTGGCCTACGAGGAAGTGCTGATCGCAAGCGCGTCGGACAAAAAGTCGGCGCTGGCGCCTCGGTGAAGGAAGTCCCCTTGGGGGACACGGTGAGCGCCCCGACCTACTCCAGTTCAGCCAGTGCTTCAGCTGCGATCTCGCGCACCTCGGCAGCAGCATCGGCCAGACGGGCTTCCAGCGCCGGCCGCGCCGCCGCGGCGCGGCTGAGGCCGAGGTAAAAACAGGCATCGGCACGCACGCGGGTATCGTCATGCCCCGCCATTTCGGCCAGTTGCGGCACCAGTGCGCGCAGCGCGGCGCCCCCCGCCTGCCCCTCGAAAATGACGCTGGCGCCGATGCGCACGTTCATGCTGGCGTCGGGATTGGCGACGACGGGCAGCAGCGCGGCGAGGAGCTCCGGCTGCGCCTCGATTCGGCTGCGCACTTTGGCCAGTTCGCCGTCCTTGAGCAGGATGTGGAAGTAGTCGGCCATGCCCTCTTCCGCCGATGCCCGCCGCACCCAGTTTTCCAGTTCCTCGCGTCCGCGCAGTCCAGCCAGATCGAAGGCCCCGATGCGCATCCAGGGCACCGAGCGCACGCCCAGCGCCTCGGCGACCTCCGGATGGATGGCGACATTGACCACCTCGAGCCGACCCAGCCGGCCCGCCTTGACGAGGTCGCCGAGGATTTGCAGCATGGCCGGGCAATGCGGGCAGGACGACGCCAGCAGCAGCAGCGCCTCCGGGGCGGCGGGCGCGCTCATGTTCAGCCCGCTGCCGACCCGGCCAGCCAGAGGCACTTGCCCTTGCTCTCCCTGGTGATCTCGGCCAGCACGCGCTCGTGCTCGGCCAGTTCCTCGGCGCTGGCGGGCAGCACCCGCAGCGGCAGCCGTTCGGCGGCCACGGCATGGCCGCCGGCAGCGGGTGCCGGTTCGAGATCCATGACCAGGCTTTCCTGGCCGCGGGTCATCGCCAGGTAGACCTCGGCCAGCAGTTCGGCATCGAGCAGCGCGCCATGCAGCTGGCGGTTGGAGTTGTCGACGCCGAAATCCTTGCACAGCGCATCGAGGTTGTTCTTGCGGCCGGGACGCATCTCGCGCGCCATTTTCAGGGTATCGATCACGCCGCCGCAGACCGTGGCGACAGGCTCCAGCCCCAGCAGGGAAAACTCCTGATTGAGGAAGCCGATGTCGAAGGCGGCGTTGTGGATCACCAGTTCGGCGCCGCGGATGAAGTCGATCAGCTCGGCCGCGATGGCGCCGAAGACCGGCTCGCCGGCCACGCGCTCGTTGGTGATGCCATGCACCTGCATGGCGCCGGCGTCGATCTCGCGCTCGGGGTTGATGTAGCTGTGGAAGCGCTGCCCGGTGAGCCGGCGCCCCAGCATCTCGACGCAGCCGATCTCGATGACGCGGTGCCCCAGCGCCGGATCGAGGCCGGTGGTTTCGGTGTCGAGCATGATCTGTCTTGTCATCCGCTTACCCTTTCCGTACCTGTTCGACGCCGCGCCGGGCCAGCGCGTCGGCCCGCTCGTTCTCGGCATGGCCGGCATGGCCCTTGACCCAGTGCCACTCGATCTTGTGCTGCGCCGCCAGCGCGTCGAGCGCACGCCAGAGGTCCTCGTTCTTGACCGGGGCCTTGGCCGCGGTCTTCCAGCCGCGCTTCTTCCAGCCGTGGATCCATTCGGTGATGCCCTTCTGCACGTACTGCGAGTCGGTATGCACGCGCACCGCGACCGGGCGCTTGAGGGCGCGCAGCGCCTCGATCACGGCCATCATTTCCATGCGGTTGTTGGTGGTGTCGCGCTCGCCGCCGAACAGCTCCTTCTCGGTGCCCTTGTGGCGCAGGATCGCGCCCCAGCCGCCGGGGCCGGGATTGCCGCTGCAGGCGCCGTCGGTATAGATGTCGATCGTCTCGTTGCTCTCGCTCATTGCGAATCGGCCTTCTTCTGTGTCACCGGTGCCACCAGCGCCCGGGCGCGCGCCTTGCGGTCGGTCCAGGTCGGCATGATCAGGCGCATGCTGTGCACGCGCTTGATCGCCTGCAGCACATAGACGCCGCCGGCGAAGGGCCACCAGCGGTCGCCGGCCTTCTCCATGAAATCCCAGCGGCGCAGCCATTTCTCCTGGCGGGCCGGCGGCGCGTAGCAGCCGAAGGCACCCGCCCGCGTCTCGAAGCCGAGCAGCGCGAACCAGTCCTTCAGGCGCGGCACGCTGATGTACTGGCCGCGCCAGGGCGGCGGCAGCGCGCGCCGCGCCAGCCGCCGCCGCGCCCCCCACAGGCTGTAGGGATTGAAACCGGTCACCACCACGCTGCCCTCGGGCACCAGCACCCGCGCCACCTCGCGCAGCACCTGGTGCGGGTTTTCCTCGAACTCCAGCGCGTGCGGCAGCACCACGAGGTCGAGGCTGTTGGCGGCGAAGGGCAGGTGCAGCGGCGTGGCGCGCACGGCGACGCCTTGGACATCCGGCCGGTCGTCGGCGCGGAAACGGAAAGGCATGCGGTTGGCGCGCAGGTAGTCGAGCTGCGGCAGGCCCAGCTGCAGCGCGTTGAAGCCGAAGATGTCGGCGACGATCTGGTCGTGCCGGCCCTGCTCCCAGTCGAGCACGTAGCGGCCCTGCGGCGTTTCCAGCCAGTCGGCGAAGCCACTGATGGTCATTGGTTACAATGCATTTCCATGAGTATCGAAATCCATCCCCTGCCGGCGTTCGAAGATAACTATATCTGGGCGATCCAGTCCGGCGATGCCGTCGCCGTGGTCGATCCCGGCGAGTCGGCACCGGTGCTGCGCCACCTCGAACGGACCGGCGCTCACCTTTGCGCCATCCTTGTCACCCACCGCCACGGCGACCACACCGAAGGCATCGCCGCCCTGACCGCCCATGCCGCCGTTCCCGTGTTCGGCCCGGCGCTGGAAAACATCGCCGGAGTCACGCAGCCGGTCGGCGACGGCCAGCGCATCGAGTTGCCGGAGCTGGGAATCGACTTCGAGGTGATCGCCGTGCCCGGTCATACGCGCGGCCATGTTGCGTATTATCACAGAGGCCTTCTGTTCTGTGGCGACGTGCTGTTCGGCGGCGGCTGCGGCCGCGTCTTCGAAGGCACCATGCCCCAGATGCAGGCGTCACTCGCCCGCCTGGCCGCCCTGCCCCCGGACACCGGGGTCTATTGCGCCCACGAATACACCCAAGCCAACCTGCGCTTCGCCCGCGCAGTCGAACCCGGCAACCCGGCGCTGCTCGAGCGCTCCGCCGCAGTGGCTAAGCTGCGCGCCGAGTACCAGCCCACGGTGCCATCGACGCTGGCCGAGGAACTCGCCACCAACCCCTTCCTGCGCTGGGATGCGCCCGCCGTCATCGATGCAGCGAGGGTGCGCCGCGGCTCGCCGCCACGCGATGCCGCCGAGGTCTTCGCCGCCATCCGCGAGTGGAAAAACGGTTTCTGAAACCACCGGCAAATTTGCTACCATTCGCGCCCCAGCCGTCCCGCTCCCCTCCCCCGCTTCCCCGATGCCCCTTCGCCTCTTCCTGACGGCCGTCCTTTGCCTGCTCGCGCTGCCGGCGCAAGCCGAAGTCGCCGCAACGCGCGAATCGCTGCTGCAACTGTCGCCGGAACTGTCGCGGAGCACCCCGGACACAAGCTCCACCACGCTGACCTTCACCCGCGACCCGTCCCTGGAAGTGGCGGACGAACTGCCGCGGCTGCCCACCATCGACCTCACCACGCCGCCGGACGACCTCTGGCAGCGCCTGCGCAACGGCTTCGGCATGACCGACCTGCACAGCCCGCTGGTGGCCGACCGCCAGGCCTGGTACCTCAACCGTCCCGAACTGCTGAAGCGCGTCTTTTCCCGCAGCGGCAAGTACCTGCACCACATCGTCGAGGAACTGGAAAAGCGCGGCATGCCCACCGAGCTCGCGCTGCTGCCCATCGTCGAAAGTTCCTACAATCCGCTCGCCTACTCGAGCGCCCGCGCGCTCGGCATGTGGCAGTTCATTCCCTCGACCGGCAAGAACTACAACCTCAAGCAGAACTTCTGGATGGACCAGCGCCGCGACATCATCGCCTCCACCAGCGCCGCGCTCGACTACCTGCAGAACATCTACGAGATGCACGGCGACTGGCATCTGGCGCTGGCCTCCTACAACTGGGGCGAAAACGCCGTCGCCCGCGCCGTCGCCAAGAACAAGGGCAAGGGCCTGCCGACCGACTACCTCAGCCTGACCATGCCCGGCGAGACGCGCTACTACGTGCCCAAGCTGCAGGCGATCAAGAACATCGTCGCCCAGCCCGAGCTGTTCGGCTTCCGGATGGACGCCATCCCCAACAAGCCCTATTTCGGCACGGTCGGCATCGACAGCGAGATGGACATCTCGCTCGCCGCCAAGCTGGCCGAGACGCCGGTGGAAGAGTTCATCGCACTGAACCCGGCCTACCACCGGCCGATCATGCCCGGCGCCAACCCTAGCCCGCTGGTCATCCCGGTGGACAAGGTCGAAACCTTCCGCCGCAACCTCGAACGCTACGAGGCCGAGGACAGGCCGCTCTCCTCCTGGCAGACCTACACGCTCAAGAGTGGCGAGAAGCTCGAGGCCGTCGCCGCCCGCAACGGCCTGACGCTGGCCAGGCTCAAGCAGCTCAACGGCATCACCCCGCGCGTCAAGGTCGGCCCCGGCTTCAACCTGCTGGTGCCCGGCAAGGGCGCCCAGGCCGCAGCCGATGCGGTCGCCGGCAAGCTGCCGCAGGCGATGCCGGACACCCCGAAGTCCAAGGGCAGCAAGAAGGCGGCGAAGGGGGCCAAGCCGGCCAAGGGCGCCCCGGCCGGCAAAAAGGCTGGCAGCACCAAGGCCAAGTCTTCCGGCACCAAGTCCAAGCCCGGCGGCGGCAAGCCGCGCCCCGCGGCCAAGGCCAAGAAGCGCTAGCCACAGCCCGCCGCTCCTTCGCGGCCAGGCACTACCCATGATTTGGCCCCGATGGCGGAGCGGACATGCTTCGGCTGATATACCATCTCGACGTATAGCCGCAGGGTGAGTCGACCGGAGACCATGGAGTGATGGAATGAAAGCCCTTGCCACAGTGATCGCTGCGCTCGTATTGATCGGCTGTGCGCCGATGAGCCGCCTGCCGCCGGTCGACCAGAAGGCCACCCAGCTCGAGCGTGACAAGCAGCTTGAGCTCGCCTTGCGCGAAAACTTCAAACGCACCGCGCGCCTGAACACCGTCGGCTGGCGCGTCCTCAGCGCCAACACCGATGCCTGCGGCGAAGCCGTACAACCCGCCTACGGCGTGATCTCGCGCGACTCCGACTCCCTGCCCCCGGAGTACCGGCCGATTTTCGAGAAGCTCTACGGCAGGCACACGCACGACGTCATCCTCGCGGTCTTCCCCGACTCGCCCGCCGCGCGCGCCGGGCTGATGCCGGGCGACCTCATCGTGGCCATCGGCAACCGCGACACCGGCAATGCCGAAGGCAAGCGGCAGGGGCGGGAACTGGCGAAGCAGGCCAAGGCGGGCGAGACGGTCCAGCTGAGGGTCAGGCGCGCCGGCAACGAAAAAGTCGTGGCCATCAGCCCGCAACTCGCCTGCGCCTATCCGATCGACCTGATCGCCAACGACTCCGTCAACGCCGCTGCCGACGGCGGCCGGATCATGGTGACCAGCGGCATGATGCGCTTCGCCACCACCGACGACGAGCTGGCCCTCGTCCTCGGCCACGAACTGGCACACAACACGCTCAACCATGTCAAGGCGCAGATGGGCAACCGCATGATCGGCACCCTGCTCGGCATCGCGGTGTCCATCGCCATCGGCGTCGACGTCAGCGGACTCGGCAGCGATCTCGGCGGCATGGTCTACAGCCAGGATTTCGAGTCGGAGGCCGACTACGTCGGCACCTACTACGTCGCCAAGGCGGGTTTCCCGGTTGAGCAGGCGGCGGACTTCTGGCGCCGCATGGCGGTGGAGCACCCGAAGGCCATCGCCCACGGCTCGACCCACCCCGACACCGCCAGCCGCTTCACCGGCATCGAGGCCGCCGCCCGCGAGGTCGCGGCGAAGCGTGCCGCGGGACGGCCGCTGGTGCCCGAGAAGAAGGAGTAGGCCCCTTGTCCGAGAGCACCAGTCCCGCTCCCGGCTGGCGCAGCAACATTGCCGGCGACGCATGGGGCGGTCTGGCCGCGATGCTGGTGGCGCTGCCATCGGCCATCGCCTTCGGCGTGACCATATTCGCGCCGCTCGGCGGCTCGCTGGCGGCGCAAGGCGCGCTGGCCGGAATTCTCGGCGCCACCGCGCTCGGCCTCGTCGCACCGGCTTTCGGCGGCACCAACCGCCTCATCACCGCGCCCTGCGCTCCGGCGGCCGCCGTGCTCGCCGCCCTGGCGGTCGGCTTCGCCCAGCAGGGCGTGCCGGCCGAAACCGTGCTGCTGCTGCTCGGCCTCATCGGCCTGCTGGCGGGCGGCCTGCAGATCGTCCTCGGCCTCGCCGGCATCGGCCGCCTGATCCGCTTCATCCCCTACCCGGTCGTCAGCGGCTATCTCAGCGGCGTCGGACTCATCATCATCGGCAGCCAGATCCCGAAACTGCTCGGCACGCCCGCCGGGACGAAGCTGGTCGACGCCCTGCTGGCGCCATCGTCCTGGACCTGGCAGAGCATCGTCGTGGGCGGCGTGGTCATCGCCGCCATGGTGCTGACGCCGCGCCTGACGCGCGTGGTGCCCGCCGCCATCCTGGCCCTGCTGGCCGGCGTCGCGAGCTACCTGGCGCTGGGCTGGATGGACCCGCAGCTGTTGCGCACGGCCGGCAATCCGCTGCTGATCGGCCCGCTGGCCGGCGACGACGGCAGCCTCATCCACGCCATCGGCCAGCATGTGCAGTCCCTGCGCGGCCTCGGCATGGAGGTCGTCCTGCAGGTCCTCGTCCCGGCGCTGACGCTGTCGGTGCTGCTGTCCATCGACACCCTGAAAACCTGCCTGGTCATCGACGCCATGACCCGCTCGCGCCACGACTCCAACCGCGAGCTGGTCGGCCAGGGCCTGGGCAACATCGCCTCCTCGCTGGTCGGCGGCATCCCCGGCGCCGGCACCATGGGCGCATCGCTGATCAACATCAACAGCGGCGGCCAGACGCGCGCCTCGGGGCTGCTGGCGGGCGCCTTTTCCCTCGCCGCCTTCCTGCTGCTGGCACCGGTGATCGCCTGGGTTCCGGTCGCGGCGCTGGCCGCCATCCTCATCGTCATCGGCTTGCGCATGATCGACCGGCACAGCCTGACGTTCTTCTTCACGCCGGCCACGCGCCTGGACTTCCTGGTGATCATGGCGGTGATACTGGTCGCGATTTTCGGCAACCTGATCGCCGCCTCGGGCGTCGGCGTCGCACTCGCCATCCTGCTGTTCATCCGCGAGCAGACGCGCAGTTCCATCGTGCGCAACCGCATCGAGGGCCGCGACATCTTCTCGAAGCGCGCAGGGAGCCAGCAAAACCTCGACCTGATCCTGCACGACGGCAGCGACACGGTGGTGTTCGAACTGCAGGGCGCCCTCTTCTTCGGCACCGCCAGCCAGCTCCAGAACGCCCTGGAAGCGGAAGCCGCCAGCCGCAAGTACGTGATCCTCAGCATGCGCCGGGTGCAATCGCTCGACGTCACGGCGACCCACGTGCTCGAACAGATCAAGGATCGCCTCGAAGAGAACAACGCCTTCCTGATTTTTTGCGACATCCCCAAGGGCCTGCCCAGCGGCCTGAAGATGAAGCGTTTCCTCAAGGACACGGGCGTGGTGCAGCCGACCAACAAGGCCTTCGCCTTCGGCCAGCTCGACGAGGCGCTGGAATGGGTGGAGGCCCTTGAGCTCGAACTGGATGGCACGGCCGGCTCCGCCGAGGTCGCGCTCGACCTGCGCGATTTCCCGATGTTCGCCGGCTGTTCGGAACAAACGCTGGCTGCGCTGGAAGGCGCCGTGCAACTGCGCCAGGTCGGCGTCGGCAAGAAGGTATTCAAGGCCGGCGACGACAGCGACCAGCTGTTCCTGATCCGCAGCGGCAGCGTGCGCCTGACCGTGCCGCTGCGCAAGAAGGAAACCTATCATCTCGCCACCTGCGGGCCGGGCGAAGTCGTCGGCGGCATGGGCTTCATCGAGGCCGGCAGCCATGCCGTCGATGCCCAGGCGCTTGCGGATACCGAGGTGTACATGCTCGAGCGCGAACGCTTCGAATTCCTCGCCGTCGAGCACAGCGACCTGGCGATCGCCATCTTCGGCAACGTCGCCCACACCCTGTCGGCGCGGCTGCGCGTCACCATCGGCGAGCTGCAGGCGCTGCGCGGCTAGCCATGCGCCGAGCCGCCTCAAGCATGGCGCGGCCAACCACCCGGAGCCGCCCGGCGGCGAACACCCGTCACCCCCGCTTGGGCGGGGGCCGGGAGGTGGGGGACTATCTGGTGGCGAAGTGGCAGCGCACGACGTGCGTTGCCGACAGTCGCGTTGCGTCCGGATAGCTCGCGCTGCAGGCAGCGACCGCCTGCGGGCAGCGCGGATGGAAGTGGCAGCCCGACGGCGGATTGGCCGGCGAGGGCATGTCGCCGGCGAGGATCACGCGCTCCACGCCGCCGGCGTCGATGCGCGGCACCGCCGACAGCAGCGCCCGGGTGTAGGGATGGCGCGGCCCGCGCAGCACCTCCGCCACCGTGCCGCGCTCGACGATGCGGCCGAGGTACATCACCGCCACCTCGTGGGCGAGGTAATCGACCACCGCGATGTTGTGGGTGATGAAGAGATAGGCCAGGCCCAGCCGCCGCTGCAGCTCGCGCAGCAGATTGAGGATCTGCGCCTGCACCGAGACGTCGAGCGCGCTGGTCGGCTCGTCGAGCACCAGCAGCTTCGGATTCACGGCCAGCGCGCGGGCGATGGCGATGCGCTGGCGCTGGCCGCCGGAGAACTCGTGCGGCCAGCGGCCGGCCATTTCCGCCGCGAGGCCCACCTGGCCGAGCAGCTCGCCGATGCGCGCGGCATGGTCGCCGGGAATCGCCAGCGCGCGCATGCCCTCGGCGATGATGTCGCCGACGCGCAGCCGCGGATTGAGCGAGCCGAACGGATCCTGGAACACCATCTGCATGTCGCGCGCGGCCAGCCCCGCGAGCGGACGTCCGTCGAGGCGGACGCTGCCGGCGGTCGGCGCGATCAGGTGCAGGATCGGCCTTGCCCGCCGTGGTCTTGCCGCAGCCCGACTCGCCGACCAGCGCCAGCGTGCGCCCCGGCTGCAATTCGAGCGAAACGCCGTCGACGGCCCGCACCTGGCCGACCACGCGCTGCAGCACGCCGCGGCGGATGGGGAAATGGACTTCGAGGTCGGCGACTTCGAGCAAGGGCGCGTCGCCGGCAACAACGTGGTCTGTCCCCGGTTTTTCTTCCCCGCCGTGGCGTGTCGCCAGCGCCGAGTTTTCTTCGCCGACGCGGATGCAACGCACCCGGTGGCCGGTGGCCAGCTCCCGCCACGGCGGCGGCGCTTCGCGGCAGGCCGGCACGACCTCGGCGCAGCGGTCGGCGAAGCGGCAGCCGGTGAAGCGGGTATCGAGCGGCGGCACGCTGCCGGGAATGCTGGCGAGTTCGCCGCCGCGCCGCGCCGCGTCGGGCAGCGCCGCGAACAGCGCCTCGCGAATAGGGATGCGCCGCCTCGGCGAAAGAACCTGTCGCGCGGCGCCACCTCGACCAGTTGGCCCGCGTACATCACGCCGACGTGGTCGGCCATGCGCGAGACCACGCCGAGGTCGTGGCTGATCAGCAGCATGGCCATGCCGCGGCTGCGCTGCAACTCGCGCAGCAGGTCGAGCACCTGGGCCTGGATGGTCACGTCGAGCGCCGTGGTCGGCTCGTCGGCGATCAGCAGCTCGGGGTCGCCGGCCAGCGCCATGGCGATCATCGCGCGCTGCTTCATGCCACCCGAGAGCTGGAAGGGATATTCCGTGGCGCGCCGCGCCGCGTCGGGGATGCCGACGCCGTCGAGCAGCTCGACCACGCCGGTCTTCCCGCCGTGGAGTTCCAGCGCCTCGGCGATCTGCCGGCCGACGGTCATCACCGGGTTGAGGCTGGTGCCCGGCTCCTGGAAGATCATCGCCATGCCGCCGCCGCGCAGGCGGCGCATTTCGGACTCGGGCAGTGCCGTAAGCGAGGTGCCGCCGAACGCCACCTCGCCGCCGGCGATGCGCGCCGCCGCCGGCAGCAGCCGCATCAGCGCCAGCGCCGTCATCGACTTGCCGCAGCCCGACTCGCCGAGCAGCGCGAAGGTTTCGCCGGCCGCGATGTCGAAGCTCACGCCCTCGACCGGATAGGCCTCGCTAACGCCTCGCAGGAATCCCTTGGGGATCGCCACCGACAGGTCGCGGACAGTGAGCAGGCGGTCATCGATTGACGGCCCGCGGATCGAAGGCGTCGCGCACCGCGTCGGCGAACAGGTTGGCCGCCAGCACCAGCGCGAACATGAAGGCGAAGGCCGCCGCCAGCGACCACCAGACCATGGGCTCGCGCGCCAGCTCCATGCGCGCGGCGTTGATCATGGTGCCGAAGCTGATGGTGTTGGGATCGACGCCGATGCCGACGTACGACAGCACCGCCTCGGCCAGCACCAGGCCGGAGAAGTCCATCACCAGCGCGATCAGCACGATGTGCATGAGGTTGGGCAGGATGTGGCGCAGCATGATCGAAAGCGGCCTGACGCCGAAGGCCCGCGCCGCCTGCACGTAGTCCATCTCGCGCAGCTTCAGCGTCTCGCCGCGCAGCAGCCGCGCCAGCCCGGTCCAGCTGGTGACGCCGAGGATCAGGCACAGCGCCAGCAGCCGCGCGTCGGCGCGCTCGGCGCTGGTGGCGAACCAGTCCGGGTGGGTGTCGATGATCACCTGCATCATCAGCACCGCGGCCGCGATCAGCAGCACGCCGGGAATCGAGTTGAGCACGGTGTAGAGCATACTGGATCAGGTCATCGACCCAGCCGCCGACGTAGCCGGCGAGGATGCCCAGCAGCACGGCGGCCGGCAGCATGATCAGCGTGGTCAGGGTGCCGATGAGCAGCCCGGTGCGGATGCTCTTCAGCGTGAGGTAGAGCACGTCCTGCCCCACCTTGTCGGTGCCGAGCACGTGGTAGCCGGCGGCCAGCGCGGCGACGGGGCCGGCGATCAGCAGCAGCACCAGCGACGTGCCGAGCACGGCGCGAATCGCCGTGCCGCCAGCGCCGAGTTTTCTCCAGCGCGCAAAAAGCCACAGCGGCAGCCACAGCGCGACGCCGATGCCGAGCCCCTGCACCACGCGTGCGGCGACGTCGCCATCGTGGCCGTCGAGCGCCGCGCCGAGATGCGCGCCGCCGTGCTTGAGGCGCGGGAAGTCCCTGCCCTCACCGTCCAGCGATTCCTTGGCGAACAGGTGCGTCGCCAGCGGCGCCGAGTAGGTCTTCTCGGTGCGCGACTTCAGCGGCAGCAGCAGCGCGTCGAGCGCCGAGAGCACCTCGTTCGAGTAGGCCGCCTGGCCCTTTGCCGGTGTCCGGCAGCCGCTCGCGGTAGTGCAGCGAATCGAGCACCCCGATCACCAGGAAGGCCGCCAGCACCGTCGCCGCCGCCATCGCCGTGCCGCTGGCGCCGACTTTTTGCCAGGCATCGCGCAGGTGCGCCTGCCGCCGCGACCACCAGCCGCCGGCGAACACCAGCGCCAGCAGCAGGAACAGCAGCGCGTCGGACCAGAGCACGACAACCTTCATTGCAGCCGCACCCGCGGATCGACCAGCGTGTAGGAAATGTCGGTCAGCAGCAGGCCGACGATGTAGAGCAGCGAGCCGATGAACACCATGGCCCGCACCACGGCGAAGTCCTGGGCGTTGATGGCGTCGATGGTGTAGCTGCCCAGGCCCGGGATGCCGAAGAAGGACTCGATCAGCAGGCTGCCCATGAACAGCAGCGGGATCAGCACCACCACCCCGGTGAGGATGGGGATCAGCGCGTTCCGCAGCACGTGGCCGAACAGCACGGCGCGCTCGGACAGCCCCTTGGCCCGCGCCGTGCGCACGTAGTCCTTGGAAATCTCCTCGAGGAACAGCGTGCGGTACCAGCGCGTGCTGGAGCCGATGCCGCCGACCACGCTGATGATCACCGGCAGCACGATGAACTTGGCGGCGTCCAGCCCCGGGGCGTAGCCCGAGATCGGCACCAGGTGCCAGACCTTGGACACCAGCCACTGGCCGCCGATGATGTAGAACAGCCCCGACACCGACATCATCGCCACGCACAGCACCACGCCGGCGAAGTCGAGATAGCTGGCGCGGAAATACACCAGCAGCAGCGCGAACGACACCGCCGCGAACAGGCCCAGCGCGAACACCGGCAGCGCCACCGCCAGCGACGGCGCCATGCGGCCGCGGATCTCGCGCGCGATGTCGCGGCCGTCGTCGGCGCGGCCGAAGTCGAAGGCGAACATGCGCGCCGACTTCTGGAAGAAGATGGTCTCGGTCGCCTTGGCCGCCCCGGCGGCGGCCGCGTTCCACACCAGCGGCTTGTCGTAGCCGCGCTCCACCTTCCACTTCTCGATCGCCTCCGGCGTCACGCGCTTGACGCCGAGCTGCATGCGCGCCATGTCGTCGGGGGAATTGACGACGAAGAACAGCGCGAAGGTGATGAGATTCACCCCGATCAGGATCGGGATGGCGTAGAGCAGGCGGCGGACGATGTAGGCGAGCATCGGCCCGCATCATAACAAGTGCCGCACGTCGGCAGCGCTGTAGAACTTCCTCCCAGCCATGAACCCCAACCACGACAAGCGCTGGTCGCAGCGCGTCACGCAGGCCAGCAACGCGCTCGATCTCGAAGCCGGCGTGTTCAGCCTGGCCGATCCGTACGCGATCGCCCTTTCGCTCAAGCGGTCGGCGGAGGCGAGCACGCGGCGCAAGGCCGATCCCTTTCGTTCGGCCATGTCGATGCTCAGCTTCTACATCAACCGCGCGGGCAGCCAGCTGTCGCGCGAGCGGCGCGACCGCCTCGAGGCCGTCAAGGACGAGTTGCGGGCCCTTTACGGCAGGCCCCGCCGGGCGGGCTGACCCGCCACGAGCGGATAGGTCTAGCCGGTCGCGCGCTCGCGCCGGCGATGGCCGAGCGCGGCCGGCAGGGCAACCGCCGCCAGCAGCAGCCCGACCAGCGCCAGCGGCCACAGCAGGGGCCGGTTCCACTCGGCCCGCAGCTGCTCGCGGCGCGCGGCATCGACGCGCTGGTACTTGAGCGTGTTGTGGCCGACCTTGGACGGCTTGCGGTTGGTGAGCCAGGCGTGGCGCAGCGTGTAGTCCTTGGGGTGGAAGCCCCAGATCCATGGTGCGTCGTGGCGCAGGATGGCGAGCATTTTGTCGATGATGGCCTGGCGGCGCGGGCCGTTTTCCATGGCGCGCATTGCGTCGAAGAGGCGGTCGAACTCGGGGTTGGCGTAGTTGGAGGCGTTCTCGCCGGAAAACTTCACCTTGCCCTGCGGGCCGTAGAGCAGGAAGAGGAAGTTCTCGGGGTCGGGGTAGTCGGCGTTCCAGCCGAAGTAGAACAGCTGCACCGCCCCCTTGCGCACCTTTTCCTGGAAGCGGTTGTAGTCGGTGCTGCGCACCACCAGCTGCACGCCGATTTTCAGGAACTGCTTGTTGAGCCAGTCGATGCGCGACTTGGCGCCGACGCCGGTGGCCGTGGTGTCGAGGTTGATGAGCAGCGGCTCGCCGGTCTTCGCATTGCGGCCGTCGGGCCAGCCGGCCTCGGCCAGCAGCTTCTTCGCCACTTCGACGGACTTGCGCCGGGGCTTGCCGCCACCCGCATCATCGTCCCATTGGTACATCTCGGGGTTGATGCCGGCGCGTCCATCGACGTAGCCGAAGATGCCGGGCGGGATCGGGCTCTGCGCGGCCTGGCCGCGGCCGTTCTGGAAGATGGAGATGAACTCTTCCTGGTCGACGGCTATCGAGATGGCCTGGCGCAGCTTGCGCGCCTCTTCCGATGTCCCGCCCACCAGGGGATCGAGCATGTTGAAGCCCATGTACATGGTCGAGGTGGCCACCGAGGTGGTGAGCGAAATGCCCTGCGCGCGCATGCCCGCGGTGAGGGTGACGTCGCCGCCGCTGACCACCTGCACGGCCTGGTCGAAGCTGTCGGAGGAAATGCCGGAGGCGTCGTAGTAGCCCTGCAGGAACTTGTTCCAGTAGGGAATCTGCTCCTTCTCGCGGGTGAATACGATGCGGTCGATGAAGGGCAGCGTCTTGCCGCAATCGGCGAGCAGGCCGGCCGCCTTGTCGTCAACCGGTTCGCCTGACTCGCCCTCGCAGGGGTAGGTTTCGCCGCGGTAGTTGGGGTTCTTCTCCAGCACCATGCGCGCGTTCGGGTTGTTCTCGGTCAGCATGTAGGGGCCGGTGCCGATCGGGTACCAGTCGAGCGTGAGGTTCTTCTCGGCCATGCCGGGCTGGCTGTGGAAGCGGTCGGCCTCCCACGGCACGGGCGCGAAGAAGGGCATGGCCAGCCAGTAGAGGAACTGCGGGTACTTGCCCTTGATGCGGATGCGGTAGCTGGTCTTGTCGATGACCTCGACGCCGGAGAGCGCGTGTTGGCGCAGGTCCAGCCACTCGCTTTGGCGTGCCGCCGGCGCCGACTTTTGCTGCTGCTGCAGCGACTTGGCCAGGTCGCCGAGGCCGACGATGTATTCCTCCATCAGGCCGAGGATGGGCGAGTGCAGCCGCGGGTGGGCGAGGCGCTTGATCTCGTAGACGTAGTCGTCGGCGGTCAGCTCGCGCGTGCCGCGGTTGGGGAAGTCGGCGAGACGGTGGAAGCCGGAGATGTCGGCCGGCTGCGCGGCGAAGGCGGGGTGCGGCTGATACCTGATGCCGGGGCGGATGCGGATGACGTAGTCGGTGTAGGCGATGCGGGCCGCATCGGCGGTGTCGGGCAACGGGCGGCCCCGGGCGTCGAGGTAGCGCGGCTTCGGCACCTCGACGGCGGTGCCGGGAATCAGTTCGTAGGGGCGCTTGAGGTAGTGGTACTGCAGCGGCGGCTCGTAGATCTGGGCGGTGAAGGTGATCTCGTCCTCGCTGTAGGACTGCACCGGATCGAGGTGCTTGGGCCGCTCGGTGAAGGCGGTGTAGAGGACGTTCTTGCCGCGATCGGCGGCCGGATAGGGGTCGTTCCAGACCGGGCCGCAGGCGGAGAGCAACAGGGCGATGAGCGCAAGCCTTAGTGAACGCATGGGTTGCGAGTTTAGCCTATCCGCTATAATCCCCCGGTCATTCGCATGGGGAAAAGATGGCCCCCCACGCTCACTTCATTCGCTGCCCCCACAGGGGGCGCCGCCTCTCTCGGGGCGGCCGATCGGGAGGCATCACAATGGGTTTTCTTGCCGGCAAACGTATCCTGATCACCGGACTGATCTCGAACCGATCGATCGCTTACGGCATCGCCAAGGCCTGCCACCGCGAGGGCGCGCGACTGGCCTTCACCTACCAGAACGAACGCTTCAAGGAACGCATCGCCAAGTTCGCCGAGGAACTCGGCAGCAACCTGATCTTCCCGCTGGACGTCGCCGACGACGCCCAGATCAACGACCTGTTCGCCGAACTGGGCAAGGGCTGGGAGGGTCTCGACGGCCTGGTGCATTCCATCGCCTTCGCCCCGAGCGAGGCGATCGAGGGCGATTTCCTCGAGGGCATCACCCGCGAAGGCTTCCGCATCGCCCACGACATCTCCTCCTACAGCTATCCGGCGCTGGCCAAGGCGGCCCGCCCCATGCTGCTCAAGGGCCACAACGCCGCGGTGCTGGCGCTGACCTATCTGGGCGCCGAGCGCACCCTGCCCAACTACAACACCATGGGCCTGGCCAAGGCCAGCCTCGAAGCGGCGACCCGCTACCTCGCCTTCTGCCTCGGCCCGCAGGGCATCCGCGCCAACGCCATCTCGGCCGGCCCGATCAAGACGCTGGCTGCCTCCGGCATCGGCAACTTCGGCAAGCTGCTCGCCTACAACGCCCACCACGCGCCGCTGCGCCGCAACGTCACCATCGAGGAAGTCGGCAACGCCGCGGCCTTCATGCTGTCCGACCTCGCCAGCGGCATCACCGGCGAGATCATGTACGTCGATGGCGGCCTCAACACCACGGCGCTGGGCAACGCCGACCCTTTACCGGGCTGACGAAGCGGACTCCGGAAACGACAAGGGCGCGATACTTCGCGCCCTTGTCGTTTGATGAACCGGATCGGCTTACTTTTCCTTGGCCTCGAACGCCGCCTTGTTGATCGTCACCTCGTGGCGGGTCTTGAGGGCATCCATCCAGGCCATCAACTCCTGCTCGGCTATGGTCTGCGCGTATTTCTGGCGCAGCGCGCGGGCGGCGGGCGGCTCCGCGCCAGGGGTTGCCGCGAACTTCTTCACCGAGCCGATGCGATACAGCGCATAGGCGCCGCCCGGCACCCGGGTGCCGACATAGCTCGGAGTCTTGGCGCCATCGTTGGCCGGGGCCTTGAAGATCGCGCCCACCGCATCCGGCGGCAACTGCGGTGCGTTGGCGCGGGTGATGCTGCGCGCGGTGCCCCAGGACAGGTTGACGCTCTCGCCCTTCTGCAGGCGGGCCAGTTTCTCGGCACCATCCGTGGCGGCGAGCTTGGACGCCTCCTGGCGAACGAGGATCTTCTCGATGATCGACTGCACCGATTCCATGGACTGCAGAGCCGCCGGCTTGTGTTCCAGCACCCGCGCCGCCACCAGCGTGTTGCTGGCGACTTCCACCGCCTCGGTGTTGCGCTTGTTCTTCAGCGCGTCGTCAGAGAACAGCGCGGCCATCAGCTTGGCGTTGGTGAATGGCGGCACTGCGGCACCGTTCTTGACGATCCAGTCGCTCTGGCGCGGCGCCAGCTTGTATTTCTCGATGACGGGCTTGAGGCTGTCGGCCTGCTCGTAGACCATGTTGGTGAAGCCCTCGGCCGACTCGGCGTAGGCCTTCGCCGCCGACTGGCGCTTGAGATCGGCCGCGATCTCGCCCTTGACCTCGTCGTAGGGCCTGGCGCGCTCGGCGCGCACGCCGGTGAGCTTGATGATGTGGAAGCCGAAGTCCGAGCGCACCAGCTCCGAGACCTGGCCTTCCTTGAGCGCGAAGGCGGCGTCATCGAAGGGCTTGACCATCATGCCGCGGCCGAACCAGTCGAGGTCGCCGCCCTTGGCGGCCGAGCCGGGGTCCTGCGAGTTCTCGCGCGCCAGCTTCTCGAAGTCGCCGGGCGCCTTCTTCAACTGCACCAGCAGGGCTTCGGCCCTGGCCTGCGCGGACTTGGCCTCCGCCTCGGGCGCGCCCTTGGCGGCGGTGATCAGGATATGGCTGGCGCGCCGCGTTTCCGGCTGCTTGTAGCGGTCGGCCTGCGCCTCGTAGGCCTTCTTCACCGCTTCGTCGGCGACCGTCACCTGTTCGGCCAGCTTGTCCTGGTTGAGCACGACGAACTCGACCCTGACCTGCTCGGGCGTCTCGAACTGCTTCTTGTTGGCTTCATAGTAAGTCTTGACGGCATCGGCGCCGAGTTTGACCTGCGCCGCGTACTGCTCGGGGCGCAGCATCGCCTCGGCGATCTCGCGCTCTTCGAGCTGGGTGGCGATCCAGCGTTCGGCGGCGGCGCGGCTGGGCATGGCCGCGTCGGCCACGGCGGCCATCGCCTGCTGCATGGCCAGGTCCTGGCGCAGCCGCGCCTCGAACATCTCCTTGCTCATGCCCTGCGAGGCAACCACCGCCTCGTAGCGTGCCTTGGAAAATTTTCCGTTCTCCTGCAGCTGCGGCACGGAGGCGATGAACTCGGCGAGCTGGGCGTCGCTGACGGTCAGCTTGGCCTTGCGCGCATTCAGCGCCAGCAGGTTCTGATTGATCATGGTGTCGAGCACCGCGCGGCGCAGCTCGGGGTTGTCGAGCATGGCCGGGTTGACGTTGCCGCCGAGCATCGGCCGCAGCCTTTCCTGCTGCTCGCGCAGCGACTGCTGGAATTCCTGCTGCGAGATGCCGATGCCGCCTACCTTGGCGACATCCTCGCCGCGACCGCCGCCGCTGACATAGGACTCGACGCCCCAGAAGGCGAAGGGGAGGATGATCAGGGCCAGGACGATCTGGATGATCTTCTTGTTGTTGCGTACGGAGTCGAACATGCTCTCGGTATCCTGGAAACGAAAAAAGCGAACGCTGGTTCGCTTTTCTGGTAATTGACTGGTGGGCGCTGACGGGCTCGAACCGCCGACATTCTGCGTGTAAGGCAGACGCTCTACCAACTGAGCTAAGCGCCCAAAGCGGGCGGCGGAATTCTATCAGGTCCGCCGCCCCCCGGTGCTGTCGGCGCTGCGTCGCTTCAGTGGGTGATGACCCCCGTCGCCACCGGCTCGCCGGCAGCCACGGCTGCCGCCGGGGCCTCGGCCGGCACCGCCTCGGGCAACGGCTCGGGCATGCGCTCCAGCGCCAACTCGAGCACCTTGTCGATCCACTTCACCGGCACGATCTCGATCTTGTTCTTGATCGTGTCGGGTATCTCGGCCAGGTCCTTGACGTTCTCCTCGGGGATCAGCGCCATGCGGATGCCGCCGCGCACCGCGGCCAGCAGCTTCTCCTTGAGGCCGCCGATCGGCAGCACCTCGCCGCGCAGCGTGATCTCGCCGGTCATGGCCACGTCGGCGCGCACCGGAATGCCGGTCAGCGTCGACACCAGCGCCGTGGTCATGCCGATGCCGGCGGAGGGGCCGTCCTTGGGCGTGGCGCCCTCGGGCAGGTGAATGTGGATGTCGTTCTTCTGGTAGAAGTCCTCGGGAATGCCGAGCTGCTTGCTGCGCCGGCGCACCACCGTCAGCGCGGCCTGGATCGACTCCGTCATCACCTCGCCGAGCTTGCCGGTGGTCATGGTCTTGCCCTTGCCGGGCACGGCGACGGACTCGATGGTCAGCAGTTCGCCGCCGACCTCGGTCCAGGCCAGGCCAGTGACCTGGCCGACCTGGTTGTCCTTCTCGGCCATGCCGAAGCTGTAGCGGCGCACGCCGAGATACTTGTCGAGGTTC
Source organism: uncultured beta proteobacterium (assembly GCA_963709555.1). Taxonomy (GTDB): domain Bacteria; phylum Pseudomonadota; class Gammaproteobacteria; order Burkholderiales; family Rhodocyclaceae; genus Sulfurisoma. The sequence goes on along the minus strand of CAVPWR010000003.1, from coordinate 298,153 downwards.
TTGCCGTTGACGATGATCTTGTTCTTGCGCGACTTCATCACCAGCGCCTTGATCACCTTGCGGCAGATCTTCGAGATCTCGCGCTCGAGCGCACGCACGCCGGCCTCGCGGGTGTAGTAGCGCACGATGTCGCGCACCGCCTCGGGGGTCACCGTCAGCTCGTCCTTCTTGACGCCGTTGGCCTTCATCTGCTTCTGCAGCAGGTAGCGTTCGGCGATGTTGATCTTCTCGTCTTCGGTGTAGCCGGCCAGGCGGATCACCTCGAGGCGGTCGAGCAGCGCCGCCGGAATGTTGAGCGAGTTGGCCGTGGCCACGAACATCACGTCGGACAGATCGAAATCGACCTCGATGTAGTGGTCCTGGAAGGTGTGGTTCTGCTCGGGGTCGAGCACTTCCAGCAGGGCCGACGACGGGTCGCCGCGGAAGTCCTGGCCGAGCTTGTCCACCTCGTCGAGCAGGAACAGCGGGTTCTTGACGCCGACCTTGCTCATGTTCTGCAGGATCTTGCCCGGCATCGAACCGATGTAGGTGCGGCGGTGGCCGCGGATTTCGGCCTCGTCGCGCACGCCGCCCAGCGCCATGCGGATGAACTTGCGGTTGGTGGCCTTGGCGATGGACTGGCCGAGGGAGGTCTTACCCACGCCGGGGGGGCCGACCAGGCAGAGGATGGGCGCCTTGACCTTCTCGACGCGCTGCTGCACGGCGAGGTATTCGACGATGCGTTCCTTGACCCGCTCGAGGCCGTAGTGGTCCCGGTCGAGGATCTTCTCGGCCGCACCCAAGTCCTTGGAAATGCGCGACTTCTTCTTCCACGGCAGGCCGACCAGGGTGTCGATGAAGGTGCGCACCACGGTGGCCTCGGCCGACATCGGCGACATCATTTTCAGCTTCTTGAACTCGGCCTGCGCCTTGGCCAGGGCTTCCTTGCTCATGCCGGCAGCCTTGATCTTCTTGTCCATCTCGTCGAGGTCGGCGCCTTCCTCGCCCTCGCCGAGCTCCTTCTGGATGGCCTTGACCTGCTCGTTGAGGTAGTACTCGCGCTGGCTTTTCTCCATCTGGCGCTTGACGCGGCCGCGGATGCGCTTCTCGACCTGGAGGATGTCGAGTTCGGTCTCGAGCTGCGACAGCAGCTTCTCGAGGCGGCCGCCGACATCGATGATTTCGAGGATTTCCTGCTTGAGCTCGAGCTTCATCGGCAGGTGGGCGGCGATGGTGTCGGCCAGGCGGCCGGCTTCCTCGATGCCCGACAGAGAAGTCAGGATCTCCGGCGGAATCTTCTTGTTGAGCTTTACGTACTGGTCGAATTGCGCCAGGATGGCGCGGCGCATGGCCTCGACCTCATGGGTGGCGCGATCATCGACCGCAATCGGCTCGATGTCGGCGACGAACAGCGCACGCTGGTCCTCGACGCGCAGGATGGTGGCACGCTGCGTGCCTTCGACCAGCACCTTGACGGTGCCGTCGGGCAGCTTGAGCATCTGCAGGATGTTGGCGACGCAGCCGATGGGATAGAGGTCGGTGGGCTCGGGCTCGTCCTTGGCGGCGGACTTCTGCGCCACCAGCAGGATGCTCTTGCCGGTTTCCATGGCGATTTCGAGCGCCTTGATCGACTTGGGGCGTCCCACGAACAGCGGAATCACCATGTGCGGGAAGACCACCACATCGCGCAGCGGCAACAGCGGCAGGGTCGATTTCTCTTGCGGGAGGGGGGAGAGGGTGTCGGTTTCGCCTGACATGGTCATGTCCTTTTAGTGAGACTGCCCCCAGAACATGGGGACGGTTTGCCGGCGATCAACCCGGGGCGGGCAGCTGCGTCGAGCGACCCGGCCCCGGGCGGAAGGATCAGTTGGAGCCCGATACCTTGGGCTGGTCGGCGTAGATCAGCAGCGGCTGGCCGGCCGACTCGATGGTGCTCTCGTCGATCACGACCTTGGTCACGTTGTCCAGGGCCGGCAGCTCGTACATGGTGTCGAGCAGCGCCGCTTCGAGGATGGAACGCAGGCCGCGGGCGCCGGTCTTGCGCTTGAGCGCCTTGCGCGCGATCGCCAGCAGGGCGGCGGGGCGCACTTCGAGTTCGGCGCCTTCCATGATGAAAAGCTTCTGGTATTGCTTGATCAGCGCGTTCTTGGGCTCGACGAGGATCTGCACCAGGGCATCCTCCTTGAGCTCCTCAAGGGTCGCGACCACCGGCAGACGCCCGATCAGCTCGGGAATCAGGCCGTACTTGATCAGGTCCTCCGGCTCGACGCCGCGCAGCACCTCGCCTATCGCCTTTTTGTCTTCCTTGCTCTTCACCTCGGCGGAGAAGCCCATGCCGCCCCGCTCGGAGCGGTTGCGGATCACCTTCTCCAGGCCGCCGAAGGCGCCGCCGCAGATGAACAGGATGTTGGTGGTGTCGAGCTGGACGAAGTCCTGGTTCGGGTGCTTGCGACCGCCCTGCGGCGGCACCGAGGCCACCGTGCCCTCGATCAGCTTGAGCAGCGCCTGCTGCACGCCCTCGCCGGAAACGTCGCGGGTGATCGAGGGGTTGTCGGATTTGCGCGAGATCTTGTCGATTTCGTCGATATAGACGATGCCCTGCTGCGCCTTATCGACATCGTAGTCGCACTTTTGCAGCAGCTTCTGGATGATGTTCTCGACATCCTCGCCGACGTAGCCGGCCTCGGTCAGCGTCGTGGCATCGGCCATGACGAAGGGGACATTGAGCATGCGCGCCAGCGTCTGCGCCAGCAGCGTTTTGCCCGAGCCGGTGGGACCGATCAGCAGGATGTTGCTCTTGGCCAGTTCCACCTCGTCGCCGCCGGACTTCTTCTCCTTGTGGCGCAGGCGCTTGTAGTGGTTGTAGACGGCGACGGCGAGGATCTTCTTCGCCTGCTCCTGGCCGATGACATAGGAATCGAGGAGGCCGCGGATTTCCGGCGGCGTCGGCAGGTCGCCGGTGGCCTTGCCGCTGCCCGGCTCGGCGGTGATCTCGTCGCGGATGATGTCGTTGCAGAGGTCGATGCACTCGTCGCAGATGAACACCGAGGGGCCGGCTATGAGTTTCTTGACCTCGTGCTGGCTCTTGCCGCAGAAGGAGCAATACAGCAGCTTTTCGCTGCCACCGCCGCTGCCCGCTTTTTTCTCTGCCATCGTTCTGTTCTCCGTGGGGTACGGTGCCGGCCGCTCAGCTGGTCGTGGCGGCTTCGGCGCGGTTGCTCAGCACCTTGTCGACCAGGCCATATTCGGTCGCGGCCTCGGCCGAGAGGAAGTTGTCGCGATCGGTGTCTTTTTCAATGCGCTCGATCGACTGGCCGGTGTGCTTGGCCAGCATGTCGTTGAGCTTCTGCTTGAGGAAGAGGATTTCCTTGGCATGGATCTCGATGTCCGAGGCCTGGCCCTGGAAGCCGCCCATCGGCTGGTGGATCATCACGCGTGAATTGGGCAGGCAGTAGCGCTTGCCCTTTTCGCCAGCCGCCAGCAGGAAGGCGCCCATGGAGGCGGCCTGGCCGATGCACAGCGTGCTCACTTCCGGCTTGATGAACTGCATGGTGTCGTAGATGGCCATGCCCGCCGTAACCGACCCGCCGGGCGAGTTGATGTAGAGGTAGATGTCCTTGTCCGGATTTTCCGACTCGAGGAACAGCAATTGCGCGACGATCAGGTTGGCGGTCATGTCGTTGACCGGGCCGACGAGGAAGATCACGCGCTCCTTGAGCAGGCGCGAGTAGATGTCGTAGGCCCGCTCGCCCCGGCCGCTGGTCTCGATGACCATCGGGACCATGCCGAGCATCTGGGGATCGCCCTGATTTTGCATTGTGTTGGTGTCCATGCGCGTGATCATGCCTGATTAGCCATCAACTCGTCAAAGCCGGCAGCTTTCTCGCTGACCTTAGCATTGGCCAAAGCCCACTCGACGACGTTGTTTTCCATGGCCAGGGCTTCGGCCTCGGCCAGGCGCTGCGGCTGCGAGTAATACCAGCGCACGACCTCCTTCGGGTCCTCGAAGGTCTGGGAGAAGTCCTCGACGATGGCCTTGACCTGATCCGGCTTGGCGTGCAGATCCTTGGCCTTGACCAGTTCGGCCAACACCAGACCCAGCTTCACCCGGCGCGTCGCCTGCTCGGTGAACCAGCTCGGCTCGACCGGCATGTTCTTCATCGCGGCGCCGCGTCCCTCGAGGTCCTTCTTCGCGGCCTCGGCCATCTGCTGCGATTCCATCTCCACCAGCGCCTGCGGCACGTCGATCGGATTGACTTCGAGCAGCGCGTCCATCACCTGGTTCTTGACGCGGGCCTGCAGGCGCTTCTTGACCTCGCGCTCGAGATTGGCGCGCACTTCCTCGCGCATCTTGACCAGGTCGCCGTCGGGGATGCCGAGCGCCTTGGCGAAATCGGCATCGAGCTCGGGCAGCACGGGACCGAGCACGGCGCGCACTGAGACGTCGAACTGCACGGTCTGGCCGTTCAGCTCGGCCACGTTGTAATCCTCGGGGAACTTGACGTCGAAGGTCTTCTGCGCGGCCGGGGCCAGGCCCTCGATCGCGGACTCGAAGTCGGGCAGCATGCGGCCGCCGCCAACTTCCACCGTGAAGTTCTCGGCGCGACCGCCCTGGAACTCCTCGCCGTTCTTGCGGCCGACGAAGTCGATGACCATGCGGTCACCCTTGGCCGAGACGCGCTCGACCGGCAGGTAGGCGGTGCGCTGGCTGCGCAGCACGTCGATGGTCTTGTCCACCTCGGCGTCGGTCACGGCCAGCGTGGCCTTCTCGATTTCCCTGGTGGAGATGTCGCCCAGTTTGACCTCGGGATAGACCTCGAAGATCGCGGTGAATTCGACTTGGCTGTCATTGGCCGCGGCCTTGGGCTCGATGCGCGGATAACCGGCCACATGCAGCTTCTGCTCGCGCACCTTCTCGCCGAAGACGCGCTCGACCGCCGCGCCGACGGCCTCGGACCGCGCCTGCTGGCCGTAGTTCTGGGCCACCATCTTCATCGGCACCTTGCCCGGACGGAAGCCCGCCATCTTGACGGTCTTGGCGATGTGCTTGAGGCGCTGCTCGACTTCCTTGTCGATGTCGGCCAGCGGCACCGCCATGTCGATGCGGCGCTCGAGGGAACTGGGGGCCGGGGCGGCAACTTGGGTCGTATCCATGAAGAATCCTTGATTGACTTGCTGAATTTGATGATCTGTGGGGTGGTGCGAAGGAAGGGACTCGAACCCTTACGCCTCGCGGCGCTGGAACCTAAATCCAGTGCGTCTACCAATTCCGCCACCCTCGCGAACGGCCGATTTTACCCGATATACTGCCCGCGCTCATGGCCGCCGACCTTCATCGCTCCCATTACGAAAACTTCCCCGTTGCATCCGTTCTGCTGCCGGCCCGGCTGCGCGGACCGGTCGCCGCCATCTACGCCTTCGCCCGCAGCGCCGACGACTTCGCCGACGAGGGCGACCTGCCCGCCGCCGAGCGCATCGACCTGCTCGATGGCTACCGCCGCGAACTCGATGCCATCGCCGCCGGCACCCCCACCGATCACCCGGTTTTCCTGCGGCTGCGCCCGGTCATCGCCGACTACGCCCTGCCGCTGCAGCTCTTCCGCGACCTGCTCGACGCCTTTTCCCAGGACGTGGCGAAGACGCGCTACGCCGATTACGCCGAACTGCTGGACTACTGCCGCCGCTCGGCCGATCCGGTCGGGCGCCTGCTGTTGCACCTGTTCGGCGCCGCCACGCCGGAAAACCTGCGCCAGTCCGACGCCGTCTGCTCGGCGCTGCAGCTCATCAACCACTGGCAGGACGTGGGCATCGACGCCACCAAGCCGGTGCCGCGGATCTACCTGCCGCAGGACGAAATGGCACGCTTCAAGGTGAGCGACGCTGCGGTTTGCCACCGTAGCGCCAGCGCCGAGTTTTCGGGACTCATGCGCTTCCAGGTCGAGCGCGCCCGCGCCCTGATGCTCGAAGGCGCCCCGCTCGGCCGCCGGCTGCCCGGGCGCATCGGACTGGAGATCCGCGCCATCGTCGCCGGCGGCCTGCGCATCCTCGACAAGATCGAGGCCGTGGGCTACGATGTGTTTTCACGTCGTCCGGTGCTCGGTGCCCTCGACTGGCCGCTCGTTTTCGCCCGCGCGCTATGAGAATGGCCCCCCACGCTCGAAAACTCGGCTTATGTCCCCGGCGTAGCCGGGGACGGTATCCCTTGTGGACGCTGCCCCCCACCGGGGGGCGCGATGTGCTTGGGACGGCCCGGCGCACATCATGACCCCCGACGAATACTGCGAAGACCGCGCCGCCGCCAGCGGCTCCAGCTTCTACTACAGCTTCCGCTTCCTGCCGCGCGAGCGGCGCCAGGCCATCACCGCGCTATACGCCTTCTGCCGCGAAGTCGACGACGCCGTCGACGAATGCAGCGATCCCGCCGTGGCCCGGATCAAGCTGGCCTGGTGGCGCACCGAGGTCGCCGCGCTCGACGGCAATGGGAACAACGGGCCCAGCCATCCCGTCATGCAGGCGCTGCAGGCTGCCCGTGCCCGTTTCGCCATTCCGACCGAGCAGCTGGCCGAGATCATCGACGGCATGGAAATGGACCTGGAGCAGACACGCTACACCGACTTCAAGGCGCTGCACCTCTACTGCTACCGCGTCGCCAGCGTGGTCGGCCTGCTCGCCGCCGAGATCTTCGGCTACACCGACCGCCGCACCCTCAAGTACGCCCACGACCTCGGGCTCGCCTTCCAGCTCACCAACATCATCCGCGACGTCGGCGAGGACGCGCGGCGCGGCCGCATCTACCTGCCGCAGGACGAGCTGGCGCGCTTCGGCGTGACGGAAGCCGACATCCTCAACAGCCGCGAAACGGAAGCGTTCAAGGCGCTGATGGCCTTCCAGGCCGAACGCGCCCGCGGCTACTACGCCAAGGCCATGGAGCAGCTGCCAGCAGCCGACCGCAGGAACCAGCGCGCCGGCCTCATCATGGCCGCCATCTACCGCACGCTGCTCGAGGAAATCGCCCGCGACGGCTACCCGGTGCTGCGCGCGCACGTCTCGCTGCCGCCGGCGCGCAAGATCTGGCTCGCACTCAAGACCTGGATCGCGGCGTGAATATCGCCATCGTCGGCGCCGGCTATGCCGGCATGGCCGCCGCCGCCGAACTGGCCGCCGCAGGGCACAAGGTCACCGTCTTCGAAGCCTCGCGCACACTGGGCGGACGGGCCCGCGCGGTCGAACTCGAAGGGCTCACGGTCGACAACGGCGCCCACATTTTCGTCGGCGCCTACCGCGAGACGCTGCGGCTGATGACCCTCGTCGGCGCCGATCCCGAGCACCTGCTGCGCCGTCGTGCCCTGCACCTCGAATACCCCGGCGAGTTGTTGATCGCCGCGCCCCGCCTGCCGGCGCCGCTGCATCTCGCCTGGGCGCTGCTCGCGGCCCGCGGCCTGTCGTGGCCGGAAAAGTTCGCCGCCATCCGTTTCATGCAGGAACTGAAGCGCACGCAGTTCCGCCTGACCGAGGATATTCCCGCCGCCGAGCACTTCCGCCGGCAGCGCCAGCCCGAGCGCCTCGTGCGCTACCTGTGGGAGCCGCTCTGCGTCGCCGCGCTCAATACGCCGATCGAGCAGGCCTCCATGCAGGTCTTCGCCAACGTCCTGCGCGACAGCCTCGCCGCCGGCCGCGCGGCATCCGACTTCCTGCTGCCGACGGTGGATTTCTCGCGGCTGTTTCCCGAGCCCGCTGCCGCTTTCGTCGCCGCGCAAGGCGGCGAAGTCCGGCGTGAATCGCGCATCGGCGCGATCACCCGAGATGCCGCTGGCTTTCAACTGGACAACCACGGCCCCTACGACAAGCTCATCCTCGCGGTCGCGCCGCAGCACCTGCCGAAACTCGTCGCCGGCCTGCCGGAAATGACGGCGATCGTCGAGCAGGTGAGCCGTTTCGAATGGGAGCCCATCGTCGGCGTCTATCTGGCCTACGCGGAAAGCGTGCGGCTGCCCTTCCCCATGGTCGGCGTCGCCAACGCAACGGGGACAACGGCGGCGCAATGGCTGTTCGACCGGGGCCGGATCTACGGCCAGCCGGGCCTGATTTCCGCTGTGATCTCCGCCCACGGCCGCCACGAGGCGATGGACCATGACGCGCTCGCCGCCGCGATCCACGCCGAAGTCGCCCGCATCCTGCCCGGCATCGCAGCGCCGCGCTGGAGCCGCGTCATCACCGAGAAGCGCGCCACCTTCGCCTGCACACCCGGCATGTCGCGGCCGCAGACTTCGACGCCGCTGCCGGGGCTGATGCTGGCCGGCGATTACGTCGCCGGCGATTACCCCGCGACCATCGAGGCTGCCGTGCGCAGCGGCGTCGCCGCGGCGCACGCGCTGCTTCAGCCGGCCGCCTGATTCAGGCGCGCCTGCACCCGCAGCGAATTCATCAGATAAGGATCGCTGACGGCCGGATAGAGGCGGAAGAAATGCGCCACCGCGTCCGGCTGCGCGGCCGCCGCGCGCTCCAGCCGGGCACGGGTCGCCGCCGCCAGCGGCAGCATCAGCAGTCGCGGTGCCAGCCAGTCGATGTAGGCCGCCACGGCAGCAGCCGCATCCGGGTCAGGCCATGCTTCGGTGACCATGAGTTCGGGAAAGACGTCCGCAGGCAACATCACCGTGTCGCCAGCGCCGACTTTTTGCCCGGCGCCACCGGATTTCCGCTCGAACCACGCGGCCGGCCCGGCCAGCCGCGCCACCATCCGTTCCAGCGTTTCGGCCCGTTCGCGGCCCAGCCCCGCGAGGCTTTCGGCGTCGCCGGGCGCGGCATGCCAGCGCGACGCGACATGCGCCGGAATCGTCTCCGCCGTGGCTGCGGCGGCCAGCAGCGCCAGCGGCCGCTGGTCTGCCGCATCGAGCAGCCAGCACTCGTAGCGATCGCTGGTTTCGTCGCAGCCGGCGGCCGGCGCGGCGCTCAGCACCTCGACCAGCCGCTCCGCGGCGCGGTGCAACCGCTGGCGCTCCAGGGCCGGATGCACGGGATAGCGGGCCAGTCCCTCCTCCTCCGACCAGACGCCGTAGCGGAAGTACAGCGTCTCGGTGCGGCCGAGGTTGAGGCTGCCCCAGCCCACCGGACGTTCGGTGAGTACCTGCAGTTCCCAATTGACGCCGTCGGTCGAGGCGGCGCGAGCCACGCCACCATCGGTCACTTCGACCACGCGGGTGATGCCGCGAAAGGGATTGAGCCGCCGCAAGGCATAGCGGCGGTGCGACATCAGCCGGCCTGCTCCAGCCGGGCGCGCAACTGCGCCATCAGTTGTTCGGCGCCGCCCTGCATCTCCGGATCGAGGATCTCGTACAGATACTCGACCTCGTCGAGCACTGTCTCGATTTCGCCCCGTTCCTTGAGGGCGTTCGGATCCTTCATTTTCAGCGCGACCTGGTGCAGATAGACATGGGGATCGATGGGGTTCATCTGCCGCTCCTTTCAGGAAATCAGGCGCCCGCCGGCCAGGCGGATGGTGCGGCCGCAGCGGTGCGCCAGCGCTTCGTCGTGGGTGACCAGCACCAATGTGGTGCCAGCCTCGCGGTTCATTTCGAACATGAGGTCGATGATCTCGCCGCCGGTGCCGGCATCGAGGTTGCCCGTCGGCTCGTCGGCCAGCAGCAATTTCGGTTTCACGCCGAAGGCGCGGGCCAGCGCCACCCGTTGCTGCTCGCCGCCCGACAGGTGCTTGGGGTAGTGGTCGAGGCGGTGGCCGAGGCCGACCCGCTCGAGCATCGCCGAGGCGCTGGCGCGCGCATCCGCCAGCCCCGCCAGTTCGAGCGGCAGCATGACGTTTTCCAGCGCGGTCAGCGCCGGCAGCAACTGGAAGGACTGGAAGACGAAACCGAGCAGACGGCCACGCAGGCTGGCGCGCGCATCCTCGTCGAGCGCGGCCAGATTTTGCCCGCCCAGCCTGATGCTGCCGTGTGAGGGCAGGTCCAGCCCGGCGAGCAGACCGAGCAGCGTGGACTTGCCCGAACCGGAGGCGCCGACGATGGCCACGGCCTCGCCCGGCGCCACCGCAAAGGAAATCTCGTGCAGAATCGTCAGCGGGCCGCCACCGCTCTGCACTACCTTGCCCAGGGTTTCGACTTCGATCATGTGTTCCATGCTGCGTATTCTGCTCGCTTCCCTGTTGCTGTCATCCGTCTTGCCCGCCTTGGCAAATGTTCCCGAAGGGACGCACAGCGCTGGCGCTGCGCTACGGCAGCACCGACCATCCTCATCTTCGGCGACAGCCTCTCCGCCGGTTTCGGCCTCGCCAACGGCCAGGCCTGGCCAGCGCTGCTCGAGCAGCGCCTGCGGGCCGGAAAACTGCCCCATGCCGTCGCCAACGCCAGCATCAGCGGCGAAACCAGCGCCGGCGGCCGCAGCCGCCTGCCCGCCGCGCTCGACCGTCACCGGCCCGCCGTCGTGGTCATCGCGCTTGGCGCCAACGATGGCCTGCGCGGCCTGCCGGTGGCTCAGCTACGTGACAATCTGGTGGCGATGGTGCGTTTTTCCAAGGCCCGCAAGGCGCGCGTGCTGCTGATCGGCATGCGCCTGCCGCCCAACTATGGCAGCGATTACACCGCGGAGTTCGCCCGGGTATTCACGGCCGTGGCGAAACAGGAAAAGTTGCCGCTGCTGCCGTTCCTGCTCGAACCCGTCGCCAACGAACGGACCAATTTCCAGCCCGACGGCCTGCACCCGGTCGCCGCCGCGCAGCCGAAGATACTCGACCACGTCTGGCCGGCGCTGCAGCCCCTGCTCCTGAGGGAGCCCGCCGGCGACCGCCGCCTCAAACCACGGTAACGCGCGCTTCACCGCTTTCCAGCCGACCGATCACCGCGGCCTCGCCGAATCCGTCGGCGCGGAAGGCCGCCAGCACAGCGTCGGCGACCTCGGCCGCGCAGGCCACCAGCAGGCCGCCGCTGGTCTGCGGATCGGTGACTATTTTCTGCCGCCACTCCTCGCCACCGATTTTCACCTCGTGGCCGTAGCCAGCCCAGTTACGCGTCGAGGCGCCGGTGGCGATGCCGGCCTGGACGTGCTGCACGGCCTCCGCGATCAGCGGCAGCCTGTCGAATTCCACCGTGGCCGCCAGCTTGGAGCCGCGGCAGATTTCCAGCAGATGGCCGGCCAGGCCGAAACCGGTGACATCGGTCACCGCGTGCACCGCATCCATATCGGACAACTTGGCGCCAGTGATATTGATCTTGGTCGTCCAGCGGATCATTTCGCCGTAGCCGTGCGGCGTCAGCAGGCCCTTCTTCAAGGCCGCCGACAGCACGCCGATGCCCAGCGGCTTGCCGAGGATCAGCACGTCGCCGGCCTTGGCGGCGCTGTTCCGCTTCACTTTCAGCGGATGCACCACGCCCAGTCCGACCAGGCCGTAGATCGGCTCCGCCACATCGATCGAATGGCCGCCGGCGATGGGAATGCCGGCCTCGGCGCAGATCGATTCGCCGCCGGCGAGGATCTGGCGGATCACCTCCTCCGGCAGCTTGTCGAGCGGCATGCCGACAACGGCCAGTGCGAAGATCGGCTTGGCACCCATGGCATAGACATCGGACAGCGCGTTGGTCGCGGCGATGCGGCCGAAGTCCCACGGGTCATCGACGATGGGGGTGAAGAAATCGGTGGTGGCGACAATGGCCTGGGTGTCGTTGAGGCGATAGACCGCCGCGTCGTCGGAGTTCTCGATACCGACCAGCAGGTCGGCCGGCACGGTCTTCAATGGCGATTCGGCGATCAGGCGCGCAAGCACGGCCGGAGCAATTTTGCAGCCGCAGCCGCCGCCATGGGAAAAGTGAGTGAGCTGAATCTTTGAGGTCATTACGAGCGAACTTTCAGTGGAGACTAATCTGCGCAGCAGGTTATGTCGGAACTAGAATTGTGTCAGTTTGATCTTGTCCATCGAGAATATGTCCGAGAAACGCCCGAAAGGGCTCGCCACGCTAGCACAACTCGCCGAGTTCGACGAGATCATCGACGTCCGTTCGCCGGCCGAGTACGAAGACGACCGCCTGCCGCGCGCGATCAACTGCCCGGTGCTCGACAACGAGGAGCGCGCCCGCGTCGGCACCATCTACAAGCAGGTCTCTGCCTTCGAAGCCAAGAAGATCGGCGCCGCCATCGTCTCGCGCCACATCGGCGAGCACATCGAGGCGCGCTTCCTCGACAAGCCCAGGGAATGGCGGCCGCTGGTCTATTGCTGGCGCGGCGGCAAACGCTCCGGCGCCTTCTCCTACATCCTGCGCGAGATCGGCTGGGACGCCCATCGCCTCGACGGCGGCTACAAGACATGGCGGCGCCACGTCATCGAAGAGCTCACCACGCTGCCGCAGCGTTTCGACTACCGCGTCGTCTCCGGCGCCACCGGCAATGCCAAGAGCCGCGTGCTCGAAGCTCTGGCCGGGATGGGCGCCCAGGTGCTGCACCTCGAGGCGCTCGCCGCGCACAAAGGCTCGGTGCTCGGTGCCCTGCCCGACACGCCGCAGCCGGCGCAGCGGATGTTCGAGACGCAGCTCTACGCCACACTCAGCGCATTCGATCCCGCCCGCCCCGTCTATGTCGAAGCCGAGAGCCGCCGCATCGGCATGCTGCACCTGCCCGACGCGCTAATTAACTCGATCCGCGCCGCCTCCTGCCTGCGCATCGAGGCCACCACCGCCGCGCGAGTGAATTTCCTGCTGCGCGACTACGATTACTTCCTCGCCAATCCCGCGCTGCTCACTGACAAGATCGTCCACCTCAAGGGCCTGCAGAGCAACGAGACCATAGCCCGCTGGCAGGCCATGGCCAATGCCGGCGAGTTCCCGGCCCTGTTCGGCGAGCTGCTCGAGCATCACTACGACCCGCTCTACCAGAAGTCGCAGGGCAAGAACTACACCGGCTACGACGCCGCTGCCAACTTCGCCACCGACGACCTCTCGCCCGCGGGCGTCAAGTCGATCGCCGAGCGCATCCTCGCCGTCTAAAGCCGAGGCCACGATGCACATCAGCTTTCTCGGCGCGGCGCGCGAGGTGACCGGCTCCTGCTACCTGGTCGAGTCCGCGACCAGCCGCTTCCTCGTCGATTGCGGCATGTTCCAGGGCGGGCGCGAGGCACGCGGCAAGAACCATAAGGCGCTGGCCTTCGACCCGCGCCGCATCGACTTCGTGCTTCTGAGCCACGCCCACATCGACCATTCCGGCCTGCTGCCGCGGCTAGTGGCACTGGGCTACCGCGGGCCGATCTACGCCACGCCGGCGACCTGCGACCTGCTCGCGGTGATGCTGCCCGACTCGGGCTACATTCAAGAGAAGGAGACGGAGCGCGAGAACCGCCATCGCCACCGCGCGCGCCACCTCGATGCACGCGATGGAGCCTACCGCCGCTCGGCGCAGGAAAGCGCGCCGCTCTACACCGTGGCCCAGGCGCACGACTGCCTGCGCCAGCTCAAGCGCATCGACTACGACACCGAGTTCGATCCGGCACCCGGCATGCGCTGCCGCCTGCGCGACGCCGGCCACATCCTCGGCGCCTCCATCATCGAGCTGTGGGTCGAGGAAGGTGGCGCCACGCGCAAGCTGGTGTTCTCGGGCGACCTCGGCCAGCCGGGGCGGCCGATCGTGCGCGACCCGACGCCGATCGCCGAGGCCGACACCTTGCTGATCGAATCGACCTACGGCAACCGCTTGCACAAGACTTTCGAGGAGAGCGAGGCCGAACTGGTCCGCGCCATCGACGAGACCATCGGCGCGAAATCGGCCGGCGGCCAAGGCAACTTGATCGTGCCGGCCTTTGCCGTCGGGCGCACGCAGGAGGTGCTCTATGCGCTGGGCGACCTGATCCGCCGTGACTTGATCCGCCGCGACATCCCCATCTACGTTGATTCGCCGATGGCGGTGGCGGCGACCGAGGTGACCCAGCGCCACCAGGCGCTGACCGACATCGAAGCCCGCAGCCTCGCCGCCTGGCAGGCGCAGAGCCGCAGCCACCGGCCCAACATCCACTACACCGAGAACGTCGAGGACTCGATGGCGCTCAATGAGGTGCGGGGCGCCATCATCGTCTCGGCCAGCGGCATGTGCGATGCCGGCCGCGTCAAGCACCACCTGCGCCACAACCTGCCGCGGCCCGAATCGGGCGTGCTCATCACCGGCTTCCAAGCCGAGGGTTCGCTCGGCCGGCGACTGGTGGATGGGGCGCGCATGGTGCGCATCTTCGGCGACGAGGTCATGGTGCGCTCGCGCATCTACACCATCGGCGGCCTCTCGGCCCACGGCGACCAGGCCGCGCTACTCGGCTGGCTCGGCAATTTCACCGTCCCGCCGCAGCAGACTTTCGTCGTGCACGGCGAAGCCGAGACCGCCACCGGTTTCGCCGCGCTGATAGCAGAAAGGCTGGGCTGGCGCGCCGAGGCGCCGGAAGCGGGAAGCCGCGTCGCGCTAGCGGAGATCAGCCAGGCGGCAGCCTGACCGGCCGCCCGCGCCGCGCGCAGATGCGCTGGACCACCGCAGGCCGAGGCGAATCGATCTCGCCCTGCTCGAAGGCGATCACCGTGAAGTGCTTGCGCATCACCATGTCCAGCAGTTCGCCCCGGCGCAGCAGGAATTGCGGGTTGCTCGGCTTGCCCAGCAACTCGTTGCCGGCCATGAAGGTTTCGTAGATCAGCACGCCCTCCTCGACCAGGGCGTTGAGCAGCGAGGGCAGCAGCGGCCGCCACAGGTAGTTGGTGACGACGATGCCGTCGAAGGCGCGGCTGTGATAGGGCCAGGGGCCGCCTTCGAGGTCGGCTTCGCGCGTGGTCACACCCGGCAGGCCGTGGAGGTTGGCCAGCGCCGCAGCGTCGCGATCCACGGCTTCGACCTTGTATCCCAGTTCCAGCAGCAGCCGCGTGTTGCGGCCCTGGCCGCAGGCGAGGTCGAGCACGTCGCCACCGGCGGGAATCAGCGGGGCGAAGCGGCGCACCCAGGCGGATGGCGTAGCGATACTTGCGATTTCGTTCATATGGGCGCAGATTCTCGCCGATTTTCGCGGTATCCGTATCGGCCGGCCTGTGCTATGCTGCATCGCAACAATCTGCCCAGATCAACCATAGGGCGCACCATGAACTACGAGCAGCACTATCTCACCTCTCTTTTCGAGCCGAAGTCGGTCGCCATCGTCGGCGCTTCGGAAACGCCCTGCACCGTCGGCACCATCCTCGTCCGCAACATGCTGGACGGCAGCTACAAGGGCAAGCTGTTCTGCGTCAATCCGCAGCACGAGACGGTGTTCGGCCACAAGAGCTACGACTCGGTCGAGAGCATTCCACAACGACTCGACCTCGCGGTCATCTGCACCAAGCCCGAAACCGTTCCCGCCATCGTCGAGGCCTGCGGCCGCGCCGGCACGCGCAATGTCATCGTGATCACCGGCGGCTTCTCGGAAAGCGGGACGCGCGGCGCCTCGCTCGAGCGCGCGGTGATCGAGACCGCGCGGCGCCATCGCATCCGCCTGATCGGACCCAACTGCCTGGGCATCATGCGCCCGGGCTCGGGCGTGAATCTCACCTTCGCCCACGGCAGCGCCAACCCCGGCACCATCGGCCTGGTGTCGCAGTCGGGGGCGCTGTGCACCGCCATCCTCGACTGGGCGCAGCCGAACAACGTCGGTTTTTCCACCGTGGTTTCGCTGGGCGCGACCTCGGACGTCGATTTCGGCGAGATCCTCGACTACCTGGTCTCCGACCCGAAGACCGAGAACATCTTCCTCTACATCGAGGGCATCAAGAATCCGCGCCGCTTCATGAGCGCGCTGCGCGCCGCCGCGCGCTGCAAGCCGGTGCTGCTGATCAAGGTCGGCAAGCATGCGGCCGGCGGAAAGGCCGCGCTGTCGCACACCGGCTCGCTGGTCGGCGCCGACGACGTCTTCGACGCCGCGCTGCGTCGAGCCGGCGTGGTGCGCCTGGGCAATGTCGGCCAGATGTATGCCGCGGCCTCGGCGCTGTTCTCGCACTTCCGCCCGCGTGGCAACCGCCTGGCCATCATCACCAACGGCGGCGGACCGGGCGCGATGGCGGCCGACCATGCCGCCGACATCGGCATCCCGCTGGCGAAACTTGCGGATGCCACGCTGGCGAAGCTCAACGACTTGCTGCCGCCGACCTGGTCAAAATCCAATCCGCTCGACATCGTCGGCGATGCCGACCCCGCGCGCTACGCCGCCGCGTTGACCGCATGCATCGAGGACGACGGCGTCGACGGCGTGCTGGCGATCCTGACGCCGCAGGCGATGACCGACCCGACGCAGGCGGCCCGCGCGCTGCTCGAGATCGCCTTCAAGTCCGACAAGCCGCTGGTAACCTGCTGGATGGGCGAGTCGCAGGTGCATGAGGCGCGGCTGCTGTTCAAGGGCGCCGGCATCCCGACCTTCCGCACGCCCGAGCCGGCCGTCGAGCTGTTCTCGCACATCTCGGCCTATTACCGCAACCAGAAGCTCTTGATGCAGACGCCGGCGGCCATCGCCGACCACGTGCCGCCGCGCCTCGAATCGGCGCGACTGGTGATCGAGACCGCGCTGGGCGAAGGCCGCCGGATGCTCAACGAAATGGAATCGAAGGCGCTGCTCGCGGCCTTCCGCATCCCCATCGCCCAGACCGTGGTTGCGCGTTCGCCCTCCGAGGCCATGGTACTGGCCGAAGAGATGGGCCTGCCGGTGGTGATGAAAATCGACTCGCCGCAGATCACCCACAAGACCGACTCGGGCGGGGTGCGCCTCAACCTCAACTCGCTGGCGGCCGTGCGCGATTCCTACAACGAGATTCTCGACCATGTGAAGAAGAGCCGTCCCGACGCCATCGTCCATGGCATCGCCATCGAGCCGATGATCCAGAAGTCCAACGGCCGCGAGCTGATGGTGGGCATGGTCAAGGACGAGATCTTCGGCCCGACCATCGTCTTCGGCCGCGGCGGCACCGATATCGAATCGGGCCAGAGCCGGCGGGCAGTGGCGCTGCCGCCGCTCAACCGTTTCCTCGTCGGCGACCTGCTGGATTCGGCGCGCGACATGGCGCGACTGGGCGAGTTTCGCAACATGCCGGCGGTGAACATGGAGGCGCTGGCGGCCGTGCTGCTACGCGTGTCGGAGATGGTCTGCGAACTGCCGTGGATCACCGAACTCGACATCAATCCGCTGATCGTCGACGAACTGGGCGCGGTCGCCGTCGACGCACACATCACCATCGAGAACATACCGCTGACGGCGGGCCGCTACGACCACATGGCGATCCACCCCTACCCCTCGCACCTGGTGACGACTTTCCAGAGCAAGGATGGCAAGACGGTCACCATCCGGCCGATCAAGCCGGAGGATGCCGACATCGAGAACGAGTTCGTGCGCATGCTGTCGGCGGAGACTAAATATTTCCGCTTCATGAACACCATCCGCGAACTGGGACAGTCGCAGCTGATCCGCCTGACCCAGATCGACTACGACCGCGAGATGGCCTTCGTCGCGATTACCGAAAAGGACGGCCACGAAGTCGAGATCGGCGTCTGCCGCTACGCCACCAACCCCGACGGCGAATCCTGCGAGTTCGCCATCGTCGTCGCCGACGACTGGCAGGGCAAGGGCCTGGCGCGGCGACTGATGGGCGTGCTGATCGATACCGCCCGCGGCCGCGGCCTCAAGTACATGAACGGTGACTTCCTCGCCGAGAACGGCCGCATGCTCGCCTTCGTGCAGAGCCTCGGCTTCGTCATGTCGCCGCACCCGGAAGACTCGGGGCTGAAGCGCGGCGTACTGGTGCTGAACTGAGTCCGACACCAAAAGTCGGCTCTGGCGAGACGCCGCGCTGCCCCTGGTGCGGCGACGACCCGCTCTACGTCGCCTACCACGACGAGGAATGGGGCGTGCCGCAGCATGACGACCGCGTCCTGTTCGAGTTCCTCATCCTCGAAGGCGCCCAGGCCGGGCTGTCGTGGCTCACCATCCTGAGGAAGCGCGACAACTACCGTCGGGCCTTCGCCGGCTTCGATGTCGCCGCGGTGGCGGCTTTCGACGACGCCGATGTCGCGCGGCTGCTGGCCGACCCCGGCATCGTCCGCAACCGCCTCAAGATCGCCGCCGCCATCGGCAACGCCCGCGCCTTCATCGAGGTGCAGCAGGAATTCGGCAGCTTCGACGCCTATCTCTGGCGCTTCGTCGAAGGCCGCCAGGTCCGGAATACCTGGCTGCAGAAGGAGGATCTGCCCGCCACCTCCCCGATTTCCGATGCTCTGGCCAGTGACCTCAAGCGCCGGGGCTTCAAATTCGTCGGTTCGACCATCTGCTACGCGCTGATGCAGGCGGTCGGCCTCGTCAACGACCATCTGGCGGGCTGTTTCCGCCATTCGCAACTCCATCGCAGCCCATAAGTAGCCCTGTCAGGGGCTGCTTATGGGCAAAAAGTAAGACGGGTTTCTTTGATAATTATCAACACTTGCGTTCGAATTATAAGAAAATAAGCACGTTCTTATATAGGGCTATTAGGGGAAATCAACCATGCTTAAGATCGTCGGCAGTTTCATCGTAGGTATCGTATTCACAGGCGTGCTCGGCTGGAACATGATGGGCGGGATGATGTTCAACGAGCGGATGAGCCCCTTCGGTCTGGAGGAGACCGTCGCGCGCATCCAGCAAAATATCGAGGGCGCGGGCAAGGGTTGGGCCCTCGCAGGCCTGCGCTTCCCGGCCAAGGCCGTCCAGGCCGACGGCGGCAACGCCCTGCCGGTGATCATGGTCGAGGCCTGTTCGACCAAGTACTCCGGCCCGATCCTCAACGAGGACAGCGTCAAGTTCCTCTCCATCCTGATGCCCTGCAAGATCTCCATTTACAAGAAGAATGACGGCAAGGTCTATATCGGCACCATGAATGCGGCGCTGATGGGCCCGATGTTCGGCCCGCTCGTCGGCGGCATCATGAAGCAGGTGGCCGAGGACCAGGCAGAAATTCCTCGTCATGGATCCGTCCAAGCCGACGCCGCAAATCCAGTATCCGAAGGCGGCTGGCGGCGGCGGTTCCGGCGGCGCCGCGGTAGCGGCTGCTGATCGCGGACACCAAGGAGATCACCATGAGATTCAGTCAAATCCTTCTGGCGGCACTGGCGAGCGTCAGCTTCGCCGCCGGCGCCTCCGAGCCCCCGGCCGCTGCCGCTCCGGCAGCGCCGGCAGCCGCGGCGCCGGCCCCGGGCGCGGCCCCCGCCGCACCGCCCAAGGCCCTCAGCAGCACGGCCGACCACAGCAAGTTCAAGGAACTGCAGCAGAACTTCAAGTCCGGTCCCGAGGTCACCAAGGCCTGCCTTTCCTGCCACACCGAGGCGGCCAAGCAGGTCCACAAGACCAAGCACTGGACTTGGGAGTGGGTCAACCCGGAAAACAAGCAGAAGCTCGGCAAGAAGAACGTCATCAACAACTTCTGTACGGCGACGGCGTCCAACGAGAAGTTCTGTGCCTCCTGCCACGTCGGCTACGGCATGGAAAACGCCAAGACCTTCGACTTCACGTCCGAGTCCAATGTCGATTGCCTGGTCTGCCACGACACCACCGGCGCCTACAAGAAGCTGCCGGGCCTTGCCGGTCACCCGACCTACAAGGACATCGAGTTCCCGCCAGGCTCGGGCAAGACCGCCAAGGCGGTCGACCTGCCCAAGGTCGCGCAAAGCGTCGGCAAGACCAGCCGCGACACCTGCGGCGCCTGCCATTTCTTCGGCGGCGGCGGCGATGCGGTCAAGCACGGCGACCTCGACAGCTCGCTGAAGAAGCCGGCCAAGTACCTCGACGTGCACATGGACGCCAAGGGCCTCAACTTCAGCTGCGCCACCTGCCACGCCACCCAGGGCCACAACATCCCGGGCAGCCGCTACACCCCGGCCGGCAAGGCCGAGGACACGGCGCACATGCGCGGCAAGGAGAACAAGGGCAATGTCGCCAGCTGCCAGGCCTGCCACGGCAGCGCCCCGCACAAGGTCAAGGAGCGGCTCAACAGCCACACCGACAAGATCGCCTGCCAGACCTGCCACGTACCGCAGTTCGCCCGCGCGCAGCCGACCAAGATGACCTGGGACTGGTCGACCGCCGGCAAGCTGACCCCGGACGGCAAGCGCATGAAGATCAAGGATGCCTCGGGTCACCACGACAAGTACGACTCGATCAAGGGCAACTTCACCTACGAGAGCGACGTCGTGCCCGAGTACGCCTGGATCAACGGCAAGGTCAAGTACACCCTGCTCGGCGACCCGGTCAATACCCAGGGCGTGACCAAGATCAACGAGTACGGTGGCAGCCCCACGGATGGCCAGTCGCGCATCTGGCCGCTCAAGGTGTTCCGCGGCAAGCAGCCCTACGACCTCGAAACCAAGTCGCTGCTGGTGCCCCACACCGCGGTCGGCTACGGCGAGAAGGACGATACGGGCTACTGGGCCAACTACAAGTGGGACGGCGCCCTCAAGGCCGGCGCGGAGGCGGCCGGACAGAAGTTCAGCGGCAAGTTCGACTTCGTCTCCACCGAGATGAGCTGGCCCATCACCCACATGGTCGCGCCCAAGTCCGACGCCCTGACCTGCACGCAATGCCACAGCAAGAGTGGTCGCCTGCAAGGGATCAAGGGTGTCTACATCCCCCGTCGCGACGCCAACGGCATGCTCGACCTGATCGGCTGGCTGCTCGCCGCCGCGACACTGGCGGGCGTGCTGCTCCATGGCGGCCTGCGTACCTACCTGAGCCGGAAGGGATAAGAAAATGTCCGCACACGCAATGCAGAAACTCTACGTCTTCAAGATCTTCGAGCGCATCTGGCACTGGTCGCAGGCGGGACTGATCATCTTCCTGCTGCTGACCGGCTTCGAAGTGCACGGCAGCTACAGTTTCCTCGGCTTCGAGAAGGCGGTGAATCTCCACACCATCGCCGCCTGGACGCTGGTCGGGCTGTGGGTGTTCGCCATCTTCTGGCACATCACCACGGGCGAATGGAAGCAGTATGTCCCGACGCTGCAGAAGGTCGATGCCATGGCCAAGTACTACCTGTTCGGCATCTTCGTCAATGCGCCGCACCCGTTCCGCCTGACCACGCTGAAGAAGCACAACCCGCTGCAGCGCCTGGCCTATCTCGGGGTGATGCTGTTCATCGGCCCGCTGATCTGGTTCACCGGCTGGTTCTACATCTTCTACGACAAGTGGAATGCCTGGGGCTGGGACAAATACCTGAGCCTGGAATGGGTGGCCTTCTTCCACACCGTGGCCGCCTTCATGATGCTGCTGTTCCTGATCGCCCACGTCTACCTGACCACCACCGGCCATACCCCGCTCGCCCACATCAAGGCCATGATCACCGGCTGGGAAGAGGTCGAGGCGGAGGAGAAGAAATAAAGCAGGTGAGCGCGCCCCGCCCACCGCAAAAGCGCGGCCCTCGGGTCAAGCCGCTTGGGTTAGTTGTGTAAACGGCTAACTCAATTCAAGAAAACCCCTCGTGAGTTCAACGACTTACAGGGGGTTTTTTCATTGGGGGACTTTTTTCCGGTAGCGTTACACCACGAATATATCTATATAGCATCTGCAAACGAACTGGGCGCTACACTCGTTTTAAACAATTTAAGTCTATGCCTAAAAAGAGCACAAAACATCCAAGACTCCATTAACCAAAGTTATGAACACTTGGAAGCACTTGCCAAAGCTGGCAAAACACAAGTGGTATTGGAGCCAGTAACAAAGGATAAACGGAAGAAGCTAGGGGAACTTTTAAGGTAGCCGGGGGGGTTTAATCAAGTGCGACTGTTTTATTATTTTAGAAATGATGCCCCCGTTAGCCAGTCCAACAATCAACTACAGGATTGACCGACCTACCTTAGTTCTGGTTTACAGATTAGACTAATCATTAAACTATAGGCATTAGCGATGCTGACAACTAAACACGTTTTACTTGTACTTATTACTATTAGCTTGGGACACGTTGCCTCTGCCGCAGAAGATATTGCCAAGAAAAGTAATTGCATGGCTTGTCACGCTGTCGATAAAAAGGCCATTGGTCCTAGTTTTAATGATATAGGACGAAAGTACCAGGGTGCACCTCAAGCCCATGAATATCTGGCTAAGAAAACCGTGGAAGGCAGTATTGGGGTGTGGGGTGCTATCCCGATGCCGCCGTCTAAAGCGGCTAAGCCTGATGACATTAAAGCTGTAATAGCTTGGATTTTGCTTAAGAGTGAATTACCTCAGCCCTGAAGGGCGAGGTTTTACGGTACATTGATAAAAGCTAGGTTAAGCGGGTGCAAAAACATAATGCCGCTTGGCTGCTAGCTATACAGTTCAACAGCACCTCTGTACAACGCACCGACCAGTCAAGAGCAAAAACTAAACACGTCCAGCTACAGGATTGGAGCTTACGATTTCTATAATCAAGGGTTTTTCGGGCAAGGTGTTACCGTAGACGCACCAAACGGACGTGAAAAAGGGCGAGATTCTGCAAGGGGTCTTGCCCTTTTTTATCAGCAGCGCCTACTAGTGATTGGCTATCTTGCTTTCAGCACACCCTCGGGTCGCGCTTTTTTTTGCCACTTTGCCTCTTATTACTTGCCGGAGCGCGCCGCGGCGTCGCGCAGGAAGGGCTCGTACTGGGCCCAGCCATGGACCGGCCCGACATGGGAAAAGACCACCACGCCGTGCTTGTCGATCACATAGGTCGTCGGGAAACTGCTGGCGATGCCGCGGTCGCGCATCCTGCCGCCACCGGCGAGGCGCAACTCGGTATCTGTATCGCCCATTGCGCCGGAATCGGACAGCGGCAGTTGCAGACCCTGCCCCGCCGCCCATTTCTGCGCCACGGCGAAGGTCTCGCGCACCTGCATCGCCACCAGCGCAACGTCCGGCAGTTTTTCGATCTTGCGGTGCAGCGCCTGCAGTTCCGGCATCTCGCGGCGGCAGGGACCGCACCACGAGCCCCAGAAGTGGACGATCGTCACCTTGCCGCGCAGCCGCGACAGACTGGTCTTCTCGCCCCTGGCCGTGGCGAACTCGAGGTCGGGGAAGCGCTGTCCCGGCACTATGCCGACCGCGGCCTGGCGTGCCTGTGCCGCCGTAAGGTACGGGCCCCACAGTTGCGTCCAGCGCTTCGCATCGAAAACCGTCTGCTTGTCGCTGGCGTAGAGCACGCACTTTTGCGGCGTGTTGTCCTGGCAGTTGGACAGGGCGGCAGCCTCGGCATCGTCGCGGCCGCCCTTCCCCTCCACCCAGCCAAAGGCGCCGCCGGGGGCGATGGCGAAGGCACGGTGGGCCGACGCGGCAAGAAAGGCGCGGTACTCGGCCGCGCCGTCGGCATCGAGGTGGGGAGGCATGACCGCAGCGGCCAGCAAAGTCGGCGCTGGCAGCACGCCGGCCAGCAACGGAAACAGGAATCTCAGGCGGAACATTTCGGTCACAATCCCGTATGCATCAAGAAAAAAAACCGGCCGTGGCGCTAGAATCGAGCGCGCGACGAGTGGCCGACAGCACAATTCCATTCTACCCGCGCCCCATCACCGCTGAACGAGGAACCCGTCATGCGCGCAATGTTTGGCCCGGCAATCGCCCTGATGAACCGGCTGGCGTTCTCCCGCAAATTCCTGATCATCGGGCTGCTGGCGGTTGTGGCTGCGCTTTTGCCGCTGGGCATGCTGATTTTCCATTTGAACGAAGGCATTAATGCTGCAAGCCACGAATTGGAGGGCATCGAGTTCATCCAGCCCGTCAACAAGGCCGTACAGCACCTGCAACAGCATCGCGGGCTGTCTTCAGGCCTGCTTTCCGGCTCCCAGGAACTGGCGCCCAAACGCGAGGCCAAGCAGAAGGACGTGGAGGCGGCCATCGCCACCGTCGGCCAGGCACTGCCGCCGGCGCTGCGCGACGGTGAGGCCTGGAAGGCCATCACTGCCGCCTGGAAGGACATCGCCGACAAGGGGCTGACGCTGGCGGCACCCGACAACACGGCCGCGCACACCCAGCTGATCGACCAGGTGCTGGCCTTCATGGTGACCCTGGCCGACACCTACGAACTCACCCTCAACCCAGCGCTCGATTCCTATTACCTGATGGAAGCCGCCGTGCTGAAGCAACCGGTGGTGCTCGAGCGGATGGGGCGATTGCGTGCACTGGGCTCAGGCGTGCTGGCGAAGAAGTCCATCGACGAGCAGCGCAAGATCGCAGTCTCCATCCAGCTCTCCGACCTGCTGGGCGCACAACGGGCACTGATGGCCAGCTTCGACAAGATCGCCCAGGCCCAGCCGAAGCTGGGCGACGCGCTGCGCGATAATTCAAAGCAATTCACCGAGGCCGGCAACCGCATGCTCGTCGTCATCAACGGCGACATCCTCACCGGCGCGGCCACCATGGCGCCCGCCGCCTACTTCGACCTCGCCACCGAGGCCATCGATACCGGCTACAGCCTGTTCTACGACCACCTAGTACCGGCGTTGCGCAACAGCGTTACCCAGCGCCTGGCGGCCGACCAGCGCGACATGGCCATCACCATCGCCATCGCCCTGCTGGCCCTGATCGCCTGCGGCTACCTGACGCTGGGCATGACTCTCGCCCTCGGCGACTCCGTCCGCCAGCTCCACGCCGGTTCGCAGCGCCTAGCCGGCGGCGACCTCACCGCACGCCTGGCCATCAATTCGACCGACGAGCTCGGCGAAATCACCAAGGCCTTCAACGAAGTGGCCGGCGGCATGCAGCAGCTGATCGGCCGCGTCCAGCAGAGCGCGCAGGAAGTCGCCGCTGCCACACGCCGTCTGGCCGACGCCTCATCCAGCATCCGGGAATCCACATCGGCGCAGAGCGATGCCGCCGCCGGCATGGCCGCTGCCGTCGAGCAGATGACCGTCGGCGTCGACCACATCAGCACCAGCGCTCAGGACGCGCAGAAGGTATCGAGTGAATCGGGCGAACTGTCGGCGCACGGCGGCGAGATCGTCGGCACCGTGGTACGCGAGATCGAGCGCATTTCCGAGTCGGTCAACGCCTCGGCCCAGAGCATCGAGGAGCTCGGCCGCCATTCCGACCAGATATCGAGCGTGGTCAACGTCATCAAGGACATCGCCGATCAGACCAACCTGCTGGCGCTGAACGCCGCCATCGAGGCGGCGCGGGCCGGCGAGACCGGCCGCGGCTTCGCCGTCGTCGCCGACGAGGTGCGCAAGCTGGCCGAGCGCACCGCCAAATCGACCAGCGAGATCACCGAAATGGTCGGCGCCATCCAGCGCGGCGTGCAGGAGGCCGTCACCAGCATGCATGCCGGCGTCGCCCGCGTCAGCGACGGCGTGCGACTGACGCGCGAGGCCGGCGAGGCCATGGGCCAGATCCGCTCCGGCGCCACTGACGTCGTACGCATGGTCAGCGACATTTCCAGCGCCTTGCGCGAGCAGAGCGCTGCCGCCACCGAGATCGCCCGCAATGTCGAGCGCATCGCCCAGATGTCCGAGCAGAACAGCGCGGCCGTGGCCGACAACGCGGTCACCGTCGGCCAGCTCGACCGCCTGGCCGGCGGCCTGCAGAGCGAAGTCAGTCACTTCAAAGTGTAGCGGGCGCCGCCTCGGCGGCGCCCCGCTCAGCCTTTCGCGAACTCGAGCTTGCCGCCCTTGCTGGTCACGCTGATTGCATCCTTGGCGGCAAACTGGCCTTCGAGGATGGCCCGCGCCAGCGGGTTCTCGATGCGTTCCTGGATCGCCCGCTTGAGCGGCCGCGCGCCGAACACCGGATCGAAGCCGGCCTCGGCAATACTCGCCAGCGCCGCGGCGTCCACCGTCAGCGTCATCTCCATGCGTGCCAGCCGCTTTTCCAGGTAGCCGAGCTGGATTTTCGCGATGCTCGCGATGTGTTTCTGATCGAGTGCGTGGAACACCACGATCTCGTCGATGCGGTTCACGAACTCGGGACGGAAATGGGTCTTCACCTCGCCCATCACGGCCAGCTTGATGACCTGGTAATCATCGCCGCTCATCTGCTGGATCATCTGCGAGCCGAGGTTCGAGGTCATCACGATCACGGTGTTCTTGAAGTCCACGGTGCGGCCCTGGCCGTCGGTCATGCGGCCGTCGTCGAGCACCTGCAGCAGCACATTGAACACGTCGGGGTGCGCCTTCTCCACCTCGTCGAACAGGATCACGCTGTAGGGCTTGCGCCGCACCAGTTCGGTCAGGTAGCCGCCCTCTTCATAGCCGACGTAGCCCGGCGGCGCGCCGATCAGCCGCGCCACCGAGTGCTTCTCCATGAACTCGCTCATGTCGATGCGGATCAGGTGATCCTCGGCATCGAACAGGAACTCCGCCAGCGCCTTGCACAGTTCGGTCTTGCCGACGCCCGTGGGGCCGAGGAAGAGGAAGGAACCGTAGGGACGGTTCTCATCCGACAGGCCGGCGCGCGAGCGGCGGATGGCGTCGGCCACCAGCCGTACCGCCTCGTCCTGCCCGACCACGCGATCGTGCAGCTTGTCTTCCATCCTGAGCAGTTTCTCGCGCTCGCCCTGCATCATTTTTGAGACGGGAATGCCGGTGGCGCGCGACACCACCTCGGCGATTTCCTCGGCGCCGACCTGGGTGCGCAGCAGCCGTTTTTCTGCTGTTCCGGCGTATCGCCAGCGCCGATTTTTTCCGCCGCCTTCAGTTGCGCCTCCAGTTGCGGCAGCTTGCCGTACTGCAACTCGGCCAGCTTGTCGAAAGCCCCCTGGCGCTGCAGGTCGGCGATCTGCGTCCGCAGCTTCTCGATCTCTTCCTTGATGTGCTGGGTGCCATGCACCTGCGCCTTCTCGGCCTTCCAGATTTCCTCGAGGTCGGAGTATTCCTTGGACAGCTTGGCGATCTCGTCCTCGATCAGGACGAAACGCTTCTTCGAGGCTTCGTCCTTTTCCTTCTTCACCGCCTCGCGCTCGATCTTCAACTGGATCAGGCGCCGGTCGAGCTTGTCCATGACTTCCGGCTTGGAGTCGATTTCCATCTTGATGCGCGCCGCCGCCTCGTCGATGAGGTCGATGGCCTTGTCCGGCAGGAAACGGTCGGTGATGTAGCGGTGGCGACAGTTCCGCCGCGGCGACGATGGCCGGGTCGGTGATGTCCACGCCGTGGTGGATCTCGTACTTCTCCTGCAGGCCGCGCAGGATGGCGATGGTGCTCTCGACGCTGGGCTCGTCGACCATCACCTTCTGGAAGCGGCGCTCCAGCGCGGCATCCTTCTCGATGTACTTGCGATATTCGTCGAGCGTGGTGGCGCCGATGCAGTGCAGCTCGCCGCGCGCCAGGGCCGGCTTGAGCATGTTGCCGGCATCCATCGCGCCTTCGGCCTTGCCGGCGCCGACCATGGTGTGCAGTTCGTCGATGAAGACGATGATGCGGCCCTCGTCCAGCGCGATTTCCTTGAGCACGGACTTGAGCCGCTCCTCGAACTCGCCGCGATACTTGGCACCGGCCAGCAGCGCCGCCATGTCGAGGCTCAACACCTTCTTGCCCTTGAGGGTTTCCGGCACTTCCTCGTTGACGATGCGCTGCGCCAGGCCCTCGACGATGGCGGTCTTGCCCACGCCGGGCTCGCCGATCAGCACCGGGTTGTTCTTGGTGCGGCGCTGCAGGATCTGGATGGCGCGGCGGATCTCGTCGTCGCGGCCGATCACCGGATCGAGCTTGCCCTGGCGGGCGCGCTCGGTGAGGTCGAGGCAGTATTTCTTCAGCGCCTCGCGCTGGCCTTCCGCTTCCTGCGAACCGACGTTCTGGCCGCCGCGCACGGCGTCGATGGCCTGCTCCAGCGGCGCGCCGTGCCAGGCCGTGCTCCTTCAGCAGGCGCCCCGTCTCGCCCTTGTCCCGGCCAACGCCAGCAGGAACATCTCCGAGGCGATGAACTGGTCGCCGCGCTTCTGCGCCTCCTTGTCGGTGAGGTTGAGCAGGTTGCCGAGGTCGCGGCCGATGGTCACCTCGCCGCCCGTGCCCTCGACCTGCGGCAGGCGGTCGATGGCCTTGTCCAGCGCTGCCTTCAGCGGCGCGACATTGACCCCGGCACGCTGGAGCAGCGAGCTGGTGCCGCCATCGTCCTGGTTGAGCAGCGCCAGCAGCAGGTGCTGCGGCTCGATCATCTGGTTGTCGTGGCCGATGGCCAGGCTCTGGGCGTCGGAGACGGCCTGCTGGAACTTGGTGGTGAATTTGTCGAAGCGCATGGAAAACCCTTTCCGCAATAACGTTTTCATCTAAGTTGGGCGATCGCTGGCCAATTTCAAGCAGGGCATCCCTTTGAACAGGCCGAAAGTGATATGTTTCACGCTGCCCGCCAGCCCACCGCCAGACCGTGACGACTTCCGCCCCGCCCCCGCCGGCCACCCCCTCCCCGCGCAGGAGTCTGCCCCTGTGGGCGCTGCCGACGCTGGTGGTGGTCGCCATGGCGATCTTTCTGACCTGGGACGCCGGCGAGCAATACCGCCGCATCAGCCGGGAGGAATTCCGCCACCTGGGCGACCAGGCGCGCAGCGCCGAATCGCAGCTCGAGTCCTCCCTGCGGCTGATCGACCTGCTGCTGCAACAGGTCGGCGACGACCGGCGCGCGCTGCCCGTCAAAGCCAGCGCGGCACAGCTGATCGACCTCGAGCAGTCGATGGCCGCGCGGCTGCGCCCGTTTCCGGAAATCCGCCTGCTGCTCACCACCACGGCGCAAGGGCTTGTCGACGCGGTCACCAATCACGCGATCAAGAACTTCGACGCGTCCAAACGCGAGTATTTCCTGCAACCGCGGGACAGCGTCGAGCGCAACCGCTATTTCATTTCCCGTCCGTTCACCACCATCACCGGGCTGCGCGCCGTCACGGTCTCGCGCGCCTTCTTCGACGACCACGGGAAATTTGCCGGCGTGGCGGTCGCAACGGTGGATCCGAAGTATTTCGACACCCTGCTGCGCGGCGTCCTGCCCAGCGGCGAGAGCGGCAGCGCGGCCGTCAGTCAACGCCCAGGGCGATTTGCTCCATCGCCTGCCGCCCTGGCCAACGAAGGCAGCAACGCCGGTTCCCCTGCCTTCCGCGCCTACATGGACTCGATGCAGGGCACGGCGCAGAGCCGCCATGTCTCGCCGGTGGACGGCGCGGATCGCTACATCGGTCTTTCGCGACGTGCGCGACACGGGACTCACCGTCATCGTTTCCCGCCGCGCCGACGAAGTGCTGGCCTACTGGCATCGCGGCCTGGTCATTCGCGGCGGCCTGCTCGGCATCGGTGCCCTGCTGATCGCTTATCTGGTCGTGGTCGCCCAGCGCCGGCGGCGCGAGTCGGAGCGCTCCCTGGCCGCCCTGACGCAGTCGGAGCAGCGCTGGGAGTTCGCCCTCGAGGGCTCGGCGCAGGGAGTCTGGGACTGGGACGCGCGCAGCAACCGCGTCTTTTTCTCCCATCGCTGGAAAGCCATGCTCGGCCACGCCGATGACGAGATCGGCGACAGCATCGACGAATGGAAATCGCGGGTACACCCGGACGACCTCGATGCCTGCATGGCCGCCATAACCCGCCACATGGAAGGCCTCACTCCGGTCTACGAGAGTCGCCACCGCGTACGCCACAAGGACGGCCACTATCTGTGGATACTCGACCGCGGCATGGTCATCGAACGCGACACTGCCGGGGCACCGGCGCGGCTGATCGGCACCCACACCGACATCAGTGGCGAAGTGGCGGCGTCCCAAGCAGCTCGAGCGGAACGCCCTCGACCTCAAGAAGGCGCAGGAAGTCGCCCATGTCGGCAGTTGGTCGCTCGACGTCCCCAGCAACATCCTGCACTGGTCGGACGAGACCTACCGAATTTTCGGCGTAACCGCGGACCAGCCGCTGACGCTCGATGACTTCGTCGCCGTGCTGCATCCGGAGGATCGCGACACCGTGCTCGAGCACTGGCAGAAGGCCGTTGCCGGCGCGCCCTACGACATCGTGCACCGCATCGTCGCCGGCGGGCTGACGCGCTGGGTTCACGAACGGGCGGAACTGAGCTTCGACGCCGAAGGCCAGGCCGTCGCCGCGCTGGGCACGGTGCAGGACATCACCGAACGCATCGAGACCCAGAAGACCCTCGGCGAACTGCAGCGCAACCTGCTGGCGGCGCTGGACTCGGTGCAGGAGACGTTCATCATCGTGCACCGCGACGGCACGGTGCTGCTGGCCAACGAGACCGCCGGCCGTCGCCTCGGCCTGACCCGCATCACCATGGAAGGGGCCAACCTGCGCGACATCCTGCCGCCGGAAGTCAGCGGGCAGCGCATGCAGCACATCGAGGCGGCCATCGCTTCCCGGCGGCCGGCCGCCTTCAGCGACCGCCGCGGCGCCTATGTCTTCGACATCTCGATCTTCCCCTTCGCCAACGAGCGCGGCGAGATCGACCGTGCCGTGATCTATGCCGCCGACGTCAGCACGCGGATACGCGCCGAGGAGGCGCAACGCCAGAGCGAGCGCATCCTGCGGGCCGCCATCGACGCCATCGACGAGGGCTTCGTGCTCTACGACGAACACGATCGGCTGGTGTTCTGCAACGAGAAATACCGCGAGATCTACGACACCTCGGGCGACCTCATCGTGCCGGGGGCCACCTTCGAACACATCATCCGCAGCGGCGCCGAGCGCGGCCAGTACGCCGACGCCGTCGGCCGCGTGGACGCCTGGGTGGCCGAGCGCCTCGCCGCGCACCGGCAAAGCAACGTCAATCTGGTGCAGAAGCTCGACAGCGGCCGTTACCTCAAGATCGTCGAGCGCAAGACCCCGGACGACTTCATCGTCGGCTTCCGCGTTGACGTCACCGAGCTGGAACTGGCCAAGGAGGCCGCCGAAACCGCCAACCGCGCCAAGAGCCACTTCCTCGCCAACATGAGCCACGAGATCCGCACGCCGATGAATGCCATCATCGGCCTGTCGCAGCTCGGTCTCGACGATGCGCGCGACCCCAAGCTGCAGGATTATCTGCGGAAGATCTTCAGCGCCTCGCGGGCGCTGTTGTCCATCCTCAACGACATCCTCGACTACTCCAAGATCGAGGCCGGCCGCCTCCAGATCGACAACACCGAGTTCCGCCTCGACGAAGTGCTGGAAAGCACGCTGGCGCTGTACCGTCCCGGTGCCGAGGCCAAGGAGGTCGAGCTCGCGCTCGACATCGCTGCCGACGTGCCGCGCCGTCTCGTCGGCGATCCGGTCCGGCTCGGCCAGGTGCTGAACAATCTGCTGGGCAACGCCGTCAAGTTCACCGCCAGCGGCCGCGTGCGCGTCGCCGCCCGCCAGCTGGCCAACGACGGCCGCCGCGCCCGGCTCGAGCTGGCCGTGAGCGACAGCGGCATCGGCATCGAACCGGAACAATTGCGCCACCTGTTCCAGCCCTTCGTCCAGGCCGACGGCTCGATCACCCGCCGCTTCGGCGGCACCGGACTCGGCCTGTCCATCAGCCGCAGCCTGCTGCACCTGATGGACGGCGACATCAGCGTCGACAGCATGCCGGGCCAGGGCAGCACCTTCCGCATACAAATTGGCTTCGATCTGGCGAGCGGCACCGCAGCCAAGCCACGCCAGGGCCCTGCCGGCGCGATCGACCTCGCCGCGCTGGCCGCGCCGGTGGCCGGCGCGCGCGTGCTGCTGGTCGAGGACAACCTGGTCAATCAGCAGGTCGCCAAGGGCTTCCTCACCAAGGCCGGCATCGGCTGCACCGTGGCCCGGCACGGTGGCGAGGCGCTCGAGCAGCTGGCACTGTCCGAATTCGACCTGATCCTCATGGACCTGCAGATGCCCGAAATGGATGGTTTCGAGGCCACCCGCCGCATCCGCCGGAACCCGGGCTGGGCCGGGCTGCCCATCATCGCCCTGACCGCCTCGGCCATGGTGAAGGACCGCGACGACTGCCTCGCCGCCGGCATGAACGATCACCTCGCCAAGCCGCTCGATGCCGTGGGACTGATCGAGATGCTGCGGCGCTGGATCCGCCGTGATGAGCGGGCCGACCCCGCTGCCGCCGCCGTGCCGCCACCAGTGCCAGCCGTGGGTTTATGGTAGAGCCGACTTTTCCCGCAGCGGTGCCTCCGCTCACTGCCGCCGATCTGGCAAGCCTCGGCGAGCAACTCGACCAGCTCGACGCACGACTGGCCGAGCACGAATTCATCCCCGGGGAGGTGCTCGCCGCCCTGCGCGAGCGCATACCCGCGGCCGCCACGGGGCCATTCGAGCTACTCGAACTCTGCCTCATGCGCTACGATTACATCCGCGCCCGCCAGCTGGTCCAGGAACTCAGGCAGGCACTGCCCCCGCAGCCATGAACCGCCCCGCGCAAGCCTCCATCCTCATCGTCGACGACGTCCCCACCAACATCCAGGTGCTGGCGGAAGCCCTGCGCCAGCAGCACCGGGTCAAGGTGGCCACCAACGGCCGCGACGCCCTCGCCATCGCCCGCTCCCAGCCGCAGCCGGACATGATCCTGCTCGACGTGATGATGCCCGAGATGGACGGCTTCGAAGTCTGCCGCCAGCTCAAGGCCGACCCCGCCACCCGCCACATCCCGGTGATATTCGTCACCGCCAAGGACGATGTTGCCGACGAGGAACACGGGCTGATGCTGGGCGCCGTCGACTACATCGCCAAGCCCTTTCACCTGCCGGTGGTGAGGGCGCGGGTGCGCAACCACCTCGCGCTCAAGCTCAAGGCCGACCTGCTCGAATCGCTGGCCAACATCGACAGCCTCACCGACATCCCCAACCGCCGCCGCTTCGACGAAAAGCTCGACCACGAGTGGCGCCGCTGCCAGCGCAGCGGCCTGCCGCTATCGCTGATCATGCTCGACGTCGACCATTTCAAGGCCTTCAACGACCATTTCGGCCACGGCGCCGGCGACATCTGCCTGGTCACCGTCGCCGCCACCCTGAGCGGAAATCTCTCGCGTCCCGGCGACATGGTGGCGCGCTACGGCGGCGAGGAATTCGCGGTCATCCTGCCGGAAACCGACGCAGCCGGCGCCAGCCAGATGGCCGAACGCATGCGCGAGGCCCTCGCGCTGCAGCGCATGCCGCAGGCGCCGGGCGCCGGTTACGGCATCGTCACGCTCTCCGCCGGCGTCGCCAGTTGTGTGCCTGCCGAGGAGGCGGGGCTGGCCGACCTCATCGCTGCCGCCGACAGCAAGCTCTACGAGGCCAAGACGCTGGGCCGCAACCGCGTCTGTACCTGAAACTGAAACCGGGCATCCATCGGCGCTAGAATCGAAACTTCCTGCGCGAGACCAAAGGGAGTTACCTCATGTTCTTCAAACGTTGCCACAGTGTCCGCACCCCGTTGCTGGTCTCGATCGGCCTCGCCGCCGGCGCGGTGGTCGCGGCGCTGGTCTATGTCATCATCGCCCTCAATGCCATCTCGCAACGCTTCACCACTTTCATCGACGTCGACCAGGCCCGCCTCGGTGCCTTCCAGGAACTCTATGCCCAGGGACTGCAGTCGGGACAGGCGGTGCGCAACGCCATCCTCGACCCGCAGAACCAGCGCGCCTTCCAGAACCTCGAGGCCGCCGACAAGAAGTTCGACGAGACGCTGGCCGACCTGAAGAAGCTGGCGGCCGGTGATGCGACCCTCGCAGCCATCACCGAGGAGGCGACCGCCAAATGGTCAGCAAGCCGCGACCTGCACCGACAGGCGCTCGAGGCCGCCAAGGCCGACCAGGCCAAGGGCATCCAGTTCCTCAACAAGGAGGCGACCCCGGCGTGGCGCCTCATCCGCGACCTCCTCGTCAAGCAGATCGAAGTGCGCAGCAAGAGCGTCGACACCACGCGCGCCTCGGTCCAGGAACAGGCTTCGGGCGCCATCCGCAACGCGCTGATCTTCGTCGGTGTCGCCGTGTTTTTCGGCATCGCCCTGACCTGGAACCTCGTGCACAACCTGACCCGCTCCCTGCAGCGGCTCGAGGGTTCGATGAAACAGCTGGCCTCCGGCAACGGCGACCTCACCGGGCGGCTGCCGGTGGAGAGTTGCGACGAGATCGGCCGCACGGCCGGGTCCTTCAACAGCTTCATGGGCGACCTGCAGGGCACGATCAGCCAGATCCGCGACGGTGCGGAGCGCGTGGCGCAGGCGGCGGAATCGCTGACCGGCAACGTCAGCACCGTGGCTGCCTCGTCACAGAGCCAGACCGCGGCCGCCGAAGCCATCGCCGCCGAGGTCGAGCAACTCAGCACCAGCATCGCCAGCGTCTCCGACGCGGCCGAGCACGTGCGCAGCCAGTCGGCCGACAGCCTGGAACACACCCGCCGCGGCGGCGAGTCGCTGTCGCAGCTGGTGCGCGAAATCGGCCAGATCCAGCAGATCGTCGAGCGCATCGCCGCCTCGGTCGATGACTATGTTTCCAGCGCCAACACCATCGGCAGCCTCACCAGCGAGGTCAAGGACATCGCCGACCAGACCAACCTGCTCGCGCTCAACGCCGCCATCGAGGCAGCGCGCGCCGGCGAGCAGGGCCGCGGCTTCGCCGTGGTCGCCGACGAGGTGCGCAAGCTGGCCGAGAAGTCGGCACGCTCCGCCAACGAGATCGACAGCGTGACCAGCGCGCTCGGCCACAAGTCCGAATCTCTGCTCGACACCGTCAGGACCGGCATCGCCGCCCTCTCCACCAGCCAGGCCGCGCTGGGCGAGGTTTCCAACGTCCTCAACAGCAGCATGGGCTCGGTCAGCGAGGCCCATCAGGGCGTCGACGAAATCACCGGCTCGGTACGCGAGCAGAAGGCGGCCAGCCAGGACATCGCCGTCAACCTCGAGAACATCGTGCGCGCCGCCGAGGAAAGCAACGTCGTGATCGGCCAGACCGAGGCTGCCGCCCGCGACTTCGATACCATCGCCGGCGACTTGCGCTCGGCGGTCAGCCGCTTCAAGGTATGATGAAAGCCTGACTTGGGTCAGAGCACCGTAAGACTCTGGTGTTAAAGTCGAAAATCGATGATTCGCCACGACGGGAGAAAATGATGACCGCAAAGATCGAGCAGTTCAGCGAATTGCACCGGAAGAACATGGAGGCAGCGATGCGCCTCGCCCAGCTTTCCATCGAGAATTCGCAGAAAATCATGTCGCTGCAGTCCGAGCTGGCGCGCGAACTTTTCCAGAACACGGTGGAGAATGCCAAGGCTCAGGGCGGTGTCAAGGCGCCGCAGGACGTATTGACGCTGCGAACCCAGTATGCTCAGGAAACCGCTCAGCGGATGATGGAGACCGCGCAGCGGATCGCCGAAGTGGGCAACGAGGCCCGCACCGAGTTCTCGCGCATGCTCACCGAGCAGCTGGCCTCGGGCAGCCATGACATGATGGAGGCCTTCCAGTCCTTCTTCAAGGTTTTGCCCGGCCAGAACGCCAACGTGCTCGAGAACATGCAGCAGGCGATGGCGACGGCCAACAGCGCCTTCGACCAGATCGCCAAGGCCTCGGCCGCTTCGTTCAGCAACGTGAGCGAAACCGCCAAGGGCGCGTCAAAGAAAAAATAATTCCGCCTGCCGCCCCATCCACACGGGGCAGCTGTCAGTCCGGTTGTCAGTCCGGTTGTCAGTCCATTTGCCAGCGCGTCAGCGCGACATCGTCCGACTCGCGGGCATCGACCCAGCGCCCGCCGCCCGGCGTT
Organism: uncultured beta proteobacterium; assembly: GCA_963709555.1. Classification (GTDB taxonomy): domain Bacteria; phylum Pseudomonadota; class Gammaproteobacteria; order Burkholderiales; family Rhodocyclaceae; genus Sulfurisoma. The sequence goes on along the minus strand of CAVPWR010000003.1, from coordinate 262,572 downwards.
TCCTCGTTCTTCCAGAAGGGCGCCTGCGTCTTCAGGTAGTCCATGATGAATTCGCAGGCGGCGAAGGCGTCGTGGCGGTGGCTCGAGGCAACCGCCACGAAGACGATGCGCTCTCCCGGCAGCAGCCGGCCGACGCGGTGGATCACCCGAACCCCCAGCAGGCTCCAGCGGCCGCGTGCCTGCACGACGATCTCTTCGAGCGCCTTTTCCGTCATTCCCGGATAGTGTTCCAGCGTCATGGCATGGACCGACGCCGTAGCGCCACTCGCGCCAGCCGGTGGGTTTATGGTAGAGCCGACTTTTACATCGCCCACCTTGTCGGCCCGCACCAGGCCGACGAAGCTCGCCACCGCGCCGGCCTCTGCGCTGCCCGCGGTCAGAGCCGCTATCTCGGCGCCGACGTCGAAATCCCCTGTCTGGACGGAAACGCTCATGCCATCCTCGCTTCCCCGCGCAGCGGGCTGATCAGGTCACGCCTCCCGCGAGGGAGAGGCCGGGGGTGGGCGGGCGACATTCAGCCGCCCGTCACCGGCGGAAAGAAGGCCACTTCGTCGCCGTCCGTCAGCGCCGCATCGAAGCCGACCATGCGCTGATTGACGGCGCAGCGCAGGTTCTTCGTCTGCGTCAGCGCCTGCCACGAGCCGCCGCGCGCGGCAAGGTGGTCGCGCAACGCGCCCGGGGTCGCCACGCCGGCCGGCAGCGCCATGTCCTCGCCGGAACTGCCCAGCGCCTCGCGCAGGCTGGCGAAATAAAGCACCTTCACAGCAGGTCTCCGTAAGGGATGAACTGCACGACGTCGCCGGCGCGGATCGCCTGCCCCGGCGGGTTGTCGACCAGGCCGCCGGCCCAGACCGTCGAGGTCAGCACGCCGGAACCCTGGTTCGGGAACAGCTCCAGGCGGCCATCGGGGCCAGGACGCGCACGCAGGAACTCGCGGCGGGCATCGGGCCGGAGCCAGTCGAATCCGGCCGGAAGCAGAATCCGCCGCGGCAGCCAGTCGGAGCAACCCATGCGCTTGAGGATGAACGGCCGCACCAGGATGAGGAAGGTGACGAAGCTCGCTACCGGGTTGCCCGGCAGTCCGATGAAATCCGCCGCATTGTTATTGTTACCCGTGGCGACCCGCCCGAAGGCCAGCGGCTTGCCCGGCTTGATCGCCAGCTTCCACAGGCCGAGTTGTCCCTCGGCCTCGACCGCCGGTTTGACGTGGTCTTCCTCGCCGACCGAGACGCCGCCCGAGGTGACGATAAGATCGGACAGCGCCGCCGCCCGGCGCAGCGCCTCGCGCGTCGCTTCCAGCGTGTCTGGCACGATACCCAGGTCGGTCACCGCACAGCCCAGCCGATCCAGCAGGCCGCGCAGCAGGTAGCGGTTGGAGTTGTAGATGCCGCCGGGCTTGAGCGGCTCGCCCGGTGTGGCCAGTTCGTCGCCGGTGAAGAACAGCGCCACGCGCAGCCGGCGAAAAGTCGGCAGCAGCGGCACGCCGATCGAGGCCGCCAGGCCGAGCGCCTGCGGCGTCAGGCGGGTGCCGGCCGCAAGGATCTCGCTGCCCGCGCGGATATCCTCGCCGCGGCGGCGGATGTTCTCGCCGTCGCGCGGCACGTGATTCACGATCACGGCCTCGCCGTCGCGCTCGCAGCGCTCCTGCATCACCACGGCATCCGCCCCCTCGGGCACCGGCGCGCCGGTGAAAATGCGCGCGGCGCTGGCCGGGGCGAGGTGATGGCCGACCGAGCCGGCGGGAATCCGCTGCGTCACCGCCAGGCGGGTGCCGGCGGCGAGCACGTCGGCACAGCGCAGGGCGTAGCCATCCATGGCCGAATTGTCGAGCGGCGGCACGTCGAGAGTCGGACAGCAGCGGCGCCGCCAGCACGCGGCCGTCGGCCTCGAGCAGCGGCGTGGCCTCGGTTTCGGTGACCGGCTGCGCCGCGTCGAGCAGGCGGGCCAGTGCATCATCGAAGTTCAGCAGATTCTTGTTCATTGCAGTTCGGTGGCGTTGAGGACGAAGGCGGCGATCGCCGCATGGTCGTTGAGATCGAGCCAGGGCAGCGACCCCTCGAATCGCTCGTCGCTGGCGACGGCGACGATGCTGGGGTTTTCCGGCCAGATGAAGGGCTTGCCGTTGGCCGGCCGATGCACCTCGATCTTGGGCACGGCGTTGTTCTTGTAGCCCTCGATCAGCACCAGGTCGCAGGGCGCCAGATGCGACAGTTGCGCCTCCAGGTCCGGCTCGGGCTCGCCGCGCAGTTCGTGCATGATGGCCCAGCGCTGGTCGCACACCAGCATCACCTCGCTGGCGCCGGCCGTGCGGTGGCGGAAGGAGTCCTTGCCGGGACGATCGATGTCGAAGCCGTGGTGGGCATGCTTGATCAGCGACACGCGCAAACCCTGGCCGACGAAGCGCGCGATCAGCGCCTCGATCAGCGTGGTCTTGCCGGCGTTGGAATAGCCTGCGAACCCAAAGACTTTCATGCTCCGCCGCCTCCTTGCGGCCGTGCCGGTTTCATCTGCTTCGGCGTCGGCGGCCAACGGCATGAATGGCCGCTACGCCCCCGCCTGCGGCGGGTCCCCCTCCGCTATTCATGCCGTTACCCTCGCAAAACCGCCGCCCGGCGTGCGGAAATTGGTGGTCTGCCCCTGGTACAGCCGCGCGGCGACGAATTGGACCGCGCCACGATAGACGTAGTTGCGCAGATCGACCTTGAGCTCGGTCATTTCGCCTGCCACTTCGACCGGGACTGTCGACGGCAGCGCCAGCGCCTGCGCCACGTAATCGCCGGCGAGGATTTCCTCGAACACGCGCTTGGTCAGCTTGTCGCCGCGATAGGCCGCGCGCGAGCCGAAGCCGGCGGCCGGCTTGAAAAACAGCTGCCTGCGGCGCGCCCAGAAATCGTCGGCGCGCGCGGCATCGACCAGTTCGGTGCGCGGGATGCCGGCCAGCAGCACGCGCCGCGTTTCCGCATCGACACCCCAGCCTTCCAGCAGCGCGTCGTCGGTCAGCGCGACGAGGTTCTTCTTGTCGGCGCAAAGCGCGTGGTGGCGGGGATTCGGCGTCACCACCGCCGCGCCCTGCAGCCAGGCTTCGCGCAGCACGATCTGCGGCGCCCCGGCCAGGGCGAAGTCGGTGACGCGGTTATAGACCAGGTCGAGGCGCGTCTCCTCGTGCCGCTACATAGCTGCCGTGGCAGAGCAGCAGGTCGGTCGGATCGCAGATCACGGCCGCGATGCCGTGGCGCTCGAACAGCCTCTGAAACGCCAGGAACTCGGGATAGAGATATTGCGACTGCGGCTGCTCGTCCACGATGGCCAGCGCCTTCAACTCACGCCCGCCGCACTCGGCGCGGAACATGGCGACATAGGCGTCGAGCACGTCGTCACGCTCCGCCTGCAAGGCCGCCAGCAACCCGCCGCCGGCGTTGGTGTTGATCTCGATCAGTTGCGGCCCGGCGGGCGTCAGGTGGAAATCGTAGCCCATGAAGACGCCAGCTGCCGTGGCGCTACCGCCGACTTTTCCGGCCCGAATCTGCCACGCCGGCAACGCCGCCACGCGCTCGACGGCGGCGATCAGTTCCGCCATGCGCGCGAGGTCGGCGGCGGGCACCGCCACCGTCGCCTGCGAAAACAGGTGCGGGCGCTCGGCCAGCAGTTCAGGGGGCAGGTCGGAGAGCTTCATGCCTGAAGTTTACCCCGCGAAGAAGCTTTCGACGTCGGCAATCTCGCGGGTGCGTCGCATCGGCGGCAGCGAGCGCCAGACGCGCGCGCCGTAGGGCTTGCCGACCAGGCGCGGGTCGCAGATCATCAGCACGCCGCGGTCGGCCTCGTCGCGAATCAGCCGGCCGGCGCCCTGTTTCATGCTGATCACCGCGCGCGGCAGCTGGTATTCCATGAAGGCGTTGCGTCCCTGCTTCTTCAGATTCTCGATGCGCGCGGCCAGCACCGGGTCGTCGGGCGGAGCGAAGGGCAACTTGTCGATGACGACCAGCGACAGCGCCTCGCCGCGCACATCGACGCCCTCCCAGAAGCTCTGGCTCGCCACCAGCACGGCGTTGCCGAGGCGGCGGAAGCGCTCGAGCAACTCGCTCTTCGAGCCCTCGCCCTGCAGCAGCAGCGGCATCTCCACGCCATCGAACTCGATGCGCTCCTTCAGCAGCTCGTGGATGCGGCGCATCGCGCGCAGGGAGGTGCACAGCACGAAGGCGCGGCCGCCCGAAGCCTTGATCGCCGGCCACACCGCCTCGACCACGGCCTCGTTGTACTGCGGGCTGTTGGGGTCGGGCAGGTGCTGCGGGCTGTAGAGCAGCGCGTGGTTCTCGTAGTCGAAGGGGCTGCCCCAGCAGCCGGTCTCGGCCTCGACCAGCCCGAGTTCATTGCGGTAGTGGCCGAAATCGGCTCCGACCGCCAGCGTCGCCGAGGTGAAGATCCAGGCGCGGGGATGGCCTTCGAGCTGGCGCTGGAAAATCTTTGCCACCGACAGCGGCGTGAGGTTGAGCGTCACCCCATGCAAGGTCGCCTCGGCCCAGCGGATGTTCGGATTCTCGGGGTCGTCGTCCGTGGCCTGCCAGTGCTTGAGGCGCAGCATCAGCTCCTGCGTGCGGGCCAGGCAGTTGGCCAGCCCCTCGGAGCGCGCCGCCTGCGACTCGAGGTGGCGACCGAACCCGGTCAGCTCGCGCTCGAGCGCCGCCAGCGCCTCGCCGAAGTGCTTGCGCTCGGCCAGTTGCGCGGCCGACATCCGCGCACCCTCGCGCGGCAGGGCGAGGCGCAGGTCGCGTGCCGACTTCTCGATGTCGCGGGTGGCATCCTGCAGCGGCATGTAATCCTTGGCGCCGGAAATCGCTTCCATGCGCGTGTCACGCGCGAGGTCGATCAATTGCCCCGAGCCCACCGCCTCGCCGAAGAACAGGCTGGCGACCTCCGGGATCTGGTGGGCCTCGTCGAACACCACGGTGTTGCAGGCCGGCAGCAGCTCGGCCATGCCTTCGTCCTTGAGCATGACGTCGGCGAAGAACAGGTGGTGGTTGACCACCACCACGTCAGCCGCCATCGCCTCGCGCCGCGCCTGCAGCACGAAGCACTCATTGTGGTCCGGGCAGTCCTGGCCGAGGCAGTTCTCGCGCGTCGAGGTGGCCAGCATCCAGGCGCCGGAATCCTCGGGCACGGCGGAAAGCTCGGCCTTGTCGCCGGTGCGCGTCGACTTGGCGAAGCGGGCGATGGTGCGGATGTGGCCGACCTCCGCCGGACTCTGGAATCGCCCCTCGCTCGCCGCGCGGCCGAGATGGTAGTGGCAGACATAGTTGGCGCGGCCCTTGAGCAGCGCGACGGTCAGCGGCAGGCCCAGGGCGTCCCGCACCATCGGCAGGTCGCGGCTGAACAACTGGTCCTGCAGCGTCTTGGTGCCGGTCGAGACGATCACCTTGCCGCCCGAGCGCAGCGCCGGCACCAGGTAGGCGAAGGTCTTGCCCGTGCCCGTGCCGGCCTCGGCCACCAGCACCCGGTTGTCGTGGATCGCCGCGGCGATGCGCTCGGCCATCTCCACCTGCTGCGGCCGCACCCGGTAGCCGGGAATGGCCCGGGCCAGCGCGCCGTCATCGGCGAAAATCTCCTCTAATTGGGGACAGACCACGTTTTTCTACCCGCTCACGCGTCCAAACAGGTCGCCGGATTCCGGCCCGACAATCCGGCGCGGCCGCCCCGGCGCACCGCGGCTGGCGCGCCGCCCAAGCGCAGCCGTCACCTGATCCCGAAACGCGCTGCTGCCCAGCGCGAAGTTGCCGTTGGTGGCGCGGCGGATTTCATCCACCAGCCCCGGCTCCAGTTCGTACCGAAACAGTTCGCGGTAGGCCGCCTGGCGCCCGCCTTCGTCCCGGCCCAGGGCGAGGTAAAGCGGATGCGGCTGCAGCGGCGCGCGCCCCGCCTCGCCGCGCGCGTTGGTCCGGTAGCTCGACCAGGGATATTCCGCCGGATGCTCGACCATGCCGGCCCGCACCGGGTTCAGCTCGATGTAGCGCTGGCAGCCCAATACGTAAGCCTCCTCGCCGGCGATGCAGGAGCGGAAGCGGCCCTCCCACAAGGAACCGCTGCGGCGGTAGGTGCGATTGACATACTGCACGTAGCGCTGTCCCAGCGCCTTCATCAGCCGCCCGGCGCTGTCCTCAGCCTCCGGCGTCAGCAGCAGATGGACATGGTTGGTCATGAGCACCCACGCATGCAGCCGGCAGCCACAGCGAGGCGCATGCTCGGCCAGCCAGTCGAGATAGAAGCGGTAGTCGTCCTCGGCGAAGAAGCAGGCCTGGCGGTTGTTGCCGCGCTGGATCAGGTGCAGGGGAACGCCAGGAAGGGCAACGCGGGCGCGGCGGGGCATGGGCTGCTGGCGAAAGAGAAAACAGCCGGGAGAATATCAGGAAAACGTGGTCTGTCCCCCAATTACCCCTCCCAATTACCCCTGCTGGTTGCGTCGACGGCATCCGGTGTTCATACTGGACCACACCCGCAACAAAGAGGAGAAGGCTCATGCGATTGCCCGCCGCTCTGTTTCTCGCCCTGGCTCTCGACGCAACATCGGCGCTGGCCGCCGGCGATTGGAGCAGCCCGCCGACCACGATCGAAAGCTCCGATGCCGCCGCCGGCAAGCGGGCGGTCAAGGCACAGGACTGGAAAGCCGCGATCGATGCCTTCAGCCGTTTGGTGGCGAGGGAGCCGGACAATGCTGACGCATATAACTACCTCGCCTTCTCGTATCGCAAGTCGGGCAATCTCGACCTGGCCTTCAAGAACTACCGCGAGGCATTGCGCCTGGACCCGAAGCACCGCGGCGCACACGAGTACATCGGCGAGGCCTATCTCATGGCCGGCAACGTCGCCAAGGCCGAAGAACACCTGAAGATCCTGGAAGGGCTCTGCGTTTCCGGCTGTTCTGAATACGACGACCTGAAGAAAGCCGTCGCCGACCACAAGGCGAAGCCGCCCCGGTAGCCGCTGCCGTCGGCTGCGGGTTAACTGACCTCGTCGACCTTCAGCCAGACCGCCTGCGCTTCTTTTCAAGCGTTCAAGCCGGTTGGTCTCCGCGTATGGCTGGCCGTCAAGAAAATGTGGTCTGCAATTCCTATGTTGGCCGGGAAAATTGAACAGTCGCGAGATTATTAGGAAAACGTGGGCTGCACCCAATTACATGCATCCCATGCTTTCCACCGTGAGCATATTGATCCGCCGATCGCCGGCAGCCGCCCTCTGGCGCAGATAGACGCAGGTGTGCGACTTCTTGAATTCCTCCGCCTGCCGGACCTTTTCCGCAGCAGCGCGCTCTTCTTCCGCAGCAGCCTTGACCCGGGCTTCATGCATGTCTTCCTTGGGCGGCCATGAGTCCTGGCTGCCTTGTTTCTCTGCAGCGAGCGGGCTGCTCCCCTTCTCCATTCCGGCCTTTGCCGCCGGCATCGCCATGGGCTCCCGGGCAGGGGTGTAGTCGATCTGCTTTTCCGTGACGGCATCGCTGCGACACGGGTTCGCTGAATAGCTCATCGCCCCGGACGCGTTTCTGCACTTGTAGATCGTGTCCGCCCTGGCGCCGGGGATGGCGACGAGGGTCGTTGCCAAAAGCGGAATGACCAGGACCCGGATGGCCTTGTTGGCCATTGCTGCCGTCACCATGCGGCACCCCTCTTTCGCGCGTCTGTCTTTCCGGCAAATCCACTAAATCCTGGAACTCCGGCTTTCATTCGGGGACACCCGTTCAATGGGCGCTATTTCAGTTCGTCGACCTTCAGCCAGACATCCTGCTCGTCGCGGCCGCTGCGGGTGCCGTAGTGGATCGTGCCGGCGCTCTGGCCCGCGGTTTCGCGGCGGGTGCCACCGAGGCTGATCCATTCGCCCAGCCGCCCCGATACCGTGGTCGACAGCTGGCGGACGTTGACGCTGCCGGGGATCGGGCCGTGTGTGTCGTGGCGGGGGCTGATGTCGAGGGTGACGGTGTCGCCGGCGACGCGCGGCGCGGCCTCGAAGCCGGTGCCGACGTCGTACCAGACCATGCCGCGCGACACCACCACCCCGGCCGGCGTCAGCACGACCTCGCGCAAGGGGAGCGCGATTGCGCGGCCGACGTTGATGAAGGCGCGGCCACCCTCGACCGTCTGCACCTGCTGCGAGACGCTGTCACGGGTGCTGTAGCGGCGCTCGCCGGCGCGGGCGCGCACGCTGCTGTCGCCGGGGGAAAGGATCACCGTGCCGCTGGCGCCGACTTTTTCCCCTTCGGCCGTGCCGCCCTGGCGCACGGTGATCATCAGCCGCCGCAGCGGCCGGTCGAGCGCATCGAGGGCCTGGCGGATGTCGGCCTGGTTGCGGGCCGATGCACGCAGGAACAACTTGTCGCCCGTCCCCGTCAGCATGCCGCCGGGCTCGACCAGCGGCTGCAGTTGCGGCAGCAGTTGTTCGGCGCTGCGATGCCTGAGGGTGAGGACTTCGATCCCCTGCGCCCACGCCGCCGTGACAAATGTCACGATGATGACAATTAAAGCAATTCGCCGCACAATGACCTCCAGCATTAAAGATAGCATCCTGCCTGACGCCCAAAACCGACCCGGGCGACCGCTGCGAGCCATCCATCGCCGCGCGGTTGCCGCCGGTCGGATTGGAGCAAGACAACCGTCAGGTTAACGGCCTATATTGACTGATCTGTGACCCGACACGCAACGGAGTTTCGATGAAACTGGAAACCATCGCCGTCCATGGCGGCTTCAGCCCCGACCCGACCACCAAGGCCGTGGCGGTGCCGATCTACCAGACCACATCCTACGCCTTCGACAGCACCCAGCACGGCGCCGACCTGTTCGACCTGAAAGTCGCAGGCAACATCTACACCCGCATCATGAACCCGACGCAGGACGTGCTGGAAAAGCGCGTCGCGGCGATGGAGGGCGGCGTGGCCGGCCTGGCGCTGGCCTCGGGCATGGCGGCGATCACCTACGCCATCCAGACCATTTCGGAAGCCGGCGACAACATCGTCTCCGCCTCGACGCTCTACGGCGGCACCTACAACCTGTTCGCCCACACCCTGCCGCAATACGGCATCGAGGTGCGCTTCGCCGACTACCGCGATCCGGCGAGCTTCGAAAAGCTGATCGACGGCAAGACCAAGGCGATCTTCTGCGAATCCGTCGGCAACCCGCTCGGCAATGTCACCGATTTCGAGCCGCTGGCCGCGATCGCCCACAAGCACGGCGTGCCGCTGATCGTCGACAACACCGTGCCCTCGCCCTACCTGTGCCGGCCCTTCGAGCATGGCGCCGACATCGTGGTGCACGCGCTGACCAAATACCTGGGCGGCCACGGCAATTCCATCGGCGGCATGATCGTCGATTCCGGCAAGTTCCCCTGGGCCGAGCACAAGGCCCGGTTCAAGCGCCTCAACGAGCCCGACGTTTCCTACCACGGCGTGGTCTACACCGAAGCCCTCGGCCCCGCCGCCTACATCGGCCGCGCCCGCGTGGTGCCGCTGCGCAACATGGGCGCGGCGATCTCGCCCTTCAACGCCTTCCTCATCCTGCAGGGCGTCGAGACGCTGCCGCTGCGCATGGATCGCATCTGCGAGAACTCGGTGAAGATCGCCGAGTTCCTCAAGTCGCATCCCAAGGTGAGCTGGGTCAATTACGCCGGCCTCAAGGACCACAAGGACTACCCGCTGGTGCAGAAGTACATGGACGGCAAAGCGTCCGGCATCCTCAACTTCGGCGTGAAAGGCGGCCGCGAAGCCGGCGGCAAGTTCCAGGACGCACTGCAGCTGGTAACGCGACTGGTGAATATCGGCGACTGCAAGACGCTGGCCTGCCACCCGGCCACGACCACGCACCGCCAGCTGGGCCCCGAGGAAATGGCCAAGGCCGGCGTCAGCGAGGACATGATCCGCCTCTCGGTCGGCATCGAGCACATCGACGATCTGATCGCCGACCTCGACCAGGCACTGAAGGCGGCCTGACCCCTCACCCGCCGCATGAACCTGCAAAGCCCCTCCCCCGCCCAGCTGTCGCAACGCGACCCGACCGGCAGCGTCGACCTCGAGTCGCCGCGCGCGGTGGAGGCGGCGATCCGCGCCATCCTCGACGGCATGCCCGGCGGCTGCCCCGATCCCGGGCTGCTGACGCGGGCGATCGACGACCTGGTGCGCGCCTTCAGCGGCGACTACCCGGGGCTGCTGCGCTGCGATACCCTCTATCACGACCTGCGCCACGCCCTCGAGACCGGCCTCACCATGGCGCGCCTGCTCGATGGCGAGTCCCGCGCTACCGGAGCGGATGGCGAACCGCACATCGACCGTGCCCATGCCCTGCTCGGCATCATCCTGGCGCTCTATCACGACATCGGCCTGTTGCGCCGCAGCCACGAGGCCGACCTCTGGGGCGCTTCGCTGACGCCGGTGCATGAGGAGCGTGGCGTCGAGTTCCTGCGCGACTATCTCGCCGGCACCTCGCTGGCCGGACTCGCCGCCAAGACCGAGCTGATCATGCCGACCAAGCTGATCTACAAGATTCCCGCCGACTGGCCGGCGCTGCACCGCAAGCTCGGCGCCATGATCGCCACCGCCGACCTGCTGAGCCAGATGTCCGACCGCTGCTATATCGAGAAGTGCCGCGACTTCCTCTTCCTCGAATTCAGCGCCATCGGCCTGGCGGGCACCGCCGACACGCCCTATCCCGACCGCGAAACCCTGCTGCAGAAGACACCGGGCTTCTACAGCGGGTTCATCGCCAAGCGCCTCGACGAGGATTTCGGCAACGTCCGCCACTTCATGACCGACCATTTCGACGGCGCCAACCCCTACGACGAGGCGATCCAGCGCAACCTCGACTATCTCGGCAGCGTCCTCGCCAGCCAGGACTACGCAATGTTGCGCCGCCATCCCAGGGTATTCGTTCCGGCGGCGGCATGACCGTTGCGCCGCTCGACCTGGCGGCGATCGAGGCGCTGATCCGCACCGCCGCGCACACTGAACTGGTCGCCCGCTTCCGCCGCACGACGCGCTCCGAGAAGGCTGACGGCAGCTGGCTCACGGAAGCCGACCTGGCCATGCAAGGCCGCGTAAAGTCGGCGCTGGCGGAACGCCACCCCGACATCGATTTCCTCGGCGAGGAAATGGAAGCCGCCGAGCAGGAACGGCGGCTAGCCGAGAGCGGCTCCGGCAGCAGCGGCCTGTGGGTGCTCGATCCGCTCGACGGCACCAGCAACTTCGCCGCCGGAATTCCGCTGTTCGGGGTATCGCTCGCGCTGATGCGTCACGGCCGCATCGAGGCCGGCATCGTCTACGACCCGATGCATGACGAATCCTTCGCCGCTATCCGCGGCGGCGGCGCCACGCTCAACGGCGAGCCGCTGCGCGTCAAAGCGGCAGGCATTCCACTGGCCAAGACCACCGCCTGCATCGACTTCAAGCGGCTGCCGCCGGCTTTGGCGGCGCGCATCGCCGCGACGCCGCCATACTCCTCGCAGCGCTCGATCGGCTCGGTAGCCCTGGACTGGTGCTGGGTCGCAGCCGGCCGTTTCCATCTCTATCTGCATGGACGACAGGGCCTCTGGGACTATGCGGCGGGGAGCCTCATCCTGGCCGAGGCCGGCGGCTGCGCCGATACCCTCGACGGCACACCCGCGCAACTGACACTGGCACCGCGCTCGGCGGTTTGCGCCGCCGACAAGGGCCTGTTCGAGCAATGGTGCCGCTACCTTCGCGACACCTGATCAGTTCTTCTGCTTTTCCTCATCCTTGCCGCCGCTGGCGGCACCCGCCACGGCCTTGACGCCGGCGACAGTCAGGTCGGCGGCCGTGCCCACCACCGCGACGCCCGCCGAAACGGCGACATCGGCCGCGACGATGATGGCCGAACAGCCATTGAGAACTAGGGAAAAAATCAGCAACAGGCTTGAGGCAACGACACGCATCGCGAGTCCCGGGAAGTGAAAAGGGCTTAGATCTTTCGATCTAAGCCCTTGATTTTCTGGCGCGCCCGGAGAGATTCGAACTCCCTACCCCTTGGTTCGTAGCCAAGTACTCTATCCAGATGAGCTACGGGCGCCTTGCTTGAGGGCGCGAAGTATAACAGAACTTTTTTATCCGGCCACCACGCGATTCTTGCCCGAACGCTTGGCCAGGTACATCGCCTGGTCGGCGCGCTTCAGGGCCGCCATTGGCGCCTCCTCGCCCTGCAGTTCGGCGACGCCGCAACTGAAGGTGATCAGCACCTTCTCGTTCTTGTGCAGGAAGAAGCGTTTGGTCAGTTCGCGCTGCACCCGCACCATCGCCGTCACGGCAGCGTCGAGCGCGGTGTCGGGCAGCAGCACCACGAACTCCTCGCCGCCATAGCGCGCCAGGGTGTCCTGCGGCCGGATGGCATCCTTCGTCACCTGCGTCAGATGCACCAGCGCGGCATCGCCGGCGTCATGGCCGAGCGTGTCGTTGAGCTTCTTGAAATTGTCGATGTCGAGCAGCGCCATGCACAGCGCCGAGCCGTGGCGCTTGACGCGCGACACCTCGGTGTCGATTGCCTCGTCCATGCCCTTGCGGTTGAGCGCGCCGGTCAGCGTGTCGTGGCGCATCACGTCGCCGGCCTCGGACAGCTCGGTCTGCAGCCGGGCGATTTCCTGCTCCGCCTCGGCCACGCGGCTCTTCATCTCGGTCAGCTCGTCGCGCGAACGCTGCGCAGAGAGCTGGATCACCCGCGTCTCGCGCATGACTTCGTCGAGCACGTCGGACAGCTCGCCGATGTCGTTGGCACGGCTGATCTTGTCTGCGCAACTTTCGATCTTGTCGTGATAGCCGCCGGTCTCGTCGGTGAAACTGGCCAGGCGATCGACGAAGGTGGCGAGCATGGCCTTGAGCCGGTCGCGCGCGTCATTGAGGTGCTTCTTCAGCGTACCCTGCTTGACGATGACTTCCTTGAGGCGGCGCTCGACGTCATCGAGCTGGCGCAGGTTGAGCGGCTGGCTGACGAGGTCCATCACCACCGAGATCTGCCCCTGCAGCCACTGGTCGTCGAGGATCAGCTCGTTGATGTTGACGATGATGAGCTGCAGCAGCTTGAGCAGCGCGGCCTTGAGTTCGGCCTGGTCCTCGGCGACGAAGTTCAGGCGATAGCTGAACTTCTTCATGCGCGCGGTGAACTCGGCGATATCTTCGGCCGAGCGCGTCGCACGAACTGCATCCGCCAACTGCCTGGCCTCCTCCGCCAGCTCCGGCGTATCGACCAGCAACACGCCGATGGCATCCACCAGCAGCTGGGCGATCAGATCCTTGAGGTCGCTGCCGAGCTGGCGGGTCTGGCCCGGCACCGCAGCAGCCGTGGAAGTCGCGGCCACGGCAGCCGGAACCGCAATCGCCGCGGGAACAACGGCGGCATCCCCGGCCGCGGCGGCGGCAGGTGCCGCCTCGGCCGGATTCAGCGCCTCGCTGCTGGACACGCCCTGCGACCAGGCGCGCAGCAGTGACTGCAGCCGCCCATGCAGCGTTTCCGGCGTGCTGGACGAGGCGAGAACGTGATCCAGCGCCTCGCGCTTGCGCGCCGTGGTCGAACTCGGCATGGCGCGCCTCGAACTGGACGACGAGGTCGCGGATCAGTGCCGACCAGGCCGGCGGCTCGGCGGCGTTCTTGTCGAGCATGTCGACCAGCGCGGCCTTGAGGCCATCCCAGTTCTTGCCCGCCACGGCACCGTCGATCTGGCGCGCAAAGCGCATCTGCTCGGGCGTATTGCGCGGAAGCGCGCCGGCCAGTTGCTTCAGTGCCTTTTCGGGAAAGCCTTCGGCCGCCGTGGTGCCGGCGATCTCGTGGTAGAGCGTGTGATAGTTGTCCGGGGTCGGCGGGATGCGCCGCATCGCCAGCTGGCGCAGGGTTTCGCGGGCGAGGTCGGACGGCTGGGTCAGCTTGGTCATGGCTTACTCGACGAGGCCGTGCTCGAGGCCGTAACGGATCATCTCGGCATTGCTGCGCAGGCCGGTCTTCTCGATGATGCGGGCGCGGAAGGTGCTGATGGTCGCCACCGCCAGGTTGAGCTCCTCGGCGATCTGGGTCAGCGGGCGACCCACCGCGATCATGCGGAAGACCTCGAACTCGCGGTCGGTGAGCAGCTCGTGCAGCGGCTTCTCGCTGTCGCTGGCGATGGCGTCGGCGAGCTGCATCGCCACCGTCGGGCTCAGGTATTTCTTGCCCTGCGCCACCTGGCGGATCGCGGTGACCAGCAGCTCCGGTGCGCTCTGCTTGGTCAGGTAGCCCGAGGCGCCGGCCTTGATGGCGCGCACCGCGTACTGTTCCTCCGGGTGCATCGACAGCATCAGCACCGGCAGCCGCGGGAACTCCTTCTTCAGCTGCTTCAGGGTATCGATGCCGTTGCGGTTGGGCATGGTCACGTCGAGCAGGAAGACGTCCCATTGCTGCTGCCGCGCCAGCTGCATCGCGTCGGCGCCATCGTCGGCTTCGCCGGCGACGACGAGATCGTCGGTCTCCGACAGGATCTGCTTGAGGCCCTGGCGGACGATGGCATGATCGTCGGCGATGAGAACGTGAATCTTGTTGGCCATATCTCTTTTCAGAACAGGTTGCGCTGCAGGTCTTCCTCGTCGCTGGTCGGCTCCGCCCCGCGTCGCTCCGGCACCTGCAACGCGATGTGGGTACCGCCGCTCTCGCCGGCGGCGACGTTGAAGTCGCCGGCGAGGCTATGCACGCGCTCACGGATGCCACGCAGACCGAACGACTTGGGCTTGGCCAGGTCACCCTCGGAAATGCCCCGGCCGTTGTCGCGAATCTCGAGGGAGATACTACCGTTTTCGCGGCGCATGCGCAGCACCACCAGCGAAGCGTGGGCATGCTTGGCGATGTTGGTCAGCGCCTCCTGCACGATGCGGAACAGGGCCAGCGAGGTATCGCCATCCGGCTCCATGCCTTCGTCGTCGCACTGGACGCGGCAGGTGATGCCGAAGCGCTTGGCGAAGTCGTCGGCCTGGCAGCGCACGGCCTCGGCCAGGCCGAATTCCTTGAGGATGCCCGGCCGCAGTTCGCGCGAGACGCGGCTGGCCGTGGCCATGGCCTGGTCGAGCAGCGTGCCGATGGCCTGCGCCTTGTCGCGCAGGCTGGCCGGCGTCGCCGGCAATTTGGCCGTCAGCAGGTTGGTCTCGATCTTGATCGCCACCAGCAGGCTGCCGATCTCGTCGTGGATGTCGCGGGCGATGCGTTCGCGCTCCTCCTCGCGCACCACTTCGAGGTGGGAGGAGAGCTCCGACAGTTGCTCGCGCGAGCGGCGCAACTGTGCCTCGATTTCCTTGCTTTCCGAGATGTCGCTGGCGATGCCCTGCCACACCGTGTCGGCCTGGTCGCCGTGGCCGCCGTGGCGCGGCGTCGAACTCAGGCTGATCCAGCGGCCGCGCGCGCGACCCTTGAGCCGGCCCTCCCACTCGAGCGGCAGGCCGGACTGCGCCGAGGCGGCGAAGGCGTCCTCGAGGCGGCGCCGGTCGGCGGCTTCGAAGGCGTCGAAAAAGCGCTTCGCCGAGTAGAGGATCTCGTGCTGCTTGATGCCGAACAGGCGATGGCAGCCGTCGCCGACGAAGAGGAAGCGGAAGTTGCCGCCGCCATCGCGGAGGAGCTGGAACACCATGCCCGGCAGACTCGACGCCAGCGCGCGGAAGCGCGCCTCGCTGTCCTTCAGCATTTCCAGCGCGGCGCGATGCTCGGCGCGGTGACGCGCCTCGCGGATCTCGCGCTCCAGCGCCGGCGCCAGGCGTTCGAGGCGGTCGCTCGACACCACGTCGTGGGCGCCGGCCTTCATGGCGCGAATCGCCGACCTCTCGTCCTCCGGCGCAGCGACGATCAGGCAGGGAATGTCCAGCCCCTGCTGGTGGAGCGCCTTCAGTACCGCCGAGCGCACTCAGCGCGGTCTCGCCATGCAGGTAGAGGCAGCCGTCCCAGGCCTGTTCGCGCAGGGTGGCACGCAAGGCACTGGGTGTCGACGCCCGCACTGCCCGTATCGCCATCCCCGCCTGCGACAATCGTGCCGACACCGCTGCCGCGCGCTCTTCGGCGGCAGCAATCACCAGCAGATTGATTGAGGCATCGTGCGATGTATGCGCCATGGGAGAGCCGATTCTAAAACGAGGCGGCAGCTTCATCCGATATACTTCGCGGCGCAAGTGGCAGCGGGCCGGCATAGCTCAGTTGGTAGAGCAACCGCCTTGTAAGCGGTAGGTCGTCTGTTCGATTCAGACTGTCGGCACCATTTGATTCAACGCGTCAAGGCCCTCAATTGTCGGGCCTGACACCATGGCGGAACACCTCGGGCGGGGATTGCATGCGCAAAGACTTGAAAGTCCGCCTCGCGATCGGGTCGCGACGCCCGCCCGTACCATGACTACCCCTGCCGATGCGCTTGACCTGGCGCTGGGCGCCTTTACCGCCAGCACCGCCCCGGTCGCCGATCCGGAGCATGCCCTTGCCGCTTTTGTGCGCGTGTTCGATGCGATTCGCCCGCGGCGGGGGGAAGATGCGGCAGTTGCCGCCGAACGCTATGACGTCATGGTCACGCGCCTCGAAGCCGACCCGGATCTCGCCGCCGTGGTTCGGGCGCACCTGCAAGCCCTGGTGACCAGCCGCAGCCAGATTCGTTTCTTCGCCGACAGCGGCATCCTGCCCGCCACCGGATTTTTCAGCGAGCTCGGCCGTATCGTGGCCAGCCGTTTGCTGCCCGAGGTGCCTGATAACAGCGACTTTCGCGGCTGCCTGCAGCAGATTTTCCACCGCCCGAATGACTGGATCTGGCTGCAGGGTGTTCCGCTCGAACTGAGCCAGCGCTTCTGGCGCGCGCTGGCTCCGCCGAGGACGGCCGATTTCGAACCGGCCTTCGAGTACTTTGCCAATCAGATCATCGATGCCCTGCTGGTGCTGTCCTACCGCATCGGCGCCCTCGGTTCGGAACCCGAATTCGAGCGCCTCGGCCGGAATTTTGCGCGCCACACCGTGCGCTTCCATGCCACCGCCGCCACCGCGCAACGCTTCGCCGACGCCTGGCGGCGCAACCTCGTCGAACCCTGTCGCACCGACGACGAAGCCAAGGATCTGGCGGTCATGCTGGATCAAACTCGCGAGGCCCTCGCTGATGCCCACCGAATCGCCTTGCGCCAGGGCACCAGCCTGCACCTCACCTACGTCCTGCAGCGTTCGCGCCAGACGATCGAGCGCATCGAGCAGTTGACCCAGCTGCTGCAGGAAGCGGGCAGTCCCGATCGTTCCGCGGCCGTGCTTGGCGTCTGGGCCCGGCTGGTCCGCGATGCCCTGCGCATGGATGCGAGGCGCAACAATCCGATCCAGCACGTCGCTCAGGGCATCGAGATGCTGGCCCTCCGCGTCACCGACAATGCCGCCAAGACCGGGGAACACTACATCGCGGAAACGCCAGCGCAATACGCCGGCATGTGGCGCGCCGCCGCTGGCGCCGGCGTGATCATCGCCGCCCTGGCACTAATAAAGATATTCAGCAGCAAGCTCGATCTCGCGCCGGCCGGCTACGCCCTGCTCTACAGCCTGAACTATGGCCTCGGTTTCGTCGTGATCTACATGCTGCATCTGACCATCGCCACCAAGCAGCCGGCGATGACCGCGCAGACCATTGCCGGCTACCTCGGCGACGCCAGTCAGGGACGTGTCGCCGATCTGGACCGCGTGGTCGATCTCGCGGCGGCGGTGACGCGCAGCCAGCTGGCGGCGATCCTCGGCAATGTGCTGCTGGCGATGCCGGCCGCGCTGCTGATCGCCTACGCCCTGAACCAGGCTGCGGGCATGCCCGTCATCGACCCGGGCAAGGCCGCGCACCTGCTCGACGACCTCGACCCACTGGGTTGGGCCATTCCGCATGCCGCCGTGGCCGGCGTATTCCTGTTTCTCTCAGGCCTGATCTCGGGCTACTTCGACAACAAGGCGAGCTATGCCCGGATTGGTGCCCGGGTAGCCCGGTTGCGCTGGCTGTGCGCCGGCTTCGGCAGTGCCCGCGCCGAACGCGTGGGGGCTTATATCGAGGATAACCTGGGCGGCTTGATGGGCAATTTCCTCTTCGGTTGCATGCTGGGCTCTGCCGGCACCATCGGCATGATTCTCGGCCTGCCGCTCGACATCCGCCACATCGCATTCGCCACCGCGAACCTGGGCTACGCTTGGCAGGCCTTCGACTACTCCCTGCCACTGCGGACGCTGCTCTGGGCCGGCATGGGGGTGGCCCTGATCGGATTCACCAATCTCGCAGTGAGCTTCGCCCTCGCGCTGTGGATGGCGTTGAAAGCACGCGGGGTCGAATTCACGCAGACGCGCGAACTCCTGCTCCGGTTATGGCGTCTGTTCAAGATGCAGCCGGCACTGTTCCTTTTTCCGGCAAGATCACCCGCCGCCGGTCAGGCGGGTGAGCCGGAGAAGCCGGGACATTGATGCGCCTCCCGCACCACCGCTGCCACGATCCGGCCTCAGGAATCATTTCACCAGGTATTGCTTGACGTGCCCGGGCAATTACTCTAGAATGTTTTCCTCTCTGACGCGGGGTGGAGCAGTCTGGCAGCTCGTCGGGCTCATAACCCGAAGGTCGCAAGTTCAAATCTTGCCCCCGCAACCAAACGCTTCAAGCATGCAGCCCGACTTCCCAGGTTGGGCTTTTTGCTTTCCTGCGCCTTCAAGGCACAGAGCCGGTGGCCTTAACCACTACCGGAGATTGATTCTCTGCCTCCACCTGCTCGAGGAGTATTCGAGATGCACGCAGCACCGATCCTGGATTACCTGAAAAAGAACGGTCAGCGACTCGATTCGGAGATTGCCGAGGCCATGGGCATCCCGCTGGCGAAGGTTCGCCTGTCGATCTCGGAACTGTCGGCGCGCGGCGAAATATCCCAGTGCAGCGTGACGCGATTCACCGAGGGCAAGGCCGTCGAGGGTTCGCTCTGTCGCGTGGCCGGATATATCCCGCCCAAGACTCCCGGCCGCAAGCCCGGCGCATCGGCATAAACCAGCAGGAACGGGGCCGCAGGCCACTCGCGCCCGCGGTCAGGCTTCACGTCTGCTTGTCCTCCCAGTCCACCCAGTCAACTGCCTGGGTGTCGAGATAGCTGTTGACGGCGACGCCGATAGTGGGAAAGAAGGACTCGCCGCCGAGGCGCGAGAACAGGCCGAAGCGCTTGAGCTTGTCCTTGACCGGGTCCTTCATTTCCGCGAAGCAGAGTTCGATTCCGGCCGACTGCAGCAACTCATCGAGTTCGGCGAGGACATCGGCGGCGGTGACGTCCACGCTGGTCACCGGTTCGGCGGCGACGACCACCCATTTCACCGGCGTCGGCGACGTGGCAATGGCGTCGAGCACCCGGTTGTGGAACAGTTCGGCATTGGCGAAGAACAGCGGTGCGTCCCAGCGGAACAGCACCAGTCCAGGGACCAGGCGTGCCTGGGGATAACGCTTGATGTCATGGTAGCCCTTGACGCCCTCGGCACGGCCGAGCACGGCTGAATGCGGCCGCCAGCCGTCCCAGAGGAATTCGATCACGGCGACGACGATCGCCAGGCCGATCCCCGGAATCGCGCCGAGGACGAAGACGCCGACGGTGCAGACGATGGACAGCCAGAACTCCCAGCGCTGGATGCGGTAGATGCGCTTGAGGTCGGTGACCTCGATGAGGCCGATCGCGGCCGCGATGACCACCGCTGCCAGCGCGCTGGTCGGCATGTCACTGAGCAGATCCGGAGCGACGACCAGCAGCAGGGCGACCGCCAGCGCACCGAAGACGCCCGTCAGCTGGGTCTTCGCGCCCGCGGCCTCGGCCACCGGTGTGCGCGAAGAGCTGCTGCTGATCGGAAAGCCCTGAAAGAAACCCGCGGCGAGATTCGCCATGCCGAGTCCGACCATTTCCTGATTGGGATTGACGTAGGTGCGCGAGCGCGCTGCGTAGACGCGGGAGAGCACGCTGGTGTCGGCGAAGGCGACCAGCGCCGCGGCAAACCCGCCGAGCAGTACGGGGCCGATGTCTTCCTTCGTGATCCAGGGCATGGCGAAGGCGGGCAGGCCCTGCGGCAGGCTGCCCAGCACTTTCACCCCTGCTTCACCGAGATCGAAGGCGCCTACGGCTAGCGTCGCGGCGATCACCGCGAGGAGCACGCCGGGAACCCGCGGCATGTTCTTGAATACGAAAATCAGGGCGAGCGTGGCCGCACCGATCAGAAACGTCAGCCAGTGCATCCGCCCCTCGCCGATCGCCACGCCGATGCCGACGACGCTGTCGAACGGTCCGTCGCCCTTGATCGAGATGCCGAAGAGCTTGGGCAACTGGCTGATCAGCACCGTCAGCGCGATGCCGTTCATGTAGCCGTAGCGGATCGGCTTCGACAGCAGCTCGGTGATGAAGCCCAGCCTGACCAGGCCGGCGACGATGCAGACGACTCCCGCGACCACCGCCATCATGCTCGCCAGCGCGATCGCCCGCAGCGGATCGCCGCCCGATAGCGGCAGCACCACCGCCAGGATCACTGCCGCCAGCGCCGAATCCGGCCCCAGCACCAGGATGCGGCTTGGCCCGAACACCGCATACGCCAGCAGGGGGACGATCGTGGCATAGAGGCCATAGATGCCGGGCACACCGGACGCCACCGCGTAGGCGATGCCCGCCGGCACCAGCATAGCCGCCAGCACCAGGCCGGCGACGATGTCGTGGCGCAGCCAGGCGATGTCGTAGCCGCGCAGCATCTCCACGCCGGGCAGCCAGCGCTGCCAGCCGCGGGCGACACGCTGCGGCCGCGGCACGCGCCCGGGCTCGGCCGCTTGCGGCATGGCACTCATTGCGCAGTGCACATCAGGTCTGGGGGCATCGTCGAAGACATGGATGAGCCATGGTTACGCCTCGGGTCTGGGCAGCTTACCACCGCGACCGGACCGAGCGTGGGCGGCGAAAATTCATGTTGACATGTCGAAACGACATAACTATGATCGTCGATATGAGAAAAGACTACCGCCGCGCCATCCCCGCCCGCTGGCACGCCATGTCCAAGGTGTTCACGGCACTCGGCGACGAGCACAGGCAAAGGATATTGCTGCTGTTCGAGCCGGGCGATCGCCTCAACGTCGGCCAGATCGCCGAAGTCTCCACCCTCACCCGATCCACCGTCTCCCATCACCTCAAGGTGCTGCGCGAGTCCGGCGTGCTGAGCTCGGAGAAGATCGGCAAGGAAGTCTGGTTCTGGATCGACCGCAAGTGGCTGCTGACGGTGTTCGGCAACGTAATCGAATACATTTCCGAAACGACCTGAACGGCGTTCGTTTTTTTTGAACAACATATCGATGTGGCTAGCTATATGGTTATGACGAAAGTACGAGAACCGCAACACGGGAGGAAAGCCTGATGCGCACCCTGATCCGATTCCTGCTGCGTGCCCTGGCCTCGCTGCTTTATGGCGTCCGCGTCAAGGGCGAGATGCAGTCGCTGGCCGCGCCGCGGCTGCTGATCATCGCCAACCACGAGTCCTTCCTCGACGGCCTGCTGCTCGGCCTCTACCTGCCAATCGATCCGGTCTTCGTCGTTCATACCGGCGTCGCCCGTTCCTGGTACTTCCGCCTGATCCTCTCCCAGGTCGATTACCTGGCGGTCGATCCGACCAGTCCGATGGCCATGAAGAAGGTCATCCGCCTGCTCGAGTCGGGCCGCCCGGTAATGATCTTTCCCGAGGGACGCATCACCGTCACCGGCAGCCTGATGAAGGTCTACGAGGGACCGGCATTCGTCGCCGCCAGGACCGCCGCCACCATCGTGCCGGTGCGCCTCGACGGCACCGCCCGCAGCTATTTCGCGCGCGTCTCCGGCAAGGCGCCGCGCCGCCTCTTCCCCCGCATCACCATCACCATCCTGCCGGCGACACGCATCGACATGCCGGACGCGGCCACCGCCAAGCAGCGCCGGCGCCTGGCCGGCGAGGCCATGCGCCGCCTGATGCAGGACATGCTGTTCACCTCCCGCCCGCAGCAAACCCTGTGGTCCGCGCTGTGCGACGCCGCCGAGATCCACGGCCGCGGCCGCCGCCTGGTCGAGGACATGAAACAGATCGAGTATAGCTACCACGACTTGCTGAAGATGGCGCTCGCCCTGACCCGCCTCGTGCTGCGCGGCGCGCCCGAGGCAAGCGCCGGCGAGCGCATCGGCCTGCTGCTGCCCAACCTCGCGCCGACGCTGGCGCTGGTGTTCGGACTGTCGGCGCGTCGCCGCGTGCCGGCCATGCTCAACTACACGGCCGGCACCGAGGGCATGCAGGCCGCCTGCACCGCCGCCACCGTCAAGGTCGTCGTCACCTCGCGCGCCTTCGTCGAACAGGCCAAGCTTGCCGACAAGCTCGCCGGGCTGACCGGCATCCGCCTCGTCTATCTCGAAGACCTGCGGCCGACCATGACCTTCGCCGACAAGCTCTGGCTCATGGGCCACGCGCTGTGGTTCCCGCGCGGCTTCGAACTGCCGACCTCGCCCGAGGACGCCGCTGTCGTACTGTTTACCTCGGGTTCGGAAGGCAAGCCCAAGGGCGTGGTACTGCCGCACCGCGCGCTGCTCGCCAACATCGCCCAGGTGCGCGCGGTCATCGACATCTCGCCCGACGACAAGGTCCTCAACGCGCTGCCGATCTTCCACTCCTTCGGCCTCACCGCCGGCGCGCTGCTGCCGGTGCTGAGCGGCGCCGGCCTCTTCCTCTACCCCTCGCCGCTGCACTACCGGGTGATTCCCGAGCTCGCCTACGACCGCGCCTGCACCGTGCTGTTCGGCACCAGCACCTTCCTCGCCAACTACGGCAAGTTCGCCCACCCCTACGACTTCTTCCGCCTGCGCTACGTCATCGCCGGCGCCGAGAAGCTGGCGGAGCCGGTGCGCAACCTCTGGTTCGAGAAGTTCGGCCAGCGCATCTTCGAAGGCTACGGCGCCACCGAGACCGCACCGGTGCTGGCGGTGAACACGCCCATGGCCTACCGCACCGGCACGGTCGGCCAGTTCCTGCCCGGCATCGAGCCGCGTCTCGTCCCCGTGCCCGGCATCGAGCGCGGCGGCCTGCTGCACGTGCGCGGCCCCAACCTGATGGCCGGCTACCTCAAGTATGACCAGCCGGGCGTGCTGCAGCCGCCGGCCTCGAGCGAGGGCGAAGGCTGGTACGAGACCGGCGACATCGTCGACATCGACGCCGAGGGCTTCGTGCGCATCGTCGGCCGCGTCAAGCGCTTCGCCAAGGTCGCCGGCGAGATGGTCAGCCTCGAGTCGGTCGAGAAGCTCGCCGCCGCCGCCTCGCCCGACAAGCCCCACGCCGCCTCGAGCCAGCCCGACGCCGCCAAGGGCGAGGCGCTGGTGCTGTTCTCGACCGACGCCGCGCTGGTACGCGAGACGCTGCAGCTGAAGGCGCGCGAGCTTGGCTATCCCGAACTCGCCGTGCCGAGGAAGATCGTCTTCCTCGAGGCGCTGCCGCTGCTCGGCACCGGCAAGATCGACTACGTGACGCTCAAGCGCCTGGCCGAGAGCGCCTGACATGACCATCAACCGTCAACGCCGCCTGCTGCTCGGCGCCCTCGGCGCCGGCCTCGCCGCCACCGCGGCCTGGGGCATCGCGCGCGCCGTGCCGCGCGTCTGGAACCCCTGCCACGCCAGCCTGCCGCCGGAGCTGGCCGACCACCCGCTGGTGCACGCCGCCTGGGCCGGCATCGACCCCGCCCGCGTCTGGGACTGCCATGCCCACATCGCCGGCACCGGCGACTCCGGCAGCGGCATCGTCGTCGCCGAGGAAATGAACAGCCTGCTGCATCCGGTGCAGTTCGCGCAGCGCCTGTTCTACCTCAACGCCGGCTGCGCCCACGACGCGCCGGGCCGCGTGGACCAGAGCTACGTCGAGCGCATGCACAACCTGCTCGAAGGCATGCGCCCCGGCGTCAAGCTCATGCTCTTCGCCTTCGACCGCGCCCACGACGAGGCCGGCAAGGCCCTGCCCGAGCGCAGTGCCTTCTACGTGCCGAACGATTACGCCCGCGACCTCGCCCGCAAGTATCCGCAGCAGTTCGAATGGGTCGCCTCGATCCATCCCTACCGGCCCGACGCCGTGGCCGCGCTCGAACGCGCAAAGGCCGAAGGCGCCCGCGCGGTGAAGTGGCTGCCGCCGGCCATGGGCATCGATCCGGCCTCGCCGCGCTGCGATGCCTTCTACCGCGCGCAGGCGAAGCTCGACCTGCCGCTGATCACCCACGCCGGCGAGGAGAAGGCCGTGCATGGCGCCGGCCGGCCCGAGTTCGGCAACCCGCTCAAGCTGCGCCGCGCGCTCGACGCCGGCGTGCGCGTGATCCTCGCCCACTGCGCTTCCATCGGCGAGGATGCCGACCTCGACCGTGGCGGCAAGCGCGTCGCCAGCTTCGAACTGTTCTCGCGCCTGATGGCCGAGCCGGCGCATCGCGGCCGCCTCTTCGCCGACATCTCCGCCATCACCCAGCGCAACCGCTCGCTCAAGGTGGTGCGCGCCATCGTCGAGCACGACGACTGGCACGGCCGCCTGCTCAACGGCTCGGACTACCCGCTGCCGGGCGTGATGCCGCTGTTCGCGCCGGCCGAGTTCGCCAAGGCCGGCATGCTCGCCGCGGAGGTCGTACCCGTGCTCGACGAATTGCACGGCCACAACCCGCTGCTGTTCGACTTCGTGCTCAAGCGCCACCTCAAGGCCGGCAAGCCACCGCCTGCCCGCCGGCATCTTCGAAACCCGTCGCTTCTTCGCCCCGGAGCTCGCATGAGCACCCAGACCCGCCTCCTCCGCGCCCGCCGCTTCCTGCCCCTCTTCGTCACCCAGTTCCTCGGCGCGCTCAACGACAACGTGCTGAAGAACGCGATGGTGGTGCTGCTCACTTTCCAGGCGGCGAGCTGGACCACGTTGAAGCCCGAGGTGCTGGCCAACCTCGCCGCCGGCATTTTC
The DNA here is from genome assembly GCA_963709555.1 of uncultured beta proteobacterium. Taxonomy (GTDB): domain Bacteria; phylum Pseudomonadota; class Gammaproteobacteria; order Burkholderiales; family Rhodocyclaceae; genus Sulfurisoma. The sequence goes on along the minus strand of CAVPWR010000003.1, from coordinate 237,625 downwards.
ATCCTGCCCTTCTTCCTCTTCTCGGCGACCGCCGGCCAGATCGCCGACAAGTACGACAAGGCGAAGCTGACGCGCCTGGTCAAGCTGCTCGAGATCGGCATCGTGCTCGTCGCCGGCGCCGGCTTCGTGCTCCACAGCCTAGAGGTGCTGCTGGTTTCGCTGTTCCTGCTCGGCCTGCATTCGACGCTGTTCGGCCCGATCAAGTACGCGATCCTGCCGCAGCACCTGCAGGAGAAGGAACTGGTCGGCGGCAACGCGCTGATCGAGGCCGGCACCTTCGTCGCCATCCTCATCGGCACCCTGCTCGGCGGCCTGCTCGCCGGCGACCTCGGAGGATCGGGCGCCATCACCCTGGTCGGCCTCGTCTTCGCCGTCGCCGGCTATCTCGCCAGCCGCGGCATTCCGTCGGCGCCGCCGCCCGCGCCCGAGCTGAAGGTCAACCTGAACCCGATAGTCGAGACCTGGCGCAACATCGCCTTCGCCCGCGAGAACCGTGCGGTCTTCCTCTCCATCATGGGCATTTCCTGGTTCTGGCTCTACGGCGCCATGTTCCTCGCCCAGTTCCCCGCCTACACCAGGAACGTGCTCGGCGGCTCGGAGACCGCCGTGACGCTGCTGCTGGCGACCTTCACCCTCGGCATCGGCATCGGCTCGATGCTGTGCGAACGGCTGTCGGCCGAGCGCGTCGAACTCGGCCTCGTCCCCTTCGGCTCCATCGGCCTCACGCTGTTCGGCCTCGACCTCGCCTTCGCCTCGCCCGGCCGGGCCGGCCGGCGCCGACGCGCTCGGCGCGCTGGCCCTGCTCGAACAGGCGGCGACCTGGCGCATCCTCGCCGACCTCGCGCTGCTCGGCATCTTCGGCGGTTTCTTCATCGTGCCGCTCTACGCGCTGGTGCAGCAGCGCTCCAGCCCCGCCCACCGCGCCCGCGTCATCGCCGCCAACAACATCTTCAACGCCCTGTTCATGGTGGTCGGCGCGCTGGCCGCGGCCGCCATGCTCGGCAACGGGCTGACGATTCCCGCCGCTGTTCGGCGTCGCCGCGCTGTGCAATGCCGCGGTCGCCGTGTTCATCTACGGCCTGGTTCCCGAGTTCCTGCTGCGCTTCGTCGTCTGGCTGCTGATCCACAGCGTCTATCGCCTGCGCGCCAGCGGCCTCGAGCGCGTGCCGCACGACGGCGCCGCCGTGCTCGTGTGCGAGCGGGCCGATGCCATCGACGCGCTGTTGCTGATGGCGGCCAGCCGCCGCCCCATCCGCTTCGTCATCGACCGCCGGCTCGCCCATGGCCCCCTGCTGCGCTTCGTCTTCAAAGAGAGCCGCGCGATCTATTACGATGGCACCGTGCCGCCAGCGCCGACTTTTTCAGAAATTGATGCCGCGCTCGCAGCAGGGGAACTGGTGGGGCTGCTGCAGCCGCATGCCCTGAGCGATGTGGCAAGCGAAGTACCGCGCCTGCCGGTCACGCTGACGGCACGCGGCGGATTGTTGTCCCGCATCGAACTCGCGGTCGGCGCGCCACTGCCGGCGCCATCGGCCTGACTGAAAGGACTGGATCATGTGGATCGTCGGAGCATTGATCGGAGCAATCGTCGGCGGTGCCATCGGCCACGGCCTGTGGGTCATGGGCGCCGTGGTCGGCGCCATCGTCGGCCTCTGGCTGGGCCAGCGCCAGCCCCCCCGGCGCACGCCCGACGACGCGGATGTGCTCGAACGCCTGCAGCGCGTCGAGGAAGAGCTTGCCACCCTGCGCGACGAAGTTGACGCCCTGCGCGACGGCCGCGAGCCGGAGTGGCGCGACATCGCCTCCGCGACACCGACGACCGAGGCGCCGCAGCCGCAAGCGATGCCGGCTGCCGTGGACAAGGACGACTGGAACCTCGTCGTCGCGTCCGACAAGCCAGAACCCGCCGCGCCCGACAAGCCGGAACCTGCGGCGCCAGACAGCGCACAGCCGGAGGCGCAACCCGCCGCCGAGCCCTTCCGCTCCCCCATCGAGATGCCGGAGTGGCTGGCCAAAATCTGGGCCGGCAACCCGCTGGCCAAGATCGGCATCATCCTGCTGTTCTTCGGCGTCGCCTCGGGCCTCAAGCTCGCCGCCGAGTACGGCCTGATGCCGGTGCCGCTGCGGCTGTTCCTCGCCGCCGCGGGCGGCGTCGCGCTGATCGTCTTCGGCGTGAGCAAGGTGCGCGACCCGTTGCACCAGATCCACCGCACCTTCGGCCTGGCCATCCAGGGCGGCGGCTTCGCCCTGCTCTACCTCGTCGGCTACTTCATGCTCGAACGCTACGCCATGATCGGCCAGGGTCTGGCCTTCGGCCTGTTCGCCGTGCTCGGCGTGGCCTGCGTCTTCCTCGCGGCGAAACAGGACGGCCCGGCGCTCGCCGTGCTCGGCCTCTCCGGCGCCTTCCTCGCCCCGGTGCTGGCCGGCGGCCGCGCCGACACGCCGCTGGGGCTGTTCTCCTACTTCGCCCTGCTCAACGTCTTCATCCTCGGCGTCGACTGGTTCAAGTCGTGGCGGGTGCTCAACATCGCCGGCTTCATCTTCACCCTCGCGGTCGGCATGGCCTGGGCCATCGACGGCTATCAGGAGCGGCACTACCTGGTGACGCAGATCTTCGTCGTCATCTTCCTCGCCGCCTACTCGGCGATGCCGGCGGCCACCGCGCTGCTGCGGGCGCCGGGGCTGGCCGGGTGGCGCGACGGCATGCTGCTGTTCGGCACGCCGCTGGTCGGCGCCTTCCTCCAGGCGCGGCTGATGGAAGGCACGGAGTATGGCCTGGCGTGGAGCGCGCTGATCGGCTCGCTCTGGTACTTCGCCCTCTGGGCCCTGATGTTCCGCCGGCCCGAGCCGGAGATCCGCATCGTCGAGCGCAGCCACCTCGGCATCGGCATCGCTTTGCTCACCGTCTCGGTGCCGCTGGCCTTCGGCGCGCAGGTCACCTCCGCCTTCTGGGCGGCGGAAGGCACGGCCGTGCTGTGGTTCGGCGTGCGCATGCGCCGCCAGCTGGCGCAGGGCACCGGCCTGGCGATGCAGTTCGCCGCCGGCTTCGCCCTGCTGCTCGGCTGGCCCAACCTCGGCCATCGCCTGGCCGTCACCAACGACGCGGTGCTCGGCGCCTTCATCCTGACCCTCGCCGGCCTCGTCGCCGCGCGCCTGCTGCGTTCGCTGGAAGCGGACGCAACCGACAAGAAGGACTCCCGCGTTTCGCCGCTCCTGCCCTTCGTCTGGGCCATGCTCTGGTGGCTGGGCGCCGGCCTCGGCGAGATCGAGCGCTTCGCGCCGCACGCCCTCCACGCACCCTACGGCCTGCTGTTCGTCGCCGCCACCGTGCTCGGCCTCGAAGGACTGGCGAAGCTGTGGGACTGGCCGCAAGTGCGCGCGGCGGCGATCCTGCTGCTGGCCGGCATGTGGGCCGCCGCCGCTCATGACCATGGACCGCGCCGGCCACCCGCTCGCCGGCTACATGGCCCTGGCGCTGCCGCTGGCGTTCGTCCTGCATTACGTCCTGCTGGCGGCGCACGAAAGAAGCCGGCACGGCCAGCCTGCAGACCGTGCGCCATCTCGGCGCCTGGTGGCTGCTGCTGGTCGTGCTGCCGGCGGAACTGTCATGGCAGGCGCAGCAGCTCGCGCCCGGCGTCAAGCTGTGGCCGTTCATGGCCTGGGCGCTGACCCTCGCCGCCGGCATCGCGCTGCCGTCCCTCGGCGAGCGCCGCGGCATCTGGCCCTTCGCGGCCGACAAGGGCGGGCTACGTGCCGCTCGGCATCGCGCCGCCGGCGCTGGCGCTCGTGATGCTGCTGGCCTGGGGCAACCTGCATCTCGCCGGCGGCAGCGGCCTCGGCCTGCCCTACGTTCCCGTGCTCAACTTCTTCGATGCCACCCAGCTCGCCGGCATCGGCGCCCTGCTGCTGCTCTCCCGCGCGCTGGACGAGCAACTGCGGCCACCACTGCGCTACCTCGCCGCGGCGCTGGCCTTCGTCTGGCTCTCGGCGCTCGCCGGCCGCATCGCCCATCACTGGGGCGGCGTGCCGTTCGAAATGCATGCGCTGATGCGCTCCACCCTGTTCCAGGCCATCCTGACCATCTTCTGGACCATCACCGCCATCGGCACCATGATCCACGCCTCGCGCCGCAGCCTGCGCGAACTCTGGTTCGGCGGCTTCGGCCTGCTCGGCATCGTCGGCGCCAAGCTGCTGCTGTTCGACGCCACCGGCCGCGGCACCGTCACCTGGACCGCGACGCTGATCGGCGTCGCCCTGCTGGTGCTGGCGGCGAGCTACTTCGCGCCGCTGCCGCCGAAGGACGCGCAGGATGCGGCGCCGTAGCGGCTATACCAGAAGCTGGAAGCACGTGAAGGTGCCCTCCTGCCTTCGGTGTCTCAGTTCGGCCAAACTCGGCCGTTCAATTTTGGGAAAATCAGGCCGATCATGTGTCCAAACTTGACCACGCCGCATGGGTTGCCTCAGCCGGCGTCTGCCTTGCCGTTGGCGTGCCGCCCCTGAGGTCCGGCCATTTCCGCTTCGATCCGCGCCATTACCACGCGCGGAAAAAGCGTCTTGCAGCGTGCTGAGCAGTTTAGCTGCCGACCGTAAGCCAACTGATGGAGTATAGGATGGACTTCGTGTTCGGCGCCGCATACCGGGCAGACGTGGGTCGCCATGGCAATGCTCAGATCGAACGCCCGGCGTACTGTGCCAGGGCGACTGCATGATCGGCGATGGCGGGGGAAACGATGCATATCTCGCAACGCGGTGAATTGCCCAGCGCCAGCGCGATAGTCAATGCAGCTGCTCCGGAAACCGCCAGCCGCACCGGGTTCCCGGCCCCGGCCAGGAATACCTTGAGGGTTGCCAACCCCAGCTCTGTAGCCGCGAAGGTCGCGGCAGCCCCGGGGCGACCTCGCTCATGAAGCGCGATTTCGAGCCCCTCGTTTCGCGAAGCGATGCCGATGCACAGGTCTGAGCCCATGGTCCTATATCCTTTCGTGCGACGACGGCTTGTACGGTTCCCGGTGCTGCCAGGACGGTGACTCGGTCCAGGCATCGAAGAGATCCTTGACCTCCTGGCGATCGCCACCTTGCTGCAGCCGCTGGCGAAATTCCTTGTCCGCGAACATCTGCGTCGCGTCGGCCAGTATCTTCAGATGCGCCTCCGTCGCCTGCTTTGGCACGAGCAGGACGAGGATATCGGATACGGCCTTGCCGTCCGGAGCGTCGAACGGGATCGGCGACTTCAGCCGAAGGTAGGCGACCAGTATCCGCTTCAGGTCCGTGATCCGCGCATGGGGAATGGCGACGCCAAGCCCCAGGCCGGTCGAACCGATCTGCTCGCGTCTGGACAGCGCCAGGGCAACGCTTTTCGGCGACAGCGCATGGCCCATTTCCAGCTGCCGCCCGACGAGTTCGAAGAGCTCTTGCTTGTTCGAGACGGTGACGTCGAAGATGATGTCTTCCGGACGCAGGTGGCGCGTGATCGCGTTCATTCGTGAAGCCTTTCCAGGAGTAGGGTTTGAGCGGTTGTCATCGCGAACCGAAGCTTGTTGTCCGCTGACACCCCGCATGCTAGGCAAGGCGATCGAAGGATTCTGGAAAATATCCGCGGCGGGATATCAAATTTGAGTGAAGATCGCGCAGCCCCGCGGTCGCGACGATTCCCTACTCGGCCAGGAAGCGGTAGCCGACGCCGGTCTCGGTCATCAGGTGGCGCGGCTGCGACGGGTCGACCTCGAGCTTCTTGCGCAGGTGGCCCATGTAGACGCGCAGGTAGTGGCGTGTCCTCGACGTGGCTCGGCCCCCATACGGCGTTCAGCATCTGCGCGTGGGTCAGCACGCAGTCCGGGCTGTGCCAGCAGGCGCGTGAGCAGCCGGTACTCGATCGGCGTCAGGTGCAGCGGCGGCCGGCGCGCTCCACGGTGCGGCGGACCAGGTCGACCCGCGACGTCGCCGAACTCGATCACCGGCGCGCCGTCGGCTGCGCCGTGCCGCGGCGCCGCAGCTGCGCGCGCACGCGCGCCAGCAGTTCGCCGCGCCGAAGGGCTTGGTGAGGTAGTCGTCCGCGCCGGCATCGAGCGCGCCGATCTTGTCGGCCTCGTCGGTGCGCGCCGACAGCACGATGACCGGCACGCTCGGACCAGCCGCGCAGGTCGCGGATGAGATCGACGCCGTCGCCGTCGGGCAGGCCCAGGTCGAGCACGACGAGGTCGGGCGGCGCGTGCCGGCCTCGATCAGGCCGCGCTTCGACGCTGTCGGCCTCGAAGACCTCGCAGCCCTCGGCTTCGAGCGCCAGTGCGCACGAAGCGCCGGATCTCGCGTTCGTCCTCGACGACGAGCGACGCTGGCCGGCGCGCGGTTCGCTCATGCGCGTCCCTCGCTGCTCGCTCGTCGGCGCTCTCGGCCGTCGTCGACGCTGGCGGCGGCACGCCGCGCGGCAGCGTGAACGTGAACCGCGCGCCGCCGCTGCGGCAGCGGTTCTCGGCGCGGATCGCTGCCGCCGTGGGCCTCGACGATGGCGCGGCAGATGGCCAGCCCCAGGCCGACGCCCGGCGTGGCGCTCTCCTTGCGCCGCGCTCGAACTTTCGAAGATCGCCCCTCCGCCCCGGCGGCAGGCCCGGGCCCGTGTCGTCGACCGCACCACGATCATCGTCGCCGTCGTGCCCGCGCGCCGATCTCGATCCGGCTGCCGGCGGGCGTGTACTTCGCGGCGTTCTCCAGCAGGTTGCACAGCACCCGCTCGATCAGCACGGCGTCGAACTGGAGCAGCGGCAGGTCCTCGGGCAGCGACACGCACCTGCACGGCCGCGAGCGCCGCCTCGCGTCGCCTCAGCGCGCTGCCGACGACCTCCTCCAGCGGCTGCCACTGCCGGTTGCAGCTGCACCTGCGCCGGACTCCAGCCGCGCCATGTCGAGCAGGTTGCCGACCAGCGCGTTCATGCGCAGCGCCTCCTCGCGCATCGTCGCGGCGAGTCTCGGCCTGCTGGCGTCGGTCAGCGGCGGCTGCGTCATGGCCAGCGACTCGGCCAGGCCGACCAGCGCCGCCAGCGGCGTGCGCAGGTCGTGCGAGATCGCGGCCAGCAGCGAGTTGCGCAGGCGCTCGGACTCCATCTGCAGCAGCGTGTTCTGCGCCACGTCGACGTAGTGGACGCGCTCCAGCGCGATCGCCAGCAGCGCGGCGAAGGTGTCGAGCAGGCGGCGCTGCTCGGGCTCCAGCACGCGCGCGGGTCGCGCGGGCTCGATCGCCAGCACGCCGCGCATGCGCATCGGCGCCTTCAGCGGCAGGTAGAGCAGTGGCGCTGCCGGGCAGCGTGTCGGTGCCGCAGGCCCGCCGCCTCGCCGTGGTCGAAGGCCCACTGCGCCACGCCCGCGTCGATCAGCGGCGTGCCGCGCTGCCGACTCCCGGGCCGGCAACTGCAGGCGGTCGCTCGTCGTCGGGCAGCAGCAGCGCGGCCTGGGCGCCGAACTCGGCGCCAGGAAGCGCGCGCCGACCTCGGCGACCTGCTCGGGCAGCAGCGCGGCCGACAGGTCGCGCGCCATCTCGTACAGCGCGCGGGCGCGCGCTTCGCGCTGCGTCGCCGCGTCGGCCTGCTAGCTTGCAGCCCCGCGGTCAGCTGGCCGATGACCAGCGCCACGACCAGCATCACCGCGAAGGTCAGCAGGTACTGCACGTCGCTGACGGCGAAGGAGAAGCGCGGCGGCACGAAGAAGAAGTCGAAAGCGGCCACGCTCAGGAAGGCCGCCAGCACCGCCGGGCCGCGGCCGAAGTGCACGGCCACGATCAGCACCGCGAGCAGGAACACCATCACGATGTTGGTCGAGGTCGACGAGTCGCCAGCGGCGGCCAGCAGCGTGGCCACGCCGCAGACGGCCGCGGCCTCGAGCATAGGCCTGCCAGTCGCGCGCGGCGTCGGCGTCGCAGCGCCGGCTCGCGCGGCGCGGCGGCTGCGCGCGCGTCGTCGCCGCGCGCCACCTGGATCACGTCGAGGTCGGGCGCGGCAGCGCCGATGCGCTCGGCCAGCGAGCGCGCACCAGGGCCGCCAGCGCGGCGCGGGTGGTCGCGGCCGACCACGCAGCCGCGACAGGTTGTGCTCGCGCGCGTACTCGACCAGCGCCGCGCCGGCGTCGTCGGCCGGCGAGCGTCGCGGTCTCCGCGCCCAGCTCCTGCGCCAGCTTGAGCACGCGCACGATGCGCTGGCGCGCGCCTCCGGCAGGCGCTGCAGCCCCGGCGTCTCGACGTACACCGGCATGCCAGGGCGCGTCGAGCTGCGCCGCCATGCGCGCGCCGCTGCGCACCAGCCTCTCGGCCACCGCTCGCCCGGGCCGATGCAGACCAGCAGCGCTTCGCGCGTCTGCCAGACCGGCGTCGACCGACGTCTCGCGCCGGTAGGCGCAGCATCTCGTCGTCCACGCGGTCGGCGGTGCGGCGCAGCGCCAGCTCGCGCAGCGCGATCAGGTTGCCCTTGCGGAAAAAGTTGCGCATCGCGCGCTCGGCCTGCTGCGGGATGTAGACCTTGCCCTCCTTCAGGCGCTGCAGCAGTTCGTCGGGCGGCAGGTCGACCAGCACCACCTCGTCGGCCTCGTCGAAGACGCGGTCGGGCACCGTCTCCCGCACGCGGATGCCGGTGATGCCGCTGACCACGTCGTTCAGGCTCTCCAGGTGCTGGACGTTGATCGTGGTCCAGACGTCGATGCCGGCGTCGAGCAGCTCCTCGACGTCCTGCCAGCGCTTGGGGTGGCGCGAGCCGGGGACGTTGGAGTGCGCCAGCTCGTCGACCAGGATCAGCTCCGGGCTGCGCGCCAGCGCGCGCATCGAGGTCGAACTCCTGCAGCACGGGCCGCGGTAGTCGATCTCGCGCGGCGGCAGCCGTTCCAGCCCGTCCAGCAGCGCCTCGGTCTCGGCGCGGCCGTGGGTCTCGACCACGCCGACGACGCACGTCCACGCCCTGTGCCTGCTGCCGCCGCGCGGCCGCCAGCATCGCGTAGGTCTTGCCGACGCCGGCCGAGGCGCCGAAGAAGATCTTCAGCTTGCCGCGCCGGCCCGCGCCTCCTCCTGCTTGAGGCGCGCCAGCAGCTGGTCGGGGTCGGGACGCGCGTCGTTCCGTCATAGCCAGCCCGTGCGCCTGAAGCGCCAGGTACAGACAGTCGCGCAGGCGCCGACGATCACCGCCAGCGCCAGCGGATAGCCGTATGCCCACTTGCAGCTCGGGCATGTCCTCGAAGTTCATGCCCCAGATGCCGGCGAACGCGGTGGCCACCGCGAAGATCGCCGGCCCAGGCCGCCAGGCGCTTGGTGGCCTCGCTCTCCTCGATCGTCACCATCGACAGGTTCACCTGGATCGCGGTGCCGATGGTGTCGCGCAGGGTGTCGAGCGTGCCGTTGATGCGCGCCAGGTGGTCGTAGACGTCGCGGAAGTATTCGCGGCTGCCTTCGCACACCGCCGGCACGCGGCCGCCGATGAGCTTGCCGGCGGCCTCCAGCAGCGGCGCCACCGCGTGGCTTGACGACCATGGCGCGGCGCTTCGAGGTCGTACAGGCGCTCGATGTTCGCGCGCGCCGCGCCCCGCTCGAAGATCTGCGTCCTCGATCTCCTCGAGCTCCGTCTCGATGGCGTCGATGATCGGGAAGTAGCGGTCGACCACCGCGTCCATCAGCGCGTAGAGCACGAAGCCGGCACCGTGGCTGCAGCAGTTGCGGGCTCGCGCTCGGCAGCGCTCGCGCACGCCCAGCAAGTGCTGCGTCGCTGCGGTTGCGTACCGACAGCACGAAGTTGCGGCCGACGAAGATGTCCACCTCGCCGACCGCGATCTCGCCGTGCGTCGGCTCGACCAGGTGCATGCACGACGAAGAGCGTGTCGCCGTACTCCTCGATCTTCGGCCGCTGGTGGCCGTGGCTGCGCATCCTCGACCGCCAGCGTCGTGCAGGCCGAACTCGTCGCTGCATCTTCGTCGCAGTTCCTCGTGCGTCGCGTCGCGCAGCGCGACCCAGACGAAGCAGTCCGGGCGGTCGAGGTAATCGCTGATGTCCTCGATCGTCGATGATCGGCCAGCTTCCTGCCGTCTCTCGTAGGCCACGCAATTGATCAGCATTTCGGCTTCTCCACGCAAAAACAATCGAGCTTATCCACGTCCGTTCCGCGCAGATCTCAGCCCTCGCGACTGGCGTCCAGCGCCAGGTTGAGCTCCAGCACGTTGACCCGCGGCTCGCCGAGCATGCCGAGATCGCGGCCTTCGGTGTGCCGGCGACCAGCTGGCGCACGGCCTCTGCGGCGAGGCCGCGCGCGCGGGCCACGCGCGCCACCTGTACTCTGCCGCGGCCGGGCTGATGTGCGGGTCGAGGCCGCTGGCCGAGGCGGTGACCAGGTCGACCGGCACCGGCCGCGTGTTGCCGGGATCGGCCGCGCGCAGCGCCTCGATGCGCGCCCTTGACCGCGTCGATCAGCGCCGGGTTGAGCGGCCCCTGGTTGGAGCCGGTCGAGGCCGCGGCGTTGTAGGGCAACGGCGCCGGTGGCCGAGGGCCGGCCCCAGAAGTACTTCGGGTCGCTGAACGGCTGGCCGATCAGCTCCGAGCCGACGGGCTTGCCGTCCTGGACGATCAGGCTGCCGTCCGCCTGCGCGGGGAAGGCCAGCCTGCGCGACGCCGGTCACGACCAGCGGATAGAGCACGCCGGTGAGGACGGTCAGCAGCGACGAACAGCGACAACGGCGGGGCGAATGAGGTCTTTCATGACGATCTCCTGGTCAGGCGCAGGCCGAGCGGCGACCAGCAGCCAGGTCGATCGCCTTGATGCCGATGAACGGCACGATCATGCCGCCGAGCCCGTAGATCAGCAGGTTGCGGCGCAGCAGCGCGGCCGCGCCGAGCGGCGCGGTAGCGCACGCCCTTGCAGCGCCAGCGGGATCAGCGCGATGATGATCAGCGCGTTGAAGATCACCGCCGACAGGATCGCGCGCTGGCGGGCTGGCCAGCCGCATGACGTTGAGCGCGCCCAGCTGCCGGGTAGGTGGCGACGAAGGCCGCCGGGATGATGGCGAAGTACTTGGCGACGTCGTTGGCGATGCTGAAGGTGGTCAGCGCGCCGCGCGTCATCAGCATCTGCTTGCCGATCTCGACGATCTCGATCAGCTTGGTCGGGTTGGAGTCGAGGTCGACCATGTTGCCGGCCTCCTTGGCCGCCTGCGTGCCGGTGTTCATGGCCACGGCCACGTCGGCCTGGGCCAGCGCCGGCGCGTCGTTGGTGCCGTCGCCGGTCATCGCCACCAGCCGGCCGTCGGCCTGGTACTCGCGGATCAGCTCGAGCTTGGCCTCGGGCGTGGCCTCGGCGAGGAAGTCGTCCACGCCGGCCTCGGCGGCGATGGCGGCGGCGGTGAGCGGGTTGTCGCCGGTGATCATCACGGTCTTGATGCCCATGCGGCGCAGCTCGGCGAAGCGCTCCTTGATGCCGCCCTTGACGATGTCCTTGAGCTGGATCACGCCCAGCACGCGCGTGCCGTCGGCCACCACCAGCGGCGTGCCGCCGCGGCGCGCGATCGTCGTCGACGGTGCCGCGCACCGTCGGCCGGGAAGCTGCCGCCGAGCGCCTCGACGTGCCTGCGATCGCGTCGGCGGCGCCCTTGCGGATCTGCGCGCGCCGTCGCAGAGTCGACGCCGCTCATGCGGGTCTGCGCGGAGAACGGCACGAAGTGCGCGTCCAGCGCCTGCATGTCGCGCTCGCGCAGGTTGTACTTCTGCTTGGCCAGCACGACGATGCTGCGGCCCTCGGGCGTCTCGTCGGCGAGCGACGCCAGCTGCGCGGCGTCGGCCAGTTCGCTGTTCGGTGCACGCCGTCGGCCGGGCAGGAACGCGGTCGCCTGGCGGTTGCCGAGCGTGATGGTGCCGGTCTTGTCGAGCAGCAGCACGTCCACGTCGCCGGCCGCCTCGACCGCGCGGCCCGACATGGCGATCACGTTGGCCTGCATCATGCGGTCCATGCCGGCGATGCCGATGGCCGACAGCAGGCCGCCGATGGTGGTCGGGATCAGGCAGACCAGCAGCGCGACCAGCACGGTGATCGTGACCGGCGTGCCCGCGCCGGCGCACGTCGACGCTGAAGAGCGAGAACGGCAGCAGCGTCACCGTGACGCCAGCAGGAAGACGATCGTCAGCGCCGCCAGCAGGATGGTCGAGCGCGATCTCGTTGGGCGTCTTCTGCCGCTTGGCGCCCTCGACCATGCGCGATCATGCGGTCGAGGAAGGTCTCGCCGGGTTGGCGGTGACGCGCACGACGAGCCAGTCGGACAGCACCCGCGTGCCGCCGGTGACGGCGCGAGAGTCGCCGCCGCTCTCGCGGATGACCGGCGCGCTCTCGCCGGTGATGGCGCTCTCGTCCACCGAGGCCATGCCCTCGATGACCTCGCCGTCGCCGGGGATCGATGTCGCCGGCCTCGACCAGCACGACGTCGCCCTTGCGCAGGTCGGTCGGCCGGCACCGGTGATGCCACGCGGCGCCGTGCCTGCGGCTCGCGCAGCTTCTTGGCCCAGGTCTCCTTCTTGCAGCGCCGCGCAGCGCGCGCGGCCTGCGCCTTGCCGCGGCCCTCGGCCATCGCCTCGGCGAAGTTGGCGAACAGCACCGTGAACCACAGCCAGAGCGCGACGGCCGAGGATGAAGCCGGCCGGCGCCTCGCCCTGGCCGCCCAGCGCCTGCGACGCACGAGCACGGTGGTGAGGATGCTGCCGACCTAGACGACGAACATCACCGGGTTGCGCAACTGCACGCGCGGGTCGAGCTTGCGGAACGCAGTCGCGCGATGCGCCGGCTGACCAGCGCCGGGTCGAACAGGGCGAAGGTCTTGCGTGTCATGCCGAATGTCCTCCAGCGGTCAGTGGGCCGACCACAGCATCAGGTGCTCGACGATCGGGCCGAGCGCCAGCGCCGGGAAGAAGGTCAGCAGCGCCGACCAGCAGCACGGTGCCGACCAGCAGCACGACGAACAGCGGGCCGTGGGTGGGCAGCGTGCCGGCGCCGGCGGCGATGCGCTTCTTGGCGGCCAGCGAGCCGGCGATGGCCAGCACCGGCACGATCACGCCGAAGCGGCCGAACCACATGGCGACGCCGAGCAGCAGGTTGTAGAAGGGCGTGTTGGCGGACAGGCCGGCGAAGGCGCTGCCGTTGTTGTTGGCGGCCGAGGTGAAGGCGTAGAGGATCTCGCTGAAGCCGTGCGCGCCGGGGTTGGCGATGCCGGCGCGGCCGGCTGGCCATCACCGCGATCGCGGTGCCGAGCAGCACCAGCAGCGGCGGGATCGAGGATGGCGAGCGAGGCCATCTTCATCTCGTAGGCCTCGATCTTCTTGCCCAGGTACTCCGGCGTGCGGCCGACCATCAGGCCGGCGATGAACACCGCCAGGATGCGAACACCAGCATGCCGTACAGGCCGGAGCCGACGCCGCCGAAGACCACCTCGCCGAGCTGCATCAGCACCAGCGGCACCAGGCCGCCGAGCGGCGTGAAGGAGTCGTGCATGGCGTTGACCGCGCCGCAGGAGGCGGCGGTGGTGATGGTCGCGAACAGGGCCGAGTCGGCGATGCCGAAGCGGACCTCCTTGCCTTCCATGTTGCCGCCGGGCTGAGTGGCGCTCGCCGTGCCTGGTCGACGCCGAGCGCGGCGAGCTGCGGGTTGCCGGGCTGCTCGCAGCTCATGGCGCGCGATGGCGACGACGACGAACAGCACCGTCATGGCGGCCAGGATCGCCCAGCCCTGGCGCGTGTCGCCGACCATGCGGCCGAAGGTGAAGCACAGCGCGGCGGGGATCAGGAAGATCGCCAGCATCTCGAGGAAGTTGGACAGCGGCGTCGGGTTCTCGAAGCGGATGCGCCGAGTTGGCGTTGAAGAAGCCGCCGCCGTTGGTGCCGAGCTCTTGATGGCGATCTGCGAGGCGACCGGGCCCAGGCCAGCGTCTGCGTCGGCGTCATGTCTCCGTCACGGCGTTGCCCTTGTCGTCCTTCAGCGGCTGGCCGTCGGCGCCGAGCTTGGGCTCTCGTAGCTCGACGGCTTCGAGCGTCGTCACGTCCTTGTAGGCGTCGAAGTTCTGCACCACGCCCTGGCTGACCAGGACCAGGGCGATCGACCAGCGACAGCGGCAGCAGGATCGTAGAGCGTGACGCGGGTACAGGTCGACCCAGAAGTTGCCGATGCTCGGCGGCCGAGTGGCGCGCGAAGCCGCGGATCAGCGCGACGACGACCGCGATGCCGGTGGCGGCCGACAGGAAGTTCTGCACCGTCAGGCCGAGCATCTGGGTCAGGTAGCTCATCGTCGTCTCGCCGCCGTAGCCCTGCCAGTTGGTGTTGGTGACGAAGCTGACGGCGGTGTTGAAGGACGAGTCCGGGCGACACGTCGGCCATCGCCTGCGGGTTGAGCGGCAGCCAGAGCTGCAGCCGCTGCAGCGCGTAGACCGCGAGCAGCCCGAGCAGCGTTGAACAGCAGCATGGCCAGCGCGTACTGCAGCCAGCCCATCTCCTCGTCGCGGCGGATGCCGCAGAGCCGGAAGACGGCCGCTTCGATGCGGGCGGCGAAGGCCAGCCGACCCTCCATCACCCTGGCGATGTAGCGCCCCAAGGGGCTTGGCCGAGCAGCAACAGCACGGCCAGGTAAAGGCCGAGCAACAGCCAGGCATGGTTGGTCATGACAAGTCCTCCGGGAAGAGCAATGCCGCGATCAGGTAGAGCAGCAGGATGCCGGCGGCAATTCCGGCAAGGATGGTGAGCCAGCTCATCAGCGTTCTCCCGCGAGGCGGGCACAGCCCCTGGCGAAAGCCCAGACAATGCCGACGAAGAGGGCCATTGCGGCGACGTAGATCAGATCCATGATTGCCTCCAGTTCGAGGTTATTTCGATGGAGCCAATGCTACGGAGCGGGCCATCAAGATAGTCGAACAACCTCAGCGCACGGGCATAAAGATGCTGTAAAGATTGCGCTGGGTGATGGGCCTGGAAGAAACCGGGGCCCTTACACCAGTCGTTCGACTGGCTGTATGGGGGTGGTTGGGACGGAGTTCCGGCCATCCGATGTCATGTGTTCGCCCAGGGAAGGATCCCGCCGCTCGGGCAATTCCTCGAGTGGCACTCGCATCCACCGATTCGGACTGAGGACATTCGATTCCGCCACGGGCCGACAGCCCGAATACGAACTTTCAGCGGACGTTACTGCGCCGACGACTTGCCAGTTGGCAGTAGCGTGAAATGACTGCTGTAATTTGCTACCCGACTTTGAACCTCTGACGACTTGACCGGCCGCAGTGGGTCGCGAGCGGACAAACGAAGCCCACAAGATTCCATGTCCCTCCCCTGCCCCCACGACGCCAGCCCGCTGACCATCCGCGAAACCGAAGGCCACATCGGCTTTCTCTGCGCAAGCTGTCGCGATCGGGTCGAAGGCTCGGGCGAGTCGCTTGACGTCTTCGACATCGCCGACATCGGTTCCGCCCTGCTCGATCTGCTGCAATAGCCCACAATGTCGTCCGCGCTTCGACCCGAAAAGTCGGCGCTGGCGGGACGGTGATAATCACCTGCCGCGCCGGCTTCCATCTCCCCGCAGGAGCATGACATGAGACATCCGCTCGCCACCGCGCTGTTCCCGCTGCTGTTCCACGCCGTCGCGGCGCAGGCCGCCAGCGTGCAGCAGTTCATGCCGCAGGGCCGCATCGACCAGCAGACGCGGGCGACGGCGCTGTTCAGCACGGCGATCGCGCAACTGGGCGAGACCACGGCGCCGGCCCCCTTCACCGTCGATTGCGGCACCGTCAAGGGCGAGGGGCGCTGGGTCGATCCGCGTACCTGGGCCTGGCAGCTGGCGCAGCCGCTGGCCGCCGGCGAGCGTTGCCAGTTCACGCTGCGCCCCGGCCTGGTCGCGCAGAACGGCGAGGCCGTGACCGGCAAGGGCCGTTTCGAGTTCTTCGCCGCCGGGCCCTGGCCGCGCTCCATCCTGCCGCGGCCGGGCGGCGCGGTGGACGAGGAGCAGGCCTTCGTCATCAACGGCGGCGGTCCGATCAAGCCGGCCTCGGCGGAAAAGAACATCTGGTGCGAGGCCGACGGCGTCGGCAACCGCATCGCGGTGCGGCTGGTGCCCGATGCCCAGCGCCGGGAAATCCTCTCCCACGTCCATGGCAACTTCGGGCCGGCGCCGCTGGTCGTCGCCTGCGCCGAGCGCCTGCCGCCGGGCGCGAAAATGAAGCTGGTCTGGGGCAAGGGGGTGGAGGCCGCCAACGGGGCCAAGTCGGAGAAGGAGGAGAGCTTCGTCTTCACGGTGCGCGAGCCTTTCCTCGCCAAGCTGAGTTGCGAACGCGAGAAGGCCGGCGCGCCCTGCTCGCCGCTGTCGGCCGTGACCGTGGAACTCACCGCCCACGTCGAGGCCAAGCTGCTGCAGAAGATCCGGCTGGTGACGCCCGACGGCACGCGCAGCCCCAAGGACCCCGACCGCGACAGCAGCCGGCGCGAGAACATGGCGCGCTCCGTCAGCTTCCCCGGCCCCTACGCCGCAGAACGCCGAGCTGCGGCTGGAGCTTCCCGCCGGCATCAAGGACGACGCCGGCCGGCCGCTCGCCAACGCCGCCAGCTTCCCGCTCAAGTTTCGCACCGGCGCCCTGCCGCCGCTGGCCAAGTTCCCCGGCAGCTTCGGCATCGTCGAACTCAAGGAAGGCGGGCTGCTGCCGGTGACGCTGCGCAACGTCGAAGCCAAAGTGCCGACCGGCAGCCTCAGGCTGCCCGGCAGCCACAACCTCGCCGACAAGCGCCTGACCGAGGATGGCGATGTCATCGCGGCGATGGAGGCGCTGGCCCGCTTCGAGCGCCAGACGCGCAAGGTCAAGCTCGAGCGAATCAAGGGTAGTGGCAAGCTCGAGGACTACGAGGACCCGCATTACGCCCGCGAGCTGTCCTTCCTCGCCAGGCAGGCGGGATGTCAGCCGCCAGGAGCTGCCCAAGCCCGGCGGCTCGACCGAGTTCGAGGTGGTGGGCATTCCGCTGGCCAAGCCCGGCTACCACATCGTCGAGATCGAGAGCCGCCTGCTCGGCGCCGCGCTGCTGGCGCAGCCTGCGCCGATGTACGTGCGCAGCGCCGTGCTGGTCACCAACCTGGCCGTGCACCTCAAGCTCGGCCGCGACAATGCGCTGGTCTGGGTCACGGCGCTGGACACCGGCAAGCCGGTCGGCGACGCCGAGGTGCGCGTCTCGGGCTGCGACGGCAAGCCGCAGTGGCAGGGCAAGACCGATGCCCAGGGCCGGGCGCTGATCGACAAGCCGATCAAGCCGGCCTCCTGCAAGGACGCCAGTTTCGTCTTCGCCAGCGCGCGCCTCGGCGAGGACTACAGCTTCGTGCGCTCCGACTGGAACGAGGGCATCGAGCCCTGGCGCTTCGGCGTCGAAACCTGGGGCGAGCGCGGCGACTTCAAGATCCACACCGTGTTCGACCGCACGCTGCTGCGCGCCGGCCAGACGGTGTCGATGAAGCACCTCGCGCGCAGCCGCGACAGTCGCGGCTTCGGCTTCCCCGCCGCCGACGGCCTGCCCGGCAAGCTGACCATCCGCCACGCCGAGACCGGCACCGAGTTCTCGCAGCCGGTGGCGTGGGACGCGCAGGGCAGCGCGGTGAGCCAGTGGCAGATTCCCGACTCGGCCAAGCGCGGCAACTACGAGGTCGCCTTCTACCGGCGGCAAGCGCGGCATGACCGTCGGCGGCGAATTCCGCGTCGCCGACTTCCGCCTGCCGGTGTTCGCCGGCAGCGTGCAGGGCGTGCCGGCGCGGCAGGTGGCGCCGGGCAAGGTGCCGCTGGCGCTGGGCCTGTCCTTCCTCAACGGCGGCGCCGCAAAAGGCGCGGCGGTGGAAGTGTCGGCGACGCTGCGGCCGCGCTGGCCGAGCTACCCCCACTACGAGCGCTACAACTTCGGCATCGACTTCAACGACGAGGCGCTTTCCGCTTTCGGCGTGGAGCGCAACCGCGAAGAGGAGCACCTGGTGCTCGATCGCCAGCCGCTGACCCTCGACCGCGCCGGCGCCGGCAAGCTCGAAGTGGCATTGCCGGCCAAGCCCAAGGGGCCGAGCGAGCTCTACGCCGAGATGCGCTTCAACGATCCCAACGGCGAAGTGCAGACCATCCGCGGCACGGTGGAACTGTGGCCGGCGGCCGTCGTGCTCGGCGTGCGCGTCGCCGACTGGGCGGCCTCGCGCAAGGACGGCACCCGCGTCGAGATCGTCGCCCTCGACACCAGCGGCAAGCCCCTCGCCGACCAGGCGGTGACCGTGCGCGCGCAGCGCCGCATCGACTACAGCCATCGCCGCCGCATCGTCGGCGGCTTCTACGCCTACGAGCACAGCCACGAGTTCGCCAACCTCGGCGAGGTCTGCAGCGGCCGCACCGACAGCCGCGGCCTGTTCTTCTGCGAGCCCAAGTCCACCGAGCCGGGCTCGATCTACCTGCTCGCCGAAACGCGCGACGCCCAGGGCAACACGGCCAGGACCAGCAGCAGCTACTGGGTCACCGGCGGCGGCGACCTGTGGTTCGCCGCCGGCAACCAGGACCGCATCGACGTGATTCCGGAAAAGCGCAGCTACAAGCCCGGCGAGACCGCGCGCCTGCAGGTGCGCACGCCCTTCCGCGACGCGACGGCGCTGGTCTCGGTCGAGGCCGGCGGCATCATCGACACCTTCGTGCGTCCGCTGTCGCGCTTCAATCCGACCATCGAGCTGCCGGTGAAGGGCGAGTGGGGACCGAACGTGTTCGTCTCGGTGCTGGCGGTGCGCGGCCGCGTCGAGCCGCCCAGGTGGTATTCCTTCTTCCAGTGGGGCTGGCGCGAGCCGGCGAGCTGGTTCAAGGAATGGTGGAGCCCGCAGCAGCCGACGGCCATGGTCGATCTGGCCAAGCCGGCCTACCGCCTCGGGCTGGCCGAACTCGGCGTCGGCACCGACGCGTTCAAGCTGAATGTCGATGTGTCCAGCGACCGCAAGGACTACCGGCCGCGCGAGGAGGCGACGGTCAAGCTCAAGGTGACGACGCCCGACGGCAAGCCCGCGCCGGCCGGCACCGAAGTGGCCTTCGCCGCCGTCGACCAGGCGCTGCTGGAACTGCGCCCCAACGACAGCTGGAACCTGCTCGAGGCGCTGCTGCCCAAGCGCGCCTACGAGGTCGAGACCGCCACCGCGCAGTCGCAGGTGATCGGCAAGCGCCACTTCGGCAAGAAGGCGCTGCCCCCCGGCGGCGGCGGCGGGCGCGCGCCGGCGCGCGAGCTGTTCGACACGCTGCTGACCTGGCAGCCGCGCGTGAAGCTCGATGCTGACGGCATGGCGACGCTCAAGGTGCCGATCAACGATTCGCTCACCGAGTTCAAGCTGGTCGGCGTGGCGACCGCGGGGGCCAGCCTGTTCGGCACCGGCGCGACGTCGGTGAGAACGAAGCAGGACCTGCAGATGATTTCCGGCCTGCCGCCGCTGGTGCGCGAGAACGACAGCTTCCAGGGCCTGCTGACGCTGAGGAACGGCACCGCCCGCGCCATGACGGTGGCGGTGACGGCGAAGGTCGGCGACAAGCCGCTCGATGCCCGCCAGGTGAAACTCGAAGCCGAGGGTGCGACCGAACTGCGCTGGACCGCGCAGGCGCCCGAGGGGACGAACCGGATGGTGTGGGAGTTCGAGGCGAAGGAGGAGGCGGCACTGGTGGCGGCGAGCCAGGGACAGGCTCCGGATCACCCAGCAGGTCGCGCCGGCCGTGCCGGTCACCGTGCAGCAGGCGACCTTCACCCGCATCGAGGGCAAGTACGAGGTGCCGGCGACCCAGCCCGCGGGCGCACTGCCCGGCAAGGGCGGCATCGAGATCGGCCTCTCGCCGAAGATGTCGACACCGCCGCCGGGGCTCAAGCGCTTCTTCGAGGAATATCCGTTCTCCTGCCTGGAGCAGAAGGCCTCGGTGGCCTTCGGCCTGAAGGACGCCAAGCGCTGGCAGGAGGTCGCCGCCGGCCTGCCGGGCTATCTCGACGGCAGCGGGCTCGCCCGCTATTTCCCCGGCGAGGGCCCGGGCAGCGTGCCGCTGACCACCTATCTGCTCGACATGGCGAGCCTCACCGGCTTCGCCCTGCCCGAGGATGCGCGGAACCGCATGATCCAGGGCCTGACCGCCTTCGCCGAGGGGCGCATCAAGCCCAAGCACTGGTCGCCCTACGATGACCTGCTGGCGCGCAAGCTGGCCGTACTGCAAACGCTGACGCGGCAGGGACAGACGCCGACCCGCATCGCTGCCGCACTCGACGTCGAGCCGCTGCGGCTGCCGACGGCGGCGCTGATCGACTGGTACCTGGTGGCGAAGCGCCTGCCCGAGCTGCCGCAGCGGGCGAGCCGGCTGGCCGCGGCCGAGCAGGAGCTGCGCAATCGCCTCACCTACACCGGCGGGCGGCTGGGCTTCACCACCGAACGCTCCGACTACTGGTGGTGGATGATGGTCAGCGGCGACTCCAATGCCTTCCGCCTGATCGAGGCGGTGATGGACGAGCCGGCCTGGAAGGACGACCTGCCGCGGCTGCTGCGCGGCGCCCTCGAACGCCAGGTGCGCGGCCGCTGGTTCACCACCACCGCCAACGCCTGGGCCAGCGTCGTGCTCGACAAGTTCGGCCGCCAGTTCGAGCGCGAGCCGGTGGCCGGCATCACGCGGGCCACGCTGGGCAAGGCCGCCGCCGAGCTGCGCTGGAAAGCCGAGAGCGCCGACAACGCGCCGCTGGCCCTGCCCTGGCCGACGGCGGGCGGCGAGCGGCTCGCCATCGCCCATGAAGGTTCCGGCAAGCCCTGGGCCACGGTGCAGGTGCTGGCGGCGATTCCCGCCGGCGCCCCGCGCGCCTTCGGCTACCGCGTCACGCGGCAGGTGTCGCCGCTGCAGGAAAAGGTCGCGGGCAAGGTCAGCCGCGGCGACCTCTGGCGCGTGACGCTGCGCGTCGAGGCCGAGCAGGACATGACCTGGGTGGTGGTGTCCGATCCGATACCCGCCGGGGCGCGCATCCTCGGCGACGGCGACGGCCGCGACTCGCACATCGCGACCCTGGACGAGGACCGCCGCGCGCGCCGCGTCTGGCCCACCTTCGTCGAGCGCAGCTTCGGCTTCTTCCGCGCCTACTACGAAGTGGTGCCGAAGGGGCCGTTCCAGATCGACTACACGGTGCGCATCAACAACGCCGGCGAATTCAGCCTGCCGCCGACCCGGGTCGAAGCCATGTACGCGCCCGACGTCTTCGGCGAACTGCCCAACGGCAAGGTGGTGGTCGGCGAATGAAGCCCATCCGCTCCGCGTTGGCGCTGGCTTGGCTGGCGATCACCGTGTCGCCAGCGCGCCCCGCAGGAAGTACCCTTGGGGTGCCGACTTTTGCGCTGCCGTCGCTGCCGGAGGTGAAGGCCGCGCACGTGCCTTCGGACGCCTGGCTACTGGCCCGCGACGGGCGGCCGCTCGCCGGCGTGCGCATCGACCACCAGGTGCGCCGCCTGCCGTGGACGCGACTGCCGGACGTATCGCCCGCACTGATCCGGGCCGTGGTCCTGTCCGAGGACAAGCGCTTCTTCGAGCATGACGGCGTGGACTGGAAGGCCGCCGGCAACGCGGCCTGGCTCAACTTCTGGGGCGGCAAGGTGCGCGGCGCCAGCACCCTGACCATGCAGCTCGCCGGCCTGCTCGAAGAGAACGGCACGCGCCACGGCCGCCGCAGCCTGTTCGAGAAGGTGTCGCAGACGGCCGTGGCCCTGCGCCTCGACAGCCAGTGGAGCAAGCAGCAGATACTCGAGGGCTACCTCAACCTCGCCAGCTTCCGCGGCGAACTGCAGGGCATCGCCGCCATGAGTCGTGGCCTCTTCGGCAAGTGGCCGGACGGCCTCGACGAACGCGAGTCGGCGCTGGCGGCGGCATTGCTGCGCTCGCCCAACGCGGCGCCGCCGCTCGTCGCCAAACGCGCCTGCGCCATCCTCAAGGACATGCAGCGGCCGGACGAATGCGCCGGGCTGGAAAGCTTGGCGGCGATCGCGCTGAGCGGCAGCCTGCGCCAGGGCACGGAGACGCCGTCGCTGGCGCCGCATCTCGCCCGCAAGCTGCTGACGCAGGCGGGCCTCAAGCTGCAATCGACGCTGAACGCCGACCTGCAGGCATTCGCCGCCGAGTCGTTGCGCCGCCATCTCGCGGCGCTGGCGAAGCAGAACGCACAGGACGGCGCCGTGCTGGTCATCGACAACGCCAGCGGCGAAGTGCTGGCCTGGGTCGGCTCCAGCGGCGACCTGTCGGAGGCAGCCGAGGTCGATGGCGTCACCGCGCTGCGCCAGGCCGGCTCGACGCTCAAGCCCTTCCTCTATGCGCTGGCCTTCGAACGCCGCAACCTGACGCCGGCTTCGCTGTTGGAAGATGCGCCGCTGACGCTGGACACCGGCAACGGCCTCTACGCACCGCAGAACTACGAGCCCCGGTATCGCGGCTGGGTCTCCGCCCGCACGGCACTGGCCGGCTCGCTCAACGTGCCGGCGGTGAAGACGCTGGTGCGCATCGGTCCCGACGCCTTCCAGCAGCGGTTGCGCCAGAGCGGATTCGACAGCCTGCGCGAAAGCGGCGACTGGTACGGCTACAGCCTGGCGCTCGGCTCGGCCGACGTCTCGCTGGCGATGCTGGCCAACGGCTACCGCACGCTGGCCAACGGCGGCCGCTGGTCGCCGCTGAAACTCGCGGCCAGTGCCACGGCGATTCCCTGCCGCGAGGGCGGTTGCGCCGGCGTGTTCGAGGGCAGGCCGCGCACCGTGTTCACGCCCGCCGCCGCCTTCCTCGTCACCGACGTGCTGGCCGACCGCAACGCCCGCGCCGGCACCTTCGGCCTCGAATCGTGGCTGGCGACGCCCTACTGGGCAGCCGCCAAAACCGGAACCAGCAAGGACATGCGCGACAACTGGTGCGCCGGGTTTTCGCGGCGGTTCACTGTCGCGGTCTGGGTCGGCAACGCGGCAGGCGAACCGATGCACGACGTTTCCGGCATCGCCGGCGCGGCACCGGTCTGGCGCGAGGTGATGGACTGGCTGCATCGCGGCGACCCGGCGACGGGACGGCCGCGCCAGTCCAGCCAGCCGCCGGTGCCGCCGGCGGGCGTGGTCAAGTCGGCGCTGCGTTTCGAACCCGCCCTCGAACCGACGCGCCAGGAATGGTTCATCGCGGGCACCGAGGCCGGTGTCGTTCGCGCTGCCAGGGCGCGCTCCCTCGCGCGCATCAGCTATCCGGCGGATGGCACCATCGTCGCCCTCGACCCGGACATCCCGCCCAGGCTGCAGCGCCTGCCGTTGCGCCTGTCGGCCCCCGCGCAAAAGGGCTGGCAGTGGCAGGTCGACAACAGGAAAGTCGGCGCTGCCGACGGCCAGGCGCTATGGCTGCCTCAGCCCGGCCGCCACCGCCTGACACTGGTGGACGCCGGCGGCAGGGAAGTGGACGCGATCAGTTTCGAGGTGAGGGCGCTGCGGGGAGGCGCCAAGCGCCCCTGACGGCGCCCCGTCGCCCCCTGCCCAGCATCGAGTCTTAACGCCGGCTCCAGACGACGGCTTTGGACGTCCCGGACATGGAAATGCTGGCGCGGCGCTGTTCCGCCGGCATGCGCAAGTCGACAGCCAGGCGGCCGCGGATATTCTGCTTGCCATCGACATCGGCGCTGCCGCTGGCGGATAGATTCCCCGCGCTCAGGCGGAACGATTGCAGCTGTGTCAGGCCGCGCTCATGGACAAAACTGCCGGCGATTTCGGAAAATTCCGTCTTGCCGCCGGAATCGCCACTTTGCAGCATGCGCCCGAGATCCACGCCGAGCAGCACGCCCTTCTTGAACACGAAGGTGCCGTCTAGCCTCAGCGCACTGAACAGCTTCGCCGCCTCTCCGGCCCGCATGGCATAGCTGGCCTTGCCCTCGAGTTTGTCGCCTTCGAGCAGTCCCGGCAGGAATTGCGCCGTATCGATCTGGCGCGCGACAAGCGCACCTTCGAGACTCCACTGCCGTCCCCACTTCAGCTTGGCGCTGCCCGTGAGGAGGCCGCCATGGAGGCGATTCTTGAATTCGCTCACAGTGATGCCGCTGCTGCCCGCCGCACCGGTAGCGCTGAAGTCGGCCAGCACCAGGCTGGAACCGAAGGGCACAGCGAACGAACTGGCCGTGGCTTCGAACTGGACGGTCTCGCCCTGCGACGTCAAATCCACGGTCAGCGACTTGTCCGTTGCCTCGAGCTGCATCTTCTTCCAGAGGCCGTCCCCACCGGTTTCGGCCTTGACCGAGAACGCGGGCAGGCTGACCGCCGATGAATTCAGCTTGGCGTTGACCATGCTGATCTTCCCCGCCTTGACGCCTTGTCCGGACGCCTTGCTGAAAACCAGCCAGGACAGGCCCTCATCGGTCATCACCGGCGAATCCACCTCGAGCGACTCGAACGTCATGTCGCCGCCGAAGATCGCCCCGATGCCGGTAGCAAGCCTGATCCGCGGCGCCTTGATCTGCCCGCTGTCACCGACGACGACGCCACCGAGACTAAAGTGCGGTGGAAACATCGAAGCGTGGACGCTGGCGATCTTGACCGGCTGTTGCAGCAACGCGCCGGCCGCCTTTTCCATCTGCGGAATCTTGCCGTCGAACGAGATCACGTGCATCAGGGCCAGCCCCAGCACGGGCAGCGCAACCAGCGCCGCCACCACCAGCCGGCCCCAGGAGTGGGATTTCCCGCCATCGGACTTGACGGCTTTCGCCGAGGCCAGCTCGCGGTGTGCCCTCGCTTCCTGTTCCTCGCGCCGGGCGCGTTCTTCGGCCCGGTGCCGCTCGTGTTCTTCAGCCGCCTGCTCGGCACGCTCCTCGGCTTCGCGCCGTTCCCGCTCTTCCGCCTCGCGCTCCGCCTTCGCCTCGGCTTCCTGGCGGGCACGATCTTCCGTTTCGCGCCGCGACTTCTCTTCCGCTTCCTGCCGCGCACGTTCTTCGGCTTCCTGCCGTGCCCGCGCTTCGGCTTCGCGCCTGGATTTTTCCTCGGCCTCGCGCCGCGTTTTCTCCTCCGCTTCGCGCTGCGCCTGCGCTGCGGCTGCGGCCTGCGCCTCGGCTTCCCGGCGGACGCGCTCTTCCGCTTCGCGCCGTGACTTCTCTTCCGCTTCCTGCCGCGCCCGCTCTTCGGCTTCGCGCCTGGATTTTTCCTCGGCCTCGCGCCGCGTTTTCTCCTCCGCTTCACGCTGTGCCTGCGCTGCGGCTTCGGCCTGCGCTTTCGCCTCGGCTTCCCGACGGGCGCGCTCTTCCGCTTCGCGCCGTGACTTCTCTTCCGCTTCCTGCCGCGCCCGCTCTTCGGCTTCGCGCCTCGATTTTTCCTCGGCCTCGCGCCGCGTTTTCTCCTCCGCTTCACGCTGTGCCTGCGCTGCGGCTTCGGCCTGCGCTTTCGCCTCGGCTTCCCGACGGGCGCGCTCTTCCGCTTCGCGCCGTGACTTCTCTTCCGCTTCCTGCCGCGCCCGCTCTTCGGCTTCGCGCCTGGATTTTTCCTCGGCCTCGCGCCGCGTTTTCTCCTCCGCTTCACGCTGTGCCTGCGCTGCGGCTGCGGCCTGCGCCTGCGCCTCGGCTTCCCGACGGGCGCGCTCTTCCGCCTCGCGCCGCGAATTCTCTTCCGCTTCCTGCCGCGCCCGCTCTTCGGCTTCGCGCTTCGCATTCGCTTCAGCCTCCTGGCGAGCCCGCTCTTCGGCTTCGCGTTGAGCCCTCTTCTCAGCAAGCTTGCGCGTTTGAACTTCAGCCAGCGTTCGAGCCTCAGCTTCGGCCTTCGCCCTGGCTTCCGCCTCCTGCCGTGTGCGCTCTTCGGCTTCGCGCCGGGCTTTCTCCTCCGCTTCCTTCTTCGCCCGCGCCTCAGCTTCCAGTTTCGCCCGCGCCTCGGCTTCGCGGCGCGCCTTCTCCTCGGCTTCCTGCCTGGCCCGCGCTTCCGCTTCAGCCTTCGCGCGAGCTTCGGCTTGCTGCTTCGCTCGCGCTTCCATTTCGGCTTTCGCCCTGGCTTCCGCTTCCTGTTTCGCCCGCGCCTCGGCTTCGCGGCGTGCCTTCTCCTCGGCTTCCAGCTTGGCCCTTGCTTCCGCTTCGGCTTTCGCTCGTGCTTCGGCTTGCTGCTTGGCTCGTGCTTCCGCTTCAGCTTTCGCCCTGGCTTCAGCTTCCAGTTTCGCCCGCGCCTCGGCTTCGCGGCGCGCCTTCTCCTCCGCGTCCTTCTTCGCCTGCGCCGCCTGGGCCTGGCGCAATTCATCCTCGGCCCGGGCTCGTGCAGCAGCCACTTCGTCCGGGCGGCTGACGGGGGCGATCAGTGAAGTAAAGTCGAGGTCTTCGCCGGCATTGGCGGCAGGTGGCGGGGACGGCGGGGGCGGCGGCGGCCGTGGTGTTGGTGCGACCACATCAGGTGTCGCTTGCTCCAGTTCCCGGATGAAGTCTTCCGCAACCAGTTCCGTCAGCGCTTCCTTCAAATCGCGATCGGAAACATCATCGAGTTTTTTCAGCAGCTCACGGATGGAGGTCTTGCCATCGATATCCTTGAGAAGATTGCGCATGTCGCGCGACAGCAGGCTGGTCTTGCCGGAAGCTTCCCGCAAGCCCTTGGCTGTCTTGGTAAAGATCGTCTTCTTATCCATATCGTCCGAATCAACCTGGCTGACGTGGCGGTAATTAATGTGGCGGCTAGTCTAGCCGCTGAAACGAACAAGGCGTGGACGGCCGCAACCAGCGAAAATACGACTCATCAACAATTTACGCCAAAACAATGCCTTAAGTATTCGCGCAGCGGATTATTCTACCTGCCGCAAACGTCACGAAGAAATCTTGGGCATACTGTCGCCTGCGCCACCAGAAAATTTCCCTGTCCGTTCAACATGCCCGCCGAATCCGATACCATTTTCTGCTACCACTGCCGCACCCATCACCCCAAGACCGAAATGAGGCTGCTGGTGACGAAGACCGGCAAGCGCTGGCGCTGCCTCAAGAGCATCGAGGCCACCAAGCAGGGCAAGGCCGCGCGCGAGGCCTACGGTCGCCAGATGACCGAAACCAACAAGGCCGAGGCACGTAGCAAGGCGCGCCTGCTCAACGCCCACCAGTAGCCCCTCGCGGCCGGCCGTTCCGGCCGCCATTTGCATTCGTCATTGCCCTGGCCGCCGCGGAATTGACTGCGGTCAAGGAATCACTTGACCGGCTTCCCTAAAGTCCGCACCACGCCGCATGGTGCGGCATGATCAAGGGGGGGCTAAATGAGCGGGTCATTCACCACATCGGCAGCAAGGAACATCTTTTACGGGGGGACGATATTCTTCTTCCTGATGTTCCTCGGACTGACCTATAACACCGAGCAGGTTCTGCCCAAGCGCGACAACCGCGCGGCACTGGCCAACCCGGCCGTCGCGGCAGGCAAGAAGCTGTGGGAGACCAACAATTGCATCGGCTGCCACACGCTGCTCGGCGAGGGTGCCTATTTCGCTCCCGAACTCGGCAATGTCTACAAGCGCCGCGGCGGTGAATTCATCAAGGCCTGGATCAAGGCGCAGCCCACCGGTGCACCGGGCCGCCGCCAGATGCCGCAATTCAACCTGACCGACAAGCAGTTGGACGAACTCGTCGCCTTCTTCAAGTACGTAGGCGAGATCGACACCGCCAAGTGGCCCCCGAATATCGAAGGCTGATGCGGAAACCGACTCGACTTAAAGGAGATTGAATATGCAATTCAAATCGCAAGCGGTTTCCAAACCGTATTTCATAGCGGCAATCGGTTTGTTCGTCGCACAGATCCTGTTCGGCCTGATCATGGGCCTGCAGTATGTGATGGGCGACTTCCTCTTCCCGCACATCCCGTTCAACGTCGCACGCATGGTGCATACCAATGCACTCATCGTCTGGCTGCTGATGGGCTTCATGGGCGCCGCCTACTACCTTGTGCCCGAGGAGTCGGAAACGGAGCTCTTCAGTCCGAAACTGGCCATCGCGCTGTTCTGGATCTTCCTCGTCGCCGCCGCCCTGACCGTGGTGGGCTACCTGCTGGTGCCCTACGCCACGCTGGCCAAGATGACCGGCAACGATCTCCTCCCGACCATGGGACGGGAGTTCCTCGAACAGCCGTTGATCACCAAGATCGGCATCGTCGTCGTGGCGCTGGCCTTCCTCTTCAACATCACCATGACGGTGCTGAAGGGCCGCAAGACCGCGATCAACACGGTGCTGCTGGTCGGCCTCTGGGGCCTGGCGATCTTCTTCCTGTTCTCCTTCTACAACCCGGACAACGTCGTGCGCGACAAGTTCTACTGGTGGTGGGTTGTGCACCTCTGGGTTGAAGGCGTGTGGGAACTGATCCTCGGCGCCATCCTGGCCTTCGTCCTGATCAAGGTCACCGGCGTCGACCGCGAAGTGATCGAGAAGTGGCTGTACGTGATCATCACCCTGACCCTGGTCACCGGCATCATCGGCACCGGCCACCACTACTACTGGATCGGCACGCCCGAGTACTGGCAGTGGTTCGGCTCGATCTTCTCGGCCCTGGAACCCATCCCCTTCTTCGCCATGACCCTGTTCGCCTTCAACATGGTGAACCGTCGTCGGCGCGAGCACCCGAACAAGGCCGCGACCTTGTGGGCGCTGGGCACGGGCGTGATGTCCTTCCTCGGCGCCGGCGTGTGGGGCTTCCTCCACACCCTGGCTCCGGTGAACTTCTACACCCACGGCACGCAGATCACCGCGGCGCACGGCCACATGGCCTTCTACGGCGCCTACGTGATGGTGGTGATCACCATGATCTCCTACGCCATGCCGCTGATGCGCGGTCGCGCCGCCAACAGCAACAAGGCGCAGGTTGCCGAGATGTGGGCCTTCTGGCTGATGACCGTCTCCATCGTGTTCATCACGCTGTTCCTCACCGCCGCCGGCATCCTGCAAGTGTGGCTGCAGCGCGTCTCCTCGACGCCGATGTCCTTCATGGACGCGCAGGATCAGGTGTCGATGTTCTACTGGATGCGCGAGTGGGCCGGTGTGGCATTCCTGGTCGGCCTGATCGTGTATATCTGGAGTTTCTTCATCCCGGGCGAGGAGAAGGCCAAGGCCTGATCCTGACCTGATAGCCACGCCGAACCGGCGCCAATCGAAAGATTTGGCGCCGGTTTTGTTTTGTGACCGCCAAAACGCGATCCACCACCCCGATGGAAACTGCGGCGGTGCTGACCGAACACCAAAAACATTGGAGCGTAGGCTCCTGGAGCGCCTTTCTGGTTGGGCGCGAGCTGCCCTCGATGCCACGCTCGAAGACCCTGCTGCTCAGCCTCGAAGAGCAGAGCGCGGAAGGACTTTCTGCGCGCGAGCTGGCCGACATCGCATCGCGCGACCCATTCCTCTGCCTGCGCCTGCTGCGCGAAGCCGAGAAGCGCCGTACCCGCAAGCTCGGCCACGACACGACGACGACGCTGGCCGCCGTCATGCAACTGGGCACCACCACCTTCCGCCACATGTTGCTCGACAGCCCGGAAACCGACGAGACCAACCCGGGGCTCGTCGCCTGCGAAGGCCGCTCGGTGCTGGCGAGCCAGCTCGCGGTCCTGTGGAGCTCGGCCCGTTCCGACCTCTCGCCCGACGAAGTCGGCATGGCCACCCTGCTCGCCGACACCGGCGAGTTGTTGCTGTGGTGCTTCGCCCCGGAACTGCCGCAGGCGGCCGCCGACGCCCTGGCCAGCGGCCAGGCCCGGCGCTCGGTCGAGGCCCAGCAGATGGTCTGTGGCTTCAAGTTCCACGAACTCACCATGAAGTGTGGCGAAATGTGGGCCCTGCCGCACCTGCTGACCGAGCTGATCCGCGGTATCGACAGCGTCCGCGCCAACATCTCGCGCCTCTCGATCGACACCGCCCGCCACCTGATGGCGGGCTTCGACAACGCCGCCCTGCCCTTCGACCTGGCGGAAGCGCACAAGCTGATCCCGCAGGCATCGCTAGAATGGCTGGCCGCGCGCATGATCGGCCTCGATGAAGAGCGCCAGGCGCACATCGTCACCCAGGCGCAGGCCCTGCTCGCCGAGTCGGGGCAGCACTGAGGTTGCCATGCCATATGCCGTCGCCGAACACGAACGCTGGCGCGCCGAACGCCTTGCCGAATTGTGCAAGGAAGACGGCTGGCTCACGCTGGTCAACCTGGTCTGGCTCGACGACGGCACGCACCGCATCGGTGGCGCGCCCGACTGCGACATCGAACTGCCCGGCACGCCACCCCTGCTCGGCCTGCTCCACGTCAGCGGCAACGTTGCCCAATGGCAGCCGGACGGTGCGCCGGCGCAGCCCTTGCCCAGCGATGCCGCTGGCACAGCCGCCGTCATCCGCCACGGCACGACGAGCTTTTTCCTCATCGAGCGCGACGGCCGCCTCGCCCTGCGCGTGCGCGATGCCGAGAGCCCGACGCGCCGCAACTTCAGCGGCATCGACTGCTACGCCTTCGACCCGGCATGGCGCATCGAAGCCCGCTGGGACGGCGCGCTGGCCCGCTTCTCGCTGAACGGCAGCGACCATTCCTTGCGCCCGCAGAAGGCGGACGCCGATCCGCTGCATTTCGTCATCGCCGATGCCAGCAGCGGCCGCGCAACCTATGGCGGCGGCCGCTTCCTGCATGTTCCTGCCCCGCAAGGCGACCGTTTTATTCTCGACTTCAACCGCGCCATCAATCCGCCCTGCGCCTTCACCCCGTTCGCGGTCTGTCCGCTGCCGCCGGCGGAGAACCGCCTGCCCTTCGCCGTCACGGCCGGCGAGAAAACCTGGAAGGGCTGACTTCACCTTATCCCGAGTCAAGGCGGCTCCGTCGGGCTTTACGGATACTGCAGGCCTTTCCTCCAGCATCCGCTCCATGACCGCCCACGCCCGCCGCCACGGCCACCCCCTGGCCGAGTATCCACCCGGCGACCTCGCCATCTGGGTCTTCATCCTCGCCGAGCTGATGGCTTTCGGCGTGCTGTTCGCCGCCTACGCCATCACCCGGCTGAAGAACCTCGACCTCTTCAACGCCATGCAGCTGACGCTGGACCGCGACGCGGGTGCGCTCAATACCCTGCTGCTGATCACCGGCAGCTGGTTCGTGGCCCGTGCCGTGGCGGCGATCAAGGCCGACCGCCGTGCCGCCAGCGCCGACTTTTTGCTGGCCGCCATCGCCACGGGCTGCGGCTTCCTCGTCGTCAAGGTTTTCGAATACTCGGCCAAGTTCGATGCCGGCATCAGCCTCGACACCAACACCTTCTACATGTTCTACCTCTCGCTCACCATGTTCCACGCGCTGCACGTGGTGATGGGGATGATGATTCTCGGCTTCGTCTGGAACAAGGCGCGCCGGGGTGCCTACACGGCGCGCGAGCACCACGGCATCGAGACCGGCGCCTCCTACTGGCACATGGTCGACCTGGTGTGGATCATCCTGTTCCCGCTTGTCTACGTAATGCGCTGAAGCCCATGTCTTCGCATCTCCTCAACCTCGTCTGGATCGTCCTGATGGCGGCCACCGCCGTCACCTGGTTCATCGGCGAACTGCACGCCGCCGGCCCCAAGGCCGTCGCCCTCATCCTCGCCATCGCCGGGGTCAAGGGCTGGCTGGTCATCTACGACTTCATGGCCTTGCGCCGGGTCAAGTTTCTGTGGCGTGCCGTCGTGCTAGGCTGGCTGCTCCTCGTGCTGGCGATCATCATGCTGGCGTACTGGCTAGGTCTGAAATGAACGCACCCCACACCGAACTGCCCTACTACGAAGCCGCCGGCAACGAAGTCGATCTCTTCGAGCACGCCTGGAAGAACCACCTGCCCGTCCTCATCAAGGGCCCGACCGGCGTCGGCAAGACGCGCTTCGTCGCCTACATGGCGGCGAAACTGAACCTGCCGCTGTACACCGTGGCCTGCCACGACGACCTCACCGCCGCCGACCTCGTCGGCCGCCACCTGATCGGCGACGGCGCCACCTACTGGTCCGACGGGCCGCTGACGCGCGCCGTGCGCGAGGGCGGCATCTGCTACCTCGACGAGGTGGTCGAAGCGCGCAAGGACACCACCGTGGTGATCCACCCGCTGGCCGACCACCGCCGCGTGTTGCCCATCGACCGCACCGGCGAGGAACTGCATGCGCCCTCGGCCTTCATGCTGGTGGTCTCCTACAACCCCGGTTACCAGAACTTCATGAAGGGCATGAAGCCCTCGACGCGGCAGCGCTTCGTCTCGCTGCGCTTCGACTTTCCTGCGGCCGACCGCGAGGAAAGCATCCTGCGCGGCGAAACCGGCTGCGACGAGATGACGGCCAAGCGCCTGGTCGGCATCGGCCGCAGCCTGCGCGCGCTCAAGGACGTCGACCTCGAGGAAGTCGCCAGCACCCGCCTGCTGGTCTATGCGGCGATCCTCATCCGCGACGGCATGGACCCGGTGGAGGCCTGCCGCGCCTCGCTGGTCGAGAGCCTCACCGACGACATCGAAGTCGCCGAGGCGCTGCTGGAGGTGGTGCTTGCCACATTCGGGCGCTGACGACGCGCCGGGCCAGGGTCTCGCCGTCGCGGCCGAGTCGCTCTATCTGGTCAACCTGATGCTGGCGCCGGGGCTGGGCTTCCTCGCCATCGCCTGGCTCTGGTTCAAACAACGCGGCACCGCGCCGGCCCTCGCCCGCTGCCATCTCGACCAGGCCTTCTGGGTCAGCCTCTGGGGCGGCGCGCTGATCGTCGTCGCCTGCGCCGGCTTCATCTGGCTCTTCGGCCTCGACTCCGAATGGACCTGGACCTACGTGATCATGTATTTCACCTGCATCCACTCGACGCTGATCATGTTCGGCATCCTCGGCCTGGCCAAGGCCATGGCAGGACAACCCTATGTCTATCCCCTCATCGGCCGCCGTTGTGATTGAACGTCCCCACCCCCCGGCCCCCGCCCGCCGGCGGGGGAGTCCGCTTCCTCGCTGCGCTCGATCATCACGGGGAGCGCTGTCATGACGCCGGAGCAGATTGCCGCTTCGCGGCGTGCCGCCTTGCCTTGGGACGGCCCGGCGGCAAGGCTCCCGTCGATGCCCGTTTCCTGGCACACGAAGAGTGCCCCCGGCAAGGCCGGCGCCATCCAGCACGGCCGCCTGTGGGCGCAGATCGGCTTCTTCGTCCTGTTCGTCGTCGCGCCGGTGTTCGACATCTTCCGCTACGACCTGACCGAGGGCCACGCCATCATCCTCGGCTACCACTGGCACCTCGGCCTCGACGATTTCTTCGCCGGCCGGATATCCGCGACCGAGGTCGGCGTCAACCTGATGCTGCGCCTGTTCCTGCCGCTGCTCGGCGGCGCCGCCATCTTCCTCGCCATCGCCTGGCGCTGGGGCCGGCTCTACTGCGGCTGGCTCTGCCCGCACTTCTCGGTGGTCGAAACCATCAACCGCCTGATGCGCCACGCTTCGGGCAAGCAGAGCCTGTGGGACAGGAAGCCCGTGCCGCCGAAGAATCCGGACGGCAGCGCCTTCGTCGTCGATGCGCGCTGGTGGCTGGTCACCCTGCCGCTCACCGTGCTGTTCGCCGCGCTCTGGGCCATCGTGCTGATCACCTACCTGCTGCCGCCGGCGGAGATCTACGGCAACCTGTTCGCGCTCTCGCCCACCCGCAACCAGGCGCTGTTCATCGGCGTCGGCACGCTGGTGCTGACGCTCGAATTCATTTTCGCGCGGCACCTGTTCTGCCGCTTCGGCTGCGCCGTCGGCCTGTTCCAGAGCCTGGCCTGGATGGGTAACCGCGGCGCGATGGTGATCGGCTTCCAGCGCCGCCGCGCCGCCGACTGCAACAGTTGCTACACCGCCGACGGCCCCGGCTACGCGGCCTGCGAGGGCGTCTGCCCCATGCGCCTGCGGCCGCGCGTGCCCAAACACCAGATGTTCACCTGCACCCAGTGCGGCCAGTGCATCGCCGCCTGCGCCACGGTGCAGCGCGATTCACCCAAGGGCACGTTGCTGGCATGGGTGGAGAACGAGGCGGCGCAGCAGAACGAGGCGCAGGTGAGCCTTACCGGAAAACGAGACTAACTCGATGAAACTCGACGTTTGGTGCGCGATCGGGCTGTCGGGGTGCTCTGCTCCGCTCATGTCACCCGGCGCCGGCCTTCGGTCGCCGCCTCCTTCTTTACTTCGCTGCGCAGAGCACCCCACCAGCCCGATCAATAACCACCGTGGGTGTTTGGACGGTACCAGCACGGGACGGCGGGGTCCGTGCAGAGTGGCACCGCCACCCTTGGCGCGCCCCATCCCCCAAATAGCAAGACGTTTCATGCGCCGCGGGTGGAACGAAGCACGGTGGAACAACTGACATGGAAGAATGGGTCGGCGATCTCTGGCACCGCTGGATCACCAAGACCGCGCGGCGCGACCACCCCGAGGCGGCCGTGCGGCTGGCCGACATGGAGAAGACGCTGGGCGTGGTGTTCCGCGCGCTCGGCGGCGACGCCGGGCTGCGCGTGGCCGCCGCCAGCGACCAGCATCACGGCGCCCGCCGCCGCCTGCTCGAACGCATCGGCGGCACCGGCCTGCGCTCCGCCCACGCCGCGCTCGACATGGAGACGCTGCGGCTGCCGCCGAGCATTGCCTATTTCGCCGAGCGCAGTCTCAACCGCGATCTCTACCTGTGGCTCACGGCCGTCGCCGCGCACGAGCCGCCGCCGTCGGCGCACGAATGGATCGTCCGCAACCAGCAGGCGACGATCTCGGCGCTGCATCGCTTTCCCGGCCTCAAGGCCCGCTATGACCGCCTCGTCGCCGCGACCTTGCTGGAGCGCATCGCCCCCGAGGCGATGCCCGCGGACGAGGCGGCGCAGGAACGCGCGGTGCGCGCGGCGCTGAGCGCACCCGGCACCGTGCCGCTACTGCCGACTTTGTCGCGGCCCAAGGCCAAGGCACTGCAGCCCGTGCCGCTCTGGCTCTACCCTTCGCCGGCCGCGCTGCCGCGCGGCGGCGGCGCCAACCAGAATCCCGAAAGCGCCGGCGCCAAGCAGGAAGAGGCCGAGCGCAAGCAGTACCAGGCCGAGCGCGTGGACATGCCGGAGAACGAGTCGCCGATGATCCTGATGTTCCGCGCCGAGAGCATCCTGTCGTGGGCGGAATTCGTGCGCGTCAATCGCGACACCGACGAAGACGAGAACCCGGATGCGGGTGCCGCTGCCGAAAGCCTCGACAAGCTCTCGCTGGCCGACGACGACGGCAAGCGCGTCGCCTCCAAGGTGCGCTTCGACCTCGACCTGCCCGCCGCCGCCGAGGACGACATCCCGCTCGGCCCGGGCATCCCGCTGCCCGAGTGGGATTACCGCAAGCACGAGCTCAAGCCAGATTACTGCCGGCTGCAACCGCTGCTCGCCCGCGCCGCCGTACCGACGCCGCTGCCCGAGCGCCTGCGCCGCCCGGCGCGCAAGCTGCGCAGCCAGTTCGCCGCGCTGGCGCCGGCGCGGCGCTGGCTCAAGGCCCAGCCCGACGGCACCGAGCTCGACATCGACGCCTGCGTGCGCATCCATACCGACCGCCTCACCGGCCAGCATTTCGGCAACGCCGGCGCCTATCTGGCGATGAACCAGCGCGAGCGCGACCTCGCCTGCCTGGTGCTGGCCGACCTCTCGCTGTCGACCGATGCCGGCATCTCCGACGAGCACCGCGTCATCGACGTCATCCGCGACAGCCTGATGCTGTTCGGCGAAGCGCTCGGCGCCACCGGCGACGCCTTCGCCCTCTACGGCTTCTCCTCGCTCAAGCGCAGCCTGGTGCGCTTCCACGAGATCAAGACCTTCGCCGACCCGCTCGACGCCGCCGCGCGCGGCCGCATCGCCGCCATCAAGCCCGGCTACTACACCCGCATCGGCGCCGCGATTCGCCACGCCACCACGCTGCTCGAAAAGCAGCCCGCCGCCATGCGCCTGCTGCTGATCCTCTCCGATGGCAAGCCGCACGACATCGACCTCTACGAGGGCCGTTACGGCATCGAGGACACGCGCATGAGCGTGATCGACGCGAAGAAGGCCGGCATCAAGCCCTTCTGCGTCACCATCGACCGCGAGGGCGCCTCCTACCTTCCCCACGTCTTCGGCCCCGGCGGCTTCACCGTGCTGAGGAAACCCGAGGAACTGCCGACCAAGCTGCCGCTGCTCTACGCCCAACTGACCGGACATTAACCCGGGAAATTGATTGAACTGCGACATCCCCCGGGAAAGTGCCGGGGACAGGGCCGATTCATATACTATGGCCGTCAGCCCTTGATACCTTGCACCATCACGGACGCATCCCGTGCGCCTGCTTCGACATTTCCGGAGAGCACGACATGACACTTCGCATGCCATCCATCGACAACCCCGTGTACCAGTTCGGCGCACGCTCCTTAGTGCTCACCTGGGTGATCGTGACACCGCTGATGGTGCTGTTCGCCTGGGTGAACATGGTGCAGCGGCTGGGCCTGCCGCCGAGTGCCGAGGTCTTCGCCGGTCCCATCATGCTCGCGCTGCTGATGTCCGTGGTCATCGCTGCCATCAACACCGTCAATTTCGTCAGGATTCACGCCATCGAGGAGGCCAAGCTGCGCGAGCTCAACGAAACGCAGGTCGAGGTGATCCAGACCCTGTCGGAAGTGGCCGAATCCCGCTGTGGAGAAACCGGAGCCCACATCAAGCGCGTGGCCGAGTATTCGCGCCTGCTCGCCCAACTTGTGGGCCTGCCCGAGAAGGAGGTATACCTGATCAAGACCGCCGCGCCGCTGCACGATGTCGGCAAAGTCGCCACGCCGGACAACGTGCTGCTCAAACCGGGAAAGCTGACACCCGAGGAGTTCGCCCTGATGCAGGAGCATGCCGAAATCGGCTATCGCATCCTCGCCGACTCGACCAAACCCATCCTCATGACGGCCGCCATCATCGCCCGCAACCATCACGAAAAATGGGATGGCTCCGGCTATCCGCAGAAGTTGCGCGGCGAGGACATACCCATCCAAGGCCGCATCGTGGCGATCGCCGACGTTTACGATGCACTGGGGACCGAGCGCGTTTACAAGAAGGCGTGGCCCTCGGAGCAGATCCTGGAATACTTCCAGGAACAATCCGGACGCCATTTCGACCCGACGCTGACCCGCCTCGTCCTCGAGAACTTCGAACGCTTCGAAGCCATCCGCAAGCAATACCATTGAAGCCGTCCCGGCGGCGGAGGGCGCGATCCGCTTGGCGACGATTCTTGTATCATTCGCGCCCTGACCAGAACCGAAATGCTCCCGCCCCATGAAGAAATACCTGCTCGCTGCACTCGCCTGCCTTCCCGCCGCCGTGTTTGCCGCCGACATCGCCGCCCCCGATGCCTAAGCCGCGCTCGAAACGGGCAAGCTCACGCTGATCGACATCCGCACGCCGCCCGAATGGCGCGAGACCGGCGTGGCCAAGGGCGCGAAACGGCTGGACATGCTGCACCCCGGCGGTGCGCCGGGCTTCGTCGCCGACCTGCTCAAGCAGGTGGCAATGGCGACCGCAATGCGCCGATCGGCCTGATCTGCCGCACCGGCAACCGCACCACCCAGGTCGCTCGCTACCTCGAAGCGCAGGGTTTCACGCAGATTTACAACATCAAGGAAGGCATGGTCGGCAGCGCGCCGGCCGGGCTGGATCAAGCGCGGGCTGCCGGTGGAGCCCTGCAGCCTGCTGAGAGCAACGTCCCGCCGCTGGGGGCCGCCCCAAGGCGGGACAACTCAAGGAACCGTAGCCGCGCAGCGGCGAACTGCCGTCACCCCTGCCCCAGGGCGGGGGGCGAGTGGGAGCCTAGTGGCTCGTTCCCTCTGACCGCGTGATCTTGTTGTAGAGGTTGTATTTCCCGACCGGCTTGTCCATCGGGATGCGCTTCACTTCCTTGAAGGTCGCGGCATCGAAGACCACCAGCGCGCCGCCGTCCTTCTTGCGTTCCCACAGGCTGGCCAGCGCGTACTTGCCGTCGCGGGTGAATTCGATGTGGGCCAGCGTCTTGCCCGGCGCCACCTTCACCTCGGCGACGCGCTCCAGCGTGCGCTTGTCGATGATCTGCAGCGTGTCCTTGGCCTTGGACATCATCGAATCGGTCCAGGCATAGGGCGTCGCTTCGTGGCTGCGCATGAAGAAGCCGGGGCCCAGCGTCGGGATCTGCTTCACCGTCTCCCAGCTCTTGAGGTCGATGACGCTGATCAGGCCTTCCTTGAGGTTGGGCGAGGCCATGACGCGGCGGCCGTTCCAGTCGAAGGTGATGCCGGAGCCGAGGTGCGGCATGCCGGGGATGGCGAGGTCGGCGATCTTCTTCCGCACATCGAGATTGACCACCTGGCCGCCACCGCCATCTCGCGCCGCGCCCATCAGTTCGGAATAATCCTGGGTGAAGAAGAAGTCGTCGAGCGGCGTCGACAGGAAGCTGCGGCGGGGATTGAGGAAGCCGGGGATGAAGGCGCCTTCCTTGTACTTGAAGTCGTGGATCATGCCGACGGGAATGTCCTCGGCCTTGCGGTCGTAGCTGATCTCCCATACCTCGGGCACGTCCTTGAGCGCGGCGACGAAGCTCTGGCGCGGCGCGGCGTCATAGACGGCAGAGACGCGCGAGCTTTCCTTGCCGTCCTTGTCGCGCACCGGCTAGCACCTTGAGCAGGTTGAGGTCGGCGTCGAGCAGCACCAGGGTGTGCGGCAGGTAGTTGGCCACCGCCACAATACTTGCCGTCGCCCGACACCGCGACGTTGCGGGTGTTGATGCCGGCGCGGATCTCGGCCACGACCTTGAGGTTCCACAGGTCGAACTTGCTGACCCAGCCGTCGCGCGAGGCGAAGAAGACGTAGCGGCCCTCGGGCGTGAACTTCGGCCCGCCGTGCAGGGCGTAGCGGCTGGGGAAGCGGTGGATCGGCTCCAGCTTGTCGCCGTCGAGCACCGTGACGTGGTGGTCGCCGGTCTCGACCACGATGAACAGGTTCATCATGTCGACGCCGTCGAAGACGGCGGCGGGCTTCGCCGGCAGGCTGCCCGGCTTGAAATTGACGATGCGCGACTCGCGGATCTGCGCCTCGGTCCATTGCGGCTTCGGGCTCACCGGCGTGTAGACCCAGTTCACCACCGCCTCGATCTCGGCCTCGGACAGGCGGTCCTTGAAGCCTTCCATCTGCGTCGCCACCCTGCCCTCGCGCACGGTCCTGATCGCCTCGGGCTTGCGTCAGCCGTTCCAGGCTCTCGGGCAGCAGCGCCGGGCCGGTGATGCCGAAGCGGTCGGGACCGTGGCAGGCCACGCAATGCTGCTGGAAGATCTTCTGCGGCTCGGCGGCGAACGCGGAACAGGCCGCGAGCGCCAGCATGAATGCGCTCAGGCAACGCATGGCACGACTCCGATTTCTTCGTCGGTGAGATAGCAGCCCGGGTCTTCGGCCCACGGGTCGTTGGTCAACTGCTGGGCGCGCACGCGGGTGTTGCCGCCGCAGATGTCGAAGTGGCGACACTGGCCGCAGCGCCCGCCGACGTGGCGCGGGCGCGCCTTGAGCCCGGCCATCAGCGGGTCGGAAATATCGGTCCAGATTTGCGAGAACGGCCGCTCGCGCACGTTGCCCAGCGTGTGGTGCCACCACATGGTGTCGGGATGGACGTTGCCGAGGTTATCGATGTTGGCGACATTGACGCCGCTGGAATTGCCGCCCCACTGCGCCAGCTTCTTCCGGATATGCGGTGCCAGGCCGGGGAAGTTGCGTTTCACCCAGTGGAGCAGGTAGACGCCGTCGGCGTCGTTGTTGCCGGTGGTGAATTCCTTCTTCAGCCCCTGCTGCTGGTGTCGCCAGCAGGTGTCGAACAGCAGGTCCATCGCCTGCCGCGTCATCTGGTGGTGGGCGTCGTCCTTGCGGTTCTTGTTGCCGCGCCCGGCGTAGTTGAGGTGCGAGAAGTAGAAGCGGTCGACGCCCTCGTCCTCGACCAGTTGCAGCAGCGCCGGCAGGTCGTGGAAGTTGTCCTGGGTCAGCGTGAAGCGCACGCCGACCTTCAAACCGGCATCGCGGCAGAGGCGAATGGCGTGCAGCGACTTGTCGAAGGCACCCTGCATGCGGCGGAACTTGTCGTGCGTGGCGGCCATGCCATCGAGGCTGATGCCGACATAGTCGAAGTCGGCGCTGGCGACACGGCGGCACATCGCCTCGTCGATCAGCGTGCCGTTGCTGGAGAGCGCGGTGTAGAAGCCGAGCGACTTGGAACGATGCGGCGATGTCGAAAATGTCGGGCCGCAGCAGCGGCTCGCCGCCAGAAAGGATCAGCGCCGGCACCTTGAAGCGCTTGAGGTCGTCCATCACGCCGAAGACTTCGGCGGTCGTCAGCTCGCCGGCGAAGTCCTTGTCGGCCGATATCGAGTAGCAATGCTTGCAGGTGAGGTTGCAGCGGCGTATCAGGTTCCAGATCACCACGGGGCCGGGCGGCTTGCGCACGATGCCGAGCGGCGTCGGAGATGCTATCTCCTGCATGAATTGCGAGATGCGGAACATGAGTGGATTAGACGCCGCCGATGCCGGTCACGGCATTGACTCGCGTCAAGCGTCTGTCAGCGGGACAGAACCAGCACACCCGCCAGCAGCAGCCCATGCAGCGACGCGGCGAGGATGGTCAGCTTGAGCGCGGGAGCAAGTTGCGCCGGCTCGGCGGCATGGCGCCACAGCACGCGCAGCGCGCCGAAGCTCGCCGCCGCCGCCAGCAGCGACACCAGCGCCGACCATGGCAACTGGCCGACGGCGACCATGGCGACGACCCAGCCGTAGGTCAGCAGCGCGATCAAGGCGTAGCCCCAGCGCGCCCGCTGCACGCCGAGGCGTACCACCATCGTGCGCTTGCCGGCCTGGGCATCGGCCTTCACGTCGGGAAACTGGTTGATGTAGAGCACGTTGGCGACCAGCAGGGCAAAGCCGAGGCCGGCCGCGACGGGCATGAAGGAGAAGCCGTGGCGCTGCACGATAGTCGCTGCCGACGACGACCAGCAGCCAGCCGGCGGTGATGCCGAACTCGCCAAGCCCGCGGCTCTGCAGCTTGAACGGCGGTGCCGAATAGGCCCAGCCGACGATCAGCCCGGCCAGGCCGATCCACACCAGCCCGGCGGCGCTGACGGCGGTGAGGTAGAGACCGGCGGGCACCACGGCCGCCAAAAGCGCATAGCCGAAGACGCCGGTCGCGCGCAGGCTGAGGACACCGTTCTGGATGAAGCGGCTGCCACCGGTGAAGGGGAATACGCGCTCGGTGTTGGCGCTGTCGCAGCCCGACAGCGCATCGTAGTAGTCGTTGATGACATTGGCGCCGGCGTGGGCCACCAGCGCGAAGAACAGCGTCAGCGTGGCCAGCGCCGGATCGAGGCGGATGCCGCCCGCGGCGGCGCTCGCCAGGCCGAGCAGGCAGCCGACGAAGGTGACAGAGAGGAAGGCCGGGCGCGTCGCGACGAAATAGCGCAGCGCGGGGTTGGACAATGCGGCGAGGGTCGGTTCCAGCGGCGGCATGGGTCGTCTCCGGGTTACTTGAGTGCCGCCTCCGCGGCGGCTTCGATATCGGTCTTTTTCATCAAGCCGAGCTTGCGCGACACGATGTTGCCCTTGCGATCGATGGCCACGGTAAAGGGCAGGCCGGCGCGCGTATTGCCCATTACCTGCATCAGCCACATGCCCTTGTTCTTGGCCAGCACTACCGGGTAGTCGATGTCGTAGGCCTTGGCGAATTCGCGCACCGGCTCGGCGTTGTCCTCGATGGCGATGCCGATCACCTCGAGGCCGCGTGCCTTGTACTTTGCCCGCGCCTTCGACAGTTCGGGGATTTCCTCGCGGCAGGGCGCGCACCAGCGCGCCCAGAAATTGACGATCAGCGGTTTGCCCTTGTAGGCGGCCATCGCGACCGGTTTGTCAGCGGCATCGGACAGCGTCGCGGCGAACAGCGGTTCGGCCGGAGGGAAGTCCTCGGCCCGCGCCAGCGGGGAGAGCAGCGTCAGGGTGGCGAGCAGTACGATCAGCGTTTTGTTCAAGGCAGGTCTCCACGACGGAACAGATGGTAACCCATGGTCGCTGACGCGATGCCGACGACGGCCGGATAGGCGAGCGCAAATATCTTGTAGCCGGTGGCGCCGAAAAGATCGAGGATGACGTAGGCCGAGGGGCCGAGCACGATCAGCTGCGGATCGAACAGCGCCAGCGCCGCCGTGCGGAATACCTGCAGCGGATTGGCCAGCGCGATGGTGACCGCGACCTCGGGCGCCACCTTGCCCTGGATCATCACGCCGAGCAGGATGAGGTCGAGGAACAGCAGCAGCGTCAGCCAGACCAGGAAGGCCGCGCCCTGCGCCATGTCGGTGCTGCGCGCCACGGCCGAGATCAGCATGCCGATGCCGAGGAAGCAGGCCGCCATCACCGCCAGCAGCGCCGTGTAGTAGCCGAACATGCCCCACGGCACCTCGATGCCGACCACCAGCGCATACAGCACCGCGCCGAGCATGGCCGCGAACACCGGCGCGAAGATGACGACGTAGCGGCCGAGGATCTTGCCCCAGAACCACGCCGCCAGCGACACCGGCAGGGACAGCAGGTACTCGAAGACGCCGGCCTCGCGGTCGCCCGCCACCGAGCGCACGGTGGTGATGAGCACGAAGATCGGCAGGATCGCCATGGTCAGCTGGATGTAGGTGACCAGCAGGCGCGACAGGCCGATGAAGCCGAGCACGCGCGATTCGGTCAGGCCGAACAGGAACAGCAGCGCGACGATGCCGCCGAAGACCAGGGTGTAGATCTGGAACCAGCGCGCGCGCAGCGATTCGACGATGTCCAGTTTGGCGGTGAGCCAGAGTTGCTTCACGAACGTCCCTTCTTGAACTTGGTCACCACATGTTCGCACATGGTGGGGAAATCGACGGAGCCGGCCTGAGGTTGGGCGACGGCACCGAAATTGAAGCCCATTGGCGAGGTCTTGGTGACGTATTGCGCCCGGCGCGCGTCGAGCCAGACGACGTCCTGGCCGCGGCTATTCACGTCGGCGATCCACAGCCGCGTCGCCGGATCACGGATCCACGGGTAGGCGGCGGCCTTGCCCTGGTCGTTGAGCCAGAGGGCAACACAGCCGGGATCGTCGAACTTGAACACGATGTTCTTCGGCCCACCGCGCATCTCGCCGGCAAAGCGGCGGTCGGAAATCACCATGTTGCAGACGACGCAAGTGTCGCGGTCCCACTTGATCTCCTGCATGCCCTCGGGCCAGGTGCCCTTGGCACCACAGCCGCCGAGGGCGACCAGGATGCCGCCGCCGGAAAGGCGCATGAAGCCCCGCCGGTCCATCAGTCTTCGACCTCGGTGAGCGAGATATGGGTGATCACCGCGACGTAACGCGAGGTCATGCCCATGAAGCGCAGGCGGTCGGGCCCGGCCACTTCCCCTTCCCACTCGACCCCTTCGCCAAGATCGCGGAAGTTCCAGCTTGCCATCGCCTTGGCGAAGGCCGGCTCCGGACGCTTGACGGAGATGCGGCAGTCGAGGCGGCCGGCGAGCGAGACGTCGTCGGCGACGCGGTCGTCGAGCACCACCTTGCCCATGTCGAGTTCGACCACGCGATTGACCAGGGTCGACACCTCGTTGAGGCGGTGGCTCGAAATCAGCATGGTGGCCGATTCGGCACGCTCGGCCAGCAGTTCGAAGAAGATCTTGCGCGCCTCGGGATCGAGGTTGGCGGCCGGCTCGTCGAGCACCAGCACCTTGGCGTCGCGGCCCAGGGCGATGGCGATCAGCAGCTTCTGCTTCATGCCGCCGGAGAGACGCACGAACTGGCGACCCATTACACCATTGTTGCCATCGACATCGAGGCCGAGGCGCTTGGCCAGATCGAAGATGCGTTGCGGATCGCTGCCGCAGAGCGAGGCGGCGAAGTGGATCAGTTGTCCGACCGGCATCTTGAGCGGCGGCGGCAGTTGCGGCACGAAGCCGATGCTGCCGAGAACCAGGGTTCGCTCGGTGCGCGGCGAGCGGCCCTCGATGGTGACGCTGCCATCATGGGTATATTCGCCGAGCAGGCAGCGGATCAGCGTGGTCTTGCCGGCGCCGTTGGAACCGATCAGGGCGACACGCTCGCCGAGCCCGATCTCGAGGTCGATGCCGTCGAGCACGCGGGCGCGGCGGAAGGTCTTGACGACGTTCTGAAATCGAATCATGGTGAGGCCGGATTGTAAGGGCAAAGCGCTGCGCTGCCTTGATTCAGAGCAGCTTCAGAGCAGCTTGGAAAGCCCCTTGACCTCGAACTTCAGCGAGCCGGTCGGGCAGGTGTCCACGCACAGGCCGCAGCGCGTGCAGTCCGGTCCGATCGGCACGATGGTATCGACCGCCCGGCCCTTGATCACCGTGTCCAGCACATGCGGCACCAGGCAGACCTTGCGGCAGTCGCCCTCGTGGAAACAGCCGTCGAGGGTGTACTTGATGCGCAGCGGCGAGATGATGCCGACCACGCCGTAAGTCAGGCCGATCGGGCAGGCGTAGCGGCACCATGCACGCTTGGAGAAGAAGACCTCGAACACCAGCAGCGCCAGCACCCACAG
The DNA here is from genome assembly GCA_963709555.1 of uncultured beta proteobacterium. Taxonomy (GTDB): domain Bacteria; phylum Pseudomonadota; class Gammaproteobacteria; order Burkholderiales; family Rhodocyclaceae; genus Sulfurisoma. Next base: position 193,104 of record CAVPWR010000003.1, on the reverse strand, counting down.
CAGCGCCACGCCCGGGCCCGTAGATCAGTGCGCGCGAGAGGATGCCGGTCGGCGAAATCGCCTCGAACACGGTGTAGCCGGTAGCGACAGCCAGCACGGCAAAAATCAGCCAGAACACGCTGCGCAGGCGACGATCGATGGTCTGGTCGGTGACCAGCTTCTTCTTCACCAGATAGACATGCAGCTTTTCCGCCCATTCGGCCAGCAGATGGTAGGGGCAGACCCAGGAACAGAAGGTGCGTCCGCCCAGCAGTATCCACAGCACCAGCACGGTGCCCGTGCCGATCAGCAGGTTGTTGATGATGTGCTTGTGGGCCAGCATCACCTGCAGGGCGGAGTTGAGGTCGATCAGGTGGAAGCCGATAAAGCGCGAGGCAGTCAGCGCACCCTCGAGGATCTGGATGTCAAGGAAGAACGAGAGGGTGAACAGCAGGTTCACGATGAGCAGAGTCGCCCAGCGCCGGTTGCGCCAGGTGTTCTTGTGCTCGGCGTGGGCACGCGCGTGCAACTTCTCTGCGATCAAGTCGCGGTTGCCGCGCTTGTAGAGGTGGATCTTCTGCGCTTCCGGCGCGATGACCACGGGCTTCTTCGGTTCGCGGCCGAACATGACCATGATCTGCTCGCGGAAGCGGCGCTTGAGGACGGCACTCATGACCATGCCTCCGCAGGGCCGCCCCAAGGAGGCATGCCCTCCCCCGTGGGGGGCAGCGAGCGGGTGTTGCGAGCGTGGGGGGCCATTATGTTTTCCAGACCTCGCGCGGCACGACTTCGATGGCGGCTGGCTCGACCGGGCAGATCATCTCGCAGACGCCGCAGCCGACGCAGGGCTCATGCACCACCGGCGACTTGCGCTTGCTGCCGTCCGGCGCGAACACCGTCTCGATGGTAATCGCCCCCTTGACCGGGCATTCGCGTACGCACAGGTCGCATTCGGCGACGTCGTAGGGATGCGCGGCTGATCTTGATCGGCTTCCAGCGGTCGACCGACATGTAGCGCATGCGGCCCTTGAAGCCGGCGCCGCGCGCCTGGCCCTTGAAGCCCTTGCCCTGGATGGCGAGACAGGCGTCGGGACGCGTCAGCCGGGCCACGCCGATGCGCTCGGCCATGTTCAGGGTCGGCTCGGCGTCCTTCTCCTTGGCCAGCAGGATGGGCTTGGCCGCCAGGGCCGCACCGGCGCGCACCGGCAGGAACTCGGGCTTGTGGTAGGTCAGCGAACCGGTCGGGCAGGCGAGGATGCACTGCACGGCATCGCAGGAAAAGTCGCAGGCCTGGCTGCGCGCATCGATGTAGGGCATGCCGACGCCGAAGCCGTCGACCAGGTCGGCCAGCTTGATCGCGGCCACCGGGCAGACCTGCACGCACTGGCCGCACTTGATGCAGCTTGCGAGGAAGTCCTTCTCGTCGAGCGCGCCGGGTGGGCGCAGTCGCTGCTTCTGCGCGTAGGCCAGGGGCAGGAAGCCCGACAGCGCGGCGCCCATGACGCCGCCGGTGAGCAGGATGGTGCGCAGCACGCGGCGGCGTGCCTGCAGGCGGCGTTCCTTGGACAGCGGCGGCTTGCCGCCGGCGGCAGCCGTACGCCAGCGCGACTTTTTTCGGCGCAGGCTTCCGGCTCGGGTTCCGCCGAATCCTCGGGAAGCTGTTCTTCGTCGCTCATGTGCGTCTTGGCCTCCGGCTTGGCGAAGCGCGGCTTCGCGTCTCGCAGTTGCAGCTCGGGCGTGGAGAAAGGCGCCAGCCGCTCGAGGAAATCAAGCAATTCCAGCACCGGCGAATTCTTGAAGAAGCGCGCCGCCGGCATTTCTATCCATAGCTGGTCGGCATAGGCGATAGTTCTCGTGCGGTGTGTCGCCGACGCCATCCTTGTCGCGATCGAAGCCCTGGTAGGTATCGAAGCAGTTGCCGATCCAGGTGTTCTTGTCGCCGCTTGCCGCGGCCGCCCTGGACGACGTCGGTGAGGTTGCCCTCGAAGACGTTGTCCTTCATGACGTTGCCGCCGAGTTCGCTGGTCAGCTGCACGGCGATGCCGTTGTAGGCGAAGCGGTTGCCGGTGAAGCGGATGGTGGTGTCGGGCTGGAAAGGCGAGAGGTCGGAGCCGACGCCGACGGCGCAATAGATGATCTCGTTGCCCGAAATCTCGATGTTGCTCGACTCCTTGAAGCCGAAGGCCATGCCGGCCGCGCCGGTGGCGTGCGAGATCACGTTGTTGCGGGCCGCGCCGCCCTCCATGTACATGAAGTAGATGCCGACGGCATTGTCGTAGAAGCGGTTGTTCTCGACGATGTTGTTGTTGGCGAACATGAAATGGATCGAGTAACGGCTGCGCCTGCCGACGTTGCCGCGGAAGGTGTTGTCGTTGGAATACCACGCCACCATGTCGCGGGTGTCGATGACCTCGTTGTTCTCGATCAGGTTGCGATGGCTGTACCACAGGCGCAGGCCGTCGCCGCGCACGCCGAGGTCGAAGGGCTTGGAACTGATGCGGTTGCCGCGCAGCGTATTGCTCGTTGGACTGCTTGAGGTCGATGCCGAACAGGCAGTTGTCGATGACGAGGTTCTCGATGCGGTTGCGATGGCCGCGCACGTCGAGGCAACTGTCGTCGGTGTCGTGCGATTCGCCCGAGCCGGTGAGGTGCAGGCCGCGCAGAATCGACACCGTCGGCCTTCAACTCGAACACCGTGCCCTTGTCGCCGGAGTCGATGGTGACCTTGCCTGCCCCATCGATGGTCAGCGGCTTGTCGAGCACCACGGGGCCGGCATAGATGCCCGGCGGCGGCTTCAGCACCGAGCCGGCGGGCGCCGCATCGACCAGTTGCTGGAAGGGCTTGAGGCCGTGCACGCGCTTGTCGCGCTCGTGCAGCATGAATTGCGGTTTGGGCCGGTCGACATCGACGCGCGGCGCGTTGCTCATGTCGGCCGTCGCGCCGATCTGTGGCGCCTTGACCGCGCTTTCGTCGACGCCGCGCCAGCCGAGCTCGCCGCTGGTCTCGGCCGCGATCAGCAGTGTCGATACGCCCAGCGCCAGCAGCGGCAGCAGGGCGCGGACCGGTTTCATTCGGCGGTGCCTTCGCGGATCTGCTTGCGCCGCAGCAGAATGGCCAGCGCCAGCGCGGCGAAGGTCACCAGCAGCAGCGCATAGCCCCAGTAGGGGTAGGAGAAGGTCGAGAACTGCGCCACCTTGCCTTCGCCGAACACCGTCGGCATGAAGGGCTTGACGGTGAAGGCGCCCCACGGGTGCATGTTGTGGCCGAAGAACCACAGCCAGCCGGCGTATTCGATGACGAAGAACACCGGCAGCAGCGCCGGCACGGCGGCCAGCAGCAACTGGAACTGGCGGATTTTCCACACGCCGAGCACCACGATGACCATGGCGACGACGAGGAAGGCGATGGCGATGTGCGTGTAGAAGGTGACGTTGTCGCCCCAGACCTTGATCTTGTCCGGTTCCTTGAAGAAGGTGCCGGCCTCGCGGACATAGTCCGCCACATGGCTGGCGAGATGGCCGAGCACATACTGGTCGACGACGGCCCAGGCCGCCACGGCGGCAAAGCCCACCGACAGGATCGTCAGGCGCAGCTTCTGCCTGGTCGCGGCGAAGGCCAGCAGCATGACCGCGAAGAAGCCGAAGAAGAACTTGGCCAGCGGCTTTTCCACCGGCGCGCCGGTGGCGATCGGGAACATGCCGACGTAGTGGTTGATGGTGTTCATCTCGTGCACGCAGTCGAGGCCTTCCGCGCCCTTGTCGACGTTCTTCTTGGCGTCGAGGATGGGGTTGTAGCGCTCGTCTTCATGGCCGAGGTCCTTCTGGATGATCTCGCCCGCCATGCGGGTGCCCTTGCCGGCCGCCTTGCAGCCGTTGTAGACGCCGTCGAAATGGAAGTGGATGCGGATGCCGTCGGGGAAGGCGTCCGGCGGATAGTTGGGCGCGGTCAGCGAGACCCACCAGATGGGCGCGAAGTAGGCGGCGATCATGGCCACCAGGGCGATCAGGGTCAGGCCGCCGACGGCGACATTGGGATTCTTGGGGGCGTTCATTATGCTGCTCTCTGTCCTGGAGCTTCGCAACATCCTTGGCCGGTAGCCGACGCGGCGTGCCGCCAGCGCCGACTTTTTGGCACCAAGACCGGCCGCGCGCCAGCGAGGGCGGCGCACGGGGGCCATTACAGCATGGGTCGTACTTACTTCTTCTTGCCGCCGGCCTTGGGCTTGCACATGTTGCCCGGCATCACCAGGCTGGCCTGGTAGGCGGAAATCGCCACCAGCTGGTCATTGGTGTAGGGCTTGATGACCTTCACCATGTCCGGGTTGGCGTTGCGGCGATGGCCGTCGCGGATCTCGGTCATCTGGCGCAGCAGGTACTTGTAGTGCTGGCCGGCGATCACCGGATAGAACTTGGCCTTGTTCGCCCTCGCCGTTGGCGCCGTGGCACTCCTTGCACTGCTTCTCGTAGAGATCCTTGCCCTTGGCGACCTGCGCATCGGCATCCTTGCCTTCGTACATGCCGTGGTCGACCGGGATGCACAGGCTCTCGATGTAGGCCGAGACGTTGGCCAGTTCCTGCGCGTCGGTGAGTTCCTTGGCGAAGGGGTACATGGTCGGGTTGTCGCGCAGGCCGGCGCGGATGTCGGCCATCTGCTTGATCAGCACCGTGGTGTGCTGGCCGGCGAGCTGCGGGAAGGTGCCATCGGTGCGACCGGCGCCGGACGGCAGGTGGCAGGCGCCGCAGATCTCGTAGCCTTCCTTGCCGGCCTTGGCATCACCCTTCTTCTGCAGGGCTTCGATCTTTTCGCCCTCCTGGGCATTCCATTTGTAATCCTTGCCCTCGATGCCCTCTTTCTTGGCAGGGGGGGGGCCGGCAAAGGCCACCGTGGCCGAGAGCAGAAGCGTTAGCAGAATGGATGATTTCATGTCGGGATCCTCTTCAAAATATCGGGGTGAGCCATTTTCCCCGAATGAATATCAGTACTCATTGATAGACATCAACCAATGAGACCGTGCCGTGCGCTCAGGGCTTCAGCTTGGAAAGATAGTCGGCCAAGCGCCTTGATCTCCTCGTCATTGACGAGACCCATGACACCTTTCATCGCGGCGCGTCTGCCCGTTGCTGCGCGCGCCACTCTTGATGTCCTTCATCTGCGCCTCGGCATAGGCGGCGCTCTGGCCGGCAAGCTTGGGATAGGGCATGCCCTTGAGGGGGGTCTTGGCATCCTTGCCGTGGCAGGACCAGCAGGTCTTTTCCTGGTAGAGCTTGGCGCCGTCGAGGGCCGCAAAGGCCTGGCCGGAGATCGCCAGCGCAGCGGCGGCAGCGATCATCGAAACTTCATGGGTATTCCTTTCGAAATCCGTGATGGATACCGCTCCACGAGTTATCGGGAACTAATAGAAAACGGGGGGCAGATTACGCTGCCCCCCGCCTGTTGTGCCTTATTTCAGATCAAGGCTTACTTGCACCTTCTTGGCACCGTTCTGCTCGAGGTAGGTCTTGGCGCGCAGACCGAGGTCGGCGGTCTTGACCTGGTATTGCCAGATCTGCTCGGCCCAGAGGTTGGCATTTTCCCAATCCTTCTTGGCGGCGAACGCCTCATGCTTCTCCTTCAGACCCTTGGTCTTGCCCAGCTGGTCGAATGCGTCTTCAACCATGGCCACGACATCCGGGAAGTCCTTGTAGTTGACACTGGTGATGTAGGCCACGACGGAGTCGATGATCGCCTGGGTGTCGACCACTTTCTTCACGGTCGCCTTGTACTCGGCTTCGGTGTAGGTACCCTTGGCCAGCGTCTTCGCGGTCGCCTTCCAGCCCTTCGGCTTCACCAGGAGGTAGCCCTGCATCTCGAGGTGGAGAGCGGAGCAGAACTCGGTGCAGTAGTAGGGATAGACGCCTTCCTTGTCGGCCTTGAACTTGACCGTGACGGTCTTGCCCGGCTCGATCGAGGCATGCACGTTGTAGGTCGAGACGGTGAAGCCGTGGGTCTCGTCCTGCGCACGCTCGAGGTTGGTCAGGTGGATCGTGACCTCGTCGCCCACTTCCGCCTCGATGGTTTCAGGCGTGATGTGCGAACGGATCAGGGTACCGAACACTTCGACCTTGTTGCCCTTCTTGACCGTCTTCTCCTCGCCGGCGAGTGCCTTGCCCGGATGCGGCTTGTCGGTGCGGCTGTCGGTGCCGACCTTGTAGCGCACGCCCGGCTTCAGCTTGTCGGCCGAAATGGCGACCGCGTAGTGCGGCTCGCCCAGCGGCAGCGGCATGTCGTAGAGGAGCTGCATCTTGTCGTTGGCGATGTCGATCAGCTGGTGGTTCTGCGGATGCAGAGGACCGACCGGGTTGAAGCGGTCGATCGCCAGCTTGTTCAGCGCGACGAGGTAGCGGCCCTTCGGATCGACGGAGTCGCCTTCCATGGTCATCAGGTGACCGATGTTGTAATGGACGGAGAGCTTGTCGAGCACCTTGCCTTCGCAGTAGTTCCACTTTGCGACCTGGCTATCCACGTAGAGGGACGTGTAGGCCACGCACGCCTTGGAGTCGTACTGGGTATGCAGCGGGCCGAGGCCGAGTTGCACTTGCGTGTGCAGCGCGTCCTTCATCGCGATCACCGGGATGCCGTACGGATCCTTGGACTCGAACTTGCCGGCCTTGATGGCGGCCATGATCTTCTCGAAGGAATAGACGGACACATGGGTGTCGAGCTTGCCGGCGACGACCAGCATCTTGCCGTCCGGGGTGACGTCGACGCCGTGCGGCGACTTGGGCTCGGGCACGAGGAAGAGGATGCCTTCCTTGATCGCCGTTTCCATCATCAGCACGTCGTGGCCGTTGATCTTCTTGGCCTTGCCCTGCTTGACCAGTTCGGCGGCCTTCTTCCAGTTGATCACGTGCAGGTAGTCGGTGTCCTTGGCGGAGCAGCCGGCTTCATACGGCGGACGGCCCTTCTCGATGCCGCCGACGTAACGCTCGGAGCAGAAGGAGTTGGTGAAGGACCAGCCGTCGGACGGGCCCTTGCCGGCGTCGGACAGATCCTGCGAGTAGGGCGGCAGTTCGAGCGAGAAGGACTCCTTCGGATTGATGCGGCCTTCCTTGCGATCGAACTTCCAGTAGGTGACGCCGCCGCGATACTTCTCGTTGAACTCTTCGAGCGGATAGAACTTCTTGTTCTCGAGCGGCGAAGCGTACTGCGCGGCTTCGATCACGTACTCGGTGTTGGGGGTGACGAAGGCGCCGCCGTGCTCGGACTTGAAGATCGGGTTGACCACGATCTGCTTGGTCTCGAAGTCGCGCAGGTCGATCACGGCGAGACGCGGGTTGGCCTTGTCGTTGATGAACAGGAACTGGCCGTCGTACTTGCCCTGGGTCTCGGAGATCGCCGGGTGGTGGGTGTCGCCCCAGGTGATGTCCTTGCCGTCGATGCGACCCTGCTTCAGCACAGCCTTCGAGTTCTCGTCGAAGCCGTAACCCTGCCAGGGCTCGGGCGTGAACACGGCGAGTACTTGAGGATGCGCATCGAGGGGATGCCGTAGACGATGACCTGGCCCGACTGGCCGCCGGAGCTGAAGGTGATGAACTCGTCGCGCTTGCCGGTCGGGACGTAGGTCTTGGAAGCCGCCAGCAGGTCCTGCTGGCTCAGATTGCGACGCTTCATCACGTCCTGCAGGGATTCCGCCGACCACGATGCGGCGGCCGCAAGGCCGAGGCCCGCCGCCAGCAGAAGCGTGGTGGACCGCACTGCGAATTTCTTCATAATATTCTCCCGTTTGTAAACAATGACTTGTGCGTCAATTCTTGCAGTCACTACGAACCACAATCGCCATGCGGCAAAATGCCACTGCGGCAATATGTCGCACACATTAGTCCGCCGGGGGGCGGGTAACCTTGATTGCCGTCAATTTCCCCCTCACCGCAGGTGGTCAAATCCCCTCCTCGCCGAAGCGCTCCCCCATGCCTGACCCGATGCCAGTCAATCGCAAAGTCCTGTTCGACATCCTCGCCATCCTCGGCATCGTGCTGATCGCCGTGGTCGGCTACAAGCTGTCGCCGCTGCTGCTGCCCAAGGCCGATGTCAGCGCCACGGTGGAGCCCGGCTGCGACCTGCACAAGCGTGCCTGCGTGGCGCGGCTGCCGGACGGCGGCCGCATCGAGCTGTCGATCACGCCGCGGCCGATCCCCATGGTCACGCCGCTGCAGGTCGAAGTGAAGACCAGCTGGCCTCGAGGCCAGCAAGGTCGAAGTCGATTTCGCCGGCGTCGACATGAACATGGGCTACAACCGCCCCGAGCTGACCGGGGCCGGCGCCGACAGCCCGGGCCTGTTCCGCGCCGAAGCCATGCTGCCGGTCTGCGTCACCGGCAAGATGGCCTGGGCCGCCACCGTGCTGGTCGAGACCGGCCGGGAGCGCATCGCCGCTCCCTTCCGCTTCAACTCGGTCCCGGACTGATGTCGAACCGCACCCTGCTTGGCATCATCGCCCTGCTCGCCGCCACCATCGTCGGCCTCGCCCTGTTCTGGCACCCGGCAACCCCCACCGGCCCGCTCAAGCCGCCCCACGCGGCCCTGCCCGCCGCCAGCGCACCCGCGGGCGGCGACTTCATCCTGCAGTCGGCCAGCGGACCGGTCTCGCTCAAGGACTATCGCGGCAAGGTTGTGCTGCTCTATTTCGGCTACACCTACTGCCCGGACATCTGCCCGACCTCGCTGACGGCCACCGCACAGGGGCTGAATCTCCTGACCCCGGCCGAAATGGCAGGGGTGCAGACGATTTTCGTCTCGGTCGACCCCGAGCGCGACACGCCGGAACGCCTGAAGGAATACGCCCCCTTCTTCCACCCGGCTATCATCGGCATCACCGGCACGCCGGGAGAGATCGCCGATGTCGCCCGACGCTACGGTGCCAGCTATGCAAAACAGCAACTCGCCGGCGCATCCAATTACGTCGTCGATCACTCTGCGCTAAGCTACGTCATCGCCCCCGACGGGCGGCTGGTGGGCAACCTGCCCCACGCCGCACCGCCGCAGCAGGTGGCCGCCGAAATCCGCAAATGGCTTTCCCCTTCCCCATCCAAGCAAGGAGCACAGCAATGAACCGACTGACCATCTCCCTCGCCACGCTGCTCGCCGCCCTGTCGGCGCCGACCCTAGTGCCAGCCTTTGGTTCCATGGCATTCGCCGCCGGCGCCGCCGACGCCGTCACCGTGGTCGATCCCTATGTCCGCCAGGCCCCCCCTGGCGCCATGGCCACGGGAGCCTTCATGGTCATCAGGAACACCGGCGCCAAGGACGTGAAGGTGGTGAAGGCCGACAACCCGGCCTCGAAGCTTACCGAGCTGCACACCCACATCAACGACGGCGGCGTGATGAAAATGCGCCCGGTCAAGGACATCCCGGTCAAGGCCAAGGGCGAAACCGCGCTCAAACCCGGCGGCCTGCACGTGATGCTGATCGACATGAAGGCGCCGATGAAGGAAGGCGACATGATCCCGATCACCCTGACCTTCGACGACGGCAGCAGCAAGAAGGTCGATGTGCCGGTGAAGAAGCCGACGGCCAACGACATGCCCATGGGTGGCATGGGCGGCATGGGCGGCCACGACATGAGCCAGCACAAGCACTGAAGCTTCGGGGTGAGCGCGCCGCGGCGCGCTCACCCTTCCTGAGAAACCTTCTCCAGCGCGGCGATGTCGCCGCGGAAGTGGCGACTGGCGGCGCCGCTGCCGCCTTTCACCAGCAGGCCCTGGCGCACGAACTCGGAGACGATGCGGCTCACCGTCTCGGGCGTGCTGCCGATGATGGCCGCCATGTCATCGACGCTGAAGCGGTGGATGCGGTCGCCGCTGCCCACGCGCAGGCGAAGCAACAGGCGCGCCACGCGCGTGCGTGCCGGCGTGGTGCCGCCGACCAGTTCCGTCAGCCAGGTCTCGGCCTCGCGCAACGCCGCCTGCGACTTCTCGAACAGTCGCGCCTGCAGCGAGGCATGTTCGGCGACGAAGCGGCGGAAATAGGCGATGGGAATGCGGCAGGCGCGCACCTCGCCGACGGCGATGGCGGCATGCTCATGGTGATCGGCGAAGGCGGATTCGAAGCCGGCGACGTCGCCGATCTTGAGTACCCGCACGATGCGCTCGCCGCCGGTCGGATCGAAACGCACCATCTTCACCGCGCCGCCGCGGATGCAATAGACCGCCTCGGTCGGCGCGCCCATGCCGAAAATCGTGGCACCGTGGCCGTAATCGAAGTCGTCGATGCCGGCGTGGAAGTCCACCAGATCCTCGAGCGTGACGTCGGAGCAGACCATGTCCTGCCTCAGGGCACAGGCGAAGCAATTGCTGCGGCCTTGGCAACGGACTTGCGGCGGATGCTTGGACATGGTGCGATCAACGGCGGCGACGGATGAGGCGCAATGATACCTGCGCCGCAGCAAAAGTCGGCACCCCAAGGGTACTTCCTGCGGGGCGCAGTGGCGGGGCGGTAGCCCGCTCAGAACCTGCTGTCGTCGAGCTTCGTCGGCAGGTCCTTCGTCACCTGATCGAAGGTGAGGATCTTCCGGCCCTTGTGCTCCTTGAGGAAATCCGCGGCATCTTCCTTCGAAGCCAGGGGCACGAACTCATGACCCATCGGGCCGAGCACGTCGGAGCCCGTGACGTATAAGGCCTTCCTCGCATCCATGCGCTGCAGGTTGTAGAAGTCGGTGACCCACAGCTCGGCCATGTCCTCGCGCCGATGCAAACGATTGCCGGCAGCGTATTTCGCCGGCTCGAACCAGAACTTGAACATGTCCTTGGCGCCGTCGAAATGATGGGCGTGACCGTCCTTGTAGACGATGGTCGCCACCCAGTTGGGGTATTTCGACACCAGCATGCCGCAGACCGGGCAGAGATCCTTCGGCCCCGGTTTCGGCGGCAGCCCCTGGGCGGCGGCAAGCGCCGCCCAGGCGAACAGCAATGCGGCAAGAATGCGCTTCATGCCCGCATTATGCGGCAGGCCACCAGCCCCGCATTCAACCCTTTTGCTGCTCCATCATCTTCTTCTTGCGCTCGGCGCGCATCTTCCGAATGCGGCTGACGTCCTTGGACATGTCGGTGTAGGCCACGAGCAGCGCCTGGTCGAACTTGACCAGTTCGCCGCCGTTGGCGGCCTGGGCCGCTTTCGCCGCATCCGCGCTGCCATAGGCCACCTTGCTGTTGGCGGTCATCACGCCGGCAATCTTGCTGCCGACGAGGAAGGTCGCCTTGTCCACTTCGACCAGCGGCTTGACGTCACCGGCCGCCGCGTTGTCGCCGACCCAAAGCGTCTTGGGCTCGCGGTCGACGTTGAGCGAGAGGCTGATCGCGGTGCAATGCAGCGAACAGGTGCCATCGGCCACGTCGTCGCTGTACTGCACCAGCATGCGCGAGTGGTGATACTGCTTGCGGTCCATGCCGCAATAGGGGCACTTCGGGTATTTCTCGATGTCGTTTTCGTTGGCCTTGGGGTCGGCCGGCTTCTTGGGAATGAATTGCATCGGCGTGCCGTCGGTGGCACAGGCTTGCTGGGCCTGGGCGCTGCCGGCGACGAGGCCGGCACCGGCGAGCAGGGAGAATTTGAGGGCTTCGCGTCGATCCATGGTGGAACTCCTTTCGAGGACAATAATGCGCTGCAGCAATGCTAACGCCGCGCGTGGTCGCCCCCTTGCGACATGTTGTCGCAGCCCGGCCATTGCGGCCATGACCGAACGCTGCTTCAGCGCACGCTGGCGAGATAAGGGCTCGCCTCCAGGTAGCCGGGATAGCGATCCAGCACCCGGGACCGTTCCTGGCTGCATTCACCAATTCGCCATGCATCGCACAGAGCTGCCGTTCCGGATCGAGGTCGTGCCTTCGATCCAGGGCTCCAATAGTAGTGCTGAAATATCAGTCAGGCACGGCCATAGGCAGGTGTCCGTGCCGCTCGCACAGGCCACTCACAGCCTCGCGCTCGCCGCGAATGCGCAAGAACGCGCCTTCACCGTCGGCACGCTCCTCCAGCACCTCGCAGTTCGCGAAGATTTCGGAGCGCGCCTGCTGTGCCGACCAGGGCAGGAAGAGCTCGGCCTCGACGAGGCCCTGCTGGAAAAACCCGACTATCGCTTCGCGCAGCAACGTCACATCGCCAGCGCGACGCGCGCTCATCACGATGCAATCCGGGTACTGGGCGCGCAGCGCCGCTTCGCGTTCGGCTTGCGCCGCGGCGTCGCGCGATTGTCAACTTGGTCGATCTTGTTGAAGACGCGAATGCGCGGCACGTCTTGCGCACCGATCTCGCCAAGCACTTCGTCGGTGACCTCGAGCTGCCGTTCGAACCCGGGATCGCTCGCGTCGATGACGTGGAGCAGCAGCGACGCATCAAGCGCCTCCTCGAGCGTTGATTTGAACGAGGCGACGAGACCGTGCGGCAGGTTCTTGATGAAGCCGACCGTGTCGCTGACGAGCACGCGCGGCCGGCTCTCGGGCTGGAGGGTGCGCACGGTGGTGTCGAGCGTGGCGAAGAGTTTGTTTTCGACCAGAACATCGCTGCCGGTGAGCGCGCGCATCAAGGTGGACTTGCCGGCGTTGGTATAGCCGACGAGCGCCACGTTGGCGCCGCCCTGGCGGTCCTGCCGCCGCGCGCGCTGCGTCTCGCGTTCGACATCCATCGCAGCGATCTCCTGCTGCAGTTCGGCGATACGGTCACGGATTTTGCGTTTATCCAGCTCGGTGTGCGATTCGCCGGCACCGCGGCCGCCGGTGCCGCTGCGCTGCCGCCCCTGCGGCCCGGCGAGCTTGGCCGCCTCGCGCAGGCGCGGCGCCATGTAGCCGAGGCGGGCAATCTCCACCTGTGCCCGGGCGGCGCGGGAACGGGCGTTGCGGTGAAAGATCTCAAGGATGACCATGGTGCGGTCCATCACCTCGCAACCGACCTCCTTTTCGAGGTTGCGGGCCTGCGACGGTGAGATCTCGTGATCGACGAAGATGACGTCGATCCTGCCGGCCTCGGGGTCGGCGGCGGCCTGTGGCATTTTCTCGAACGCGACGGGTGCGGGTTCGCTGTCAACGAAGGCGCGTATCTCTTCCCGCTTGCCGGTGCCGAGGTAGGCCGTCGTGTCGAAGCTGGTGCGCTTCTGCGTGAACGTGGCGGTGATCGTGTATCCCAGCGTCTTGGCGAGATCGCGCAGCTCGGCCAACGATGCCTCGAACTCGACGTCGCTCACGTTCGGCAGCTGCACGGCCGCCACGATGGCGTACTTGGGCTTCTCTTTGACTCCTTTTTGCATTCGGGGATGGTTTCTCTTGAGTGGGCGAAACCGGATAGTACCTGCCAAGGCAATAGTCGTCGGCATTGCCCTTGCGCAGGCCAACACCTCCACGTGCAGGCCGGGGAGTGCCTTGGCATCGTTCAACCGAAAGCATCCCTGGCGGCAGGCTGGAGGCGTGGCTGACGTTGTAAAAAATCGGCTATGGCGGGACGGCGATGCACGGCGCGACGGAGAAGAAATCGGGAAAGCGGGCGTCAGGCATGCGCCCGATGCTTCCCCGCCCCGCTTAGCCCGTGCTCCATGCCCGCGGACGCTTCATCCCGGCGACCTTGCAGGCCTGGGCGGGATAGCCGTAGGGAAAAAGTTCGAACAGGCGCTTGCGGCCCTTGCCCGGATAGCGTTGATCGAGATGTTTCATCACATGGCGGGCATCGGGCGCAACCTGACGTTCGTCGTAAAGGCTGCGCATGTAGCGGATCACGTCCCAGTGGTCGTCGGCGAGTTCGATGTCGATCTCGCGCGCCAGCTTCTCCGCCACGCCCTCGTTCCATTCCGTTGGCTCGATCAGATATCCGTCGGCGTCGCGCGCCGGCATTTTTATGCTTGCGTCCATGGCCTCCTCCTTGAAGTCATATGCAATATTACATCACGCCATGACATTATTTTCCGAATGCTATAGTTCGTCAACTCCCCCATTTGGGTTAGACACCACATGCAAGATCCGCCCTTCGCCAAGGAAGAATTCGAGACGTTGTCGAACTTCCGCTACCAGCTGCGCCGTTTCCAGCACTGGAGCGAGCAACTGACACGCAGCAACGGCGTCACCAACCTGCAATACCTGCTGATGCTCCACGTCAAGGGCTATGCCGGGCGCGAGTGGGCGACCATCACCGAGCTGGCCGAGCGCCTGCAGGCCCAGCACCACGGCGTCGTCGCGCTGGTGTCGCGCTGCGAGAAGCTCGGCCTGGTCGAACGCCGCCCCGGCCGCTCCGATGGCCGCGAGGTCGAAATCCACCTGACGCGCAAGGGCGAGAGAACGGTGGACCGCCTTGCCCGCCTGCACCGCGACGAACTGATGCGGATCGAGGGCGCATTCGAGGTGCCCGGCAAGGCCCAACTGACGAAATCGGCGCGGCAGCGTGCCGGCAGTAAGGCTGGCTGATGTTCCCGAAATTCGCCGTTCACCCGCTCTGGCTCGTCGGCTTCCGCCCCTTCTTCGTGCTGGCCTGCCTCGCCGGCGCGACGCTGCCGCTGGCCTGGGCGCTGCTGTTCACCGGCGCCGTGCCGCCAGCGCCGAGTTTTTCTGTACCCGCCCTGCAGTGGCATGCCCACGAGATGTTCTACGGCTTCGGCTGGGCCGTGCTCGGCGGCTTCCTGCTGACTTCGACCAAGAACTGGGTCGGCGTGCGCGGCTACCACGGCGCCACGCTGGTCTTCCTCGCCGCCGCGTGGCTGTTCGATCGCGCCGGCATGCTCTTCGGCGGCGCCTGGCCGGCGGCGCTGCTCGGGCTGTCGCAGTTCCTTTTCCTCGCCGCCATCGTCGCCCTGCTGCTGGCCACCCTGATCGGCCACCGCGAGAAGGACAGCTACCGCGGCGACAACCTCTACTTCCTCCTGGCGCTGCCGCTGTTCCTGCCGGCCAAGTGGCTGACGCTCTCGCCCGAGTACTTCGCCGCCGGCACCGGCATGACGCTGGCGCTGTTCCGCCTGGCCTTCCTGCTGATGCTCGAACGGACGGTGACGCAGTTCATGCGGGTCGCGGCCAAGGTCGAGCTGCCGCGCACCGCGCCACTCGACCACGCCATCAAGGTGCTGGCGCTGGCGCTGGTCTTCGCGCCCTGGCTGCCGGCGTGGCTCGCGGCGGGTGCTTCGCTGCTGCTCGCGGTGCTGCTGTTCGCACGCTGGCTGCGCTGGCGGCCCGACGTGGCGCTGCGCCGCATCGACATCGGCATCATGTATCTCGGCTATCTCGCCATCGTCGCCCAGCTGGCGCTCGAATTTCTCAGCCCGGTGGTGAGCTTCGCCTGGGTCGGCACCGTGTCGGTCCACCTGTTCACCTTCGGCGCGATGGGCCTGATCGTGCCGGCGATGATCACCCGCATTTCCAAGGGCCATACCGGGCGCAAGGCCGCCTTCGACGCACGCGACAGGGCGGTGCTGTGGCTGATGCTCGCCGCCCTGCTCGTCCGCGTCGTGCTGCCGCAACTGCTGCCCGGCCGGTACCCGATGTGGATCCACCTGTCGGCGACTCTCTGGTTCGCCGCCTTCGGCCTGCTCGGCTGGCGTGTCATTCCGTGGCTGCTGCAACCGCGCGTGGACGGCAAGGAGCACTGAAGACCGGCGACCTGATCCGTATCAATTACCCGAGGGATGCCGCCAACTATGATCCGGCGACGTTTTCAACGGAGAGAAACATGACCACCATCCACGTCCACAACCACACCAATGCCGAAGGCGTTTACGGCTTCGACGCCCGCGGCATCGCCAAGCGCTTCCGCCACGCCGCCATCTTCGGCGCACTCGATTCGCTCAATGCCGGCGAGGTGATGCGCTTCGTCAACGACCACGACCCGATCCCGCTGCTGCAGCAGATGCAGGCCCGTTACGGCGACGCCGTCGAGATCGCCTATCGCCAGCGCGAGCCCGCCGGCGTGAT
The DNA here is from genome assembly GCA_963709555.1 of uncultured beta proteobacterium. Taxonomy (GTDB): domain Bacteria; phylum Pseudomonadota; class Gammaproteobacteria; order Burkholderiales; family Rhodocyclaceae; genus Sulfurisoma. The sequence continues at coordinate 177,217 of CAVPWR010000003.1, read as the reverse complement.
GATCGACTTCACCAAGCGCTGAGGCGAACCGGCATGAGGCGCGCGCTGGCCGGCCTGCTGCTGGCCGCGCCGCTGGCCTGCCTCGCGGCGGACGATGCGCTGCCGCAGTTGCAGGACGCGGCCGCCGAGTACACCCGTCGCGTCGCAGCGCCCGCCGCCGAGCGCTGCACGGCCGGGGAATCGATTGCCCTGTCCGTTCCCCTGACCGCGGGCGCGTCGCCCGAAACCGGCTACGACGCCGCCAGCGGCCGCCTGCGCATCCTCTACCGCATGGCCTTCAACCAGCTCACCGAGGGCTGGAACTGGCATCCGCTGGACGCGATCCAGGGCGACGACTACTACGTCTTCAAGTACCTGCCGCTCGGCTCGACCAGCGAGGAACGCGGCAGCTACCGCGCCGAGGACAAGATCGGCGCGCCGCAGGAATTCCGCGTGCAGTGGCGCACCGACTACTTCTTCGCCTTCGACAATCCCTACGATTTCTATCGCGCGCGACGCCGGTGACGACCAGGGATTCGTCGCCGAAGTCGCGTTGCCGGCAGTCGAGGCGGCGCGCATCGCGCGTGGCGACTTGCGCATGGCGATCGCCGTGCGGCTGACGCAGGACTGCCTCTCCGACAGCACCACCTTCTGGAAGGCGACCTCGGCCACGCCCGTCGACTTCACCCTGAAGAAGCGCTACCTGATCGGCAAGCTGGCCGAGGTCTGGTTCTACGACGCCGCGTCGGGCAAGGTGCTCGCGCGGCTGACCGCGGCCCCGAAGCGCCGAGGCGCTAGCAGCTCACGCGACCACGCGCGCCGTCACGCGCGCGATGACGTCGCCGAAGCCGTGGCTCAGCAGTACCAGCAAGGGCACGGCCACGATGAAGGCGTAGAGCACGTGGCGGATGGTGGGGCTGGCGTCGCGCATTTCCATGTAGTGGTCGATCACCAGCCGTCCCTTGAAGGCGATGAGGAAGGCGACGGTCAGGCTCAGCGCCCAGCCGCGCTCGCCCGTCTCGCCGAGCCAGGCGCCGGCCGCGGTGAGACCGAGCAGCAGCAGCCAGATGCGTTCGGCGTGGGCGGGCCCGATGTGCGCCGGGCCGCCCCAAGCACATCGCGCCCCCCCGTGGGGGGCAGCGAGCGGTTCCTGCGAGCGTGGGGGGTCCATGTCTGTCATCGCAGCACGTAGAAGAAGGGAAAGATCACCAGCCAGATCACGTCGGTGGTGTGCCAATAGACGGCCGCCGCCTCGAGCCCGCTGTAGTCCTCGGCGGAGTAGACGCCGAGGCCCGTGCGCACCGCCACCCAGCACGAGGCCGAGGATGCCCCAGCTCACATGCACCAGGTGGTTGAGCGTCAGGTAGTAATAGGTCGTGTAGAAAATCCCGGCCTCGCCGTCGATGCCGCGCGCGATGTTCCAGCGGATCTCGAAGTACTTCACCAGCGGATAGCCGACGCCGAGCACGATCGCGCCCACGACCCAGCCCAGCGCCGCGCGCCGGCGGTCGCGCCGTATCGCCGCCACCGCCTTGACCATGCAGTAGCCGCTGGTGAGCAGCAGGAAGGTGATGGTCGTGCCGGCGACGGTGGCGAGCTTGTCCGGCCCGATGCGGAAGGCCTCCGGGTAGTGGGCCTTGGCGATGAAATAGACGCCGAACAGCAGCAGGAACTCGACCAGCACGCAGAAGATGCCGACCCAGATGCCCTTGTTGCCGGGGATGCGGCCGGAGGCGGCGGAAAGGCTGGCGGTCGGGATGTCGGACATCGGCCGATTCTAGGCCTCGGCTCGTGCGGGCTGCATGAGCGAAATCAAGTCAGCCGACCAGCTTGTGCATCACCAGGTAGAAGCGCACGCCCTGCCACAGCGTGGAGACGCCCAGGGCGATCACGAACAGCGCAGCGCCTTTCAGGAGCCAGCCGCGCAGCCGCGGTCCCAGCTTGCCGAAGAGGAAGGACGCCGACAGCATCGAGGGCAGCGTGCCGGCGCCGAAGGCCAGCAGCAGCAGCGCGCCCTCGGGCGGGCTTGGCGCGGTGGTCGCCTGCACGGCCATGGCCATGGTCATCGAGCAAGGCATCAGGCCGTTGATGGCGCCACCGATTACCGCACCGACGACAGGTCCCTTCTGCGTCGCGCTCGCGAACTGCCGGCGCAGCCAGGCCAGCGGCGCGAAGCCGAGGCTGTTGCGGATCGGCGAGACGCCCAGCAGGTCGAGGCCGAGCAGGATCACGATAACGCCCGCGACGATCTGCAGCACACCCTGCGCCAGGCCGACACCGCCGCTGGCGACGACCACCGCGCCGATCGACGCCGCGATGAGGCCGACCAGCGCGTAGATCGAGATGCGCGCGCCATGGTAGGCGAGGTAGGGCCAGGGGCCGCGCGCGTTGAGCTTCATGAAGAACGCCGACACCAGTCCGCCGCACATGCCGAGGCAATGGCCGCTGCCGAGCAGCCCGGTCATGAAGGCCAGTGCATAGGAGAATTCGGCGACGTGGTGGGCGTGGTCCAAGGAAGCATTAATCGTGGGAGGGGTGCGACATTTTGCCCGATTTCCGTCGGGCGCAGGCTAGGCTAGAGTTCAGGTTGCCTGCATCCGCCCGAGCGAAGCGGAACTCGCGGTGACTTCACTCTTCGCTCAACCAGCAATGGAAATATCGCTCCCCAAGACATCCAGCGCCGAAGCGATTTCCCGACCAGCGGGAATCCGTACATGTGCGCCCGGTGAATGCCTGCACGATGCTGGCGACAACGGTCTCGCCTGGCGCGTGGTTTCCGGCGCGATCCGCCTCGACTCGATCGAGGACGAGGCGCAGGCGTCCTCGTTCGCCGGACTGGCGATTCCGGGCGACATCGTCGGCGCCGAATCGTTGCTGCTCGGTCGTTGCACCTTCCGCGCTACCGCCTTGACGCTGACGGTGCTGGCACCGTGGCCGGGGGAGGTGCAGCCGCAACCATGGCAGGTACTGCAGGTCCTGGCCCAGACCGAACAACGCGCCGCCAAGACCATCGCGCTGCGTGCCGGCCAAGCCGTCGATCGTGTGCGTCGCCTGGTCAATCTGATGGTGCAGCCCGGCAGCGGAAATTTACTGGCGGTGTTGCCGTCACTGCGCGACATGGCCGACATTACCGCCCTCACCTTCGAGACCGTTTCGCGGTCTCTCAGTGAGTTGCAGCGCCGCGGCTTGCTCGAACCGGAGGGCCAGCGGCGTGGCCGCGGCAAGAAGACCAGCCGCTGTCACGTGCTCGCTCCGACTGCGATGCCATGACGCCGACGGCCGATGAGGTCATCAAGACTACCTTGCTGCTGGTTGACGATAACGACGTGTTTCGATGCACGCTCGCAGAAGCCATCAAGCGACGGGGGTGGCGCGTCGAAACCGCATCCAATCCGACGGATGCCCTCGAGCAGGCGGAGGCGATATCGCCGTCACACGCTTTGGTCGACCTGAACCTCGACGGTGCCTCTGGGCTGGATCTCATTCCCCGCTTGATCGAGCTTGACCCGCGTATACGTATCGTGGTGTTGACGGGCTACGCCAGCATCGCCACCGCAGTTGCCACGATCCGCCTTGGAGCAACACACTACCTGGCAAAGCCCTCCGAAGTAGATGAGATTTTGGCTGCATTCGACAAGACCAGCGGCGATGTCGCGCACAGCATTCCCGACGAGCCGCTTTCGGTCCCTCAACTCGAATGGGAACACATCCAGCGAACGCTGCTGGCACACCACGGCAACATTTCTGCCGCAGCTCGTGCCTTGAATCTGCATCGCCGCTCGCTGCAGCGCAAGTTGCGCAAGCACGATCCCTGGTAGCGCACGCTGCGTCATTCCGTCGCGCGACAAGTGACCGCGCGACACCGGACCACATTCCCGCACTTACTGCTCCTGAATAGCATTGCGGCAATTTTTCCTTGACGCAGATTAACTTCAGGAGCGAAAGCGGATGCCAGCAACTTGCGACACCGGCGTATCCCGCATGGGGCACGACAATGATGCCCCACCCCGGATGCGCATCTCCTTTCATAGGCTATCAGCATCGAATCTGGCCCGGCACCTCGTGCTAGTACTTGCTGTGAAAGCCGTTCTGCTCGCCGGACTATGGCTGGTGTTTATCAAGCCGCATCGCGTTGCCGTCGATCAGCAGGTCATGGCAGCGCACATCGCCGGGACCCCACCATCATTCACTACGGAGAACCCCCATGATCGATCCAACCGTCGTTAACCTGTCGCGGCTTCAGTTCGCCGCCACAGCCATGTATCACTTCATTTTCGTGCCGCTTACCCTCGGATTATCCTGGCTATTGGTGGTGATGGAAGCCGCCTACGTCATGAGCGGCAAGGACATCTACCGCGAAATGACTATCTTCTGGGGAAAGCTGTACGGCATCAACTTCGCCCTCGGCGTCACCACCGGCCTGACCATGGAGTTCCAGTTCGGCACCAACTGGGCCTACTACTCGCACTACGTCGGCGATATCTTCGGCGCGCCACTGGCTATCGAGGGCCTGATGGCCTTCTTCCTCGAATCGACCATGGTCGGCCTGTTCTTTTTCGGCTGGCAACGGCTGTCGAAGGTTGGTCACCTGGCCGTGACGACGCTGATGGCCTTGGGCACCAATCTTTCTGCCGTGCTGATCCTGATCGCCAACGGCTGGATGCAGGATCCCGTCGGCTCGGCCTTCAATCCGGTCACCATGCGCATGGAACTCAACGACTTTTGGGCGATCGTTTTCAATCCGGCCGCGCAATCCAAGTTTGTGCATACCGTGTCGGCCGGTTACGTCACGGGGTCGATCTTCGTGCTGGCGATCTCGTCGTGGTACCTGCTCAAGGACCGCCACCTCGAATTCGCGCGCCGTTCATTCCGTATCGCCGCGGCGTTCGGGCTGGCATCGGCGGCATCGGTCATCGTGCTGGGCGACGAGTCCGGCTATGCCGTGTCGGACAGCCAGAAGTCGAAGCTGGCGGCGATTGAGGCGATGTGGCACACCGAGCCAGCGCCCGCCGGCTTCAACGTGCTTGCCTGGCCCAATGAGGAGAAACAGGCCAACGACTGGGAAATCCAGATTCCCTATGTGCTGGGCCTGATCGCCACTCGATCGACAGACAAGGTGCTGCCAGGTATCCGCGAGATCCGTGCCGAGAACCGGCAGCGTATCGAGTCCGGGATACACGCCGTCGGCGCACTCGAAGCCATGCGTGCCAACCCGGCCGATGAGGCTGCGAAAGCAACCTTCAAGGCGCACGAAAAGGATCTGGGATACGGCTTGCTGCTCAAGAAGTACAGCGAAGATGCCAGCAAGGCCACGCCCGACATGATCGACCGCGCGGCGCATGATTCCGTGCCCAGGGTCGCGCCCTTGTTCTGGACATTCCGCTTCATGGTCGTCGCCGGATTCCTCATGCTGGCCTTGTTTGCTGTTGCGTTCTGGCATTCCGCCAAGGGAACATTTGAACAGAAGCCCTGGCTGCTAAAGTGGGCCTTCTGGATCCTGCCGCTGCCCTGGCTGGCCGCGCATGCCGGCTGGTTCGTCGCTGAATACGGCCGCCAGCCCTGGACGGTGCACGGCATGTTGCCCACCCACCTCTCCGTCTCCTCGCTCTCGGCGGCGAACCTGTGGGGATCGCTGGCCGGGTTCGTGGGTTTCTACACCTTGCTCTTGATCGCCGAGATGTACCTGATGTTCAAGTACGCGCGACTGGGCCCACAAGTAGCCCAACCCGCGGGCGACATCTTCCAGCCCGCTTCTGCCAACGCCTGAAGGAAACAAGCATGTTCGACTACGCAACTCTCAAACTGATCTGGTGGCTGCTGGTGGGCGTCCTGCTCATCGGCTTCGCCATCATGGACGGGCACGACATGGGCGTCGGTACGCTGCTCCCCTTTCTCGGCAAAAGCGACACCGAGCGGCGCATCATGATCAACACCGTGGCGCCGCACTGGGACGGTAACCAGGTCTGGTTCATCACTGGCGGTGGCGCCATCTTCGCGGCCTGGCCGGTGGTCTATGCGACGGCGTTCTCCGGGCTGTACTGGGCCCTGCTGCTGGTGCTGTTCGCGCTGTTCTTCCGGCCGGTCGGCTTCGACTATCGCTCGAAGCTGCCCAACCCGGCCTGGCGCAATGGCTGGGACTGGGGCCTGTTCGTCGGCAGCGCCGTTCCCGCGCTGGTCTTTGGCGTTGCCTTCGGCAACCTGCTGCAAGGCGTGCCTTTCCACTTCGACGCCAGCATGCGCTCGTTCTACACCGGCAGCTTCTGGGCGCTTGTCCTCAACCCCTTCGCCCTGCTGTGTGGCGTGGTGAGTCTGTCGATGCTGATCCTGCAAGGGGCGACCTTCCTTGCCCATCGCACCGAGGGCACGTTGCAGGCGCGTGCGATCAAGGCGGTCACGCTGTTCGGCCTCGTACTGGCGGCAGGTTTCGCCGGCGCGGGAGTCGTGGTCGCCGGCATGAACGGCTATGTGATCAAAGGCAGCATCGACCCGAATGCCGTTCTAACACCACTGATGAAGGAGGTCGAACTGAGCCGCGGCGCCTGGCTGACCAATTACAGCAAGCTGCCCCTGCTCTGGCTGGCACCCGCACTCGGTGTCTGCGGCGCACTGCTCGCCGTTGTCCTCGCGCGTGGCGGAAAAACCCTCCTCGCATTCGTTGGCTCATCGCTGGCCTGTGCAGGCGTGATCCTCACCGCGGGCATTGCGCTGTTTCCCTTCATCATGCCCTCATCGAGCGATCCGCGGTCCAGCATCACGGCTTGGGACGCAACTTCCAGCGAATACACGTTGAACGTGATGTTGTGGGTGGCGTTGATATTCACTCCCATCGTGCTGGCTTACACGAGTTGGGCCTATCACGTGATGCGCGGCAAGGTCACGGAAGACTTTATCCACGCCAACGACAAGATGCTTTACTGAAAGGAACTGACATGTGGTATTTCACCTGGATACTCGGATTGGGTTTCGCGGTAATGTTCGCGGTAATGAATGCGCTGTGGTTCGAAGCCCGCGAATGCGCAAACGACAATAGCAATAAGGAGTAGTCCATCCGGACCCTGGCCCCCGGCGCCCTCCTGCCGGGGGCTTTTTTTACCGCTGCAGCCGCAGCGAATTGATCACCACGAAAATCCTGCCAGGCCAGCGCGGCGTCATGGCACGGCACCCCTGGCAGAGCTGCTGGTCTGACGCGATATCGCATGGTGGCGCCAAGCCATGTGGCAGGCGACGCAGGCATGGGTGATCTCGCGGTAGCCGGCATAGGCATCCGGCCAGCGGCCCTTGGACGCGTCGGCCGTTACTCGTTCGGCGGTGCCTTGAAACACCTTGTCGTAGGTCGGCATGACGTTCTTGAATTCCTCGCGGCGCTCCGGCACGATCGCCGCCGCCGGCCCCTTTGCCGGCGCCGGATGCTCTGCCAGCAGATGTGCGCCGAGTGCGACCATTTCCGGATTCTCGTAAAGGATGCCATCGAAGATCATGCCCGTCGCCTGGTGCATGATTTGCATCAACTGGGCGAAGCTGATATCGGCCTTGCGCTTTTGTGCCAGGAGCGAATCGAAAGCGGCGCTTTCATGCGCCGGTACCGCCGAACTGCCGAAGACGAGGAATGCAGTCAGGAAGGAGCCGATGCCGCGTTTCATTGCTGTTCTCCTCAAACGTGTTGTCGCCGATGGTTTGCTGCAGGCCCGGCGGATTCATCCAGGGGACGCGCGGGTAGGCTATTCGGTGCTTTCCCAGTCGTGGGCATGCACGTGGGCATGCGTCACGCCGCCGTGGGCGTGGTGGTGGCGATGGGCGAGACGTGCCTTCTCCAGCAGCCCCATGCCCGACAGCGCCATCTTCACCGGGCCGTCGAAGAGCTTCGTGCCATCGGGGCCGAGGACGATGGCGCGGCTGCCGAGCTCGGCAGCCATCGACAGGTTGTGGGTGCTGACGATCACCGTCTGGTCCGATTCGAGCAGGGTGTCGATCAGCCAGCCGACGGTCGCCGGGTCGAGGCTGGCGGCCGGTTCGTCGAGCAGCAGCAACCGTGGCTCGAGCGCCAGCAGGCAGGCCAGCGCCACCTTCTGCTTCTCGCCGCCCGAAAGCGACCAAGGGGCCGCGTCGAGCAGCGGCGCGAGCTCCAACGCCGCGGCCCAGTGCGCGATGCGCGCCTCCGCGTCCGGCAGGCCGAGACGGCGCGGGCCGTAGCCGATCTCGTCGCGTACCGTCGGGTTGAACAGCATCGCTTCCGGGTGCTGGAACAGCAGCGCGCATTCGCTGCGGAAGCGGCGGGAGAAGCGGCGTTCCGCCAGCGCCGACTTTTCCAGCGGAATGCCGTCGTAGCGCACTTCGCCGGTCGTGGGGAAGATCAGGCCGTTCATCAGCTTGAGCAGCGTGGACTTGCCGCAGCCGTTGGCGCCGAGCAGCACCACCTTCTCGCCGGGCGCGATCTTCAACGAGAGTCCGCCGAAGACGGCGCGGCCTGGCCGGTCGCCGTCGGGCCAGCGGTAGCAGAGCTTGTCGAGTTCGATCATGGGTCGCTAATCGTCGAAGGCGCCGCGCGAACGCATGGCCAGCGTCGACTCCGTCGCGGCGGCCATCGACTTGTCCAGCAGCGCGATGCCTTGGCTGCCAGCATGGCGGGCGCGATCGGCCAGTCTCGGCCGCGCCACGCTGCGGCTGGCGAAGGCGAGGCGGAAGTCGCCGACGATGCGCTCGAGGCTGCGGATCTGTCCCAGCGCGAGGGTGAAGACCAGCGTCGCCGTCGGCCAGCCGGCCAGTACCGCCGGCAGGTCGAAGCACGAGACGAACCAGAAGCCGAGGAAGACCATCAGGACCACGCGCAGGTTGGCCAGCCAGAGGTAGTCTGCGCTGAAGCCGCCTCGCCAGAGCGTGACCAGCACGTAGCCCGCGCTGATCGTCAGGTTGAAGGCCAGCACCGCCCACAGCGTCCGGCGCAGCAGCCGCCAGCGCGGGGGCTGGCGGCGGCCAACGCGGCGGCGAGCAGGGCGCCCAGCACCGTCGGGGAATGGATGAAGGTCGCCGCGACGATTGCGGCGAGGTAGATGCCGAGCCAGGCGCGCGCGCTCATGTCCAGCGGCGGCTCTTCGCGTAGCGCCACACCGCCACGGTGAGCAGCGCTTCGCCGATGCCGATCACGGCATGAGGCAGCAGAACGGCAGGAAGGGTGATGGCGAGGCCGAAGGGGAAGAACAGCGGCGTGCCGTCGGGCTGGTGGGCGATCAGTGGCTGGATGCCCAGCACCACCGCCACCACGGCACCCGGCAGCACCACCGAAAGCCAGGCGGCGACGGCGACCGCGAACGTGTCGCCGAGGCGGCCGAACAACTTCTTCGCGGAGATGGCTGCCGCAGCGCCGACCAGGCCCATGGCCAGCGCATTGACGGCCAGCGCGGTGATGCCGCCGGCTCCGAAGAGCAGCGACTGCAGCAGCAGCACGCCGCTGTAGGCGAGGAAGGCCAGACGCAGGCCGAACACCAGCGCCAGCAGCGCGACGCCGAGCGCGTGGCCCGAGGTGCCGCCGGGCAGCGGCACCATTACCAGCCCCAGCGCGTAGGCCAGCGCGGTCAGCATTGCCAGGCGCGGCACGGTGGTCTCGTCGAGCCGCTCGCGCAGTCCCTTCGCCGCCCACCACCAGGCGGCGGCAGCGACGCCGTAACTCGGAAGGTAGGTCTGCGGCGAGAGAAAGCCGTCGGGGATGTGCATTAGAACGCCATCAGAACAGCAGCGAGGCCGAGAAGATCGCGCGCCACTTCTCCGTGCCCTCGGCCCCTTGCTGCCGCTGGCCGGGGCGTTCGTTGAGCCTGGCCGAAACCGGCAGCTTGATGCCGAGGGCGAAGCTCATGTTGTCCTTGTAGAGTCGCACGCCCGGCATCAGATAGGTGATCTCGCCGCCGGTGATCGGGTCGGGTGTCGCGACGGGGTGCGGGACTGCGAGTGTCGGTGCCGCCGTGGCGACGTCGTTGCCGAGCTTGAGGTACTGGGCCTCGATCACGCCGTCGAGGCGTGCGCGGGCATCGGCGCTGCCCCACAGGCGCCAGTTGAGGCTGGCGTTGACGCGGTCCTCGTCGCCGAAGCGCATGCCGCTGCCATCGGCATAGGTGAAGTTCTGGAAGCGGATCGTCGAGATCTCGAGGTTGAAGGTCAGGTCGCGCGTCAGCACCTTGCCCGCGGTAAAGCCGAGCGAGTACGAGGGCTTGCCGAAACTCGTGGACTTGCCGGGATCGATGATGCCGGCGCGGTCACGCAGGTTCGGATTGCCGGTGGGCAGCGTCGTGCCGGCGAAGACTGTGAAATGCCAGTCCTCCAGATCGTCGAGGCTCTCGTTGTCCGGTACGAGTTTCAGACCCTCGCCCGGTTCGTGCTTGAAGGCGACCTGACCCATCACGGACAGGTCGGCCCAGCCGTGTGTGTCGAATCTTGGCGTCGGCGCCGGATTGACGGAGAGCGGCGGTTCGTTGGTGTCCACCTTGCTGTTGTAAGGGGCGAAGAGATAGGCCGAGAACCACGGAGTGAAGCCGTGGCCGACGCCTGTCATCCAGTAGCGTGACCAGGCGGCCTCGGTGTCGCTCGGGTCGACGGACTTGTACTGGGCGTGGTCGAGCTTCATGTAGAGCAGCGTCTTGCCCGCCGGCAGCGTGGCCGAACTGGCCGACTCCACCGGGCTCCGGGGCCTTCGAGCGCGGCCGCGCCGACGCCGGCGACACCATGATGGGCGAGAGCCGGCAGGGCCGGCAGCAGGAGCAAAAGGGGTAGATGTGACTTCATCGTGAACCTTTACGCTTGACGAACAGTTGCAACAGGCCGAAGGCGGCGAGAAGCAGGCCGAGGCCGAACGCCAACAGGCTTGCGCGGTTGGGACCGGTATCGGTGACGGATGGCGCACCCGGCACGGCAGATTGCCCGTTCATGGCCGGCACGGCGAAGCGCAGGTCGGCGCCGTGCCCGTCGGCGGTGTAAGCCTTGAGGCGCCAATTCGATGCCGTTCCCGGTACGAACACCACGCGCCCCTCTGCGTCGCTGTTACCGACCTGCATGGGCACCGATGCACCGTCAGGCGTCAGTTCGTACTTCTCGTAAGCGAACGGTTTGCCATCGGCGTAGGACAGCTTCACTACTACCGCCGTGCCGGGAGTAACGACGTGATGCACCTCATGCGCGAAGACGAGGTTCGCCCAGGACAAGAGCAGAAGGAGCACGAGCCTCATTTTGGCAACTCGAACTGCAATGCAGTTGCGCGTACCAGAGTATCGGCCTTGCCATCATTCAGCGGAACCTCGGTGCTCGCTGAAATCAGCTGCATTCCGCCGTGCCGGACCCGGATCGACACCTTCCCGTCGGCACCCGTCGCCCCACGTGTCTCGCCATCGTAGGCCACCGGCACCCCAGCCTTGGGCTTGCGACCTTCCGTTACCAGCACGGTCAGCTTGTCGTCGAGCTTCAGTGCGAGTGGATCGGAAAGCGGCATGATCTCTAGGCCATCGCCCAATGGCTGCGCGGCACCAGGAATCCAACGGTCGATGCGCTTGACGGATTCCTCCGACAACCAACTCTTGATCGCGCCAGGTGCTTGGGGCTTCGGCACATTCTTGGTCTCCCACGCCGTCTTGCTCCAGTACCCGGATGACAGCGAGACCAGCAGAATCGCGCAGTTGCCACCGATTCGTGCCGGATAGGTCTTGCCTGGCAAGGATTGCCGCAGTGCACCCGCGGCATCAACACACTGCGCCCCCTTCACGATACTGGGATCGTAGGGTACGGACTCGGCACCGGCATGGGTCGAATGACGGTGTCCCTGATGCAGCAGGTAATCGCCCTTATCGCGATCAAGCCAGAGATCGTGGGCGAAGGCTTGCGTGGCGAAAGTGGTGATTACACCCAGTAGTGGCAGGAGGCGGTAATGGCGCATAGCAGTTCGCATCACTTGACTAACGAGAGTGTATGAAGATTTATTGTTTTTATCATACTGACGATCGTCGTGCCAGACAATCCCGCTAAAAGGTAATCGGCTCTCGTGCGTCCCGCTTGCCCCAAAGAAAATGCGACAATTCAACCTCCGGCGGTCTGAGTAACCGCCATCAAATCGCGCCTGTCTTCTGGACCGGCGCACCGTAAGTCGCGGGGGCTTCCGCCTCGCGACGGTTATCGAAATCGGGAGCGATTGATGTACACCTACGCGCGTTTCTGGCGCGGTGGTTGCTATTCGTCTATCCATTGCGTGCTCGCTGCGCTGTGGACTACAGGCATGCTGGGGCTGGCCCCCGGCTCTATTCACGCCTCCGAATTGACCGCCGTTACCGCCAGTCCCCAGCCGAAGTCGGCCGACAAGCGCCTCCACGCCCTGATTCAGTCCCACAAGGGACGCCCCGTCGTCATCAATTTCTGGGCGACCTGGTGCGAACCCTGTCGCGAGGAAATGCCCTCGCTGCAACGCCTGGCCGAGCGCGGCAAGGCGCGTGGCCTGGCCGTGATCACCGTCGCCGTTGCCGACAGCCCCAAGCGCGTCGAGGATTTCCTCTGGGAAAGCTCGGTCCGGTTGCCGGTCATCGATGACCGCGAGCAGACCATCAGCCGGGCATGGAGCGCGCGCGCCCTCCCGACCACCGTGATTCTCGACCGCCGCCATCGCATCCGCCTGCGCGGCGTCGGGCCCATCGACTGGGACGCACCCGCCGTCGAGCGACAGCTTCAACCCCTCTACCAATAAGCAAGGAGAACCTCATGGATCGTCGCGATTTCATCAAGACCGCCACCCTGTTTGCCGCCACCACCCTAGGCGGAACGCGCCTGGCAAGCGCTGCCGAAAGCAGTTTTAAGCCATCACCGGCCAATGGCTGGCGCGTGTTCGAGGTCACCACGCGCGCCGAACTGCCCAAGGCCGACAGCGCGACACGCGTCTGGCTGCCGCTGCCCTCAGTCGAAGAGGCGTCGTGGATCAAGCCGATGGGCAACCTCTGGCAAGGCAATGCCGCCAATGTCCAGCTTGCCAAGGACCCCAACTACGGTGCGCTGATGCTGGCAGCAAGCTGGGAGGCCGGCGAGGCCGCTGCCGTCATCGAGGTGACGAGCCGCTTCGCCACCCGCGACCGGGCCATCGACTTCACGCAACCGGGCAAGGTCGCTCCCCTCGACAAGGCCACAGCCAGGCTCTATACGCGTGCGACCGCCATGCTGCCGACCGATGGCATCGTCAGGAAGACCGCGCTGGAAATCACCAAGGGCACCAAGACCGATATGGAAAAGGCCAGGGCGATCTACGAATGGATCGTCGAAAGCACGCACCGCAATCCGAAGACCAGGGGCTGCGGCACCGGCGACATTCGCGGCATGCTCGAAACCGGCAATCTGTCGGGCAAGTGCGCCGACCTCAATGCTCTGTACGTCGGCCTCGCGCGCGCGGCGGGCTTGCCGGCGCGCGACGTGTATGGCATCCGCGTCGCCGACTCGAAGTTCGGCTACAAGAGTCTGGGCAAGAGCAGCGATATCAGCAAGGCCCAGCACTGCCGCGCGGAGGTCTGGCTGTCGGGATACGGTTGGGTTCCGGTCGATCCGGCCGACGTGCGCAAAGTCGTGCTCGAGGAAAAGCCCGGGCTGACTCTCAAGGACGATGTCGTCGTGGCCGCGCGCGAGAAGCTGTTCGGCGCCTGGGAAATGAACTGGCTGGGCTACAACTTCGCGCACGACCTCAAGCTGCCGGGTTCGACGGGTGCGGCCATCCCCTTCCTGATGTATCCGATCGGCGAGAACGCCACGGGCCGTTTCGACAGCTACGATCCGGACGGATTCCGCTACAAGATCACCTCGCGCGAAATCACGGCTTGAAGGCGCCACGGCCATGAGCGCAACAACCGTAGATGCGCGCGGACAAGTCTGCCCGAAGCCGCTGATCCTGACCAAGCAGGCGCTCGACGAGAGCGCCATCGGTACGGTGATCACCGTGCTCGTGGACAACGAAACCTCCTGCCAGAACGTCGAGCGCTTTCTGCGCGACAACGGCCTGCAGCCGCAGGTAAGCCGCGAGGGCCTGCTGTTCACGGTGCTCTTCACCAAGAACTCGCCGGCGTTGGCGGCACCCGACGCCGCGGCCTACTGCGTCCCGGCCCCCGCCGCGGGCGGCGGGACGTACGTGGTTTCGCTGGCTTCCGATACCGTCGGCCGGGGTCCGGTGGAGCTGGGCGCCGTCCTGGTCAAAGGCTTGATCGAGACGCTCAAGACCGTGAATCCGGCGCCGACGCACCTGATTCTCTACAGCAGCGCCATTCTGCTGGCGGTCGATGGTTCGCCGCTGCTCGAAGCGCTGCGCGAACTCGAGCGGCGGGGCGTGGAGATCCTGATCTGCGGCACCTGCGTCAACTACTACCGGAAGCAGGCCGAGATCCACGTCGGCACGATTTCCAACATGCTGGTCATTCTCGAGGTGCAATTGGCCGCGGGTAAAGTCATCGCGCCGTGACGACCGACTTCGACTTGCTGACGACGGTCGAGCAAGGCGGTTGTTCCGCCAAGCTGGCGCCGGGTAGGCTGGCCGAGGTGCTGAAACGCCTTGTCCAGCAGGCCCACCCGGACTTGCTGGTGGATATTTCCACCCACGACGATGCCGGTGTCTATCGCATCGACGACCAAACGGCGCTGATCCAGACGCTGGACTTCTTCCCGCCGGTCTGTTCGGAGCCGCGCGAATTCGGCCGCATCGCCGCAGCGAATGCACTGAGCGACGTATTTGCCATGGGCGGCCGTGTCCTCACGGCAATGAATATCGTCGGCTTCCCGGCCACAAGAATTCCGCTGGAGGTCCTGGCCGAAATCCTGGCCGGTGGCCAGGAGAAGGTGGCCGAGGCCGGCGGTGTCATGGTCGGCGGCCACACCATCGATGACTGGCCGCCGAAGTATGGTTTGTCGGTGACGGGTGTCGTGCATCCGCAGCGGATCATCACCAACGCCGGGCTGCGCCCCGGCCTGGCGCTGATCCTGAGCAAGCCGCTGGGCACCGGCACCCTGGTGGCGGGGCGTCGCGTCGGGCTCGCCACGGAAGAGGACTACCGGGCAGCCCTGGATACCATGCAGCAGTTGAATCGTGGCGGGGCCGAGGTGATGCAGGCGCTGGACGTGCGCGCCGGTACCGACATCACCGGCTTCGGCCTGCTCGGCCATGCGATGCAGATGGCGGATGCAAGCACGGTGACGCTGCGTATCCAGGCATCGCGGGTTCCGCTGTTGCGGGGCGCCTACGCCCTGGCGGAGAGCGGCTGTTTACCCGGCGCGATGTTCCGCAACCTCGACTACGTGGAAAAGTCCACGCGCTTCGAGCCGGGGATAGCCTATAGCCTCAGGATGCTGCTGCTGGATCCGCAGACCTCGGGCGGTTTGTTCTTCGGGGTTGCGCCGGCGAAGGCCGAACATGCACTGCAAGAGCTGCGCGCCGCGGGCTATGCGCATGCAGCGGTCGTCGGTGAAACGATCAACCGACAGGGGCACGCGATCGAGGTGGCGGCCTGAAGTCCCCGCTTGGCTCTGCCGCGCCACCTTAGCCTCAGCGGCTTGCAAGGCGTGTCGCATCTGCGGGCGGCAGGCCCGCCCGGCGACGCAGGTCGGCAATCACCCGTTCGCTGTCCGCCCTGGCCGTTTGCATCGACTCCCTGAGATCCCGCTCGCGTATCAGTTCGGCCGCCTGTTTCTGCCAGGCCACCATCTGTGGTTGGTGGGCATGGTGTGCGTGATGCTGCCGTGGCAGAACGAACCAGCGATGTGCCTCGTCGGCATTGGCAGGGACACCGTCGCCATTGAGCAGCATCAATCCGGCCTGGTAGGAGGCGGCCTTGTCGCCACGCTCGGCTGCCGTCTTGAACCAGCGCAGCGCCTGTTGCGGGTCGCGCGCCATTCCATCGCCATGTTGCAGGACGATGCCGAGGTTGTAGGCGCCATCTGCGTCGCCTTTCTCCGCCCAATGCTTCCAGATGCGCATGGCAGCGGCCGTTTCGCCGTTACGGTGCAGTTGCACGGCTTGCCGAAAGTCTTGCGCGATATCTCCGGCCTGCGCCAAGCCGGCCATCCAGAAAATGATGGCTGCAACGGCCATTTTAGAAATCATGTCGCCTCCGTGGTTGTTCGTGCCGAAAAGGCCGCAGAAGAAATCAGTCCCTGCAACGATCCAAGTTGTCCAAGAGGTGAGATGGGCACGAACGCAGTGCAAGAACTGCCCGGCATGCTACCGACGAAGACAGGTGAAGGCGATTGGACAGATTGTCGCGCGACATTTCGTCGCGGGAGGCAAGACAAGGAAGCGATCCTCGCCTATAGCCTGCGCCTCTTCATCTCTTCTGCAGCCGCAGCGAATTGGTGACCACGGAAACGGAGCTCATTGCCATCGCCGCCGCTGCGATCATCGGATTGAGGCGACCCGCCGCCGCGACCGGAATGGCGACGACGTTGTAGCCGAGCGCCCAGAACAGGTTCTGGCGGATGATCTTCATGGTGCGGCGCGAGAGGTCGATGCCGCCGGCGACGCGGGCGATGTCGCCGCCGACCAGCGTGATGTCGGCCGACTCGACCGCGATGTCGGCGCCGCCGCCGATGGCGAAGCCGACGTCGGCCGCGGCCAGCGCCGGCGCATCGTTGATGCCGTCGCCGATCATGCCGACCTTGTGCCCTTGCCCCTGCAATGTGCGGATCAGTTCGAGCTTGTCGGCCGGCGTGGCGCGAGCGATGACGCGGTCGATGCCGACCTCGCGCGCGATGTGGTTCGCTGCCGCCTCGACGTCGCCAGTGGCCATCACCGTCTTCAGCCCCAGGCGGTGCAGCAGCGCGATGGCTTCCTTCGCCCCTTCGCGCGGCCGGTCGGCAATCGCGAACAGCGCGGCGACGGCACCGTCGATGGCGACGAACACCGGCGTCTTGCCCTGCTCGGCCCAAGCCTGGGCCTGCGCCTGCTGGGCGCCGCAATCGACGCCGGCGGCCTCGAGCAGCGCGGCATTGCCGACGAGGATTTCCTCGCCCTTCTTGCCCTTGCCACGCGCCCGGACGCCGCGCCCCGGCCAGGCCTCAAAACCAAAAGTCGGCGCTGGCGCCACGCCGAGCGCGCGGCACCAGACCGAGATGGCCCGGGCGAGGAAGTGCTCGGAGTGGCTCTCGACGCCGGCGACCAGCGCCAGCGCATGCGCCTCGCCATCCTTGCCGTGGCCAGCCACCGCCAGGAAGTCGGTGACCACGGGCTTGCCCTCGGTGATGGTGCCGGTCTTGTCGAACACCAGCGTGTCGAGCTTGGCGGCGGTTTCCAGCGCCTCGCCGTTGCGGATGTAGATGCCGCGCCGTGCCGCCTGGCCGGTGCCGACCATGATGGCGGTGGGCGTCGCCAGCCCCAGCGCGCAGGGGCAGGCGATCAGCAGCACGGCCACCGCGTGTGCCAGCGCGCGCGAGGCCGGGTGGCCGGCCATGAGCCAGCCGGCCAGCGTCAGCCCGCCGATGCCCGCCACCGTCGGCACGAAGCGCGCCGAAATGCGGTCGGCCAGCTTCTGCACCGGCAGCTTGGTACCCTGGGCGTGGTCGACCAGCTTGACGATGCCCGACAGCACGGTGTCGCCGCCGACCGCGGTGACGCGCATGACGAAGCCGCCATTGCCGTTGATGCAGCCGCCGACCACCGCGTCGCCGGCGCCCTTGGCCACCGGCAGCGACTCGCCGGTGAGCATGGACTCGTCGAGACTCGATCCGCCCTCCTCCACCACGCCATCGGTCGGCACCTTGTCGCCGGGGCGCACGCGCAGCCGGTCGCCGAGCTGGACGGCGTCGATGGCCACGGTTTCGTCGCCGCTCGCCGTGACGCGGATCGCCGTCTCCGGCTGCAATTCGATGAGCTTGCGGATCGCCTCGGAGGCCTTGCCCTTGGCGCGCTCTTCCATGTAGCGGCCGCCGAGGACGAAGCTGATGATGGCGGCGGCCGATTCGAAATAGACGTGGTGGTGGATGCGCACCACGCCCGGCAGGCTGTAGAGATAGGCCGCGCCGGCGCCCATAGCTGATCAGCGTGTCCATGTTGGCCTCGCGCTGCTGCGCCAGCGCCCAGGCCTTCTTGAAAATCTCGCCGCCGCTGCCGAACACCACGACGGTGGACAGCGCCAGCTCCATCAGGCGCAGCGCCGGCGAGCGGTGCATCAGCATGCCGGAGACCATCACCGGCGCCGTGAGCCACGCCGCCTGCACCAAGCGCTTCCTCGCCAGTTCGAGGCGGGCCTTCTCGCGCTCGACCAACAGGCGGCGCTGCGTCAGCGTGTCCATCGGCCGCGCCTCGTAGCCGAGTTTCTTCACCGAAGCGAAAAGCGCCTCGCGCGGCAGGTGGCCCTTGACGGTGACCGTACCGGCGGCGAAGTTCACCGCCGCCGATTCGACCCGCGGATCGCGCTGCAGCTTCATCTCGATCAGCAGCGCGCAGGAGGCGCAGGTCATGCCCTCGACGGCGGCGTTGCATTCCTGCGCCGGGCCGTCGGGCACGCCGGAAAAGTGCCGCCTTCGGCGTCCAACGAATCAGGCTGCGCAAGACGAGAACCTGCCGACTGCCGCCGGCCCGTTGTCGGCTCTGGCGATACGGTAGGCGGCGGTGCCGCGGCGATATTGCCGATCACCGCATCGACCACGGCGAGCAGGCGCTCCTCCGACAATTCCTCCGGGGCGTAGTGCAGCGTCACCGAGCCGATCTCGGGCACGCTCTTCACGTCCTTCACCGCGCCGTGCTTGCGCAGCAGTATCTCGAGGATGTAGCAGCGCTCGGGCTGCTTCGCCAGGGCCGGCGAGACCAGGCGGAAGCGGCGCGACAGGCGATGAACGACGCGGAAGTTCTTCACGACGTTGGGCGCGGGCAATGGCACGGGCTTGGCGATGGACTTGCGGTAGCGCACCAGCAGGAACACCAGGTAGAAGGTGGTGAGCCAGGCATTGCCGTACTTGACCGGGTCCTTGAGCCAGCGCTGGCTGATCAGTTCCCAATGCACCTTGATGAGGTAGAAGGCGACGATGTCGTTGAGGAAGTTGATGATCGCCTTCTCGCTCAGCGCATTGGCGAGCACGGGCTGCAGCCGCGCCTGCAGGCTGCCGGCCGGCGCGCCGGGATGGCGCAGGCTCTCCAGCCGCGCCCGCAGCCCGGCGAAGGCGCTGCCGCGCCTGCGCGCGAAGGTCACGCAGGGCGGGCAGCGGCCTCGACGCCAGCGCGGGAGATGGCGCCTCGGCAGCGCCGGGCGAC
This sequence comes from uncultured beta proteobacterium, assembly GCA_963709555.1. Lineage (GTDB taxonomy): Bacteria > Pseudomonadota > Gammaproteobacteria > Burkholderiales > Rhodocyclaceae > Sulfurisoma. The sequence continues at coordinate 158,007 of CAVPWR010000003.1, read as the reverse complement.
AAGTCGCCGAGCAAGTTCTTGAGGCCGCGCGCAACGTCGGCCGCGCCGCAGACGTGCGCGTCGTAGCGCACCGCGAGCCGTCGCTCGGCCGGATAGGCGTTGACGCGATAGACGCCCGTCACCGCGCGCAGCCCCTGCTCGATGACGGCGGCCGCTGCGACATGGCAGATCTCGGCCGGCAGTTCGAGGCGCAGGTAGCCGGCCTCGCGGTGGCGAACGACGATGCGGCGGGAAAGATCGTCAGCGTTCATTGCAATAGCGTCAGGCCTGCGGCGCCTCGGCGGGCGCAGCGGCGGCACCCTGTGCTTCCTTCTCCTGCGACTCGGCCAACAGGTCGTCGAGGTTTTCCTTCTGCTGCAGGACGAAATCCTTGCCCATGCCTGTGGCCTTGGACAGCGCCAGGATGATCTCCTTTTCGTACTTGAACAGCAGATAGCCGGCGGCGGCACCGGCGGCCAGCAGCACCAGCGGGTTGCGCAACAGCGCACCGCCGAGTAGGCCGCGCCCGGCGGCGAACCCGGTGGCGGCCATCATGGCGCCCTGCGCCAGCGGGTGGCCGGCCGCGCCCATGCTCATGCCGTTGCCCATCATGTGCGGCATCTGTTTCATCATCTCTTCGGTCATCATGGTGTGCTCCTCTCAACGTTTCGTGGCTTGATTGTCCGCCAGGGCGGTTGGCGTTTCCTTGATATCGTTCAACATCTGGTAAATCCCCAGGCAGCCCTCGCAGCAGAATTCGAGGGTTTTGCCGGGTGCGGCGAGGGTGAAAGGCTTCACCCCCACCGGCAGGCTGCACAGGTCGCACGGCTTTTCCGGATCGCTCACTTGAGCCTCAGTTGAGTAACTGCAGCGCATGGCGCTCGAAGGTCGCCTCGTCGGCCTCGCCGATCACCTTGCCACGCACCACGCCCTTCGCATCGACGAAGTAGGTGGTGGGCAGGCCGACCACGCCGTAACGCTTGGCGATCTTCGCATTCTCGTCGAGCAGCACCGGATAGGTCACACCGATTTTTTTGATGAAGGCCTCGACCGACTTGCGGTCCTGGCCGGCGTTGATGGCGATCACCTGCAGCCCCTTCGCCTTGTTGCGCTGGTAGACCTTCTCGATCGCCTGCATCTCGCCCTCGCAGAACTTGCACCAGTCGGCCCAGAAGCGCACCACTACCGGCTTGCCGGCCCAAGCGGCGGGAAAGTGCGCGGCCATGCCGTCAAGGCGCGTCGTCTGGAAGGTCGGCGCGATGTCGCCGGTGTTGAGATTGACGGGCGGTTCGCCGCCGCAGGCGGCGAGCAGGAGGCAGGCGGCGAAAACAGGAATGAACCGCATCAGTGGTCCAGTAAGACGAGGTTGGAACGCAGAATCATGGCCGTGGCCACCGCCGTGGTCAACAGGAAGCCGATGGCGGCGACGGCGGCGAGCCGGCGCGAAGCCTCGGGCACGATGCTCTTCAGGCTGGCGACGCCGGCGAAGGGCCGGATGGCTCCCACCGCGAGGCCCGCCGCCGTGGCGACGAAGAGCGGAACGTAGAATGCGTAGCCTTGGTAGTCGTATTCGGGCTTGAGCACGCAGAACGGGCAATGGTGGTGCGGATGCTCGTAGATGTAGAGCGAGACGAAGGACAGGATGCCGGCAATGGCGGAGGCGAAGCCGAGCGCGGCGCCCGCCGCGGTGAGATAGCCGCCCTTGCCGAAGGCCCACTGGAAGCTCGCTGCGACTATGGCGAGCCCCATCGCGCCGTAGAACAGGAACATGGCCGGCAGCGGCGGCAGCGCGGAGGCCTCGGCGACGATGGTCTTGCTGCCCTCGGAGAACAGGCTGCCGCAGCAGGAGGTGATGACGTCGGCCTTGAGGTTGAGGAAGAACTGCGCCTCGGTCCACGCGGCGGCCGCCAGCAGCGGCGCCAGCAGGAGCAGCAGGCCGTACTTGATGCGCACCAGCGGATAGTCGCGCGCCTGGCTGTCGACGTGGTTGATGGCCAGCCACATCGCGGCGAGGAAGAACAGCGCGATCTTGGCGTTCAGCGCCGGAAAGCCGAAGGGATTGACATTGAGCGTGCCCACCGCGCACATGGCGCCGACGAACATGCCGGACATCTTCTCGGCGTTGAAGACGAACAGCAGCACCGAGGCCAGTTGCGCGACCAGCACGAAGGCAAGCAGCGTCGAGAACAGGTAGGTGCGCCGCTCTAGCTTGAGCTGCCGTTCGCTGCCGCTGGCTATGTCCCAGCGGCGGATCACCTCGAAGGCGAAGGGTGCGCTCGCCGCCAGCGCGAGAAGGCAGATGGCCGAAGACAGCAGGAGTGCGATGATCGCCGGCTGGAAGATCATCTACCGCTCATCGACGATTTGGCCATCGCGCATGTCGATCACGCGATCGACCACGGCGGACTCGACCACCAGCGGATCGTGGCTGGTCAGCAGGATGGTGCGTCCCTCGCCGGCGAGGCCTTCGAGGATGGCCATGAACTCCTTCGCCAGGTGGGTGTCGAGGTTGGCCGTGGGCTCGTCGGCGATCAGCGCCTCGGGGTCGTTGATCAGCGCGCGGCAGATGGCGACACGCTGCTGCTCGCCGCCCGAGAGCCATTCGACCTTCGCGTCGCGGCGGTGGCCGAGATTCAATCGCGCCAGCAGGACCTCGGCGCGTTCGATCAGTTCCCTGCGCGGCTCGCCGGTCGGATAGGCCGGCAGGATGATGTTGTCCAGCGCCGTGAGGCCCTTGATCAGGTTGAACTGCTGGAAGACGAAACCGAAAGTGCGGCGACGGATGTCGGTGAGGAAGCGCTCGGGCAATCCGGAGATGTCCTCGCCCTTGAGCCGCACGCGGCCCTCGGTCGGCCGCGCCAGGCAACCGACCAGCGTCAACAGCGTGGTCTTGCCGGAGCCGCTGGGCCCGCGCAGCGCCGTGACCTTGTTGGCCTCGATGGCGAGGTCGATGCCGTTGAGGGCCCAGTACTCGTTGTGCTGGCCCTGGTTGAAGGCCTTGCGGATGCCGGCGAGTTCAATCATTTCGTCCGCGCCTGCGCGCGCCAAGGGTGGGGGGTGGCCGACGCTACTCATGTCCCCCGGGCCGGGCCGCAGGCCGACGCCGGATGACATGAGCAGAGCAGAGCACCCCGCCGTCCCGATCACGCACCAACCTCAATGCCGGGGCAGGTTTCATCTCATCCTCGCATCACCGCATCGGGATCGGTGATGGCAGCCTTCCAGATCGGCACCAGCACCGCGGCCGCGTAGGGGAAGACGGTGAAGAAGAACAGCGTCGCCAGCTGCAGGCCATCGACGTGCGGCGTCAGCCGGAACTCGGGGTAGAGCACCGCCCAGCCCTTGAGCACCGGCTCGAACAGCGCAGCGCCGGAATAGAAGACATGGACGTAGGCGGCGACGAATCCAACCAGGAAGGCAGTGAGCGAGATCAGCAGGCCCTTCCCAGAACTTCATCTTGATGATGTCGCCGGTTTCCCAGCCGATGGCCTTGAGGATGCCGATTTCGCGCTTCTCCTCGGCCGACAGGCCCGAGGCCTTTTCCCAGGCGAGGATGCCGAAGGCGAGGATCGCGGCCGAGAGCAGCACCAGCACGATGCCCTCGCGCCAGTCGAAGATCGAGGCGTAGGTGCGCAGCACCTCGTCGCGCAGGATGGGGCGCGAATCGGGCAACGCGGCGGCAAGCTTGAGCGCGACGTTGCGCACCTCCTGCGGGTTCGCGACCGACAGTGCGATGTCGGTGAAATGGCCGACGGGATAGTCGAAGAAGGCGCGGAAGTCCTCCTCGTGCATCAGCACCAGGTCGGCGCTGGCGATCTCGGATGCCTGCGGCAGAACGGCTGCCACGATGAAGGTATGCAGCTTGCCCGAGTAGGAACGGAAGGAGATGCCGTTGCCGGTGGCCAGGCCTCGCGAACGCTCCAGCGCCGGTCCGACGATGATCTCTCCCTTCGCGACGCTGGCGTCATTGGGCACCATGAAGGTGTAGTTGGCCTTGACCACTGCGTCGTAGTAGTAGCCCCAGAGCCGCCCCTCCTTCTTCTGCACGCCGCGGATCCTGCCGACCCGTTCGATGTAGCCCGGCGGGATCAGATCGTGGCGGCCGGCGACGAGGCGCTGCAGAATGACTTCCGGCGAGGCTGTGAGCACCTTGGCCGCCTCGATGCGCAACGCGTGGGTGTAGAGGGCGACCGAAGCCAGCACGAATACCAGCAGCGTGTAGACGCCGAGCAGCCCCAGGTTGCGGGCCTTGCGCCGGGCCAGCGAGGCCAGCGTGAAATCAATCAGGTAGCGCTGCTTCTCGAACCACAATTTCATGTCGCGAGGGCGGCAGCAGGCTGCCGGTGGGGAAGTGCTCGAGCGCGAGCGGGTGGTCCTGGAAGGCCGAGTGCAAGTCGGCCTGCGTGGGGTGGCGGGTGTAGCGGGCCTCGGTGAACAGCGCGAGGTCGGTGAGGCCGAGCCGTGCGACCAGCGCGCGGGTTTCGTTCAACTCGGCTTCGCGCTGCGCGCGCGGCAGCGCGGCGTCGAGCAGCGTCGCCGCGAAGGCAGCCGCAGCGGCGATGAGCAGCGTCAGCGCGAGGGTCGAGGGACGAGCGGACATCGGCGCAATGATACCCTGCCGCGTCAGGCAGACGCTTCAGAGCTGCTTGCGCACGGCCGCCGCGACCTGCTCCGGCGGCGTCGCGAAATGCAGCGTCTGCACGAGGCGGCCGTCGGGCGCGACGACATAAGTGTCGGCGCTGTGGTCGATGGCATAGGCGCCATCGGGCCGCGGCGGCTGGCGCTGGTAGCCCGCGCCGAAAGACTTGGCCACGGCGGCGATCTCCGCCACGGTGCCGGCGACGCCGACCATGGCCGGATGGAAATAGGCGGTGTATTCCTTGAGGCGCGCCGGCGTGTCGCGCTCGGGGTCGACCGAGACCATGATCAGCCGGGTCCGTGCGCGTTCCTCGGGCTTGAGTGAGTTGAGAGCCTGCGCGCCGGCTGCCAGCGAGGCCGGGCAAATGTCGGGGCAGTTCGCGTAGCCAAAATAGACCAGCAACACGTTGCCGCGCAGCGCCTTGGTATCGACCGGGCCGGCGGCGGACTGCAGCACGAAATCGCCGCCGGTCGGTTTGCCGGCGAGGCCCGCCGTGGCGTGGCCAGTTGCCTTGGTGCCTGAATCGCCGTCGGAACAGGCGACGAGCAAAGTGACGAGCAGGAAGAGAGCGGAGGGCTTGAGCATGACCAGAGCGAGCGCCGCACCCTTCGCAGCGTGCGCAGCAGGCGGCGGCGGACGGTGCAACGGAAGCGCGAACGTGCGGCTAGAGACGGTTGGCCGTTCGCATCAGGGCGGCGCGCAGGGCGATGGTCAGGCTCGAGCCTAGACCGATGCGCTGCGCCACTGCCGGCAGCAGGATCAGCGAAGCGAGCGCAAAGCCCGCGCCCAGCAGCAGGGAGGTCATTTCGCTGTTGTCGCCTGCCGCACCTGCTGCATCCTGAGTGTTCTGGTTCATGGCGCCACTCCCGTAAACGCGATTTCGCTGGGGAGAGATGGTAGGGACTGCGAGCACGCTTGTCGTGCGGCATATTGCCGCAGCAGGGAAGGGAAAAAGAAAGAAGCCGCGCCGGAGGAAAGGAGGAACCTCCGCCACCGCAGCCCCGGAATGGGAAGGGGAGTTCCTTCCGGGACGCGCCAACCGGTTCACCTAGAGGAGGTGGGCAACCGGATGGCCGGCTTTGCAGTCGATCGTCGATAACGTGCAAAGGCGGCGGCTTCAGTTCATTACTATCAAGAGTCGTGCCAACTCACACGGCAAATGCAATAAATTGTTTTGTATCAGTTTTTCATCCCCACCCCATGCTCGACGACCAGCACGTACTGACATATTTGACATACAATATCGTCAGCATATGTCATAATAGACATTCCCATGCCTACCCCCGCCGGCCTCGCCGATCTCGCCGCCTACCTCGAAACCGTCGCCGAACCGAGCATCGTTCTTGACGACGAATACCGCATCCTCGCGGCCAATGCGGCCTATCGCCGCGATTTCGGCGACAGCCGCGAAGTTGACGGGCGGCGCTGCTACGAGGTTTCGCACCACATCGACACGCCCTGCGACCAGGCCGGCGAATCCTGCCCGTTGCGCCAGACCGCGCAGACCGGACAGCCGCAGCGGGCTCTTCACCTGCACCACACGCCACGCGGCGAGGAGCACGTTGACGTCGAGACCCGACCCTTGCAACGCCAGGCCGGACGGCCGCGCCTCTACGTCGAGACCATGCGCGTGGTGCGCCATGCCAGCAGCCAGCCGGCGGTGCAGGGCCTGGTCGGGCGCTCGCCGGCCTTCCTGGCGATGCTGGCGCGCATCACCCGCGCCGCGCCGGCCGCAGCGACGGTGCTGCTGCTGGGCGAGACAGGCACCGGCAAGGAACTCGCCGCACGCGCGGTGCACCAGGGCAGCCCGCGCGCGGCCGGTCCCTTCGTCGCCGTCGACTGTTCGGGCCTGACCGAAACGCTGTTCGAGAGCGAATTGTTCGGCTACGAGAAGGGCGCCTTCACCGGCGCCACCCATCTCAAGGCGGGCCTGGTCGAGGCGGCCGCCGGCGGCACGCTGTTTCTCGACGAGATCGGCGAGTTGCCGCCGGCGCAGCAGGCGAAATTGTTGCGGCTGCTGGAATCCGGCACCTACCGCCGCGTCGGCGGCGTCGAATGGCTGCCCGCCGATTTTCGCCTCGTCTCCGCCACCCACCGCGACCTCGCCGCCATGGTGCGCGCCGGCGACTTCCGCCGCGACCTCTACTACCGCGTTAACACCTTTCCCATCCACATGCCGGCGCTGGCCGAGCGCCGCGAGGACATTCCGCTGCTGGCCGAATCGCTGCTCGCGCGCATCGACGCCGCCAACCGTGTCCGCCCAGGCCGACACGGTCGCCACCGCCTTTCCGCCGCTGCCCTGCGGGCGCTCCAGGGACGAGACTACGAGGGCAATATCCGCGAGCTGCGCAACCTCGTCGAGCGCGCGACGCTGCTCGCAGACGGCGCTGAAATCCTGCCGGAGCACCTCGACGAACCGGCGGCCGCCGCACCCAATGCCACTGCGAACGACGCCGAATTCCGCATTTCCGCTCCGGTGAAGCTGGCTGATCTCGAAGCGCGCTATCTTAAATGGGCACTCGGCACGAGCACCGCCAGCCGGAGCGACCTTGCCTCACAATTGGGGATCTCGGAGCGCACGCTGTATCGTCTGCTGCGAAAGACGTGATTGCGGATAGTCAGACATGATCCTGTTCTTCTTTCTGCTGTTGATGCTGGCGATGGCTTGGGGCGTCGCCGATCACTATCAGAGCCTGGTGGCCAATTCGCCGCCGGCCGAACCTGCGCCTGTCCGCGTAGAGGCTCAGGTTCCGCAACCGCCGCCCGTGGTGCCGCCCGCGAGCACGACGCCCGGTCCCGACAGCGACCAGGCCGACGACGCCAAACCCGCCGACGCGCCTCCTACTGCCAGTGACAAGGCCGGCATGGCTGCCGCCGATGACCCGACCGGGAAGCCTTGATTTTGCCCGTGCAATGCGGGTGATTCCGCCGGTACAATTACATCTGATGCTGCACCGCACCACCCACCCCAGAATCCCCATGGCCCGAATATCCATATACGACTCCACCCTGCGCGACGGCGCCCAGACGCAGGGCATCTCCTATTCGGTCGAGGACAAGATCAAGATCGTCGAGCGACTGGATGCGCTGGGCGTCGGCTACATCGAGGCCGGCAACCCCGGCTCCAATCCGAAGGACCTGGAGTTCTTCGCGCGTGCCGTCCACGCTGAAGCTGGCCAACGCCCGCATCATCGCCTTCGGCGCGACGCGCAAGGCCGGCCTGCGGGTTGCCGACGATGGCAACGTCCTGTCGCTGCTCAAGGCGGGCACCTCCGCCATCGCCATCTTCGGCAAGAGCTGGGACTACCAGGTGCTGGAAATCCTGCGCACCACGCTCGACGAAAACCTCTGCATGATCGGCGACACGGTTCGCTACCTGAAGCAGCAGCGCAAGGAAGTGGTGTTCGACGCCGAGCATTTCTTCGACGGCTACAAGGACAACCCGGAATACGCGATGAAAACGCTGGCTGCCGCGGTCGACGCCGGCGCCGACAGCATCTGCCTGTGCGATACCAACGGCGGCAGCTTTCCGGACGAGATTTTCGACATCACCCGCGAGGTCTGCCAGCGTTTCAGTGTCACCGTCGGCATCCACTGCCACAACGACAGCGAAATGGCGGTGGCCAATTCCATCCGCGCGGTGCAGGCCGGCGCCACCCAGGTGCAGGGAACCATCAACGGTCTGGGCGAGCGCTGCGGCAACGCCAACCTCTGCTCGATCATTCCGAACCTGCAATTGAAGCTCGGCCATGAATGCATACCGGCGGAGGCGATGCGCCACCTGACGTCGGTGGCGCGCTCGGTGAGCGAAATCGCCAACATGCCGCACAACGAGAAGGCGGCCTACGTCGGCGGCCATGCCTTCGCCCACAAGGGCGGCATGCATATCGATGCGGTGGTCAAGAACCCGATCTCCTACGAGCACATCAACCCGGACCTCGTCGGCAACAGCCGCCGCGTGCTGATGTCCGAGGTGGCGGGTCGCAGCACGCTGCTGGCCCGCATCAATGTCGTCGATCCGACGCTGACCAAGGATTCGCCCGAGACCCGCAGGATCATCGACCGCCTCAAGGAACTGGAACACGAGGGCTACCAGTTCGAGGCGGCGGAAAGTTCCTTCGACCTGGTGGTGCGCAAGATGCTCGGGCGCTATACGCCGTTCTTCGAACTCGTCGAGTTCAAGGTCATCACCAACGAGCCGGCGGTCAATGACGTCAATTCGTCGGTGATCATCAAGGTGCGCGTCGGCGACCAGGAAGTGCTCACCGTCGCCGAAGGCGACGGTCCGGTGAATGCCCTCGACAAGGCCGCGCGCAAGGCGCTGGAGCGCCTCTACCCGGCCATCGGCGAAATCCGCCTCACCGATTACAAGGTGCGCGTGCTCGATTCCGACCTGGCCTCCGCAGCCAAGGTGCGGGTGCTGATCGAGTCGAGCGACGGCAGCGAGAACTGGACGACCATTGGCGTGTCGAGCGACATCATCAACGCCTCCTGGCAGGCACTGGTCGATTCGATCGAATACAAGCTGCTGCGCGATCAGGAACGCACGCAGCAGGCCGCATGACCCTTTACCCGAAGTAGTTCATCAGAGGAGCCGCGATGGCTGGCAAAACGCTTTACGACAAATTATGGGAATCGCATGTGGTTCGCGAGGAAGCGGACGGCACCTGCCTGCTCTACATCGACCGCCATCTCATGCACGAGGTGACCAGCCCGCAAGCCTTCGAAGGGCATGCGCCTGGCCGGCCGCAAGCCCTGGCGCAACACCAGCATCGTCGCCAATCCGGACCACAACACGCCGACCGACCACTGGGACGAAGGCATCAAGGATTCGATCTCGCGCCTGCAGGTGGAGACGCTCGACGCCAACATCAAGGATTTCGGCGCCCTGGTGTATTTCCCGTTCAAGCATGCCAACCAGGGCATCATCCACGTCATCGGCCCGGAGCAGGGCACCACCCTGCCGGGCATGACCGTGGTCTGCGGCGACAGCCACACCTCCACCCATGGCGCATTCGGCGCGCTGGCGCACGGCATCGGCACCTCGGAAGTCGAACATGTGCTCGCCACGCAAACGCTGGTGGCCAAGCGCTCGAAGCGCATGCTGATCAAGGTGGAGGGAAAAGTCGGCGCTGGCGTGACGGCGAAGGACATCGCCCTGGCCATCATCGGCAGGATAGGCACGGCCGGCGGCACCGGCTATGCCATCGAGTTCGGCGGTTCCGCGATTCGCGACCTCTCCATGGAAGGCCGCATGACCCTGTGCAACATGGCCATCGAGGGCGGCGCCCGCGCCGGCCTGGTGGCGCCCGACGCGAAGACCGTCGAGTACCTGCAGGGCCGGCCCTACGCGCCCAAGGGCGCCGACTGGGACAAGGCCGTGGCGTACTGGGAGACACTGAAGTCGGACGCCGACGCGGTCTTCGACGCCGTGGTCGAACTCGACGCGGCGAGCATCGAACCGCAGGTGACCTGGGGCACCTCGCCCGAGCAGGTGCTGGCCATCGGCGGACGCGTGCCGAACCCGGCCAAGGAAGCCGACCCGCAAAAGCGCGCCGGCATCGAGCGGGCGCTGCAATACATGGGGCTCGCAGCCGACACGCCGCTGGCCGACATCAAGCTGGACAAGGTGTTCATCGGTTCCTGCACCAATTCGCGCATCGAGGATCTGCGCGCCGCCGCCGCGGTGGCCAAGGGCAGGAAGAAGGCGGCGAACGTGCAGCAGGTGCTGATCGTGCCGGGCTCCGGCATCGTCAAGCGCCAGGCCGAGGCCGAAGGGCTGGACAAGGTGTTCATCGCGGCCGGCTTCGAATGGCGCGAGCCGGGCTGTTCCATGTGCCTGGCCATGAATGCCGACCGCCTGGCGCCGGGCGAGCGCTGCGCCTCGACCTCGAACCGCAATTTCGAAGGACGCCAGGGCGCCGGCGGCCGCACCCATCTGGTCAGCCCGGCGATGGCCGCCGCCGCCGCCATCGCCGGCCACTTCGTCGACATCCGCAAGTTCTGAACGAGACACGCCCATGAAAGCATTCACCCAACTCGATGGCCTGGTCTGCCCGATCGACCGCGCCAACGTCGATACCGACGCGATCATCCCCAAGCAGTTCCTCAAGTCGATCAAGCGCTCCGGCTTCGGCCCCTACCTGTTCGACGAATGGCGCTACGCCGATCAGGGCGAGCCGGGCATGGATTGCAGCAACCGCCCGCTGCGCAAGGAATTCGTGCTCAACCAGCCGCGCTACAAGGGCGCGCAGATCCTGCTGGCGCGCGACAACTTCGGTTGCGGTTCCAGCCGCGAGCATGCCCCCTGGGCCATCGAGGATTACGGCTTCCAGGTCGTCATCGCGCCCTCCTTCGCCGACATCTTCTTCGGCAACTGCTACAAGAACGGCATCCTGCCCATCGTCGCCTCGGCGGCAATCGTCGATCAGTTGTTCCGCGAGTGTGCCGCCGAAAACGGCTACCGCCTGCGCGTCGACCTGGAGACGCAGACCGTGAGGAATCCCGCCGGCGAGTGGTTCGGCTTCGACATCACGCCCCACCGCAAGCATTGCCTGCTCAACGGCCTCGACGAAATCGGCCTCACCCTGCAACACGCCGATGAAATCAGGGCCTTCGAGGTCGGGCACAAGGCCATTCAGCCCTGGCTGTTCAATTGATTCGCTGACAGACGCGGACTCCAGTCCGCGACCCGGGGCTGCGTAACTAGCTCCTGACCGGCTTCTTGCCCAGCTTGCGCTGCAGGGTGCGGCGGTGCATCTTCAGGGCGCGCGCCGTGGCTGAGATGTTGCCGTCGTGCTCGCGCAGCACGCGCTGGATGTGTTCCCACTCGAGGCGATCGACCGACAGGGGTTCGCTGCTGACCGTCGCATCCGCTTCGCCATCGTCGGTCCCGTCCGCCTCGTCGAAGGCACCGAGGATCGCATCGACTTCGACCGGCTTGGCCAGGTACTGCACGGCGCCGAGCTTGATGGCATCGACCGCGGTGGCGATGCTGGCATAGCCGGTCAGCACGACGATGCGGCAGTCCGGCTCGATTTCCAGCAGCAGCGGGATCAGAGTCAGCCCGGAGACGCCGGCGATGTTGAGGTCGAGGACGACGCGGCGCGGCCTTAGTTCGCCGGCCACCGCAGCCACCTCGCGGGCGTCGGTCACACCGCGCACGGCGTGGCCGCGCCGCTCCAGCGCGCGCACCAGCACGGCATTGAAGGTGATGTCGTCGTCGATGACGAGAAGGGTGTCGCTGATGTCACTCATTCACTTTTTCCCAATGCAATTCTGGCCAGCGGCAACTCGACTCGCGCCTGCCCGCCGCCCTGCGGCCGGTTGCGGAGTTGCAAGCGGCCGCCCAGCCTTTCGATCGCGGCGCGGGTCAGCAACAAGCCAATGCCGCTGCCCGCCGGGTGAGCCGGAAACGGCGTCTCCCCGGCTCGATGCCAGCGCCTCCGGCGAAAAACCGGGACCATGGTCGCCGATATCGATCAGCAAATGCGTGCTATCCCAATCCACGCGTACCTCGATCGGCCCGCCGGCGCGCGCGGCGTTGTCGAGAAGGTTGACGATGCCCTGTTCCAGCGTCGGTTCGACGACGATCACCGGCGTGTCGCCGGCGCCGACTTTTTGCAGCGCGCATTCCACGTCGCCGCGCAGCGCGCGCCAGCCGGCGTGCACCGCTTCGAGCCAGTCGTCGCAGCGCATGCGCTCGGCGCATTCGGCGCGCTGGGCGCCGGCGCGTTCCGGCCAGGCCGCTGATGATGCGCTTGCAGTGGGCGATCTGCTCGCGCAGCAGTTTGAGATCGGCGCGCGCATCGGCACTGACCTGCGCATCGTGCTCCAGTTCGCCGGCCAGCACGGCCATGGTCGCCAGCGGCGTGCCCAGTTCGTGCGCGGCACCCGCCGCCAGCGTGCCCAGCGCCAGCACGCGCTCGTCGCGCAGCGCCTGCTCGCGAGCCTGGGCGAGTTCGGCGTCGCGGCGGCGGATGGTCGCCGTCATGCGCAGGATGAACCAGCCGATCAGCGCCACCGAAACCACGAAGGTCAGCCACATGCCGATCAGGTGCAGGCGCGCGGCGCGCGCCGGGTCGTCGAAAGGCAGCGGCACGAAACTCACCATCAGCAGCGAATAGGCCGCCACCGCCAGCGCGGCAATGCCGGCCACCAGACGGGGCGGCAGCGTCAGCGCGGCCACCGCGACCGGCGGCAGCAGCAGGGAAACCAGCGGATTGGTGGCGCCGCCGCCGAAGAACAGCAACGCGCCGAACACGACGAGATCGAAGCAGAGCTGGGAAAACAGTTCGCCGGCCCCGGCGGCCGTAGCCGCGCGCAGGCGCCGCCAGCTCACCCCGTTCCATGCCAGCGCCACGAAAACCACCGCCAGCATGGGCAGCGTCGGCAAAGTGATGGCGAGCAGCGCCGGCAATCCCAGAATGGCCACCGCGGCAGCGACCAGCACCCACCAGCGCACCGCCACCAGCCGCCGCATGCTGGCCAGGGTTTCGGCACCATCGGCAGGCAGGTCGGACATCAGTGGGCGGGAATCCATGGCCGGCATTATGCGCGAGCCCGACCTGATCGCGATCAAGGATGTCGGCCATGGCGGTGAGACAATTCGCCGCACCCCCGAATCGAGGAATGACCGACGATGCGCCACGCCCTGCCCCTCACCCTTTGCCTCATGCTGAGCCTCCCGGCCCTGCCGGCCGCCGCCCAGGACATCGAAAAGGGCAAGGACATCAACGGCACCTGCGCCGCCTGCCACGGCCAGTACGGCGCCGGCGGCAGCAAGGGGGAATACCCGCGCATCGCCGGCCAGCGCGCCGCCTATCTCGAGGACCAGCTGCACTCCTTCCGCTCGCGCAAGCGCATGAACATCCCGATGTTCCCCTACACCCAGGAGCGCGAACTGCCGGACGCGGACATCAAGGACGTTTCCGCCTACCTCGCCGGCATCGAGTTGCCGACCAAGTGGCCGGTATTCAAGGACGGCGACGATGCGCTGACCCGCCTGACGGCCACGGAAAAGGTCATGATCGTGCCGCGCACCGAAGGCAACGTGGACAACGGCGGCGCGATCTACCAGAAGCAGTGCGCCTCCTGCCACGCCAAGACGGGAAAGGGCCGCGGCAAGTTCCCGATGCTGATCGGGCAATACACGAATTACCTCAAGAAGCAGATGGATGCCTACGTCAAGGGCGAGCGTCCCCATGACGAGGACGACAGCCGCGGCATCCTGGCCACCCTCAAGGAAAGCGACCTGCAGGACATCCTCGCCTACCTGACGACGCTGCAGGATTCGCAGCAGTGAGGCGCTCCGCGCCCCCGCTCAGAGCTCGACCTGGGTGCCGAGCTCGACCACGCGGTTGGTCGGGATCTTGAAGAACGTCGTCGCCGGTTCGGCGTTGCGGAACATGAAGGTGAACAACAGCTGGCGCCAGCGCGGCATGCGCGCGACGCGCGCGCGCGGCACGATGGTCTCGCGGCCGAGGAAGAACGATGTTTCCATCACTTCGTACTTGAGGCCGTGCGGCTCGCACAGCGTCAGCGCCAGCGGTATGTCCGGCTCGTCCTTGAAGCCGTAGCGCACCAGCACCTGGTAGAAACCCTGCGGCAGCGGCCGCACCTCGACGCGATCCGCTTCCGGAATGTGCGGCTCGTCCTCGACGCGGACGTTGAGCAGCACCACCTTCTCGTGCAGCACCTTGTTGTGCAACAGGTTGTGGAGCATGGCGCGCGGCACGCCGTCGGGGTTGGTGGTCATGAACACGCCCATGCCTTCGACGCGATGCGGGCCGCCGTATGCAAGGCTCTGGATGAAGGCATCGAGCGGCATCGAGTCCTGCTTGAGCCTCTCGTAGAGCAGCGCGCGGCCGCGCTTCCAGGTGGCGAGGAAGGTGAAGATGAGGCCGCCGAGCACCAGCGGGAACCAGCCGCCGTCGAGCACCTTGATGATGTTGGCCGAGAAGAAGGCGAAATCGACGACGACGAAGAACGCCAGGAACAGTCCGGCCTGCAGCCAGTTCCACTTCCACAGCGCGCGCACCACGACGAAGGCCAGCACGGTGTCGATCATCATGGTCAGCGTGACGGCGATGCCGTAGGCCGACGCCAGATTGGACGAGGTGCGGAACATCAGCACCAGCGCGACCACCGCGATCAGCAGCAGCCAGTTGATGTTGGGAATGTAGATCTGCCCCATCTGCCGCTCGGAGGTGAACTTGATCTGGAGGCGCGGGCAATAGCCGAGCTGGATGGCCTGGCTGGTCAGGGAATAGGCGCCGGAGATCACCGCCTGCGAGGCGATGACGGTGGCCACGGTCGCCAGGCCGACCAGCGGGATACAGCAGCGCCTCGGGTGCCGACAGGAAGAAGGGGCTCTGGATCGCCGCCGGATTGTCGAGGATCAGTGCGCCCTGCCCCAGGTAGTTGAGGTAGAGCAGCGGGAAGACATAGACCAGCCAGGCCCACTTGATCGGCCGCCGGCCGAAATGCCCCATGTCGGCATAGAGCGCCTCGCCGCCGGTGATCGCCAGCACCACCGCGCCGAGCGCGAGGAAGGCCAGCGTCGTGTTGGCGGCGAAGAAATGCAGCGCGTACCACGGGTTGATCGCGGCGACCACGCCCGGGTGCTTGATGATGTTCCAGACCCCGAGCGCGCCGAGGGTGGCGAACCAGAACAGCATCACCGGCCCGAACAGCGCGGCCACGCTCGCCGTGCCGCTGCGCTGGAACAGGAACAGCCCGACCAGGATGGCCACGGCGATCGGCACGACATAGGGCTTGAAGGCCGGCGTGGCCACCTCCAGCCCCTCGACCGCCGACAGCACCGACAGCGCCGGCGTGATCACGGCGTCGCCGTAGAACAGCGCGGCGCCGAAGATGCCCAGCGCCGACAGCAGCCACAGCATGTTGGGGTGCAGCCGCTCGGTGCGCATGGCCAGCGAGGTCAGCGCCATGATGCCGCCCTCGCCCTTGTTGTCGGCGCGGGTGATGAAGACGACGTACTTGAGCGAGACGGTGATGGTCATCGCCCAGAACACCAGCGAGAGGATGCCGAGCACGTTGTCCGGCGTCACCGGCACGGGGTGGTGACCGCTGGAGAAAACTTCCTTCAGGGTATAGAGCGGGCTGGTGCCGATGTCGCCATAAACGACGCCCATGGCGGCCACCGACATGGAGGCAAGGCTGGCCTGTTTAACTTCTGTGGCAGAACTCAACTGCGACTCCCTGCGTCGCGGCAGGGCTTTTGGCCTTCAACCCGCGAGGCGCAATCCGGTTTTCTTCAGGATGCGGCTGCTGTACAGCACATCGTGGGCACGGCAGGCGGACCCCAGCAGCGCAGCGATTTCCGCGACCCGCTGATCGGCTTCCGCACGGCTTTTGCAGTGCACCATCGCGAACAGATTATAGGGCCAGTCAGGGAGATGTCTAGGCCGCCGGTAGCAGTGGGTGACGAAGGACAGCGCGCCGACCTTTTCGCCCAGCTCGTCGATGCGCTCGTCGGCGACGTCCCACACCGTCATGCCGTTGTGGCGGTAGCCGAGCGCATAGTGGTTGGGCACGGCACCGATGCGGCGAATCAGGCCGGACCCGAGCATGGCCCGCAACCGCGCCTGCACCTCGGCGGGAGTCATGTCGAGTTCTTCGGCCAGCGCGTGATAGGGCCGCGGCACCAGCGGTAGCCCTGCTTGCGTGGCGACGATCAGGCGGCGGTCGATGTCGTGATCGGCGTCAGTCGGCATGCAGCCTCATTTCGACGAAATATTCGCGCTCCTTGGGGAAGGCGAACACCGGCAGCCCGGTCGCGGCCTCGATGGCGGCAGTGGCCCGCGCGATGCCGTCCGGCGTTTCCGTTGCCAGCACGAACCACATGTTGAGGGCGTGCTCGCGGCGGTAGTTGTGGGCGACCTCGGCAAAGCCATTGACGAGTTCCGCGACGCGCTCGTACTCGGCCTCGGGCACCTTCAGCGCCGCCAGCACGAAGGCGCCGCCCATGCGCTCGACCTGGAACATCGGACCGAAGCGGGTCAGCACGCGCTGGTCGAGAAGGCGTCGCAGGCGCGACAGCAGATCGTCTTCGCTCAGTCCCAGCGCTTCCGCCACCTCGCGATAGGGCTCGTCGGCGAGCGGGAAGCCGCCCTGCAGGGCATTGATGATGGCACGGTCGGCCTCGTCGAGCGAGGCGACCGGCTCAGCCTGCCGCGTCACCGAAGTAGCGCGCACCGCATTGCTTGAAGCGGCGCAGGCTGAACAATGCCTCGCAGGGATAGCCGGCGATGCGGCAGAGCCGTTCGATCACCGGCAGCACCTCCTCGCGCGAGCGGCCATGCACCATGCAGTAGAGGTTGTAGGGCCACTCGGGCAGGTGGCGGGCACGGCGGTAGCAGAGCGTCACGCCCTCCTCGCGCGCCAGCCTGGCGCCGACCGCGGCGACCTGGTCGTCGGGGACGTCGAACACCGTCATGGCGTTGGCCTTGTAGCCGAGCTCGTGGTGGCGCACGACGACGCCGAAGCGCTTGACGATGCCGGAATCGAGCCAGACACCGATGCGCTCGAGCACGGCGGCCTCGCTCAGTCCGGCGCATTCCGCCAGTTTGGCGAAGGGCCGTGCCACCAGTTCCAGCCCCGGCTGCAGCGCCGCCATGAGCGCCTGATCCTCGGCGGTCGGCGCTACCTGCGTGGCCTCGTTGCCAAGACAGGGATGCGCCGCGCGCATCGTCTTGCCGTCACGGCCGGCGAGGTCGAAGCCGAGGTCGATGTGAAACTCTTCCTGCAGCGGCAGCGACATCACCGGACAGCCGGTAGCTGCGGCGATGGCGTCGAGGGTAGCGGAGAGTCGGCGCTGGTCGGACGCCGTCGCCACGAACCACAGGTTGAAATGATGCTCGCGCTGGTAGTTGTGGTTGACCTCGGGCCGCGCGCTGACCAGCGCGGCGACTTCCTCCAGACGCTCGGGGGGAGCGGCCAGCGCGGCGAGCGTGCTGGCACCGATGCGCCGCGGCGCGAACACCGCGCCGACGCGGCTGATGGCGCCGCGCCGCTGCAGCCGCGCCAGGGTCTCGATCACCGCCGTCTCGCCATCGCCGACTTTTTCTCCCACCACGGAAAACGGCCGGGACACCAGCGGCAGGTCGCGCTGCCAGGCGTTGAGCAGTTCGAATTCGAGCGGGCTGTAGGGCGAGTCCATGGTCAGAATCCCGTCCTCGCGGCGCGCGAGGTAAAGAAGATGCCCGAGGGGCTGTCGGCCGGCAGCGTCGCCAGCCGCGCGAAACTTTGAGTGTCGTAGATCGAGACCAGGTTGTCGTCGCGCGCCGACAGCCAGACATGCTCGCCGCGCGGGGTGAATTCCATGTGCAGGATGGCCTTGCCCGGCTGCAATGTCTGCACGATCTGGCCGCTCAAGGTATCGATCACCTGCACCCAGCCGTTGTCGGGGAAGGCGAAGTTCACCCAGACCTGGCGGCCGTCCGGTCGCGCCATGACGAACACCGGCTGGCCCTTGACCTTGACGCGGCCGGCCTCCTTCCAGGTCGCGGTATCGACCAGCAGCACTTCGTGGCGGCCGATCGCGGGCAGGTAGGCCTTGCCACCGGCGACGGCCCAGCCGCGCAGGTGCGGCATCTTGAATACCGGCAGTTTTTCCTGGCCCTTGCCGTAGTGCTCGAGGATCTTCTTCGCGCCCTGCTCCGGCCGCCAGGTGTCGAGCAGCGCGATGCCGTCCTCGCCGAACAGGCCGGCCATGTAGTGGCGGCCATCGGGCGTCACCAGGCCGTCGTAAGGCTGGCTGCCGGCGGGAAACTTCTGCGTCTTCGGCGCACGGGGCTCGGACAGGTCGCTGACCCAGATCTCGCCCTTGTCAAAGAGTGCATAAGCGAAGCGCTGGCCTGGCAGGTCGACTAGGCCCACAACCTTCGATTGCGCCGGCACTTCGGACAGCAGTTCCAGCGTGATCGAGTCGAACACCTTGATGCCACCGGGCACGTAGTTCTGGGCCACCACCAGTCGGCCGTCCTGCGATATCGCGCCGCCGATGCTGTTGCCGGCCTGCATCACGCGCTTGTCGATCCGCGCCAGCAGCAAGTCCACTTTCGTCAGCCCGCCGTCGCGGCCGAAGACGTAGGCGTAGCGTCCGTCGCGGGCAAACACCACCGAGGCGTGGGAAAGGTCGCCGAGGCCGTCGACGCGGGCGAGCACCGCCTTGGCGGTCGTATCGACGATGGCGACGCGCCCCGTGGCGCGCTCGATGACGACGCCGAGATCGCCCGTTCCGCGCAAATGTCCATCTTCGCGCAGCCCGGTGTGGGCGCAGGCACTCAGCAGCAGCAGCGCAGCGAATCCCAACCAGCGCGTCATCGCGCCTCCTCCGGGAATCCCTGCATCAGCCGGCGCACGATCCATTCGGCATCGTTCTCGGAAATGATCGACTTCCACGGCGGCATCGCCGTACCGGGGCGACCGTAAATGACCGTCGCCACCAAACCATCGAAGGGCTTGTCGCGCAATGCCTCGGCGGTCAACGGCAAGCCCAGCCCGCCGGTCAACCGCATGCCATGACAGGAGCCGCAATCCTGACGCACCAGCCGCACCAACTCGCCTTGGCGAGCAGCATCGGGGTCCGCCGCATGAACCGTTCCAGCCACCATCAGCGCGAGTGCCAGTTTTCCGTTGAACACGGCGCTAGGATGACGGTTCCGGATGGCAACGACATTGACGCGCGTCAAATCGGGCTGCCCGCCACGCGCGGGGCTATTCGGCCACCTCGACCACGCCCTTCATCTCAGGGTGCGGACCGCAGCGGTAGGGATAGCTGCCGGGCCGCTCAAAAGTGCGATGCCAGGATTCACCCGGGAATATACGCTCCGATTCGAAGCCGTCGGGTCCGAGGAAAAGAATCGAGTGGCTGGTGCGCTTCTCGCCGTTGATCCATTTCACCGTAGTGCCCGGCTTGACCCTGAGTTCGGCCGGCGCGTACTTGTAGTCGGCGATTGTCACCTCCACGGTGTCGCCGGCATGGGCGCATGGCACGAGAAAAAGGGCAGACCCCGCTACCGCGAGGGCTGCCCCGATTTGCGTCCACCGCGTACGCGAGGACATTGCGTAGAAGAGATTACTTGGCGGCAGTGATGTCGGCCTTGGCGTCGATGCCCAGCGTGTAGCCGAGGGAGACGTGGTGGAGCCGGCCAATCGAATGGTCGTCATGGATGGCAAAGCCGAAGTTGTAGACCTTGCCCGAGGCCATGGCGATGTCGCCCTCGCCGCCGCCCGCGAGCTTGCGGGTGAAGGTCACGGTCCAGGTGTCGCCCTTCAGTTCGCCCTTGGCCTCGACCAGGCCCTTGCCGCCTTCCATCACGCGCTTGTCGGCGACGTAGCCGTCGGTGCCCTTGTTGGCCTTGCTCTTCCACTGCAGCAGGTCGTAGTACTTGCCGCTGGCGACACTGCCCTCCTTGACGTACTTGGTCTTCTTGTCGTCGGAAACGCCGGGCATGGTGCGCACGTCCTGGTGGCAGGTTTCCCAGCAACCGGAGAGGTTGGCGCGCTCGACCTTGTTGTCCTCGAGCATGATGGCCAGCTTGACCGGGGTTTCCTTGTCGGCGCCGCCGCCGCTGGCCGCCGGCTGTTTCCAGGTGAAGCGCATGTAGAGGTTGGTGCCGTCGTTGGCGGCCTGGACGGTCACGGGAATCGATCCGGCCTTGCCCTTGATGACGTTCGGCTCGAGCTTCTGGCCGGTGACCATCTTCTTGCCCATGTCCGCGGCTTCCTCGTCGTGGCAGCTGGCGCAGCTTTCACCCTTCTTCAGGCCCTTGGCCCCGCCGTGCTCGGTACCCTTGGTGATCCACTCGATCGGCGACACGCCGGGGTAGAACACGGTGATCTTCTTGCTCGGCACCTTGCCCCAGTCGGGCGCGGCGACGGCGGTGCCGGCACCGCAGGCCAGCATAGCGGCGATCGAGGAAGCGATGAGCTTCTTGTACATGTCAGACTCCTTGGTTGATATGACTACATTTTTTTTGATTTTAGAACGTCCTTTGCCTACCGGGGTTGACGCCCCTCAAGAAATGAAAAAACCGGGGGGCCGAACGCTCCGCCCCCCGGCATCATTGCGGCATCAGAACTATTAATAAATGTCGTGCTGCGTGTTGTAGACGTTGAACTTGCCGGTTGGGGTGATGATCTTCGGATCGGTGATCACCTTCTTCATCTCGAGCGTCTTGTCGTCATACACCACGATGGCCGACTGGTCGGTCTTGCCGCCCCACAGCGAGATCCACACCTCGGAACCATCGGCGCTGTACTCGGGATGCACGGCGCGCTTGATCGCCTTAGTCTCGGGCAGGCCGGAATCCTTGGCGACGTTGATGACCTTCTTCGGCTTGGATAGGTCGGCCATGTCCCACACCACCACGGATTCGGCAGTGACCTTCTCCGGGTTCTGCGGCGCGTCGGCCCAGAAGTGCTTGGACTTGGGATGGGTCTTGACGAACAGGTTGCCAGGCACGTGCTTGATTTCCTGAACGACCTTCCAGTTGAACTCCTTGAACTTGGCGTTCTTCTTGTCGTCGGACGGCGTGCTGATCAGCGTCACGACATCGGCGCCGAGGTGGCCGGTAGCCCAGACGGGACCGAACTTCGGATGCATGAAGTTGGCGCCGCGCCCCGGATGCGGGATCTTGGCGGTATCGACCAGCGCCGCCAGCTTGCCGGTCTTGGTGTCGACCGCAGCGATCTTGTTGGAGGCATTGGCCGCCACCAGGAAGTAGCGCTTGGACGCATCCCAGCCACCGTCATGCAGGAACTTGGCGGAGCCGATAGTGGTGGTCTTCAGGTTTTCGATGTCGGAATAATCCACCAGCAGGATCTGGCCGGTTTCCTTGATGTTGATAACCCATTCCGGCTTGATGAAGGAAGCGACGATGGAGGCCACACGCGGTTCCGGATGGTACTCGCCATCGACGGTCATGCCGCGGGTGGAAACAACCTTGCGCGGCTTCAGCGTGTCGCCATCCATGATCACGTACTGGGGCGGCCAGTAGGAGCCGGCCACTGCGTACTTGTCTTCGAAGCCCTTGAACTTGGAGGTATCGACCGAACGCGCATCGAAGCCGATCTTGACTTCAGCCACGACGGCCGGCTTCTCCATCCACAGGTCGATCAGCGACAGGCGACCATCGCGGCCGATCACATAGACATAACGGCCGGATGCGGACAGGCGCGATATGTGCACCGCATAGCCGGTCTTGACGATGCTGCGGATTTCCTTGGTATCGCCATCGATCAGTGCGACTTCGCCGGTGTCGCGCAGGGTGACCGAGAACATGTTCTTGAGGTTGTACTTGTTCATCTGCTTGGTCGGACGATCCTTGACCGGCACGATGACCTTCCACGAATCCACCGTTTCCTTGAAGCTGTACTCGGGCGGCACATCCGGGGTGGTCTGGATGTACTTGGCCATCAGGGCGAGCTCTTCCTTCGTCAGGATGTCGTCGAAGTTCACCATGCCGCCTTCGGTACCGTAGGCGATGATCTTCTCGAGGCGGTTCTGGCCGAGCTTGAGCGTGCCGCCCTCCTGGGTTGATCCGTCCGGCAGCTTCTTGGTCCAGTGCGGCTCGAGGTTCTTGCCGGTGGCACCCTTGCGCAGCACACCGTGGCAGCCGGCGCAACGCTCGAAGTAAATCTTCTTGGCTGTGGCCTTTTCGTCGGCCGTCAGCGTCGGCGCAGCGGCCGGCGCTTGCGCCAGGGCACTGCCGAAGGCGCCAAACAGCGCGGCCGGCAGCAAAGCGTACTTGAGAGAACTAACGAGCTTGCGCGTCTTCATAGATTTTGGCTCCCCGAAATTTGATGGTGGATAGGTGATGCGACACCTATGGCGCGGAAGCATCTACCTCACGCTGGTACGTTTCTTTGACAGCGATCAATTTTCCACACTTCAGGCAAAGCCGCTGCCTTTAGCCATGGCAAGGCATCGGCCGTCCCACCCGACGGCCCCCGGCCGAGGCCAATGTAGAATCGCTCAGTTGATTCCAATGCCTCTCCCGGAGTGCCAGCGCTCATGAGACTCTTCGCCACCCCGCTCCTGCTGCTGGCCCTGGTGCCAACGTTGCAGGCACAAGCCGCCGAAGGTGCCCGACTCTATGCCCAGAATTGCGCCGCCTGTCACGGCGAGAACGGCAGCGGCGGCATCGGCGTGCCGCTCTCGCTGCCGTCGTTCCATTCGCTGGCTTCGTCCGATCACCTGCGCAAGACTATCCGGCTCGGTCGCCCGGGACGCGTGATGCCGGCTTTCGCGACGCTGGCCGATGCCGAGGTCGATGCCATCGTCGCGCACATCGGCAGCTGGAACCCCGGATCATTCGCCACCTATGCGGCAACCCGCATCGATGGCAACATTGAAAATGGCGGCAAGCACTACCAGAAGCACTGCGCCAGTTGCCACGGCGCCAACGGTGAAGGCGGCAAGGGCACGGGCGTCACGCTGTCGCGTCCGCGCGACCAGGCCATCATGGCGCCCGCCCTGCACAACGCCGGTTTTCTCGAATCGACTCCAGACCTGCGGATGAAGGCGATCCTGACGCAAGGCGTGGCCGGCACGCCGATGCTTTCCTTTCTCAACAAGGGCCTGACGGAGAAGGATATCGACGATCTCGTCGCCTTCGTCCGCAGCTTCGAAAAATCGCCGCTCGGCAAGAGCGATGTCGGGCAGGCGCTCCCGGAACCGGTGTTGTCGGTCGAGTCGCCCTACGACCTGAAGACCACCATCGCCAACCTCAAGCGCGCCGCCGAGACCAACAACTTCGTATTCATCCGCGAACAGAGCCTGGATGAAGGCATCGCCGCGCCCGGGAAGGAAAACCTCCGCCAGCACATCGTTTACGTTTGCAACTTCGGCCTGCTGGCCCAGGCCCTCAACACCGACCCCCGCGTCGGATTGTTCCTGCCGTGCCGCTTCACCATCGTCGAGCATGGCGGCAAAGTGACGATGATGGCGAGCAATCCCAAGCGACTGAGCCAGTTCTTCAACAACTCCGAGCTTGCCGAGATGTGCGAGCAGTTGACCAAGATGTACCAGACCATCATGGAGGACGCAACGTTGTGAAACCGCTGCGACACTTCTTAACCTGGCTCATGGTTCTGGCACTGCTGGCGCCGGCCGCTCATGCCGACCAGATGCTGATCATTCGCTCGGGGCAGGATTTCGAGGGAGCGATGCTGACGCTGCAAAACGCCATCTCGGCCCAGGGCTACAAAGTGGCGCGAGTGCAACGCGTCGATGTCGGCCTCGAGGCCCGCGGCTACAAGACCGACAAGTATCGCGTCGTCTTCTATGGCAAGCCCGATGAACTTGCCCTATTGGCCGGCAAGCACCCGCAACTTATGCCCTTCCTGCCGCTGAATATCGCCATCTTCGCCGAAGGCGACCAGACCCTGCTCTCGACCAACCGGCCGAGCGTACTGGGCGAATTCTTCCCGGCTGCGGAACTCAAGCCGGTGTTCGCGCTCTGGGAAAAGGACCTGCTGGAGATTCTCGAGAAGGTGCGGGAAGCGCGCTAGGGCCCAAGCGCGGCGCTACCAAGCGCTTGAGCCTAGGCGCGTCTCCACGTAGTGCCCTGCGGCCCGTCCTCGAGCACGATGCCGGCCGCCTTGAGCTCGTCGCGGATCCGGTCCGACTCGGCAAAGTTCTTCGCCTTCTTGGCGGCGGCACGCGCTTCGATGAGCGCTTCGATTTCCTCGACCGCGTTATCGCCCGCCGCCCCTGCCGCACCGGGCACGGACTGCAGGAATTCGACCGGGTCGCGTTGCAGCAGGCCCAGCACGCTGCCCAATCCCTTGAGCTGGACGGCCAGCCCCGGATCGCGGCCGCGATTGATCTCGTTGGCGAGGTCGAACAGCACGGCCATCGCCTCGGGTGTGCCGAAGTCGTTGTCCATCGCGGCCTTGAAGCGCTGCGCGTGCGGCTCGTTCCAGTCCAGCCGGCCCTCGGCGCCCTTGTCACCGGCGCCCTTCAGTGCGGTGTAGAGCCGGGTGAGCGCGCCGCGCGCATCGTCGAGATGGGCGTCGGAGTAGTTGAGCGGACTGCGGTAGTGGGCACGCAGGATGAAGAAGCGCACCACCTCGGCGTCATAGGTCTTCAGCACTTCGCGGATGGTGAAGAAGTTGCCCAGCGACTTCGACATTTTCTCGTCGTCGACGCGAACGAAGCCGTTGTGCATCCAGTAATTGACGAAGCTGCACTGATGGGCGCCCTCGGACTGGGCGATCTCGTTCTCGTGGTGCGGAAACTGCAGGTCCTGGCCACCGCCGTGGATGTCGAAATGCCGGCCGAGGATGTCCGAGCCCATCGCCGAGCACTCGATGTGCCAGCCGGGCCGCCCCCTGCCCCAGGGCGAATCCCATTGCGCCTCGGCCGGCTCGCCGGCCTTGGCGCCCTTCCACAGCACGAAGTCGAGGGGATCGTGCTTGCCCTCGCGCACGTCGACGCGTTCGCCGGCACGCAGGTCTTCCAGTGACTTGCCGGAGAGCTTGCCGTAGCCCTCAAACTTGCGCACGGCATAGCAGACGTCGCCTTCGCCGGCCGGGCCGGCCTGGTAGGCCAGGCCGTTCCGCTCCAACTGGCCGATCATCGCCAGCATCTGCGGCACGTATTCGGTTGCCCGCGGCTCGAAGTCGGGCTTGAGCACGCCCAGCGCCTCGGCGTCCTCGTTCATGCAGGCGATGAAACGGTCGGTGAGGCTGCGGATCGACTCGCCGTTCTCGCCGGCACGGCGGATGATCTTGTCGTCGATGTCGGTGATGTTGCGGACGTAGGTGACATCGAAGCCGCCCGCGCGCAACCAGCGCGCCACCATGTCGAACACCACCATGACACGAGCGTGGCCGAGATGGCAGTAATCGTAGACCGTCATGCCGCAGACATACATGCGGACGCGCCCCGGCTCGATCGGCGCGAAATCCTGAATCTCGCGGTGCAGGGAGTTGTAGAGCTTGAGCATGCCGAAGGGGAAAAGATAAGGGAAAACGGCCGTTCTCGGGCCTTCCGACGCCCCCGAAAGTTGTGAGGAGGGGCGCCTTCTTGATAGAATCGCCAGTCAAATCCGACCGTCTGGCGCAGCTTCGACGCAAGTATACCATGCTCAATTTCCGCGATTTCCCCTGCCGCAAGACCCTCCTGGCCGTCGCATTCGTCGGTTGGGCCGGCCTGTCCCTGATCTCGCTGCCGGCCCATGCCGACAACCTGCAGGACGCCCAGCGTTTCCTCAAGCAGGGACAGCACCCCCAGGCCCTCGACCAGGTCGACAAGCACCTTGCCGGCAAGCCCAAGGACGCGCAGGGCCGTTTTCTCAAGGGCTTGATCCTGACCGAGATGGGCAAGACCAATGACGCGATCGTCATTTTCACCAAGCTCACCGAGGATTACCCCGAACTGCCCGAACCCTACAACAACCTGGCCGTGATCTACGCCCAGCAGAAGCAGTACGACAAGGCCAAGCAGGCGCTGGAAATGGCGATAAGGACTCACCCGTCGTACGCCACCGCCCACGAGAACCTTGGCGACATCTACGCCCGGATGGCCAGCCAGGCCTACGACAAGGCCCTGCAACTCGACAAGGGCAATGCCAGCGCCCAGTCCAAGCTGGCGATGATCCGCGAGTTGATGGGCACGCGCCCCGGCGTCAAGCCTGCAGCCGTCAAGCCGGCCGTCGCCGAAGTGAAAGTCGCCGAAGCCAAGCCGGCCGAGACCAAGCCCATTGCCGCTCCCGAGCCCAAGCCGGTCGCGGTTGCCCCGGTCGCCGTGGCTCCCACGCCAGTTGCTCCTGCAGTCACCGCTCCCGCCGCACCGGCCAAGCCGGCGGTTGAATCCAAGCCCGCGGTCGAGCCGAAACCGGCCGCCGAACCCAAGCCGGCCGCCCCTGCAGGCGATGCCGACGCCGAGGTCGCCAAGGTCGTCAGCGCCTGGGCCGCCGCCTGGTCGAAGAAGGACGTCAAGGGCTACCTCTCCCACTACGCCAAGGACTTCAAGACCCCCGGCGGCGAATCCCGCCCGGCCTGGGAAAGCGAACGCCAGAAACGTATCGCCAAGCCCGGCGCGATCCAGGTCAGCTTTGATAATCTGCGCGTCAGCCTCGACGGCGCCGATCGCGCCACCGTCAAATTCCGCCAGCATTACAAGTCGGCCTCGCTCAAGACCTCCAGCAATAAGGTGCTCGAAATGGTCAAGCGTGACGGCAAGTGGCTGATCCAGCAAGAGAAGATCGGCAGCTGATGCTCAGGGCGCTGCGCCTCCGCCTCCTCCCGCTGGCCATCACCCTGATGGCCGCCGTCGCGACGGGCGCCTTCGCAGCCGGCACCGCGCGCTACACCGATTCCGGCCCCGAGCCGCTGCTGGCCGGGGTCTTCGAGCAGATCGAGGCCAACAAGTGGGAAGCCGCGCTGCGCCAGACCGAAGACCTGCTCAAGGCCTACCCCAACTTCCGCCTCGGCAACCTGATCAAGGGCGATCTGCTGCTAGCCCGCAGCAAGCAACTCAAGACCTTCGGTGAAGGTGCGCAGGGCGGACAGCAGGAGAAGGTCGCCGACCTGCGCGAAGAGGCGCTGGCCCGGCTCAAGGCCTACAAGAGCAAGCCCACCGCCGACTACGTGCCGCGCTACCTGCTGCAGATGCAGGCCGACCAGAAGTACGCCATCGTCGTCGATACCCAGAAGGCGCGGCTCTACGTCTATCAGAATGACAAGGGCACGCCGCGCTTCGTCGCCGACTACTACATTTCGCACGGCAAGCTCGGTTCCGAGAAGCTCAAGGAAGGCGACAAGAAGACGCCCATCGGCGTCTATCACGTCACCTCCAGCCTGCCGCGCCAGAAGCTCACCGACTTCTACGGCAGCGGCGCCTTCCCCATCAACTACCCCAACGAGTGGGACAAGCGCCAGGGCCGCAACGGCCACGGCATCTGGCTGCACGGCACTCCCTCCGACACTTTCTCGCGCCCGCCCAAGGCCTCCGACGGTTGCGTGGTGCTGGCCAACCAGGACCTCGACGCGCTGTCCAAGAACATGCAGATCGGCCTGACCCCGGTGATCATCAGCAACTCGATCGAATGGCTGTCGCTCGACGACTGGCAGGCGGAACGCCAATCGCTGCTGTCCATGATCGACGAATGGCGCAAGGACTGGGAAAGCCGCGACACCGACCGCTACGCCCGCCACTATTCGAACAAGTTCCAGGCCGACAGCCAAGGCCTGCAGGCCTGGGTCGAGCAGAAGCGCAAGGTCAATGCGGCAAAAAGCTGGATCAAGGTCGGCACCGGCGACATCAGCATGTTCCGCAATCCCGGCAAGGAAGAATACGTCGTCGTCACCTTCGACCAGGACTACAAGAGCAGCAACCTCTCCAACCAGATGAAGAAGCGCCAGTACTGGATCAAGGAAGACGGGCGCTGGAAGATCATCTACGAGGGCGCGGCCTAAGTTCATCCCGGGCGCAGCCCGGTTTTTTTCAGGAGTTTTCCCATGAAGAAATTGTTGGCGGCTATCGCCGCCCTTTGCATATCGCTGTCGGCCTGGGCCGCCAACCCCGTGGTCGAAATGAAGACCAACCAGGGCACGATCACCATCGAGCTTTACGCCGACAAGGCACCCAAGACCGTCGAAAATTTCGTCCAATACGTCAAGGACGGCTTCTTCGCCGGCACCGTGTTCCACCGCGTCATCCCCGACTTCATGATCCAGGGCGGCGGCTTCACTCCCGACATGAAGCAGAAGGAAACGCGCGCGAACATCCAGAACGAAGCCAACAACGGCCTCAAGAACCTGACCGGTACGCTGGCCATGGCGCGCACCTCCGACCCGCACTCGGCCTCGGCGCAGTTCTTCATCAACCTCAAGGACAACGCCTTCCTCGACTTCAAGGCCCCGAGCGGCAATGGCTGGGGCTATGCCGTGTTCGGCAAGGTCACGCAGGGCATGGATATCGTGGGCAAGATCGCCAAGGTCCCCACCGGCAACGCCGGCTTCCACCAGAACGTACCGACCACGCCGGTCGTCATCGAATCCGTCAAACTCCTTTCCGAGAAGAAATAACATGATCAAGCTCACCACCAGCTTCGGCACCATCGCCATCGAACTCGATGCCGAGAAGGCCCCCAAGTCGGCGCAGAATTTCATCGACTACGTCACCGCCGGCCACTACGACAACACCGTGTTCCACCGCGTGATTTCGGGCTTCATGATCCAGGGCGGCGGCTTCGAGCCCGGCATGAAGCAGAAGCCGGTGCGCGAGCCGATCGAGAACGAGGCCGGCAACGGCCTGAAGAACAAGCGCGGCAGCGTCGCCATGGCCCGTACCGGCGACCCGCACTCGGCCACGGCCCAGTTCTTCATCAACACCGTAGACAACGACTTCCTCGACTTCAAGGCCCCGAGCGGCAACGGCTGGGGCTACTGCGTCTTCGGCCAGGTGGTCGAGGGCCTGGACGTCGTCGACAAGATCCGCGCCGTCAAGACCGGCAACAAGGGCTTCCACCAAGACGTGCCGGTCGAGGACGTGGTGATCCAGAAGGCCGAAGTCGTTTGATTCTGCTTGCTTCCGACCTGCACCTGTGCCCGGCCCG
Source organism: uncultured beta proteobacterium (assembly GCA_963709555.1). Lineage (GTDB taxonomy): Bacteria > Pseudomonadota > Gammaproteobacteria > Burkholderiales > Rhodocyclaceae > Sulfurisoma. The sequence goes on along the minus strand of CAVPWR010000003.1, from coordinate 128,793 downwards.
CCCGGGCACAGTACATTTGTTCGAGCGTTTTCTCGCCGGCCCGGCGCGCGAGGTCGAGGCGCTCTACCTGCTCGGCGACCTGTTCGAATACTGGGCCGGCGACGACGACCTCGAAGATCCCTTCAATGCCGGCATCTGCGCCGCGATCAAGAAAGTCGGCGCTGGCGGGACGGCGATCTACTTCCTGCCGGGCAACCGCGACTTCCTGGTCGGCGAAAAATTCTGCGCTGCGACCGGGGCACGCCTGCTGCCCGATGAAATCGTCGTCGACCTCGCCGGCATGCGAACCCTGCTGCTCCACGGCGACACGCTCTGCACCGACGACGCCGACTACCAGCGCTTTCGCGCCATGGTCCGCGACGAGCGCTGGCAGCGCGACTTCCTCGCCCTGCCTCTGGCCGAGCGTCGCGCCCGCATCGAGCAGTTGCGCGCCAGCAGTGAACACGAGAAGCAGGGCAAGCCCTACGAGATCATGGACGTCGCCGCATCTTCGGTCAGCGCGGCCTTCCGCTGCCACGAGGTCGAGCGCATGATCCACGGCCACACCCACCGCCCCGCCCGCCATCCGCTCGATGTCGGCGGCCGCGCCTGCGAGCGCTGGGTGCTGCCGGAATGGACTGAAACCGGTGGCGGCGGCTATCTCGCCTGCGCTGCCACCGGCTGCCGCGCAGTCGCCTTCCCCTAACTTCCCGGGTATCCCATGGAAAAAACCTTCGGCCAGAAAATCGCGATGGCCATCGCCGTGCTGTGCTACATCGCCGGCATCGGCTGCGCCGTCGGCGCGGCCCTCTATCCCGCCCGGGGTGCTTACGACGCCATCCAGGCCAGCCTGATGGCCTCTGTCGTGTTCTTCGTCGGCTGCGGCATCGTGCTGCACGTCATCGCCACCACGCGGCTCAAGGGCATCGTCACGTTGAACAAGCCCGACGCCGGCGATCAGTAAGTCGCCGATGCCTGCTTCGATGGCCGAGGCCCTCGGCGTACTCCAGCGCGTCTTCGGTTTTCCCGCCTTCCGCGGCGCCCAGGCCGAAATCGTTGGGCATCTGATCGGCGGCGGCGACGCCCTGGTGCTGATGCCGACCGGTGGCGGCAAGTCGCTGTGCTACCAGTTGCCGGCGCTGCTGCGCCCGGGTTGCGGCATCGTCGTCTCGCCGCTGATCGCGCTGATGCAGGACCAGGTCGACGCCCTGCTGCAGCTCGGCGTCAAGGCCGCCTTCCTCAACTCCAGCCTCGACGCCGCCAGCGCGATGGCGACCGAGCGGGCTTTGCTCGCCGGCGACCTCGACCTGCTCTACGTCGCGCCGGAACGGCTGCTGACCGACCGCTTCCTCGGCCTGCTCGACCGCCTCGCCGGCGAGCAGCGCATCGCCCTCTTCGCCATCGACGAGGCGCATTGCGTCTCGCAGTGGGGCCACGACTTCCGCCCGGAATACATCCAGCTCTCCATCCTCCACGAACGCTACCCGCAGGTGCCGCGCATCGCGCTCACCGCCACCGCCGACGCACTGACGCGCGAGGAGATCCGCCGCCGCCTCGGCCTCGACGAAGCTCAGGTCTTCGTCGCCAGCTTCGACCGCCCCAACATCCGCTACATCGTGGTCGACCGCGACAACCCGCGCAGCCAGCTCGCGGCCTTCCTCGCCGGTCATCGCGGCGAGGCAGGCATCGTCTATTGCCTTTCGCGCAAGAAGGTCGACGAGACCGCCGCCTGGCTGCAAACCCAGGGCATCACTGCCCTGCCCTATCACGCCGGCATGGACGCGGAATCGCGCCGAGACAATCAGCAGCGCTTCGTCCGCGACGATGGCATCGTCATGGTCGCCACCATCGCCTTCGGCATGGGCATCGACAAGCCCGACGTGCGCTTCGTCGCCCACCTCGACCTGCCCAAGAGCCTCGAAGCCTACTACCAGGAGACGGGACGCGCCGGGCGCGATGGTGAGCCGGCCGAAGCATGGATGACCTACGGCATGAACGACGTGGTGATCCACCGCCAGCGCATCGACGAGTCGGCCGCGCCCGAGGAACAGAAGCGCATCGAGCGGCAGAAGCTCGATGCCATGCTCGGCTACTGCGAAGCCGCCGGCTGCCGCCGCACGCTATTGCTGCGCTATTTTGGCGAAGAACACGCGGCCTGCGGCAACTGCGACACCTGTCTCGCTCCGCCAGAGCTGTGGGACGGCACCGAGGCCGCGCGCAAGTTCATGTCGGCGGCCCTGCGCACCGGCCAGCGCTTCGGCGCCGGCCACCTCATCGACATCCTGCGCGGCAAGAGCACCGAGAAGGTCGCCCAGTTCGGCCACGAGTCCCTGCCCACCTTCGGCGTCGGCGCCGACCTCGACGAGGCCGGCTGGCGCGGCGTCGCGCGCCAGCTGCTGGCGGGCGGACTGCTCCATGCTGACGCCCATCACTACGGCGCGCTCAAGCTCACCGACGCGGCGCGGCCCGTGCTCAAGGGCGAGACCACCCTGATGCTGCGGCGCCAGGCCGCCCGCACCAAGTCGGCCGGGAAGCGCCGCGCCGCGCCGGCGCCGCTGCTGCCGCAGGCCAGCGGTCTCTACGAAACCCTGCGCCAGTGGCGCGCCGCCACCGCCCGCGAACAGGGCGTGCCCGCCTACGTGATCCTCCACGACCGTACCCTGCACGAACTGGCGAGCCTGCGGCCGCAAACGCCGGACGAACTGCTGACGGTGGCGGGCATCGGCGCGGCCAAGGCCGAACGCTACGGCGCCGCACTGCTCGCAGCCGTGCGCGACGCCGATGAAATAAACGCGGCGGTCTGAGCGTCCTATACGGGAGGAGATCGCCGATGTTCCCCCAACTGTTTCGCCCGCTCCACCTACTGCTGCCCCTGCTGCTATTCGCCCTTGCCGGAACGCCCGCTGCGCAGCCGGTCGCCGCGGCCCAGCCCGCCGTCGGCGACAAGCTCCCCGCCTTCGACACCGTTCTGCTCGACGGCCGCACCCTGACCGGCAAGTCGCTCTCCGGCCGCCCGCTGCTCGTGGTGTTCTGGGCGACCTGGTGCCCGACCTGCCGCAAGGAACTGCCGGAACTGCAGAAGCTCTACCAGAAACACAAGGCCGCCGGCTTCGAACTGCTGGCGCTGTCGATCGACGCCGAGCGGATCGAGGTGGATGAGTTCTGGCAGGACCACCGCTACATCTTCCCCGTGGCGATGCGCTCGCCGCACCATTCGGAGATCTTCGGCCCCACGCGCGCACCGCCGCGCTTCTTTCTGATCGGCCGCGACGGTACCCTCGCGCTGCGCCACGTCGGCGCCATTTCCAACGAGCAGCTCGAAGCTGCGCTCAAGCCCCTGCTATGAACACCATGAAACGCGCTCTCCCCGTCCTGTTGTTCAGCCCTCGGCTCCATCACCGCGAACGCCGCCACCATCGAGCAGACGACCATCAAGGCGGGCGATGTCGACATCCCGCTGTCCATCGCCGTCCCGGCCGGCAAGGGGCCGTTTCCGCCGGTGCTGTTCATCCACGCCAAGCGCGGCGTGGACGAGAACGAGCAGAAGCACATCGCGGAGCTCGCCGACCAGGGCTTCCTCGTCGTGATGCCGGACTGGCAGGCCGGGCGCATGATCGAGCGCTGGCCCTCGGAGCACGACCCGGCGACCGAGGGCGACGTCGAGGCGGCGCTGGATTTCCTGCTCAAGCACCCCAGTGCCTGCAAAATGCCCGCCGGCATCGTCGGCCAGTCGCGCGGCCCCTACTACGCCATCCGCCTGGCGGCGAAGCGCGGCAAGGACATCGCCGCCATCGCCAGCTACTACGGCCACATGCAGAACCCCAACGCCCCCGAGCCCGACCAGCTGTTCCGCGTCGCCCCCGAGGTCATGCAGATCACCACGCCGACGCTGTTCCTCATCGGCGAGCAGGACTTCGAGCTGCGCCGCATGAGCACCGGCCGCGCCTTCTACGCCCTGTGGGAACGCGGCGTCCCGGTCGAACTGCAGGGCTACCCGCTGGCGCGGCGCGCCTTCGACTTCCGCCCCGACCAGACGCCCGAGGAAAAGGTGGCCACCCGCCACGCCCGGCAGCGCGTCAAGGACTGGCTGACGAAGTGGATGAAGCTGGGCAAGGACAGCCGCTGCCCGTAGCGGCGAAAACCCGAAACACCGCCTGACCAGCAAGCTGGCGCGCTGATCGCCTAAATTCAGCGGCAGCACGCCCTGCGGAATCTTGAGAGCCGCAAACGCTGGATCCTTGTGAACCAGCTTCGCCCCGGCAAGGCGCGCCGCGGCGGCAATCCATGCGTCGGCCAGCGACAGCGGATGGCTTGCCTTGATCTCGGCCGCCGCTTCCAGCAGGTCGGCGGATTCGTGTATCCACTCCATGGGCAAGGAACGGCACTGCTCGTAGGCGAGCCGCCCGGCCGCCTCGCCCTCGTCCTTCCAGACACGATAATAGACTTCCATCAGGGACATGAAACAGCCGTAGCAAATGGCGCGCCTGGCCTGGGCCTGCTGAAGCAGCGTCGCCACCCGATCCGCCCCGGCCTCGTCGTCACGCAGCGCGAGCAGCACCGAGGTATCGAGCAACCAGCGCTTCACTCGCGCGCCCGATCCGCCTTGCGCTCGGCCAGCAGGCGCTTGACCGTCAATAACAGGCAACCCCATGGTTCCCCGGCCGCAAGCCCGCATTTCCAATAACAGCTGGCTAAACGCATCCCCGGAAAAGTTAATCGGCCGGCAAACTGGATTCATGGGCGGCGCAACAAGGTCGATTCAGGAGAAATGCGAAGCTGACCCATTTGGTTCGACCCATTTGGTTCGCGCCACCTGAAGAGTCGTTGCGCGCGCCTTGCTTCCTAGATCTGGATGTAGCGGGTTCCTCGCGCCTCCCGCTCGATCGCTTCGATCGCCTCCTGCGTCGGGAGGGTCACGAGGCAGACGAGCCACTTGCGCCGGTCGGAGGTGACGAGGCGGGGCAACGGGTAGGCCGCCTCGCCGGCGGCGGCCGGCACCAGCAGCGCAGGGTTGGCGGCCTCCAGTGTCAGCTGCCGCTCGGGGGCACTCAGCCATTCGGCCAGGGCGCGCAACGCGGGGGCGACCGAGGCACGCTGGCCGAGTTGGACCAGATTCGGATCGATCGGCTCTAATCCGTCCGCCGACTGCTGCGCCCGCCACGCGTGCAGCTTTTCATAAAGGTCGGCCGTGAAGCTCTTGATGAGTGCCGAGAACGCTGCCTCGCGCAGCGCGGTGCGAACGTCGGGAGCATGTACGCCGAGGCTGCGGATGGTGTGGTCGGCCGGGCGGGCGTCGCCGCTACCGCCCTCGGCCGCCGTCTGGCGCAGGCCGAGCAGGGCATAGACGGTGTCCTGGCCATTGTCGGCGAACCACTTGATGCCGTTGCGCACCGAAATACTGGTGCCTAGGGTGCGGCCGACATCCTCGGCCGACGGGAACAGGGCGCACAGGCCCGGATCCAGAGCATGGCGGGCGGCGGACAGGTGGATCGGCCCCGGGATGGTGGCGATGACGCGGTCGTAGTGGTCGAGCGCGGCCGTCACACTCGGAAGCAGCGTTTCCCGGTCCTCGGACGTAGCCAGCAGATGCGGCCCCAGGTTGTTCTCGATGACCGTCGCCGCATGACCGATGCGTTCGTCGCTTTGCGTCGTGGTGAACAGCGCCCCGATCTTGCCGAAAAGGCTCATATTTCCTCCGTATGCGAGATGGTCCAGGATACTCAGGAAGCATTATGCCCGGCAAACATGAGATTGTCATGGCCGAAATTCGGATCCAGCGAAAGGCATATTCGCCGGCGTCCCGCCAGCGCCGACTTTTCATCGAATGAGAGCACGCTGCAACGGTCGTCGCCCGAGGGGTGGCCGTCCTGTTCGGCCGATGCCCCGAAGGAAGTCCCCTTGGGGGATATGCGCCTTCTGGCGGCGCCGGGAGGCCGGGCGGGACGGCCGCCCCTCGGGCCCGAACTCGACTACGCGACCGCTACAGCCCTCGCGCCAGATCGGCCTCGATGTCGCCGATATCCTCGAGGCCGACGGCGACGCGCAGCAGGCCTTCGGTGATGCCCGATGCCGCGCGCGCTTCGGCGCTGATGCGACCGTGGGTGGTCGAGGCCGGATGGGTGATGGTGGTCTTGGTGTCGCCGAGGTTGGCGGTGATGGACAACAGTTGGGTCGAGTCGATCACGCGCCAGGCCGCTTCACGCGCCCCCTTCACTTCGAATGACACGATCGCTCCGCCGCTCTTCTGCTGGCGCATGGCCAGCGCGTGCTGCGGGTGCGAAGCCAGGCCTGGGTAATAGACGCGGGCCACCTGCGGCTGCGCCTCGAGCCATTGCGCCAGCTTGAGGGCACTGGCCGACTGCGCCTCCATGCGCAGGCGCAGGGTTTCGAGGCCCTTGAGGATGACCCAGGCATTGAAGGGCGACAGCGTCGGCCCGGCGGTGCGCAGGAACTTGAACACCTCCTCGACCAGGGGATTGGGTCCGCAGACGGCGCCGCCGAGCACGCGGCCCTGGCCGTCGAGATACTTGGTGGCCGAGTGGATCACCAGGTCGGCGCCGAGTTGCAGCGGACGCTGCAGCACCGGCGTGCAGAAGCAGTTGTCGACCACCAGCACGGCGCCGGCGGCATGGGAGATCTCGGCCACGGCCGCGATGTCGATGACCTCGGTCAGCGGATTCGACGGGGTCTCGATGAAGAAGAGCTTGGTATTGGGCTTGACCGCCGCGCGGTAGGCGTCGAGGTCGGTGGCGGCGACGAGACTCGTTTCGATGCCGAACTTGCCGAGGATGTTGCCGCTGAATAGCTGCTGGGTCGCGCCGAAGATGCCGTTGGAGGCGACGATGTGGTCGCCGGCCTTGAGCAGCGCCATGGTCGTCGCCAGGATCGCCGCCATGCCGCTGGCGGTGGCGACGCAGCGCTCGGCACCCTCGAGAGCGGCCAGGCGCTTCTGCAGCATGTCCACCGTGGGGTTGGTGAAGCGGGCGTAGACCATGCCCTCCTCGGCGCCGGAAAAACGGGCCGCCGCATGGGCGGCGCTCTTGAAGACGAAGCTCGAGGTGAGGTAGAGCGCCTCGGAATGCTCGCCGAACTGGCTGCGCTCCTGCCCGGCACGCACGGCCAGGGTGTCCAGATGGTAGTTATCGGCCATTGCGTCACTCATTCCGACGCCACCAGGTTGAGGTCGAGCTGGCCGCCGTCGCTGCCGTCGCCGTCGCCGCCGCCGTCATCCTGGCCGGCCTTGGGCTTCCTGCCGCGCGCCTGCTCGACGCCGTCGAGGTAGGCGGCGCTGACGTCGCCGGTCACGTAATGGCCATCGAAACACGAGGTATCGAACTTGGTCAGCGCCGGGTTGAGCGTGCGCACGGCTTCCCGCAATGCTTCGAGGTCCTGGTAGATCAGTGCATCGGCGCCGATCTCGCGGCAGATCTCGTCGTCGGAACGGAAGGCGGCGATCAGCTCGGCGCGCGTCGGCATGTCGATGCCATAGACGTTGGCGAAGCGCACCGGAGGGGAAGCGGAGGCGAAATAAACCTTCTTCGCCCCGGCCTCGCGGGCCATCATGATGATCTCCCGGCTGGTGGTGCCGCGGACGATGGAGTCGTCGACCAGCAGCACGTTCTTGCCGCGAAACTCCTGGACGATGGCATTGAGCTTCTGCCGCACCGATTTCCGGCGCGAGGCCTGGCCGGGCATGATGAAGGTACGGCCGATGTAGCGGTTCTTGACGAAGCCTTCGCGGTAGGGCAGGCCCAGGCGCACCGCCATTTCCATCGCCGCCGGCCGCGAGGAATCGGGGATCGGGATCACCACGTCGATCTCGAGATGCGGCATGGTGTGCTTGAGCTTGTCGGCCAGATACTCGCCCATCTTGACCCGCGTCTCGTACACCGAGACGCCATCGATCAGCGAGTCGGGGCGCGCCAGATAGACGTACTCGAACATGCACGGCGCATGGATGATCTTCTCCGCGCACTGGCGGCTGACAAAATTGCCCTGCATGTCGATCAGCACCGCCTCGCCCGGCTCGACGTCGCGGAGGAACTTGAAGCCCAGCGTGTCGATGGCGACGCTCTCCGATGCGACGAGATACTCCATGCCCTCCGCCGTCTCGTTGCGTCCCACCACCAGCGGGCGGATGCCGCAGGGATCGCGGAAGGCGAGCAGGCCGTAGCCGGCGATCATCGCCACCACGGCGTAGGCGCCCTTGACCCGGCGATGCACGCCGGCCACCGCCTTGAAGATGGTCTCGGCGTCGACCTGGTACTTGGTCGAGGCCACCTGCAGTTCGTGCGCCAGCACGTTGAGCAGCACCTCCGAATCGGAGTTGGTGTTCATGTGGCGCAGGTCCTGCAGGAACATGTCGCGCTTCAGCTCCTCGGCATTGGTGAGGTTGCCGTTGTGCGCCAGCATCAGGCCGAAGGGCGAGTTGACGTAGAAGGGCTGCGCCTCGGCGGCGTTGTAGGCCGAACCCGCCGTCGGGTAGCGGCAGTGGGCGATGCCCCAGCGGCCGATCAGGTTGCGCATGTTGCGGGTGCGGAACACGTCGCGGACGAAGCCCGGCCCCTTGTGCATGTGAAAGCGCCCGCCTTCGGCCGTGGCAATGCCCGCCGCGTCCTGGCCGCGATGCTGCAGGACCTGCAGGCCGTCATAGAGCAGCTGATTGACCTGCGTCGTTGCTACGACTCCGAGAATTCCACACATCGCGATCCACCCGTCCCGCTATCTGTAACGAATCCGTTTTGCTACGTCCGCCGGAAGCCAGGGCTTCGCGGCAATGATCGCCGTTTCCAGCGGCGGCGCCAACGTCGCCTCGCGCCACCACGACTCCTTCGGCAGCGGCGTGAGACCGCCCAGCAGCACCGCGATCAGCGCGATCAGCACGCCACGGCCGATGCCGAACACCGCGCCAAGCGCCCGATCAGCCCAACCGAGGCCAACCGCCTTCAACAACAGCCGCAGCACCAGCCTGCCAATCGAAAACACCACCAGCACCCCGACGAACAACGTCGCGAAACCGGCCACATAGCGCAGCGTGGCATCCGGCACCAAGCCGCCGAACACCGGCGCCACATCCGCCGCAAACGCGCGGCCCACCATGAAGGCGACGACCCAGGCCAGCAGCGCCAGTATCTCGCTCACCACCCCGCGCCACAAGCCCAGCAGCAACGACGCGGCCGTCACGCCGAGCACGGCATAGTCGAACGCCGTCACTTCGGTGCGACGGGGCCGCTGACGCCAATGGTCTTCGCTTTCGCCTGCGCCTTTTCCGCCTCATCCTTCGTCGCAAAGGGACCGGCGCGCACGCGCATGCGCGGCCCCTGCGGCGAATCGAACTGTTCCGTGTAGCTCGGCACGCCCATTTCCTTGAGCTTCTTGACCAGCAGCTTGACGTTGCCCGCTTCCTTGTAGGCGCCCAGCTGCACCACCCATTGTTCGGAGCCACTGCCCTGCCCGCTCAGCGCAGCCGCGGCGCGCGCGCCCTCGGCCTCGGCCTTCTTCTCGGCGGGCTTGGTCTCTGCCGGCTTGGCTTCCGCCTTCGCGGGCGCAACCACCGGCTTTGGCTCGGGTTTGGCTTCTGGCCTGGTCACGGATTTGGGCTCGGGCTTCGCTTCCGCTACCGTTTCCGCTTTGGCCGGCGCAGTCGGCTCCGCGACCGTCGGCACTGGTGCGGCGGCCTTGCTGTCGACCGCGGCAGGCAGCGGCGTCGGCCCCTTGCCAGGCAGGATGCGCGAAGCGATGCTCTTGTCGCCGTCCTGGCTGGGAATGCGTACCTGGATGTCCTGCGCCGGAATGCGCGGCTCGTGGTCCATGACCATCGGCAGCACGATCACCGCGGCCAGCGCCAGCGCGATCGCGCCGACGAGGCGACGGCGGGCGCGACGCTTGAGTTCATTTTGCGCGTCGTCTTCCATTGCGCTTTCAGTCGAAATTTTCGCCATTCGCCTATCGTTTCGGGGCTCGCGCGCGCAGAACCTCGGCCACCGTGAGGAAAGATCCGAAGGCGAGAATTCTATCATCTTCACCCGCGCCGGCCTGCGCCTGCTGCAATGCCTGGAGGGGTGTCGGGTAATGGCCGCCAACCCTGCAGCCGGCCGCCTCGAGGGCTGCCGCAAGAAAGTCGGCGCTGGCGGCACGGGGGCCTTCGAGGGTGCAGGGCAGCCAGACATCAACACGCGCCTTCACCGCCTCGATCACGCCGGAAATATCCTTGTCGCGCAGCATGCCGAACACCACCCAGGTGGTCGGATGAAATGCCATGCCGCCGAGGTTGTCAGCCAGCACGCGCGCCGCCTGCGGGTTGTGGGCGACATCGAGCACCAGCGTCGGCCGCCCCGGCAGCACTTGGAAGCGACCCGGCAGTTCGACCTCGAGCAGGCCGCGGCGGATGTCCTGCATCGCCACCGGCAGCTTGTCGCGCAGGGCGTCGAGCGCAGCCAGCACGCAGGAAGCGTTGGCCAGTTGCACTGCGCCGCGCAGCGCCGGCCAGGCCAGGCCCGAGCGGCGGCCGCCACGCCCCCAGTACTGCCACTGGCCATCCTGGCGCTCGTAGCCGAAGTCGCGGCCGATCAGTTGCAGGACGGCGCTGGCGTTACGGCAATGCTCGACCAGGCTCTCCGGCGGATTCGCATCGCCACAGATGGCGGGCTTGCCGGCGCGGAAAATGCCGGCCTTCTCGAAGCCGATGGCCTCGCGCGTGGCGCCGAGGTAATCCATGTGATCGAGGTCGACGCCGGTGACGATGGCGACGTCCGGCTCGTAGATGTTGGTGGCGTCGAGCCGACCGCCGAGGCCGACCTCAAGGATGATGGCGTCGAGCGGCTGCGTGGCGAAGACTTCCCAGGCGGCCAGCGTGCCGTACTCGAAATATGTCAGCGCTACCGCGCCGCGCGCGGACTCCACCCGGGCGAAGCCCTCGCACAGCTCGGCGTCATCGACCGGTCGGCCGTCGATGCGAACACGCTCGTTGTACTCGACCAGATGCGGGGAGGTGTAAAGGCCGACGTGGTAACCGGCGCAGCGCAGGATGCGTTCGAGCATGGCGCAGGTCGAGCCCTTGCCGTTGGTGCCGCCGATGAGGATGACCGGGCAGGTCTGGTGCTGGCCGAGGCGGCGGCTGACTTCGCGCACCCGGTCGAGGCCCAGCGCGATCGGCTGGGCATGCTGGCGCTCGATGTGCGCCAGCCAGTCAGCCAGAATCATTGCACCGCTGGAACGCGCTGCAGCAGGGTGATGATAGAAGCGAGACGGTCGCGCATCTCGCGGCGGTCGACGATCATGTCGATGGCACCCTTCTCGATCAGGAACTCCGAACGCTGGAAGCCTTCCGGCAGTGTCTCGCGCACGGTCTGTTCGATCACGCGCGGGCCGGCGAAGCCGATCAGCGCGCCGGGCTCGGCGATCACGACATCGCCGACGAAGGCAAAGGAGGCCGAGACGCCACCCATGGTCGGATCGGTGAGCACGGTGATGAAGGGCAGGCCGTGCCGCGCCAGCTGGGTCGCCGCCGCCGTGGTCTTGGCCATCTGCATCAGTGAGAACAGTCCTTCCTGCATGCGGGCGCCGCCCGAGGCGGTGATGCAGACGAAGGGCAGTTGCTGCTCGATGGCGGCCTTGACGCCGCGGACGAAGCGCTCGCCCACCACCGAGCCCATCGAACCGCCCATGAATTCGAACTCGAAGCAGGCGACGACGACCTGCACCGTCTTGATCGCCCCCTGCAACACGATCAGGGCATCGGCCTCGTCGGTATCCGCATTGGCGGCGGCCAGGCGGTCGACGTAGCGCTTGCCGTCCTTGAACTTGAGCGGGTCGAGCGGAAGCACCTCGGCGCCGATCTCGAAGCGGCCCTCGGGATCGAGGAGCAGGTCGAGCCGGGCGCGGGCGCGCAGGCGGTGGTGGTGGCCGCACTTCGGGCAAACGTTGAGATTGCTCTCGAGGTCCGAGCTGTAGAGCACGGCCTCGCAGGCCGGGCATTTCGACCACAGGCCCTCGGGCATGGTCTTGCGGGTGCCCTCGCTGCGCTTGATCTTGGGCGGCAGCAGTTTCTGGATCCAGCTCATGGCGATTATCCTTTCGCGTCCATCGCAGCGCGCACGCCGCCCAGGAATTCCGTCACGCGCGCCGGTGCCTCGCCGGACGGGCTCTGTTCGATGATTTCGATGATGCGGCTGCCGATGACGACCGCATCGGCCACGCTGGCGATGCGGGCGGCGCTCTCGGCATCGCGGATACCGAAGCCGACGCCGACCGGCAGGCCGACTTTCTCCCGGATATTCGGAATGCGCCGTGCCACGTCGTCGAGGTCGATCGCCGCCGAACCGGTGACGCCTTTGAGCGAGACGTAGTAGATGTAACCGCTGCCCATGGCACCCACCTCGGCAAAGCGCGTTTCGACCGAAGTCGGCGCCAGCAGGAAGATCGGATCGAGCGACGCGGCCTTGAGCGTCGCGGCGAACTCGGCGCATTCCTCGGGCGGGTAATCGACAATCAGCGCGCCGTCGACGCCGGCCGCCTTGGCATCGCGGGCGAAGGCTTCGACACCATAGGCTTCGACCGGATTGGCATAGCCCATCAGCACGACGGGCGTCGTCGCATCGTGCTTGCGAAACTCGCGCACCATGCCGAGCACGATGCGCAACGTAATGCCGTAGGCCAGTGCCCGCTCGGAGGCACGCTGGATGGTCGGACCGTCGGCCATCGGGTCGGAGAACGGCACGCCGAGCTCGATGATGTCGGCGCCGCCCGCGACCAGCGCCTGCATCAGCGGCAGGGTCTGGCCCGGCTCGGGATCGCCGGCGGTGATGAAGGGGATCAGGGCCTTGCGGCCTTGCGCTTGGAGTTCGGCGAACCGGGTTTGAATTCTCGACATGATCAGAACTGGATGCCGGATTTTTCGGCGACGGTGTGCATGTCCTTGTCGCCGCGGCCGGAGAGGTTGACCAGCAGCAGCTTGTCCTTCGGCAGCGTCGGCGCCAGCTTGGCGGCGTAGGCCAGCGCATGCGAGGACTCGAGCGCCGGAATGATGCCCTCGTAACGGCAGAGATCGTGAAACGCCTGAAGCGCCTCGTCGTCGGTGATGGTGACGTATTCGGCGCGGCCCGAATCCTTGAGCCAGGCGTGCTCGGGGCCGACGCCCGGATAGTCGAGGCCGGCCGAGACCGAATGGGTCTCGATGATCTGGCCGTTGTCGTCCTGCAGCAGGTAGGTGCGATTGCCGTGCAGCACGCCGGGACGGCCGGCGGTGAGCGACGCGGCGTGCTTGCCGCTCTCGAGGCCGTGGCCGGCCGCCTCGACGCCGACCAGTTTCACGTCATGGTACGGGATGTAATCGTAGAAGATGCCCATGGCGTTGGAGCCGCCGCCAACGCAGGCGATCACCTGGTCCGGCTGGCGCCCGGCCAGTTCAGGCATCTGCGTCACGCATTCCGCGCCGATCACCGCCTGGAAGTCGCGCACCATCATGGGATAGGGGTGCGGACCCGCCACGGTGCCGATGATGTAGAAAGTATTGGCGACGTTGGTCACCCAGTCGCGCATGGCTTCGTTCAGTGCATCCTTCAAGGTCTTCGAGCCCGACTCGACCGGCACGACCCTGGCGCCGAGCAGCTTCATGCGATAGACGTTGGCGGCCTGGCGCCGGATGTCCTCGCTGCCCATATACACCACACACTCCATGCCATAGCGCGCCGCGACGGTGGCGGTGGCAACGCCGTGCTGGCCGGCGCCGGTCTCGGCGATCACCCGCGGCTTGCCCATGCGCCGCGCCAGCAGGGCCTGGCCGATGCAGTTGTTGATCTTGTGGGCGCCGGTGTGGTTCAGATCCTCGCGCTTGAGGTAGATCTGCGCCCCGCCCAGCAATTCCGACCAGCGCCTGGCGTGGTAGATCGGGCTGGGGCGGCCGACGTAATGCTTGAGTTCGTATTCGAATTCGGCCCTGAACTCGGGATCAGCCTGTGCCGCCGCATAGGCCAGGCGCAGTTCCTCGAGGGCCGGCATCAGGGTCTCGGCGACGAAGATTCCACCAAATTTACCGAAATGACCCCGATCATCGGGTAATTTGTAGCTATTGTCAGGCATTCGATTGATTATCCGCTTCCTGTACCGCCGCGACGAAGGCCGCGATCTTGTCCGCATCCTTGATGCCCTTGGCCTGCTCGACCCCGCTGCTGACATCCACGGCCCACGGCCGCAGTTTGACGATGGCCTCGCGCACATTGTCCGGAGTCAGCCCGCCGGACAGCACCATGGGCAGGGGCAGCTGGCGGGGAATCAGGCTCCAGTCGAAGGTCTGCCCCGCGCCGCCGTAACCTTCGACATAGGCATCCAGCAGCAATCCGCAGGCCGAGGAAAACGAGCCTGCGAATTCTACCAAATCGAGCCCCGGGCGAACCCGCGCCGCCTTGATATAGGGTTTGCCGAACTGTTGGCAGTAGGCAGCATCCTCGTCGCCGTGAAATTGCAGCAGATCGAGCGGCACCGCCGCCAATGTCTCGCGCACGACGGCCGGCTCGGCATTGACGAACAGGCCGACGCGGCTGACGAAGGGCGGCACCTCGCCGCAGAGGCGCGCGGCGACATCGGGGGCGACGAAGCGCGGACTGGGCGGATAGAAGACGAAGCCCAGCGCGTCGGCGCCGGCGCCGATGGCGGCATGCAGATCGACGCTGCGCGTGATGCCGCAGATCTTGATGCGGGTTCTTGATTTCATGGGCGGATGATACCGCCGCCGGATGGCAACCCCCATTTCGGGTCGTATTCGACCCCGGCGAAATACAGCCCGGCGGGATCGAAGGTCGGCGCGCCGAGCGAGCGGTCGCGGCCGGCCAGCAGTTCGGCCATCCATTGCGGCGGATGGTTGCCCTTGCCGACGTAGACCAGGGCGCCGACGATGTTGCGCACCATGTGGTGAAGGAAGGCGTTGGCGCGAAAATCGAAGGTGACAAGTTCCCCGTCGCTCGCAACGTCGGCCCGGTAGCAGTGCTTGACCGGCGACTTTGCCTGGCACTCGGCGGCGCGAAAGGCCGAGAAGTCATGCTCGCCCAGCAGCACCCGGGCGGCAATGCGCATGGCCTCGACGTCGAGCGGATGGTGAAACCAGCCGACGCGGCCATGCTGGACGGCCGGCCGCACCGGACGGTTCAACAGGACGTAGCGATAGCTGCGCGACAGCGCGCAAAATCGCGCATGGAAGTCGTCGGCCACGGGGTGCGCCCAGCGCACCGCCACCTGCGGCGGCAGATGGCTGTTGACGCCGCGGACCCACGCGCTGTCCGGGCGGTCGACGGCCACGTCGAAATGGACGACCTGAGCCAGCGCATGCACTCCGGCATCGGTGCGGCCGGCGCAGGCGACCCGCACGGGAGCGGCGGCAATCCGGCCCAGCGCCTCCTCCAGCACATCCTGCACGGTATTGCCGTGAAGCTGCGACTGCCAGCCGGCGTAAGTCGTGCCCTCATATTCGATGCCCAGTGCGATTCTCATTTCACGGTACCGCCTGAAATGCGGCCAGCAGTGCTGCCGCGCCGCAGGCGGCCAGGGCCAATCGATCTTTGGCGCGCAAAGCCGCCACGACCAGGCGAACCTGCTCGCTTCCTTCGTCGTCGTTGGTGTCCAGCCAGACGCGCCAGTTCCGCCCAGGTTGTTCAGTCTCGACATACGTCAGGGCCAGCAACAGGCGCACGACGATGCGGTCGCGCATCCGGCCCAGCGGCTGCAACAGGCAATGCAGGCCGGCAATCAAGCCATCGTGACCCAATGCGCGCAACAGCCAGGCCAGTGTGGTCAGCAGCAGCAACAGTCGCAGCACATGCTCGGCGGCGAGGGCGAAGCCGTCAAAGCTCAGCCCGCTCGCACCGGCCAGCCCCGGCAGACGCTCGCCCGGTGTGGCGATCACGAATAACACGGCGACGGTGAGCAGCAGCCAGCGGGCACGACGGATCAGACGCAGCGCTTCAGGCGCAGCGTAGCGGCCGACCAGCGCGAAAGTCGGCGCTGACAGCACGGCAAGCCAGTGCAATTCCAGGCTCTGGAGCAGCAGGGCAGCCGCTCCCCAGCCAGCCAGCCAGACGGCGGGATGAAAGCTCACGGCACGGGAAGGGATGGCAGCGTCAACAACTGCCTCCGGGGCGGGAGCCGCCCCGGGGCCGGTCATGCCTAGCCCAGTTGGGCGAGCCTGGCGCGGGCGGTTTCCTGCTGCGCGGCACTACCCTCTTTGAGGACTTCCTGCAGCAGTTCGCGGGCACCGTCCTTGTCGCCCATTTCCTCGTAGGCTTGGGCCAATTCGAGCTTGGTCGCCACTTCAGGATTGTCTTCCGCAGGAGCCTCGACCGCTGTCACCTCGGCTGCTGCCGGCTCGCCCAGTTCGAGGCTGATGCCGCCGAGATCGAGGGCCGGTGCGGCAGGTTCGGCAGGAGCCGCGGCAGCGGGAGCGCCGATGTCGAAGTCGAAATCTAGACCGCCGGAAGTGCTGGCGGGTGCGGCAGGCGCCTCGAGAGCGGGTGCCGCAGCTGGCGGGGGACTGGCATCGAGCGCAAAATCGATGCCGAGGTCGCCTGCCGGCGCGGCGGTAGGTTCTTCTGCACCGGGGCCGAGGTCGATGTCGAGGCCGGCAGCGGCCGGCGTGGCCTCCGCGGCAGGGCCGCCGAGGTCGAGGTCAAAGTCGAGGGCCGAGGTTTCCACTGCGGCTGCTTCGCCCGGTGCGGCAGACTGAGCATCGGTGGGACCGCCGAGGTCGAGGTCGAAGTCGAGCGAACTGACCTCCTCCACTGGCGGATTGGCCTCGGCCGCTGCGGCCATGTGGGCCAGCTGGCCCGGCATGGTCACGGTCAACTGCATCTTTTCGGGCTGGTCGGGCGTCAGGATCACCGTGGAAGCAACGTTGCTCGGCGGCGGTGGCGCCTGTTCGACGGCCGGCGCCGGAGGAGCGCCGTAGAGCGGGTTGTTCGGGTCGAGCGCCTGCCCCATGGCCAGGGCTTTTTCCCATTCCTGGCCGCTGCCACCGGTCAGCCCCTTGAGGTCCATCGCCAGAGTTTCGAAGGGCTTGGCGGCTTTCCGCGCGGAGTAGATTTCAAGCAGCTTGAGGTGGATCGCGAGACGCGTCGGCTCCTTCTTGAGGGCCTCGATCAGGATTTCCTCGGCTTGGGCGTCGCGACCATAGGCCATGTAGACGTCAGCTTCGGCCACCGGGTCGACACCCTCTTCGGCGCCGGCAGGGCCTTGGCCGAAATCGGTATGCAGGGCTGCGCCCGTATCGACGCTCTGCCCACCCGTGGTGCCGAATACCGAGTTGGCCGTAAGGTCGCTCCCGGTCATTTCACTGACCGGCTCGGCCGCAGCCGCCTTAGCCATGCGCTTCTTGCGCATGGCCGTGAAACCGAGATAACCCAGCAGCAGAGTAACGACGCCAGCACCACCGAACACCATCATGCCGAACTCCTCCATGAAGGTCGGCTCGGGCGGCGGGGGCGGCGGTACAGGCTTTTTCTTCGCCGGCGGCGGAGCTGCATCGGCGGGCTTCGCGGGAGCCGCGGCGGGAGCAGCAGCTTCCGGTTTGGCATCGGTCGGCTTCGCGGCTTCTGCCGGCTTGGGCGCTTCAGCCACCTTCGGCGGTTCGGCGGGTTTGGCAACCTCGGCCGGCTTCGCCGGAGTCGGCGCTGGCGCAGGCGGGGCGGCGACGACGGGCGGCGCGACCGGAGCCTTGGCGGCCTCGGCCGGCTTGGCCGGGGCCACGGGCTCGGGCTTCTTGGCCTCGGCCGGCTTCTGCGCCTGCTGCTGCAACTGGGCAGCGCCCGGGCTCTTGAGTTCGGCGAGTTTCTTCAGGTCGCCGACATTTTTCTCGAGTTCGGCAACGCGGCTGCTGGCTTCCTTCAGCGCCCGGTCGCGCGCGACCAGATCCTCCTCCAGTGCGGTAACGCGGCCCTGCACCTTGCCGCCCTTGGCGTCCTTGGCCGCCTCGGTGCGGGAAACCTCGAGCTTGTCCTTGCCTGCCGGCGCTGCCGGGGCCTTGTCCTCGACCTTGGGCGTGATCTTGCCGGCGGCCGCCTGCTTGGGCGCCTCTTCCTTGGCCGGAGCTTGAGCCACGGCCTCGGACAGCTTGCGGCGATAGGCATTGAAGTCGGTGGACTGGGCCACGACGATCTTGCGCGCCTCGGCCGCATCGACGGCGGAAAGTTGTTCGGCCTCGGGCACCTTGAGAATCTTGCCGGCGCGCAGGCGGTTCATGTTGTCGCCGTCGAAGGCTTCCTTGTTGCTGCGGAACAATGCCACCAGCATCTGGTCGAGATTGACGCCCTCGGGCTTGAGTTCGGCGGCGATCTTGCCCAGCGTGTCGCCGCGCTTGACTTGGCGACCGTCGGCGGGCTTGGCCGCTTCCTTGGCCTCGGCCTTCACCTTCGCTTCAGCCTTCGCTTCGACTTTCGCTTCCGGCTTGGCCTCGACGGGTGCAGGCACCGCCGCGGGCTTCGCCGCTTCGGTGACGACGGGTTTCGCCACGGCCTTGGTTTCGGGCGGAGTCACCGGCGTGGCGACCGGCTTCGGTGAAAGATCGGCCGGCGGATCGAGCAGGAAAGTGTACTCGCGCACCAGACGGCCCGAGCCCCAGGACAGCTCGACCAGCAGGTCGAGGAAGGGCTCGTTGAGCGCACGCTCGCTGGTGATGCGGACGTAGGGTTGGCCATTTGGCCGCTTGTCGATCGCCATGCGCACGCCGGACAGCGCCGCGACATAGTCGATTCCCTGCTGCTTGAAAGCATCGGCCGGCGCCAGGCGGGCCGAGAGGGTTCCAACTTCCTCGCGACTGGCCGAGATATCGACCTCCGCCTTGAGGGGTTGGCCCAGGCCTGACAGCACGGTCAGTTTGCCCAGTCCCGCTGCGCCTGCGGCGAGCGGCAGAGCGGCCAAAGCCACCGCGAGAACGGTGGCTTTCAGAGTGATTCGCTTTTGACGTTTTTGCACGGCGCCTCCCCGGGGGGAACTTTTTCCAGCAATCAAAATAACATCATAGACATAGCGATGCAAGCTCAACCGATGCATCAGCTACATTCCGTCGATTCCATGCAACATCAATCCAACAGGATGCGCAGCATGCGCCGCAGCGGTTCGGCCGCCCCCCACAGCAGCTGATCGCCGCAGGTGAAGGCACCGAGATACTCCGGACCCATCGCCAGCTTGTGCAGGCGGCCGACCGGCACGGTCAGCGTGCCGGTGACGGCCGCGGGCGTCAGTTCGCGCTCGGAAATCTCGCGTTCGTTGGGCACCACCTTCACCCAGTCGTTGGCCTTGGCCAGGATGTCGCTGACCTCGTCGAGCGGCACATCCTTCTTCAGCTTGATGGTCAGGCCCTGCGAGTGGCAGCGCATGGCGCCGACGCGCACGCAGAGACCGTCGATGGGGATGCTGCCGGGAGAGCGGAACGCCGGCCGGCCCAGGATCTTGTTGCACTCGGCGCCACCCTTCCACTCCTCCTTCGACTGGCCACCCTCGACCGGCACGTCGATCCAGGGGATCAGACTGCCGGCAAGCGGCATGCCGCGGAAGTTTTTGGTCGGGAAGGTGGCTGCGCGCATGGTCTCGGCCACCTTGCGGTCGATGTCGAGAATGGCCGAGGCCGGGTCGGCCAGCTCGGCCTTCACCGCGTCGTGCAGCGTGCCCATCTGCGAGAGCAGTTCGCGCATGTTCTGCGCACCGGCGCCCGACGCGGCCTGGTAGGTCATGGCCGAAACCCATTCGACCAGGTCGTGGCGGAACAGGCCGCCGAGGCCCATCAGCATCAGCGACACCGTGCAGTTGCCGCCGATGTAGTTCTTGACGCCCTTGGCCAGGCCGGCCTTGATGACATCGAGGTTGACCGGATCGAGGATGATGATGGCGTCGTCGGCCATGCGCAGG
This sequence comes from uncultured beta proteobacterium, assembly GCA_963709555.1. Classification (GTDB taxonomy): domain Bacteria; phylum Pseudomonadota; class Gammaproteobacteria; order Burkholderiales; family Rhodocyclaceae; genus Sulfurisoma. The sequence continues at coordinate 108,927 of CAVPWR010000003.1, read as the reverse complement.
CTCGAGGCCGCATCGATCCAGTAGCCGTTCCAGCCGGCCGCGCGCAGCTTGGGAAACACTTCCTTCGTATAGTCGCCGCCCTGGCAGGTGATGACGATGTCGAGCGCGCGCAACGCCTCGATGTCCGCCGCGTCCTTGAGCGGCGTGCCGCCGGCTTCGGCCGGACCCTTGCCGCCGACGTTGGAGGTGGTGAAGAACACCGGCTCGATCAGCTTGAAATCGCCCTCTTCGCGCATGCGCTGCATCAGCACCGAGCCGACCATGCCACGCCATCCGACCAGACCTACCTTCTTCATGATTGCCATTCCTATCGTTGATTACAGCGCGGCCAGGACCGCGTCGCCCATTTCCTTCGTGCCGACCTTCTTCATGCCGGGCTCGTAAATGTCGCCGGTGCGGAAGCCCTGCGCCAGCACCTTCTTCACCGCACCCTCGATGCGCTGCGCCGTGGCCTCCTGATTGAAGGTATAGCGTAGCATCATCGCCGCGGAAAGGATGGTAGCCAGGGGATTGGCCACGCCCTTGCCGGCGATGTCGGGCGCCGAGCCGTGCGAGGGCTCGTAGAGGCCCTTGTTGTTTTCGTCGAGCGAGGCCGACGGCAGCATGCCGATGGAACCTGTCAGCATCGAAGCCTCGTCGGAGAGGATGTCGCCGAACATGTTGCCGGTGACCATGACGTCGAACTGCTTCGGATTCTTCACCAGTTGCATCGCCGCGTTGTCGACCAGCATGTGGGTGAGTTCGACATCCGGATATTCCTCGCCGACCTCGATGGCGACGTCGCGCCAGAGCTGGGTGCATTCGAGCACGTTCATCTTGTCCACCGAGCAGACGCGCTTGCTGCGCTTGCGGGCGGCCTCGAAGGCGACGCGCAGGATGCGACGGATCTCGCTCTCGGTGTAGTGCATGGTGTTGAAGCCGAAGCGCTGGTGCTTGCCGTCCACGTCGCGCATCTCGATGCCGCGCGGCTGGCCGAAGTAGATGTCGCCGGTCAGCTCGCGCACGATCAGGATGTCGAGGCCCGCCACCACTTCAGGCTTCAGCGTCGAGGCGTTGGCCAGTTCGGGATAGAGAATCGCCGGGCGCAGGTTGGCGAAGAGGCCGAGCTGCTTGCGGATGCCGAGCAGGCCGCGCTCCGGCCGCTGCTCGCGCGGATGGTTGTCCCACTGCGGCCCGCCGACGGCGCCGAGCAGCACGGCGTCAGCCGCCTGTGCCAGCTTCTGCGTCGCTTCGGGATAGGGGCTGCCGGTGGCATCCACCGCGCAGCCGCCGAGCAGCGCCTCTTCCATCTCGAATTTCAGGTCGAGGGCCTTGAGCACGCGCACCGCCTCGGCGGTAATTTCGGGACCGATGCCGTCACCCGGCAGAATGCAGATCTTCATTGTGGTTTCCTAGGAAAAAAGCCAGGGCTGCTCGATGCGCCGCCTGGCCTCGAATTCGCGAATGGCGGCGGCGTGCTGCAGGGTGAGGCCGATATCGTCCCAGCCGTTGAGCAGGCACTCCTTGCGGAAGGAATCAATATCGAAGGCCAGCACCCTGCCGTCGGGGCGGGTCACCGTCTGCGCCGCGAGGTCGATGCGCAGGCGGTAGCCCGGCGTCGCTGCGACCTGGGCGAACAGTTCGTCCACCTCGGCGGCCGGCAGCTGGATCGGCAGCAGGCCGTTCTTGAAGCTGTTGTTGTAGAAAATGTCGGCAAACGTCGTTCCCACGAGGGCGCGAAAGCCGTAGTCCTCGAGCGCCCACGGCGCGTGTTCGCGCGAGGAGCCGCAGCCGAAATTGTCGCGCGTCAGCAGCACCGAAGCTCCCTCGTAGCGCGGCTGGTTGAGCACGAACTCCGGGTTGAGCGGACGCCTGGCGTTGTCCATGCCCGGCTCGCCGTGGTCGAGATAGCGCCATTCGTCGAAGGCGTTGGGGCCGAAGCCCGAGCGCTTGATCGACTTGAGGAACTGCTTGGGGATGATGGCGTCGGTATCGACGTTGGCGCGGTCGAGCGGCGCCACCAGTCCGTCAAGCTGCGTGAATGCACGCATTTACTTGGTGGCCTTCTGGATGGCCTCGCCACCCTTCTCGATGTCCTTGCCCACGCCCTGCACGGTATTGCAACCGGCAAGCACGAAGGCGGCGATGGCGACGAAGGCGGATACGAATCGGAACATGGTGTTTCTCCTATTGGATGATTTCACGAACATCGATGCTATTGGCCACGGGCCGTGCTCATAGAATCTCTCGCACGTCCGCGAAGTGCCCGGCGATCGCGGCGGCTGCCGCCATCGCCGGGCTGACCAGGTGGGTACGGCCGCCGTTGCCCTGGCGACCCTCGAAATTGCGGTTGGAAGTGGAGGCGCAGCGCTCGCCCGGTTCCAGCCGGTCGGCATTCATCGCCAGGCACATCGAGCAGCCCGGCTCGCGCCACTCGAAACCGGCGGCGACGAACACCTTGTCCAGGCCTTCGGCTTCGGCCTGGCGCTTGACCAGGCCCGAACCCGGCACCACCAGCACCTGGCGGACAGAATCGGCCTTGTGCCTGCCGCGCGCGACAGCTGCCGCTGCGCGCAGGTCCTCGATGCGCGAGTTGGTGCACGAGCCGATGAAGACCTTGTCGACCGGGATGTCCCTGATCGGAGTGCGCGGGCTCAAGCCCATGTACTGCAGCGCGCGGGCCACGCCCTCGCGCTTGACCGGGTCGGCGAAATCCTCGGGCGCCGGCACGCTGCCGCCGATGTCGGTGACCATCTCGGGCGAGGTACCCCAGGTGACCTGCGGCTGGATCTGCGCCGCATCGAGTTCGACCACCGCGTCGAATTGCGCACCGGGATCGGACACCAGCGTGCGCCAGTGGGCGACGGCGCGATCCCACACCTCGCCCGTCGGCGAGAAAGGACGGCCTTTCAGGTACTCGACGGTGGTGTCGTCGACGCCAACGAAGCCGACACGGGCACCGCCCTCGATCGCCATGTTGCACAAGGTCATGCGCCCTTCCATCGACAGCGCACGGATGGCCTCCCCGCCGAACTCGATGGCATAGCCGGTGCCGCCGGCGGTGCCTATCCTGCCGATCAGCGCCAGCGCGATGTCCTTCGCCGTGACGCCAGCGCCGACTTTTCCATCGACCTTCACCAGCATGGACTTCATCTTCTTCTGCAGCAGGCACTGCGTCGCCAGCACGTGCTCGACCTCGGAGGTGCCGATGCCGTGGGCGAGGCAGGCGAAGGCGCCGTGGGTCGAGGTGTGCGAATCGCCGCAGACCACGGTCATGCCCGGCAGCGTCGCGCCGTTCTCCGGGACCGATGACATGGACGATGCCCTGGCGCGCATCCCTGAACGGGAAGAAAGCCAGCGCGCCGACCTCGCGGATATTGGCGTCGAGCGTCTCGACCTGCTGGCGTGACACGGGATCCACGATGCCGCGCTCCCAGTGGTCGGTCGGCGTGTTGTGGTCGGCGGTGGCAACGATGGACGACACCCGCCACGGCTTGCGACCGGCCAGCTTGAGGCCCTCGAACGCCTGCGGGCTGGTGACTTCATGCACCAGGTGGCGGTCGATATAGAGCAGCGCCGTGCCGTCCGCTTCGCTGCGGACGACATGGTTCTCCCATAGCTTGTCGTAAAGCGTTTTCGGCATAAGTGGCTGATCCTGCAGGGGACCTGAGATTATCGCACAGGCCGCTAGCAGGAAAGCGCCCCCGGCGGCTACTGCCCGATGCAGCAAGCGCTCAGTGGCAACGCGACGAAAAGGGAAAAATCGGGGCGGAACATCATGGTTTCCTAACGCTCGGCGGCGGCCGGCACAGGCGGCTCGTGCATGCCGCGCCACAGCAATACCCAGCCGATGGCAGCGAAGCCGGCGCCGATGGTGAAGGTCAGTTCGGGGCCGAGGCTTTCCCAGGTCTGGCCCGCGAGCAGGCCGCCGAGCATGCCGCCGGCACCGAAGGAAATGCTGCCATAGATCGCCTGCACCCGCGCCTGGTGCTGCGGCGCGAACCAGCGGTTGAGCACCGCCACACCGCCGGCGTGGAAGGCGCCGAAGGTGGCGCCGTGCATGACCTGGGCCAGCAGCAGCAGCGCCAGCGACTCGACGGCCCAGCCGATCAGGAGGAAGCGCACGACCGCCAGCGCAAAGCTGACCAGCAATATCGCGCGCAGCGAAAATGCCTGCAGCAGGCGCGGCATGTAAATGAAGACGAAAATCTCTGCCACCACGCCGAGCGACCACAGGGCACCGACCAGCGTCTTGCCGTAACCGGCATCGACGAGGTGGATGGAATAGAAGAAGTAGAACGGCCCGTGCGCCGCCGACATGAAGAAGCAGGCGGCGAGGAAGGCCACCACCGCCGGGCGGCGCAGTTCGCGGCCGAGCGGCGCATGGGCGAGCGGTTGAATTTCGCGGCGGGCTTCGCCAAGCAGCAGCGACATGCCGAGGATGCCCGCCAGCAGTGCCGTGCATATCCACAGCAGCATCGGCAGGCCGGCGGCATCGAGCAGCATGCCCGCGCCGGTGACCGCGACGATGAAGCCGACCGAGCCCCACAGCCGGATGCGGCCGTAACGATCCGGGCTGCTCTTGAGCTCGGCCAGCGTCAGCGCCTCCACCAGCGGCAGCGCGGCGCTCCAGAAGAAGGCCATGAGCGCCATGCCGACGAAGAGGCCGCTGAAATCACGGAAGAAGAAGAAGGTGGCGAAGCCGGCCAGCGACAGCGCCGCCGACAGCCTCACGATGGCCACCTTGTGGCCGCGGCGATCGGCCAGCCAGCCCCACAGGTTGGGAGCGACCAGGCGCATGACCTGCATCAGCGACATCAGCACGCCGATGGCGAATGCGGACTGGCCGAGCGACTGCAGGTAGAGCGTGAAGTACGGCGCGAAGGCGCCGATGAATGCGAAGTAGAAGAAATACCAAGCGGAGAGCCGCCAGTACGGGGGGAAGCGCATCGGCGGCGACGGCGGCGGGGGCGGTCAGGGCGCCCCTGCGGGCAGGCGTTACTTGTGCTTCTGGCCCGCGCGGAAAGCCAGCAGGATGTGGTAGATCTCGTCCTTGAGCTTGACGCGCTGCTTCTTCATGTCCTCGAGGGTGAAGTCGGCGACCGGCATGTCGTGCGCCTCGAGATCCTCGACCTTGCCGGTGAGGCGATGGTAGGTACCGAAGAGGCGGGCGAAAAGGGCGTTGCCGCCCTTCAACACGTCGATCGCGTCGCGCATTTCGGGGAAATCGGTGTAGAGATCGTGATGATCGACTTGCATTGGAGTATTCCTTCGGGCGATGGATGTGATGGTTTGGCGGCTATTTTAGCAGCCGACCCGGAATCTTCGGTGTCGGGCAATGCACGTCGGCGCACTGGGCGCGGTGGCGCAGCGCAGCATCGATCAGCACCAGCGCCAGCATGGCCTCGGCGATGGGGGTGGCGCGGATGCCGACGCAGGGGTCGTGGCGACCGTGGGTCTCGACCGTCACCGGCCGCCCCTGCAGGTCGATCGAACGGCGCGGCAGGCGGATGCTCGAGGTCGGCTTGATGGCGATATTGACGACGATGTCCTGGCCGGTGGAAATGCCGCCGAGGACGCCGCCGGCATGATTGGTGACGAAGCCCTCGGGCAGCAGTTCGTCGCCATGCTCGCTGCCGCGCTGGGCCACCGCGGCAAAACCGGCACCCACCTCGACGCCCTTGACGGCATTGATGCCCATCATGGCGTAGGCGATGTCGGCATCGAGCCGGTCGTAGACGGGGTCGCCCCAACCCACCGGCGTGTTCTCGGCGACCACGGTGATCTTCGCGCCGACCGAGTCGCCGGCCTTGCGCAGTTCGTCCATGTAGCTTTCGAGCTGCGGCACGATGGCGGCGTTGGGGACGAAGAAGGGGTTGGCGTCGATGGCATGGGCATCGACGAAGGGAATCTCGATCGGGACCCAGCTGGCTCATCCAGCCGCGGATACTGACGCCGTAGCGGCTCTGCAGCCACTTGCGCGCCACGGCGCCGGCGGCGACGCGCACCGCCGTCTCGCGCGCCGACGAACGGCCGCCGCCGCGATGATCGCGGATGCCGTATTTCTGCCAGTAGGTGTAATCGGCATGGCCCGGGCGGAAGCTCTGGGCGATGTTGCCGTAGTCCTTGCTGCGCTGGTCTTCGTTGCGGATCAGCAGGCCGATGGGGGTGCCGGTGGTCTTGCCTTCGAACACGCCGGAGAGGATCTCGACGGTGTCGGATTCACGCCGCTGCGTGACATGGCGCGAGGTGCCGGGCTTGCGCCGGTCGAGTTCGGCCTGGATGTCGGCCTCGCACAAGTCCATGCCCGGCGGGCAGCCATCCACCACGCAACCGATCGCCGGCCCGTGCGACTCGCCGAAGGAAGTGACGCGAAACAGCGTGCCGAAACTGTTGCCTGACATGCCAGATGCCTTTGAGGTATTAACGATTCAGTTTATCATGATGACAAAACTAATCCGGCTGCCACCGCCGTCCCGGCGCGGCCGCCGGAGCAAGCAAGAACACAGGCGAGGAGCGTTCCGCATGAACCCCAGCAGGCGTCGCACCCTACAGGCCGCCCTCGGCGCGCTGCTGCTGCCTGCCTCGGCCTGGTCGCATTCAGGCGGCGGTGGCGAAACCCTGATCCGCATCAATATCCCGGGGCCGCACTCGCTGCCCTTCCTCCCCATCGACCTGATCCCGGCGCTGAACTTCGACAACGAAGTGGGCGCGCGCCTGGCCATCCGCTACCAGCCCAGCGGCATCCGCGCCATCGAGGACGTGCTCGCCGGCAATGCCGACATCGCCGCGCTGGGATTCGCGACGCTGCCGGTACTTCCATTCCAGCGGCAAGGACGTCGTCGCCATTTCGCCGCTGTCGGGCCGCACCCCGCCGATGGGCATCGTGCTGCACAAGGATCTGGCGAAAAAGGTACGCAGCGTCGCCGACCTCAAGGGCCGCACCATCGCCACCTCGACCGGCAGCGTCAATAGCAAGACCTATCTGCAGATGGCGGCCCAGGCCGTGCTCCGGGCCAACGGCGTCGCCGACAACGAAGTGCGCTGGCTGCCGACGGCGCAGAACTGGGACAGCATCAGCGGCGCCATGATCAGCAAGGCCTGCGATGCCGTCTTCTGCGAGGAGCCCTTCACCAGCCGGCTCGTCCTCAACGGCCACGGCGTCATGCTCGCCGACCTCGCCGATCCCAGGATAGCCGGCAAAATTCCCGGCCTCAACCACATCCGCAGCGCCATCGTCACCACGCGGGCATTGACGCGCAGCCAGCCCGAAAAAATGGAGCTGTTCGTGCGCATGCTGCGCCGCACCCTGGTGTGGATACAGGCGACCCCGCCCGAGCAGGTGGCGCAGAAGGCCCCGGCCAACTCCGCGGCGGAACGATTCGAGATCGCCGCGCTGCTGCGCAAGATGCCGGGCATCTTCAATGCCGATGGCCGCTTCAGCGTGCCGCAGATCGCCGAGACCGACGTCTTCCTGCGCGCCGCCATGCCGGAGATGAAGCTCGCCACCGCCGACAGCCTGATCGACGACCGCTGGGCCGGCCGCCGCCAATGACAGCCTCCCCGGCCAGCGCTTCTCCGGCCACCGCTTCTCCGGCCTCCGCCACCCCGGCCCCCGTTGCGCCGCCGCGGCGACGCCTGACCATACGCCGCCAGGCGATGGTGCGGTTGGCCCTGGTGGTCATCGTGCTCGCCTTCGGCATTTCGCTGGTCGGCTACAACAGCTTCACGACGCGGCAAAAGCGCGAGGTCGAGCAGAAGCACAACGTGACGCGCGACTACTACGCCGAATTGCTGCCCAAGCTCGAGACCATTTGGCAGACCCAGGCCGAGCAGACCCGCAGCCGCATCGAATTCACCCGCATCCTCGAGGAGCCCGAGGCGATCCGCTGGGCCAAGCTCAACAGCTTCCTCACCGCGCAGTGGGAATTCATCGAGTTTTCAAACCTGATGATCCTCGCCGGCGACGGCAAGGTCCTCTACGGCTTCGGTCCCGAAGCCCACAACTTCCGGGCGATCGGCGCAACCGTCGCCGCGGGCTGGTACCACGCCCGGGAGCAGCGCGAGTTCTATCGGGTCGTGACGGTGCCGCTCTGGCTGGGCAAGTCGGGCCAGGGTTCGCTGGTGCTGTTCCGCTCCCTCAATACCTCGACCCTGCGGTCGCTGCTGAGTCCCGAGGCGCACCTTTACCTGGAGGCGGGTGGCGGCATCGTCGCCGCCTCCGACCAGGAAATGACGGCGGGCGTCGACCCGCAACGCGAGGGCCTGATCCACGCGAACAAGAAGTCCGAGATCCAGATTCGCCTGCGCTGGCCGCACGCCAGCCCGCAGGCGCCGACGCTGATCGTGCACCGCGACTTCGTCGAGAGCATCTCGCTGACGGAATTCATGCTGCGACCGCTGATGGCCATCACGCTGGTGGTGGTGATGCTCTGGTTCGGCCTCGGCCGCTGGCTCTCGCGCTCGGTGCGCCGCATCGAGTCGCTGGACGTCGCGGCTCTGTCTTTCGCCGGCGTCGGCACGCCCGCAGAAGCGGTACCGCTACTCGCGCCGGCCACCGCCGGCAACGACGAGATCAGCGACGTCGCCGGCACGCTGACGCTGCTGATGGAATCCATTGCCGAGCGCGAACACGAGCAGCGCGCCTATCTCGAAACCCTGGCCATGCTCGAGGAAGCCGTGCTCGAGCTCGACTGCGCCGGCAGGATCGTCCATGCCAGCCCGGGCTGGATCCGCCTGACGCACTACAGCGAGGCGGTCGTCGGCCTGCCCATCACCCAGTTCATCCACGGCGACGACATCGAGGCCATGCAGCGGGTGTGCACCTCGTTCCAGTTGCGCGACAAGTTGCAGGCCAACCTGCGCCTGCGCCTGCGCAGCGACTCCGGCAGCGAACAGTGGGTGGAGTGCCGGCTGATCGCCCAGCTCGGTCCCGACAACGCGCTGGCGGGCATCCGCGGCGTGCTGCGTGACGTCACCCAGACCTACCTGCACGAGCAGCAGATCACCCACATGGCGCTGCACGACGCGCTGACCGACCTGCCCAACCGCGTGCTGCTGGAAGACCGCATCAAGATCGCCACGCGCATGGCCAGTCGCGCCCAGCAGCGGGTGGCCATCTGCTTCCTCGACCTCGACCACTTCAAGAAGATCAACGACAGCCTCGGCCACAAGGCCGGCGACCGTCTGCTGGTGTCCTTCGCCAACCTGCTGCGCGCCCAGCTGCGCTCCGGCGACACGCTGGCGCGCTGGGGCGGCGACGAGTTCGTGCTGCTGTTGCCGGGGCTGGGCAGCGAGGACGATGCCCGCGAAGTCACCCGCAAGATCGCCGAGGCGCTGCAAGCCCCGATCAAGATCGAGGACGGCGAATACACGATCACCTTCAGCATGGGCGTGGCGCTGTATCCCGAAGACGCCCAGGAGGTGGACAGCCTGCTCACCCACGCCGATCGCGCCATGTTCTACGCCAAGACCCAGGGCCGCAACCAGACCTGCTTCTTCGGCGAGGTCTCGGACAAGAGCGGCGGCAAGCGCGAGCTCTACATCCAGAACAAGCTGGTCGAAGCCGTGGCCGCCAATCGCATCCAGGCCTGGTTCCAGCCCATCGTCGACGCCGAGAGCGGCGAATGCCGGGTGGCCGAGGTGCTGGCGCGCTGGCACGATGCCGATTTCGGCTGGGTCAGCCCGGCCACCTTCATCCCCATCGCCGAAAGCACCGGCGTGATCCGCGAACTCGGCCACCAGATCTGGCTGCAGGCACTGGAGGCCCTGGTGGAGTGGCGCGAACGCGGCCAGACGCTGCGCCTGGCGGTCAATATTTCGAAGCGCCAGCTGTTCTCGTCGCACCTGGCCGAGCAACTGGTCACCGAACTGGCGAATTCCGGCCTGGCGCCCGCGGACATCGTGCTCGAGGTGACCGAGAGCGTCGCCCTGCTCGACGTCGCCAACGCCTCCGACCGTCTCGACGACCTGCACCACATCGGCTTCCACATCGCCCTCGACGATTTCGGCACCGGCTACTCGGCGCTGTCGCAGTTGCACGAGATGCCGGTCGACGAACTCAAGATCGACATTTCCTTCGTGCGCCGGATCCACGAACCCGCCGGCCAGTCGATGACGCTGGCGATCATCCAGCTGGCCAAGGCCCTCGGGCTCGACACCATCGCCGAAGGCGTCGAGGACGAAGCCACGGCCAGCAAGCTGCGCACGATGGGCGTGGACTACCTGCAGGGCTACCACTTCGCCAAGCCGATGCCGCGCGCCGAGTTCGAAAGCTGGTTATTCGGCAACGCGCGCTGAGCGCGCCGTATCGCCGTATCGCCGTATCGCCGTACCGTATCGCCGTGTCGCCAGCGCCGACTTTTTACTGGCGCAGCGCCCGCCGCAGGATTTTGCCGACGTTGGTCTTCGGCAGTTCGCTGCGGAACTCGACCTGGTGGGGAATCTTGTAGCCGGTGAGGCTTGCGCGGCAGTGGGCGATCAGGTCCGCCGCGGTGAGCGCGGGATCCCGCTTCACCACGAACAGCTTGACCACCTCGCCCGAGTGCGCGTCGGGCACGCCGACCGCCGCCACCTCGAGCACGCCGGGATGCAAGGCGACGACGTCCTCCACCTCGTTGGGATAGACATTGAAGCCCGAGACCAGGATGGTGTCCTTCTTGCGGTCGACGATGCGCACGTAGCCCTTCGCGTCCATCACCGCCACGTCGCCGGTGCGCAGGAAGCCGTCGGCCATGCATCACCTGCGCGGTTTCGTCCGGCCGCTGCCAGTAGCCGCGGCGTCACCTGCGGCCCGCGGACGCAGAGCTCGCCGGCGGCGCCGGGCGCGACATCGTGTCCGGCTTCGTCGCGGATCGCCACCTCGGTCGATGGCAGGGGCAGGCCGATCGAGCCGTTGTAATCCGGCAAGGTCGAGTGGGTTGATGGTCACCGCCGGCGCCGCCTCGGTGAGGCCGTAGGCCTCGATCAGCGTGCAGCCGGTGACGGCCTTCCACTTGGCGGCCACGGCCTGCTGCACCGCCATGCCGCCGCCGAGGCTGACCTTGAGCGGCGAGAAGTCGAGTCGGGCGAAATCCGCGTTGTTGAGCAGCGCGTTGAACAGGGTATTGACGCCGGTGATGATGGTGTAGCGGTGGCGGCCGAGTTCCCTGACGAAGCCCGGGATGTCGCGCGGATTGGCGATCAGCACGTTGCTGGCGCCGAGCTTGAAGAAGGTCAGGCTGACCGTCAGCGCGAAGATGTGATACAGCGGCAGCGCGGTGATGATGACCTCCTCGCCCTCCTGCACGCTGTCGCGGATCCACGCGTGCGCCTGCTGCAGGTTGGCGATCATGTTGCGGTGGGTCAGCATCGCGCCCTTGGCTACCCCCGTGGTGCCCCCGGTGTATTGGAGGAAGGCGAGGTCGTCGTGCCCCAGCTCGGGCGGCGCGAAGGCCGCCGCCGCGCCGCGCGTGAGCATCGTCGCCCAGGGCACAGCACCGGGCAGGGTCCAGGCCGGCACCAGCTTCCTGACGTGCCTGACGACGAAATTGACCAGCGTGCCCCTGGGGAAGCCGAGCATGTCGCCCAGCCGCGTGGTGACGACATGGCGGATCGTCGTGTGCGGCAGCGCCACTTCCAGCACATGGGCGAAGTTTTCGAGGATGACGATGGCCTCGGCGCCGCTGTCGGCGAGCTGGAACTCGAGCTCGCGCGCCGTGTACAGCGGATTGCAGTTCACCACGGTGTAACCGGCACGCAGCGCGCCGAACAGGCACACCGGGTACTGCATGACATTGGGCAGCATCAGCGCGACGCGCGCGCCACGGGCCAGCTTGAGCTGCGACTGCAGGTAGGCGGCGAAATCGCGCGACAGGCGGTCCAGCCGCTCGTAGCTGAGCGACCTGCCCATGCTGAAAAAGGCGCAACGCGGCCCGTAAGCCGCGACGCCGCGCTCGAAGACATCGGCAAGCGAGCGGAACTCGTCGAGTTCCACCTCGGCGGGCACGCCCGCCGGGTAGCTTTCAAGCCAAACCTTGTGCACCCTGACCGCGCCTCCTCCCCGCGACTACTTCAAGCCGCGACGTGGTCCTCCGGCCACTCGCGGATGTAGGCCTTGAGCATCCGGTTCTCGAAGCCCTGGTCCTCGAGCACCGCCTTGGCGACGTCGTGGAATGAAATCACGCCGAGCAGGGTGGCGCCATCCATCACCGGCAGGTAACGCATGTGCTTGTCGAGCATGATCCGGCGCAGTTCATCGACGGCCATGCCGGGCTCGGCGGCAAAGGGCTCGCGCACCATGACGTCGGCAACGCGAACGCTGCCCCAGGCGGCGCCGTTGTCACTCACGGCCTTGAGCACTTCGCGGAAGGTCAGCATGCCGACCATTCGCCCCGCATCGAAACACACCAGTGAGCCGATGTCCTGACCGCTCATGGTGGCGATGGCTTCGGAAAGTTTGTTGTCGGGAGATACCGTGTAGAGAACGGTGCCCTTGATGGCCAATATGTCGCGCGCTTGCATGTCCACTCCTCCTTATAGGTTTGATGTGACGGACTGCAAGTCCATGGTAGTCCAGGCGCGGCCGCAATAAAAGGGCTGTCGCGGGCAACTGATCCCGCGTGCGCCTTGTGCGCCGCCGCAAATCAGCGCGATTCAACGCTCCAGCAGCTTCAGCTTGTCCTTGACCTTGAGCCATTCGTCGGCGTCGGCCGGCGGCTCCTTGCGCTCGATGATCGCAGGCCACTGCTTGGCCAGCTCGGCATTGAGGGCGGTGAAATGCTGCTGCGCCGCGGGCACGTCGTCCTCGGCGAAGATGGCCTCCGCCGGACATTCCGCGACGCACAGCGTGCAGTCGATGCACTCGTCGGGATCGATCACCAGGAAGTTGGGGCCCTCGCGGAAGCAGTCGACGGGACAGACGTTGACGCAGTCGGTGTACTTGCACTTGATGCAGGACTCGGTAACCACATAGGTCATGGCAGGCTTTTCTCCATAGTGAGCAGATGGAGTATAGGCATGGATTTTCAATTCCAGAAGGCGTCGAATTTTGTTAGGATGCGAGTCATGTCGCCTCGGCATCGCGTCGTCGCATTCCGCCACGACGCCCCCGCCGCCCCAGAGCGACCCTTGCGACACACTCCATCCCCCCATTCACGCTAGAGGAATTCATGAGCGAACATATCGTTTATGTCACCGATGCCACCTTCAAAAGCGAAGTGCTGGAATCCGCCACCCCGGTCATCGTCGACTACTGGGCCGAATGGTGCGGCCCCTGCAAGATGATCGCTCCCATCCTCGACGAGGTGGCCCGCGATTACGCCGGCAAGCTCAAGGTCGCCAAGCTCAACATCGACGAGAACCCGAAGACGCCGGGCGAGTACGGCATCCGCGGCATTCCGACGCTGATCCTGTTCAAGGGCGGCAACGTCGAGGCCACCAAGATCGGCGCCCTGTCGAAATCGCAACTCACCGCCTTCATTGACAGCAATCTCTGATACCGCTACAGTCCGCGCCTGAATCCGTCGCCAAGAACTAAAGACAGTACGGATTCAGGCCAGCGCCGGCCCCTTGTCCTCATAGCGCCAGCGCCCGCCGCACCGCTCCCCACCGCACTCAAGACTCACCCGCCACTCCTCCCGGCATTCCGGTCGCAGCCGCAGCTCACCGCTGCCATGCTTTTCTCCAACGACACCCTACGTCCAGCCCTCCCCGCGCCATGCACCTATCGGAGCTCAAGAACCACCACGTCAGCCAACTGCTGGAAATGGCCAATGCCGCCGACATCGACGGCGCCAACCGCCTGCGCAAGCAGGAGCTGATCTTCGCCCTGCTCAAGCAGCACGCCAGGAAGGGCGAGACCATCTACGGCGACGGCTGCCTCGAAGTCCTGCCCGACGGCTACGGCTTCCTCCGTTCGCCCGACATTTCCTATCTGGCCGGCACCGACGACATCTACGTTTCGCCCTCGCAGGTGCGCCGCTTCAACCTGCGTTCCGGCGACACCATCGAGGGCGAGATCCGCACGCCCAAGGACGGCGAGCGCTACTTCGCGCTGGTCAAGCTCGACAAGGTCAACGGCGAGTCGCCCGAAGCCTGCAAGAACAAGATCCTGTTCGAGAACCTGACGGCGCTGCACCCGACCGAGCACCTGCGGATCGAGCGCGAGATCCGCGCCGAAGAGAACATCACCAGCCGCGTCATCGACATGATCGCGCCCATCGGCAAGGGCCAGCGCGGCCTGATCGTGTCCCCGCCCAAGGCCGGCAAGACCGTGCTGATGCAGCACATCGCCCACGCCATCACCGCCAACCACCCCGAAGTCGTGCTCATCGTGCTGCTGATCGACGAGCGCCCCGAGGAAGTGACCGAGATGACGCGCACCGTGCGCGGCGAAGTGGTCGCCTCGACCTTCGACGAACCGGCCACGCGCCACGTGCAGGTCGCCGAAATGGTGATCGAAAAGGCCAAGCGCCTGACCGAGCACAAGAAGGACGTCGTCATCCTGCTGGATTCCATCACCCGCCTCGCCCGCGCCTACAACACCGTGCAGCCCGCTTCGGGCAAGGTGCTGACCGGCGGCGTCGACGCCAACGCCCTGCAGAAGCCCAAGCGCTTCTTCGGTGCCGCGCGCAACCTCGAGGAGGGTGGCTCGCTGACCATCATCGCCACTGCGCTGGTCGATACCGGCAGCCGCATGGACGAAGTGATCTACGAGGAGTTCAAGGGCACCGGCAACATGGAAATCCACCTCGACCGCAAGATGGCCGAGAAACGCGTTTACCCGGCGATCAACGTCAATCGCTCCGGCACCCGCCGCGAGGAACTGCTGCTCGAACCCACCGTGCTGCAGAAGATGTGGATTCTGCGCAAACTGCTTTACAACATGGACGATCTCGAAGCGATGGAATTCCTGCTCGACAAGATCAAGGCTACCAAGAACAACGGCGAATTCTTTGATGCCATGCGCAGGGGCTAAAGCCCCTTGTCGCAAGGCCTGCTTTGGCTTCGGCCGCCGCTGCGCGGCTTAACTTGCGAAGCAAGTTAGCCTTCGCCGCAACAGCCCAAACAGCCGCTCTGTTGTGACGCCATGCGTCGAGGTTGATTTTCCGGCGGTTTTTCGGGATAATTGCGCGCCATTCGCCCCACCCCGCGCTCCACTCTGCCCCGGAGCGAGGCACTGTAAGGACAAGGACATGAAAGAAGGCATTCACCCCGGCTACAATGAAATCGAAGTGACCTGCTCCTGCGGGGCCATCTTCAAGACCCGTTCGACCAACCACAAGCCGCTGCACATCGAAGTCTGCTCTGCCTGCCACCCGTTCTACACCGGCAAGCAGAAGATCGTCGATACCGCCGGTCGCGTCGAGCGCTTCCGCCAGAAGTACGCCAAGAGCGCGGCTGCCTGAACATCGGCAAACGCAACTGCGTCTGGAAAAGGGCAGCTTCGGCTGCCTTTTTAGTTTCGGTTCGACATGTGCCGAAGTCCGCTGTCGCGGACGTCAGCCCACGCTGAAGCTTCGTTTTCCTTTCCGCCGCCGCCCCGACGATGCCTCCCCCACCCCGGCCACGGACTGCGCCACCTTCATCGGCACTGCCCCTTTCCGCTACCTGGCTGGCGCTGCTCTGCGCCGTCTGGTTGATTAGCGGCGTCATCGGGCACGATCCGTGGAAGACCGACGACGCCGTCCACCTCGGCATCGTCGTCAGCTTGCTGCGCGACGGCGGCTGGCTGATCCCGAAAATCGCCGGCGAGCCCTGGATTGGCACGGCGCCGCTCTACCACTGGGTTGCCGCCGCGCTGGCCTGGCCGCTGCAGGCCCTGCTGCCGCTGCACGACGCCGCGCGCCTCGCTACTGCGCTTTTCGGCGCCGTGACCCTGCTGGCGCTGGCCGGCACCGCACGTACCTTGTACGACCGCGAAGCCGGCCTGGCGGCACCGCTGCTGGCCATCGGCACCCTCGGCCTGCTGGTGCCGCTGCATGATGCCCACCCGGTTCCCGCCCTGCTGGCCGGCCAGGCCCTGGCCTACTGGGGCCTGGCCAAGCTCGGCAAGCGCCCGCTGGCCGGCGGCGCCCTGCTCGGCCTGGGCCTGGGCGGCGGCTTCCTTGCCGATGGACTCACCGCGCTTGCCATCACGGCCCCCCTGCTCCTGCTCCTGGGCACCCGGCGCTGGCGCGAGACCAAACCCTGGCCCGGCCTGCTGGTGGCGACGGCCGTCGCCCTGCCGCTGGCGCTGTCCTGGCCCCTGGCGCTGCATTTCGCGGACGAGGAGCCACCTCTCCGCATGGTGGTCGAACGAATTGCGGTTGCTCACGCCGCGACCGGCGCTCAGCGCCTTCGGCGACCTGCTCGAATTGTTCGGCTGGGCCGCCTTTCCAGTGTGGCCCATCGCCGCCTGGGCACTCTGGACCAATCGCAAGCGCCTCGCCGAGCCGGCGTTCCTGCTGCCGCTGGCCGGCACCCTGATCGGCCTGCTCTGGCTGCTGAGCCGCGAAGCCCGCGCACTGCATGCGCTGCCGGCGCTGCTGCCGCTGATCCTGCTCGCGGCCGCCGGCGCCGGAAAACTCCGTCGCGGCGCGGCCAATGCGCTGGACTGGTTCGGCATGATGACCTTCACGCTCCTTGCCGGGCTGGTCTGGCTCGGCGCCGTCGCCATGCTCGCCGGCGTCCCGCCGAAGCTCGCCCGCAACTTCGCCAAGCTCGCCCCCGGCTTCACCGCCGAACTTTCGTGGTTCGCGGCAACCGTGGCGCTCGTCGCCACCGCAGCCTGGATCTATTCGCTGGTCCGCCTGCCGCGTTCGCCGTGGCGGGCGGTGACTCACTGGGCCATCGGCCTGGCGGTCAGCTGGGTGCTGCTCGTCGCGTTGTGGCTGCCCTGGGTGGATTACGGCAAGAGCTACCGTCCGGTCGCCGCCGCCCTGCAGGCCGCCGTGCCGAAGGGCTCCGGCTGCATCGCCCGCAGCGGCCTCGGCCTGTCGCAGCGGGCCTCGCTCGACTATTTCGCCGGCATACGCACCATCGGCCTGCGCGAGGGAGGCCGCCAGTGCCGCCTGCTGCTGGTGCAAAGCTCGCCGCGTGAGGAAGCGCAGCCCGGCTGGGCGAAGATCTGGGAAGGCAGCCGCCCCGGCGACAAGAACGAACGCCTGCGGCTCTATCGAAGGAACTGAAGGACTCGCATTGCCATCGTCCTGGGGCGGCCCGGCCACGGAATACCGTCAGAGCTTTAGGAAGTGCTCGCGGTAGTACTTGAGTTCCTCGATGGACTCGTAGATGTCGGCCAGCGCCTCGTGCTTGCCGCCCTTCTTGACGCCCTTGGCGATTTCCGGCGTCCACCGCTTGCACAATTCCTTGAGCGTCGACACGTCGAGGTTGCGGTAGTGGAAGTAGGCTTCCAGCTTCGGCATGTAACGCGCCATGAAGCGGCGGTCCTGGCAGATCGAGTTGCCGCACATCGGCGACTTGCCCGCAGGCACATGACGCTTGAGAAAGTCGAGGGCCTGCACCTCGACCTCGACCTCGGTCAGCACCGAAGCCTTGACCTTGTCGATCAGTCCCGACTTGCCATGGGTCTTCTTGTTCCAGTCGTCCATGGCATCGAGCACGGCGTCGGCCTGATGCACCACCCACACCGCGCTCTCGGCGATCAACTCGAGCTGCGAGTTGGTGATCACCATCGCCATTTCGATGATGCGGTCGCCGTCAGGGTTGAGCCCGGTCATCTCCATGTCCAGCCAGACGAGGGCGTTCTGGTCCTGTGCCATAATCTTCGCGTTTCCAGCCGCAGCATGTCGGGAGCTTGCATTCTGGCACACTTCCCCCAATCTCCTGATCCGTGGCCCACGTCTTTTCCCTCGTTTTCCTGGCGACGCTCGCCCTGACGACCGCCCTGCGCGCCTGGCTGGCGCTGCGGCAGTTGCGCCATGTCCTCGCCCGCCGCGAGGCGGTTCCGGCCGAATTCGCCGACCGCATCACGCTGGACGAGCACCGCAAGGCCGCCGACTACAGCGCCGCCAAGACACGTCTCGCCTTGGCCGAACTGGCCGTCGACGCGGCACTGCTGCTGGCCTTCACCTTCGGCGGCCTGCTTGCGGCCTTCGACCAGTACTGGCGCGGCGTCTTCGACGTAGCGGGCGGCAACCCGGGCTACGCCCACGGTCTCGCGCTGTTCGCCAGCGTCGGCGTCGCCGGCTTCCTCGTCGGCCTGCCCTTCGCGCTTTATCGCACCTTCTCGCTGGAAGTACGCTTCGGCTTCAACAAGATGACGCCGGCGCTCTACGTCGCCGACCTCGTTCAAGCAACTGCTGCTCACCGTCGTCATCGGCGCCCCCCTGCTGCTGGCCGTGCTCTGGCTGATGGGCGCGATGGGCGCGCTGTGGTGGCTCTGGGTCTGGGCGACCTGGCTGGGCTTCAACCTGCTGGTGCTGCTGCTCTACCCGACCTTCATCGCCCCGCTGTTCAACAAGTTCTCGCCGCTGGCCGAGGGCGAGATGAAAACCCGCATCGAGGCGCTGCTGGCGCGCTGCGGCTTCGCCAGCTCGGGCCTGTTCGTGATGGACGGCTCGAAGCGCTCGGCCCACGGCAACGCCTACTTCACCGGCTTCGGCAAGGCGAAGCGCATCGTTTTCTTCGACACCCTGCTCGACAAGCTCGCGCCCGGCGAAGTCGAGGCGGTGCTCGCCCATGAACTCGGCCACTTCAAGCATCGCCATGTATGGAAGCGCATCGCCGCGATGTCCGCGCTGTCGCTCGCCTTCCTCTGGCTGCTCGGCCAGCTGCTCGACCAGCCATGGTTCTATGGCGGACTCGGCGTCGCCCACCCCGGCACGGCGATGGCGCTGATCCTGTTCTCGCTGGTGCTGCCAGTGTTCGCCTTCCCCTTCGGTCCGCTGATGTCATGGTTGTCGCGCCGCCACGAGTTCGAGGCCGACGCTTACGCCGCGCGGCAGGCCAGCGGCGGCGACCTCGTCAGCGCGCTGGTCAAGCTCTATCGCGACAACGCCGCGACGCTGACCCCCGACCCGCTGCACTCGCTGTTCTATGATTCGCATCCGCCCGCCAGCCAGCGCATCGCCCACCTGAAGTCCGCCTGAAAGGAGAACCCTATGCGTTTGCCCCTGCTCACCGTCGCCCTGCTCGCCACCCTCGGTGGCACCGCCTTCGCCACCGAGAAGGTTGACGCCAAGGCCGGCAAGGCCCTCCACGACAAGCAGTGCGTGAATTGCCACGTGCAACGCTGGGGCGGCGACGGCAGTGCCGTCTACACCCGCGCCGACCGCAAGATCAAGGATGCGACCAGCCTGCGCCAGCGCGTCGCCGCCTGCAGCGCGCAGACCGGCTCGAAATTCTTCCCCGAGGACGAGGCCAATGTCGCCGCCTACCTCGCCCAGCAGTATTACAAGTTCAAGTGACATGAACGCACTCAACGCCATGCATGACAGCGAAATCGCCAGCCGCCTCGCCAAGCTCGACGGCTGGGCCCGCGATGCCACGCGCATCATCAAGATCTACCGCTTCGCCAACTACCACGAGACCATGGCCTTCGTGAATGCGGTGGCCTGGGTCGCCCACCGCAGCGACCATCATCCCGAGCTCGAAGTGGGCTACAAGCACTGCAGCGTGACCTACACCAGCCACGACGTCGGCGGCCTCTCGGCCAGGGACTTCGACGACGCGGCGAAAATCGACGCGCTGTTCAACCTTTGACACCCTGGCTTTGAGCCTGGCCGGCACCATTACCGCCGCCTTCGGGCGGCACTACGAAGTCACTCTCGACGCCGGTGCACGACGGCCGCGTCATCAACGGCATCCCGCGCGGCAAGAAGAGTCCCTACGCCTGCGGCGACCGCGTCAACCTCGGCCCGCTGCACGACAGCGAAGCGCAGATCCTCAGCCATGCGACGCGCAGCTCGCTGCTCTACCGCAGCGACGAGTGGAAGCAGAAGCTCATCGCCGCCAATGCCACCCAGATCGTGCTGGTCGTCGCGACGGAGCCCGGCTTCAGCGACGAACTGATCTCGCGCGCCTTCGTCGCCGCCCTGCACGAGCAGATGCGCGTGGTGATCGTGCTCAACAAGGTCGACCTGGCCGACCGCCTGGCGGCCGCCCGCGCCCAGCTCGCACCCTTCATCGCGGCGTTTTCCACCGTCGCTCTGCCCATCGTCGAACTCTGCGCCCATGTGGACGTGAGCCCGCTCGCGCCTTGGCTTGCCGGCCAGCTCTCGGTGCTGGTCGGGCAGAGCGGCATGGGCAAATCCACCATCACCAACTCGCTCATTCCCGGGGCCGGCGCCGCGACGCGCGAGATTTCGACGGCGCTCGATTCCGGCAAGCACACCACCACCCACGCCCGGCTCTACCGCCTCGACGAAATCAGCGGCCTGATCGACTCGCCCGGCCTGCAGGAATTCGGCCTCGGGCATTTGAGCTTCGGCGAGATCGAACATGGGTTTCCCGAATTCCGCGCGCTGGTCGCCGCCTGCCGCTTCCGCGATTGCCGCCACCGCGACGAGCCGGACTGCGCCATCAAGCAGGCGGTCGCCGCCGGAGAGATCGACGCACGCCGCTACGCCCATTTCCTCGCCATCACCGGACGCTGATGGCGCACCCGCATCGCCACCTTTTTGTCGATATTTCCTCGCACGGCTTCGGCCACCTGGCGCAGACCGCGCCGGTACTCGACCGCCTCGCCGCACTGCGGCCCGACCTGCATCTGACCATTCGCAGCGGCCTGCCCGAAGCGAAGCTGCGCCAGCGCATCGCCGCGCCCTTCGCCCACATCGCGGCCGCCAGCGACTTCGGCTACGTCATGCTCGACGCGCTCGCCATCGACCGGCCCGCCACGGCCGCCGCTTACCGTGCCGCCAGCGCCGACTTTTCCCGCAACGTCGAGCGCGACGCGCAACTGTTGCAGGAACTGCGCGCCGATGCGGTGCTCGCCAACGTCTCCTACCTGCCGCTGGCCGGTGCCGCGCGTGCCGGCATTCCGGCCGTGGCGATGTGCTCGCTCAACTGGGCCGACCTCTTCCAACATTTTTACGGCCACGAGGACTGGGCCGGCCCCATCCACGCAGAGATGATCAAAGCCTATCGATCGGCGACCTTCCTCCGCACCACGCCGGGGATGCCCATGCCGGCACTCGACAATGTCACGACCGTCGGTCCCATCGCCAGCCTGGGCTCCGAGCGGCGTACCGAGCTGCGGCAAAAAGTGGGCGCCGCGGATACTGCGCGAATCGTCGTCGTGGCCTTGGGCGGCATCCCGACGCAGCTGCCCGTCGAACACTGGCCGGTGACGGCTGATACGCACTGGCTGGTGCCCGCCGCATGGAGCGTGCAGCGCCCCGACATGAGCGCCTTCGAGCCGTTCGGCTGGCCCTTCGCCGACCTGCTGCGCTCGGTCGACGCCGTCGTCACCAAGCCCGGCTACGGCACCTTTGCCGACGCCGCCTGCAACGGCACTGCCGTGCTCTACCAGCGGCGCGAGGACTGGCCCGAGCAGGAGTGTCTGATCGAGTGGCTGCACGCCAACGCACGGGCCGGCGAGGTCAGCGCACACGCCCTGCACTCGGGAAAACTCGGCGCGACGCTGGATGCCGTATGTGCCGCCACCGTCCCGCCAGTGCCGATTTTTTCCGGCGCCGAGCAGGCGGCACGCCATCTCGCCGGACTGCTGACGTAAAAAGGGCCGACCTCCACGGGAGGCCGGCCACTACTTGTCTGCTGGAACTGCAAGGTCGTTACACGCGTTCCCAGATCGTGGTGATGCCCTGGCCGCCGCCGATGCACATGGTGGCCATGCCGTAGCGGCCGTTGCTGCGGATCAGCTCGTGCAGCAGCTTGGTGACGATCACCGCGCCGGTGGCGCCGACCGGGTGGCCGAGGGCGATGGCGCCGCCGTTGACGTTGGTCTTGGCCGGGTCGAGGCCGAGGCCCTTGGCCACGGTCAGCGACTGCACGGCGAAGGCTTCGTTGGACTCGATGACGTCCATCTTGTCCAGCGTCAGGCCGGCCTTGGCGAGCGCGACCTTGGACGAGGGGATCGGGCCTTCGCCCATCACGTCGTTGGGCACGCCGGCGATGGCATAGGCCACCAGGCGCGCGATCGGCTTGTGGCCGCCGGCGGCGGCCTTGGCGGCGTCGGCCAGCACCAGGAAGGCGGCGGCGTCGTTGATGCCGGAAGCGTTGCCCGCCGTCACCGTGCCGTCCTTCTTGAAGGCGGGGCGCATCTTGGCCAGCGATTCCATGGTGGTGCCGGCCTTGGGATGCTCGTCGGTGTCGAACACCACGTCACCCTTGCGGGTCTTGAGGGTGATCGGCGCGATCTGCGACTTGAAGCGGCCCTCGGCGATGGCGGCGACGGCACGCTTCTGCGATTCCACGGCGAAGGCGTCCTGGTCCTCGCGGGTGAAGCCGTGCTTGGCTGCGAGGTTCTCGGCGGTGATGCCCATGTGGCCGACGCCGAAGGGATCGGTCAGCACCGATACCATGGCGTCGATGGCCTGGGTGTCGCCCATGCGCGCGCCGGAGCGCAGTGCCGGCAGCAGGTAGGCGCCGCGCGACATGACTTCGACGCCGCCACCCAGGGCAAAGTCGGCGTCGCCGAGCAGGATGGCCTGAGCCGAGCTGACGATGGCCTGCTGCGACGAGCCGCACAGGCGATTGACCGCGAATGCCGTCGAATCCATCGACATGCCGCCCTGGATGGTCGCCACGCGGGCGACGTAGGCATAGCGCGTCTCGGTCGGAATGCAGTTGCCGACCGTGGCGAAAGTCACCTGTTTCGGATCGACGCCGGCGCGGGCGATCGCTTCCTTGACTACCAAGCCGCCGAGCTCGGCCGGCTCGATGCCGGCAAGCGCGCCGTTGAACGTACCCACCGCGCTGCGCACGGCGCTCAATGCAACCACTTCCCTCTTGTCAGCCATTTTTGTTTTCTCCTGTAAAAAAAAGATCAAGCGACCCAGCTGGCGACCCAGAACAGGGCGAGCAACAACACGCCCAGCACCAGGGTGCGCCAAACCAGACCAATCGTGCTTTGCATGAAATCGGCATCGGCGTCGTCGCCGGTGCCGAGAACGGGACGGTCGTCGCTGTCCAGCCCGGCATGGACCGGCATGCCGAGACGAACCCCGAGCGCACCGGCGCCGGTGGCCAGCAGGATGCCGGCCGAAGCGTCCGGCCATACCTGCGCCTGGGTCCGCCAGCAATAGATAGCATCCTCGAAATCGCCGACCACGGCGAAGGCCGCGGCGGTGGCACGCTGCGGCAGCCAGTCCACAACCGCATGGGCCTGGCGCGAGAACTGCGCGAATTCCCTGGACACGCGGTCGCCCTGCTCGCCCCATAGACGGGAGAAGGCCAGCGACAGCCGGTAGAGCACAGCGCCGGCCGGACCGAGCAGCGCGAACAGCAGCAGCGGCGCGAAGACATGGCGATGCGACTGCAGCAGCGCCTGCTCGATGGCCAGGCGCGCGACCTCGCCGGAGTTGAGTCGATCGGAATTGACGCCGCGCCATTCGCCCAGCAGGCTGCGGGCGCGGTCGAGTTCGCCCAGTCGCAAGGACATGTGGATGTCGGTGAAATAGTGGCTGTACTGGCGGAAGCCGACGGTGAGGTAGAGCACGGCGACATTGAGGACGAAGCCGAGCGCCGGCGCGAACCAGACCAGCGCGAGTTGCAGCGCAAGGACGACGGCCGCCGGCAACGCCGCACCGACGCACCAGGCGACGACGCCATGATGTCGCTCGCCGGCATTGAACCAGGCTTCAAGCTGGCGGGCGTAGGCCGCGAGCCAGGCATCGACGCGAGCACCCGACAGGGGTTTCACCTGTTCGATGGCCAGCGCGAGGATGATGCTGAAAAGGCTCATGGGGAGAAGATCCGCGGCAATCCTGAAAAGATATCACATTCCGGCCACTTTTGTGCAGCGCAACAATATAGTCGTTAGTCCGGTCGCACCAGCACCTGCTGCAGGGTGACCAGCATCGCCGCCGTCGCCCCCCAGATGTAGTAGCCCTCCCAGGGCATGGCCCAGAACTCGCGCAGGGCGCCCTGCCACTGCACATGCTGGCGCTGGTGGTTGGCCGGATCCAGCAGGAAGGCCAGCGGCGGCTCGAACACTTCGGCCACCTCGAAATCGTCTAGCCTGAGGTTGAGCGGCGGCTCGACCAGCCCGACCACGGGCGTGACCGAGAAACCCGTGCTGGTGCGGTACTCGGGCAGGCGGCCGATCACCTCGACCTGGGCCGGCAGCAGGCCGACCTCCTCCTCCGCCTCGCGCAGCGCCGTCGCCACCGGGCTGCCATCGGCCGCTTCGCAACGGCCGCCGGGGAAGCTCACCTGGCCGGGATGTTCGCGCAGGTGGGCGGTACGCTGCGTTAACAGTACCGTCAGCCCGCTCGGGCGGTTGATGATGGGTACCAGCACCGCTGCCGGCGTCAGCGCCAGCGCCGACGCGGCGCCGGGCTCGACGACGGGCGGCGCCACTGCTCCGGCCGCGAGCAGCCGTCGCAGATCGGAAACGCTGGGGGAATAGAATGCCTGTTCTGTCATCTTGACCATGATCGAAAACCCATGAAACCCGTCGCCGTCTTTCGTCACAGCCCCGGGGAGGGTCCGGGCTATTTTGCCACTTTCCTTGAGGCCCGCTCGATTCCCTGGACGCTGCTCAAGATCGATGCCGGCGAGTCCCCGCCGCCGGCACCCGACGAATTCTCCGGACTGTGCTTCATGGGCGGGCCGATGAGCGTCAACGACGACCTGCCCTGGCTGCCGCCGACCTTCGCCCTGATCCGCGCCGCCGTCGACCAAGACATCCCGGTGATCGGGCACTGCCTCGGTGGCCAGCTGATGAGCAAGGCCCTCGGCGGCGCTGTGACGCGGAACCCGGTCAAGGAGCTCGGGTGGGGCGAAGTCGAAGCGACCGGCGGCGGAGGCGACTGGCTCGGCGACCTGAACCGCTTCGAGGCCTTCCACTGGCACGGCGAGACGTTTTCGATCCCGCCGGGTGCCACGCGCATCCTCAAGAGCGCGTACTGCGACAACCAGGCGTTCGTCATGGGCCCGCACCTCGGCATGCAATGCCACGTCGAGATGACCGAGGCCATGATCCGCCTCTGGTGCCGCCAGTGGGCCGACGAATGCGCCGCCGCCAGTGACTCGGTGCAGACACCCGAGCAGATGAATGAGCGCATCGACGAGCGCATCGCAGCGATGCGGGCAGCGGCCGACCGGCTCTACGCGAAGTGGATCGACGGACTGAAGAACTGAAAAGTCGGCGCTGGCGGGACGGCGGCGAGGCCAGCAGGCGCGCCGCTCCATCCACGCGCGTCCGCTAAGTCAGTCGCATCGCCCCTGCCGTCCTCACCGCCGGGCGACCGTTTGGCGTGCCTTCGCCACGACCTTCAGTGTCGATTGACAATGCTATTGCTGCGCAATACTATGTCGCATGATCAAGTCATTCGCCGACAAGCGGACGGCTGCGGTCTTCGAAGGCTGGCAAGTCACGAAGCTGCCCAAGGAGATCCAGAGCACGGCCCGGCGCAAGCTGAAGCAGGTCGACGCCGCAGGCACCATCGACAGCCTGCGCGTTCCACCGGGAAATCGACTGGAAGCACTTAAGGGCAACCGGACCGGTCAATGGAGCATCCGCATCAACGACCAGTGGCGCATCTGCTTTCGTTGGAGCGGCGGCGACGCGACGGATGTCGAGATTGTCGATTATCACTAGGAGAAGGACTCATGGCCATTGCACGGGAGCAACTTAAGAGCATGGACTTCCGGGATGTAAGCACCGGCCGCCACCTCGCGCCCGTGCATCCGGGCGAGGTCCTGATGAAGGACTTCATAGAGCCGCTGGCCATCACCCGCTACAAGGTAGCCAAACTGGCCGGCGTGCAGCAGCGCCGCATCGACGAAATCTGTGCCGGCCAAAGAGCAATCACCGGTGACACCGCCTTGCGGCTCGCCCGCCTGTTCGGGACCGATGCCGCGTTCTGGATCAACCTTCAGGCCCAGTACGATCTGGAAGTGAGCTACCGCGACATGCACGAGCGCATCGAGGCCGAAGTCACGCCGCTGGAGATGGCGGCCTGAAATTCGTTGATCTGCCGCTAATTGACTGCGAAAGGCGCTCCGTGACCAATCCCGACCAGCAAACGATCATGCTCTCTTTGCTCAATCTCGCTAGCGATGGGCAGGTCAGATCGACTCCGACTACTTCGAGGGTGAATAGCATCCGAAATCATCTGTGTCAGTCCCCAGAACGAATTCGAGTCGGCGGCAGCCGGGGCGATGCGACTGACTTAGCGGGCGCGTGTGGATGGAGCAGCGCGCCTGGCGGCGGCGGCGCCGGGGCACGCTAGACGGGTGGAATATAGACCGGCGCAGGAACTGCGCCGTGAAGCATCAATCGCGGAAGTTGCCGTACTGCAGCGGGTAGTCGGTGACTGACTTCTTCACCAGCGCGATGGTTTCCTGCAGCAGGTCGCGCTTGGCGCCGGTGACGCGCACGGCGTCGCCCTGGATGCTGGCCTGCACTTTGAGCTTGCTTTCCTTGATCAGCTTGACGATGGTCTTGGCCAGCTCGCTCTCGATGCCGCTCTTGACCTTAAGCACCTGCTTGGCCTTGTTGCCGGATACCGACTGGACATCGCCGGCGTCGAGACGCTTGGTGCTCTCGCGGTCCTTCTTCTCCATCTCGGGGAAGAGGATGTCCTTGACCTGGCCGAGCTGGAACTCGGAATCACCGAAGATGGTGATGGTCTTGTCCTTTTCGTTGAGCTCGATCTTCGCGCTGGTGCCCTTGAAGTCGTAGCGGTTGCCGACCTGGCGGCCGGCGACGTCGACGGCATTCTTGAGCGCCACCATGTCGACTTCGGAGGTGATATCGAAGGAGGGCATGGCCTTATCCGAAGTGGCAGACGTAGTGGTAGGGCTCGCCGCTGACCTCGATGTCGAACGAGGAGTTGCCGGGCACCTTGAAGGATTCTCCGGCAGCGGCGGTCTTCCAGTCCTCGCCCTTGAGCTTGTAACGGCAGGCGCCGGCGACGGTTTCCATGATCTCGGGCGCACCGGTGTTGAAGGTCAGCGTCGCCGGCAGGATCACGCCGACGCTCTTCTTGGTGCCGTCGGCGAACTGCACGGTGTGGCTGACGCACTTGCCGTCGAAATAGACGTTGGCTTTCTTGACGACTGCGACATTGTCGAATTGAGACATTTTCAGATTCCCCACAGTTTCTCGATGATGTTCTTGGCGATGAAGCCGAGCATGCCGAAGGCCAGCACGAAGAACAGCGCAAAGGTGCCGACCTTGCCGGCCTTGGAGCGGTAGGCCAGCTCGCCGATGATGAACAGCATGTAGAGCATGAAGGCGCCGAGGCCGAAGGTCATGCCCCAGTTCGCCACCTGCTCCTCGGTGAAGCCGAACACTTATTTCCTTTTCGACTTCGCCGCCGGCTTGGCCGAACGCTTGATCCGCGCGTTCTCGGCGATACGCATGCGCAGGGCGTTGAGCTTGATGAAGCCGCCCGCGTCCTTCTGGTCGTAGGCGCCGGCATCGTCCTCGAAGGTGGCGATGGTCGGGTCGAACAGCGAATCGGTCTTCGAATCGCGGGCAACCACGCTGACGCTGCCCTTGTAGAGCTTGACGCGCACCCAGCCGTTGACGCTCTGCTGGGTGTGGTCGATCAGCACCTGCAGTGCGCTTGCGCTCGGGGCTCCACCAGTAGCCGTTGTAGATCAGGCTGGCGTAGCGCGGCATCAGGTCGTCCTTGAGGTGCGCGACTTCGCGGTCGAGGCAGAGCGACTCGATGCCGCGGTGGGCCTTGAGCAGGATGGTGCCGCCGGGGGTCTCGTAGCAGCCGCGCGACTTCATGCCGACATAGCGGTTCTCGACCAGGTCGAGGCGGCCGATGCCGTTCCTGCCGCCGATCTGGTTGAGCGCGGCCAGCAGCTCGTGCGGCTTCATCTTCTTGCCGTCGATGGCGACGGGGTCACCGGCCTTGAATTCGATGTCGAGGTACTCGGGCTTGTTGGGCGCCTTCTCGGGCGCGACGGTCCAGCGCCACATCGAGTCCTCGGCCTCGGCCGCGGGATTCTCGAGATGGCGGCCCTCGAAGGAAATGTGCAGCAGGTTGGCGTCCATCGAATAGGGCGAGCCGCCCTTCTTGTGCTTCATGTCGATGGGGATGCCGTGCTTCTCGGCATAGGCCATCAGCTTTTCGCGCGACAGCAGATCCCACTCGCGCCACGGTGCGATGACCTTGACGTTGGGCATCAGGGCGTAGGCACCGAGCTCGAAGCGCACCTGGTCGTTGCCCTTGCCGGTGGCGCCGTGGGAGATGGCGTCGGCGCCGACCTTCTTGGCGATCTCGACCATGCGCTTGGCGATCAGCGGCCGCGCGATCGAGGTGCCGAGCAGGTATTCGCCCTCGTAGACGGTGTTGGCGCGGAACATCGGGAAGACGAAGTCGCGGACGAACTCCTCGCGCAGATCATCGATGAAGATGTTCTTCGGCTTGATGCCGAGCTTGATCGCCTTGGCCCGCGCCGGCTCGAGTTCCTCGCCCTGGCCGAGGTCGGCGGTGAAGGTCACCACCTCGCACTGGTAGGTGTCCTGCAGCCACTTGAGGATGACGGAGGTATCGAGGCCGCCGGAATAGGCCAGGACAACTTTTTTGGCCTTGTTGGCGGCGACTTTCTTGGCTTCGCTCATTATGATTCCTGAAAAATTACTGGGTACGGTAGCTGCGGTGGCAGGCGACGCAAGCGCCGGTGACGGCCTGCAATGCGACCAGCGCCTTGGTCGGGTCGCCCTTGCCATCCTTGGTCGCCTTCGCGACCTTGGCGAAATCGCTGGCGGCGCCGTGCATGCCGCGCGCGATGGCGTGCATGTCGTTGGGCATGAACATGCCGGGGCGCGCGTTGGGCGGCGACATGCGATGGCGGCCCATGGCGGAAACACCGATCATCTTCTCGGCGGTATCGGCGGCATCGCCGAACTTGCGCTCGCCCAGGGCGGTGATGATCGAATGCAGCGCCGTCTGGAAGTCGAGCATCTCTGCGCGCATCTCGGCGCGGGCCTCCGGCGCCATCTCGACGAACTTGCGGCCATCGGCGTCCGCGGCAATACTCGGCGCTGGCGACACGGCGACCGAGGTTACAGCGGCAAGGAGGACAAGCAGCTTCTTCACGGATTCACCCTCCCCAGCAGCAAAAATTCGAGCAGCGCCTTCTGTGCGTGCAGGCGGTTCTCGGCCTCGTCCCAGACCACGCTATGCGGCCCGTCGATCACGGCGGCGGACACTTCCTCGCCGCGATGCGCCGGCAGGCAGTGCATGAATACCGCTTCGGGCCGGGCCACCTTCATCATGTCGGCATCGACCTGCCAGTCGTGGAAGTCGCGCAGGCGCGCCTCGTTCTCGGCCTCGAAGCCCATCGAGGTCCACACGTCGGTGGTCACCAGGTCGGCGCCGCGCGCCGCATCCATCGGGTCGGCGAATTCCTCGAAATGGTCGGTACCGTAGAGGCCGGCGCGCTCGGGCTCGACCTCGTAGCCGGGCGGCGTCGATACATGGACGTTGAAGTCGAGCAGTTCGGCTGCCTGCAGCCAGGTGTTGCACATGTTGTTGGAGTCGCCGATCCAGGCCACGGTCTTGCCCTGGATCGGGCCGCGCTGCTCGACGAAGGTGTAGATGTCGGCGAGGATCTGGCAGGGGTGGTACTCGTTGGTCAGGCCGTTGATCACCGGCACGCGCGAATGCGCGGCGAAGCGCTCGATGATCTCCTGCTCGAAGGTGCGGATCATCACCACGTCGGACATGCGCGAAATCACCTGCGCCGCGTCCTCGACCGGCTCGCCGCGCCCGAGCTGCGAATCGCGCGTATTGAGGTAGATGGCCGAACCGCCGAGCTGCTGCATGCCGGCCTCGAATGACAAACGGGTGCGCGTGCTGGCCTTTTCGAAGATCATCACCAGCGTGCGGTCGTGCAGCGGGTGATAGGCCTCGTAGCGCTTGAACTTGTCCTTGATCCAGCGCGTGCGCTCGAACAGGTAATCGAGCTCATCGCGCGAGAAGTCCTTGAACTGCAGAAAGTGGCGCAACGACATGATCAGGTCTCGAGAAACTGGCGGATCAGCGGCGCCAGCGTGGCGATCAGCTGCTGGACGTCGGCGTCGGTGAAGACGAGTGGCGGCAACAGGCGCACCACCTTGTCGTTGGTGACATTGATCAGCAGGCCGGCGGCCAGCGCCTGCGCCACCAGTTGGCCGCAAGGGCGATCGAGTTCGATGCCGATCATCAGGCCGTCGCCGCGAATGTCGGCGACGCCGGCCACGCCCGCCAGCGCCGAGCGGAAGCCGGCGCGGATGGCATCGCCGACCTGCGTGGCGCGCGCCATCAGGCCATCCTTCTCGATCACCTCGAGCGTGGTCAAGGCGGCTGCGCAGGCGAGCGGGTTGCCGCCGAAGGTGGAGCCGTGGTTGCCCGGCTTGAACACGCCCGTCGCCTTGCCCGCGGTGAGGCAGGCGCCGACCGGCACGCCGGAACCGAGGCCCTTGGCCAGCGTCATGACATCGGGCTTAATGCCGGCGCGCTGATGGGCGAACCAGACGCCGGTGCGGCCGATGCCGCACTGCACCTCGTCGACCATGAACAGCCAGCCCTTGTCATCGCAGATGCGGCGCAGCGACTGCATGTAATCGTTGTGCGCGATGTTGATGCCGCCCTCGCCCTGGATCGGCTCGAACAGCACGGCCACGACGTTGGGGTTGTTGGCTGCGACCTGCTCGATCGCGGTCAGGTCGTCGAAGGGCACGCGGACGAAACCGCTCACCAGCGGCTCGAAGCCGGCCTGCACCTTGCGGTTGCCGGTGGCCGAGAGCGTCGCCAGGGTACGGCCATGGAA
Source organism: uncultured beta proteobacterium (assembly GCA_963709555.1). Lineage (GTDB taxonomy): Bacteria > Pseudomonadota > Gammaproteobacteria > Burkholderiales > Rhodocyclaceae > Sulfurisoma. The sequence goes on along the minus strand of CAVPWR010000003.1, from coordinate 78,063 downwards.
GGCCTTTTCCATCACGACGATGGCCGGGTTGTCGATGCCCTGCTGGTGACCATACATGCGCGCGAGCTTGATCGCCGCCTCGTTGGCCTCGCAACCCGAGTTGCAGAAGAACACCTCGTCCATGCCGGACAACGCGGCAAGCCGGTCGGACAGCCGCTCCTGCTCCGGCACGCGGTAGATGTTGGAAACATGCATGAGGCGGCCGGCCTGCTCGGCCAGCGCCCTGGTCAGCACGGGATGGCCGTGACCCAGCGTATTGACGGCGATGCCGGCGAGCGCGTCCAGATAGCGGCGGCCGGATTCATCGAAGACGTGACAGCCTTCGCCGCGAACGAAGGCGACGGGCTGCCGCGCGTAGGTGTTCATGAGATGCGACATCGAAAAACCCCGATGCAAAAAAACAGACGGCGGCCTGTTCCAAGTACGGCCGCCGTGCCTGCGAGAAGAGCGATATTATACCAAGCAGTGTAGGGAGGGCAGGGCCGCGTGCGTATCGCTGTTTTCAACCAGAAGGGCGGTGTCGGCAAGACGACGACCGCGCTAAACCTCGGCGCGGCCTTGGCCCGCGGACAGCGCGAGGTGCTACTGATCGACCTCGATCCGCAGGCCCACCTGTCAGCCATCCACGGCGCCGCGCCCGGCGAGGCCGAGCACAGTGTCTTCGCCTTCTACCAGGACCATCGTCCGCTCGGGGAAATCACGATCGTCTGGCCGGGTATCGGTCGCCTCATTCCCGCCCACGCCGAACTGATCAAGGTCGACTCGGTGTTCGGCAAGGGGCCGAACATTCTCAACAAGCTGAATGCCGGGCTGGCCGGCAGCACCGGGCAGGGCAATATCGTCATCGACTGTTGCCCCTTCCTCGGCGTGCTCTCGCTCAACGCCGTATTCGCCGCGGATCGCGTGCTGGTTCCGGTCTCGTCCGACTTCCTCAGCCTGCGCGGCGCCCTGCAGATCGAACGCACATTGGCGGCGCTGGAGCCGGTGCTCAGGCGCCGCGTCGAGCGGCGCTACCTGCTGACGCGTTTCGACCGGCGCCGCAACATGAGCTTCGAGGTGCAGAACCGTCTGCGCGAGCACTTCGGCACGGAGCTGTGTGAAACCGTGATATCCGAGAACGTCGCCGTGGCCGAGGCACCCTCGGTCAATCGCGACATTTTCTCCCACGCCGCGAGCAGCCGCGGCGCCCAGGACTACCGCGCACTGCTGGATGAACTCGGCGCGGCAGGCTGGTTCGTCTGAGGCTACTCCTTCCCGCTAGCGGGTGATGAGGCTGACAACGTCCTCGAAGCTGGTCACCGGCGTGCGCAGCGTGCCGCGGACACAGACGCAGTCGAGAATCTCGCAGTCGCGATAGATCTGGCGCAGTTTGCGCCGTGCCTCGATCTCGTCGCGCCCCGGAATCATCAGGTTGTCGACCACCATGCCGATCCGGGTGCGGATGCGGAAACCGTATTTGGTGACTGCTGGCGGCTGCATGATGGAACCCCTTTCCCATCAAAGAGATGCGCCAAGTATATGCAGTGAAATCGAATAAATCAAGCTAGTCTATTGTGGCAACAGTATTTTTTACGCCTGCCGCTTGGCTGCATACCAAACGCAGCGGCCCCGGAGCTTGCGCTGCGGGGCCGCCAAGGCTGTTGCTGCAGATGTCTCGCGGCTTACGGCATCGCCTTGATCGCGGCAGACAGGCGGCTCTTGTCGCGAGAGGCCTTGTTCTTGTGCACGATCTTCTTGTCGGCGATGGAGTCGATGATGCTCTGCGACTCGATGAAGACAGCCTTTGCGGCGGTCTTGTCGCCCGCGTCGATCGCCTTGCGGACCTTCTTGATTGCGGTGCGCAGGGTCGAACGCAGGCTCATGTTGTGGGCGCGCTGCTTGTTCGCCTGACGGGCGCGCTTGCGGGCTTGTGCGCTATTGGCCATGGTGTTCGTCCGGTAGAGTTGTTCTGGAAAATGGAATTTCAGTGAAGGCTAATGCCCGCGTCAGCGGGCGTTACGCCGCAACTAAAAGGGCGCGATTATAAAAGGTCTGCCGGCGCTTTGCAAGCCACATTCACGAGCGCAAGCATATCCATTCCGATACCATTCGCGCCATGAATCTCCTGCGAGCGCTCGCCACCGTCAGCGGCATGACCCTGCTCTCGCGCGTGCTGGGTTTCGTGCGCGATTTCGTCATCGCCCGCACCTTCGGCGCCGGCATGATCACCGACGCCTTCTTCGTCGCCTTCCGCCTGCCCAACCTGCTGCGCCGGTTGTTCGCCGAGGGCGCCTTCTCGCAGGCCTTCGTGCCCATCCTCGCCGAATACCGCAACCGCCGCGGCGAGGCAGAAACCAAACTCCTCGTCGATCGCGTCGCCACTGTTCTGTTCGTCATTGTCGCCGCCGTTGCGGCGCTGGGCGTTGCCGGGGCTCCCTTGTTGATCTACGTCACGGCGCCGGGCTTCGCCGCCGATGCCGGCAAGTTCGCACTCACCGTCGAACTCACCCGCATCACCTTCCCCTACATCCTGTTCATGTCGCTGGTGGCGCTCTCCGCCGGGGTGCTAAACACCTGGAGCCGCTTCGCGCTGCCGGCCTTCACCCCCGTGCTGCTCAACCTCAGCTTCATCGGCATGGCCCTGTTCGCCGCGCCCTGGTTCGACCCGCCGGTGCTGGCGCTGGCCTGGGCGGTGTTCCTCGGCGGCCTGCTGCAGCTGGCGCTGCAACTGCCGGCACTGAAGAGGATCGGCATGCTGCCACGCCTGGATTGGGCACCCCGCGATGAAGGCGTACGCCGCATCCTGCTGCTGATGGGGCCGGCGGTACTCGGCGTCTCGGTTTCGCAGATTTCGCTGCTGATCAACACCATCTTCGCCTCCTTCCTGCCGTCCGGCTCGGTCTCCTGGCTCTACTACGCCGACCGCCTGATGGAATTCCCGGCCGGCCTGCTCGGCGCCGCGCTGGGGACGATCCTGCTGCCCAGCCTGTCGCGGGCCCACACCAATGCGCAGGGGGCGGAATTCTCGGCCCTGCTCGACTGGGGGCTGCGCCTGACGCTGCTGCTGACGCTGCCGGCGGCTCTGGCGCTGGCGATGCTCGCCGTGCCGCTGCTGGCCACCCTGTTCCAGCACGGCGCGTTCACGGCCAACGATGTGCTGCAGACGCGCTCGGCGCTGGTCGCCTACAGCATCGGCCTGGCCGGTCTGATCCTGGTCAAGGTGCTGGCGCCGGGCTTCTACGCACGGCAGGACATCCGCACCCCCGTGAAAATCGCGCTGGTCACCCTGGCCGCGACGCAGGCGATGAACCTGGCCTTCATCGGCTGGATCAAGCACGCCGGACTGGCGCTGTCGATCGGACTGGCTTCCTGCCTCAATGCCGCCCTGCTCTACCGCGGCCTGCGCAGCCGCGGCATCTTCATTCCTGCCGCCGGCTGGATGGGGTTTTCGGCACGCATCGCCGTGGCGCTGGTGGCGCTGGGCACCGTGCTCTGGTTCGCCATGGGCAACGAGACGGCATGGCTCTCCATGCCCTTCGGCGAGCGCGTCCTGCGCCTGGCGCTGATCGTAGCCGCCGGCATCACGACCTACTTCGCCACGTTGTTCCTGCTCGGCTTCCGTCTGGCCGACTTCCGCCGCCGCGCTGCCTGATCGGTTGCCGCGCACGGTGCCCCCGCGGCGCCGCGCTGGCCCTCGCTGGCCCTCGCCAGCTTGTGCCGGCGCATGTGCATCATGGCCCCCTGGCCAGTGCCAGGAGATCAACCAAAAGAAAACGGGCGGCTCCCCGTTACAGGGAGCCGCCCGTCCGGGCGAAACAGACTGCGATCAGGCCACCAGCGGCACGATCAGCAGGGCAACGATGTTGATGATCTTGATCAGCGGGTTCACTGCGGGGCCGGCCGTATCCTTGTACGGGTCGCCCACGGTGTCGCCGGTCACCGCCGCCTTGTGCGCGTCGGAACCCTTGCCGCCGAAGTTGCCTTCCTCGATGTACTTCTTGGCGTTGTCCCATGCGCCACCGCCGGTGGTCATGGAAATCGCGACGAAGAGGCCGGTAACGATGGTGCCCATCAGCACGCCGCCGAGGGCGCGGACGCCAGCACCGACGCCGTCGATCGGAGGCATCAGGAAGTTCATGGCAACGGCCACGACGACCGGCACCAACACGGGCATCAGCGAGGGGATCATCATTTCCTTGATCGCAGCCTTGGTCAGCATGTCGACACAGGTGCCGTATTCCGGCTTGGCCGTGCCTTCCATGATGCCCTTGATCTCGCGGAACTGACGACGCACCTCGACGACGATGGAACCGGCGGCGCGACCGACGGCCTCCATGCCCATGGCGGCGAACAGGTAGGGCACCATGCCGCCGATGAACAGGCCGATGATGACCGCCGGGTCGGCCAGGTCGAAGAGGAACTTGACTCCCGGCTTGATTGCTTCGAGACCGTGGGTGAAGTCGGCGAACAGCACCAGCGCGGCCAGACCGGCGGAGCCGATGGCGTAGCCCTTGGTCACCGCCTTGGTGGTGTTGCCGACGGCGTCGAGCGGGTCGGTCACGTCACGGATTTCCTTGGGCAGTTCGGCCATCTCGGCGATACCACCGGCGTTGTCGGTGATCGGGCCGTAGGCGTCGAGCGCGACGATGATGCCGGCCATCGACAGCATGGAGGTCGCAGCGATGGCGATGCCGTAGAGACCGCCGAGGACGTAGGACGCCCAGATGGCAGCGCACACCGACAGCACCGGCAGCGCGGTGGAGCGCATCGACACGCCGATACCGGCGATGACGTTGGTGCCGTGGCCGGTGGTCGAGGCCTGCGCGATGTGACGCACCGGAGAGTATTCCGTCGCCGTGTAGTACTCGGTGATCACCACCATCAAGCCGGTCAGCACCAGGCCGATGACGGCCGCACCGTAGAGACGCATGTGGGCGCCGCCGCTGATGCCCATGACGGCGTCAAGCGCGTGGTCGTCGATGAAGTTCGTGGTGATCGGGTAGAAGGCGATCAGTGCCAGCACGCCGGCGGCGATCAGGCCCTTGTACAGCGCGGTCATGATCTTCTGGCCGGGCGCGTGCTTGACGAACATCGTACCGATGATGGAGGCGATGATCGAGAAGCCGCCGAGCACCAGCGGATAGGTCACGGCCTGTTCGGCATAGCCCTTGAGGATCAGGGCCCCGAGCAGCATGGTGGCGATGATGGTGACCGCATAGGTCTCGAACAGGTCGGCAGCCATGCCGGCGCAGTCGCCGACGTTGTCGCCGACGTTGTCGGCGATAACGGCCGGGTTGCGCGGGTCGTCCTCCGGGATGCCGGCTTCGACCTTGCCCACCAGGTCGGCGCCGACGTCAGCGCCCTTGGTGAAGATGCCGCCGCCGAGACGGGCGAAGATGGAGATCAGCGAGGAGCCGAAGCCAAGGCCGACCAGCGGGTGCAGGATGTCGACCATCGGGACGTTGCCCATGGTTGCCTTGAGGTAGGCGTAGTAGCCGGCGACACCGAGGAGGCCGAGGCCCACCACCAGCATGCCGGTGATGGCGCCGCCCTTGAAGGCGACGTTGAGCGCTTCATTGATGCCGTTGCGCGCCGCTTCGGCCGTGCGCACGTTGGCGCGGACCGAGACGTTCATGCCGATAAAGCCGGCAGCACCGGACAGAACCGCGCCGAGAACGAAGCCGACGGCGGTGGACATGCTCAGGAACGCACCGATCAACACCGCGAGCACGGCACCGACCATGGCAATGGTGGTGTACTGGCGCTTGAGATACGCCTGAGCACCTTCCTGCACCGCGGCGGAAATCTCGCGCATCCGGTCGTTGCCGGTGGGCAAGCCCATGATCCACTGACTCATAATGAAACCATAAGCGATCGCTACCAGCGCGCACGCCAGGGCGAACATCAGTCCTGCTGACATAACTGCCTCCTCTTGTAATCCACACCGGCGAACCGGCACCTTTTCTCGTTGTTCGGGCTATACATTTTTTCTACTTGCGGCGTGTCGCCAGGGCCGACTTTCCCCATTGGCCCCGGACGCACGCTTCTAAAACCTTACAGATCGAACTTGGCCAACTTCTTGGGCACCGCGACGTTCTTCAACGTCACGTATTGCGGCAGTCCGTCCTTGTAGGCCGGATAGTCCTCGCCCTTCATCAGCGGCGCCAGGTACTGGCGGCACTTCTCGGTGATACCGAAGCCGTCGGCGGTGATGAAGTTCTTGGGCATCATCTTCTCGACGTTGGCGACCTTGGACAGCGGCGCCATGCCGACTTTCCACTTGTACGGTGCGTTGGAAACGCGCTCGACGGTCGGCATCACCGAGTTGTGGCCCTTGAGGGCGAACTCGACGGCGGCCTTGCCCATGGCGTAGGCCTGATCCACGTCGCTCTTGGAAGCGATATGGCGCGCGGCGCGCTGCAGGTAATCGGCGACACCCCAGTGGAACTTGTGACCGAGGGCATCCTTGACCATGTTGGCGACCACCGGCGCGGCACCGCCCAGCTGGGCGTGGCCGAAGGCGTCGCGCGTGCCCTGTTCGGCAAGGAACTTGCCGTCCGGGTAGTGGCAGCCTTCGGAGACGACGACGGTGCAGTAGCCGAACTTCTTCACCAGGCCATTGACCTTGGCGAGGAATTTCTTCTGATCGAAGAGTACCTCGGGGAAGAGCACGATGATGGGCAGCTCGCAGTCCTTGGTCGAAGCCATGGCACCGGCGGCGGCGATCCAGCCGGCGTGGCGGCCCATCACCTCGAGCACGAAGACCTTGGTCGAGGTGGCGCACATGGAACGCACGTCGAAGGTCGCTTCCAGCGTCGACACCGCGATGTACTTGGCCACCGAGCCAAAGCCCGGGCAGTTGTCGGTGATGGGCAGGTCGTTGTCGACCGTCTTCGGCACGTGGATGGCCTGCACCGGGTAGCCCAGCGTCTCCGACAGCTGCGACACCTTGTAACAGGTGTCGGCCGAGTCACCGCCGCCGTTGTAGAAGAAGTAGCCGATGTTGTGGGCCTTGAACACCTCGATCAGGCGCTCGTACTCACGCTTGTTGGCTTCGAGGCTCTTCAGCTTGAAACGGCAGGAACCGAAGGCGCCGGACGGCGTGGTGCGCAGACCGGCGACGGCCTTGGCGGATTCCTTGCTGGTGTCGATCAGGTCTTCGGTCAGCGCGCCGATGATGCCGTTGCGGCCGGCGTAGACCTTGCCGATCTTGTCCTTGTGCTTGCGCGCGGTCTCGATCACGCCACAGGCCGAGGCGTTGATCACTGCGGTAACGCCGCCCGACTGGGCGTAGAACGCGTTCATTTTCTTGGCTGCCATAGGTGCAGTCTCTCCCTGGTTACTTCAGCGCGTCGAAGGCTGAGTCGCGGATAGCCTCGACCTTGCCCATGCCGTTGATCTTGCGGTACTTGGGCGCACCGGCGGCGCCGCTCTCGGCCCACTTGGTGTAGTAACCAACCAAAGCCTCGGTCTGCTGGTGATAGACCTCGAGGCGCTTGAGCACGGTTTCTTCCGCATCGTCGGCGCGCTGAATCAGCGCTTCGCCGGTCTCGTCGTCCTTGCCTTCGACCTTGGGCGGGTTGAACTTGATGTGATAGGTGCGGCCCGAGGCGACATGCACGCGGCGACCGCTCATGCGACCGACGATCTCGGCGTCCGGCACATCGATCTCAAGCACGAAGTCGATCGCCACGCCGGCATCCTTCATCGCTTCCGCCTGCGGGATGGTGCGGGGGAAACCGTCGAACATGTAGCCGTTCTGGCAGTCGGCTTCCTTGAGGCGATCCTTGACCAGGCCGATGATGATGTCGTCGCGCACCAGGCCGCCGGCATCCATGATCTTCTTGGCTTCCATGCCCAGCGGGGTGCCGGCCTTGACCGCGGCGCGCAGCATGTCGCCGGTAGAGATCTGGGGAACGCTGAATTTGTCCTTGATGAAATTGGCCTGGGTGCCTTTGCCGGCGCCGGGGGGGCCCAACAGAATCAGACGCATATAGATCTCCTTTGGTTTGTCATGGGGTCGAACTGAGTTTATCGGTTTTCGCTAATATTGACACTATTGATTGTACGGGTTGTTCGATTTTATCTATCCCGTGATAGCCCGCCTGATTAGTGCGGTGCAGCAAATGCCTGGCGCACCCGCTCCAGATCCTCCGCCGTATCGACGCCCCCAGCCGGAGCATGCGCGCAATCGATGACGCTAATATGAAAGCCGTGCCACAACGCGCGCAACTGTTCGAGCGACTCCCATTGCTCGATGGGGGCCGGCGCCAGTTGGCCATAGCGGCGCAGGAAGCTGACGCGGTAGGCATAGAGGCCGACGTGGCGCCTGGCGCCGAAACCTGCCGGCAGCACCTGGCGATCCGCGGCAAAGCCATCGCGGTGCCACGGCATCGGGGCGCGGGAGAAATACAGCGCGCGGCCGGCCGCATCGGCCACCACCTTCACCACATTGGGGTTCATGAACTCGACGATGTCGTCGATGGCGTGCGCGGCAGTAGCAATGGCGGCCTCCGTATCGGCGGCCAGCGCCTGCGCCACCGCGGCCACCAGCGCCGGGTCCAGCAACGGTTCGTCGCCCTGCACGTTCACCACGATGTCGTCGTCGAGCCAGCCGAACTGTTCCGCCACCTCGGCGATGCGGTCGGTGCCGCTGGCGTGATCGGCGCGCGTCATCGCGACGCGATGGCCGTGCGCAAGCACGGCATCGCTCACCCGGCTGTCATCGGTCGCCACCCAGACTTCGAACGCACCGCTCTTCAGCGCGGCTTCTACCACGCGTACGACCATGGGCTTGCCGCCGATGTCGGCGAGCGGCTTGCCCGGCAGCCGCGTCGAAGCGTAGCGGGCGGGAACGACGGCGCGAAAGGCTGTCAACGGGCGGTCACTCTTCGGTGGCCACGAGTTGCCGCGCCTCTTCCTCGAGCATGATCGGGATGTCGTCCTTGATCGCGTAGGCAAGGCGACAGGCCTTGCAGACCAGTTCGGCCTTGTCCTTGCGGTGATCGAGCGGACCCTTGCAGACGGGGCAGACGAGGATTTCAAGCAGGCGGGCGTCCATCGATTCTCTCCACGACAAATTGCGCAAGGTCCGGCGTGATGCGGGCTTCGACCGGCAGCACCCAGACGGGCAGCGACAGGTCGGCGGGGAATTTTACTGCATCCTTCTCCGTCGTCACGATCGCATCGCCGTCATGCGGAAAGTCGGCGGCAGCGTAGCGGTGGTGATCCGGAAATGCATGCGTTTCGCAGGTCAGGCCAAGCGCGTCCAGATGGGCGAAGAAGCGCGCCGGATCGCCGATTCCGGCCAGCGCATGCAGCCGCTTGCCGGCAAGTTCGGCCGCTGCGCAGCCGTGTGCCGCATCGTCGAGGCGGTGGAAGCGCGCGCCCTCGAGGTCCATGCGAAAAACCGGAACACCGGCAACCGCGACCGGACAGCCGCCGTTGAGGACAAGGGCAGCGGCAGCGCTCATGCGGCTGACCGGCTCACGCAGCGGACCCGCCGGCAGCGGCCAGCCATTCATCACGCCGCGTCCGTCGCAGACAACGACCTCGACATCGCGCGCCAGGCGGTAGTGCTGCAGGCCGTCGTCAGAAAGAATCACGTCGCAATCGGGATGCGCCGCCAGCAGCGCCCGCGCCGCCGCGACGCGGTCGCGGCCGACAAAAACCGGGCAACCGGTGCGCCGGAACATCAGCAGCGGTTCGTCGCCGACCTCCGCCGCCGTCGCGCTAGCGCCGACTTTTCGGACCTCATCACCCGGCGCCCGTAGCCGCGACTGACGATGCCGGGATGCCGCCCGGCATCGCGCAGCGCACGCGCCAGCCAGATGGTCAGCGGCGTCTTGCCGGCACCGCCGGCGGTGATGTTGCCGATGACGACCACCGGCACGGGCAGCTTCTGCGCTCTTCAGGATGCCGCTGCGATAAACCACCGACGCAGGACAACGGCAAGGAAGAACAACAGCCCGACGGGCAGCAGCAACCAGGCCAGCAGGCCGCGGCTGCGCCAGGCCGCCGTCAGCACGTCATCACTGCTTCTGCGCCTGCTGGGTGGCAAAGGAAATGTGCGACAGGCCGCCGTGCTGCGCCGCCTGCATGACGTCGATCACGCTTTGATGCGTGGCCTTGGCGTCGGCATTGATGATGACCACCGGCTCCCTGGCGTCGCCGGCCGCGCGCCTGAGCGCCGCGCTGATGCTGTCGACGTCGCGCCCCGCCACCGGCGTCTTGTTGATCAGCACCTCGCCCGTGGCCGTCACCACGACGTTGATCTCGTTGGGCTGGTCCTGCGCCTGCTGCGTGTCGGCGGTGGGCAGGTTGATCTCGAGGCCGGCGAACTTCGAATAGGTGGTGGTGATCATCAGGAAGATCAGGATCACCAGCAGCACGTCGATCATCGGAATCAGGTTGATCTCCGGCTCCTCGCGGGGGCGGCCACGCTGGAAGTTCACGCGCGCTCTCCGTGGGCCAGTTCGACCAGCTTCACTGCCTGCTGCTCCATTTCGATCACCAGGCTGTCGACGGCAGAGCGGAAGTGGCGGTAGAAGATCATCGCCGGAATCGCGATGATGAGGCCGAAGCCGGTGTTGTAGAGCGCCACCGAGATGCCGTGGGCCAGCGCCTGCGGGTTGTTGCCGGCGCCGGTGGCCGAGCCGAAGATCTCGATCATGCCGACGATGGTGCCGAACAGTCCCATCAGCGGGCTGATCGAGGCGATGGTGCCGAGGCTGGTGAGAAAGCGCTCCAGTTCGTGGGCGACGCCGCGGCCGGCCTCCTCGATCGCCTCCTTCATCACCTCGCGCGAATTGCGCGAATTGCGCAGGCCGGCGGCGAAGACGCGGCCCAGCGGCGAATGCGCCTCGAGGCGACGCAGCGCCTCGTCGCCCATGGCGCCGCGCTTGATCTCGGCGGCGACGGTCTGCAGCAGTCCGTCGGGAACGATCTTGGAACGACGCAACGCGGCAGCGCGCTCGATGATCAGCGCCACGGCGATGACCGAAGCCACAAGCAGAAACCAGATGGGCCAGCCGGCGGCCTGGATGATGGAAAACACGGCAACTCCCTTGGACGAAATCAGGTCCGCACTTTAGTCCCAGCCAGCCACTTCGGCAAGCACGAGAAAAGCCCGATAAAACGGCCTCTTCCCCGACGAAGGCCTCACCCCGCCGCCTCCCTACAATCGCGCATCATGATTTCTCCTCACGCTCGCAAGTTCGGCTTGCTGCCCCCCCGGGGGGGGCGCATGGCTGCCCGGGGCGGCCCCGCACAGCCATGATGAACGACACCACTGAGGCGGCGGGCAGCGCGCTCGGCTGGCTGGAACGGCTCCAGGCCGCCGGCCCGCAGTCGCTGCTGCGCGAGGCCCTGCCCAAGGCCGGGGCGATCACCGCGGCGGCCCTGGCCACGCTGGCCGCGGAAGCACTGGCGCGGGACCGCAGCCTGCTGGTGATCACGCCCGACGACGAACTGCTGCCGGACATCTCCAACGCGCTCGACATGAACCTGCGGCCGCTATGCCTGGTGCTGCCGGGTGCGGACTACGCCAGCCGCATCACCCTGCGCGCGACGATCTCGCTGCTGAAAAGCCGGGTCACCCGCGATGGCGACGACACCCAGGGCCCGGCCTGGCGCATGCAACGCGCTCGCCTGCTGGAACATGCCGCAAGCTGGCACGCCTGCCTCGACTGGTGCGCCAGGAGTGGCGACCGCGACTCCTGGCCCGAGAACTTCGGTTCGCTGTTTCCGGTGCGTTTCGCGCCGCGCGGCGTGGCCGAGAGCCGGCTCGCCAGCGCCACCGCCGGCGCCGACTGGGTGGTCGTGATCGAGCCGCGCGCCCATGCCGCGCCACCGCTGGTGCCCTGGGCGCGGGCCGCGGCCACGCTGCTGCTGACGGGTACGCTGACCGGCGCCGCCGCGATGGTGCCCGTGGACGAGCACGCGCGCCTGTCCATCGAACTGGAACTGCTCGGCCAGGAACTGGCCGAGCTCGAACTCGAACTCGCCACCGCCCAGGCCGAGATCGGCGATTTCACCCAGCGCTACCACGAGCGGGTCGGCAGCCGCATGGCCGAGCTCGATGCGCTGCAGGCCGAGGTGGCGTTGCGCCGCACCGAAGCCGCGCCCGACGACGATCACCGGCGCCAGGCCGCGCACGAGGCGTGGGGCCAGGCCGAGCGCTCGCGCGAGGACAACCGCCGCTTTGCCGGTCAGGGCGGCGCGAAGGAACCGGCCCAGGCAGCCAAGGAATTCCGCGCCAGCACCGACGTCAAGAAGCTCTATCGCCAGATCGCGCAGAAGATCCATCCGGATCGCGCCCGCGACGAGGCCGACCGCGCCTGGCGCACCGAACTGATGACCGAAGCCAACCGCGCCTACCGCAACGCCGACCGCGCGGCCCTGCAGGAAATTCTTGCTTCCTGGCAGGAAAGCCTCCACGCCGCCTCCACCCGTCCCGCCGGCAAAGGCGGCAGCAGCGGCGCGCGCTCGGCGCTGGCCGTCCAGGTGGCGCGCCTGCGCCGCCGCGTCACCGAGATCGAATCCGAACTGAACCGCCTCTACGGCTCCCGCCTCTATGAGCTTTTCGCCGCCGCCAAGGTCGCGCGCCGCCAGGGCCGCGACCTGCTGCAGGAAATGGCCGATCGCCTCGACGGGCAGATCGTCGCAATTCAGTCAGCGCTGCGCACCGCCTGAACTGCGGCAAATCAAGTCCCCATCCCCCGCCCCTTCCCGCCGGAAGTGGAGCCTGCTTGCTCGCTGCGCTCGAATAGTTAATGGAGCTTCGTGGTTTCACCGCCACGGCTTGCCCACCTCACGCGCGTGCCGCTTCGTTGCCAGGCGCCCACTTGCCGAACCATCTCAGTTCAACTCGCCACCGCGCTCGATCCGTTCCAGAAACGCCTGCGCCTCGGCATGCCCGAGTTGCGCCGCTGCACGCAGCCATTTCATCGCCAGCCGCGAGCTCTTCGCGGCGCCCGTGCCGCGATAGTAGGCGCAGCCCAGCTCGTACCGGGCAGGGGCATCGCCCAGTTGTGCGGCCCGGCGCAGCCAGCGCAGGGCCGTCGCGGCGTCACGGCGAACGCCGTGGCCGTGGAGCAGGCACCAGCCGAGGCTATACATGGCGTAAGCATCCTCCTGCTGCTCGGCCGCCTGTTCGTACCAGCGGAAGGCCTCGCGCGGATTCGGTGCCAAGCCGGGCTGGCCGAAGAAATAGAGGTCGGCCAGCGCGACCTTGGCGTCAAACAGAGCGGCCGCCTTGAGATGCCACAGCAGCGCCTCGCGCGGCGCCGGAGCCATGCCGTGGCCATGGCGGCAGAATTCGCCGAGCATGAAGGCGGCGCGCTTGTGGCCGAGTTCCGCCGCCTTGCGATAGCAGGCGAGCGCCTTTTCGGCGCTGGCGGCGACGCCGCGGCCGTGGAAGTGGCGTTCGCCCAGACCATGCCAATACCGCTCCAGTTCGCCCAGCGCCGGCTGCCAGCCGGCTTCGGTCGCCGTGCGCAGCAGGCGTTCGCCACGCCGCACGTCGGTGGCGACGCCGATGCCGTGGAGCAGGCAGCGTCCCTGTTCGGCGCGAGCGTGCGCGTCGCCGGTCTGGGCCGCACGCTCGTACCAGGCATAGGCGGCAGCCGCATCGGCGCGCACGCCTTCGCCCGATTCGTGGCACTCGCCGAGCGCGATTTGCGCCGAGACCTCGCCGCCTTCGGCCGCACGCCGATACCAGCCGACGGCGAGCGCACGATTCTCGCTCACGCCCTCGCCCCAGCGGTAGCAGTGGCCGAGCTTCAACTGGGCCCGGGCATGGCCCTGCCGCGCGGCCGCGCGCCACCAGCGCATCGCCTCGTCGATGTCGTGTTCGAGATGGCCGCGGCCGTCGTGGTGGGCGCAGCCGACTTCGTACTGGGCATCGCGGGCGCCCAGCTCGGCGGCGCGGCGCAACCACGCCAGGCTGGCCTCGGGGTCGCGGGTGACGCCGTTGCCGGACGCATAGCACTGACCCAGCAGATACATGGCGCCGGCGATGCGCTTGCGTGCCGCCGCGCGAAACCAGGTCACCGCCTCGGTCGGTTCCGCTTCGGTGCCCTCGCCGGCCTGCAGGCACATGCCGAGGCAGAACATCGCGGCCGCCACGCCCTTGTCGGCCGCGCCGCGCCACAGCCGCACCGCCATGGCGCGGTTCTGCCGCACGCCGCGACCGAAGAAGCGGCAGCGCGCCAGCATGTCCATGGCCCGCGCGTCGCCGCGCCCGGCCGCCAATTCGAACAGCCGCGCCGCCTCCGCGAAATCCCGCGCCACGCCATGGCCGTGGTAGAGCAGCCAGCCCAGCACCGCCTCGCCGGCACCGCACTGTTTCTCGGCGCTGGGCCTCGCCCAGGCCAGTGCCTGAGCCGGGCTCTTCGGAACGCCTTCGCCGACGGCATAGCGCCAAGCCAGTTCGGCCTGAGCCGCCGCGTTGCCGCCCTCGGCCATGCGCCGCAACTCGTCGAGCGGGAGCGCGCCCCAGAATTCATCGGCATGGCCGAGCAGCGCCAGCCCCTGCGCCGCGCCGCGACTGACCAGGCTGCTGTCGAGCACCTCGCGGAACAAGCCGAGCAGTGCCGGCGGACGCAGCGGCACGATCTGGCCGGCAGGGTCGCTCACGCCAATACGGATTGAAGGATCATCCGGACAGACTACCGGACGCACGCTCCCGAGTTATTCACAAAAACTGTGGAAAAGTCTGTGAGTCTTTCGTGCATAACTCCCGGCAATGACGCAATGGCATGCGCTGCGGACAGTTCGATCAAAGCGCAGACATATCAGAGAACGCTGATTTTCGATTCACTGATGGCACCTACATGGCAACTTATAATTCGCCTCCATGCCTGCCGAAGTCATCAGCGTCACCGAACTCAACCGCCGCGTGCGTGCCAGCATCGAGCGCGCGCTGCCGCTGACATGGATCGCCGGCGAGGTGTCGAACCTCACGCGCGCCGCTTCGGGCCACGTCTATTTCACGCTCAAGGACGCCGCCGCCCAGGTGCGCTGCGTAATGTTCCGCTCGCGCGCCCAAATCGTGCCGTGGCGGCTGGAAAATGGCCAGCAGGTCGAGGCCAGCGCCCTGGCCAGCCTCTACGAGCCACGCGGCGACTTCCAGCTCAACGTCGAGGCGCTGCGCCGCGCCACCGCCAGCATGGGCCGCCTATATGAAGCCTTCCTCCGGCTCAAGGAAAAGCTCGCCGGCGAGGGCCTGTTCGACGAGGAAAGGAAACGCGAGCTGCCGCGCTATCCGCGCCGCATCGGCATCGTCACCTCGCCGCAGGCCGCCGCCCTGCGCGACGTCATCGCCGCCTTCGGCCGCCGCGCACCGCATGTCGAACTGATCATCTACCCCACGCTGGTGCAGGGTGCCGAAGCCCCCGCCGCCATAGTCGCCGCAATCGAAACGGCCGCACAACGCAATGAGTGCGACCTGCTGCTGCTCGTGCGCGGCGGCGGCAGCCTCGAGGATCTCTGGGCCTTCAACGACGAGGCCGTGGCGCGCGCCATCGCCGTGGCGCCAGCGCCGACTATTTGCGGCGTCGGCCACGAGACCGACACCACCATCGCCGACTTCGTCGCCGACCGCCGTGCCGCGACACCCACCGCCGCCGCCGAAATCGCCAGTGCCGGCTGGTTCGCCGCCGCCAATGAAATCGCCACCCTCGCCACGGCACTGCACGGCACGATGCAGGATCGCATCGAAACACTGATGCAGCGCGTCGACCTGCTCGGCCACCGCCTCGTGCATCCGGCCCGGCGCCTGCAGATGCTCGGCCAACGCCTCGATCACCTTGCCTCGCGCCTGTCCGCCACCGGCCGTGCCACCGCACTGGCGCGTCGTGGCCGCCTGCAGGGATTGCAATTGCGACTGCGGCCGCCGGAGCTGGGCTCGCGCCTGCGCCAGGCCGAACACCTGAGAACCCGCCTCGCCCGCGCCGCCGCCGCCATGCACGCGCGCCACGCGACACGGCTCGCCCGCCTGCAATCGGCGCTGGCCGCGCTCAACCCGCAGGCCACGCTGGCGCGCGGCTTCGCCATCGTCCGCGACGACGCGGGCGCCGTCGTCCGCGACGCTACGCAGCTCGCGACGGACAGCGCGATCCGCCTGCAGTTCGAACGCGGCACCGCAGCCGCTATTGTCACAAAGACATTTCCCGACTAAAATGGTCGGGCTTTAGCATCCAAACCGCATCCTAACCAACGTCAAACCGGAGAGCCCTCATGGAACACACCCTGCCCGCCCTGCCCTACGCCATGGACGCCCTGGCGCCGCACATGTCGAAGGAGACCTTCGAATACCACTACGCCAAGCACCATCAGGCCTACGTCACCAACCTCAACAACCTGATCAAGGGCACCGAGTACGAAGCCCTCGACCTCGAAGCCATCGTCAAGAAGGCCCCGGCCGGCGGCGTGTACAACAACGCCGCCCAGGTGTGGAACCACACCTTCTTCTGGAACTGCATGAAGCCCTCCGGCGGCGGTGCCCCCACCGGCGCGCTGGCCGATGCCATCAACAAGAAATGGGGTTCGCTCGACGAGTTCAAGAAGGCCTTCCAGACCTCCGCCGTCGGCAACTTCGGCTCGGGCTGGACCTGGCTGGTGAAGAAGGCCGACGGTTCCGTCAACATCGTCAACATGGGCGCCGCCGGCACCCCGCTGACCACCGGCGACAAGGCGCTGCTCTGCGTCGACGTGTGGGAGCACGCCTACTACATCGACTACCGCAACATGCGTCCGAAGTTCGTCGAGACCTTCCTCGGCAACCTGGTGAACTGGGACTTCGCGGCAAAGAACTTCGCCTGAACGTAACACCCCAGCTATTTTTTAAGAATAAAGTCGTAAAGCACGGGCACCCTAGCGGTGCCCGTTTTCTTTCAGCAATACGAACTGAACGGCATCGCTGCGTCACGCTCGGCTCTTCGAGCCAGGGAAAAAGTCGGCGCTGGCGGCACGCCACGCTGACGGCCCCGCGTGTATCCTGAGCCTCTCGGACAAGAGGGGAGGCTTGGCCAGATGGAACAACCCTACCTGCTGATCGTCGTCAGCTCGCTGCTCATCGGTCTGGTGGCCGGCTTTGTCATGCATCGCGCCGACTTCTGCGTCACGGCTTCGTTCCGTGACATGTTCCTGTTCCGCGATTTCTTCCTGATGCGGCAGATGGTGCTGCTGGTCGTCGTCAGCATGGCGTTGTTCGAAATGGGCCGGCTCGCCGGCATCATCGCCATCCACCCTTTCCCTCTGCTCGGCCCACCGTCGCTGGCCAATGCCATCGGCGGCTTCGTCTTCGGCATCGGCATGGTGCTGGCCGGCGGCTGCGTATGCGGCAGCCTGTTCAAGCTCGGCGCCGGCAGCGCGGCCAGCCTGCTGGCCGTCGTCGGCATGATCGCCGGCTCGGCCGGGTACGCCGAAATCCATCCGCAATGGAGTGCCTTCGCCAAGTCCACCGTGCTGGTGAAGGGCGCCGTCACCGTGCCGCAATGGCTGGCGCTGTCGCCAGCGACGCTGCTGCTGCCGCTGGCCGCGCTCGGCGGGCTCTGGCTCCGGCGCGAGTTCCGCGCCGGCCGCATGGACCGCCCCGCGTTCGCCGCCGGCCACCTGGCACCATGGCGGGCGGCGCTGATCCTGGCCCTGCTCGGCTTCGCCTCCTACGTGCTGGTCGGAATGCCCATGGGCATCACCACCACCTACTCCAAGATCGGCCTGGCGATCGAATCTCTTGCTGCGCCGGAACACGTCGGCAGCCTCGCCTACGCCTCTGCCCTGCCGCTCAACTACACGCCGCCGTTCACCGACCGCACCATCACCGGCGGGCCGGGGCCGGCGCTCGATGCCATCGCCGCCATCCAGTACCCGCTGATCCTCGGCATCGTCGGCGGCGCTCTGGCCTCGGCGCTGCGCCTGGGCGAATGGCGCATGCGCTGGCGGCTGCCGCGGCGGCAGCTGCTGTCGGCACTGGGCGGCGGCCTGCTGCTGGGCCTGGCGGCACGCATGGCACCGTCGTGCAACGTCTGGCACCTGTGGGGCGGCGTGCCGATCCTCGCCATGCAGAGCCTGCTGTTTCTGGCCGGCCTGCTGCCCGGAACCTGGGTCGGCGCGCGCCTATTGACCCGCTTCGTGGTACGGTAACGCCTTCATGACCCAAACCATCGACATCGACATCCGCGGCCAGATTTGTCCCTCCTGCCTGCTGCTGACGCTCAAGGAGCTCAACAGCAACGGCGCCGCGATCCGCGCCGGCAATGCCGAGATCGTGGTGGTGACCGATGATCGCCAGGCCACCGCCACCATTCCCGCCACCGCCGACCGCATGGGTTTCCGCACCGAGGTCACGCGCCTCGACGACCTCTACCGCATCCGCATCTTCAGCGGCGACTGATCGAACTTCCCCACCGTGCCGCCCGACATCGCCAATGCCGAACTGATCCGCTACGTCCGCGCCAAGATCGACCAGCTGCTCACGGTCATGGGCACGCTGCCGCTGCGGGCCGAGGAACTCGACGACGCGACGCTGATCGCGCTCGACCCGATCGGCATCATCGCCGACTCCTTCCGGCAGGTGATCACCCATCTCAACGAGACCAACGACCGGCTCGACCTGGCGCAGAACGAGATCCGTGCAATTCTCGACAGCCTCGCCGCGGCGGTGGTGGTGCTCGACCTCGACGACCGCATCGAGGATGCCAACCGCCGCGCCCTGGACTGGTTCTTCGGCGATGTCGAGCGTGCGCAGGTAATCGGCCATCCTGCCGCGGAGGTGTGCACCTGCGCCGCGGCGCTCGGCGAGGTCCGCGCCTGCGCCGACGGCACCAGCCATATCACGGTCATCCATGGCCGCGACATGCAGGTTGTCGCTTCCAGGATCTTCGGCGCAGGCGGCCGCCACGACAAAACGGTGATGCTTTTCACCGACATCAGCGAGCAGAAGGAAATCGAGCGCCACCTGCAACTCTATGCCGGCGTATTCAGCCACATCGGCGAGGGCATCGTCATCACCGACGCCGAGAATCGCATCGTCGAAATCAACGATGCGGTGTCGCGCATCACCGGCTACTCAAAAGCGGAACTGGTCGGCGCGACGCCGACACACCTCAAGTCGGGCCTGCACGAACCCTCGTTCTACGATGAGATGTGGCGCACGCTGCGCCGGGAGGGCATGTGGCAGGGCGAAATCTTCGACCGCACCAGCGACGGCCGGGTGATCCCGCTACTCCAGACCATCAGCGAGGTGCGCGACACGGATGGCAAGCTCACCCATCACATTGCCGTCATGGCCGACATCTCCTCGATCAAGGAGACCCAGACGCGGCTGGACTTTCTCGCCCACCACGACGTCCTCACCGAACTGCCCAACCGGCTGCTGTTCAGCGATCGCCTGCAACATGCCATCGAGCGCGCCAAGCGCGGCAGCCACAGCATCGCCCTGCTGTTCATCGACCTCGACCGCTTCAAGAACATCAACGACAGCCTCGGCCACCATGTCGGCGACCTGCTGCTGATCGAAGCCTCGCGCCGGCTCAAGGCACTGGTGCGCCGCTCCGACACCGTCGCCCGCCTCGGCGGCGATGAGTTCGTGGTGCTGATGGAAAGCGCTGCCACCCAGCTTGCCGCCGCCCAGCTCGCCGAGAAGATCGTCACCGCCTTCAAGCAGCCGTTCTCGGTCACCGGCATCGACCTGCACATCGGCTGCAGCATCGGCATCACGGTCTATCCCGACGACGGCAGCGACTCCGTCACCCTCCTCAAGAACGCCGATGCCGCGATGTATCGAGCCAAGGAAGCCGGCCGCGATGGCCACGTGCGCTACACCGCGGCGCTGTCGGAGGCGACACGCGACAAGCTCGAGCTCGACAACGCGCTGCGCACCGCGGTGCGCGACGGTGGCTTCGAGCTGCATTACCAGCCCATCGTCGACATCGCGCGCGGCAAGGTGATCGCCTGCGAAGCCCTGCTGCGCTGGCCACTGGCGCCCGCCGGCGCGCGCACGCCCGACCGCTTCATCCCCGTCGCCGAGGAAACCCGGCTGATCGTGCCGCTGGGACTATGGATCATGCGCGAGGCGCTGACTCAGCTGCGCGCCTGGCAAACGGACGGCATCGCCCTCGACTACGTTTCGGTCAATATTTCCGCGGTGCAAATGGCCCAGCCCGACTTCCCCGACAGCATCATCGCGCTGTTGCAGGAAAGCGGACTGGCGGGCCACCAGCTGCAGATCGAACTGACCGAGAACGTGCTGATGGGCGACATCGAACTCTGCTCCTGGGTGCTCACCCGGCTGCGCGAACATGGCATCCGCGTTGCCATCGACGACTTCGGCACGGGCTACTCCTCGCTGTCCTACCTCAAGCAGTTGCCGATCGACAACCTCAAGATCGACCGCTCCTTCGTCCGCGACATTCCAGGCGACCCCAACGACTGCGCCATCGCCGCCGCCGTCGTCAGCCTGGCCAAGACGCTGGGACTGGATACCATCGCCGAAGGCATCGAGACCCTCGAGCAGCAGGAATATCTGGCGCGGATCGGCTGCGACAAGGTGCAGGGCTTCCTGCACTCGCGCCCGTTGCCGGCGGCGGACTTCGCCGCCTACGCGCGCTAGCGCGCCGGCGGCGCGCGCTCGATGCCGGCGATCGGCGTGCCGGCCGCGAGGTTGCGGCTGCGGAACCAGCCGCGGTTCATTTCCAGAGCATAGCGCGCGGGCTTGGCAGCGCAATGGTTGTCCTCGCTGTGCGGCTGCATGTCCTCGACGTTGATGATGCGCCCGTCATCGTCGAGGAAGGCGACCGACAGCGGGATGAAGGTGTTCTTCATCCACATGCAGTGGGTGCGCGCCTCGTCGAAGACGAACAGCATGCCGCGCTGCGGCGCCATGGTGCGCCGCTGCATCAACCCGGTCATGCGCGTCTGCTGGGTGTTCACCACTTCGGCCTCGATGCGATGGATGCCGGCGGAGAGTTCGATCAGCGGCAGTGACTGGGCTGCGGCAACTCCCGTCAGGGACAGGCCGAGAGCAAGCAGGCGGGAAAATTTCAGGAACGACATGCGGACCCCCGAAAGCAAAAAAGGCGTTCCCGCGGGAACGCCTTCTTAATGTTGTTGGCGGAGTGGACGGGACTCGAACCCGCGACCCCCGGCGTGACAGGCCGGTATTCTAACCAACTGAACTACCACTCCACACTCTTGAAACTTGGCGTCCCCACGGGGATTCGAACCCCGGTTCATACCGTGAAAGGGTATTGTCCTAGGCCTCTAGACGATAGGGACAAAATCTTTGGTGGAGGTACGCGGGATCGAACCGCGGACCTCTTGCATGCCATGCAAGCGCTCTCCCAGCTGAGCTATACCCCCACAAGAGAGCGCGCATTATACGGAGGCGGTTTCCGGCTGTAAAGCGATTTGGCGGACATTTTTTAGAGCACCTTGCCGGGGTTCATCAGGCCCCGCGGATCGAGCGCGTGCTTGACCGCACGCATCATTTCCATCTCGGTCGCGCTCTTGTAGCGCAGGATTTCTTCGCGCTTCAGCTGGCCGAGGCCATGCTCCGCCGAGATCGAACCGCCGAGTTCATGCACCAGGTCGTGCACGATGCGATTGACCGCATCGGTCTGCGCGATGAAAGCGGCGTTGTCCTGCGCCGCCGGCTTGGACTGGTTGTAGTGCAGGTTGCCGTCGCCGACATGGCCGAAGCAGACGATGCGCACGCCGGGGAACCCCGCTTCGAGCGCGGCATCGGCGCGGGCGATGAACTCGGCGATGCGCGAGACCGGCAGCGAGATGTCATGCTTGATCGAAACGCCCTCGATCTTCTGCGCTTCCGAGATGTTTTCGCGCAGGGCCCACAGGGCGCGCGCCTGGGTTTCGCTCTGGGCGATGGCGGCATCGCTGGCCTCGGCGGCGGCCATGGCGTCACCCAAAACGCTCTCCAGCGCCGTGGCAAGATCGGATTCCATGGTATCGGACAGTTCGATCAGCACCTGCCATTGCGGTCAGCCCTGCCAGCGGATCGCGGCTGCCCGGGATGTTCTTCAGCACGAGTTCCAGGGCGGGCCGGCCGACCAGCTCGAACGCCGTGACGCGACCGCCGATCCTTTCGCGCAGGCGCATGAGCAGCGCCACGGCGGCGGCGGGATCGGTCACCGCCGCCCAGGCGGTGGCCGTCTGGCGCGGTCGCGAAAACAGCTTCAGCACGGCGGCGGTGATCAGGCCCAGCGTGCCTTCGGCGCCGATGAACAGGTGCTTCATGTCGTAGCCGGTATTGTCCTTGCGCAGGCCGCGCAGGCCGTCCCAGACCTGGCCGTCGGCCAGCACCACCTCGAGGCCGAGGCACAGCTCGCGGGCGTTGCCGTAGCGCAGCACCTGCACGCCGCCGGCATTGGTCGAGAGATTGCCGCCGATGGTGGCCGTGCCCTCGGCCGCCAGCGACAAGGGGAAGAGCCGGCCCGCCGCTGCGGCCGCTTCCTGCACCGCCGCCAGCGTGCAGCCGGCCTCGACGGTCAGGGTATTGTTGGCGGTGTCGATGGCGCGAACGCGGTTGAGGCGCGTCAGGCTGACGACCACCTCGCCGCGGGTCGGCGTCGCGCCGCCGCACAGCCCGGTATTGCCGCCCTGCGGCACGATGGCGACATTCGCCGCGGCGCAGGCCTTGACCACCGCCGCCACTTCCGCCGTGCTGCCCGGTCGCACGACGCATAGCGCACTGCCGGAGTAGCGGCCGCGCCAGTCGCTGCAATAGGGTGCCATGTCCGCCGCTTCGGTCAGGACATGGGGGGCGCCGACGATGGCGGCGAGGGCTTCAGGCAGAGAGGGCATGTTCGATGGCGGGCATCATTCGGGCGACGGTCGCGCGGCCTTCGGCAATAGCGTCCGCTGCCCGATGGTAGTCCATCAGGGCGAGCTGCGCCAAGCGCGGCGCCAGCAGCACGTCGGCGGGCTCGCCGGCGAGCCGGCTGCGCGCGATGCGCGTCTGCATGATGTGGATGCTGGTGGCCAGCACGCTGCTGACAGGCGGCATGTCGCCCTGCCGGCCGAGGCCGAGGGTGGTGAGCAGGCGCTGCGTCCAGCCGGGGGCATTGGTCTTCTCGCGCTCGTCACCCTGGACACGCAGCGCCTTGCCGACCATGTCCGAGCCGAGGTCGGCGGCGATCACCACGTCGGCGCCAAGCGCCCGCGCCAGCGACACCGGCACCGGATTGACGAGGCCGCCATCGACCAGCAGGCGACCGTCGCGCGCCACCGGCGCAAACAGGCCGGGCAGCGCGATGGAGGCACGCACGGCGGCGGCGACAGAACCCTCGCGCAGCCAGATCTCGCGTCCCGTTTCGAGGTCGGTGGCGACGCAGGCGAAGGGCAGAGGCAGGGCCTGAAAGTCGACATCGACGAAGTGTTTTTCGAAGAAGGCCATCAGCTTCTCGCCCTTGATCAGGCCGCCGCCCCCGCCGACGTCCATGAGGCCGAGGACGTCCTGCCAGCTCAGCGCCGTGACCCAGTTTTCCAGCTTGTCGAGATCGCCATCGGCATAGGCCGCGCCGACGAAAGCGCCGATGGAACAGCCGCAGACGATGTCGGGGCGGATGCCCGCATCCTCCAGCGCGCGGATGATGCCGATGTGCGCCCAGCCGCGCGCCGAGCCGCTGCCGAGCACCAGGCCCAGCTTGGGTTTCATGCCGGCGTCGGGTTCAGTGCGGCGTACAGGTCGTGCACGTCGCAGTCGGTCACGGTGACTTCGGCGAAGTCACCGATCGAAAGAAACTCGCCATCCGTGATGTAGACCAGGCCGTCGATTTCCGGCGCATCGCCCTTCGAGCGGGCAATGGCGCCGTCCTCCTCGATGTCGTCGACGATCACCGTGATGCGGGAGCCGATTTTCGCCTCGAGGCGGCGCGTGCTGATGTCTTCCTGGTGCTGCATCAGGCGCATGCGCCGTTCCTCGCGCACGGCTTCGGGCAGCGCGCCCGGCAGCTCGTTGGCGGCGGCGCCCTCGACCGGCGAATAGGCGAAGCAGCCGACGCGGTCGAGCTCGGCTTCGTCGAGGAAGTCGAGCAATTCGTTGAACTCGGCTTCGGTCTCGCCCGGGAAGCCGGCGATGAAGGTGGAGCGGATGGTGAGGTCAGGCACGGCACGGCGCCAGGCCTTGATGCGGTCGAGAATCCTGTCGACGTCGCCGGGCCGCTTCATCAGCTTGAGGATGCGCGGGCTGGCGTGCTGGAAGGGCACGTCGAGGTAAGGCAGGATCCTGCCCTCGGCCATCAGCGGCATCAGGTCGTCGACGCTGGGATAGGGATAGACGTAGTGCAGGCGCACCCACAGGCCGAGTTCGCCCAGTGCCTTGCACAGGTCGTAGAGTTTCGTCCTGAGCGGCGTGCCGCCGTGGAAGCCGGTGCGGTACTTGACGTCGACGCCGTAGGCGCTGGTGTCCTGCGAGATGACGAGAACTTCCTTGACGCCTGCCTTGGCCAGGATTTCGGCCTCGCGCAGCACATCGCCGATGGGACGCGAGACCAGGTCGCCGCGCAGCGAGGGAATGATGCAGAAGGTGCAGCGATGGTTGCAGCCTTCGGAAATCTTCAGGTAGGCATAGTGCGCGGGCGTCAGGCGGATGCCTTCGGGCGGCACCAGGTCGACGAAGGGATCGTGCAGTGGCGGCAGGTGGGCGTGCACCGCCTCCATGACCTCCTGCGTCGCGTGCGGGCCGGTGACGGCGAGCACTTTCGGGTGGGTGGCGCGGACGATGTCGCCCTTGGCGCCGAGGCAGCCGGTGACGATGACCTTGCCGTTCTCGTGCAGCGCCTCGCCGATGGCGTCGAGCGATTCCTCGACCGCCGCGTCGATGAAGCCGCAGGTATTGATGACGACCAGATCGGCGCCGGCATAGCTGGCGGAAATGTCATAGCCCTCGGCGCGCAGGCGCGTCAGGATCTGCTCGGAATCGGCGCTGGCCTTGGGGCAGCCGAGAGAGACGAAGCCGACCGAAGGCGGCTTTTTCTTCCGCGCCACCGGCTATTTCTTGTCGCCCGCTTTTTCGGCGGTCTTGTCGGTGGTCTTGTCGGCGGGTACGCCGGGGAAGGGAAAACCGCCCATCATCTTGCGGGTCTGCTCCTGCATGTTTTCCTGCATCTGCTGGAACACCTTGGCGCTCTGCTCGACGTAGGTTCCCATCACGCCCTGCATCGCCGGCCCCTGGAAGTTGAGGAACTGCGTCCACACCTCCTGGTTCTTGCCGGTGTTGTCGCCGTAGAGGGCCTTGGCCTGGTCCTGCAGCTTGTGCTGGATGTCGGTGAAGGCCCTGAGGTTGTTCTCGAGATACTTGCCCATCATGCCCTGCATGGCATTGCCGTAGAAGCGGATCATCTGGGCGAGGATGTCGGAGGTGAACATCGGCGCACCCGCGCTCTCTTCCTCGAGGATGATCTGCAGCAGGATGCTGCGCGTCAACTCGTCGCCGCTCTTGGCGTCGATGACCTGGAATTCCTCGTGGTGCAGCACGAGCTCCTTGACGTCGGCGAGCGTGATGTAGGTGCTGGTCCGCGTATCGTAGAGACGGCGGTTCGGATATTTCTTGATGAGACGAAGTTGCTCGGCCATGGCTGCCTCCCTTCTGCCGTCATTGCGGCAGTGCATCAATTATAAGACAAAACCCCCGCCGCAGCGGGGGCTTGCCTTGGGAGCACAGCGCAGGACTTACTGCAGGTAGAGGCCGCCGTTGATGTTGAGAGTCGCGCCGGTCATGTAGCCGGCGAGGTCGGAGGCGAGGTAGGAGCAGAGTGCGCCCATCTCTTCCGGCTTGGCCAGGCGCTTCATCGGGATAGTGTCGACGATGCTCTTGAGGATGTCCTCGCGGATCGCCATCACCATCTTGGTGGCGACATAACCCGGGGCGATGGCGTTGACGGTGACACCCTTGGTCGCCAGCTCCTGCGCCAGCGCCTTGGTGAAGCCGATCACGCCGGCCTTGGCGGCCGAGTAGTTGGACTGGCCGGCCTGGCCCTTGACGCCGTTCACCGAGGAGATGTTGATGATGCGGCCCCAGCCGCGCTCGGCCATCTTGGCGGAGACCTGCTTGGTCATGTTGAACAGGCTGGTGAGGTTGGTGGAGATCACCGCGTCCCACTGGTCCTTGTCCATCTTGGCGAACATGCGGTCGCGGGTGATGCCGGCGTTGTTGACCAGGATGTCGATCGGACCGGCGTTGGCCTCAGCCTCGGCGGCCATCTTCTGGCAGTCATCGATCGAGGACACGTCGCCGGCGACGCAGACGAAGTCCTTGAAGCCGGCAGCGGCCATTTCCTTCAGCCATTCGTCCTTGTTGTCGAATTGCGGATGGTAGGCGGCGACGACCTTGTAGCCGTCCTTGGCATAGGCCTGGCAAATCGCGGTGCCGAGTCCACCCATCGCGCCGGTCACGAAAGCTACACGTTGTGTCATGGTTTTTTTCCCTCTGGAACGTTAAGAAACGGATGACGGCCGGCTCAATACATGTGCTGGCCGCCGTTGATCGAAATATTGGCGCCGGTGACGAAGGCCGCCTCCTCCGAGGCGAGGTAGGACACCAGCCCCGCCACCTCCTCGGGCTTGCCCAGCCGCGACATCGG
Organism: uncultured beta proteobacterium; assembly: GCA_963709555.1. Taxonomy (GTDB): domain Bacteria; phylum Pseudomonadota; class Gammaproteobacteria; order Burkholderiales; family Rhodocyclaceae; genus Sulfurisoma. The sequence goes on along the minus strand of CAVPWR010000003.1, from coordinate 51,481 downwards.
GATCAGCGGCAGGATCTTGCTGTCGAGCACGTCCTGCGGAATCGCCATCACCATGCGCGTGCCGATGTAGCCGGGCGAGATGGTATTGACCGTCACGCCCTTCTTCGCCACTTCCAGTGCCAGCGCCTTGGTGAAGCCGTGCATGCCGGCCTTGGCCGCCGCGTAGTTGGTCTGGCCGAAGGCGCCCTTCTGGCCGTTGACCGAGGAGATGTTGATGACGCGGCCCCAGCCGCGCTCGACCATGCCGTCCATGACCTGCTTGGTCATGTTGAACACGGAATCGAGGTTGGTGTGCATCACCGCGTCCCAGTCGGCCTTGGTCATTTTCCTGAACGTCATGTCGCGGGTGATGCCGGCGTTGTTCACCAGCACGTCCACCGGGCCGAGGTCCTGGGTGATGGCCGCGACGCAGGCCCTGGCCGAGTCGAAGTCGGTGACGTCGCAGGGGTAGGCCTTGAAGCCGTAGCCCATGTCGTTCATCTTGCGCAGCCATTCCTGCGCCTTGGTGTTGTTGGGGCTGTAGGTGGTCACCACCTTGTCGCCCAGCGCGGCGAGCTTGAGGCAGATCGCCTCGCCCAGGCCGCCCATGCCGCCGGTCACCAGTGCCACACGTTGCATCGTCGTCATCGTCTCTCTCCGTGTGCCTGTCGCGATAGGGTTATTCTGCGCGTTCCTTGACGTAGCGCCCGGGCGCCGGTTCGCTCGCCGCGTGCGTCGCGCTGCCCAGCCGGCCGCGCGCCGGCACTTCGCCGTCGCCGAAGGCCTTGAGCCACTCGCCCCAGTGCGGCCACCAGCTGCCCTTGACCTCGGTGGCGGTATCGAACCACTCGTCGGGATTGGCGGTCTCCGCCGCGTTGACCCAGTGGCTGCGCTTGTTCTTCGCCGCCGGATTGATGACGCCGGCGATGTGGCCGGAAGCCCCGAGCACGAAGGTGGTCTTGCCGCCGAGCAGGCTGCGGCCGAGGTAGGACGTCTTCCACGGCACGATATGGTCCTCGCGCGTGGCGAGGATGAAGACCGGCATGTCAACGCGGCCGAGATCGACCTTGACGCGGCCCGCCGCGGCGGTGCCCATCTCCAGCTTGCCCGGCACGCGCAGGTTGTTCTCGAGATAGAGGTTGCGCAGGTACCAGGCGAGGAAGGGACCCGGCAGGTTGGTCGAATCGGAGTTCCAGAACAGCAGGTCGAAGGGCGTCGGCTTGTTGCCCTTGAGGTAGTTGCCGACGACGTACTGCCAGATCAGGTCGTTGGCGCGCAGCGATGAAAACACCGACGACAGCTCGCGTCCGGGCAGGATGCCGCCCTTGCCGATGCTCTGCTCGCGGGCGACCACGGCCGCCTCGTCGACGAACAGGCCGATCTCGCCGGTATCGGAAAAATCGAGCAGCGTGGTCAGCAGCGTCAGCGACGCCGCCGGATCCTCGCCGCGCGCCTTGGCCACGGCCAGCGCCGAGGTGATGATGGTGCCGCCGACGCAGAAGCCGAGCGCATTGACCTGTTCGGTGCCGCAGATTTCGCGCGCGACATTGAAGGCCGTCAGCGGACCCTTGTCGATGTAGTCGTCCCAGGTCAGGGTTCCCTGTTCCGGCCGGACGTTGCGCCAGGAGACGAGGAAAACCGTGTGGCCCTGCTCCACAGCGTAGCGGACGAAGGAGTTCTCGGGCTGCAGGTCGAGGATGTAGTACTTGTTGATGCAGGGCGGCACCATGACGAAGGGCCGCTTGGCCACCTTGTCGGACAGCGGCGCGTACTGGATCAGCTGCATCACCTCGTTCTCGAACACCACCGCACCCGGCGTGATGGCGAGATTGCGGCCGACCTCGAACTGCGCCTCGTCGGTCATGGTGATGCGGCCCTTCTGCAGGTCGCCGATGAGGTTCTGGATGCCGCGGGTGATGCTCTCGCCCTTGGTTTCGAGCGCGGTCTTGACGAACTCGGGGTTGGTCGCGACGAAATTGCTCGGCGCCATGGCGTCAACATACTGGCGGGTGGCGAAGCGCAGGCGGTTCTTGCCCAGTCCCTCGGGTACCGACGCGGTCTCGGCCAACTGCTTGAGGTAGCCGGAATTCAGCAGGTAGGCCTGCCGGACATAGTCGTAAACGGGGCTCTCGGCCCAGGCCGGGTGGTCGAAGCGGCGGTCGCCGGCCTCGGCCTGCACCAGCGGGGCGGCGGTTTCGCCGGGCTTGCGCTGCAGCATGCCCTGCCATAGTTCGGCGTGGCGTTGCAGCCATTCCTTTTGCAGGGCGGAAGCTTGTTCGTTGCTTGGCATCCAGCTCGGCACGGCGCCCATTTGCGTGAGCGGGGTGGGGGCGGCCTGGGCGGCCTCGGCGTTGCGCTGCATCGCGGCCTGCTGCTGGGCCATGAACTGCATGAAGCCCTGCGCCATGGCCTGGCCCTGCTGGAAAAAGGCCTGCATGTCGGGGTTCGGGGTTGAGTTGGGGGATTCGGGTGTTGCAGACATTCGCTGCTCCTTCGGCAGATGCCGGAAAATCGAGCCAAACGACGGCAATTGTGCATCGCAGCATCGACCCATGTCAAGGTTGGACGCGCGCAATGAGGCACAATGCCGCCATGTACGTAATCGCGATCGCCTGGCTCTATGTAACGCTGCTGATGGCGGCGACCGAAACGAATATTACGGCCGCAATCCTTACATTTGTCTTATACGGACTGGCGCCGCTGTCGCTGTTCCTGTGGCTGTTCGGCACGCCGGAACGGCGGCGCAGGATCGCGGCGCGGGAGCGCGCGGCGAATGACGCCCGCCCGCCGGACTCAGTGGCCGACGAAGTGGTCGACCAGATGGTGCCCGGCGATGACCGAGCCGATGCCAAGCAGGATCAGCACGACCTGGGCGACCGTCGCGCGTAGTTCGGTGCGCTTGTGCAGGCCGGGGATCAGGTCGGCCACGGCGACGTAGATCATGCTCGCCGCCGCCAGCGCCAGCATCACCGGCACGGCGCCCTGTGCCGCCGACAGGCCGTAATAGGCCAGCAGCCCGCCCACCAGCGTGGCCAGGCTCGACAGCAGGTTGTAGGCCAGCGCCCGCGCCTTGCTGTAACCCGAGTGCAGCAGGATGACGAAGTCGCCGACTTCCTGCGGGATCTCGTGGGCGATGATGGCCAGCGCGGTGACGGCGCCGAGGCGCACGTCCTCCATGAACGCCGCCGCGATCAGCACGCCATCGACGAAGTTGTGGAAGGTGTCGCCGACCAGGATCAGCAGCCCGGAGCGGCCGTGGTCGTGGCCATGGACATGCACGTGCGGTTCGTGGCCCTCGCAGGATTCGATGTGGCAATGGCGCCAGATCACCAGTTTTTCGAGGATGAAGAAGATGAGGATGCCGCCGAGCACGATCGAGGTGCTGGTCGTAGTCGCATCGGCGCTGGCGGTGATCGCCGCCGGCAGCACCTCGAGGAAGGCCGCGCCGAGCAGCGCGCCGATGGCGTAGCTGATCAGCCACTGCACCCAGTGCACCCGCGCCGTCAGGGCAAAGATACCGGCCGCCAGCACCGACAGGGCGCCGCCGGCCAGCGAGGCAAGGAGAATCCAGTTGAGGACGGACATGGGAGCGTGAATTATACGGCGCGATCGAGCCAGACCAGGCTGGCCATGCGGCCGGTCGCGCCGTCGCGGCGGTAGGAATAGAAGCGCTCCGCGTCACTCAACCGTGCACAGATTCGCCGCCGCCGATGCTGTGAACGCCGAGCGCCGCGAGGCGCTGGCGCGCCAGCGCGTAGATGTCGCACAGCCACTTGCCCGCGCCATGCGGTTCGAATGCGGCTGTCGCCGCGGCATCATGGGCGACGAACGCGGCGCGCACTTCGTCGCCGACCTCGAAAGCCGCGGGGCCGATGGCCGGGCCGAGCCAGGCGAGGATGTCGGCGGCGGGGCGACGCATCGCGGCCACCGTGCTCTCGAGCACGCCCTGCCGCCAACCCGCGCCAGCCGGCGTGCGCCGCCGCCACGACCGTGCCGCCGACATCGCAGAACAATACGGGCAGGCAATCCGCCGTAAGCACCGCGCAGACCGTGCCCGGGGTGAAGCTCACGCTGGCGTCGGCCTCGACACCGGGTCGCGACTCTTCGGCGAGGACGCAGCGCGTGCCGTGCACCTGTGTCAGCCACAACGGCTCGGCGGGCAGATGTCCGCGCAGCCGGGCGCGATTGGCGGCCACCGCCGCCGGGTCGTCGCCGACATGGCTGGCCAGGTTGAAGTCGGCATAAGCGCCGCGGCTGCAACCCCTCCGCCGCGTCGTCGCCAGCGTGCGCACATTGGCGGGCGCCGGCCAGTCGGGGACCAGACTCTCATCCATGGCGCAGGCTTTCGAGCAGGTCGTGGAAATCGGCCGGCAGCGGCGCTTCCCAGGCCATTTCGGCGCCGCCGGCGGGATGCCGCAACGCCAGCCGCCAGGCATGCAGGGCCTGGCGGCTGAAGGCATCGAGCCGCGCATCGCCGCTCTTGGTCCTGCCATACACCGGGTCGCCGGCCAGCGGATGGCCGATGGAAGCGAGATGGACGCGGATCTGGTGGGTGCGCCCGGTCTCGAGCCGGCACTCCAGCAGGGTCGCGCGTTCGAAGCGCTCGAGTACGTGGTAGTGGGTGCGCGCCTCCTTGCCGCGATTGCCCTGCACCACCGCCATCTTGATCCGCTGTACGGGGTGGCGGCCGATCGGTGCATCGACCGTGCCGTCGCGCTCGACCTGTCCCAGCGCCAGCGCGAGGTAATGGCGTTTCACCGTACGGGCCTGCAACTGGCGCACCAGATCCGTCTGCGCCCCCAGTGTCTTGGCCACCACCAGCAGGCCGCTGGTTTCCTTGTCGAGCCGATGCACGATGCCGGCGCGCGGCACCGCGGCGAGCGCCGGCGCGTGGTGCAGCAAGGCATTCATCAGCGTGCCGGTCTGGTTGCCGTTGCCCGGATGCACGACCAGGCCGGCCGGCTTGTCGATGACGATCAGTTCGTCATCCTCGAAGACGATGGGCAGGGCGATGTCTTCGGCCTCGCAAAAACTCGGCTCTGGCGCCACGGCGGCAAACTCGATGCGCTCGCCGCCCATGACCTTGCGCTTGGCATCTGCGGCGGCGCCGTCGACGCGGATCAGCCCCGCCTTGAGCCAGCCCTGCAGGCGGCTGCGCGAATGCTCGGGAAACATCCGCGCCAAGGCGGCGTCCACCCGCAGGCCCGCACATTCCGCCGGCACCGTGCCGCTATAATCGCCCGACTCATTCAGGAATCCGCTCATCATGCGTAGTTTAGCCTCTGTCGCCTTTGCCCTCGCCCTGCTCGTCTCCGGCTGCAGCATGCTGCCCAGCGAGATCGACGAAACCGCCGGCTGGTCGCCCAACAAGCTCTACAGCGAGGCCAAGAACGCCATCGCCGATGGCAATTTCGAAAAGGGTATCAAGTACTTCGAAAAGCTCGAGTCGCGCTACCCCTACGGCCGCTACGCCCAGCAGGCCCAGCTTGAGATTGCTTATGCCTACCACAAGCAGCAGGAGCCCGCCTCCGCCATCGCCGCCTGCGACCGCTTCATCCGCCTGCACCCGACCCACCCCAGCGTGGACTACGCCTATTACCTCAAGGGCCTGGTCAATTTCAACGAGGACCTCGGCATGCTCGGCTACGTCGCCAACCAGGACCTGACCGAGCGCGACCCCAAGGCCGCGCGCGAATCGTTCGATGCCTTCAAGGAGCTGGTCACCCGCTTCCCCAACAGCAAGTACGCGCCCGACGCCTCGGCGCGCATGAAATACCTGGTCAACGCCCTGGCCGCCAACGAGGTGCATGTGGCGCGCTACTACATGAAGCGCGGCGCCTACATCGCAGCCGCCAACCGCGCCCAGTTCGCGGTCAAGACCTACCCCGACGCGCCGGCCAACGAGGAAGCGCTGTTTATCATGGTCAAGGCCTACGATGCGCTGGGGCTCAACGACCTGCGCGACGATTCCGAGAGGGTGATGAAGAAGAACTTCCCCAACAGCGAGTACTACAAGCGCGGCCTCAACCGGACCGAGGCGTGGTGGAAATTGTGGTAACCCACCCCCCGGCCCCCGCCCTTGGGCGGGGGAGCCCGCAAGCTCGCTGCGCTCGATAGCTCGGGGCCACTTCGGGCAAACCACGTCACGGATGCCGCCTTCGGCGGCGCGCCGTCTTGCCTTGCCCTCCAACTCGGTGAAGGCTCCGGGGCGGCCCGGCGGCAATACTCCTTCGGCTTAACTACTGCGCTGGCGCCTAGCCTCGAACAGGCAGATTCCGCTCGCCACCGAGACGTTGAGGCTCTCGACCGAGCCGTGCATCGGGATCTTCGCCAGTTCGTCGCAGGTTTCGCGTGTCAGCCGGCGCAGGCCCTCGCCTTCAGCGCCGAGTACCCAGGCCATGGCGACCTTCTGGTCGATGGCGTAGATATCCTTCGCGGCTTCTCCGGCCGCGCCGATCACCCAGATGTTGCGGTCCTTGAGTTCGCGCAGGCTGCGGGCGAGATTGGTCACCATGATGTAGGGGACGGTGTCGGCGGCACCCGACGCCACCTTGATCGCCGTCGCATTGAGGCCGCAGGCGCGGTCCTTGGGCGCGACCACGGCATGACAGCCGGCGGCGTCGGCGACGCGCAGGCAGGCGCCGAGATTGTGCGGGTCGGTGACCCCGTCGAGCACCAGCAGCAGCGCCGGTTCGGCCAGTTCGTCGAGCACGTCGTCGAGCGTGACGTGGCGCTGCGTGGCTGACACGCTCGCCACCACGCCCTGGTGCCGCGCCCCGCCGGCCAGGCCATCGAGTCGTGCGGCATCGGTCGGCAACACCCGCACGCCGCGCGATTCGGCAAGCTTGACCAGGTCGCGCACACGCGCGTCCTGGCGGCCCGCGGCGACGTAAATCTCCTTGATGTCCTCGGCCGCATGGCGCAGCTTGGCGGTGACGGCGTGGAAGCCGTGGATCAGGCGAAAGTCGGTCATGTCGTCGCAGGGCCGCCCCAAGAGGACAAGCGCGGCTTGCCCCCTCTGGGGGTGGGGGGCAGCGTCCGCAAGGGATACCGTCCCCGGTACTGCCGGGGACATAAACAAAGTGAGCGTGGGGGGCTATTCATGAGCGTTCGGACAGCCTTTCCGCCACCATCCGCTCGAGGTCGGCCACGGTAAAACTCGGCACCTCGACGAAGCGCCCGGCGATGACGCAGGCCGCGCCGGCGCTGCCGGCCGCGTTGAGGGTGGTCCTGCGCGTATGCAGCATCACGAATTTCCACGGCGCACCCTCGGGCCGGGAGAAGGCGCCGGTGATGCCCTTCTCCGCGGCGGCGAGAAAGCGCACCAGATCGTCAGGGCTGCTCAGCTCCAGCAGCATCCGTGCGCCATCGACCGACACGTCGAGCAGTTGCGCATCGAACTGGCCGATGGCATCGATAAAGGCGCGCCCGTGCAGCGGAGGAGTCAGCTGGTAACGCGGTTGCGATCGTCGTTCGTCCATGGCCGGCCCCATCCCCCAACGCCTCCCCTGATCGATTCAGCCGCGCTTGCTGCGCTTCTTCGGCGCGGCGGCGCCTGCCGTTTCGAGGCCAGGCTCAACCAGGCGGAAATCGATCTTGTTCTGCTCCATGTCGACGCGGACCAGCTGAATGCGCACGCGGTCGGAGAGACGAAAGCGCTTGTTGGTGCGTTCGCCGACCATGGCATGGGCCTTGTCGTCGAAATGGAAGTAGTCGCTGCCGAGCTCCGAGACATGCACCAGGCCTTCGACGAAAACATCGTCGAGGGCGACGAAAATGCCGAAGGGCACCACCGAGGAAATGCTGCCGGCGAATTCCTCGCCGATGCGGTCCTGCATGTAGTAGCACTTGAGCCAGGCATCGACGTCGCGCGTCGCTTCGTCGGCACGGCGCTCCGTCTGCGAGCAATGCAGGCCGATCTGCTCCCAGTCGCCGCCGCTGCCGCCGTCGCGCAGCTCGTAGCGTCGCCCCTTCAGTGCCGACTTGATCGAACGGTGGATCAGCAGGTCGGGATAGCGGCGGATCGGCGAGGTGAAATGGGTGTAGCTCTCGTAGGCCAGGCCGAAGTGGCCGACGTTGTCCGGGCTGTAGATCGCCTGGCGCAGCGAGCGCAGCATCACCGTCTGCAGCAACTGCTTGTCGGGGCGGTCCTTGATGCTGTCGATCAGCTTGGCGTAGTCCTTGGCGTGCGGCTCGTCGCCGCCACCGAGCTGCAGGCCGAAGGTACCGATGAAGTCGCGAACCTTCAACAGCCGCTCGGGCGTCGGGCCTTCATGGACGCGATACAGCGCCGGGTGTTCGCTTTCCTTGAGGAATTCGGAAGCGCAGACGTTGGCGGCGAGCATGCACTCCTCGATCACCCGGTGCGCGTCGTTGCGCTCATAGGGTTCGATGCGGGAAATCTTGCCGTTGTCGTCGAAGACCATGCGCGTCTCGACCGTCTCGAAGTCGATGGCGCCGCGCTTGGCGCGGGCCTTGACCAGCACGCGGAACAGCGCGTCGAGGTTCTCGATGTGCGGCAGCAGTGCTCCCAGCTTGTCCCGGGCGGCGGCATCCTTGTCGTAGAGCGCGGCGGCCACCTCGTTGTAGGTCAGCCGCGCGTGCGACCACATCACCGCCGGGTAGAAGCGGTACTTCTTGATGTCGCCGCCGGCCGAGATGTCCATGTCGCAGACCATGCACAGGCGTTCGACCTGCGGATTGAGCGAGCACAGGCCGTTGGAGAGCTTCTCCGGCAGCATCGGGATCACCCGCCGCGGGAAATACACCGAGTTGCCGCGGTCCACGGCATCGACATCGAGCGCGCCGCCAGCCTGGACATAATGCGAGACGTCGGCGATGGCCACGACCAGCCGATAGCCCTTGCCCTGACGCTCGCAATACACGGCATCGTCGAAGTCGCGCGCGGTCTCGCTGTCGATCGTCACCAGCGGCAGCTTGGTGACGTCCTCACGGCCCTTCCAGTCGGTTTTCCTGACCTCATCCGGCAGTTTTTTCGTTTCCTGCAGTGCCGGTTTGGAAAATTCGTAGGGCAGCTCGTGCTTGCGCAACGCGATCTCGATTTCCATGCCGGGATCGGCATAGTTGCCGAGGATCTCGATCACATGGCCGATCGGCTGCTTCTGTTTCGAGGGCTGCTCGATGATCTCGATCATCACCACCTGGCCATCCCTGGGTTTCAGCGCCTTCCTGTCACCCTTCTCCGGCGGCGCGATCAGGATGTCCTGGCTGATGCGCTTGTTCTCGGCAACGACGTACCAGATGCCGTGCTCTTCGAAGACGCGTCCGACCAGCCTGCTGTTGGCGCGCTCGGTGACCTCGACGATCTTGCCCTCGGGCCGACCCTTGCGGTCGACGCCGATGACGCGGGCAATGGCGTGGTCGCCGTGCAGCACCTTGTCCATTTCCTTGGTCGACAGGAACAGGTCGGCTCCGCCGTCATCGGGCACGAGGAAGCCGAAGCCGTCGGCATGGCCCGCGACGCGACCGCGGATCAGGTCGGCCTTGTCCGGTATCAGCCAGTCGTCGCGGCGGTTCTGCAGCAGCTGGCCGTCGCGCGCCATGGCGCCGAGGCGGCGGCTGAAGTGCGCCAGCTCGAAATCGGCGACATCGAGCAGTTCGCAGATGCGCTCGAACGACACAGGCACCCCCTGCTCCGCCAGCACCTGCAGCACGTACTCGCGGCTCGGCAACGGATGGTCATAGGTGGCGATCTCGCGCTCGAACATCGGATCGGCGCGGCGGATCTTGGAGAGCTTTTCGTGTTTCTTCGACTGGTTTGACAATTCGGTCATTTCCTTTAGAATTCGCGCCTCGTTTCGCGCCTGCCCAGGTGGCGGAATTGGTAGACGCACTAGTTTCAGGTACTAGCGGGTAACACCGTGGAGGTTCGAGTCCTCTCCTGGGCACCAGCTTTATACACACCGGCGCAATCGCGATGAACAAGGCCCTGAGCATTCAGGGCCTTTGTTTTTTCCGCGCCCGACATGACCAGCTGCGGCGTCCCCGCCGCAGCGCCCTGTCAACATTCTACTCCGTGGCCGGTGCCCTCCCAGGGCATCCGCAGCACCTTTTTCGCCTCACGCCAGGGCGAGCGCCTCGCGCAGGGCGACGACATCGAGCGGCTTGTGCAGCACGCGTTCGGCGCCCGCCGCCAGCATCTCCTGTTCGACGCGACGATCGAGGTGGCCGGTGATGCCGATCACCCGCACCGCAGCGTGCTGCGGTGCGCTGCGAATGCGGCGGCAGACACTCGCCCCATCGAGTCCCGGCATGCTCTGGTCGAGCAAGACGATATCGGGCAGAAACTCGGCAACCTTGATGCCGGCTTCGAAGCCGTCGGCGGCCTGCTCGATTGCGCCGTCCGGCACCAGCCCGGCTAGCAACTCCAGCAGGTAGCTGCGGAACTGGGCATCGTCGTCGACCACGAGCAGGCGCAGCTGACGGTCCGCGGCCGGCCCCTGGCCGCCGCGCTGGCGGACGAGATCCAGCACGTCCTGACGGATGAAGCGGCGGTGACCGCCGGGCGTCGTGTTGGCGGGCAACCAGCCGCGATTGACCCACGAGCGGACGGTGATCGGGGAAACCCCCATCATCCGCGCCACCTGGGCGGGACTCAACAGTTCGCCGCCCTCGGGCGGGCCACTGTCAGGCGGCTGTGAATTTCTGCGGCGCAAGGACATGGTGTATGGTCTGGACCAGGCTGTCGATCTCGATGGGCTTGGTCAGGAATGCCCGGATGCCCGCCTGCTGGGCGATTTCCGGGGTGACGTGAGCACTGTAGCCAGTGCACAGGATGACCGGCAGCTGCGGCCGCAGCGCGAGCATCTGTCGCGCCATGTCGAAGCCACGCAGCCCCGGCATCGTTTCGTCGGTAATGATGATGTCGACGCTGTCCGGTTGGCTCGTGAACGCCGTCAGCGCCGCCTGGCCGTTGCCGAAGGCGACTACCGACGCCCCCTTGAGCGTCAGCAGTTCCTGCAACATGGAGGCGACGGACTGTTCGTCGTCGACCACCATGATGCGGCAGCCCGACAGCGGCAGCTGGTGCACCACATTGACGGCGTCGCGATCCCGTTCCTCGGCGGGCTGACTCGCCTGCGGCAGCAGAATGGCGATGGTGGTTCCCAGTCCCTCCTGCGACTCGATCAGAATATGCCCCCCCAGTCCATGCACGAGGCCATGGACCACCGACAGGCCCATGCCCGAGCCCTTGCCCACCTCCTTGGTGGTGAAGAAGGGATCGAAGACCTTGCTCAGATACTGGGCCGGGATGCCGTGACCGGTATCCGATACAACCACCTCGATCAGCCCCCCTGCAACCTGCTGCTTGCACGAGGTGCAGGTCCCCGCTCCCATATGGCGCCGCAGCGTCACCTGGATCGAGCCGTAATCGTGAATCGCGTCGCGGGCATTGATGCACAAGTTCATGAGGATCTGGTGGAACTGCACGGGATGGATGGCTGCCTGCAAATCCGGCGCATCGAAGTGATAGCCGAGTTCGATAGTCGTCGGAATCGAGGAACGTACCAGTTGTACCACCTCCTTGATAACCGGCTGGAGCAGAATCGCCGGCGGGGTCTCCGGGCCATCCTTGTCCGGGGTCAGGCGGCTGAAAATGAGCATCTGCGCGATCAGGTCACGGGCCCGCCGGCTGCCCGTCAGCACTTCCTCGAGATAGCGCTGCATTTTCGGCGCCCTCGGCATGTCAGGCCCGATCTGGCCCTTGGTCAGTTCGGCATAGCCCATCACGGCGCCGAGAATGTTGTTGAAGTCGTGGGCGATGCCGGCGGTCAGGTGGCCGATCGCCTCCATCTTGGAGGACTGCAGCAATTGGCGGTGCAGTTCCGCTTCGCGCACCTCGGCCGCCTTGCGGTCGTTGATCACCTGCAGGGTGCCGATCAGGCGCAGGGCGTGACCCTGCTCGTCGCGTTCCACTACGCGACCCGACTCGATCACCCAGTTCCACCCTCCGCTGGCGTCCAGCTTGCGATGCTCGCTGGTATAGCTGTCCGCCAGGCCATCGAGGTGATTGTTGATGCGATCCAGCACGCCATCGAGATCGTCCGGGTGGATCATCGACGCCCAGGAGGGACGATCCGCGACGGGCGTTTCTGCGCTATAGCCTTGCAGTCGCCACCACTGGTCGTTGTAGAAGACGCGGTTGTGACCGATGTTCCACTCCCACAGACCGGTATGGGTGGCTTCAAGGGCAAGGGTCAGCCGTTCCTCGCTGGCCAGCAGCGCATCTTCCGCCTGCTTGCGGTCGCTCAGGTCCTGCCCCGAGCTGAGCACCCCCGTGATGGCGCCCGTCTCGTCGCGGATGATGGTATGCCGCCAGCGGATGAACTTGCTGCGGCCACTGACCGTCAGCACAGTGTCATCGACGTCGCCAAAAGTGTCGGCGTTGCCGTCGAGCATGCGCTGGAACGCCTGGCGCATCACGTCGCGCGAGGACTCGGGAACGAATGTGTCGAAGAAGTTCTTGCCCAGCACCCCTTCGCGAGGGCATTCGAGAATGAGACAGCCGCGCTCGTTGATCAGCGTGATGTTGGCGTCGCGGTCGACGGCCAGGATGATGGCCGGCGAAAGATTCAGATAGCTCTGGGCGCGACGACTTTCGCGGGCGAAGGCCTCGGCGGCCTGCGCGCGTTCGATGGCAAGACCGGCGAAGCTCGCCGCCAACTGGCTCAGCTGCATCTCCTGCGCGCTTGGCGGCCGCGTCTCGGGTCGGAACACGACGAAGGCGCCGCGGGCGACGCCGCTACTGGCGAGAATCGGCTCCGCCCAGCAGGCGCCGATGTGCAGCTGCAGGGCGACATCGAGAATACCGGCCCAGGAGGGATGGGTCAGCACGTTGTCGACGGTCACGCGCTTGCCGGTTGCAAGCGCGGCCGTGCAGCTGCATTGTTCGCTGCCCAGCGCGTATTCCTCGAAGCGCTCGCGCAGCGCCGGGCTCAGACTTGGCGCTGCGTGGAAGCGCAATTGACGCGTGCTGTCATTGGCCAGCAGCACGGCGGCAATCGCTCCGGGCATGCTGCGTTCGAGGATGCGCACGATGCGGTCAAGCAAGGCCGGCAGGGCTTCGCCCTGGGCCATGTGCTCGAGGATCTCGACCCGGGCCTGGTCCATCTCCTGCATCCATTTGCGTTCGCTGATGTCGCGTATCGCCGCGACGAAAACCCGATCCTGCAGAAAGGTGGTCTCGGTGATGGTCGCCTCGATCGGGAAACGGCGACCGTCGCGCTGCCGTCCGACCTGCTCGTGCGGTCCGACTGCAATCGGCTGCTGGCCAGGGTCGTGCCCCACGGCGAAGGCCAGAGGCATCAGCAGGCTGACATGCCGGCCGATGACGTCGGCGGCCTCATGTCCGAACAGCTGTTCCGCCGCACGGTTGCAGGTCTGGATGGTGCCGCGCGCATCAAACATGATGATGCCTTCGGCCACGTTGCCAAGGACGGCGCTGAGCCGTTCCTCGTTGAGCCGGATCGCCTGCTGTGCGGCCCGCCGATCACTGACATCACGAAAATAGATCGACAACCCCTCCGCCGTCGGATAGGTGTGGACCTCGAGCCATCTTCCCGGCACGGTCACATAGGCTTCCGCCACCCGGCTGCGGTGCCGGACAAACGCATCGGACAGGGTCTCGAAAAAGGCCGGGGCCAGATGCGGCAGGCGCTCCCACAAGGTGGTGCCCAGATCCTGGACGGTGTCGAGGCCGAACAGCGTGACCGAGGGCCGGTTGATGTAGGTCAGCCGCCAGCCCTGGTCCACCTCGATATAGGCATCCGTGGTGCCTTCGAGAATCGCCCGCGCACGGGCCTCGCGTTCCGACACACCGTTGAAGGCAACGACGGTACTGCGAATTTCCGGGGCATCGTAGCGCGACACCGGCAGCGTTACCGCACTACCCGTGGCGAACAGGCGCTGGGCCGCCTCGTGCAGGGCCCGCAAGGGTTGCAGACCCTTCTTCAGCACCCATCCGCTAGTGGCACCGATCAGCAGCATGGCCAGCAGCCCGACCTGGAAAAACAGCATGGTGTTCTGCCACAGGCGGCCGATGAAAAGTTCATAGGACGGCTGCAGAATCAGCGAACCGTAGTCCCGTTTGCCGACTACGACCTGGCGGGTGGCCGGGGCCGCATCGGGTACCAGCCAGCGGCCGTACCAGGCGGGATAGTCGGCGGGCGGATTGTGCGAGCGAGACTCGAGCCCCTTGCGGCTTTCCGCGTCGATGAAGGAAATCGCCGAGAAGTGTCCCAGGCTGACAGCATTCTCGAGAATATCCTCCAGCGCGGCGTAATCTCCCACCACCAGCTGCTCGGCGACGCGCGGCTCGAGCATATTGAGGGCCAGGCGGGTCTGGTCCGCGACGATGGCACGATGCATGGCCACGCTTTGCTGCAGATAGACCAGCAAAACGCCGGCGAACGAGAGCGACAATATCGCGAGAATAGCGATGAAAAGGCGGCCCGCCAGATTCAGCCGCAGAAGGACATTGAGCGGTTTCACCTAGGGACTCGTCTTTGCATTGCGATAGAAGTTAAGGTAGCTGCGGTAGTCCACCTCCGTGGCCGCGATGAAGCCGACCGGGCGTTCCAGCTTGAGCAAGGCCGCTCCTCGCGCCAGGACTTCCTTACCTTCCGGATCTCCGCTCATGCCGACAAGCGCGTCGCCGACCGCCCTGGCGGCGGCGGCGGGCACCCCCGGCGCCACCATCACGGCCAGCCCGGGAAAGGCCACCGACTGCCACAGCACACGGTAAGCCATGCCTTCGCGATGAGCATAAGCCTCCATGACACTCGCATTGACTCCGGCAGCGACAACCCGGCCCAGCTTGAGCTGACCCATCGCCCCTTCCTGGTTTCCGGCGAAGACCTCCTCCACCGTCACGCCCTGTTTGGTCAGAACATCCAGAGGTACCTTGTAACCGAGGAAAGCTTCCGCCGAGGGAAACGCCACCTTTTTCCCCGCCAGCTCCTTGAGGTGGCGCAGATCGCTGTCCGCGGGTACGGCGATGATGCCACGCATGGCCGGCTCGTCGCTGGCGGCGATGACTTTCCAGCCAAGGCGCATGCGCTCCGGGGTGAAGAGGTGGTTGGTATAGGCGAACTGCGCTTCGCCGCGGACCGTGAGCTCGGTGGTTTCCGGCGCCGTCCTGCCCAACTTGAGGCGCAGTTCCACCCCGCTCCTGCGCGAGACATAGCTGAGGATCGGATTCCAGTACTCCGCCGTCAGCGCCGCACTGCGCTGATTGAGGACACTGAAATTGAACACCGGCCCCTCGGCGCGGGCGTGCCCGGCAATGAGGGCCAGCATCGCCAATCCCAGAGTTGCGATCACTTTGCTCATGATATTTTCCTCGTGCCAACCCGGGTAGACACCGCTCACGCCGCCAGGACTTCGCGCACCGCGGTGCGAATGTCGGCAAGTGTGAACGGCTTGCGGATGACCCGCGATGCACCGACCAGATTGGCGACAGGCAGGTAGTCGAAGCGGCCGGTAATGCCGCCACCCCCGGAAATGGCGATGATTTTCAGGGTCGGGAACTGCTTGCGAACGGCCATCACGAGGTCGATGCCGTTCATTGTGGGCATGACGAGGTCGGTGATGATCAGCTCGGCCCCGTCCTGCCGCAACCGCTGCAGCGCCTCGGCCCCGTTGCTGGCAGTCGATATCTCGTAATCGCCTTCCAGCAGGTCTTCGAGCAGGCCCCGGATCTGCGCCTCGTCATCCACGATCAACACACGCTGCATCGCTGCGGCCTCCCTAGAACAAATCGACGCTGCCGGAACTCATGCTCGACTGCCGGACCGATGTCGCGCCGGCGACGACGGCGTCCATCTCCTCGCATACCGCGAGCATCCGCTGCTCGACCTCCGCGCCGGCGGAGTCGTTGGTTGTTGCCAGGCGCGCGATGCCGTCATGCAGAACCGCCACGGCGGCGGCCTGGCCGGCGATCCGCAAGTGCAGACGGTCGTTGATCTGGCGCAACATATCCTCGAACTGCAGCGAGCGGATCGCGGTGCCGACATCGGCGGCGATGCGGTCGGCGATGTCGGAAACCTGGTCGAGGCGCTGTTCGACGAGCAGGTTGAATTCACCCACGCCCTGCATGATTTCGTTGATGCGACCTTCCGTGCCCAGGGTCATGTCCAGATCCTGCGAGGCGATGCCACCGATGACCATGCCGAGTTCTCCCATGGTCTGCTGCATCTGCTCCTGCTGCTCGCCGATCTGCTTGGCGAACTGGCGACTGCGATCGGAAAGAACCCGCACCTCGTCCGCGACCACGGCGAAGCCACGCCCCTGCTCGCCCGCACGGGCGGCCTCGATGGCGGCATTGAGCGCCAACAGGTTGGTCTGGCGGCTGATGCTCTCGATTTCCCCAAGCAACTGCGCGACGGCACGGAGCTGCGTCTGCATGAGATTGAGGCCGCCGACAAGGCGCACGGAAGCCTCACCCGTCGAGCGGATATTGCCGGCCATGCGATGCACTATCGCCAGCACTTCGGCAACGAAACCTCTGTCGCCGGCGTCGTTGCCGTTGAGCCTGGCCAGGGCGGCGATCAGCTCGCGTACCTGGCTTTCCTGTTCCAGGGCGGAATTGCGGATGCCGTCGAAGCTGCTGACGAGTCCGCCTATGGCCTCGGCCAGCAGTTTGCGCTGCTGCTCGAGATCGCCGGCCGCCGCCGCGGCCATACGCTCGCCGGCCGCCGCCACCGGCGCGGCCGCCGCCGCGGTGGCACAACGGGCCGCGAATTCCCTGTCGCTCCTCTGCGCGGCGGCCACGGTTTCGCCATTGTCATTGACGGGCGGACTGCGGGACTTACCCAGGACCATGACAGCAACCACCCCGAACAGCACGAGGTAGCTGCCGGCAGCAGCGCCCATGCCCCACAACAGCGCCGTCGCCACCAGGAGGACGCTGACAGCATGCAGCAGCGCGGTCACTGGTATCGGGGGGAGACGGGAGGTTTCGCTGCCGTTCATGGCGTGCGCCCGACCCACCTCGATGGCGCCGGTCGCCATGATCGCATCGAATGCCAGTTCGTCGGCCGTCGGCGGGCGCTGCTCGGGCAGATGCAGGTCGTCAGGCCGCTGCTCGACGATGGCGATGAAAACTTCCATCAAGGCGGGATCGCGCCAGCCCCTGGCCGTCTCCTCGCGCATGATGTCGACGATTTCCTGTCGGGTGAGAGCGCGCTTGTAGGGGCGAGCCGATACCAGCGCATCGTAGATGTCGACGATCTGGAAGACACGGGCCAGCAGCGGAATGGCTTCGCCGCTCAATCCCTCAGGATAGCCGCTACCGTCCCAGCGCTCGTGGTGGTAGCAAATGATGGGTACCACCTCGCGCATGGTCGTCAGACTCTCGCACAGATGCGCGCCGATATGCGTGTGCTGGCGCATGATGACCCATTCGTCATCGGTCAGCGCACCAGGCTTGAGCAGGATGCTGTCCGGAATACCCAGCTTGCCGATGTCATGGAGAACGCCGCCGCGGCGCAAGGCCCCCAATTGCTGCGGGCCGAGACCGAGGGCCGAGCCGAACACCACCGTCATGTGGCTGAGGCGCGAGCAGTGGTCGCCGGTGGTCTTGTCCTTGGCCTCGACCATGCGCGCCAAGGTGAATAGCAGCGATTCGGCGCTGTCGAGCTGGTCGGTCAGGCGCTTGGTGCGCACCGCAGCGCGAATGCGGGATATCAGCTCGAGCGGCGTGTAGGGCTTGGAAATGAAATCGGTGGCGCCCGCCTGCAGGCTGATGGCGAGATCCTCCTGGCTGTTGGTGCCGGTCACCATGATCAGCGGCAGCAAACTCAGCCGCGGATCCTGGCGGACACGGCGGCACACCTCGTCGCCATCCATGGCCGGCATGCGCTTGTCGAGCAGCACTGCGTCGAAGGGCATCGCACGCAGCCGCTCGAGAGCCTCGCCGCCATTGCGTGCTTCCTCCACTTCGCACGCGATATCGGAGGACTCGAGAATGTCGCGCTCAAGCTGGCGCTGCACAGCGTCGTCGTCGACCACAAGAATGCGATAGGGCTGCATGTTTCCGGCCCCCCGGCCCGATTCCTATAACCACGGTCATTATATCGATTTAATCGTTAATATCGAATACATGACAAAAGTCATAGCCGCAGACCAACAAGCCCTGCTCGCGCGCAATAACGGCGCGAAGCCGGTGCCTGGAGTTCTGAAAGGAGCGGTATTACAAAAAGGGGCGCGCATCGACACGCCGCCGCCGGATGCATTCCCCGAAGGCGGATTCGGTCAGGTGCCGGCAACCCGGCGTTTGCCGGGTTTGGAGCGTCGAAGCGCTCGGTGCGTGCCGGCAGCGCGGGGGGCGCCGGCGGGCACGCAGGGAAAACGGCGATTACTTGAAGGGGTGGCGCAGGACGATGGTTTCTTCGCGGTCGGGGCCGGTCGAGATCATGTCGACGGGCACCCCGCAAAGCTCTTCCATGCGCTTGATGTAGGCGCGCGCCGCTGCCGGCAGTTCATCGTGGTTCTTCACGCCCACCGTGTTGTCCGACCAGCCCGGCATGGATTCATACACCGGCTCGCAGCGCTCGAGGTCGTCGGCACCGACGGGCAGGATGTCGGTGAACTGGCCATCGAGCTTGTAGCCGGTGCAGATCTTCATTTCCTCGATGCCGTCGAGCACGTCGAGCTTCATCACGCACAGTCCGGAGACACCGTTGATCTGGATCGCGCGCTTGAGCGCCGCGGCATCGAACCAGCCGCAGCGGCGGGCGCGACCGGTGGTGGCGCCAAACTCGTGACCCTTGGTGGCCATGTGCTTGCCGGCCGGGTCCTGCTTGTCGAGGGCATCGTAGAGTTCCGTCGGGAAGGGGCCGCTGCCGACGCGTGTGGTGTAGGCCTTGGTGATGCCGAGCACGTAATGCAGCATGCTCGGGCCGACGCCGGCGCCGGTGGAGGCACCCCCGGCGACGCAGTTCGACGAAGTCACATACGGATAGGTGCCATGGTCGATGTCGAGCAGCGTGCCCTGCGCGCCCTCGAACAGAAGGTTGGCGCCGCCCTTGTGCGCTTCGTAGAGCGAACGCGGCACATCGGCGATCATCTTCGTCAGCCGCGGTGCCAGCGTCATGGCACCGTCGAGCACGGTCTGGAAGTCGACGGGCGCGGCACCGAGGTAATTCTTGAGCACGAAGTTGTGATAGTCGAGCACCTCGGCCAGTTTCTCGGCGAAACGCTTGGGCCGCAACAGGTCCTGCACGCGCAGCCCGCGGCGGGCGACCTTGTCTTCATAGGCAGGACCGATACCGCGGCCGGTGGTGCCGATCTTGTTGGCGCCCTTGGCCACTTCGCGCGCAATGTCGAGTGCCTGGTGGTAAGGCAGGATCAGCGGGCAGGCTTCGGAAATCTTCAGTCGCGCATCGGCATCGACACCGGCAGTCTTGAGTTCGTCGAGTTCTTTGACCAGCGCTTCGGGCGACAGCACCACGCCGTTGCCGATGTAGCAGGTGACGCCTTCACGCAGGATGCCCGATGGCACCAGGTGCAGCACGGTCTTCTTGCCGCCGATGACCAGCGTGTGGCCGGCATTGTGGCCGCCCTGGTAACGCACCACGCCCTGGGCGTGATCGGTCAGCCAGTCGACAATCTTGCCCTTGCCTTCATCCCCCCACTGGGTGCCGATAACGACTACGTTCTTTGCCATGATCAGTTTTCCTTGAATGCTTCGATAATCCATTGCTCGCCGCGCCGCATCAGGATGCGGTCGCAGCCGGTTTCATGCCATGTCGCCTCATGCCCGGGCAGGGCGGCGACGACAGTCTCGCCCTGGGCGCGCAGCCGTTCGGTCTCGGCATGCAGCCCCGGGTTCGAATCGTCCTCGGGCCAGGGCGCCAGTATCGCACCGCGCGGCGCCTCCGGCGGGGCCAGTCGCGCCACCTCGCGCAGGTCCATCGAAAAACCGGTGGCGGCGCGGCCGCGGCCGAAGGCCTGGCCGACCTTGTCGTAGCGCCCGCCCAGCGCCACCGCGCCGGGATTGCCGCCGGCATAGGCGGCGAAGACCACGCCGCTGTGGTAGTGGTAGCCGCGCAGCTCGGCCAGATCGAAACTCAGCGGCAGCCCGGCCAACGCGTCGGCGAGGCGGCGCAGCTCGGCCAGGGCCTGGTTGATTTCAGGAAAAGTCGGCAGTAGCGCCACGGCACGTTCGAGCACTTCGCGCCCGCCGTAGAGTTCGGGCAGCGCCAGTAGTCCGCCGCGGACGGGCTCGGCCACGGCAGCGACCAGCTCTCTCAGCGCCGGCGCGTCCTTGGCCTGGAGCGCTGCGAAAATCGCCAGCTCGCCGTCGGGCGACAATTGCGCCGCGGCGGCCAGCGCCCGGAAGATGGCGACATGGCCGAGATCGATGCGGACCGCCGGCACGGCGCACAACTCGAGCGAGCGCGCCAGCAGGCGGACGATCTCGATGTCGGCTTCGAGCCCGGCGTGGCCGTAGAGCTCGGCGCCGATCTGCAGCGGCTCGCGCGAGGCGAGCAGGCCCGAGGGTACCGTATGGAGCACGCTGCCGCAGTAGCACAGCCGCGCCACACCCTTGCGGTTCAGCAGGTGGGCGTCGATGCGCGCGACCTGCGGCGTGATGTCGGCACGGACGCCGACGGTGCGGCCCGAGAGCTGATCCACCAGCTTGAAGGTGCGCAGGTCCATGTCGCGGCCGCTGCCGGTCAGCAGCGACTCGACATACTCGAGCAACGGCGGCGCCACCAGATCGAAGCCATGACGCGAATACTCGTCGAGCAGGCGGCGGCGCAGGCGCTCGACGTGGGCCGCCTCGGCCGGCAGCAGGTCCTCTATCGCCTCTGGCAGCAGCCAGCGCGGGGTAGTGAGCGCACTCATTTCACCACAACCATGAGAATCAGGCCGACGATGATCGACGTCAGGCCGAGAAAGCGCAACTGGCCGTCGGCCAGTTCGGTGACGCGGCGAAAGGTCTCACGCCATACCCGCGGCGCGATGAAGGGCATCAGGCCTTCGATCACCAGCATCAGCGCGAACGCCAGCAGGAACGTCGTGACCATGAAGAATTACTTGGCGCCCTTCGGGTTCTTCAGGTACTTGAAGAAATCGGAATTCGGCTCGACCACCAGCACGTCGCTCTTGTTCTTGAAGCTGCCGCGATAGGCTTCGAGGCTGCGGTAGAAGGAATAGAACTCGGCGTTCTGGCCGAAGGCCTGGCCGTAGGTCGAGGCTGCCTTCGCATCGCCCTCGCCCTTGGTTTTCTGCGCATCTCGATAGGCCTCGGCGACGATGACCTCGCGCTGGCGGTCGGCGTCGGCGCGGATCTTCTCGGCCTCGGCCGCGCCCTGCGAACGCAGCTCGTTGGCGACGCGCTTGCGCTCGGTTTCCATCCGGCGGTAAACCGATTCCGACACGTCGGTCGGGTAATCGACGCGCTTGAGGCGGACGTCGACGATTTCGACGCCGATGGCGCGCATGTCGGCATCGGCCTTTTTCTTCACGTCGGCCATGATCTGGTCACGCGCGCCGGAAACGACGTCATGGACGGTGCGCTTGCCGAACTCCTCGCGCAGGCCGGAATTCACCGTCTGCGCCAGCCGCGTCTTGGCCAGCGTTTCGTCGCCGCCGACGGAGATGTAGTACTGCTTGACGTCGTGGATGCGCCACTTGACGTAGGAATCGACCAGCACCGGCTTTTTCTCGGCGGTGAGGAAGCGCTCGGGTTCGGCGGTGTCGAGCGTCAGGATGCGCTTGTCGAAAACACGCACGTTCTGGATCAGCGGCCACTTGAAGGCGAGACCCGGCTCGCGGATGACTTCCTTGACTTCGCCGAGCTGGAAGATGATGGCGTACTGGCGCTGGTCGACCGTGAACAGCGTCATCGCGGCAACGACCAGTGCGGCCATGAAGGCCGAGCCGATCATGGGTAGGTGGCGAATCATCAACGGCCTCCCCGCTCACGCGAGCCAATGTTGTCACGCGAGCGCCCGCTCATGCCGAACATGCCGGACTGGCCGTCCGGCGCGCTCTTTTCAAGTTGCGGCGGCACGGCGCCGGAAACGGCGGCAGCCGGCTCGGTACGGGCGGCGGCAGGTTCGGCCGATGGCGCCGCAGCCACGGCGGCACCGGCCGCGGCCATCAGCTTGTCGAGCGGCAGGTAAAGCAGGTTGCCCTGGCCCTTGGCGTCGATCATCACCTTGCTGGTGCTGGAATAGACCTGCTGCACCGTCTCCAGATACATGCGGGAACGTGTCACTTCGGGCGCCTTGTTGTATTCGACGAGAATCTGCTTGAAGCGCGAAGCATCGCCTTCGGCGGTGGCGATGATGCGGCTCTTGTAGCCGTTGGACTCCTCGATCAGCCGCGAGGCCGTACCGCGCGCGCGCGGGATGACGTCATTGGCATACGCCTGGCCCTCGTTCTTCTGCCGCTCGCGATCCTGGCCGGCCTTCACTGCGTCGTCGAAGGCCGCCTGCACCTGTTCCGGCGGCTGCGTGCTCTGCATGGAGACGGCGCGGATCTGGATGCCGGTGGCGTAGCGGTCGAGGATGTCCTGCATCAGCTTCTGGGTGTTGGCGGCGATGACGTCGCGCCCCTCGTAGAGCACGAAGTCCATCTTGTTCTTGCCCACCACCTCGCGGATCGCCGTTTCGGCGGCACCGAGCACGGCGTCGTCAGGATGGCGATTCTTGAAGATGTAGTCCTTGGGATCCTTCAGCAGGTACTGCACGGCGAACTGCACCATGACGATGTTCTCGTCGTCGGTCAGCATCAGCGCCTCTTTCAGCACCTTGTTCTTTTCCGTGCCGCGATAACCCACTTCGACCGTGCGCACACCGGTTAGGTTCACGATCTCGTGACTCTGGATCGGCCACGGCAGACGCCAGCGCAGGCCGGGCTCGGTGGTTTCCTTGTAGCTGCCGAACTGCAGCACCAGGCCGCGCTGGCTGGCGTCGACAATATAGAAGCCGCTGCCGAGCCAGACCACCGCAACCAGGACGCCGAGAATCCCGAGGCCGCCGCCGAACTGGCGCGGGGACAGTGTCGGCAAGCCGCCGCCGCCATTGCCGCCACCATCGCCACTGCCGCCACCCTTCCTGCCAAGCAAGCCGGAGAGGCGGCGGTTGAAGTCGCGCCACAACTCCTCGAGGTCGGGCGGGCCCTGATTGCCGCCCTTCTTGCCGCGGTTGGGATCGTTGCCCCAACCTGGGTCGTTGAGGGACATGAGAATGCCTGTAATCATGGATTGGATGTGATGTCGGGGAGGTTGGATTTCAAGCCGCGTCGGGTTGTATGGCGTCAGGTGCGGTTTCGTCCTGGCGGACGCTGTCACGGGCAATCTCCGCCAGCGCGTCCCGCAACAGGTCGAGACCCGCGCCGCTTCTGGCGCTGACACGAACGCGCGCGAGTCTACCACAGTCGTCGCGCTCGACCCCGGGCTCGGCGGGAGTGAGGTCGATCTTGTTCCAGACGACGATCTGCGGCACGTCGGCGGCGCCGATCTCGGCCAGCACGCCATGCACCGCACGCATCTGCTGGTCGCGATCTGGGCTGGCCGAATCGACGACGTGCAGCAACAGGTCGGCCTGCGCCGTTTCTTCCAGCGTGGCGCGAAAGGCGGCGACCAGGGAATGCGGCAGGTCGCGGATGAAGCCCACGGTGTCGGACAGCACGACCTGGCCGGCCCCTTCGATGAACAGGCGACGCGACGTGGTATCGAGCGTAGCGAAAAGCTGGTTGGCGGCATAGGCGCCGGCCTTGGTCAGGGCATTGAACAGCGTGCTTTTTCCGGCGTTGGTGTAACCGACCAGCGAGACGGCCAACACTTCGTTGCGCAGGCGGGAACGCCGCCGCACCTTGCGCTGGCGTTCGAGCTGCGTCAGGCGCTCCTTGAGCAGGGCCACGCGCTTGCCGAGCAGGCGCCGGTCGGTCTCCAGCTGTTTCTCGCCCGGGCCGCGCAGTCCGATGCCGCCCTTCTGCCGTTCGAGGTGGGTCCAGCCTCGCACCAGCCGCGTGGCGAGGTGCTGCAACTGTGCCAGTTCGACCTGCAGCTTGCCTTCGTGGCTCTTGGCGCGCAGGGCGAAGATGTCGAGGATCAGGCTGCTGCGATCGATGACGCGGCACTCGAGCTCGCGTTCGAGGTTGCGTTGCTGGCCGGGCGCGAGTTCGTGGTTGAAGATGACGATGTCGGCTTCCTCGGCCTGCACGGCCTGGCCGATTTCGACGACCTTGCCGCGACCGGCGAACGTCTTGGGATCGGGACGGGCGCGCTTGCCCTTGATCACGGCCAGCGGCACGGCACCGGCGCTTTCCGCCAGCATGTGGAATTCGTCGAGGCGTTCGCCGAAGTCGCGTTCGCCGAAGTCGAGCTGAACGAGAATCGCCCGGTTGCCGGCCGAAGGCCTGTCAAACATCGGTGGGAACTGCGGGAAGCGGCAGCGGTGGAGTCAAACGCGCCCACCCTGCCCGGCGCATGCGAAAGATCACTCGCCTTCGTTTTCCTGGGTGATGCTGACCGGGCGGGCCGGCACCACGGTCGAGATCGCGTGCTTGTAAACCATCTGGGTGACGGTGTTCTTGAGCAGCACCACGTACTGGTCGAAGGACTCGACCTGACCCTGCAGCTTGATGCCGTTGACGAGATAGATCGAGACCGGAATATGCTCGCGCCGCAGCGCGTTCAGGAACGGGTCTTGTAGCATCTGCCCTTTGTTGCTCATGGTTGGCCTCTCTTATATGACGCTCGGGGTTGAATGAGCGCGCTACTCTAATGGATTTTGGCGCCGGCCGCCACCGGCGCCCCTTCCCACAACGGTACTTGATGCGCCAGCCAACATTGACGCAAGTCAATAGCAGACCGGCCAAAGAGCCGATACTGGCGGGCCGGAAGCAGCACTTACCTCATGGATGGGCGCAATGGAAACGATATCGACCGATGTTGCAATCATCGGTGCCGGTGGAGCGGGCCTGCGAGCAGCCATCGCCCTGGCCGAGACTGATCCCGCATTGCGCATTGCGCTGATCTCGAAGGTGTACCCGATGCGCAGCCATACCTGCGCAGCCGAAGGCGGAGCGGCCGGCGTGATCAAGCCGGATGACAGCTTCGACGTGCATTTCGACGATACCGTCGGCGGCGGCGACTGGCTGTCGGATCAGGATTGCGTCGAATACTTCGTGCGCGAAGCACCGAAGGAATTGCTCCAGCTCGAGCACTGGGGCTGCCCGTGGAACCGGGAGGCGGACGGCTCGGTGGCGGTGCGGCCGTTCGGCGGCATGAAGAAGAAGCGCACCTGGTTCGCCGCCGACAAGTCGGGCTTCCACATCCTGCACACCCTGTTCCAGACCTCGCTGCAGTTTCCGTCGATCACCCGCTACGACGAATACTTCGCGCTCGACCTGCTGGTCGACGACGGCCGTTGCCAGGGGCTGACGGCCATGGAGATGCGCAGCGGCCAGTTGCGCCAATTCCACGCCAAGTCGGTCATCATCGCCGGCGGCGGTGCCGGCCGCATGTTTCCCTTCACCACCAACGGCGCCATCAAGACCGGCGACGGCATGGCCATGGCCTATCGCGCCGGCGCGCCGCTGAAGGACATGGAATTCGTGCAGTACCACCCGACCGGCCTGCCGAATACCGGCAGCCTGCTGACCGAAGCCTGTCGCGGCGAAGGCGGCATCCTGGTCAACAAGAACGGGCGCCGCTACCTGCAGGACTACGGCATGGGGCCGGAAACCCCGGTGGGCCAGCCGCAGCTCAAGACCATGGAGCTCGGCCCGCGCGATCGCGTCAGCCAGGCCTACTGGCACGAGCTGCAAAAGGGCAACACCGTCTCGACCCCGTGGGGCGAATGCGTGCTGCTCGACATGCGCCACCTCGGCGAAAAGAAAATCAACGAGCGCCTGCCGCTGGTACGCGAACTGGCCGCCAGCTATCTGGGTGTCGACATCGTCAAGGAGCCGGTACCGATCCGCCCCGTGGTGCACTACATGATGGGCGGCATCTCGACCGACACCCGGGCGGCGACCCCCCTGCCCGGCCTCTTCGCCGCCGGCGAATGCGCCTGCGTCAGCCTCAACGGCGCCAACCGGCTGGGATCGAATTCGCTGGTCGAGTTGCTGGTGTTCGGCCGCCGCGCCGCACTCTCCGCCATCGACTACCTTCAGAATGTTCCGGCCGCCGATACGGCGGCGCTGAACAGCCGCGCCGAAGCCACCCAGGCGCGCATCCGCGAGCTGTTCTCGCGTACCGCAGGCAACGAAACGGTCGCCGGCGTGCGCCGGGAAATGATGGAAACGATGGAGACCAATGCCGGCATCTATCGCACCGAAGCGGGTCTGCAGGAAGCCGTCGCCAAGCTGCATGAATTGCGTGCGCGCTACCACCGCGTCGTCCTCACCGACAAGACCAATGTCTACAACACCGACCTGTTCCAGACGCTCGAGCTCGGCTCCATGCTGAATTGCGCCGAAGCGATGACGGTGGGCGCCCTGGCACGCAAGGAATCGCGCGGCGCGCACCAGCGCCTCGACTATCCCGAGCGCGACGACAGGAATTTTCTGCGCCACACGATGGTTTACCAGCAGGGCCTGGATGCTCCGCGCGTCGAATACCTCGACGTGGTGATCACCAAATCGCCGCCCGGCGTGCGCGACTATTCCGGAGATCACAAATGAAGGAACGCTCGGTCCGGCTGGAGGTGTTTCGCTATAACCCGGACACCGACAGCGAGGGACATTACCAGCGTTACGAGGTCAGCTGCCCCGAAGAGGGAGTGGTGCTCGACGCCCTCAACAAGATCAAGGAAACCCTCGATCCGACGCTCAACTTCCGCTGGTCCTGCCACATGGCCGTCTGCGGCAGCTGCGGCATGATGATCAACGGCGAACCCAAGCTGGCCTGCCATACCTTCCTGCGCAATTACGCGGACATCATCCGCGTCGAGCCGCTGGCGCATTTTCCGATCGAGCGTGATCTGGTCACCGCGCCCGACGACTTCATGGAGAAGCTCAAGCGCGTCAAGCCCTACATCATCCGCAAGGACAAGCAGCCCCTCAGTGAAGGCGAATACCGGCAGACACCGGCGCAATTGATGCGCTACCGCCAGTACGCGATGTGCATCAACTGCACCCTGTGCTACGCCGCCTGCCCTGAATACGGCTTGACGAAGCACTTCATCGGTCCGGCCGCCATCGCTTTGGCACACCGCTACAACCAGGATTCGCGCGACCAGGGCCGCGACGAGCGCCAGGAAGTGATCGCCACGCACGAAGGCGTCTGGGAATGCACCTTCGTCGGCGCCTGCTCCGAAGTCTGCCCGGTCCATGTCGATCCGGCCAGCGCCTTGCAGCAGGTCAAGATCGCCAGCTCGATCGACTGGATCAAGGAACATTTACTGCCGTGGGGGAAAAAATGAGCCGCAGGCCCCTGGTACGCGTAGTTCCGCCGACCACCTGGTTCTTGCGCCATCCGCGCTATATGCGCTACATGGCGCGCGAGGTCACCTGCATCTTCATCGGCGCCTATTGCGTGCTGCTGGTGGTCGGCCTGCAGCGTCTCGCCGCCGGGCAGGCCAGCTACGAAGCCTTCCTCGCGGCGCTGCGCAGCCCCGCGTCCATCGTCTTTCATGCGTTGGCCCTGGTCGCCTCCGTCTATCACGCGGCCACCTGGTTCAACGCCACGCAGAAGGCCATGCCGCTGCAACTCGGCGAGGATTTCGTTCCCGGCAACGTGATTTCCGGCGCGCACTACGTGGCCTGGGTGGTGCTGTCGTTCGTCGTCCTCTTCCTGGCGGGAGTGTTCTGACCATGGCCAAGTCGCACAAACCGGTCGTCTGGTTCCCGTTCGCCGCCGGCGGCACGGTCATCGCCTTTTTCATCCCGGTGATCGTGCTCCTCACCTTCCTGGCTGCGCTGGGCCATGTGCCGGAAGGTCTCGGTTACGAGCGGATGCATGCCTTCGCCGGCAGCGGTCTCGGCAAGCTTGTCATCATCGTCGTGGTCGCCCTCTCGCTGTGGAGTTCGGCGCATCGCCTGCGCTGCACCTGCTACGACTTTGGCTTGCGCGCCGACACGGCCGTCGCGGCCGTGCTGTATCTGGCGGCGGTGGCGGGCAGCCTTGCCGCCGCAGTTTATCTGCTCAGGATATAAGCAGCGGGCCGCACTGCCGCGGACCGTCTAGTTCTTGTCGGCAAACGGGTTGCGGCTCGACTTGTACTGGATGCGCAGCGGCGTGCCCTGCAGTTTGAAGGCTTCCATGAAACAGCCTTCGAGGTAGCGGGTATAGGACGCCGGCACATGGTCGAGCGCGTTGCCGTGGATGACGATGATCGGCGGGTTGCTGCCACCCTGGTGGGCGTAGCGCAGTTTCGGCCGTGACAGGCCATGCCGCGGCGGCGCCTGCTTCTGCACCGCCGCCTGCAGCACACGGGTGAGTTGCGGTGTAGGCATCTTCTTCATTGCCGCCGCCCAGGCCTTGTCCACCGAGCCGAGCACGCTGGCGATGCCCTGGCCGTTGAGCGCCGAGACGTAATGGACGTGGGCGAAGCCGAGGAAGTTGAGCTTGCGGCCGATGTCCACTTTCACGCGGTCGCGGCGGTAGTCGTCGATCGCATCCCACTTGTTCACCGCCAGCACCAGCGCGCGGCCGGCCTCGATGACGAAGCCGGCAATGTGGGCATCCTGGTCCGAGATGTCCTGGCTGGCATCGACCATCAGCACGACGACATTGGCTTCCTCCACCGCCTGCAGTGTCTTGATCACCGAAAACTTCTCGATGGTCTCGAAGACGCGACCCTTGCGGCGCAGGCCGGCGGTGTCGATCAGGGTGTAGTGCCTGCCGTTCTTTTCGAAGGGTACCTCGATGGCGTCGCGCGTCGTGCCCGGCATGTCGAAGGCGATGACGCGTTCCTCGCCGAGCAGGGTGTTGATCAGCGTGCTCTTGCCGACGTTGGGGCGGCCGACGATGGCGACCTTGGGCACCTTGGCCGCGGCTACCGGCTTCTCGCCGCCCTCCTCCGCCGTCCCGCCAGCGCCGACTTTTTCCTCCGCTTCGGCGAATGGCGCCAAGGCCAGTTCGACCAGTTCGCGCACGCCGTCGCCGTGGGCGGAAGAAATCACCAGCGGATCGCCGCAACCCATCTCGTGAAACTCGGCGGCCACCATGGCGCGAACCATGCCCTCGGCCTTGTTGACCACGAGGTGCAGGGGCCGGCCGCTCTTGCGCAGGCGGTCGGCGATGGCCTGGTCCTGCGGCGTCAGGCCGGCGCGGCCATCGACGATGAACAGCAGCACATCGGCCTCGGCGATGGCCGACTCGGCCTGCCGCGCCATCTCGTGCACGATGCCGTCCTTGGCCGTCGGCTCGAAACCGCCTGTATCGACGACGAGGAAGGGCTGGTTGCCCATGCGGCCGTGGCCGTAGTGGCGGTCGCGGGTCAGGCCCGGCAGGTCGGCCACCAGCGCGTCGCGGGTCTTGGTCAGGCGGTTGAACAGCGTGCTCTTGCCGACGTTGGGGCGGCCGACGAGGACCAGGGTGGGAATCATGCCGGCTTCCTCGCGATGACAGTGGTGAATTTCTTGCGGGTACCGCCGGGCGCGGCAAAATCCTCGTGGCTCGAGTGCAGGATCTCCCAGCCGGCGAATGCTTGCTCGATTTCGTCGTGGCCGAATAATGTGTGGGGGCCATCGCCGAAGATATCGAAGAAGGTCGTACCCTCGATCAGTGCATTCACTACGGCGACGCCGCCGGGCCGCGTGGCATTCATCACGGCCGCCAGCAGCTCGGTCGAGCGCGGTCGCGCGAAGAACATCAGCAGCCCGATGGCAGCCACGCTGTCGTAATCAACGCTGACCGGGACGGAAGCTAAGTCGGCCTGGCGCGCGACGACCGGCAATCCCTCGGCGGCAGCCGCGGCCGCCAGTCGTTCGACGGCCGCTGCGCTGCCGTCGAACGCGGTGACGCGGCAACCGGCCCGCGCCGCGGCCAGCGCCAGGTTGCCGAGGCCGCAGCCGAGATCCAGGACGTCGCCGCGCAGGTGCGGCAGCGCCATCTGCTCGAAGGGATTGAGCGCGAAATCGCCCGCGGCAATCTGGCCGCGAAACTGGCGATCGAAGAAGTCGACGGCGTCAGGCATCAAAATGCCATGGAAACAATGGCTGGCACTAGAGTCGGCGCTACCATAGATTCAAGGGCTGGCACTAGTCGCGGGACGGTGCGCTGCAATTTCAGTTCGCGGTCAGGGCGTAGATGCCGCCCTTGCGCGTCTGCAGGACGAGGCCGCTGGCCGCGCGCTGCGGCTCGGCCATCACTTCGCCGCCGTCGGTCTTTTGCCGTACGGCGAAGGCGCCGTCGTCGCGGCGCAGAAAATGCACCATGCCCTCGAAGTCGGCCACCGCCACGAGGTTGCCCAGCGCCAGCGGCCGCGACAGGCCGCGGTTGGCGAGCTTGTCCTGCTTCCAGACGCTGCCGCCGCTGCTGCGGTCGAGGGCGTGCACCACGCCCTTGTCGTCGCTGACATAGACATGGCGGGCGTCGACGTCGATGCCGGCGCGGCTCGACAGTTCGCGCGACCACAAGGCGTTGCCCGAGGCCAGGTCGAAGCAGGCGACGCGACCCTGATAGGCGGCGGCGCAGACCTCGCGCCCCGCCACCACCGCCGAGCTGGCGATGTCGGCCACGCGCTCGAGTTCGGTCGCGCCCTTGGGCAGGGCCACGGTGCTTTCCCAGATCGCCGCGCCGTTGTTGCCGGCGATGGCGACCAGCTTGCCGCCCGGGAAGCCGGCGATGACGGCGCGATCGACCAGGGTCACGCCGACATTGGAGCGCAGGGAAAGGGCCGGTGTGCTGCGCTGATACACCCAGCGGCGCTTGCCGTCCGCCGCATCGAAACCATAGATGCGCGAGTCGCCCGAGCGCACCACCACCAGGCCGTCGGCAACGGCCGGCGCAGCCAGCACTTCGGAGCTGGCGCGGGCCTGCCACAGCGGCTTGCCGCTTTCGGCGTCGAAGGCCAGGACCTCGCCCTTCGAGGTTCCCACCACCACGACCTTGGCGTCTGCACCAACGCCGGCGGAGAGGTTCTGCCCGGCACTGGCGCGCCAGATCTGCTTGCCGTTGTCGAAGCGGTAGATATTGCCGTTGCGCCCGGCGGCGAAGACGCGCTCGCCGACCACCGCCGGGGTGAACACGAACTCGCCGGCATCGCCGACGCTGTTGCTCCACAAGGTGCGGGCTTCGGCCGTCGCCTGAATGACCGTCGAACTGGGCGGGCGGATTCTTCGGCGCGCTGGAGAAGGGGTTGATCTTGTCGACCGACGAGCAGCCGGCTGCGCCCAGCAGGGTGGCGAGAAGCAGCGCTGCCGTCCTCACTTGGCGCCTCCCGTGGTGCCGAGGGCATCGAGCTTGGCCTGCAGCATCTCCTTGTAGGGTGCCTGCTGCAGTGCCGCCGTGTCGCCAGCACCGAGTTTTACGGCCAGCTTGGCCAGCGCCGCCTCGTAGGCCGCCCTGGCTTCGACCGGCTTGCCCTGGGCGGCGAGCACGTCGCCGCGGACTTCGGCAAAGCGCGGCGCGAAGCTGGCGGCGGACGGTTCGGCGGCCAGCTGCTTCATCGCCTCGTCATAGGCCTTTTCGTCGAGCAGCACCGTCGCCAGGCGCAGGCGCGCCAGGTCGCGCAACGCCTCGTCCCGGGCATTCTCGGCCGCCCACTGCAACTGCGCCTTCGCCGTCTTGATGTCGCCGGCATCAAACTGGGCCTTGCCCGAAAGCATGGCCGCCATGCCGGCGTAGGAGGTCAGCGAATACTTGTCGATGAGTTCTCCGGCCAGTTCGCGCGCGCGCTTGGCGTCGTTCTGCGCCGCGGCCCGCTGCAGCCCCATGTAGAGGGCCGAGGCCTCGGCCGTCTGCTGCCGCTGCCACCAGTTCCAGCCCTGCCACCCCAGCACCGCCAATGCCAGCGCCACCACGATGGCGGTGACGATATTGCCGTACTGCTTCCACCAGGTCTTCAGCTCGTCGAGCTGTTCCTGTTCTTCGAGGTCATAGACCGCCATCTTCTTCGTCTCCAAACAGCCAGGCGCCCACGGCGTCGGCAAGTTCATCGGCCGCGACGCGGCGTTGTTCAGTCGCCTCGCGCAGGGGTTTCAGGGTCACTTCGTTGGCCTGCGCCTCGTCGTCGCCGATGATCACGGCGAGCGGCGCACCCGAGGCATCGGCGCGTTTCATCTGCGACTTGAAGCTGCCGCCGCCGCAATGCAGCTGCACGGCGAAGCCGGCGTCGCGCAGGCCCTCGGCGACGCGGAAGGCGAAGCGCTGCGCCGCCTCGCCCTGATGCACGACATAGACATCGGCGGCCGGCTTGTCATGCTGGTTGCCCTGGTCGTTCCACAGCGCCAGCAGACGTTCCACGCCCATGGCGAAGCCGCAGGCCGGCGCGGGCTTGCCGCCGAGCTGCTGCACCAGACCGTCGTAACGGCCGCCGGCGCAGACCGTGCCCTGGGCGCCGAGCTGGTCGGTCACCCACTCGAACACGGTGAGGTTGTAGTAGTCGAGGCCGCGCACCAGCCGCGGGTTGATGCGGTAGGGCAGGCCCGCATCCTTGAGCAATTGCTGCACACCTTCGAAATGTTTGAGCGAAGCCTCGCCGAGGTAGTCGATCAGCTTCGGCGCGGCTTCGACGATGGGCTGCAGCGCCGGGTTCTTGCTGTCGAGGATGCGCAG
Organism: uncultured beta proteobacterium; assembly: GCA_963709555.1. Classification (GTDB taxonomy): domain Bacteria; phylum Pseudomonadota; class Gammaproteobacteria; order Burkholderiales; family Rhodocyclaceae; genus Sulfurisoma. The sequence continues at coordinate 18,795 of CAVPWR010000003.1, read as the reverse complement.
CGGGTTGGTGTGCAGCCGCCGCCTGGCCTCTTCGTCGAGCGTGTCGGCATGGCCGGCGAGATAGGCGATCAGGTCGGTGCGGTGCTTCGCCCGTTCCTCGGGCTGGCCCAGCGAGTTGATCTCGAGCTTGATGTTGTCGAGCGCCAGGTCGTCCCACAGCCGCTGGCACATCAGGATCTGCTCGGCATCGACGTCCGGCCCGGCAGAAGCCCAGCGCCTCGACGCCGACCTGGTGAAACTGGCGGTAGCGGCCCTTCTGCGGCCGTTCGTGGCGGAACATCGGCCCCATGTACCAGAGCCGGCGCGGCGCGTCGTAGAGCAGATTGTGCTGCAGCACGGCGCGCACGCAGGACGCCGTGCCCTCGGGCCGCAACGTCAGCTGCTCGCCGTTGAGGCTGTCGGTGAAGGAGTACATCTCCTTTTCGACGATGTCGGTGACCTCGCCGATGGCGCGCGCGAACAGCGGCGTCGGCTCGACCATGGGCATGCGGATCGGCCGGTAGCCGTAGGCGGCGAGCCAGTTCCGCACCAGGTCCTCGAACTGCTCCCACAGCTCGGCGTCGTCGGGCAGGATGTCGTTCATCCCGCGGATGGCTTGCAGTGTCGTGGCTCATGCTCAGGCGCGTGGCTGGTATTTGCGCGCGACGTAGTCGTCGATGATGTTGCGGAACTCGGCGGCGATGTTGTCGCCACGCAAAGTGATGGTGCGCTCGCCGTCAACATAGACCGGCGCGACAGGTTCCTCGCCGGTACCGGGCAGCGAGATGCCGATGTTGGCGTGCTTGCTCTCGCCGGGGCCGTTGACCACGCAGCCCATCACCGCCAGTGTCATCTCCTCGACGCCGGCATGGCGCAGCTTCCATTCGGGCATGCGGTCGCGGACGTAGTCCTGGATGTCCTGGGCCAGTTCCTGAAAAGTGGTGCTGCTGGTGCGGCCGCAGCCGGGACAGGCGACGACCATCGGCGTGAAGGCGCGCAGCCCCATGGTCTGGAGGATTTCCTGCGCCACCACGACTTCGCGCGAGCGGCTGCCGCCGGGTTCGGGCGTCAGGGAAATGCGGATGGTGTCGCCGATGCCTTCCTGCAGCAGCACCGCCAGCCCCGCCGTCGAGGCGACGATGCCCTTGCTGCCCATGCCGGCCTCGGTCAGCCCGAGGTGCAGCGCATAGTCGCCGCGGGCGGACAGCTCGCGGTAGATGGCGATCAGGTCCTGCACGCCCGAGACCTTGCACGACAGCACGATGGCGTCGCGCGACAGGCCGAGCTCCTCCGCCCGCGCGGCCGATTCCAGCGCCGAGGTGACCATCGCCTCGCGCATGATCTCAGTCGCATCCTTGGGCTGTGCGCGCCCGGCGTTCTCGTCCATGACGCGGGCGAGCAGCGCCTGGTCGAGGCTGCCCCAGTTGACACCGATGCGCACCGGCTTGCCGAACTTGCAGGCGAACTCGATCAGTTGGGCGAACTGCTCGTCGCGGCGCGCGCCCTTGCCGACGTTGCCGGGATTGATGCGCAGCTTGGCCAGCGCCTCGGCGCAGGCGGGGTGCTCGGCCAGCAGCTTGTGGCCGTTGAAATGGAAGTCGCCGATCAGCGGCACGTCGAGATTCATCGCCAGCAGCCGTTCGCGGATCTTCGGCACCGCGGCCGCGGCCTCGCGCGTGTTCACCGTGATGCGCACCAGTTCGGAACCGGCGCGATGGAGCTCGGCCACCTGCATCGCCGTGGCGAAATCATCCGCCGTGTCGGTGTTGGTCATCGACTGCACCACCACGGGTGAAGGCGTCCCGCGCGGGTCGCCGGGCACCGTACCGCCAACGCCGACTTTTCCGACCATGACGCGGCGCGTCGGGCGGCGCGGCAGTGGACCGCGCGGGATCACGACATCCGCTGTCATGTCAGTCGACGGTGAGGCGCGCAACCTCGTCGCGGGCATGCGGTTTCAGGTCGATTTCGCGCTCGCCGTCGAGGATGCGCACGACCGAGGCACGGCCGACCCACAGCTGGAACGGCGGCTTGCCGTTGGCCACCTGGCGGTCGCCGCCAGGGAACTCGCCGCTGAGGATGACGCGCTGGTTCGCGTCCTTGATCTCGACCCAGGACTTGTCGCTGAACGTCAGCACCAGCTGCCGACCATCCGGCGGCAGGACGATCGCGGCCGGAGGGGCGAGCTGCGCGACGTTGCCGGCGTCGCCCGTGGCGGGCGCCTCGATGCGTGCCAGCGGCGGCTGCACGACGGGCTGCGCCGGCGGCTCCTCGCTCTTCGAGAACGACAATTCGCGGGGAAAAGACGGGATGGACTCGGGCGACACGAGGTGCCAGGCAATCAGGCTCGATGCAACCACCACCAGGACGATGGCGCCCGCCACCCAGGCCGACAAGCGGCGCTCGCCGGGCTGCGGCATGGCCGCGCCGGTATCCTCGGGCGGACGCACCTCGGCTGTCTGCAGGGACGAACCGGCGTCGATCATGGCGAGCAGCGGCTCCGGCGCCAGCTTGAGGAAGCGCGCATAGCTGCGGATGAAGCCGCGGACGAAGGTGGCACCCTGCAGGCCCTGGTAGTCGTCGGCCTCGAGCGCCTCGATCTGGCGCGGGCTGAACTTCAGTGCATTGGCCGCATCGGCCAGACTCAGGCCGCGGGCCTCGCGGGCCGCGCGCAGCCGGCGACCCGGCAGTTCCGAAAATGCCATGGCCCCGGAGTCTGGCACTGGAGTCGGCGCTGGCGGAACGGTGGCGGAAGCGTCGGCCGTCGCATCCACGACAGCAGCGACTAGGTTTTCGGCGTCGGTCTGGCTCAATCGAAAATTCCCTGCGACAGTTTCTTGTATTCGGCCGAGTCGGCGAACTTGCGGCGCAACTGGGTCGCCCAGCGCAACTCCGCCTCGCGGTCCCCGTTCTTGCGTTCGATGCGCAGTGCCAGCCAGGTGCTGGCCGCCGTGGGCTCGGCCTGGCGATGCACTTCATTCAGTCGCGTCCGGGCCTCGCCCAGCCGCCCCTGCTGATAGGCCACGTCGGCCAGCAGGTACTGGCCGTCGATGTTGGCGGGGTCGCGGCGCAGCGCGCTGTTCAGATAGTCCTCGGCGCGCTTGTAGTCCTTGATGCGGCTGGCGCAGATCGCGGCGTTGACCAGCGGCCGGGCCGGCGTCGCATACAGCGGATTCCTTGCCGCCGCCTCGAAATAGGCGAACGAACTCGCTTCGCGGCCCGTCTGGCAGAGAAACCAGCCCATGTTGCCGTTGATCTCCGCATCGTCCGGCGCCAGGCGCAGGGCATGCTGGAACTGCTCCTCGGCGCGCGGATACTCCTGCATCTGCATGTAGGTCAGTCCGAGCAGGTTGTAGGCGGGCGGATAGGAGGCATCGGAACTGATGGCGATGCGTGCCTCGTCGAAAGCGACGGTAAGCTGGCTGCCGCCGAGGTAGGCCATGCCGAGTTCAGTGTGCAGCTTCGCACGCTCGCGTGCCGCTTCGCTGCTGCTCTTGGCCGGGACCGAGGGTTCGTTCGGGCGGCTGGCGGATCCGCCGCCACAGCCGCCGAGCAGGATGCCGGCCGCCAGGCCAGCCCAGACCAGGGCGCGTTTCATCGGTGAACCTCCGGAGTTCTGCTGCGGCCTGCCGCCGGCGTCGCCGTGACGACAGGGCGCAGCGGGATGGTGGTGCGCCGTGACTTGTCCCTGACCTGGCCGGCCAGCTGGCCGCAGGCAGCGTCGATGTCTTCGCCGCGGGTTTTCCGCACCGTGGACACGATGTTGGCCGCCATGAGGATTTCCTGAAAGCGCCGCACGCGCTCCGGGCTGGAACGGCGGTAGCCGGATTGCGGGAAGGGATTGAAGGGAATCAAATTGAACTTGCACGGAACGTCGCGCGTGAGGGCAAGCAGCGCGCGCGCATCGGCAGCGGAATCGTTCACGCCGTCGAGCATCACGTACTCGAAGGTGACGAAATCGCGCGGCGCCTTTTCGAGATAGCGCTGGCAGGCCGCCATCAGTTCCCTGAGCGGATATTTCTGGTTGATCGGCACCAGTTGGTCGCGCAGCGCGTCGGTGGGCGCGTGCAGCGACACCGCCAGCGCCACCGGCACGGTGTCGCGCAGGCGATCCATCGCCGGCACGATGCCCGAAGTGCAACACCGTGACACGACGGCGCGACAGGCCGTAGGCGTTATCGTCGAGCATCAGCTTGAGCGCCGCGACGACATTGTCGAAGTTGGCCAGCGGCTCGCCCATGCCCATCAGCACGACATTGCTGATGACGCGCTCGCCCTCGTCCGTTCCGCCCGGCGTTCTTGCGGCACCGAGCGCACGGTTGGCATGCCAGAGCTGGCCGATGATCTCGGCGGTGGTGAGGTTGCGGTTGAAGCCCTGCTTGCCCGTCGAACAAAAGGAGCAGTCGAGCGCGCAGCCGACCTGGCTCGAGATGCACAGCGTGCCGCGGCTGGCCTCGGGGATGAATACGGTCTCGACAGCATTGCCGCTGCCGACTTCATTGTCGACCCCCAGCAGCCACTTGCGCGTGCCATCGGCAGCGATGGAATCACGCACCGGCACGGGGCCGCGGATTTCGGCTTCTTCCGCCAATTTGGCACGCAGCGACTTGGCGACGTCGGTCATCCGCTCGAAGTCGTCTTCGCCGAAACGATGCATCCAGCGCAGCACCTGGCGCGCACGGAAGGGCTTCTCGCCCCGCTGCGCAAACCAGGCGGCCAGACCTTCGGCGTCGAAATCGAGCAGATTGACCATTGAATCAGTGTTTAGAAAACGTTCAGCGCCGGGAAGAAGTAGGCGATCTCGACCTTGGCGGTATCCGGGCCGTCGGAGCCATGCACGGCATTGGCATCGATGCTGTCGGCGAAATCGGCGCGGATGGTGCCCTTGTCGGCCTTCTTCGGGTCGGTGGCACCCATCAGTTCGCGGTTCTTGGCGATGGCGTTCTCGCCCTCGAGCACCTGGATCATCACCGGGCCGGAGCTCATGAACGAGACCAGATCCTTGAAGAAGGGGCGCTCCTTGTGCACGGCGTAGAAGCCGCCGGCTTCGCGCTCGGACAGCCAGGCCATGCGCGAGGCGACGATCTTGAGACCGTTGGTCTCGAAGCGGGAATAGATCTTGCCGATCACGTTCTTGGCGACGGCATCGGGCTTGATGATGGACAGGGTACGTTCGACAGCCATTACATTCTCCAGCGAAAGGTTGGGCAAATTAGATTATGCAAATCAAAGAACTGGCCATTTTATCGCATATTGGCTCCACACCCCCGGCCGACAGGCGAAAAAAAGCCCGGCCCATGTCGCGCATGGCCGGGCTTCAAGCGCGCGGGGCTTATCCCGGCGCTCTCCTCCTCAGGAAATCATGCCCAGCGTCCGGGGCAGCCACAGCGACATGCGCCGGCCAATAGGTCACGAGCAACAGGAACACCAGCATGGTGAGCAGCCACGGCCAGACGGCGATGGTCAATTCGGTGATGCCCATCTTGGTGATGCCGGACGCGACGTAGAGATTGAGGCCCACCGGCGGGTGGCACATGCCGACCTCCATGTTTACCACCATGATGATGCCGAAATGCACCGGGTCGATGCCGAGCTTGATGGCGATCGGGAACAGGATCGGCGCCAGGATCAGCACGATCGAGGACGGTTCCATGAAGTTGCCGGCCAGCAGCAGCAGGATGTTGGCAACAATCAGGAAGCCGATGACGCCGACCCCCGTGCCCATCATCCAGTCGGCCATCTCCTGCGGGATGTTCTCGTGGGTCATGAGGAAGGAGAACAGCACCGCATTGGTGATGATGTAGAGCAGCATCGCGCTCATGTTGGCCGAGGACAGCAGCACCTTGGGCACATCCTTCATGCCCATGTCCTTGTAGACGAACACGGCGACGAAGAAGGCGTAGACCGCGCTCATCGCCGCCGCCTCGGTCGGGGTGAAGATGCCGGTGTAAATGCCGCCCATGACCACGATGATGAGGAGCAGGCCCCAGACCGCCTTGCGGAAACTCACCCAGCGCTCCAGCCACGAGGCCTTCGGCTGGCGCGGATAGTCGTTTTTCCAGGCGCGATACCAGGTGGTGAGTCCGAGCATGGTGGCGAGAATGAGTCCCGGAATCACGCCAGCCATGAACAGGGCGCCGACCGAGGTGTTGGTCGACACCGAGTACATCACCATCACGATCGATGGCGGGATGAGGATGCCCAGCGCCCCCGACGTGGTGATGACGCCGGCACCGAAACGGTTGGGGAAACCGGCCTTGACCATCGCCGGCATCAGGATGGAACCGATGGCCACCACCGTCGCCGGGCTCGATCCCGACACCGCCGCGAACAGCGCACAGGCCAGCACGCCGCCGAGACCCAGGCCGCCGTGGAAATGGCCGACCATCGACGTGGCGAAGTGCGATCATGCGCCGCGCCACCCCGCCGTGGGTGAGGAAGTTGCCGGCGAGGATGAAGAACGGGATCGCCATGATCTCGAACTTCTCGATTCCGGTAAACAGCTTGAGCGCCACCGCCTCGATCGGTACATCGGTCATCAGGAAGAGGAAGGACAGCACCGTCAGGCCAAGCGAGATCGAGATCGGCATGCCGGTCAGCATCAGGGCGACCAGCAGCCCGAAGATGAGCAGGGAATTCATGAGCGATCACCTCCATCCTTCCCGCTGCCACGGCGATCACGATTGCCGCGGCGTTCCCGACCGCCGCGGCGTTCGCCGGTTGGCGGCGGCCCTGCCTGGGCGCTCCTCCGTTCCCTGCCCTGGCGCAAGTCATGCGGATGGAGATCGTCGTCCATGCGATAAATCTTGTCCTCTTCGCCGGGCTTGGGCAGGACCTCCTCGTCCAGGCCCTCGACGTGGCCATGGTCGTGATGCGGCAGTTCGCCGGTGCGGATGAAGCTGACCGTCACCTGCAGGAAGCGGAAACACATCAGGTAGGAACCGAGCGGCACCGCCGAATAAACCATCCAGGTCGGCCATTCGAGGTCGGGCGTGGTGGGCCCTTCCGGCACGTCGATGAGCGGAAAGCCCAGCGCCGTGAACACGGAGTAATGCATGCCGTTTTCCCAGACGAAGCGCGCTCCCAGGGTACCGACGACGCCCGTAAACAGCGCCCCGGCCAGCAGGCCGAAGATGATGAACTTGCCGCGCGTGCGGTCGTCCAGACGATTGATCAGGACATCGACGCCGACGTGGATGCCGGTGCGCACGCCATAGGCGGCGCCGAACTTGGCCATCCACACGAACATGATGATGGTGAGTTCCTGCGCCCAACCCATGTTGATGCCGAGCAGCCAGTCCTGCAGGCCCGGGATGGCGAAGCCGGTGGCATAGCGGTGCATGACGGAGGCGAAGATGATTACCGTCGCCGCCGCCATGAGGAAGGTGATGAGCCACTCCTCGAGATGATCGAGTATCTTCATCGATAACACTCCAACCAAGAAAAAACGCCCGCCGGATGGGCGGGCGTCCTGCTGCGACTCAGAGCTTGGCCGGGTCGAAACCGGTGGCCTTGTACACGGCCTGGATGGTTTCCTTGCCGATGCGCGACTCCATCTTCTGGTGCACCGGAACCAGCGCCTTCTTGAAGGCGGCGCGCTCCGCCGCGGTCGGCGCATGCACCTGGGTCTTGCCGGACTTCTTCACCATGTCCAGGGCATTGTCGTTTTCGACCTTGGCGATCTGGTTGGCGTAGCGCGTCGCCTGCTCCATCGCATCTTCGAGTTGCTTGCGCACGTCGGAAGGCAGGCCGTCCCAGAATTTCTTGTTCACGATGACGGCGTAGCCGAGGTAGCCGTGCTCGGTCAGCGACAGGTGTTTCTGCACCTCATGCATCTTCTGGGTGTAGAGATTGGATATCGGATTCTCGGTGCCGTCGACCACGCCGGTCTGCAGCGCCTGGTACACCTCGGAGAAGGCCATCACCTGCGGCAGGCCGCCGAGAGCGCGAATCTCTTCTTCGAGCACCTTGGACGACTGGATCCGCAGCTTCTTGCCCTTAAGGTCGGCCGGAGTAAGGATCGGCGTGTTGGCGGAGAATGACTTGAAGCCATTGTCCCAGTAGGTCAGCCCCTTGATACCCTTGGCATCGAGCTTGCCCAGCAGCTGCTGGCCGACGGGGCCGAGCGTGACCTTGCGCAGGGCGTCGTAGCCATCGAAGATGTAGGGCAGGTCGAAGACCTCGAATTCCTTGACGCCGAGCGGCCCGAACTTGGCCAGCGACGGCGCCAGCATCTGCACGGCGCCGAGCTGCAGCGCCTCCATCTCTTCCTTGTCCTTGTAGAGCGTGCTGTTGGCATAGACTTCGACCTTGACCTTGCCCTTGGTCAATTCCTCGGCCTTCTTCTTGAAGTACTCCGCCGCCTTGCCCTTGGGCGTCTCGTTGGCGACGACGTGGCTGAACTTGATGACGATCGGCTGCTGGGCGAACGCCGCGAGAGAAAACGCCGCGGCAGCCAGGCCGACGATGACAGTGCGAAGTTTCATGATCCGGTTTCTCCTCAGTTATTTTGGGCGGCCGCTTTCCGGCACTGGGCTATTGTTGACCCGGCGACGCTCGGCGGCCATTGTGGTTTTCCGCAGGTTACGGACCGTGGCGACCGAAGCGGCGGCAGGCTACTATCCTGCCCATGAACCATTCCGCCGTGCCGCAGGCAGCGATTGCCGCCGACCTTCGCGCCAATCCCGCCAGCTCGAGCCGCTGGCTGTGGTGGCTGCCGCGCCTCGCCTTCGTCCTCTTCCTCATGGCGGTCGGGGCACTGCTGTGGCTATCGGATCGCAACGAGGCAGAGGAACAGCGTGCGACCCTGATCAGCGACATGCTCTGGCTGGAGCAGGATTTGCGCTTCCATCTCACCCGCAACGAGGAACTGCTGGGCCTGATCGGACCGCAGCTTGCCGCCAGTGCCAGCGACTTCGAGCCGCATGCCCGTGCGCTGCTCACCAACAATTCCGGTCTGGTGCAGATACTCTGGCTTGATCCCCGTGGTGGCGTACGCCAGGCGCTGCCGGTGCCGACCGGCAGCTACCTGGTTGCCGAGGGCGCCGACGCGGCGCCTTCGAACAACGCCTTCCGCCTCGCCGCCTCCCTCGGCAAGGTTTCCTACAGCCCGCCCTACCCTGTCGTCAACGACGACCAGCAATTCGAAGTGCATGTGCCGGTATTCCGCGACGGCCGCCTCGCCGGCGTCGTCGTCGGCGCCTACTCGATGCGACGCCTGCTCGAACAGACCGTGCCATGGTGGCTCACCGAGCGCTATCGCATCCGCATCATCGACAATTCCGGCAACACGCTGGCCGCGCGCACCAAGGTCGAGGCGATCGCCGCCCGGCTCGATTACCAGATCCCCTTCGATCCACCGGGCCACGGCCTGATTCTTCACGCCGCACCCTATCGGGCGAAGGCCCCGCTGGCGCCGCGCCTGCTCTCGGCCAGCCTCGTGGTCCTGGCCCTGCTCGTGCTGTGGAGCCTGTGGTCGCTGCGCCGGCACTGGACCCGCCGCCTCGCTGCGGAACAGGCCCTGCTGCGCGAGGACGCCTTCCGCCAGGCCATGGAGAACTCCCTGCAGACCGGCATGCGCGCACGCGACCTCGATGGTCGCATCATCTATGTCAATCCGGCCTTCTGCCGCATGGTCGGCTGGTCCGCCGCGGAACTGATCGGGCGCGCCCCGCCCATGCCCTACTGGGCCGACGAGTACCTGGAAGAAACGCGCGCCATGCACGACCGCATCCTCGCCGGCGAGGGACCAGCCCAGGGCTTCGAATTCAAGCTCAAGCGCAGTAGCGGTGAAGTCCTGGACGTGCTGATCCACGAGGCGCCGCTGATCGATGCGCATGGACGCCACACCGGCTGGATGAGCTCGATTGTCGACATCACGGAGAGCAAACGGGCCGCGGAGTATGCCCGGATCCAGCAGGAGCGGTTGCAGGCCACCGCGCGTCTGGTGACCATGGGCGAGATGGCATCGAGTCTTGCCCATGAGCTCAACCAGCCGCTGGCCGCCATTGCCGGCTACACCACCGGCTGCATCAACCTGATCGATTCCGGCCAGGGCGGGATTGCCGAACTGAAGCCGGCACTCGCCAAGTGCGCCGAGCAGGCGCGCCGCGCCGGACGCATCATCCGCCGCATCTACGAGTTCGCCCGCCGCGCCGAGCCCAAATCCGAGCCCTGCGACCTGACCAGCATTCTCGATGAGGTGCTGATGCTGGTCGAGCCCGACGCGCGCCGCCAGCAGATCCACATCGTCCGTGAAGCTCCTGCACAACTGCCGCCATTACAGGGCGATCACGTTCTGCTTGCCCAGGCCCTGCTCAATCTTGTCCGCAACGGCATCGATGCCATGCGCGATATGCCGGCGGAGCGCCGGACCCTGACAGTGGCCGCTACGTGCGGCGAAGCCGTGATCCACATCAGCGTCGCCGACCGGGGCGGCGGCATTGCCGCCGACGTCCTGCCGCATCTGTTCGAGCCGTTTCACACCACCAAGGCAGAGGGCATGGGCATGGGGCTGAACATCTGCCGTTCGGTTGTCGAGGCCCATCGTGGCCGGCTATGGCATGAACCGCACCCCGGGGGAGGGTGTATCTTCCATGTCGATCTGCCCCTGAACGCATGAGCGCGAGCCTCGCCCACCTGATCGACGACGACGACGCGATTCGCGACGCCTTGGCCTGGCTGCTGCGGTCGCGCGGAATTGCCTCGCGCGGCTGGCCGTCGGCCGATGCCTTTCTGGCCGACTACGACAACGAGATGCGTGGCTGCCTGATCATCGACGTGCGCATGCCCGGCATGGGCGGGCCGGAACTGTTCGAGCGCCTGCTGGAACGAGGCAGCCGCATGCCGGCGATCTTTCTCACCGGCCACGGTGACGTTCCCCTGGCCGTGCAAGCTATCAAGAAGGGCGCGTTCGATTTCATAGAGAAGCCCTGCAACGACAACGAGTTGGTAGACCGCGTGGTTGCTGCAATTCAGCTTGACGAGGAGCAGCGACTGCGCCATGCCACCGCCGACCACAGAGCCTCCCGGCTGGAGGGCCTTAGCAGCCGCGAACGCGAGGTCATGGAGCTGATTCTCGCCGGCAAGTACAACAAGGTCATCGCCGACGAACTCGGCATCGCCATGCGCACCGTGGAAGTACACCGGGCGCGCATCTTCGAAAAGATGGGCGTGAAGTCCGCCGTCGAGCTGGCGCAGTTACTATCCGGCTCTCGCTAAGGCTGCGCGACAACCCGCTCGAGCTCGATCTGGCCGCGCCGGCGCAGGATGTCCCAATCGCCGAAGCGCACGCGCGGATGGCGGTCCGCAGCGGCCGCGAGGAGCTGCCGCAGAAGTTCTATCAGGCGCGATTCACTCGGAATCCGCACATTCCGGCGCGCCAGTAGATACCGTAGCACGTTGCGGGCTCGCGGCTCGCTCAGGCCGGCCAGAACGCTCACCGGGACGGGGAAGTCGGCAGCGGCGGTCGCGAGATCGAGCGTTGCCAATTCGTCCAGCAAGGTGGCCGCTTCGGCAAAGCGACCCGCTGCCGCAGCCATATTCTTTTCGGCGGCCGGGAAGCGCTGGTTCAGCGGTGCCAGGATTTCGTGACGCAGGTAGTTGCGGGAAAACCCCGTGTCCCGGTTGCTTTCGTCCTCGATCCAGCGCAGGCCGTGGGCTCGGGCATAGCCTTCGATGTCGTTGCGGGAGGCCGACAGCAACGGCCGCAAAAGTCGGCGCTGGCGGGACGCCATCGCCGCCGCGCCGGCAAGCCCGGTGCCGCGCAACAGGTTGAACAACAGGGTTTCCGCCTGGTCGCCGCGATGGTGCGCGAGCACCACCCAATCTCCTTCGATCCTGCCATAGGCCTCGTGCCGCGCACGTCGGGCCGCCGCCTCGAGGCCGTCCGTTGAATCACGCTCCACCGTGACACTAACGACGGTCAGAGGAATTTTCCATGTTGCACAAAGCTGCCGGCAGAAATCGGCCCACTGGTCGGCATTGCTGCTGAGGCCATGGTGCACATGCAGGGCCGAGAGGCTGAAGTCGGGTTCGCGGTCACCGTGCGACAGGTGATGCAGCAGGCTGACGGAATCGATGCCGCCGGACAAGCCCAGCACAAGGTGCTGTCCCGGCGCCACATGGTTGGCGATGCAGGCGGCGCATGCCGTCTGCATCGCCTCAGTGGAGTGGTTGTTCCTTGAACTTGCCATAGCCCATCAACCGCTCGAAGCGGCGCTCGATGAGCTCTTCGGCGGGCAACGTCGCGACCTGCTTCAGCGCGTCCTGCAAGGCTTTCTTCAGCGACATCGCGGCGGCCTTCGGATCACGGTGGGCTCCCCCCAGCGGCTCAGTGACTATGCGATCGACCAGGCCGAGCGTCTTCAGGCGGGCGGCGGTGATGCCCATGGTCTCGGCTGCATCGGCCGCACGCTCGGCGCTCTTCCACAGGATGGAGGCACAGCCTTCCGGGGAGATGACGGAATAAGTCGAGTACTGCATCATCAGCATGGAGTCTCCGACCGCGATGGCCAACGCACCACCCGAGCCGCCTTCGCCGATGATGGTGGTGATCAACGGCACCTTCAGTTCGGCCATTTCGTAGAGATTGCGGCCTATCGCCTCCGACTGGCCCCGCTCTTCGGCATCGATGCCCGGATAGGCTCCGGGCGTGTCGACGAAGGTGAAGACCGGCATGCCGAAACGCTCGGCCAGCTTCATCATGCGCAACGCTTTGCGGTATCCCTCCGGCCGGGGCATGCCGAAGTTGCGATGAATTTTTTCCTTGGTGTCGCGCCCCTTCTGGTGGCCGATCACCATGCACGACTGGCCGTTGAAGCGGGCGAGACCGCCGACGATGGCATGGTCGTCGGCAAAGGCGCGATCGCCGTGCAGTTCCTCGAAATCCGTGAAGATGTGCTGGATATAGTCGAAGGTATAGGGCCGCTGCGGATGACGTGCCACCAAGGCAATCTGCCATGGCGACAGCTTGGCGTAGATGTCCTTGGTTAATGTCAGGCCCTTGGCCTCGAGTCGGCTGATCTCTTCGGAGATATCAACCGCCGAGTCGTCCTGGACGTAGCGGAGCTGCTCGATTTTCTCCTCAAGTTCGGCAATCGGCTGCTCGAAGTCTAGAAAGGTCGTTTTCATTTCGCGGATTTTACCGGATCGCAGGCGGCACGAAGCAGTCGCTCAAATGAAAACCCCCTCCGCGGCCATCTGCCGGGAGGGGGTTGGAATGGGTAGTCTGGTGCTGACCTACTTTCGCCGGAGGTTAACCGACTATCATTGGCGCGGAGGTGTTTCACGGTCCTGTTCGGGAAGGGAAGGGGTGGTTCCGCCTCGCTATGGGCACCAGACTGAAAGGGGGTGTCCTGGGGCAAGCGGAAGGCTTGAGGCCAGGACACGAATTTTGGAAGAAGTATTGGGATTGGGTGGTGATTGTTGGTGCGCGGTGTTGCACCTGAGTACTGTGTGATTCGACTGAAGTCGAACAACTCAAGGTTATAGGGTCAAGCCGCACGGGCAATTAGTATCGGTTAGCTTAACGCATTACTGCGCTTCCACACCCGACCTATCAACGTCGTGGTCTTCGACGACCCTTCAGGGGGATCAAGTCCCCGGGATATCTCATCTTGAGGCGAGTTTCACGCTTAGATGCTTTCAGCGTTTATCTCTTCCGTATTTAGCTACCCGGCGATGCGACTGGCGTCACAACCGGTCCACCAGAGATACGTCCACTCCGGTCCTCTCGTACTAGGAGCAGCCCCTCTCAAATATCCAGCGCCCACGGCAGATAGGGACCAAACTGTCTCACGACGTTTTGAACCCAGCTCACGTACCACTTTAAATGGCGAACAGCCATACCCTTGGGACCGGCTACAGCCCCAGGATGTGATGAGCCGACATCGAGGTGCCAAACTCCGCCGTCGATATGAACTCTTGGGCGGAATCAGCCTGTTATCCCCAGAGTACCTTTTATCCGTTGAGCGATGGCCCTTCCATACAGAACCACCGGATCACTATGACCTGCTTTCGCACCTGCTCGACTTGTGGGTCTCGCAGTCAAGCCTTCTTTTGCCATTGCACTATCAGTACGATGTCCGACCGTACCTAGAAGACCTTCGTACTCCTCCGTTACTCTTTAGGAGGAGACCGCCCCAGTCAAACTGCCTGCCATGCACGGTCCCCGACCCCGATTCAGGGGCCCAGGTTAGAACCTCAACGACACCAGGGTGGTATTTCAAGGTTGGCTCCGCGCGATCTAGCGACCACGCCTCACAGCCTCCCACCTATCCTACACAAGTCCCGTCAAAGTCCAATGCAAAGCTACAGTAAAGGTTCATGGGGTCTTTCCGTCTAGCCGCGGGGAGATTGCATCTTCACAAACACTTCAACTTCGCTGAGTCCCAAGAGGAGACAGTGTGGCCATCGTTACGCCATTCGTGCAGGTCGGAACTTACCCGACAAGGAATTTCGCTACCTTAGGACCGTTATAGTTACGGCCGCCGTTTACTGGGGCTTCGATCAAGAGCTTGCACCCCATCACTTAACCTTCCAGCACCGGGCAGGCGTCACACCCTATACGTCGGCTTTCGCCTTTGCAGAGTGCTGTGTTTTTGTTAAACAGTCGCAGCCACCGATTCTCTGCGGCCCCATCGCCCTTCGGATGTTCTCCTACAAGCTACCGGGGCATACCTTCTCCCGAAGTTACGGTATCAATTTGCCGAGTTCCTTCTCCTGGGTTCTCTCAAGCGCCTTAGAATTTTCATCCTGCCCACCTGTGTCGGTTTGCGGTACGGTCGTCACAGACTGAAGCTTAGAGGCTTTTCCTGGAAGCAGGGTATCACTCACTTCGATCTCAAAGAGACCTCGTCATCACGCCTCAGCTAAGCCGTCCGGATTTGCCTAGACAGCACGCCTACACGCTTAAACCGGGACGTCCAACACCCGGCTGAGCTAACCTTCTCCGTCCCCCCATCGCATCTGTGATCGGTACGGGAATATTGACCCGTTTCCCATCGACTACGCCTTTCGGCCTCGCCTTAGGGGCCGACTCACCCTGCGCCGATGAACGTTGCGCAGGAAACCTTGGGCTTTCGGCGAGGGTGCTTTTCACACCCTTTATCGCTACTCATGTCAGCATTCGCACTTCTGATATCTCCAGCATCCTTCTCAAGACACCTTCACAGACCTACAGAACGCTCCCCTACCACGCACATTACTGTGCATCCGCAGCTTCGGTTATTGGCTTGAGCCCCGTTACATCTTCCGCGCAGGACGACTCGATCAGTGAGCTATTACGCTTTCTTTAAAGGATGGCTGCTTCTAAGCCAACCTCCTGACTGTCTATGCCTTCCCACTTCGTTTTCCACTTAGCCAATCATTGGGGACCTTAGCTGGCGGTCTGGGTTGTTTCCCTCTTGACGATGGACGTTAGCACCCACCGTCTGTCTCCCGCATATCACTTTCCGGTATTCGGAGTTTGCTATGGCGGAGTAGATCTCAATGACCCCTCCAACCATTACAGTGCTCTACCCCCGGAAGTGTCCATGCGAGGCACTACCTAAATAGTTTTCGGGGAGAACCAGCTATTTCCAGATTTGTTTAGCCTTTCACCCCTATCCACAGCTCATCCCCTAACTTTTCAACGTTAGTGGGTTCGGACCTCCAGTGCGTGTTACCGCACCTTCATCCTGGCCATGGATAGATCATCTGGTTTCGGGTCTACGCCCAGCAACTAATTCGCCCTTATCAGACTCGGTTTCCCTACGCCTCCCCTATTCGGTTAAGCTCGCTACTGAACGTAAGTCGCTGACCCATTATACAAAAGGTACGCAGTCACCCCTTGCGAGGCTCCCACTGTTTGTATGCATGCGGTTTCAGGATCTATTTCACTCCCCTCCCGGGGTTCTTTTCGCCTTTCCCTCACGGTACTGGTTCACTATCGGTCGATCACGAGTATTTAGCCTTGGAGGATGGTCCCCCCATCTTCAGACAGGATTTCACGTGTCCCGCCCTACTTGTCGCAAGCTCAGTCCCGCTGCCAGGTTTTCGCGTACGGGGCTATCACCCACTACGGCCAGCCTTTCCAGACTGTTCCACTAACGCGGCAGTTAACTCTTGCAGGCTCTTCCCCGTTCGCTCGCCACTACTTGGGGAATCTCGGTTGATTTCTTTTCCTTGAGCTACTTAGATGTTTCAGTTCGCTCAGTTCGCCTCCACTGGCCTATGTATTCAGCCAGGGATACCCTTGCGGGTGGGTTTCCCCATTCGGACATCTACGGATCAAAGCTTGTTTGCGAGCTCCCCGTAGCTTTTCGCACGCTACAACGTCCTTCATCGCCTGTGATCGCCAAGGCATCCACCACATGCACTTAGTCGCTTGACCCTATAACCTTGAGCCCTGAATTCCTCCAGGCCTCGCCGCTACAGGCGCAACTCGCGCTTGTTTCAATTCCATCGCCGGTTCAAAGGAATGGAATCGAGAATTTGCAATCATCACCCATGTCCGATCCAATTCCTCAGATCGAACACCTTTACTTCTTCCAAATTTTTAAAGATCTGAACAGCCTTCGGTAAAAACCGATATCAAAATCGTCCGACTTTGATATCGCCTCTCATGAGAATGGTGGAGGATGACGGGATCGAACCGTCACCCCCTGCTTGCAAAGCAGGTGCTCTCCCAGCTGAGCTAATCCCCCTCTAGCCACGCCACGCTTCGTTGCTCGACGTCTTGCATAGCACTGCTATGCGGCGACATCTCGCGACCCTCGCCTGTCGTGCCCATCTTTTGATGGGTGGTGGGTCTGGATGGGTTCGAACCATCGACCCCCGCCTTATCAAGACGGTGCTCTAACCAGCTGAGCTACAGACCCGCTGTTCAGGGTTAAACAACCGATAGGTTGTAGGTGCTCACAGAGCTTTCTGCTCTAGAAAGGAGGTGATCCAGCCGCAGGTTCCCCTACGGCTACCTTGTTACGACTTCACCCCAGTCATGAATCCCACCGTGGTAAGCGCCCTCCTTGCGGTTAGGCTACCTACTTCTGGTGAAACCCACTCCCATGGTGTGACGGGCGGTGTGTACAAGACCCGGGAACGTATTCACCGTGACATGCTGATCCACGATTACTAGCGATTCCGACTTCACGGAGTCGAGTTGCAGACTCCGATCCGGACTACGATCGGCTTTCTGGGATTGGCTCCACCTCGCGGCTTGGCAACCCTCTGTACCGACCATTGTATGACGTGTGAAGCCCTACCCATAAGGGCCATGAGGACTTGACGTCATCCCCACCTTCCTCCGGTTTGTCACCGGCAGTCTCATTAGAGTGCCCAACTAAATGATGGCAACTAATGACAAGGGTTGCGCTCGTTGCGGGACTTAACCCAACATCTCACGACACGAGCTGACGACAGCCATGCAGCACCTGTGTCCAGGCTCCCTTTCGGGCACCAAGGTATCTCTACCAAGTTCCTGGCATGTCAAGGGTAGGTAAGGTTTTTCGCGTTGCATCGAATTAATCCACATCATCCACCGCTTGTGCGGGTCCCCGTCAATTCCTTTGAGTTTTAATCTTGCGACCGTACTCCCCAGGCGGCGAACTTCACGCGTTAGCTGCGGTACTAAAGAAGTCTCCTTCTCCAACACCTAGTTCGCATCGTTTAGGGCGTGGACTACCAGGGTATCTAATCCTGTTTGCTACCCACGCTTTCGTGCATGAGCGTCAGTGTTCACCCAGGGGGCTGCCTTCGCCATCGGTGTTCCTCCACATCTCTACGCATTTCACTGCTACACGTGGAATTCCACCCCCCTCTGCCACACTCGAGTTATGCAGTCACAAACGCAGTTCCCAGGTTAAGCCCGGGGATTTCACATCTGTCTTACATAACCGCCTGCGCACGCTTTACGCCCAGTAATTCCGATTAACGCTCGCACCCTACGTATTACCGCGGCTGCTGGCACGTAGTTAGCCGGTGCTTCTTCTTCAGGTACCGTCATTAGCAGGGGATATTAGCCCCCACCGTTTCGTTCCTGCCGAAAGAGCTTTACAACCCGAAGGCCTTCTTCACTCACGCGGAATGGCTGGATCAGGCTTGCGCCCATTGTCCAAAATTCCCCACTGCTGCCTCCCGTAGGAGTCTGGACCGTGTCTCAGTTCCAGTGTGGCGGATCATCCTCTCAGACCCGCTACGGATCGTCGCCTTGGTAGGCCTTTACCCTACCAACTAGCTAATCCGGCATCGGCCGCTCCATTCGCGCAAGGTCTTGCGATCCCCTGCTTTCTCCCTCAGGACTTATGCGGTATTAGCTATCCTTTCGGATAGTTATCCCCCACAAATGGGTACGTTCCGATGCATTACTCACCCGTTCGCCGCTCGCCGCCAGGTTGCCCCGCGCTGCCGCTCGACTTGCATGTGTAAAGCATTCCGCCAGCGTTCAATCTGAGCCAGGATCAAACTCTTCAGTTCAATCTTTCAATACTCACTCAAACGAATCTCAGAGGCCAAATTTCCATCTAACCTTTGTTTGTTTCGTGTAAGTGCTTGCTTCTATACTTTTAGCTTCAAGCTGCGCAACCCTTTAACCAGGTTTCGTCTTTCAGACTTAACCCAGCAGCCGTCCCTTCGATCTCGGCTCAACCACCCTCGCTCCCTTCAACCCAGCAAGCACCTACACCTATCGGCTGTTTATTTTTAAAGATCAGTTGCTGCTCCAAGCAGCAGAGAGCCGCGCATTATACGGACCATTTCCCTACCGTCAAGAACTTTACAAAAAGAATTTTCATAGAAAAATAATTCCCCTCATATCAATGTCACTCGAGCAAATCTTCG
>CAVPWR010000002.1:0-272099 GCA_963709555.1 uncultured beta proteobacterium | reverse complement strand
CCCGAAGAAAGTGGTGGCGTACTCACCCTTGCCGTCGATGCCGAGGATGGCGGTTTTCTCCTGGAAGCCGGAGCAGTGATAGGCGCTGGAGGCATGGGTGAGGTGATGCTCGACCGGGACGATCTCCGTTTTGCCCAGGTCGAAGCCAAGCTGCACAAGGCACCATTCGATGCGTTTCTTGTAGCGGTAATAGCGACGGTTGCCGGTCAGGATGGCATCGAGCCCACGGTCCGGGGCATACCAGTAGCGTTTGGCATAATGCCAGCGCGCTTTTTCGGAAAGGCTGATCGGGGCGAATGGAATTGCGACCGCATCGACATCCTTGGGCTGGATGCCGGCGAACGCCAGGCAGAATTTGGCTGCTTCATAGGGCATGCGGCCCTTGGCGTGCTTGTCGCGCACGAAGCGCTCCTCCTCGGCGGCGGCTACAAGCTTGCCGTCAATGTAGAGCGCTGCGGAAGGGTCATGCGAGACTGCACCGGACAGTCCGAGTATGGTCAATGCCACTGGTTAAGCCTCTGTAAAAGTAGGCAAGTATACAGGTCAGGGGCAGCGAATGAAGAAACCTTGGTGGCGCTTATAATCCGCCGGCCATGCGCATCCTGCTTGTCAAAACCTCTTCGCTGGGCGACGTCATCCACAATCTGCCGGTCGCCAGCGATATCCGGCGCGTTTATCCCGAAGCGCAAATCGACTGGGTGGTCGAGGAGGGATTCGCCGAAATCCCCCGTCTTCACCCGGCTGTTCGCCACGCCTTGCCGGTGGCCGTGCGGCGCTGGCGCAAGTCCCTGTTTTCCCCGCATACGTGGCAAGAGATACGGGAATATCGCCGTCTCGCCAGCGCCGACTTTTACGATGCGGTGCTCGACACGCAAGGTCTCATCAAGAGCGGGCTGCTCGCTTCACAGGCTCAAGGCGAAAAATTTGGCCATGCTGCCACCTCGGCGCGCGAACCGCTCGCCGCACTTTTTTATGACCGTTCGTTCGCCATTCCCAAGACTCTGCATGCGGTCACGCGCAACCGGCAGTTGGCAGCTGCCGCACTGGGCTACGCACTCGACGGTCTGCCGCTCGATTACGGCATCGCTGCACCACCGCTGTCCGCACCTTGGCTGCCGGCGGGCGATTACGCCGTGCTGCTGACGGCGACGAGCCGGACCGACAAGGAGTGGCCGGAGGAAAACTGGCGTGCTTTGGGTTCTGCGCTCATTGCCACCGGCGTGCGTTGCGTGCTGCCGGGCGGCAGTAGCACCGAGCGCTCTCGTGCCGGCCGGTTGGCGCAGTCGCTCGGCCGTGCCGTCGCAGCGCCGGCGATGAATCTTACCGATCTGGCCGGCTTGTTGGCTGGCGCGCGGATCGTTGTGGGTGTCGATACCGGGCTGGTGCATCTGGCTGCTGCGCTTGGCCGGCCGACGCTGGCGCTGTATTGCGCCTCCGATCCGACGCTAACGGGTGTCCTCGGCAGTGCGCCCTACGTCAACCTCGGCGGCCCGGGCTTGCCGCCCAGTGCTAAAGAAGTGGTGGCTACGGCTTTGCAGCTGCTCGGCTGATGACACGCATTCTCTACACGCTGTCGATCCTCGCTCTGCTGCCTTGGGCGGTGTTGCATCTGTTGTGGCGCGCGCGCCGCCAGCCGGAGTATTTGCACCATTGGGGCGAGCGGTTTGGTTTTTATGAAGCCGTACCGCCAGGACCGACATTATTGGCCCCCCGCGCTCGCAACCCCGGCTTGCTGCCCCCCACAGGAGGGCCGTCGGCTTGGGACGGCCCGGCGCCGACAATTTGGATTCATGCCGTCTCGGTCGGCGAAACGCGCGCTGCCCAGCCATTGATCGCGGCACTGCGCGCCCGCTATCCCGGTCATCGCATCCTATTTACCCACATGACGCCGACCGGGCGCGCTACTTCTGAAGCCTTGTTCGGTGACATGGTGACACGGGTTTATCTACCCTACGACACGCCCTGGGCGGTGCGCCGTTTTCTGCGTCACTTCCGTCCTGTGCTCGGCATCATCATGGAAACCGAACTGTGGCCGAACCTGATCGCCATCTGCCGGACTCAGGCCGTGCCGCTGCTGCTCGTCAATGCGCGGCTTTCGGAAAAGTCGGCGCGGCGTTATGCACGGCTTCCGCGCCTGACCCGCTCGGCCCTCGGGCAACTGGCCGCCATCTCTGCCATCGGTGAGGATGACGCACGCCGGTTGCGCAAACTGGGCGCAGCAGAAGTGAGCATCTTCGGCAACATGAAATTCGACATCGCGCCGCCGGAAGACCAGTTGTTAATGGGGCAAACTTTCCGCGCACGTCTTGGCGGACGCCCGACTTTTCTTTGCGCCAGCACGCGCGAAGGCGAGGAAGCACTCATTCTCGATGCCTGGCAAAAAGTCGGTGCTGGCGGGACGGCGCAAGCCGGATCCGCCGTGTTGACGGGGACGGCGTTATTGGTGATCGTGCCACGTCATCCGCAACGCTTTGATGAGGTGGCACGACTTATCGAAGCACGTGGTTTCAGCCTGCAGCGACGTACAGACAACCTGCCGGTCGCCACCGAAACCCAAGTCTGGCTCGGCGACAGCATGGGCGAGATGTTTGCTTACTACGCGGCGGCAGATGTGGCTTTCGTCGGCGGCAGCCTGCTGGATTTCGGCAGCCAGAATTTGATCGAACCCTGCGCGGTCGGTGTGCCGGTGCTGATCGGCCCTTCGCTCTTCAACTTCGCCGAAGCCGCCCGGGCAGCCATTGCCGTTGGCGCGGCACGTCAGGTTGCTGATGAAATCGAATTGGTCGAGCAGGCGCAAGCGCTGCTGACCGATGCGGTGATGGGAAAGACAATGGGAGACGCCGGCCGCGCTTTCGCCACGTGTCATCAAGGGGCGACTGAGCGCACCTTGATGCTACTGGAACGCTTTATTCCAGCAACGCGTTGATCGAGGCCAGGTCGCTCTCGGACAGTGTGCCGGCGGCGGCCTTGAGCTTGAGCTGGGCAATCAGCGTATCGAGACGCGCTTTCGCCAGCTTTTGCAAGGTATCGAACAACTGGCCCTGAGCGTTGAGCACATCGATGTTGATGCGCACGCCGACTTCGTAACCCAGCTTGTTCGACTCGACGGCGAGTTTCGATGAGGCCACGCCGGCTTCGAGTGCCTTGACCTGGGCCAGGCCGGCGTTGACGCCCAGATAAGCCTGGCGGGCGCCCAGCGTTGCCTGGCGGCGCGCGTTGTCGAGATCGGCACGGGCTTTTTCCTTCAGGGCCACCGCCTCGCGTTCCTTCGACATCACGCCGCCGCCGGCAAAGATCGGCACGGCAAGCTGCAGACCGATGATCGTGGAATTGGTGTCGCTACCGCCCGGGTGGCGTGCATGATATTGCTTGTGCATGCACGCAGTATTGCCGCGCGTCGCCGACCAGGTCGAGCGTCGGGTAATGGCCGGCGCGCTGTTTTTCGATTTCCCGGCTGGCGACTCTCGAACCCTGGTCTGGGAAATCTGTACGGCCAGGTTGCCACCTCCGGCAGACTCGACCCAGTTATCGATGTTGTCCGGCTGGGGCCTGCCGATCTGCAGGCTGGTCCTCAAGCCCTTGAGTGCTTCGGGCTCCTTGCCGGTGAGCGTGCGCAGGGTCTGGCGCTTCACGGCCAGATCGTTTTCGGCGACAATTTCCGTCGCCACGGCGAGATCGAATCGCGCCTGCGCTTCGTGGGTATCGGTGATGGTGGATGTGCCGACTTCGAAGTTGCGTTTCGCCGATTCGAGCTGCTCGGCGATGGCGATTTTCTGGGCCTGCGCCGTGGCCAGCGTTTCCTGTGCCAGCAGCACGTCGAAGTAGGCCTGTGTCGCACGCACGATCAAGTCCTGACCGGCCTGGACGAACTGGCCTCCGGCCAGTGCGGCAGACGAGCTCCGCCTGCTGGTAGCCAACCCAGTTTTGCCAACGGAACAAGCGGCTGCGATCAGCGCTACGCGCCAGGCGTGGCTGTTGTAATTCCGCTCCGCGTTAATGGCCGGGGTAGTCCGGGTGGTTGCCTCGACGTCGTTCCAGTTCTGTCTCTGGCCGTCAAGCCGATCGTCGGCAACAGCCCGGCACGGCCTTGCGGCAGCTTTTCCAGCCCGGCATCGCGTGAGGCGCGGGCGGCGGCATATTGTGCGTCGAAGCCGACCGCATCGCGATAGACCTGCAACAGGTCGGCCGCCTGGACCTGCAGGGCGCCTCCCGCAAAGGCTAGTGCGATCAGGGTTTTCAGGGTGAGCTTCATGCGGGACTCCGATGCAGGGTGAAATTAGTAGGTCGGCGCGGCGGGATCGACATCGCGCGACCATGCCGCCATGCCGCCATACAGGTTGATGACATTGCTGAAGCCCTGCTGCTCGAGGAACATCGCCACCTGATAGCTGCGCGCACCATGGTGGCAGATCACCACCGTTTCGGCAGCACGCTGCAATTCGAGGTAGCGTGCGGGGATCGAGCGCATCGGCACCAGCTTGGCGCCGGGAATGCGCACCACATCGAATTCCCAGGGTTCGCGCACGTCGATCAAAGTCGGCGGCGGACGACCTTTGTCGTCAAGCCATTCCTTGAGTTGGGCGACGGTAATCTGTTTCATCAGAAAGTGAATGCCTGCGATGACCCGGCGTTTTGCAGAAGAGGCACATGGGTTTCCAGCAAGTCGACGCTGACGAAAACATCCTCGGCCTGGCGGGTGACCTGGCGCAGGGCCATGACGGGCGCCATGCCGGCGAGGGTGACAAAAGCGAACAGCCGGCCACCGACTTTCAACTGGGACAGCAGCGCGGCGGGTATCTCGGCGACGCCGCCCGAGACCACGATGCAATCGAAGGGGGCATGTGCGGGCAGGCCGGCCAGGCCATCGCCGACGACCACGCTGACGTTGCCCACGCCGTCGGTGTTCAGGTTGGTGCGCGCCCGTTCGGCCAGTGCCGGATCGATCTCGACCGTCCAGACCTGCTGGGCCTGCTCGGCGAGCAGCGCTGCCATGTGACCGGAGCCGGTGCCGACTTCGAGCACGCGATCACTGCGCTTCAATTTCGCCACCTGCAGGATGCGCGCTTCGAGCTTGGGTGTCAGCATGACTGCCGAGCTATCTCCCTGGCCCAGGGGAATGGCGATGTCGGTAAAGGCCAGCGCACGATACTGGGCCGGCATATAGTGCTCACGGCGGTCGGCGTAGAGCAGTTCGACCACGGCAGGCGTCAGCACCTCGCAGGTGCGTAACTGCTGCTCGATCATGTGATGGCGGGCTAATTCGTAGTTCATGGCTTTACTCTCAAAATGGGGGCAGGGTCGGGTAAGGCAAGAGTGCGCATTTTACGCCGGCTCCCTGACGCGGAACCACGCTGCGTAAAGCGCGGGCAGGAAAAGCAAAGTCAGCGCCGTGGCAATGATCAGCCCGCCCATGATGGCCACCGCCATCGGCCCCCAGAAAATCTGCCGGGAAAGCGGAATCATCGCCAGGACGGCGGCGGCAGCCGTCAGCATGATCGGCCGGAATCGCCGCACCGCCGATCCGACAATCGCTTCCCAGGTGGCCTTGCCGGCTTTCTCATCCTGATCGATCTGGTCGAGCAGGATCACCGCGTTGCGCAAGATCATGCCCATCAGTGCAATCACGCCAAGGTTGGCGACAAAGCCGAAGGGCTTGCCGAAGATCATCAGCGCCATCGCCACGCCGATCAACCCGAGCGGCGCCGTCAGCAGCGCCATTACGGTGCGGCGCATGCTTTGCAGCTGGATCATCAGCAGCGTGATGACGGCGACGATCATCAGGGGCATCACGGCCTTCAGGGCACCCTCGTTCTTGGCCGATTCCTCGATGGTGCCGCCTATTTCGACGCGATAGCCCGGCGGCAGCTTGGCGCGAATCTCGCCAAGTTGCGTGTCGATTTGTGCGGATACCGTCGGTCCGGTGACTGTATCGTTGGCGAGGTCGGCGCGAATCTGGATCGCCGGCAGGCGGTCGCGCCGCCAGATGATCCCTTCTTCGAGCACCGGTTGGAGTTGCGCCACCTGCGCCAGCGGTACCCACTTGCTGCCGCCGGCTACTGGAACCGGCAGGTCGGCAAGCCGATCCAGACTATTCCGGTCTGTGCCGCCGGCACGCCAGACGATGTCGATCAGCTGGTCGCCCTCGCGATATTGCGTCAAGGTCGCCCCGACCTGGTGCGCCTGCAAGGCCTGCGCAATATCCTGGCTGCTGACCCCGAGAATCCGCGCGCGATCCTGGTCGATGACGACTTTCACGCTCTTGGCTTTCTCGTTCCAGTCCAGATGCACATTCTGGGTGTTCGGGTTGGCGCGCAGGACATTGGCGACTGCGCCGGCGATGCCGCGCAGTGTCTTCGACGTTTTCGCCGACAACGCGGAACACCACCGGGTAGCCGACGGGCGGCCCGTTCTCCAGCCGCAGCACACGGGCGCGCAAATGGCTCCAAGATCCGTCCGGTGCGTTAAAGGCGGCTGCCAGTTTGGCTTTCACTACCTCGCGGGCGTCGAAATCCTTGGTTACCACCACCAGTTGACCGAAGTTGTCGTTGAACAGCTGCTGGTCGAGTGGCAGATAAAAACGCGGCGCACCGTTACCGA
The DNA here is from genome assembly GCA_963709555.1 of uncultured beta proteobacterium. Classification (GTDB taxonomy): domain Bacteria; phylum Pseudomonadota; class Gammaproteobacteria; order Burkholderiales; family Rhodocyclaceae; genus Sulfurisoma. The sequence goes on along the minus strand of CAVPWR010000002.1, from coordinate 265,502 downwards.
TATAAGAGGAATAATTGACGACATTGGTGTCGCCCTTAAGCAAGGCCTCGACGCGCCGGACTTCCGTTTCCGTCGCCTTGAGGGAGGAACCCTGAGGCAACCACAGGTTGACCATCAGCTCCGCGCGGTTGGAGGGCGGGAAAAACTGCTTCTGCACGCCGGTGGCGAAGGCCAGCATGCCGAGCACGAACAGCAGGGCGGTAATGCCGATCACCGTCCAGCGCCGGCGCAGGCACCATTCAACGAGCGCCCGAAAGCGCCGGTAGAAAGGCGTAGCGTAGGGGTCGCCGTGATGTTCCTCGCCATATTTTCGCAAGGCTTTTTCGTCGAGCAGCCGGGAGCCGATGTACGGCGTGAAGACCACCGCGACCAGCCATGAGGTGAGAAGCGCGATGGTTGTCACCGAGAAGATCGCCCCCGCATATTCGCCGGCGCCCGACTTGGCGAAACCTACCGGTGTGAAACCTGCCGCCGTGATCAACGTGCCGGTAAGCATCGGGAAGGCCGTCGAGGTGTAGGCAAAGGTGGCGGCGCGGAACTTCTCCCAGCCCTGCTCCATTTTTACCACCATCATCTCGACCGCGATGATGGCGTCGTCGACCAGCAAGCCCAGGGCGATGATCAGCGCGCCCAGTGAAATGCGGTGCAGGTCGATGCCGAACACATTCATCAGCAGAAAGGTCATCGACAGTACCAGCGGGATCGACAGCGCCACCACCATGCCGGTGCGCACGCCCAGAGTGAGAAAGCTCACCGCCAGTACGATGATGATGGCCTCGGCAAGGCTTTGCAAAAACAGTTTCAGCGAGATGCGCACAATGGTCGGTTGATCAGCCACCGTGGTGACTTCCATGCCCAGCGGCAACTCTTTCGCGAGACGTTCGATGCCGGCCTTGAGTTCATCGCCGAGCTCTATGACGTTGCCGCCTTTCGCCATCACCACGGCAATGCCGATGGCGTCACGGCCATCCACGCGCATCTTCGGGTTGGGCGGGTCGGCCAGGCCGCGCGTGATCGTCGCGATATCGCCGAGCCGGAAATGCCGGCCGCCGATGGCGAGATCGGCGCCACGGATCTGTTCCACGGCATCGAAGGCTCCGGTGACGCGCAGACGCACCCGGTCGGTGGCCGTTTCAACAAAGCCGGCCGGCGCCACGACGTTTTGCCGGGCGAGCGCCTCGGCCACCTGGCCCGGCGTGATACCGAGGCTGGCCAGACGCGCGGGCGCGACCTCGACGAAGATTTTTTCGTCCTGTACGCCGAGCAGATCGACTTTCTTGACATCCGCGACGGCGCGCAATTCGCGCGCCAGCCGCGTGGCCTCCTGCCGCAGCGCACCCAGGTCGAACCCTTCCCCGGTTAGCGCGTAGATGTTGACATAGACGTCGCCGAACTCGTCATTGGGATACGGCCCCTGCACACCCGCCGGCAATTGGCCCTTGATGTCGTCGAGCTTCTTGCGTACCTGCCGCCACGATTCCGGTACCTCGGTCTTGGGCGTGTAGTCCTTGAGCTGCACGAACACCAGCGACTCACCGGCGCGCGAGGCCGACTTGAGGAGATCGACATAGGGTGTTTCCTGCAACTTCTTTTCGATGCGTTCGGTCAACTCGGACTCTACCTCCCGCGCCGTCGCGCCCGGCCATTGCGTGCGCACCACCATTACTTTGAAGGTGAAGTCAGGATCCTCGGCACGGCCCAGATTGAAAAAGGAAACCACCCCGCCCACCATCAGAACGATGATCAAATAAAGCACCATCGACGGATGCTCGAGCGCCCAGGCGGAGAGGTTGAGGTGTTTCATTTGCTCGATTCTTCCGCGACACGTACCTTTTGTCCTTCCGCCAGTTTGAACGCGCCGGCAGCGACGATCTGCTCGCCGGCCGCCAATCCTGATTTCAGGATAGCGCCTGCATCACCATAACGCGCCACTTCGATCACGCGCTGGCTCACCGTACTGTCCGCCCCGATGATCCAGACCGCTGCCTTGTCGCCCTTTTGCATGATGGCGGCCAGCGGCACGCTGATGGTTTCTGTATCCGCATGCGCACCCTCGAAGCTTACTGTCGCCGTCATGCCCAACGCAATCTCCGGATCAGCTTCGGCAATCGAAACGCGTGCGGCAAAAGTGCGCGTTGCCGGATCGGCGCCTGCCGCCAGTTCGCGCAGCACGCCCCGGTAGATCTTGCCACCTTCGTTACCTTGGTCCGCCCACAGTTGCACCGTCGCGCTAGCGCCGACTTTCAGTGCGGTAACGCGGCTTTCGGGAATGTTGATCGCCACTTCGCGCTCACCCGTGCGGGCGACGCGGAAAACGCCCTGCCCTGCGGCGATCACCTGGCCCGGCTCGGCCAGCACGGCAACCACGACGCCGGCGGCATCCGCTACCAGCGAGGTGTAAGCGGCCTGGTTTTTTGCCAGTTGCGCTTGTGCTTCGGCAGCGCGGGAAGCGGTGTCTTTCGCGTCAAGGGCGGCCTGGCTGATGAAGTTCTTCGATTTCAAGTCCAGCGTGCGTTTCAAGTCGGCCGCCGCGAGGGAACGGTTGGCTTCGGCTTGCGCGGCGCTGAGTTGCGCATCGCTGGAGTCGAGCCGCGCCAGCACTTGTCCGGCCTTCACCTGCGCACCGGCATCGACCAGCCGTTCGACAACTTTTCCGCCGACGCGAAAACCCAGTGTCAACTCGTGGCGCGCACGTACTTCGCCGCTGTAGCGCTGCGCATTTGCCGTCTCGCCAACGCCGACTTTTAGCGCCTTGACAAGCTTCGGGCCGGTTGTGACCGCTTCGGGCGGCGGTGATTTCTCTCCGCAGGCAGCCAGCAGAATCAAAGTGATGAACAGCGGGATGAGCAGTGCAAAGGTTTTCACTTGGACCCCATTTCAGGCGTGCGGCTTGGGCAGAAGTTTCTGGATGCGGTGGATGGCATCGTCGACGTAGGTGAACACGACGGGGATCACCAGCAGGCTGAGGAAGGTCGAAGTGATCAGGCCGCCGATGACGACGATGGCCATCGGCGCGCGGAAGCTCGGGTCGGTGCCCAGCCCGATGGCGATGGGCAGCATGCCGGCGCCCATGGCGACGGTGGTCATGACGATGGGGCGGGCGCGCTTGCGGCAGGCGTCGAGCAGGGCGTGCCAGCGGTCGAGGCCGTGCTCGCGGCGGGCGAGGACGACGTAGTCGATGAGCAGGATGGAGTTCTTGGTGGCGATGCCCATCAGCATGATCAGGCCGATCATCGACGGCATCGACAGCGCCGACTGGGTCACGAACAGCGCGAGGAAGGCGCCGGGTACCGAGAGCACCAGCGCGGCGAGGATGGTGACCGGCTGCACGAAGTCCTTGAACAGCAACACCAGCACGACATAGATGCAGAGCACGCCGGTGAGCATGGCGAGGCCGAAGCTGGCGAACAGCTCACCCATCGCCTCGGCGTCGCCGACCGTGGTCTGCAAGATGCCCGGCGGCAGGTGCTTGAGGCTGGGCAGGGCCAGCGCCTGATTTTCCACTTCGCCGAGCGGCTGGCCGTTGAGTTCGATCTCGAAGTTGATGTTGCGCAGGCGGTCGTAGCGGTCGATCTCGGCCGGCCCGCCGGCCAGCGCCAGGCTGGCGACGTTGGCGATCATCACCGGCCCCTGCGTGCCCGGCACGGTCAGGCGCCCCAGCAGGTTCGCATCCTGGCGGGCTGCCGCCGGCAGCTTGACGACGATGGGGATCTGCCGCTGGGCGAGGTTGAGCTTGGCGATGCTCTGGTCGTAGTCGCCGGCCGTGGCGATGCGCAGCACGTCGGCGATGGCCGCCGAAGTGACGCCGAGGTCGGCCATGCGGGCGAAGTCGGGGCGCACCACCAGTTCCGGCCGGGTCAGGCTGGCCGTGGTGGTGACCGCACCGATGCCGGGGATGGTGCGCAGTTCGCGCTCGACGGTGCGGGCATGTTCGGTGAGCAGCGGGCCGTTCTCGCTCGCCAGCACCAGCACGTATTTCTCGGAAGAACCGCCGAAACCGACCTTGACCTGCACGCCGGGCAGCAGCGCCAGCGCCTCGCGCAGTTCGCGCTCCACCGCCTGCTTCTTGACGCCACCGCGCTCCTTGCGCGGCGTCATGTTGATGGTCAGCGTGGCCTTGCGTACCTCCGATGCGCCGCGCGGCGCGAAGGGGTCGGAACCGGCCGCGCCGCCGCCGATGGCGGTATAGACCATCTTCACATGCGGATGCTTCTCGACGATGCGGCGCGCGTCCTCGGCGACGGCAAAGGTTTCCTTGAAGGTGCTGCCGGGTTGCAGCGAGATATAGACCTGCGTCTGCGACAGGTCGTCGGGCGGCATGAAGCCGGTGGGCAGCAGCGGCACCAGCGCGAAGGAGCCGAAGAAGAAAACGAGTGCGCCCAGCGTGGTCTGCAGGCGATGCTTGAGGCACCACGCCGCCCAGCCGGTGTAGATCTCCATCCAGCGCGGCTCGTGGTAGTCCTTGCTCGGCGGGCGCAGGATGTAGGCGGCCATCATCGGCGTCAGCATGCGCGCGACGACCAGCGAGAAGAAGACGGCGATGGCCGCGGTCCAGCCGAACTGGACGAAGAACTTGCCCGCCACGCCGCTCATGAAGGCCGTGGGCAGGAAGACCGCGATCAGCGTGAAGGTGGTGGCGATCACGGCCAGGCCGATTTCGTCGGCCGCCTCCATCGCGGCCTGGTAGGGCGTCTTGCCCATGCGCAGGTGGCGCATGATGTTCTCGATCTCGACGATGGCGTCGTCGACGAGGATGCCGACGATCAGCGACATCGACAGCAGGGTCACCACGTTGAGCGAAAAGCCCATCAGGTACATCACGCCGAAGGTCGGGATGGCCGACAGCGGCAGGGCGGTGGCCGAAACCACGGTGGCCCGCCAGTCGCGCAGGAACAGCCAGACCACGAGCACGGCGAGCAGCGCACCCTCGATCAGCAGCGCCATCGAGCCCTCGAAGTTCTCGAGCACCGGATCGACGAAGTTGAAGGCCTCGGTGATGGTGATGTCGGTGTGTTCGGATTTGAGCTTTGCCAGCGCGGCGCGCACGCCGTCGGCGACCTCGACCTCGCCGGCGCCGCGGCTGCGCACGATCTCGAAGCCGACCACCGGCTTGCCGTTGAGCAGCGCCGCCGAGCGCTGCTCGGCCACCGTGTCGCTGATGGTGGCCAGTTCATTCAGCCGCACCCGGCGTCCGTCGGCCAGCGCAATTTCCATGGCGCCGATTTCCTCGGCGGACTGCACGGTGGCGATGGTGCGCACCGACTGCTCGGCGCCGCCGACATCGGCGCGCCCGCCCGAGGCATCCTGCTGGATCTGCCGCAACTGGCGCGAAACGTCGGACGCCGTGGCGCGCAGCGCCAGGAGGCGCGCCGGGTCGAGCTCGACGCGGATCTCGCGGGTGACGCCGCCGACGCGGGCGACGGCACCGACGCCACGCACGCTGAGCATGGCCTTGGTCACCGTGTTGTCGACGAACCACGACAGGGCCTCGTCGTCCATGCGGGAAGACGCGACGGTGTAGGTGAGGATGGGCGAACCGGAGAGGCTGACCTTGGTGATCACCGGGTCCTTGAGATCGCCCGGCAACTCGCCACGGATGCGCGAAATGGCGTCGCGGACATCGTCGACCGCCTCCTGCGTCGGCTTTTCCAGGCGGAATTCGACCGTGACGGTGGCCGTGCCGTCCTGCACCTTGGTGTAGATGTGCTTGAGATTCTGCAGCGTGGCCACCGCGTTCTCGATCTTGCGCGCCACCTCGGTTTCCATCTGCGCCGGCGCGGCGCCGGGCAGGCTGGCGGTGACGGTGACCGTCGGCAGGTCGATGTCCGGGAACTGCTGGATCTTCATGCCCTTGAAGGCCATCACCCCGAACAGGGTGAGCATGATGAACAGCAGCACCGCCGGGATCGGGTTGCGGATCGACCAGGAGGAAACGTTCATGGCGTGGCGGCGTCCCGTCGCTGGCTGCGCGGCGGCCTGGGCGGGAACGATGCGCACGGTATCGCCGTCGGCGAGGAAGCCGACGCCGCTGGCCACGACCTGGGCCTTGGCGTCGAGGCCGCTGACCTCGATCAGTTCTCCATTGCGGCGTCCGGTGGTCATCTTGACCTGCGTGACCTTGTCGCCAGCGACGCGGAACACATAGGCGAAGCCTTCGCGCAGCAGCACGGCCGATTGCGGCAGGGTCAGCGCCGGGCTCTGGCCGAGGCGGAATTCGCCGCGCGCGAACATGCCGGCGCCGAGCTTGCCGGTGGCCGCTGCCGGCAGGTTGACATAGACCAGCGCGTTGAGCGTCTGCGGGTCGACGGTCGGCGCCACGACGCGCACCACGCCTTCGACCGCCTCGCCGTTCGGGCTGGTCAGCGTCGCCGCCTGGCCCGGCTTGAGGCGGCCGACTTCGGCCGCGGTGACTTCGGCGCGCCATTCCAGCCGGCCGCCGCGGATCAGGCGGAACAGCTCCTGCCCCGGCTGGGTCAGCGTGCCGACCGTCGCGCTGCGCGCCGAGATGATGCCGTCGTCGGGTGCCAGCACGGTGGCCTTGGAGCGCTTCAGCTCGGCCGACTGCAGCCGCGCCCTGGCGGCATTGAGGCGGGCCAGCGCGGTGTCGGCGGCCGTCTGGGTCTGGGTGTTCTGCTGCGCGCTGTAGAAACCCTTCGCCGTCAGCTGCTTGGCGCGCTCGTGATTGGCCCGCGCTTCGGCGAGCGTGGCCTCGGCTTCGGCGACGCTGGCGCGGATTTCGGCCACTTCGCTTTCCACCGTATCGGCGGAGATGCGTGCCAGCACCTGGCCCTTCTTCACCACGTCACCGACGTTGGCGCGCACCTCGGTGATCCGGTAGTTGCTGATTTCCGGGCCGATGACCGCCTCCTGCCAGGCCGCGATGTTGCCGCTGGCCTTGAGGGTCTGCGGCCAGTCGAGCAGTTGCGGCGTGGTCGTGGTCACGCTCAGCGCCGGCTTGGCGGTGGTCTTGGGCGTTTCCTTGGGCGGTTCGCCGCAGGCGGCGAGCAACAGGGCGAGTAGCGCCGTAAGTGTGTATTTCATGTCCGAGCCTTGATCGATATGTGCCGCATTTTCCCGCATCCTGGCATCCGACGCGAAAAGTCGGCGCTGATAAATCCCCTGCGCAGCAGGACGGGGCAGGAAAAGACCCTGCCCGCGCCGCTGCGGATGGCGATACGGTAACAAGAGGTGACAAGACTCAGGCGAGCTTCTTCTGCACCAGATACTTTTTGACGATGGCCAGCAGCGCGGCGGGGTCGTCGAGCTCCAGCAGCATCTGCCGCGCGGACGTGGGTATGGGCAGCACCTCGCAAAAACGCCGGCCGACCCAGGCCGAGTCGTCGAAGCGATGGGGCGGCGGCGGTCCGGCCTCGCCGAGATCGGCGACGATGGCGCGCAGCAGGTTCACCAATCCGGCACTGTCCGGCGGCACGCGTTGCGCCGGCAGGTCGGGCAGCAGTTCGATCTCGCCATGGACCAGCCCCGAAGGTTCGGCCCAGTGGCGCAGCAGGCGAAAGCGCTCGCCGCCGTGCACCACCACCTGCAGCACGCCGAGCTGTTCCATGTCCCACGTCGCGATGCGTGCCAGGGTGCCGACCGCGTGAGGTTCCGCCGGCGCACCGACTTCGGCGCCCTGCGCGATCAGGCAGACGCCGAAGGGCGCCTCGACCTTGAGGCAGGCCTTGGCCATGTCCATGTAGCGCTGCTCGAAGATCTTCAGCGGCAGCGCGCCGCCGGGAAACAACACCGTCTGCAGCGGGAACAGCGGGATCGTCAGCGAGCTCACTCTCCCCACCGCGCCATGAGTTGGTGGGGCACGCCGAGCTGGTCGAGGATGCGCGCGACGACGAAGTTGACCACGCCCTGCACGTCCTGCGGATGGTGGTAGAAGCCGGGGTTGGGCGGCAGGATCACGGCGCCGGCCCGCGTCAGCTTGAGCATGTTCTCGAGGTGGATGGCCGAGAACGGCGTCTCGCGCGGCACCAGGATGAGCTTGCGGCCCTCCTTCAGTACCACGTCGGCGCCGCGCGTCACCAGGTCGCGCGCCATGCCCGCCGCCACCTCGGCCAGCGTGCCCATGGTGCAGGGGCAGATGACGTAGGCGTCGGGCGGATTCGAGCCCGAGGCCAGCGGCGCATTCCAGTCGTCGCGACCATAAACGGCCAGCTGCCCGTCCTGCGCGCCGAACATCTCGGCGAACAGCCGCTGCGCTTCGCGCGGCTGAGTCGGCAGCACGAGGTCCATCTCCTGTTTGGCGACGATCTGCGCCGCCTGCGAATAGATCAGCCAGACTTTCACGCCGGCCCTGAGCAGGCATTCGACGAGGCGCACGCCGTAGGGCATGCCTGAAGCGCCGGTGAAGGCGACGGCGATGGTCTTCATGGTTTGCTTTCCTGCATGAGCTTGGCGGCGATCAGGCCATTGACGATGCCGAACAATAGCGCAGCGCCGGCAAAAACGGGGACGAGGTGGAACACGCCGTCGTGCGGCACCAGCCATAGCCGCACCAGCAGCAACTGCCCGGCGATGTGGGCGAAGGCGGCGAGCACGCTGTGGCTGACCGGGCCGAACAGGCCGCGCGGCAGGCGGCTGGCGACCGCCAGCACGGCGAGGCTGAGCAGCGCGCCGGTCAGCGACAGCCAGAACCCCGGCGCCAGGAACTGCCCCACCAGCAGGCTGCCGGCCAGCACGCGCAGCAGCGTCACCCACGCCGCCTCGCGCCAGCCGTGGCGCCAGAGCACGATCAGCGTCACGATGTTGGCCAGCCCCGGCTTGACGCCGGGCAGCGGCGAGGGAATCGCCGCCTCGGCGATGGTCAGCACGATGGCCGCCGCCGCGTAACGCGCGATGCGGCGGTCGGCCGCCGTGACCTCCAGCTCAATTACGCCCCCACCCCCCGCCCCCCGCCCGGGCGGGGATGATATGTCTCCCCGCAGCGGAGACGGTATCCCCCGGTGGGACGGTTGTTCGCGGACTGCGTCCGCTCCCCGCTCAGTAGTTGAGGCTGTCATAGCCACCCTCGCGCCCGGAAAGCTGCAGGCTCACATGGTTGGGGGCGCAGATTGCGATGGAATTCGGCCGCGTCAGCCAGCCCTGCAGCACGCAGTACTGGCGCGGGCTCGGATCGCGGGCGACGCGGGCGCGGCCCGGCTGCACCTCGATCACCGTGGTGCCGAGCGGGCCGACGACGTCGAGCTTGCGCGGCGCGGTCAGCGGCAGTTCCGCCACCACCGTGCCGTCGCGCTTGACCACCGCCAGGTCGGCGGAGCCGCCGCGCCACAGCAGCGGCACCGAGGCGCCGACCGCCGCCAGCCCGGCCAGCATCACCAGCCAGTCGCCGGGGCGCAGCAACGCGAGCCAGGGGCGCACGATCAACCCGCGAGCGTGCGGTGGCGCACCAGTACCCGCAGCTCGCCGTGAAGCGCGCGGCGAGGCGCTCGGCGAAATACACCGAGCGGTGCTGGCCGCCGGTGCAGCCGACGGCGACGGTGAGATAGGAGCGGTTGTCGCGGATGTAGTTGGGCAGCCAGCGCTCGATGAAGTCGCCGATGTCGCCGAGCATGAGCGCCACCTCGGGCTGCGCCTCGAGGAAGGCGATCACCTCGGCGTCGCGTCCGGTCAGCGGCCGCAGCAGCGGGTCGTAGTGCGGATTGGGCAGGCAGCGCACGTCGAACACCAGGTCGGCGTCGAGCGGAATGCCGTGCTTGAAGCCGAACGACTCGAACAGCAGGGTCAGCCCCGCGCGTTCGTCGAGTGCGGCGAAATCCTTGATCATCGCCCGCAGCGCGTTGGGCCGGATGTTGCTGGTGTCGATGCGATGGCCGAGCGAGGCCAGGTTCTCCAGCGCGTCGCGCTCGTGGCGTATCGCCTCGGCCAACGTCGTGTCCTCGCCCGCCATCGGGTGGCGCCGCCGCGTCTCGGAAAAGCGCTGGATCAGCACCTCGTCGCGCGCATCGAGAAAGACGAAGCGCAGTTCGATGCCCGGCCGCTGTTGCAGCTCGCGCAACTGCGCCGGCAGCCCGGCGATGCTCGCCCCGCCGCGCATGTCCATCGCCACCGCCACCCGCGTCGAACCCTCGGCATGGAGCTGCCCCACCAGCTGCGGCAGCAGCGGCGAAGGCAGGTTGTCGACGCAGAAATAGCCGGCGTCCTCGAGGACATTGAGGGCGATCGACTTGCCGGAGCCGGAGAGGCCGCTGATGAGGAGGAGTTGCATACGATATTCGATCAGGCGTGCGCCGCCGCACCGACCCAAGGCTTGATCTTCGCCAGCGTTTCGGCCAGCGCGTCCTTGGCGAACTCGGTGTCGTAACGCACCTGCCCGCGCAGCCACCAACCTTCGGAAAGCCCGAAGAAGCGGCACAACCGAAGATCGGTATCGGCCGTGATCGCGCGGCGGCCCGCGACGATTTCGCCGATGCGTTGCGCCGGCACGCCGATTTCCTTCGCCAGCCGATACTGCGAGATGCCCATAGGCTTCAGGAACTCCTCCAGCAGCATCTCACCGGGGGAAACCGGAGCCAGCTTCTTAGCCTTGCTCATTTTTCCGCTCCATCAGTGGTAATCGACAATCTCCACATTCTTCGCACCTTCAGCCGTCCACACGAAGCACACCCTAAACTGGTCGTTGATGCAGATGCTGTGCTGACCGGCGCGGTCGCCCTTCAACGATTCAAGCCGGTTGCCGGGCGGCACCCGCAAGTCTTCGAGGACTTCCGCCCACTCAAGCTGTTCCAGCTTGCGCCGCGCAACCGACTCGATGTTCGTGAAGCGCTTCACGCGCAGGCGCTTGAACAGGCTCTCGGTGTCAGGGCACTTGAACGACTTGATGGCCATGCGGGATAGTAACGTGACGCATGATTAACGTCAATCGTGATTACGACATCTCCAGCCCTGCGGACGGGCGCAGGCCGGAAACCATTCAAACAGCCTGCACCGCGCCTGCGCGGCGGGCGGCGGCGACCGCCACGGCGACCGCGCAGGAGGCCAGCCGGGTCATCACCGAATCGGCGCGGCTGGTCAGGATGATCGGCACGCGGGCGCCGAGCACGATGCCGGCCGCATCGGCACCGGCAAGGAAGGACAGGCTCTTGGCCAGCATGTTGCCGGACATCAGCGCCTCGGCCCTGCCTTCGCGCACCAGCGCCACGGCCCGTTCCGCTGCCGCGTGGCTATGAGGAACATCGACGATCTCCGCGGCGCCGAGCTCGATGCCGAATTTGCGGGCAACCGCCTCGATCTTCGCCTTTGGCCCCACCAGCAGGGGAACGATCAGTCCCAATCGTGCCGCATCCATGGCGCCGGTCAGCGAGGTTTCATCGCAGGGATGCACGACGGCGATCTGCGAGTTCGCCGTCGAGTATGCCGACCAGAATCAGCGGGATTACCGGGCCTTCGTCAATGCGATCCGGGAAGGACGGATCGAAGCGATCGTCGAAACCGCATAGACTGCGGCCGGCCGGGATGGGCGGCGTTCAGGTCTAGCCGCCGCTCCCGGCGGTGGCGGTGCTAGCGGGGAAACTCGACGACAGACCCGCCGCCGCCGGTCCATTCGATCACGACGCAGCCGCAGTTCGGAATGCTCGCGCGTGTCGCCTCCCCGGCCGGCATGCCGGCGAGCGCGCAGGCGGCGAGGATGGGGTTCTCGTGGGAAATCGCCAGCACCTCGGCATCGCCATGCAGCGCCGCCATCTCGTCGAGGCAGGCCCGCACGCGCTCCATCTGCTCGAGGAAGGATTCGCCATCCGGCGGCTTGATGCCGACCGGATCGGGGCGGACCAGGGCATTGAAGTCCTCGACCGGCCGGCCGTCCATGCCGGACTTGCGCTCGTTGAGCCGGGCGTCGATCTCGAGGTAGAGGCAGCGGTCGCCGATCAGCATCACGGCGGTCTGATGGGCGCGGGCGAACTGCGAGGCATAGGCCTGGACGAAGGGCGCGCCGCGCAGGCTGGTCGCCGAGCGCCAGCGCCTGGCCGCGGCCGGCGGCGGTGAGGGCGACGGCGCGCGCGGGGTCGTCGTTGATGATGCCGGCGACGTTGGCTGCGGATTCGCCGTGGCGGACGAGGGTGATCTTCATGGGTCGTTCATTCCGGTGGGGGGAGTGAATGGTAACGCCAAGGCGGCTCGGTTAGACTTCCGCTTCCGCATTGGACCGATCGCCATGGACTACCGCATCATCCCCGTCACCGCCTTCGCCCAGAACTGCACGCTGCTCTGGTGCGAGGACACGAAGCAGGCCGCCGTGGTCGACCCCGGCGGCGACATCGACGACATCCTCGCCGCAGCGGCTCGCGCCGGCGTGACCGTCGAGAAGATCCTGCTCACCCACGGCCACATCGACCATGCCGGCGGCACCGCCGAGATGGCGCGGCGACTCGGCGTACCGATCGAGGGGCCGCAGCGCGAGGACGATTTCTGGATCGCGCAACTGCCGCAGCAGGCACGCATGTTCGGCTTTCCCGGTGCCTGCGAGGTGTTCACGCCCGATCGCTGGCTCGACGACGGCGCCACGGTGACGGTCGGAAAGCCAGACACTGGACGTGCTGTTCACGCCGGGCCACACGCCGGGCCACATCTGCTTCTTCCACGCGCCGTCGAAGCTCGCCATCGTCGGCGACGTGCTCTTCGCCGGCTCGATCGGCCGCACCGATTTCCCGCGCGGCGACTACGACACCCTGATCCGCAGCATCCGCACCAAGCTGTGGCCGCTCGGCGACGACGTCGAGTTCATCCCCGGCCACGGCCCGATGTCCACCTTCGGCGAGGAACGCCGGAGCAATCCCTTCGTTGCAGACGGAGTCTAAAATATGGCCTCCCACACTTGGAAATTCTTCCGCGCCGGCGGCTTCGACCAGGTCCGCCTCGACAGCGCCGCCGAACTGCTGGCCATCGGCGAGCTCGACCAGAAGCTCTGGGTCGCGCTGTCCTGCCCGGTCAAGGGCATCGAGTTCGATGCCCGCACGCTGCAACTGATCGATGGCGATGCCGACGGCCAGGTGCGCGCGCCCGAACTGATCGCCGCGGTGAAATGGGCCGGCGAGCGGCTCAAGGACACCGACGGTGCTGGGGCAGAACCTGCCCGGCGTGCCGCTCGCCGTGATCCGCGACGACGATGAGGCGGGTGCCGCGATCGCCGCCGCGGCGAAGCAGCTCGCCGCCGATCTCGGCAAGTCCGAAGCGGATATCGTCAGCGTCGAGGAAGCCAGCGCGGCCCAGATGCGTTTCGCCGAGAAGGCGCTGGCCGCATGGGAAGCCGCCGGCGCCGAAGCCAAACCGCTGGGCGACGCGACCCAGGCCGCGCTCGATGCCATGAACGCCGTCGCCGCCAAGGTCGAGGACTACTTCGTGCGCTGCCGGCTGGCCGCCTTCGACGAGCGCGCTGGTGCTGCCTTGAACGCCGCCGAAGAGGTATTCACCTCGCTCTCATCCGCCATGCTCACTGCCGATGCCGCGGGCGTGGCGGCGCTGCCGCTGGCAAAAGTTATGCGAAGCGTATCACCGCGGCGCTGGCGGCACGGTGCCGCTGGGCGACGGCGTCAATCCGGCCTGGGCCGGCGCGATCGCCGCATTGCGCGATGCCGCCGTGACACCGCTGCTCGGCAGCCGCGAAACGCTGAGCGAGGCCGACTGGCAGGCCTTGAAGGACAAGCTCGCCCCCTATGCAGCCTGGCTGGCCGCCAAGCCAGACCCGGCCGCCGAGGGCGATGGCGTGCGCGAACTCGAGCGGCTGGCGCGCTACGTCCGCGACCTGCTGCCGCTGGCCAACAACTTCGTCGCCTTCAAGGACTTCTACACCCGCCAGGGCAAGGCGACGTTCCAGATCGGCACGCTCTACCTCGACGGCCGTTCCTGCGAGCTGTGCGTCGCCGTCAACGATGCCGCCAAGCACGCCGCGCTGGCGACGCTGTCGCGCATTTGCCTCGTCTACTGCGACTGCAAACGCGGCGCCGAGAAGCTCTCAATCGCCGCGGCTTTCACCGCCGGCGACGCCGACCAGCTCATGGTCGGCAGGAACGGCGTGTTCTACGACCGCCAGGGCCGGGACTGGGACGCCTCCATCACCAAGATCGTCGATCACCCGATCAGCCTGCGCCAGGCCTTCTGGTCGCCCTACAAGAAGCTCGCGCGCATGGTGGCCGAGCAGCTGCAGAAGCTCGCGGCGAGCAAGGCCACGGCGGTCGAGGGCAACATGGCGGCGGTGGCGGCCAACGCCGGCAAGAAGGTCGAGGCGCCGGCGGCCAAGCCTGCGCCGACGCCCTTCGACGTCGGCAAGTTCGCCGGCATCTTCGCCGCCATCGGGCTCGCCGTCGGCGCGCTGGGCACGGCGCTGGCCTCGATGGTCACGGGCATCATCGCCCTCAAGTGGTGGCAGATGCCGCTGGCGCTGGCCGGTCTGATGCTGGTGGTGTCGGGGCCGGCGGTGATCATGGCCTGGTTCAAGCTGCGCTCGCGCAACCTCGGGCCCATCCTCGACGCGAACGGCTGGGCCATCAACGCCCGCGCCCGCATCAACATTCCCTTCGGCACCTCGCTGACCCAACTGGCGCAACTGCCCGAAGGCAGCGAGCGGGCATTGAGCGATCCCTATGCGGAGAAGGAAACACCGTGGGGCAGCTACCTCGCCATCGCCGCCGTCGCGGCAGCGGCCGCCTGGTGGTGGCTGCACTAGGCAGGCGCTACAGCACCAGCGCCAGCGCCTTTTTCAGCAGTTCCTCCAGCGGCATCATGGTCAGCAGCAGCGGCGCCAGCGGCAGCAGCGTCGCGACGGCCAGCATGACAACCGAGTCGCGCGTCACCGGGATCACGCGCATGCCGCGCACCACGTCGTAGCTGTTGCCGAGGTCAGCCAGCGACTGGATGTCGCCGCTGCCGACCAGCGGCTCGTCGGCGGGCGCGCCACCCCGCAGCCACTTGGCGTCAAACTCGCGCACGTAGCGCTGCGCCAGGGTGCCATATTCGCGGCGTCCCCTGCGCCGCGCCTCGGCCAGCTGAGGGGAGAAGAACAGCAACGGGACGGTCAGCAGGCAGATCAGGAAGGCGACCATCACGCCGGCCTCGATCTTGAACTGGGGCAGGGTCGCGCCGAGGTGGAATATACGGTCGGCGATCAGGCCGGAGAGCAGCGCGCCATGCGCGACGGCCAGCGGCACGAAGCCTTCGAGCGTTCCGGTAAGGAAGGCGAGGCCGCCGAGGCGATCCGGATGGGTGGGTACCAGGTTGAGGCGGATGTTCGAGACCTGCCAGAGGAAGCGGATCCAGATGAACACTCGGAAATACCAGCGCAGCACCAGGAACTGGAACACCGGCAGGCTGACGGCGACATACCAGAAGCCGGCGGCGGTCAATCCCTGCCCCGTCGAGCGCCAGCCTGCAGACTCGACCCCCACGGTACTGGAGATCATGTAGCCGGCGACATAGACGAAGGCGATCAACAGCACCTCGGCCGCTACCGAGTTGCGCAGCCGCAGGGCCGAATCGACAGCGGCCTCGAAGCGTTCCAGCGCATCGTCGGGAATCAGCTTGCGCTCGATGAACTGCGTCACAATCAGGCGCATGCGCCGATGCACCACGATCTCGGCGGCGATCAGCAGCGGCACCGCGACCAGGAAACGGACGTGGATGGCGACTTCCTTGAGGAAGGGCACCTTGCTTTCCCCGCCCCAGAGCTCGCCGCCCAGCGCCGCGAGCAGAAAAAGCGGCAGCCAGGTCAGCGCCACCGCGCCGAGCATGCGCTTCGCCTGCAGCTCGCGCGCCTCGCCCCACAGGTGGGCGCGGCTCAGCATCTGGAACAGCGGCCCGCCGACGACGAGCGAGAACTCGGGCGGATTGCGCTGGTACTCGGCCGCGGTGGGTGTCGCGGCAGGTGCGGAAGTCGGGGTGTTCATAACATGTCGTCCGCGCACGCTGGCGGCGCCGGGCGCCGCCAGCGGTGATCACAGGCTCAGGGCGCGACTTCCTTCCAGCCGGCCGGATCGAAGGACGTCATCTTGGCCACGGCCTTCTCGGTGTTCGGGCCGAGATTGCGCTCGTACACCTTGCCGTTGTGATTGACGATGAAACTCATCACGCCGCTCGCGCCGTGGTCGTACGGGTAGGCGACCATGGCGAAGCCGGCGATCATGCGGCCGTTGATGACGTAGCTGTAGGCACCGCCCGGCGCGCCCTTGCCCTGGCGCGTGAGGATGCGGAAGTGGTAGCCGCGATAGGGATCGCCCTTCTGGTGACCTTTGAAATAAGCCGAACTGGCAGCAATCAACGGCCCGAAGGGGCTCTCTTCCTCGCCCTTGGCGGCATCGGCAGGCCAGTAGAGGCCGTCATGCTTGCCCGGCGTGCTGGCGAGTTTCTGCGCGTACTGCAGCACGCCGTCGCCGTCGCGGTCCACCACGGCGTACTGACGCTGGGCGTCGACATAGGCCCGCAGCACATAGATTGCGTTGCGCTCGTTGCCGCCAATGCGCCGGTTCAGCAGTTCGTCGACGCCTTGCTCTGTGGCGAAGCGCCAAGCGTTGCCCGTTTTCACCAGCGGGATCGGCATAGGCCAGGCATTGGCGCCCATCAGCAGCACGCGGCGATCTTCGCCGCGACTGTCGAGCACTCGGAATGTGGCCAGCGCCTCCGCCGCCGTCGCGCGCGCGACGGCGTTTTGCGCCGCGTCACCGCTGTCGGTCATCTCCTTGTGCCTGTCGCCGAAGATGGCCGTCAGCGCCGCTTCGTCATTGGCCTTGAGGGCCGCCAGAAGAGCATCGACCGCGGCTTCCGGGGTGGCGAATGTTTGCTGGTCCGCCGCCGTGGCGGCCAGCGGCAACGCCAGCAGGAAGACCAGTGCCAGCCGGCTCAGCCCGGCCTTGATTCCGTATGAGGTCATGGGAGTCATCGCTTTGTTGTTTGCACGGTTGGGATTCATGGTCACCTCCTAGCGACGGCCGCGGCCGCCGCCACCGCCTCCACCACCGCGGGCGCCACCTCCACCGCCGCCACTGGCTCGGGCACCGCCGCCGCCGCTACTGGCTCGGGCGCCACCGCTCGGCGCCTGGCGCGAACCCGCGCTCGCCCCGCCGCGGCTGCCGCCCATGGCATCGCGGCTCGACGCACCGCGCGAGCTGTCCATGTGCGCATCGCGGCCCGAGCCGCCGGCGCCGCCGAAGGCACCGCCGCCTCCATCACGACCGCCGCCCATGTCGCGGCCACCGGCAGGCTGGGTCGAGGGACGAGCCCCGCCGCCGGCATCACGGCCGCCTCCCGACGGCCGCGCGTCGCCGGCACGGCCGCCCGAGGGCTGCTTGCCGACCGAACTGCTGACCTGGCCCGGCTGCTTGTTGGATTTCCATTGGGTGCCGCCGCCCGCAGCGACGTTGGTGGTGCGACTGCCGCCCTGGATACTCGTGTTGCGATTGACGTTGATGGTATTGTTGCCGCCGCCACCCCAGTTGGTGTTGTAGTGGCCACCGTTCCATGCCGCACCGATCGCCGCGCCCCAGATCAGGCCGGTGGCCAAGGCCGCGCCCGGCGCATAGGGATAGTAATAGGAGGGGTAGGGTGCGGGGTAGTAGCCCCAGGAAGAGTAGCCGCCGTAAACAACCACCGTGCTCGGGTTGTACTGCGGCACGTAGATCACCTGCGGGTCGGCGGGGACGATCTTGATGATTTCCTTCTCCACCACCACGGTCTGCTTCTGGTCGCTCTTGAGGTTGCCGGCCGCCTGAGTCTTGCGGCGGAAAGTCTGGACCGCGTCGAGCACCGCGCCCTGGTCGGCGACGACGGCTTCGCCCAGCTGCGATGTCCAGTCGAGATCGGCGCTCATGCTCTTGACGACCTCGGGATAGTTGAGCAGGGTCTTCACCGCGTCGTCCCACTTTTCGTCGATTGGCGCCTTGGGATCGGACTTGCGCTTTTCGAGGAAGCGGTCGGCCTGTACCAGCTGCAGCGGGTTGGTCGCCGCCGGCAGGATGATGGAGACCAGGTCGTCCGGATACAGCGCGATGCGGGAGACGAGGGTTTCGAGCTGCGTTGCCGCGGGAACGGCTGCTGCACCCGTCGGGGCGGCCGGCGCCTGCGCCGGCGCGTTGGTCGCGGACAGCGCGGCGACCAGGGAGGCGATGATCGTCAGCCCGTGCCAGCGGCGGCAGCCCTTGTGCTTCCGTGTACTAGAAAGAGTCGTCATGGGTGCTCCATGTCAGGGATCAGTGCGCTTCACTTGACCGTATAACCGCGGCCGGAGAGGCAGGCGCCGCGGGCGTTGGCATAGGCCGTCTGCCCTTGCGACGTCGTCGCCGCCTGCTGCTGCTGTGCCTGCTGCGAAGCGGCGGCATTCTGGCGGCGGCTCTGGCCGCGGGCGGCCACAGCACCGGCAGCGGCCGCAGTGCCTGTGTCGCCACCAACGGCAGCACCGACCACCGCACCGCGCGCCGCACCGCGCGCGCCGGCACCGGCCGTGGTGCCGGTCGCCGTCGTTCCCGGGGGCGGGGCGGCCGGGGCGGCTGCCGGTTTGGCGGGATCGAAGCCGGTCTGCTGTATCGCCCAGGTATGGCAGGCGGCTTCGTCGCTCTGCTGCTGCTCGGGCGACTGGCCCTTGGCGGGATAGACGTATTGCTGTGCGCTGGCCGCGGAGGTCAGCGCGAATGTAAGTGCGACGGCGGACAGGGTGGTGCGGATCATGTTCGTTCCTTCACTGAAAAGTTGAAAGATGCGGTGGCTGTGCAGCATCTACGCTACTTCTTGCCGACCTTGCGGCAGCCCAGCGCGGTCTTGGTCTGGAAATATTCGAGGCCGTCGGCGCAGTCCATCACCTTCTCCGGCTTCTTCGCATCCTTGCCGGCGCTGCAGGTGAAATCGCCTGCCTTGCCGGCCTTGCCCTTCAGCTTGTAGCCCTCGGGGCAGGCCGGACCAGCAGCAGCGGCACCCTTGGCCGGCGCGGCGGCGGGCGCGGCTTCGACCACCAGCTTGGCTTCGGCGGTGCCGGGGCAGCCGAAGGACATGCCGACCTTGCGGCCCTCGGCCTTGACGGTGTAGGTGCCAGGCTTGGCGTAGGTGTAGGTCGCCGTTTTCGGGAAGGGGCCGTCCTTGCCGCCGACGTTGCTGCGCTCGTCCTTGCCGTCGCCGAAGATGGTGAGCAGGCCGCAGAGCGTCGACTCGGAGCTGTCGCCGCTGACGGTGATCTTGACCGGCTGGCCGACCTTGGCGGGATTGGGCTCGGCCTTGATGCTGTCGATGCCGCCGGAAACGGCGAAGGCGGAAGTGGAAGCGGCGAAGATCAGCGCAGCGGTGATGGCAGCAATTTTCATGGTTGTTCTCCCGGGTGAGTTAGCGCGTTCTGCTAATCTTTAACTTTACGCTTCCGCACAGGAAAAATCCAAATGAAAGCGCTCAGGATCGCCGGCATCGCCATCGCCGTGCTGCTGGTCATCATCGCCGCCGGTGTCGCCTTCGTCATGGCCAAGTTCGATGCCAACTTCATCAAGACCGAGCTGGCCAAGGTGGTGCAGGAGAAGAAGCAGCGCGGCCTGAAGATCGACGGCCCGCTCGAGCTGGCGTTCTGGCCCAGCCTCGGCGTCAAGGTCGGCAAGCTGTCGCTGTCGGAGCACAAGAGCGACAAGGAATTCCTCGCCCTCGACTCGGCCCGCATCTCGGTGGCGGTGATGCCATTGCTATCGAAGCAGATCGTGGTCGACACCATCGAGGTGGCCGGTGCCAAGGCGGTGCTGATCCGCCGCAAGGACGGCACGCTCAACATCGCCGACCTGCTGGCGCCGGACAAGGAGCCGAGCCCGCTGGTGAAGTTCGACATCGCCGGCATCAAGATGACGAACAGCCAGCTCACCTTCCGCGACGAGCAGGGCGGCGCGACCTACGCGGCGTCGGGCCTGACGCTGACCACCGGCCACCTCGCCAACGCCGCCGAGGGACCGCTGGAACTGGCCGCGCGGGTCACCGCCGACAAGCCGAAGACGGCCGCCGACGTCAAGATCAGCGGCCGCTATCGCTACGACCTGGCGAAGAACGATTTCGGCCTGGCCAAGCTCGATGCCACCGTCAAGGGCGAACTGCCGGGCGCCAGGGGGCTGGACCTCAAGCTCGCCGCCGCCAGCCTCGGCCTGCAGCCTGACAGCAAGGCCGTGACGGCCGACAGCCTCACGCTGGCGGCCAAGGGTGAAGTGGCAGGGGTGCAGGGCCTCGACCTGACGCTCTCCGCCACCCGCCTCGCGCTGCAGCCGGCGACCAGCAGCGTGGCGATCGACAAGCTCGCGCTGGCCGCCAAGGGCAGGCTGGGCGCCGACACCTCCGACAAAAAAGGGGGGGACGCCTTCGACGTCAGGCTCGAGGCGCCCAAGCTATCCCTCACGCCGGAGAAGGCCAGCGGCGAGAAGATCGCGCTGACCGCCAACCTCACCGGCGCGCAGAAGGCTATCGCCGCGACGATCGGCCTGGCCGGCGTCGAGGGCTCGGCCAAGGCGGTGAAGATCGCGAAGCTGGACCTCGACCTCGACGCCAAGGTCGGCGAGACTTCGGCCAAGGGCAAGCTTTCCAGCCCGGTCGCCGTGCAGGTGGAGGCGACGACGGTCGAGCTGCCCAAGCTCTGCCGGCGAGCTCGACATCGCCAGCCCGCAGATGCCGATGAAGCAGGTCAAGTTGCCGCTCGCCGGCCACGCCCGCGCCAACTGGGGCAAGCAGACTGCCGACGGCGCGCTCAACACCCAGTTCGACGAGTCGAAGATCGCGGCGAAGTTCAGCCTCGCGAAATTCGCCCCGCCCGACATCGGCTTCGATGTCGACATCGACAAGCTCAACGTCAACAAATATTTCCCGCCGGCAAAGAAGGGCGCCGGCGAAGGAAAAGTCGGCGCTGGCGGCACGGCGGCCAAGGGCGCGGCGGCCGAAGAGAAGATCGACCTCTCGGCGCTGAAGTCGCTCAACCTCCACGGCACGGTCAAGGTCGGCGCGCTTACTGTGCAGAACGTCAAGGCCAGCAACGTCCGCCTCAACATCAACGCCGCCGGGGGCAAGCTCGACGTCGCGCCGCATTCGATGAACCTTTACGACGGCACACTCTCGGGCGCGCTGTCGGTGAACGCCAACGGCAACAGCGTGGCGCTGAAGCAGAACCTCGCCGGCGTGAACATCAACCCGCTGCTGAAGGATGTTCTCGAAAGGGACGTGCTCGAAGGGCGCGGCTCTGTGAACCTCGACATCACCACCCGCGGCGACACCGTCACGGCGATGAAGAAGGCGCTCGCCGGCAACGCTTCCATCGCATTGAGGGACGGCGCCATCAAGGGCATCGACCTGGCCAAGTCCTTTCGCGAACTGAAGGCGAAATTTTCCAACCGGCAGGACGTGGTGCAGGCGGCGAAGGCCACCGACAAGACCGACTTCACCGAACTGACCGGCTCTTTCAGGATCGCCAACGGCGTCGCCCATAACGACGACCTCGCCGCCAAGTCGCCCTTTCTGCGCCTGGGCGGCGCCGGCGACATCGACATCGGCAACAGCCGCCTCGACTACCTGGCCAAGGCGACCGTCGTGAACACCTCGGGCGGCCAGGGCGCCAAGGATCTCGAATATCTCAAGGGCGTCACCGTGCCGGTGCGCCTGACCGGCCCCTTCGACACCGTCTCCTACAAACTGGAACTCGCCAGCCTGGTGCAGGAGGCCGCCAAGGCCAAGATCGAGGAGAAGAAGCAGGAGATCCAGAAGAAGGCCACGGACAAGATCCAGGAGCAGGTCCAGGACAAGCTGAAGGGCCTGTTCAAGCGATGACGCTGCGGCTGGGCATCGATCTCGGCGGCACCAAGATCGAGATCGTCGCGCTCGCGCCCGACGGCGTCGAACTGCTGCGCGAACGCGTCGCCACGCCGCAGGGCGACTACGCCGCCACGGTCGCGGCCATCGCCGGACTGGTGGCCGCAGCGGAGAAAAAGGTCGGCGCCAGCGGTACGGTAGGCGTGGGCATTCCCGGCGCCGAATCGCAGGCCACGGGCCTGATCAAGAACGCCAACTCGACCTGCCTGATCGGCCAGCCGCTGCGCCGCGACCTCGAAGCCGCGCTGGGCCGGCCGGTGCGCATCATGAACGACGCCAACTGCTTCGCCCTGTCCGAGGCCAGCGACGGCGCGGCCGCCGGCGCCGCGGTGGTGTTCGGCGTGATCCTCGGCACCGGCGTCGGCGGCGGCATCGTGATCGACGGCAAGGTGCTGACCGGCGCCAACGCCATCGCCGGCGAGTGGGGCCACAACCCGATGCCGGGAGAGCACCATCGGCCCGTTTGCTACTGCGGGCGCAAGGGCTGCATCGAGCTATACCTTTCGGGACCGGGCATGGCCCGCGACCACCGGCAGCAGGGCGGGGCGGCGCTGAGCCCCGCGGAGATCGTCGCGCAGGCCGCAGCGGGCGATGCCGAATGCGCAGCGACGCTCGCCCGTTACGAGGCGCGGCTGGCGCGCGCGCTGGCCACCGTGATCAACGTCGTCGATCCCGATGTCATCGTGCTCGGCGGCGGCATGTCGAACATCGACCGCCTCTACGCCAGCGTGCCCGCGCTGTGGGGCGCCCACGTGTTTTCCGACCGCGTCGACACCCGGCTGGTCAAGGCGAAGTACGGTGATTCGTCCGGGGTGCGCGGCGCGGCCTGGCTCTGGAATGACTGACCGCGCCAATCCCTGGCTGCGCGTTTTCCTGCCGTTCGCCGCCGGCTACTACCTCTCCTACCTGCTGCGCAACGTCAATGCCGTCATCGCGCCTGAACTCACCCGCGACCTCGGCGTCTCGGCCGCCGACCTCGGCCTGCTGACCTCCGCCTACCTGCTCGCCTTCGGCGCCTTCCAGCTGCCGCTGGGACTGCTGCTCGACCGCTACGGCCCGCGCCGGGTCGAGGCGGCGCTGCTGCTGATCGCCGCCGCCGGCAGCGCCTTCTTCGCGCTCGGCAGCAGCCTCGTCGGGCTGGCCACGGCACGGGCACTGATCGGCCTCGGCGTCTCGGCCTGCCTGATGGCCTCGTTCAAGGCCTTCTCGCTGTGGTTTCCGGCCGAGCGCCAGGCCTCGCTCAACGCCGCGGTGATGGCCGCCGGCGGCCTTGGCGCGCTGACCGCCACCACGCCGCTGGGCTGGATCCTGCCCGTCGCGGGCTGGCGCGGCGTGTTCTTCGCCCTGGCCGCGCTGGCGCTGCTGGCCGCCGCGGCGATTTTCTCCACGCCCGAAAGGGAAAAAGTTATACGTAGCGGTATCCACCTGGACGGCGCCGGCGACACGGTGGCGGAACAGTTGCGCGGCCTCGGCGCGATCCTGCGACAGCCGCGTTTTCTGGCGCTACGCGCCGCAGACAGCGATGATCGTCGGCGGCTTCATGGCCGTACAGGGGCTGTGGGCCGTGCCGTGGCTGATGCATTTCAACGGCCTGGGTCGCGATGCCGCCGCCTTCCACCTGCTGCTCACCGGCATCGCCATGCTGGCGGGCTTCCTCGCCATCGCCTTCTTCGTCATTCCGCTCAAGCGCCGCGGCATTCCGCCCGAACGCATCCTGCTCGTCGGCATGGGCCTGGGCGTGGCGGCCAACGCCGCCATCGCCCTCGACCTGCTGCCGACCCAGGCCACCTGGTTCTTCGTCGGACTGGTGTTCTCGGTCGGCAATCTTGCCTACGCCCTGCTGCAGGCGCAGTTCCCGGCGGCCCTCGCCGGTCGCGTCAATACCGCGCTCAACCTGGGCGCCTTCGCCGGCGCCTTCGGACTGCAATGGGGTTTCGGCGCGCTGGTCGATGCGCTATCGGCCGGCGGCTACGGCCAGCGCGATGCCTTCCAGTGGACCTTCGTCGTGCTCGTGCTGCTGCAGGCGGCGAGCTACGGCTGGTACTTGCGCGGCGCCCGCGCTTAGGAGCCGGCAGGCCGGCGCAGGCGCGCCCAGAGCAGCACGCCGACACCGAACAGAGAGAAGGCGGCGAAGCCGCCGACGTAGATCAGCAGATCGCGCCGGCGCACGTTCTCGATGCCCTCGAGGTATTTGGGGTCGAGGCGGACGCGGATCAGCAGGTCGGTCGCTGGTACCGGCGCGAGAAACTCGTTGGCCGCAACGGGTGTATTGGACGGCGCCAGGCTGACAACAAAGCGAGAATCGCCGCTGGCGCCCATCAGGCCGGCGAGGCCCGAGGTGGTGAAGCTGGCCATGAAGCTGCCCGTCCTGCCGTCACGGAAGGTCACCGGCACAACGATGTCGAGGTGGCTGATGCCGCCGGCGCCATGCAGCGGCACCTTGTCGAGCTTGCCGGCTGCGCTTTTCTTGAGATCGGCGAGGCAGACCGGTCCGATGCCGTTCTTGAAGTCCGTCACCAGCGGCACGCCCTGGCCGTCGGCGACGGTGAAGGCCAAGGTGTGCGGGAACCAGCGCGCGACGGCCTCGGCCAGGTCGAAGATAAAGTCGTTGGGGTCGGGTGCCGCCGCGATGTCCTGCAGCAGGGTTTTGCGCTCGGTGGCGAACACCCGCGCCAGGTGGCGCAGATTGCCGATCTCGGTGTCGAGCGCTTTCGCGGTCGCGGCGGCATTGGCCTTGGCGTCCCGGCTCGCCAGCTCGGTTTCGACATCGGCCGCGGCAACGATGCCACGGGCGATCAGCAGCGCGACCAGCACGGCGGCGATCAGGTAGATCGCAATGGCGGCATCGAGAAGGCGTTGCGGCTTTTCCATCAGAACTCCAGCGGGTCGACGTCGATATGCCAGCGCAGGTCGCGCGGTGTTTTCTGATTGTAGAGGCCGCCGACCCAGCTTGCCAGAAAGGCCTGCAGGGCCGGCCGGCTGGCCGATTCGACCAGCAGCTGGGCGCGCTCCAGGGTCATCTTGCGGAACAGGCGCATCGGCACCGGATCGTAGATCATGACTTCGCCGGCGAGGGCGGTCGCCGCCTCGCGCGCCACGGCGAGGAAGGCCAGCGCGGCGTCGAGCTGCTTCGCCTCGGCGCGCAGCAGCGCCTGGAAGACGTAGGGCGGAAAGCCGGCCTGTTCGCGCTCGGCCAGTTGCGCTGCGGCGAAGGCGGCGTAGTCGTGGGCGATCAGCGCCTGGTAGAGCGGATGCGAGGGATATTCGGTCTGGATCAGCACCTCGCCCGCCAGCGCAGCGCGGCCGCTGCGGCCGCCGACTTGCATGAGCTGGGCGAAGAGCCGCTCGGGCGCGCGGAAGTCGGCGGCGAACAGCGCGGCGTCGGCGCCGACCACGCCGACCAACGTGAGCTTGGGGAAATCGTGACCCTTGGCCAGCATCTGGGTGCCGACGAGGATGTCGGCCTCCCCGGCGTGAATGGCGTCGAGCAGTGCAGACCATTTCTTCGGCGTGCTGGCCGAATCGCGGTCGATACGCAGCACGCGCGCTTCGGGGAAGCGCTCGCCGATCGCGGCTTCGAGGCGCTGGGTGCCGCGGCCGAAGGGATGGATGTCCACGTTGCCGCAGTCGGGGCAGGCGCGCGGGATGCCGGCCTCGAGGCCGCAATGGTGGCAGCGCAACCGCCGGTCGGCGAGATGGACCACCAGGTTGGCGGCGCAGCGGCGGCAGCCGGAAATCCAGCCGCAGGCCGGGCAGGCCAGCACTGGCGCGTAGCCGCGGCGGTTGAGGAAGATCAGGCTCTGCTCGCCCCGCTGCAAGCGCTCGCTCATGGCTTTGAGCAGCGCCGCACTCATGCCGTCCTGCAGTTTCTCGCGGCGGGTGTCGACCACCGCGACCCGCGGCGGCGCCTCGGCCACGGCGCGGCGGGTCAGTTCGAGCAGGCGATAGCGGCCGCTGCGCGCATGATAGAAGGTTTCGAGCGAGGGCGTGGCCGAGCCGAGCACGATGGGTACGCCACGCTGCTTGGCGCGGAACACGGCGACGTCGCGCGCCGAGTAGCGCAGGCCCTCCTGCTGCTTGAAGGAGCCGTCGTGCTCCTCGTCGATGACGATCAGTTGCAACCGCGGCAGCGGCATGAACACGGCGAGCCGGGTGCCGAGCACGATGTCGGCGCGGCCGGCATGGGCGTCGAGGAAACCGCGCGTGCGACCGGCATCGGCCACGCCGCTGTGGGCGATGGCGATCGCGCGCCTGCGGGAAGCGCGCGGCGACGCGGCCTTCGAGCTGCGGAGTGAGCGCTATCTCCGGCACCAGCATCATGGCCTGGCCGCCGCGTTCGAGCACGGTGGCGATGGCACGCAGGTAGACCTCGGTCTTGCCGCTGCCGGTGATGCCATGCAGCAGGAAAGGCGTGAAGCCCGTGGCCGCGTCGATGGCCGCCACCGCCGCCGCCTGTTCGGGCAGCAGATCCGGAAAGTCGGCACCCCAAGGGTACTCCCTGCGGTGCGCGCTGGCGGGACGGTTCCGGCCGGCGCCGCGCGCTCTTTCGTTCGTCGCGGCAGCTTGCCCTGGCGCAGCAGCGGCGGCAGCGCCATGTTCACCACACCGCCGAGAGGATGCTGGTAGTAACGGCTCACGAACTCGCACAGCGCCAGCCAGTCGGGCGGCAGCGGTTCCACCGCCAGCACCGCCTCGATGGCCTTCAGCTTGTCGGCCGGCTGCTCGCTTTGCGCCGCGACGGCGACCACGACGCCGGTCTTCGCCGACTTGCCATTCTGTGTCCGGCCGAAGGGCACGCGGACTAGGCTGCCGGGCACGATTCCGGCGTCGCCGCGGTAGTCGAAAAGGCGCGGCAGGGGAACGTCGAGAGCGACCTGCAGGACCGGATCAAGCGCTTGCGACATGAATCTCGACTCGACCTCGCTTTTCGGTGGTAATTGCATGGTCGGAAAGGCTTTTTGGCTTACCCACAAATTCTGTGGATAAGTTTGTGAACAAACCCCGCGCACCTGCGCTAACTGCCCAGCCCATAAGGTGTTTCTAGTACTTGCGTAATGAATGTGCAATACGAGAATCGTTATAAATCAACGAGTTGCATAATCGCCCCTTGGCGCCGCCACGGGAAACCGGGCGGGCTGCGCGCCAAAGCGGATTTCTGTGCATAAGTCAACTGCCCGCAACATTTTTATGCCGCCCTGAAACCCTTGCCGCACAGGCATCGGCAAGGGGCACTGCCCTAGGGGCGCCTGCTGTGATGGCGCACCGTCTCGACCAGCACTGAAACCCGCTCTGGCGGGGTGTATTGGTTGATGCCATGGCCGAGATTGAAGACGTGGCCGGACCTGCCGTCGTCCGCGCCGAAACTGTCGAGCACCCGCTTGGCTTCGCCGGCGACGGCCTCGGCCGAAGAGAACAAGGCCATGGGATCGAGGTTGCCCTGCAGCGCGACCTTGTCGCCGACGCGGCGACGGGCTTCGCCCAGGTCGGTGGTCCAGTTGACGCCGATGGCGTCGCAGCCGATGGAAGCGATCGCCTCCAGCCACTGTCCGCCGCCCTTGGTAAATACGATGCAGGGCACGCGCTCGCCATCGTGGGTCTTGATCAGCCCCTCGATCACGCGCTGCATGTAGGCGAGCGAGAACTCGCGGTAGGCGGCGTGCGACAGCGCCCCGCCCCAGGTGTCGAAGATCTGCACGGCCTGGGCGCCGGCCTCGATCTGGGCGTTGAGGTAGTCGGTGACCGCCTGCGCGTTCACCTCGAGGATGTGGTGCAGCAAATCCGGCCGGTCGTAGAGCATGGTCTTGACCGTGCGGAAATCGTCCGAGCCGCCGCCTTCGACCATGTAGCAGGCCAGAGTGAAAGGCGAGCCGGAGAAGCCGATCAGCGGCACCGAGTTGTCGAGCGCACGGCGAATCTCGCGCACGGCGTCGAGCACGTAGCGCAGGTGGGCGTCGGGATCGGGCGCGGTGAGGTCGCGGATCGCCCATTCCTCGCGCAGCGGCCGCTCGAACTTCGGACCCTCGCCCTCGGCGAAGTAGAGGCCGAGACCCATGGCGTCGGGCACGGTGAGGATGTCGGAAAAGAGGATCGCGGCGTCGAGCTGAAAGCGCGCCAGCGGCTGCAGCGTCACCTCGCAGGCGAGGCCGGGATTCTTGCACAGGGCGAGGAAGTTGCCGGCACGGCGGCGCGTCTCGTTGTATTCCGGGAGGTAGCGGCCGGCCTGGCGCATCAGCCAGGTGGGCGTGTAATCGACCGGCTCGCGCAGCAGGGCGCGGAGGAAATTGTCATTCTTGGGTCGGGTCATGGCGGCGGCTCGATGAGATAGGCCACGATTATCGCATTCGCCGGCCCATGCCGGGACCTGCCCCGGGCGATCCCCGCCCAATCCCCGCCCAATCTCCACCCAATCCCCGACATCCCCGGCAACCCCGGAAACTCGGCAGTAGCGGCACGGCGGCGTAAAATCGCGGGTTCGCCTCACCCTACACGTCCTCCGCCATGCTCGTCGCTTCCAACATCACCATCCAGTTCGGGGCCAAGCCCCTGTTCGAGAACGTCTCCGTCAAGTTCGGCGACGGCAACCGCTATGGCCTGATCGGCGCCAACGGCGCCGGCAAGTCGACCTTCATGAAGATCCTCTGCGGCCAGCTCGAAGCCTCCGCCGGCAACGTCACCAAGGACACCCACGAGCGCATGGCCTACCTGCGCCAGGACCAGTTCGGCTTCGAGGACATCCGCGTGCTCGACGTGGTGATGATGGGCCACGAGGACATGTGGCGCTGCATGCAGGAGAAGGACGCGATCTACGCCAATCCGGAGGCGTCCGAGGACGATTACATGCACGCCGCCGAGCTCGAGGTGAAGTTCGGCGAGATGGGCGGCTACGACGCCGAGGCGCGCGCCGGCGAGCTGCTGCTCGGCGTGGACATCCCGGTCGACAAGCACAACGGCCCGATGCGCGAGGTGGCGCCGGGCTGGAAGCTGCGCGTGCTGCTGGCGCAGGCGCTGTTCGCCAACCCCGACATCCTGCTGCTCGACGAGCCGACCAACAACCTCGACATCAACACCATCCGCTGGCTCGAAACCGTCCTGAACGGCCGCGACTCGACCATGGTGATCATCTCCCACGACCGCCACTTCCTCAACCAGGTGTGCACCCACATGGCCGACCTGGACTACCGCACCATCCAGGTCTATCCCGGCAGCTACGACGAATACATGGAGGCCTCGACCGCCGCGCGCGCGCGCATCGCCGCGCAGAACGCCAAGTCGAAGGATCGCATCGCCGACCTCGAGGAATTCGTGCGCCGCTTCAGCGCCCACAAGGCCAAGGCGCGCCAGGCCACCAGCCGCAAGAAGCAGATCGAGAAACTCAAGGTGGAGGACGTCAAGCCCTCAAGCCGCCAGTACCCGTGGATCCGCTTCGACATGAACGAGAAAGAGAAGCTGCACCGCCAGGCGCTGGAAATCGAGCGGCTGCAATTCGGCCATGACCCCAAGCTGCCGGTGATCAAGAACCTCACGCTGACGCTGGACGCCGGCGACCGCCTGGCCGTCATCGGCGAGAACGGCGTCGGCAAGACCACGCTGATGCGCCTGCTGATGGGCGAACTGACGGCGCAGCACGGCACCCTGAAGTGGGCGGAGAAGGCCCGCCCCGGCTACTACGCCCAGGACCACGCCGCCGATTTCGCTTCCGACCTGACGCTGACCGAGTGGATCACCGGCTACGTGCGCGCCGGCGGCTACGACGGCGCCGATGCCGAGACGCTGATGCGGCAGACGCTCGGCCGCCTGCTGTTCGGCGGCGACGACGTGAAGAAGCCGGTGCGCGTCATCTCCGGCGGCGAGCAGGGGCGCATGATCTTCGGCAAGCTGATGCTGCTCAATTCCAACGTGCTGGTGCTCGACGAGCCGACCAACCACCTCGACATGGAATCCATCGAGTCGCTCAACACCGCGCTGGAGAAATACGAGGGCACGCTGGTCTTCGTCTCCCACGACCGCGAGTTCGTCTCCTCGCTGGCCACGCGCATCCTCGAGATCAAGCAGGACGGCAGCTACGTCGACTACCGCGGCAACTACGACGAGTACCTGCATACACTCGGCGTCGAGTGATGCAACACATGGACCCCCGCACCTTCGAACTGGAAATCGGCGCCGACGGCACGGCCCGCCCCGGCTTCGGCGTCATCGCCGCCTTCGTCCCGGCCGGCGAGACCTGGCCGGCGGTGGTCGCGCTCGGCGGCGACCCGCGCCACGACCCGGGGCGGCCGATCGCCGAACTGGCGCCGGCGGCGATCGGCTGGCTCCGCGCCGAGCTCGGCGCGGCGGTGGCTGCCTGCTGCTGGACGGTGATCGACGGCTACGGCCGCTTCATGGAGGCGGTGCCGGCGCTGCAGCTGGCCGGCGACAGGGCAGCGCCGGCGGTCGAGATCCGCAAGTTCCCCGGCGGTTCGAGCATCGATGCCTTTTACCGCGAGGTCGGCGGCGCCGGCGAGGCGGCGATCGAACTGCTGTCGGCCATCATCGAGGGGCCGAGCCTGGTCGATGAAACGCCCTCGATGCGCGAGTTCCTCGAAGCGGTCGAGTCGCACGGCAGCCTGCCGACCCCCGGTTCCATCTTCCGCCAGGTCGAGGCCGCCGCCGAGGAAGGCGACGCCAGGACCATGGCCAGCGTGATCCAGCCCAACCCGGTGATCTCGGCCTCGCTGATCAATTCGGCCAACGCCGCGCGCTTCGCCGCCGCCGGCAAGACCGCCTCGGTGCCGGCCGCCGTCTCCCGGCTCGGCACCGGCTTCGTCCGCCGCGTCGTCTTCGTCGCCGAGATGATGTCGCGCTACAAGAAGGGTGTCTGCCCCGGCTTCGACTACCAGGGCTTCTGGATGAACGGCATCGCCACCGGCGCGGCGATGCGCGCGCTGCTGGAGGCCCACGACATCCCGCAGCGCTTCGCCGACGAGGCCTTCACCACCGGCCTCGTTTCCGGCATCGGCTGGCTGGCCGTGGCCGAGACCTTCCCGGCGCTGATGGAGAAATACCTTGCCCGCTGCAAGGGCGCCGATCCGATCACCAAGGCCAAGGCGCAACAGGAAATATTTCCCTGCCCGATCCGCCAGGTGTCGGAGCGCTACCTGCAGCGCTTCGACTTCCCCGAAGCGGTCCACGCCGCCGTCGCCGGCCATCCCGATGTCGACCGCGTCTGGTACGACTGCCTCGCCCATGCCATACGCATTGCGCAGGGGCTGGCGCCGTTCGACTGCCTCGCCGTACCGACCAACATTCCCGTGCCCGATGCCTGCCGCGAGGAATGGGAGCGCTGGCAGGGTTTGCTGACTGCCCTGCGATGAGGAGCGATATCTGGTGTGCGATAGGGCCACTGGGGTGCTCTACTGCGTTCATGTCACGCGGGGTTTGGTGCGTGATCGGGCCGGTGGGGTGCTCTGCGCCGCTCATGTCACCCGGCGCCGGTCTTCGACCGCCGCCTCCTTCTTTACTTCGCTATGCAGAGCACCCCACCGGTCCGATCTGGAAGCGTCGTAGCCGGCTGGTCCCGGCAAAGCACCGGCCTGTCCCGCCAAGGGCAGCGGGTAGCCGGCACAGCGAAGTAAAGAAGGAGGATCGGGCGCAGCCCGGTCCGGATGACATGAGCAGTGCCGGCTATCCGCCACCCTTGGCGCGCCCCAATGTCCAACATATGCCGTGCCTTGCCCGCCAGGCAGTGCGAAGCGTGGTCAAGCAACCGACATGATCCTCCTGCGCAAGCTCGCCTTCGCCCGCGCCGGCAAGCCGCTGGTCACCGACGCCTCGCTGCAGATGCACCCGGGCTGGAAGATCGGCCTCACCGGTGCCAACGGCTGCGGCAAGTCCTCGTTCTTCGCGCTGCTGCGCGGCGAGCTGCACCAGGAAGCCGGCGACCTCGAGATGCCCGCGATCTGGCGCGTCGGCCACGTCGCGCAGGAAACGCCGGCGCTGCCGGATGCCGCGCTGGAATTCGTGCTCGACGGCGACACCGAGCTGCGCGCGGTCGAGGCCGGCCTGGTCGCGGCCGAAGCCGCGCACGATGGCCACCGCATCGCCGAGCTGCACACGCGGCTGCAGGACATCGAGGGCTACGTCGGCCAAGGCGCGCGCCGCCGAGATCCTCGCCGGCCTCGGCTTCACGGAAGAAGATCACCGTCGCGCCGTCGCCGACTTTTCCGGCGGCTGGCGCGTGCGCCTCAACCTGGCGCGGGCGCTGGTGGCGCGCTCCGACCTGCTGCTGCTCGACGAGCCGACCAACCACCTCGACCTCGACGCCGTGCTCTGGCTCGAGGCCTGGCTCAAGTCCTTCCCCGGCACGCTGGTGATGATCTCGCACGACCGCGATTTCCTCGATGCGGTCGTCGGCCAGATCCTGCACATCGATGCCGGCCAGATGAAGCTCTACTCGGGCAACTACTCGGCCTTCGAGCGCACCCGCGCCGAGGCGCTGGCCCTGCAGCAGGCCATGCACGCCAAGCAGGAGCGTGAGGTCGCCCACCTGCACGCCTACATCGACCGCTTCCGCGCCAAGGCCAGCAAGGCGCGGCAGGCGCAGAGCCGGATCAAGGCGCTGGAGCGGATGGAGCTGATCAGCGCCGCCCACGTCGATACGCCGTTCGAGTTCCGCTTCGCCGAGCCCGATGGCTTTTCCGATCCGCTGCTGGCGCTGGAAGACGCGGCGGCCGGCTATGGCGACAATGCGCTGCTGCGCCACATCAAGCTCACCCTGCGCCCGGGCAGCCGCATCGGCCTGCTCGGCCGCAACGGCGCCGGCAAGTCGACGCTGGTGAAGTTGCTCTCAGGGGAAAAGTCGGCGCTGGCGGGACGCCGAATCGAGGGCCGCCACCTCAAGATCGGCTACTTCGCCCAGCACCAGATGGAACTGCTGCGCCCCGACGAAAGCCCGCTGCAGCATCTGGTGCGGCAGGAGCCGGCCACGCGCGAGCAGGAACTGCGCAACTACATCGGCGGCTTCGACTTCCGCGGCCAGATGGCCGACGCGCCCTGCCGCCATTTCTCCGGCGGCGAGAAGGCACGGCTGGCGCTGGCGCTGATGATCCGCACCCGCCCCAACCTGCTGCTGCTCGACGAGCCGACCAACCACCTCGACCTCGAGATGCGCGAGGCACTGACGCTCGCCTTGCAGGAAACCGAGGCGGCGATGGTGCTGGTGTCGCACGACCGCCACCTGCTGCGCACCACGGTCGACGAACTGTGGCTGGTGGCCGACGGCGCGGCGCAACCCTTCGACGGCGACCTCGACGACTACGCGGCCTGGCTGGCGGCGCGGCGCGGGCAGTCGCGCACCGCCACCACCGACGATCCGGACAAGGCCGCACGACAGGAAGCGCGTGCCAGTGACGCGGCCAGCAGAAAGTCGGCGCTGGCGGCACGGCGGCCGCTGGTCAAGGAAGCGGAAAAGCTAGAGAAGCAGCTCGCCGGCTGGCAGGCTGATAAAGCCGGACTCGACGCCCAGCTGGCCGATCCCGCGCTCTATGCCACGCCGGATCGCGCGCTGATCGAAAGCCTGAACAAACGCCAAACCGAACTCGCCGACGCGATCGAAACCGCCGAGAGCCGCTGGCTCGAAGTGCATGAGCAGCTGGAAGCTTTGGCCGTCGAGTAAAATCGCATTATTCCGTCGCTTTCGTCCAGGAGTCCGCCGTGCAGCTGGTTTGTCTCGACCTCGAAGGGGTCCTCGTCCCCGAAATCTGGATCGAATTCGCCGAACGCACCGGCATTCCCGAACTGCGCCGCACCACCCGCGACGAGCCGGACTACGACGTGCTGATGAAGTACCGGCTCGACCTGCTCAAGCAGCACAAGCTCGGCCTGCCCGACATCCAGAAAGTGATCTCCGACATGGGGCCGATGGCCGGCGCCAGGCAATTTCTGGATGATCTGCGCCGCGATTTCCAGGTCATCATCCTCTCCGACACCTTCTACGAGTTCGCCATGCCGCTGATGGCGCAGCTGGGTTACCCGGCTCTGTTCTGCCACAAGCTCGAAGCCGACGCCGCCGGTTACCTGGTGAATTACCACCTGCGCATGCCCAACCAGAAGAAGGAATCGGTGCAGCGCTTCAAGGAACTGCAATTCAAGGTCATCGCTGCCGGCGATTCCTACAACGACACGGCCATGCTGGGCGAGGCCCACGCCGGCATCCTGTTCCATCCGCCGCAGAACGTGATCGACGAGTTCCCGCAGTTCCCGGTGACGATGAACTACGCCGAGCTGCGCGCCGAGATCGACAAGGCTTCGACACGGATTTAGGGATGACTGCGGGTCTTCGGTGCACGATGGAATCACTGGGGTGCTCTACTCCGCTCATGTCCCCCGGCGGCGTCCGCTGGACGCCACCTCCTCCTTTACTTCGCTGCGCAGAGCACCCCAGCGCTTCCATCGGGAAACTTGGCAGCTTGTTCTCCCCGGCAAGGCACCAGCATGCCCCGCCCGGGGTGTCGGGTAGCCGGACCAGCGAAGTAAAGGAGGAGAATCGGGCTCAGCCCGATTCGGGGGACATGAGCAGGGCCGGCTACCCGACACCCCGGGCGTGCGCCGCAGCCCAACGCACGTGGCGCTTCGCCTCTCGCCGCCAACACGCAGCCCCACGGAACTGACATGCATCGCGACCGCTACTACACCCTCGCCGCCTCCTGCCCCGACCGATCCGGCATCATCGCGCGCGTCACCGGCTTCATCGCCGAGCACAAGGGCTGGATCCTCGAATCGAGCTTCCATTCGGACGAGGGCGACGAAGCCAACGGTGGCAGGCCCGCGCGCTACTTCATGCGCATCGAAGTGAAGGCCGACTCGCTGCCCTTCATGCTCACCGAGTTCCGCGAGCGCTTTTCGCCGATCGCGCGCGAGCTCGAAATGGACTGGAAGATCAGCGACAGCGCGGTGAAGAAGCGCGTGGTGATCATGGTGTCGAAGCAGGAACATTGCCTCTACGACCTGCTGGCGCGCTGGCAGTCGAAGGAACTCGACATCGAAATTCCCTGCGTCATCTCGAACCACGACACCTTCAAGGGTTTCGTCGAGTGGCACGGCATTCCCTTCCACCACGTGCCGGTCACGGCGGAGAACAAGCCGCAGGCCTATGCCGAGGTGCAGCGCCTGTTCGAGGAGTCGCACGGCGACACCATGGTGCTGGCGCGCTACATGCAGATCCTCTCGCCCGACCTCTGCGCCGCGCACCCGGGCAAGATCCTCAACATCCACCACAGCTTCCTGCCCAGCTTCGTCGGCGCCAAGCCCTACCACCAGGCCTACGCGCGCGGCGTCAAGCTGATCGGCGCCACCTGCCACTACGTCACCGCCGAGCTCGACCAGGGGCCGATCATCGAACAGGACGTGATCCGCATCGACCACTCCGACTCGCCCGACGACATGGTGCGCTACGGCAAGGACATCGAGAAGACCGTGCTGGCGCGCGGCCTGCGCTACCACCTCGAGGACCGCGTGCTGGTCCACGGCAACAAGACGGTGGTGTTCCGCTAACCCTTCAGCAGGGCCTCGATCCCGGCCGGCGGCAGCGGCCGGCTGAACAGGTAGCCCTGGATTTCCTCGCAACCCTCGGCCCGCAGGAAGGCGAGCTGCTCCTTCGTCTCGACACCTTCGGCGATGATGCCGAGGCGCAGGCTGCGCGCCAGCTGGATGATGGCACGCACGATGGCCTCGTCGTCCGGGTCGCTGCCGACGTCGCGGACGAAGCTCTGGTCGATCTTGAGCTTATCGACGGCGAAGCGCTTGAGATAGGACAGCGAGGAGTAGCCGGTGCCGAAATCGTCGATCGACAGCACGACGCCGAGCGCCTTGAGGCGGCGCACGGTATCGAGCGTGTTGTCCACGTCCTGCAGCAGGATCGACTCGGTGAGTTCGAGCTCGAGCAGGCCGGCGGGCAGACCGGTCTGCTCCAGCACCTCGGCCACGGTCTCGACCAGGCGGCCGCGACGGAACTGCAGCGCCGAGAGATTGACCGACACCGGCGGCGGCGCCAGCCCGGCCGCCAGCCAGATCGCGACCTGGCGGCAGGCGGTCTCGAGCACCCAGCGGCCGATGGGCACGATCAGGCCGCAATCCTCGGCCACCGGAATGAAGCGGGCCGGCGACACCTCGCCGACTTCGGGATCGTTCCAGCGCAGCAGCGCCTCGAGGCCGGTGATGCGGCGGCCTTCGATGTCGTACTTGGGCTGGTAGGCGAGGCGGAATTCCGCGCGGCCCAGCGCCTGGTGCAGGCGATTCTGCAGCAGCATGTGTTCGCGCACCTGGTCGTTCATCCTCTGATCGAAGAAGCGATAGGTATTGCGGCCGGCCGCCTTGGCCGTGTACATCGCGGTGTCGGCACGCTGCAGCAGGGTGTCGAAGTTCTGGCCGTCCTCGGGGTAGAGGGCGATGCCTATGCTTCCCCCCGTGGCAATGGCGTGGCCGTTGACGAGGACGGGCTCGGTCAGCCGCAGCAGGATCTCGCCGGCGACGCGCTCCGCCGTGGCCGGGTCGGGAATGTTGTTGAGCAGGATGATGAACTCGTCGCCGCCCTGCCGGCTCATGGTGTCGGTGTCGCGCACGCACTCCTCGAGGCGGAACACCACGGCCTTGAGCAGCTCGTCGCCGGCGGCGTGGCCCAGCGTGTCGTTGACCGCCTTGAAGTTGTCGAGGTCGAGGAACAGCATCCCCACCTGCGCGTGGTTGCGCTCGGCGAAGGCCCGGGCCTGCTCGAAGCGGTCGCGCAACAGCACGCGGTTGGGCAGGCCCGTCAGCGGGTCATGGTGGGCAAGGAACTCGATGCGCGCCTCGGCCTGCTTGCGTTCGGTGATGTCGCGCATGGTGGCGATGATGTGCATCTCGCCGCCGATGCTGACAGTGGTGAGCTTGACCTCGGCATCGAAGAGGCTGCCGTCCAGGCGCTGATGGCGCCATTCGAGGATCGGTTCGCTCGCCGGCGAGGGTGCGCCTTATGTGCTCCATCGCCGCCTGCGCCGACGGCGTGCCGTCGGGCTGCCGCTCGGGGCAGAAATCGACGATGCTGTGCCCGAGCATTTCCTCGCGGTCGCAGCGGAAGATGCGCCGCACCGAGTCGTTGCAGTCGACGATCAGCGGCCCGCGGGTCACGAAGATGCCATCGCCGGAGTTCTCGAACAGCGCGCGGTAGCGCGCCTCGCTTTCGCGCTGCGCCTGCTCGGCGCGGTCGAGTTCGGTCATATCGATATCGAGGCAGAACAGCGTGGCGCCGTTGTCGGGGGTATCGACCACGGTGTGGCTCGAATACACCGGGACGGTACTGCCATCCTTGCGCAGCAGCTCGAGGCGCCCGGCGGGTATGCCCTGCTTGTGGTCGAACATCCAGTGCACGGCACCCTTGACCTCGGCATGAGCCTCGGGCGGAATGATCAGGTCGAGCAGGTTGCCGCCGATGGCTTCGGCGGCACTGTAGCCGTAGATCTTTTCCGAGGCCCGGTTCCAGTAGGTCACCGTGCCGTCGGACGAGTAGCCCTGGATCGCCAGCGCATCGACGTTGTCGAAGATGCCACGGAAGCGCGCCTCGCTGGCGCGCAGCGCACTTTCCACCGCCTTGCGCTCGCTGATGTCGACGAAGGTGACGACGGCGCCGACCAGTTCGCCGTCGCGGTACATGGGGTGCGACCAGTATTCGACCGGGAAGCTGCTGCCGTCGGCGCGCCAGTGCACCTCGTCCTCGACATGGGTGCTCCTGCCCTCGAGGGTGGAGTGCCGCACATGGCATTGCTCCTTCGGGTAGGGCCGGCCGTCGGGATAGGTGTGGTGGATCAGGGCATGGATACCCTTGCCGACCAGGTCTTCCTCGCGCTCGTAGCCGAGCATGCGCAGGCAGGCCTTGTTCACGAAGGTGCAGATGCCCTTGGTGTCGGCGCCGTAGATCGCCTCGGCCGCCGAATCGAGGATCAGCCGCAGCCGTTCCTGGCTGTCGCGCAGCGCCGCCTCGGCCTGGTGCTGGACCGTGACGTCCTGGCAGGCACCGTAGAGGCGATGCACGCCGGTGCCCGTGGGGTCGTCCTCGACATGGGCGTAGCTGCGCAGCCAGCGCAGCGTACCGTCGGCATGGGTGATGCGCAGGGTGCAGTCGCTCGAATGGCCGGGTGCGAGTTCGGTGATGTTGCGCTTGAACAGCGGCAGGTCCTCCGCCAGCACCGAGCAGCGCCAGCAGCCGCGGGCCAGCAGCGCCTCGTTGCTGAAGCCGAAGACGTCCTCGGCATTGCCGCCGCACCAGTCGATGCGAAACTGGCCGTCGCTCCCGCGGTAGCAGGAAAAGATGACGTCGCTGGTGAGCGTACTGATGCGCCGGTAGCGCTCCTCGTTACTGCGCAGGGCCGCTTCCGCCTGCCGCCGCACCAGCTCGGTGCTGGCGCGGGCGGCGAGAATGCGCATGCCGGCCTCGATGGTCTGCGAATAGGGCATCGCCTGCCGGGCCACCAGCACGATGAGGCCGACCACGCGGCCGGCGCCGTCGAGTATCGGTTCGCCGATGTAGGCTTCGGCGTGCAAGGTTACGAGGTCAGGATCCTGCGGAAACAGTGCCTGCACATGGTCGCCGTAGCACTTGCGCGCCTTCTGCAGCACGTTCTCGCAGGGTGTGCCGGCCAGGGCGTAGACATAGCCGGGCTCGAGGCGCTGGCCATC
The DNA here is from genome assembly GCA_963709555.1 of uncultured beta proteobacterium. Taxonomy (GTDB): domain Bacteria; phylum Pseudomonadota; class Gammaproteobacteria; order Burkholderiales; family Rhodocyclaceae; genus Sulfurisoma. The sequence goes on along the minus strand of CAVPWR010000002.1, from coordinate 227,024 downwards.
CGACCAGGCGGCGATGACGCGCACCCGACCCGGGTCCGGCTCCAGCAGCGCGAGGTGCACGTAATCGACGCCGAAGGTCTCGGCGGCGAACCTGACCAGTGCATCGAAACAGCCGGCCCCATGATGCTGAGAAACGAAGCCGGCGGTCGTCATCAGCGTCGATTCGAGCGTGCGGTGCTCGCTGATGTCGCGGGCGATGCCGAGCACGCCGACCAGCCGTCCCCCGGTGTCGAGTATCGGGGTCTTGACGGTTTCGAAGAGGCCGCGATAACCGTCGGCGGCGAAAGTCAGCCACTCTTCGTTGCTCGTGGGCTTGCCTGCCGCCGCCGCCTCGCGATCCTTTTGGCGGAAGAAATCGGCTTGCTCGCGCGCGACGAAATCGTAGTCGGTCTTGCCGATGATGTCCGCCTCCCTGGCGCCGTAGAGGCGCTCGAAGGTCGGATTGCAGGCTATATAGACGCCGTCCGGGTCCTTGATCCAGACCAGGTCAGGAATGGCCTGCAGGATGGTGCGCAGCATGGCCGGGCGCACATGGGACGTATGCGACGCAGGAACCGGGCCGGGCGATGAGGCGGGAGTCTTGTCCATGAAAATGGAATCGGCCAGCGGAAACCCGCTGCAACGCGGCGGGGCGCGAACATCTCCTTCAAGCTTGAACGAACAAAGTCGCCGCTCATTCTAGGCCCAGTAGCCCCGCATCGGCGTGTCGCCAGCGCCGACTTTTCAAAAAAAGGGCACCGTTGCCGGTGCCCGTCGGGCGGGAGTCAGGTTGGAGATTCGGGCGGGGGTTCGGGCAAAGCACGGACCGGCGGCAGCACCCGGTGGACTCAGGCCGACAAGGCTTTGCCGCGACCCGTCGCGGATTAGCGAGGGCCTTTCGCCCGGGGATTCCAGGAAAACAGGGGACGCAAGCCTTCACTGATGGCCAGCAACACCGAAACCACGGTGGCGCCGAACAGTCGGCCATAGTCCGCCAACCGCGCAAAAGCGCGTTTCCGCAATTGCTGCATTTCATCGGCGCGCAGTTCGCGGACGTGGTCGATCTCGGACGTATTGAGGAGTGACATGATTGCCTCCGGCAAGTGGTGCATTGCAACATCTGATGGGCTTCAGTCTAATTGCACTCTGATATAAGAACAATCACTACATCTGGAACAACATTGATGAATTTCTGTCCATAATAAGGCCATGGATCGCACCGCCGAAATGACCGCTTTTGTTCGTGCCGTGGAAACCGGAGGGTTTTCCGCCGCGGCGCGGGATATTGGCCTGACGCCATCGGCCCTGTCCAAGCTGGTGACGCGACTCGAAGACCGACTGGGCGCCCGGCTCCTGCACCGCACCACGCGCCGTCTGCAACTGACGGCCGAGGGGGAAGCTTTCTACGCCCGATCCCGCCCGATCCTGACCGCACTGGACGAGGCGGAGGCGGAGATCGCGCAGGCCGGCGCCAGCCCGCGCGGCCTGCTGCGCCTTCACTGCGGATCCGCCTTCGGCATGCACCAGCTGGCGCCGGCCATTCCACGTTTTCTGGCGCGTCACCCCGCGGTCGAGATGGACATCACCATCAGCGACCACCAGGCGGGCGCCATGGAGGAAGGCATCGACTTGGCGATCCGCATCGGTACCCTGGAAGAATCATCCACGGTGGCGCGGCGCATCTGCAATCTGGAGCGGGTGATCTGCGCGGCACCCGACTACCTGGCGCGCCACGGCACCCCGCGGACACCCGACGACCTGCAGCGGCACAACTGCTTGTGGATCACCAGCCTGCCGGCCCTGCGCCGGTGGCCCTTCGACACCGACGATGGCATCCGCGTGGTGCAGGTCGCCGGCAATGTCGCCGCGAACAATGCCGAAACCGTCCTGCAGCTGGCCGTGGCCGGCGTGGGCATCACGCGCCTGACCGACGTCATCGTCGGCGACGCCATTCGCGGCGGCAAGCTGGTGCCCATCCTCGCCGACTGGCACCACGTCGAGCCGGTGCCGCTGTTCGCCACCTATCCCAGCGGCCGCAACCTTTCGCCCAAGGTGCGGGCGATGGTGGATTTCCTGGTCGAGGAGTTCGGCGGCGCGCCGTGGCGGCAGGGTCGCGGCTGAGGCTTCGCTGCCGCAAGCAAAAAAAACGGGCACCGTTGCCGGTGCCCGAAAATCGCAGGGAGGAAACTTTCCCGTCGACCTTCCGCTGGAAGGCCGGGGGTGGATGCTTTAGCCGTGGTAAGCCGATTCGCCGTGGGACACGATGTCCAGACCCTCGCGCTCCTCTTCTTCAGCCACGCGCAGGCCGACGAAGATATCGACGATCTTGTAGGCGACGAAGGCGACCACACCGGACCAGACGAGGGTGACGCCCACGCCCGTGGCCTGGATGATGACCTGGCCCATGATGTCGTAGTTGTCGGCGACCTTGTTGGCGACGTAGTCGTAGACTCCGCTGCCGCCGAGGCTGGGCGCCGCGAACACGCCGGTGAGCAGCGCGCCGAGGATGCCGCCGACGCCATGCACGCCGAACACGTCGAGCGAGTCGTCCGCACCGAGCAGCTTCTTGAGGCCATTGACGCCCCACAGGCAGATCACACCGGCAAGCAGGCCGATCGCCAGCGCACCGACCACACCGACGAAGCCGGCGGCCGGGGTGATGGCGACGAGGCCCGAGACGGCACCGGATGCGGCACCGAGCATCGAGGGCTTGCCCTTGACCAGCCATTCCACCACCATCCAGGACATCGCCGCGGCAGCCGTGGCCAGCCAGGTATTGACGAAGGCCAGAGCCGCGACGCCGTTGGCTTCGAGCGCCGAGCCGGCGTTGAAGCCGAACCAGCCGAACCACAGCAGCGAGGCGCCGATCATGGTGAAGGTCAGCGAGTGCGGGGCCATCGAGTCCTTGCCGTAGCCGACGCGCTTGCCGACCATGTAGGCACCGACCAGACCGGCGATGGCGGCGTTGATGTGCACCACCGTACCGCCGGCGAAGTCGAGCGCGCCCTTCTGGAACAGATAGCCCGCCGTGGCACCGAGTTTCTCGGCTGCTTCAGCCGACACGTAGCCGTCCGGACCCGCCCAGTACCAGACCATGTGCGTCATCGGCAGGTAGCTGAAGGTGAACCACAGCACGGTGAACAGCAGCACTGCGGAGAACTTGATGCGTTCGGCGAAGGCGCCGACGATCAGGCCGCAGGTGATGGCCGCGAACGCGCCCTGGAAGGCGACGAAGATGAACTCGGAGATGCCGACACCCTTGCTGAAGGTGGCGGCGATCGAGTCCGGCGTGATGCCCTTGAGGAACAGCTTGTCGAGGCTGCCGAAGAAGGCATTGCCCTCGGTGAAGGCGACGCTGTAGCCATAGACGACCCACAGCACCGTCACCAGCGAGAATACGGTGAACACCTGCATCAGCACCGACAGCATGTTCTTGCTGCGCACCAGGCCGCCGTAGAACAGCGCGAGGCCGGGGATGCTCATGAGGATGACGAAGGCCGTGGCGACGATGATCCAGGCGTTGTCGCCCTTGTTGATGGTGGGTGCCGCAGGTGTGGCTGCGGCTGCGGGTGCGGCTGCAGGAGCGGTTACGGCAGCAGCGGGGGCTGCCGCCTCGGCCGGCTTGGCTTCAGCGGCCATGCCGCTCATGCCGGCTGGCGCTGCGGCCTGCGCCATCAGCATGGGCGAGGCGGGCTCGGCACTGGCCGCTCCGCCGAAGCTCAGGGCCGCGGCCGCGAGCAGGATTCCTAGCAATTTCTTCATGATGGTTCTCCTGGCAGTCTCAAGTCAGAGCGCTTCGTCGCCGGACTCGCCGGTGCGGATGCGGATGCATTGTTCGAGGTTGAAGACGAAAATCTTGCCGTCGCCGATCTTGCCGGTGCTGGCGGATTTCTCGATGGCTTCGATGCAGCCCTCGAGCATGTCGTCCTTGACGGCGGCCTCGAGCTTCACCTTGGGCAGGAAATCGACGACGTATTCGGCGCCGCGATACAGCTCGGTGTGGCCCTTCTGGCGGCCGAAGCCTTTGACTTCGGTGACGGTGATTCCCTGCACGCCTACGGCGGCGAGGGCTTCACGCACTTCGTCAAGCTTGAACGGCTTGATGATTGCGGTGACCAGTTTCATGTCTGCTCCTTTACTGTTGGATATTTCAGAAAGACTTGCCGATGGATACGATGGCCGTGCCGCTGCTGATGTCCTTGACGCTGTCCGGCGAAGTGGCACCGGACGGGGTGCCATTGAAGTAGCGGTAGAACGACTCCTTGGCGTTGGTGTCGACATAGGCCGCACCGAGGATCCAGCCTGAACCGATGTCGTAGTTGATGCCGAGCTTCCAATCGGTGTAGCTCAGGTCGCCGTAGTTCTTGACCGACTGGTGGCCGACGTGGAAGACCACGGTGGCCTTTTCGGACGCGGGATAATTGACGGTGAAGTCGGTGTAGCCTGAACCCTTCGAACTGCCTGAGGGATCGAAGCAGCCGTGCTGGGCGTACCGTTGGCGCCGGCCGGGTTGTGTAGGCCACGCCCGAACTGTCGATGCCGCAGTTCTGCGCCAGACCGCCGACCGCAGGCGGGACATATATTTCGCTGCGGATGCCGAACAGGTCGGTGACGGTATGCGAGTACTTGAGGCTCATCCACTTGTAGGCGATAGCGGCATAGATCTCGGTGTTGTCGAACTTGGTGTTGCCCGTGTTCGGCGCTACGTTGGAGATCCATGCACCCGGATAGTAGTAGTGAAGCACACCGAGATCGATGATCCAGTCCTTGGCCGGCTCGAACTTGAAGCCGCCGTAGAAGTCCCATTCCATCGACGCGCCGTTGGGATACTGGTTGCCGCTGACGTTCGACGCCCAAGTGCCAAGATAGAAGCCGCTCGTGTGCGAATAATCGATGCCACCCTGCACGGCCGGCAGCCTGAAGGTCTGCGACAGGCCACGGAAACGGTAGTCGCTGGTGAGCATGAAGTTGCCGGTCACCGTATGCGGCGAGGCAGGTGCGGCCGCAGTTGCCGGCGCAGCGGTCTGCGCGCTCACCGCCAGCGGAGCAAGGCTCGCCGAGGCGATCAGGGATACGATAAGTTTGCGATACATGATTGCCTCCGATGTGAAAGTTGTACAAACAACCCACAGCACGGACCGTGCCAGAATTAATTATTTAATTTTATCAATTAGATATGAACACAAATCAGCCAGATGAGCGGTGTGGCGCACTACTTTGCGCAATGGCCGTCCACCTTTGCACCATTTAAGTGCATTATTTCGGTGCGTGCAGCGCAGATGCCCGTGCCGGCCACGCAAGTTGGCAACTTCTGGCGACGTGCTAGACTTTTCCATTGAAATCCATTCGGCCAGATGCCATGCTCGATCCCAAAGCCCTCGAAGAATTCAGCGCCAGGTTTTCGGCCCTGCTTGCCGCCACCCCGGCCGGCGACATCGAAAAGAACGTCAAGGCCTTTCTCTCCAGCGGACTGACCCGACTCAATCTCGTGACACGCGAGGAATTCGACGTGCAGCGTGAGGTGCTGGCCGAGACGCGGCGCAGGATCGCCGCACTCGAGGCGCGCGTAAGCGAACTCGAAACCAGACTCCACGCCAAGTAATCGATCCATGACGCTCGCCGTGCTGAGGAGCCGTGCGCTCGCAGGCATGGCGGCGCCGGAAGTCACGGTCGAGGTCCATCTCGCCGCCGGCCTGCCCTCCTTCACCCTGGTCGGCCTGCCCGACACCGAGGTCAAGGAAGCACGCGACCGCGTCCGCGCCGCCATCCAGAACGGCAACTTCGAATTCCCGGCGCGACGCATTACCGTCAATCTCGCGCCGGCGGACCTGCCCAAGGAATCCGGCCGCTTCGACCTGCCCATCGCACTGGGCATCCTGATCGCCTCGGGGCAAATCAAGGCCGATGGCCTCGACCGCCACGAATTCGCCGGCGAACTTTCGCTCTCGGGCGAGCTGCGGCCGATACGCGGCGCACTGGCCATGTGCCTCGCCGCCGCCGGCAACGGCCGCAGCTTCGTGCTGCCGCGCGAGAGCGCCGCCGAGGCCGCCCTGATCGACGGCCTGGCCGTGCTGCCGGCCGTTTCGCTGCTCGAAGTCTGCGCCCATCTGGGCGGACAGGCGCCGCTACAGGAAGCCGCCGTGGCGCCAGCGCCGACATTTTCGACCTACCCCGATCTCGCCGAGGTCAAGGGCCAGGCGCAGGCCAAGCGTGCACTGGAAGTCGCCGCCGCCGGTGGCCATTCGCTGCTGATGAGCGGCCCGCCCGGCACCGGCAAGTCGATGCTGGCGAGTCGCCTGCCCGGCATCCTGCCGCCGATGACCCGCGACGAGGCCTTGGCGAGCGCGGCGGTGCAGTCGCTCGGCGGAACCTTCGACACGACGCGCTGGGCGCAGCGGCCCTTTCGTTCGCCTCACCACTCGGCCTCCGCCCCGGCGCTGGTCGGCGGCGGCGGCGTGCCGCGCCCGGGCGAGATCTCGCTGGCGCACCATGGCGTGCTCTTCCTCGACGAGTTGCCGGAATTCGCAGCGCAGCGTGCTCGAGGCGCTGCGCGAGCCGCTCGAAACCGGCCACATCCACGTCGCCCGCGCCGCCCGCCGCGCCGAGTTCCCGGCGCGCTTCCAGCTGGTCGCGGCGATGAATCCCTGTCCCTGCGGCCACTTGGGCGAGGCGCGCTGCCGCTGCACGCCGGACCAGGTGGCGCGATATCGCAGCAAGCTTTCCGGCCCCTTCCTCGACCGCATCGACCTGATGATCCAGGTGCCGGCGGTGGCCGAGGCGGATCTCGCCTCGCGCGGCGAAGGCGAGTCATCGAGCGTGGTGCGCGAGCGCGTCGCGGCCTCGCGCAGACGCCAGATCTTGCGCCAGGACAAGGCCAATGCGCTGCTCACCCCCGACGAGATCGACCGCTATTGCCTGCCGGACTGTACCGGCGCGCAGCTGTTGAAGCAGGCGATGACGCAACTGAAACTGTCGGCGCGCGCCTATCACCGCGTATTGAAGGTCGCGCGCACCATCGCCGATCTTGCCGGCGAAGAGAACGTCCACGGTGCCCACGTCGCCGAGGCGATCCACTATCGCAGGGGCTTGGGATAGGACGCGGCTAAGTCGTCTGTCTGCAGTGGCTTTCCCGCGCGAACAGCAGCATGATCAGCGCGGCGACGACGGTGGCGAACAGCAGCGAAAAACCGGCCTGGTAGGCCGCCGCGTCGTAGATGCGCGCGCCGCCGGCCAGGCTGCCGCTCCAGTAGCGGTCGAGCATCCAGCCGACGCCGGGCTGCAGCAGCATGCCGCCCATCAGCGGCCCCATGTTGGCCACGCCCGAGGCCGTGCCCATCAACCGCAGCGGCACCGATTCCTTGGCCCAGGCGAAGCCGATGATGATGTTGCCCGAGGCGAAGCCGGTCAGCGCCAGCACCGCGACCAGGGCCCAGATCGGCAGCGCGGCATAGATCACCGCCGCCCAGCCGAGAACCGCGACGATGCCGCTGGCGAGGTAGATCGGCTTGCGCCGGCCCATCCGCGTCGACCACGCGCCGAGCAGCGGCCCGCCGACGCCCCACGCCACCAGCATCACCGAATTGATCGCGGCGGCCGTTTTGGCGTCGAGGCCATGCACCTGCCGCAGCCAGGGCACGCCCCAGAGGCCGGCGAAGGTCAGCACCGCGCCGGAAATGCCCACCGGCACCAGCGCCAGCACCCAGAGGTTGCGGTAGGACAGCACCTGGGCCAGGCTCCGCAGTATCGGCGCGTGCTCGCGCGCTCCATCCGCATGGCCGTGGAAATGGCTGGCGTAGCCGCGCTCGGCCGGGTCGTCGCGCACCCACAGCCAGATCGCCACCGCCAGCAGCGCGGTGAGCAGGGCGAACACCGCCATCACCGCTCGCCAGCCGTAGGCATCGACCAGCAGCCGCAACGGCACCCCGGCGCTGACGCCGCCGATCAACCCCATCATCAGCAGCAGGCCCGAGACCAGCGCGAACTGGCGCGGCGCGATCCAGTGCGAGGAGAGCTTGAGCATGGAGACGAAGCCGACCGCCACCGCGGCGCCGACCAGCAGCCGCCCGGCGCTGGCCCAGGCAAGGCTCGGCGACAGCGCGAAGAGCAGGCCGCCCAGCGCCGCCACCGCCGTGCCGCTCGCCAGCAACTTGCGCGGTCCCCAGCGGTCGGCCAGCAGGCCGGTCGGGATCTGCATCGCGACGTAGGCGTAGAAGTAGTAGGCCGAGAGGTTGCCGAGCCCGGCGCCGCCGATGGCGAACTCGGCCATCAACTGGTCGGTCATCACCGCCGGCGAGACGCGCTGGAAGAAGGCGACGAGGTAAAGCAGGGCGCCGAGGGTCCAGATCGACCAGGCCAGCGAGGCCGGAGGATGGCCCACTACGCCGCCGGGCGCGATGCCCACCACAGCCGCGCGCGCAAGCCTAAGCTGGTGGTGTATCCGACCAGCTGGAAGCGGACGATGCCGCGGCTGTCGACGATGAAATGCGTGGGCACGCCGCGCACCTTCCAGGCCGTGGCGAGGCGGCCGTCGGCGTCGATCAGCGCCGGGAAATCGAGGCCGCGCTCCTTCAGGTGCTTCGCCACCGCCGCCGCGTCGCCCGACTGCATGGCGATCGTCAGCGTCGGCCAGTCGCGCGCCACCGCCGCGATGTTGCTCTCCTCGGCTTTGCATACCGGACACCAGGTAGCCCAGAAGGCGACCAGCACGGGCTTGCCGTCGGCGGCCTTGAGCGCGTCGGCGAGCGAGGCCGCGCGACCGTCGGCCAGCGTACCGGCAAGCGCCGGCGCCGGCCCCTCGGGCAGGTCGCGCGCCTGCCACAGCTGCACGGCGACGACGATGGCGATGATCAGGAGGGCTTCGAGCATCCAGCGCATCCAGCGCTTGGGGTCGAGGAAACGGGACATCAGGGATGGGAGCGGCATAGCCGCGCATGGTAGCCGATGCGTCTCTCCCCGTCGCAGCCGACCGGGGTCGGCTGCGATATTCAGCTCAGCACTGTTCCCAGGGCAAACCTTCGAAGCGCCAGCCATTCACCGAACCGCGATGGTGGGTGTCGTCGAGCTCGCCCTCGAAGCCGTGCAGCACGTTGTAAACACGGGTAAAGCCGGCGGTTTCCAGCGCATTGCCGGCGTCTATGGAACGGTTGCCGCTGCGGCAGATCAGCACGACGGGGCGATCATGGACGTGGCCGGCGAACTTTTTCACCTCGCCGACGAAATGCGGATTGACGTCCCAGTCGGGACCATCGTTCCACGACACGTGCAGCGCCCCGGCGGGGTGGCCGACGAAGAGGAATTCCATCTCGCTGCGGCAGTCGACGAACAGCGCCTTGGGATTGTGGTGCAGAAATTCTGCGGTCTCTTTTGGAGTCAGGTGTTCCATGTCGCCTCTCCTTTGTGGGGGAAGCGATATTATAGAAAAGGAGTGCAATAAAATCTATAGGCTCATTAACCATGTTTATTGCTAATTTCCTCTCCCCGTTCGGGGCGCTCGAACCCGGGAAGAGTACAGGGGCGGAGATCATCGCCCGCCTCGGCGAACCCGCCGAGGCCTGGCACAACGAGGACGGCACGGCGACCTGGGAATACCCGCAGGGTCCCGAGGGCACCCGATGCCACATGCTGACCCTCGATGCCAGACACATCCTTCTGCGTGTCGAGCAGGTGCTGGGCGACGCGTATTTCGCCCGGATCGAGAAGGGCTGGACGCACGACCGCGTGCGCCGCCTGCTCGGCCGCCCGCGCACCACGGTGTTCTATCCGCTCAAGCGCGAGGAGGTTTGGGACTGGCGCATCGAATCGCCCTTTCCTGATACGCGCGCCCTGTTCAACGTGCATTTCGACGAGTTCGGTGCCGTCACCGGCACCAGCCGCAGCGAGGAAGGCTCGGCGGGCTGACGCTGCCGGGGGTGGGCGGCGGTGCTAAAATCCGCGCCAATTCAAGCCCTTCGCGAACTTTCGCGTCCCCGGATATGCAACCCGATCGCACCCAGGAGCTGCGCGACCTGCTCGCACAGCGCATTCTCATTCTCGACGGCGCCATGGGCACCATGGTGCAACGTCACAATCTCGTCGAGGCCGATTATCGCGGCAGCCGCTTCGAGGCTCACGCGAAAGACCTCAAGGGCAACAACGACCTGCTGTGTCTGACGCGGCCGGACGTGATCGGCGGCATCCACGCCGCCTACCTCGAGGCCGGCGCCGACATCCTCGAAACCAACACCTTCAACGCCACCCGCGTGTCGCAGGCCGAGTACGGCCTCGAGGACCTCGCCTACGAGTTGAACGTCGCTGGCGCGCGCCTCGCCCGCGAGGTCGCCGACAAATTCTCCACTCCGGAGAAGCCGCGCTTCGTCGCCGGCGTGCTCGGCCCCACCTCGCGCACCTGCTCGCTCTCACCCGACGTGAACGACCCGGGCTTCCGCAACGTCACCTTCGATGCGCTGGTCGACGACTACTATCAGTCGGCCAGGGGACTGGTCGAGGGCGGCGCCGACATCCTGCTGGTCGAGACGGTGTTCGACACCCTCAACGCCAAGGCCGCGCTGTTCGCCATCGAGAAGTTCTTCCTCGACGCCGGCCGCCAGTGGCCGCTGATGATCTCCGGCACCATCACCGACGCCTCGGGCCGCACGCTCTCGGGCCAGACCGCCGAGGCCTTCTGGAACTCGCTGCGCCATGCCCGGCCGCTCAGCTTCGGCCTCAACTGCGCACTGGGCGCCGGGGAATTGCGCCAGTACGTCGAGGAGATCTCGCGCGTCGCCGACTGCTACGTCTCGGCGCACCCCAATGCCGGCCTGCCCAACGCCTTCGGCGGCTACGACGAGACGCCGCAGATGCTGGCCGACGAGATGGCGCAATGGGCGAGGAGCGGCATCATCAACATCGCCGGCGGCTGCTGCGGCACCTCGCCCGACCACATCAAGGCCATCGCCGCCGTCATGGCCGGCGTCAAGCCGCGCGCGATTCCCGCAGTCGACGCCAAGCTGCGCCTCTCCGGCCTCGAGCCCTTCAACGTCGGCGCCGACAGCCTGTTCGTCAACGTCGGCGAGCGCACCAACGTCACCGGCTCGCGCGCCTTCGCCAAAATGATCCTCGAGGGCCGCTTCGACGATGCGCTCGCCGTCGCCCGCAGCCAGGTCGAGAACGGCGCCCAGGTCATCGACATCAACATGGACGAGGCCATGCTGGATTCGCAGGCGGCGATGGTCCGGTTCCTGCACCTCGTCGGTTCCGAGCCGGACATCTGCAAGGTGCCGATCATGCTCGACTCCTCGAAGTGGGACGTGATCGAGGCCGGCCTCAAGTGCATCCAGGGCAAGGGCATCGTCAATTCCATCTCGATGAAGGAAGGCGAGGCGAAGTTCCTCGAACAGGCGCGCCTCGCGCGCCGCTACGGCGCGGCGGCGATCGTCATGGCTTTCGACGAGGCCGGCCAGGCCGACACCTACCAGCGCAAGACCGAGATCTGCAAGCGCGCCTACGACCTGCTGGTGGCCGACGGCTTCCCGGCCGAGGACATCATCTTCGACCCCAACGTCTTCGCCATCGCCACCGGCATCCCCGAGCACGACAACTACGCCGTCGATTTCATCGAGGCGACGCGCTGGATCAAGGCAGAACCTGCCGCACGCCGGCATCTCCGGCGGCATCTCCAACGTCTCCTTCTCCTTCCGCGGCAACGAGGCGGTGCGCGAAGCCATCCACACCGTCTTCCTCTACCACGCCATCCAGGCCGGGCTGACCATGGGCATCGTCAACGCCGGCCAGCTCGGCGTCTATGACCAGCTCGACCCGGTGCTGCGCGAGAAGGTCGAGGACGTGGTGCTGAACCGGAAAGTCGGCGCCGGCGACACGCTGGTGGAGTTCGCCACCTCGGTCAAGGGCGCGGCGAAAGAGCAGGTGCAGGACCTCGCCTGGCGCGAGTGGCCGGTCGAGAAGCGCCTCGAACACGCCATGGTGCGCGGCATCACCGAATACGTCGTGGCCGACACCGAGGAATGCCGCGCCGCGCTGGCAGCCGCCGGCAAGCCGCCGCTGTCGGTGATCGAAGGGCCCGCTGATGGCCGGCATGAACGTGGTCGGCGACCTCTTCGGCGCCGGCAAGATGTTCCTGCCGCAGGTGGTGAAGTCGGCGCGCGTCATGAAGCAGGCCGTCGCCCACCTCGTGCCCTACATCGAGGCCGAGAAGCTGCGCTCGGGCGCCGCCTCCAAGGGCCGCATCGTGATCGCCACCGTCAAGGGCGACGTGCACGACATCGGCAAGAACATCGTCGGCGTGGTGCTCGGCTGCAACGGCTACGAGATCTTCGACCTCGGCGTGATGGTATCGACCGACAAGATCCTTGCCGCGGCGAAGGAACACGACGCCGACATCATCGGCCTGTCCGGCCTGATCACGCCGTCGCTGGAAGAAATGACCCACGTCGCCGCCGAGATGCAGCGCCAGGGCTACCAGGTGCCGCTGCTGATCGGCGGCGCCACCACCAGCCGCGCCCACACCGCCATCAAGATCGCGCCGAACTACGACCAGCCGGTGGTCTATGTGCCGGACGCCTCGCGCGCCGTCGGCGTCGTCACCAAGCTGCTCTCCGACGACCAGGCCGCCGGCTTCAAGGCCGAGATCGCCGCCGACTACGACAAGGTGCGCGCCCAGCACGCGCAGAAGAAGGGCGCGACGCTGGTGACGCTCGCCGCCGCCCGCAGCAACGCCGCCAAGCTTGAATACGCGCCATTCCAGCCGCGCCGGCCGGGCCTGCACACGCTGTGTCGCATCGACCTCGGCAAGCTGGCCGAATACATCGACTGGGGCCCCTTCTTCCAGACCTGGGACCTCGCCGGCAGCTACCCGAAGATCCTCGACGACGCCGAAAGTCGGCGAGGCGGCGCGCAGCGTCTTCAATGACGCGCAGGCCATGCTGGCGCAGATCGTCGCCGAGAAATGGCTGGTCGCCAACGCCGTCTTCGGCCTGTTCCCGGCCAACTGCGGCCAACGGCGACGACATCGAGATCTACTCGGATGAGACGCGCAACGCCGGCTGATGACATGGCACGGCCTGCGCCAGCAGCACGAACGGCCGGACGGCAAGCCGAACGAGTGCCTGGCCGATTTCGTTGCCCCGAAAGTCGGCGCTGGCGCCACGGTGGACTACATCGGCGCCTTCGCCGTCACCGCCGGCATCGGCATCGAGGCCAAGCTGGCCGAGTTCGCGGCGCAGCACGACGACTACCGTTCCATCATGCTCAAGTCGCTGGCCGACCGCCTCGCCGAAGCGGCCGCCGAGTGGCTGCACGAACGCGTGCGCCGCGACGACTGGGGCTACGCCCGCGACGAACGCCTGACGGTCGAGGAACTGGTCGCCGAGAAGTACCAGGGCATCCGCCCCGCACCCGGCTACCCGGCGTGTCCCGACCACACCGTCAAGAAGGACTTGTTCCGCCTGCTCGACGCGCCGGCCAATGCCGGCATGGAGCTGACCGAGAACTTCGCCATGACCCCGGCCGCCGCGGTGGCGGGCTTCTACCTGGCCCACCCGCAGGCCCATTACTTCGCCGTGAGCAAAATCGGCGCCGACCAGCTTGAAGATTGGGCGGAGCGCAACAATATGGACAAATCCGCAGCGTCGCGCTGGCTGGCGCCGTTGCTATGAAAATCCTTATAAATCAATAACGATCATCCTTCCCCGAGGAGAAACCCCATGACCACCGAAGCTCAAGAAAACGACGGCCGCCTCTCCTTCATGGAAGCCGTGGCCTATGTCATGCAGCGCAAGAAGCCCGTGTTCGCCGCCATGCCCGTGTTCGGCGACCGTACCGACGACGAGCAGCAAACCGCCGAAGGCGCCAAGGTCTTCATCATCGAACCCGATGGCGAGGGCGACTGGCAGATGCGCTTCATCTCCGGCCCCTTCTTCTCGGCCGCCTTCGCCGCCAACGAGGTGCTGCCGCCCGAGGATGTGCCGGGCAGCACGCGCGACCTGCGCTACATGCCGACGCACGTCGAGGAAGACTGGTTCTCCGACCAGATCCAGATCCTGATCCAGAAGCTGGTGCAGGGCGCCAACATCGACGCGCAGATGCCCGACTACCAGAAGGTTCCGGCCAAGGGCGCCGGCCCCGATGCCGTTTTCCCCGTCTCTTTCGTCGGGCGCGACGGAGCCAAGCAGTAAGAGCGCAGCCGGGCGCTGCGTAGTGGCGATGCTAGAATTCTCGCCATTACGCAGGAGCGCCCGATGAGCCAGGATTCCCTACCGCGCGGTTCTTTGGCCGCGACCCCCGACCTCGGCTGGAGCCAGGTGCGCGAGACCGTGCTGATGCTTGAACTCGCCGCCGGCCAGGTCGATGCGGCGATGCGGGATTCCAACAACTCCGTCGAAGTCCTCACCGACACCTTCACCTCGCTGGCCGAAACGCTGGGCCTGATCGAGGAGTCCGTCGCCACCCTGCCCGACACGGTCGGCAACGGCATGGTCAAGTCCGAGATCCAGGACAACACCCGCGTCGTCGCGCAGAAGGTGCATCAGGCCATCATCGCCTTCCAGTTCTACGACAAGCTGGTGCAGCGCCTCGACCACGTCTGCCACTGCCTCGGCGGCCTGTCCGGCCTGGTCTCCGACAAGGGACGGCTCTACAACCCCGACGAATGGGTCGGACTGCAGGACAGGATCAAGTCGAAATACACCATGATCGAGGAGCGCGAGATGTTCGATGCCGTCCTCGCCGGCATGCCCGTGGCTGCGGCCATCGAGCAGTTCATGGTCAAGCGCGAGGAAGCCGCCAGCGGCGGGGACATCGAACTTTTCTAACGAAAAGTTCTTGACCCGCCATCCCCCAGCCCCTTCCTCTCGGAAGGGGAAGCTGGTAGCTCGCTACGCTCGATTGTCACTGGCGACCATGTAGTTTAGCCCGGTGGGGTCGCGCGTTCCACGCGCTCCAGTTAGTGCCGCGCCTAGGGGCGGCCCGACGGCGCGGCTTGAACCGTTACACGCCCCAGAGCACCGGCTTCTCGCGCTCCAGCGAGCGTTCCAGCAATTCAACCAGGGGTATGGCGCGCTGCGCCAGGCTGACGCGCGCGGCGACGCCGGTTTCCTCGGCTTCATCGCCCTGCGGTTTGGCTTGTGCCCGTGCCCGCGCACGGTCTTCCGCGATGGCCGCCTGCAGTCGCGCGATGCACTCGGGCATCTGCTCCACGGTGATCACGCCGCGCTGGGTGTGTTCCTTGCCCATGAGGTCCATCATGCGATGGGCGACGTCGTCGAACATCATGACGTCGCCCGAAGCGTCGGATTGGAAGGTGATCATGTGATTTTCCTTTCGCGGAGCCAGTCGAGAATATGCTGTGCCGGCTTCTTCCAGTCGCGTTCCAGCATCAGGCCGTGGCCCATGCCCGGGAAAATGGTGGCCGGCAGGCCGTAGGTGCGCGCCGTCATCTCGACCAGCGAGGCCGGGATCAGGTGGTCGTGTTCGCTGCCGAGGATCAGCAGCGACGAGGCATCGATCTTCGAAGGATGCGGCAGGTTGAACAGGCTCATGTCCCAGATCGCGCGGTGCGACTCGGGCTGCGACCAGCGGGAGAAGCGCGCCAGGTCATCCACCGCCACCGGCTGGGCGAACAGGGCCTCGCGCATCGTATCGAGGGCCACCTCGCCGCCTCCCATCATGTTGTTGAGATCGGTCATCAGCGCCGGTTGCGAGAACATCATGCCGAAGGCTGCCGCCACCAGCCCCTGCGGCGGCACGGCACACATCAGCACCGCCCCGGGGAATTGCCGCTGCTCGAGCACCTTCTGGATGACGAAGCCGCCCATCGAGTGGCCGATCAGTACGGGCGGGGCGGCCAGTCCGTCGCACACCTCGAATACATCCTTGACGTAGTCGGCGATCGACAGGCTGTCGAGATGCTCGCGCCCGCGCGAATGGCCGTGGCCCGACAGGCTGACTGCATGGGCCGCGTAACCGGCGTCGGCAAAGAAAGACAGGAAATGCTCGTCCCAGCACCAGGCGCCGGTGAAGGCGCCATGCACGAACAGCAGCGGGGTGGTGCGCGATGCGGAAGCGGGGGCTCGCGACAGGACTTCGAGCGTGGCGAGGCGGGAAGAGGTCATAATTGGGATTCTATGCTCAAGTGGCTGATCGCCCTCTTCCTCGTCGTGCTCCTGCTCGGAGTGGCGCAGCCGCGGCTGGCCGCGTGGCTGCGGCTGGGTCGGTTGCCCGGCGACCTCAGGTTCCGCCTGCGCGGTCGCGAGTATCTGTTTCCCTTCGCCTCGGTGATCCTGCTCTCGCTGCTCGCCTCAGTCCTGATGCGATTGCTGTAAGCCGAGCGCCTTCACTGCCGCGACGCGCGCCGCGTGGATGCGCTGCGGAATCTGCGCCGGATCGTCGCAGGCTTTGGCGATCGCGCCGGCATCGACGCCGCGCACGGCTGCGAGCGCCTGCCGCCACGCTGCGGCCTGCGGGAAATCCTGCTCCGCGAAGCCGAGCCGCCCGCGGAAATCCGCCTCGCAGGCGCCGAGGACCAGTTCGAAACGCTCGGGCCGGCGCAGCACGTCGCAGCGTTCGAGCAGCTTCACCATCGTCGCCGGCCGCAGTTCTGCCGGCTTGTAGATGTCGCCGTGGAACTGCGCCACCAGCAGCGCCAGGTCGCGGCAGTCGGCCGGCACGCGCAGGCGCTCGCACAGCGGGCCGAGCAGTTCGACGCTGCGCGCCTCGTGGCCGCTGTGGCGCGGCAGCACAGCGGGCGGCGTGTTGCCCTTGCCGAGGTCGTGGGTGAGCGCGGCGAAGCGCGCCGGCAGCGGCAGATTCAAGCGCGCCGCCATGTCGATCACCATCATCACATGCACCCCGGTGTCGATCTCGGGATGGTAGTCGGCGCGCTGCGGCACGCCCCACAGGGCGTCCAGCTCCGGCAGAATCCGCGCCAGCGCGCCGCAGGCGCGCAGCAACTCGAACATGCGCGATGGCGCCGCCTCCATCAGCCCGCGCGCCAGCTCCTGCCAGACGCGCTCGGGCACCAGCGCATCGACCTCGCCGTTCGCCACCATGAAACGCATGAGCTCGAGCGTCTCGGGCGCCACGGTGAATTCGCCGAAGCGGGCAGCGAAGCGCGCCACGCGCAGGATGCGCACGGGGTCCTCGGCGAAGGCCGGCGAGACATGGCGCAGCACGCGCGCCGCCAGGTCGCGCCGCCCGCCGTGAGGGATCGATCAACGTGCCATCGTCAGCCCTGGCGATGGCATTGATGGTGAGGTCGCGCCGCGCCAGGTCCTCTTCCAGCGTGACGCCGGCATCGGCATGGAAGACGAAGCCCTTGTAGCCCGGCGCCGTCTTGCGCTCGGTCCGTGCCAGGGCGTATTCCTCGTGGGTCTGCGGATGCAGGAACACCGGAAAGTCCTTGCCCACCGGCGTGTAGCCGCGCGCGAGCATGTCCTCGGGCGTCGCGCCGACGACGACCCAGTCGCGATCCTGGACTTCCAGCCCGAGCAGTTCATCGCGGACGGCGCCGCCGACGCAGAAGACCTGCACTAGCTCTTCATCCTGACAGGGGCTCTATCGCTTCGATAGTAACCAGGGTGATCATTAAGGGACAGACCATGTTTTCCAAGAAGTAGGCCGCCCGAGGGATGGCCATCCCTCGGGCACCGATCGCTATCGCGTGTCCGCCGGACCGTGAAAAAAATCGGCGCTAGCGACACGGCGTTTGCGTAAGCACAGTCAGGGGCCAGGAAAATGTGGGTAGGTGAAAACGTGTTCTGCACCCCAATTTAACGGGTCAGGCGTGACCATGGAACGGTCATGCTGGCGACTTCGTCCGCTGCCACGGCCACCGGCCTTCCAGTTCAACCTGCAGGGCCATGCTCAGGAACGTCCTGATCAGAATAATAATGCCCAGGATGAGGACACCCTCGAGGGTCGGGGTTACGGCCACAGTCCTGATGATGTCGGCAGCGACCAAAAGCTCCAAACCGAGCAGGATCCCTCGCCCTATGTCCTGGCGAAGCTGCCGGTATGGTTCTGCTGCCTGCCGGCCGTACAGGGCAAAACGGGTCGCGGCGACCAACAGACCGAGGACGATGACCAACACCCCTGCTCCGTCGATCGCCAGGCTGACGCCCTCGGCTACTTCTTTGAACGATGGCACGGCACTCTCCTTCAACTGTCGCTACTTGCTCAGACCTTCCCCAAGTCGAAGGCACGCACTCCGAGAGGTGGGCTGTCCGTTCGGCCGATATGTTCCTTCTTGGGCACCGGGAGGCCGGGCGGACTGCCCGCCCCGCGGACGCTCCCGGGAAAACACTTACCGCCCCGCCGTCTCGCGCATGTCGTCGTAACCGGCACGGCGGCGGCCGTCGGAGAGATAGGTCGGGCCGACGACTTCGAGCGACGCGGCATGACGGCCAAAGGGAAGCACACCGAACTCGCAGTGATCGCAGGTGCTCGGCACCTGCATCGACCAGTAGTTGTCGCGGGTCATCGGGCCGCCGACGAGTTCGAGCAGCCACGCCATCATGTAGGACGGGATGTCGCCGAGGGGCATGATGTTGCCGGGACTGCCGGCGGCCTTGCCGGCGTAGTTGACGAGGTCGATCAGGGCATAGACCTTCGGCCCGCACAACTCGTAGGTCTTGCCTGCACTGTCGCCATGGACGAGGCTGTCGGCCATCACCGCGGCAACGTCCTCGACCCACACCGGCTGGAACAGGGCCTCCGGGCAGGACAGCGGCAGCATCGGCGCCATGGCGCAAAGCCCGGCGAAGACGTTGAGGAACTGGTCGCCCTGGCCGAAGATCACCGAGGGACGGAAGATGGTGGCGCCGGGAAAGGCGTCGCGCACCACGGCCTCGCCCGCCGCCTTGGAGCGCAGGTAGGCCGAGGGCGCATCGGCGTCGGCCTTGAGCGCCGACATGTGCAGCAGCCGCTGCGCCCCCGCTGCCTGCGCCGCCTGCGCCACGCGCCCGGCGAGATGAAAGTGGGCCTGATCGAAGCCGCGGCCCCAGGGTCGGCCGTCGCTCTTGCCGCTGCCGCCCTTGAGGATGCCGACCAGGTTGATGACGGCATCCTGGCCGGCGGCGAGCCGGGCCAGCGTGGCGTCGTCGTGGATGTCGGCCTCGACCACGTCCACCATCGGGAAGGGCAGCAGGTGCTTGGCGCGTTCGCGGCGGCGCGTCGGCACGGTGATGCGAATATTGCGACGGGACAGCGCGTCAATCAGGTGGCGTCCGACGTAGCCGGATCCGCCGATCAGCAGGATATTCTCGATGGTCATGATGGCAGGCAGGTTAAGGAGGAAAACGATTCAGGGCAGGTCTTCGGCGAGGCGCGAGTCGCCGCTGCGGGCGGGCTGCACCACGCCGAGGCGGCTCTTCAGCGATTGCGGCTTGTCCTCGAACAGCGCTGAGTAATAGACGGCGTTGCTCATCACCTTCTTGACGTAGTCGCGCGTTTCGGTGAACGGAATGGTCTCGGCGTAGATCGCGCCCTCGAGCGGGCGGTCGGCGCGCCAGCGCTTGGCGCGACCTGGACCGGCATTGTAGGCGGCCGAGGCGAGCACCGGATGGTTGTCGAGGCTGGCCAGCACCATCTTGAGGTAGTTGGTGCCGAGCGTGACGTTGATGTCCATCTCGGTGACCCGGTCCGGATGATAGCCGGCGAGGCCGATCTTCTTCGCCACCCACGAGGCCGTGGCCGGCATCACCTGCATCAGGCCCTGAGCACCGACGGAGGATTTCGCCCGGGTGATGAAGCGGCTCTCCTGCCGCATCAGGCCATAAACCCAGCCTTGATCGAGGGCGAGTTCGCGCGTCTTGGGCTCGACGCGCTCGCGGTAAGGCGCCAGGTAGCGCAGGGAATAGTCATGCTGCAGGGACGTGCGGTCGGCGGTATTGATGGCACGATCCCAGACCTCGGCGCCGCGGGCGATTTCGGCGGCGGCCAGCAACTGGCGGTCGTCGAGCCCGCGCAGGGTCCACACCCATTCGCGCACGCCCTCGATGCGCATGTCGAGGCGGATCAGCATGAGTCCACGGCGCAGCCCGGGACGCGCGGCGGCGGCGGCGAGTTCGTCGCGGCTCGGCGGCACGGCGCGCTGCGGCACGCCGATGATGCGGCCGAGTTCCTCGTCGGCTAGGTTGCTGTAGAAATTGGGCTGGCCGGCGATCTTCAGGAACAGCGCGTTGGCCTGTTCGCGGTAGCCCTGCGCCGCCAGCGCGCGGCCGAGCCAGTAGCTCCAGGCGGGCTCGGCCGCCATCTGCGGCGGCATCTGCTCCACGGCCTGGCGCACGCGCATCCAGTCATGGGCGCGCAAGGCCGCGCGCGTCTTCCACGCCAGCTGATCCTCGGACAGCGGCGTGGCGCCGGCCAGATCGAACCAGCCCAGGGCCTCGGGCAGGTGGCGCATCGCTGCCTGCTGTGCCAGGTGGCCCCAGGCATAGCCACGATCAGCCTCGGAGAATTTCTTCTCGATCTCGCGCCACTGCGTCGCCGCCGGCAGCGGATCCTGCCGCGCCATGCGCTGCACCGCGAACAACGCCATCTCGCGCCCGAGCCGGGTCGCGGCAACATTCCCGCGCAGTTTCGCCAGGTGTTGCGCCGGCTTGTCGGCAATGGCTTCGAGGGTCTTCGCGTCGGGAATCTGCGCGTCCGGCAGGTAGCGCGCTGCGTTGCGCGCCTCGCGCAATTTTTTCATTTCCAGCAGGCGGCGCACGCGCTCCCAGATATCGTCGACATCGAGGCGCTTGTCGCCGACCAGGGCATCCGTCAGCGGCGCACAGGCCTCCGGCAGATCGACGGCGGTAAACCAAAGTGGCCGCGCCTCCAGCAGCACGGCATCGCGGCCCGCGCCCTCTGCCCGCGCCAGGCGTGCCTGCAGTGCGTAGCAGGCGACATCCGGCTCCGGCAGGCCCAGGGGCGCCAGTTCGCGCTCGAATGTCGGCCAGTCGCCGCGCCTGCCGAGCTGTCGCAACCAGTCGGCACGCAGTTTTTCGGCGAGATAGGAGCCCTTCTCACGTTCGAGAAAATCGGCCACCCCGTCGCTGCTGCCGTCCTCGAGCTTCAGCCGCAAACGCCAAAAGTCGGCCCATGGCCGCAATTCGTGGTCACCGAGTGCCTCGGCCAGCCGCCCCAGGCGCACCCGCTCACCGGCCTTGTAGGCATCCCGCGCCTGGAGGAAACGCTCTTCCGCGGGGGTCGCAGCGGCATGGGGCGCCAGCCACAGCAGGCCCAGCGCAGCGGCTATATTGGCTATTCTTGCAAAACCTTTAGTCATCCTATCAATCTAGCACATGGAAACGGCTGCGCCTTCCCCCGAAAACGCCGCGCAAACGGCGATTGTTCGCGCCACGCTGCGTCGGGAGAAAATCGCCGCGCGCATGGCGCTGCCGCCCACACTGCTTGCTGACCACTCGCTGCGCATCGAAGCGGCGCTGGAAACCCTGCTCGACTCGCGCTCACCGGGCCGGCTCGGCTTCTGCTGGCCCATGCGCCAGGAGTTCGACGCCCGCCCGTTGGTTGGGCGCCTGCTGGCTCGGGGTTGGTCGGCCTGCCTGCCGGTGGTGATGGCCGAGGCGGCCCCGCTGGCCTTTCGCCCATGGACGCCGGCGACGCCCCTGGCACCGGACCGTTACGGCATTCCGACACCCGCCGGCGGCGGGTTGGTCGCGCCCGACGTGCTGCTGATCCCGCTGGTTGCCGTCGATGCCCGCAATTACCGCATCGGCTACGGCGGCGGCTACTTCGACCGCACGCTGGAAGCACTGGCTGCGGCAGGTCGCCGCCCGACTTCGATCGGTGTCGGCTTCGAACTCGCCCGCGTCGCCGACACCCTGCCGGGACCCCACGACGTTCCGCTGGACTTCGTGGTGACCGAGCAAGGGTGTTGCATTGCGCAGGATTTGGCGCAATGATGGCCACCAATCCCGCATGATGACGGATCAAGCCGACATGTCGTTTCCGCTGATCACGCTGCAGCCTGTCGCCAATGCCCGCCACGGATGGGTCGCGCTGTCCCTCGACAGCGGCGGCGGCCTCGACGCAGCGTCGCTGGGGCGGATGTTCTGCGAATTCGGACTCTACGATTCCCTCGATGGCCTGCCGTGCGTGGTGGCGCTCGACGATGCGCCGGCGGACCTGGGCGAATACATCCCGGCGCAGGACATCATCCTGCGCCTGCCTGCCGCGCGTTGCGTCGATCCGGACCTTGATCGAACGCTGCTGCGCCTGCAGCACGACGGCTTCCGCCTCATCGCCGACGGCCAGCCTCCCGCCGGGACACGCTTGCACCGCGGCGATCACCGGGCTCGCACTCACCTGCGGCAACGGTTCGCCTCCGGCCGATAGCGGCAACTGGCTGCCGCGCCTGGCCGGATTGCATCTGGCGTTCGGCGTCGACAGCGGCGATGGCCTGGCGCAGTGCCGCGACGCCAACTTCCAGTGGTTCGTCGGCAATTACCCGCTGCATCCCGCCACTCAGGCGGGTCACACTCCGGGCAGTCCTTCGGCGGCCCTGTTGCTCAAGCTCCTGGCGCTGGTGACCCGGGACGCGGAGACACGCGAGATCGAGGCCATCCTCAAGCAGGACCCCAATCTCTCCTACCAGTTGCTGCGGCTGGTGAATTCGGTGAGCTTCGCCCTGACGCAGAAGATCACCACCTTCGGCCAGGCCCTGCAGCTGCTGGGGCGACGCCAGCTGCAGCGCTGGCTGCAGCTGCTGCTCTACGCCAGCCCGGTGGCCGGCAGCCCGAGTCCGCTGCTGCCGCGCGCCGCGCTGCGCGCCGCGCTGATGGAAGGACTGTTGCGCCATGCCGGCGAGCACGGCGAAATGCTCGACCGCGCGTTCATGGCGGGCATGTTCTCGCTGCTCGATACCCTGCTCGGCATGCCGCTGGACGAGGTGCTGGGCCAGCTCAATCTTGCCGATGACCTGACAGCCGCGCTGCTGGCGCGCGAGGGACGGCTCGGCCAGCTGCTCGGCGTGGTGACGGCCGCCGAGTGCTCGCCGGCCGCACTGGCCCCGGCGCTGGCCGGCGCCGGCATCGACCCGGAATTGTGGGCCGAAACGCTGGCCCAGTCCTGCCGCTGGGCCATCCAGGTGAGTCGCGAGACGGCTTGATGCGTCTCCTGCGCACGGCGGCGACGTAGGCATGCCCTTCCCGCCTCCCCTCCACCCCTACCCCGACGGCGAGCTGCCGGCGGCGGAAGCCGCGGCGCTGCAGCGGGCGGCGATCGAGGCGCCAGAAAGTCTCGACGCCAGTTCCGTGCGGGCCCTGGCGCACCACGGCCAGGCTCTGACGCAGCGCATCGCGCGCCAGGCCATGATGCTCGACCGCATCCGCGAGTCGGTGATCACCATGGATTTGCTCGGCTTCATCACCGGCTGGAACAAGGGCGCGGAGCAGCTCTTCGGCTACACCGCCGCCGAGGCCATCGGCCGCAACATCCTCTTCCTCTACGACCAGGCCAAGGATGGCGACGACGACGGCAGCGAACTCGAGGATGCCTTCCTCGAGCATGGCGGGCGCGAGATGGAGGTGCGCCGGCGCAAGAAGTCGGGCGAGGTGTTCTGGGCCAGCCTGCTGCTGTCTGCGGTCCGCGACGACGACGGCGATCCGAGCGGCCTGATCGGCTATCTCCACGACATCACCGAGCGCAAGCGGAACGAGGAACAGATCAACGCGCTGGCCTACCATGACCCGCTGACCGGGCTGGCCAACCGCACGCTGCTGTTCAGGCTGGTCGACCAGGCGCTGGAAGTGGCCCAGCGCAATGGCATGAACGGCGCGGTGCTGTTCATCGACCTCAATCGCTTCAAGCCGATCAACGATACCCTCGGCCACACCATCGGCGACCGGCTGCTGGTCGAGATCGCCGACCGGCTGCGCGCGACGCTGCGCGCCGAGGACGTAGTGGCGCGCATCGGCGGCGACGAATTCGTGGTCGGCCTGCTCGACATCGCGCGCAGCGACCATGCCAGCATCGTCGCGCAGAAGATCCTCGCCGCCATCGACGAGCCTTTTTTCATCGACAGCCACGAGCTGCAGGTCGGCGCCGCCATCGGCATCAGCCTCTACCCGGGGGATGGCGCCGACATCGAGGCCTTGCTGGCCGCCGCCGACATTGCCATGTACCGCGCCAAGCATGGCGGCCACGGTACCCATGACGGCGCAGGCTACGCCTTCTATGCCGAGGACATGAACGCGCGCGCCGCCGACCGCATCAGGATCGAGTCCGGACTGCGTCGCGCCCTCGAGCGCGACGAGCTGCTGCTGCACTACCAGCCCAAGGTCGCCATTGCCGATGGCCGCATCGTCGGGGCCGAGGCGCTGGTGCGCTGGAACCATCCCGAGCGCGGCCTGGTGCCGCCGGGCGAGTTCATCCCGGTCGCCGAGGAAACCGGCCTGATCCTGCAAGTCAGCGAGTGGGTGCTGGAAGCCGCCTGCGCGCAAAGTCGGCGCTGGCAGGACGCCGGTCTCCCTGCTTTGAAGATCGCCATCAACCTCTCGGCGCGCGAGTTCAATCCCAAGCTGCCGGGCCGCATCGGCGACGCGCTGGCGCGCCACGGCATCGGGCCGGAATGCCTTGACCTCGAGATCACCGAGGGCATGCTGATGAACAGCACCGAGCAGGTGATCGCGATGATGGCGGAGCTCGCCGCCATGGGCCTGTCGCTCTCGCTCGACGACTTCGGCACCGGCTACTCGAGCCTGTCCTACCTGCGACGCTTCCCCATCGACTCGCTCAAGATCGACCGCTCCTTCGTCATCGACCTGCCGGACGATGCCAATGCCGGCGCCATCGCCGGCGCCATCATCAGCATGTCCAAGCGCCTGCAGCACCGTGTCGTCGCCGAAGGCGTCGAGACGCGGGCGCAGCTGCAGTTCCTCGAAGCCCACGGCTGCGACGAGATCCAGGGCTACTTCTTCTCGCCGCCGGTACCGCCGGAAAAATTCGAGGCGATGGTGAGGGACGACAAGCGGCTCTAGCCGATCGCCCGCGCCATGCGCGCCAGCGCCGCGTCGAGCGTGGCGCGGGTGCAACCGAAGTTGAGGCGGACGAAGCCCTGCGCCCCCTTCACCGAAGTCGGCACCGTCGGAGAGGCCGACGCCGGCCTGTTCGAAGAAGCGTTGCGGGTTGTCGGCCCGCAATCCGCGGGCGTCGATCCACGCCAGATAGGTCGCTTCGACCGCTGCCATGGACAAACCCGGCATCGCCGCGACGGCCGCCGCGACGCGATCGCGATTCTCCCGCAAATAGTCGGCGCTGGCGGCACGCCAATCGCCGCCTTCGCGATAAGCCGCCTCGCAGGCGACCAGCCCGAGCGTATTCACATGCGGCACGATGCCGTGCATGGCGGTGCGGAAATCACGCCGCAGCCGCGCGTCGGAGATCACGGCGAAGGCGCAGCCGAGGCCGGGAATGTTGAAGGTCTTCGACGGCGCCATCAGGGTGATGCTGCGCCGCGCCGCCTCGGGTCCGAGGCTGGCGAAGGGGGCGTGCCGGCGCGGCTCCAGCATCAGGTCGCAATGGATTTCGTCGGAGCAAACGACGACATCGTGCTTTTCGGCCAGCCGCAGGATCTCCCGCAACTCCTCCTCGTGCCAGGCGCGGCCGACGGGATTGTGCGGGTGGCAGAGCTGCCACAGCTTCGGCCGCTCGCGCTTCAGTGCCTCCGCCACGGCAGCGAAGTCCCAGCCCCAGCGCCCGTCCGACAGTGCCAGCGGCGCTGTGGCCAGGCGCCGGCCGCTGTATTCGGGCGCCGAGAGGAAGGGCGGATAGACCGGCGTGGCGGTGAACACGGCATCGCCCGCCTGCCCCACCGCGCGGCTGGCGACATGCAGTCCCGTGACCAGGCCCGGCAGCCAGACGATCCACTCGGCTTCGATGGCCCAGCCGTATTCGCGCCGGCAATGTTCCTGCACCGCCTCGACCAGCGACGGCCACGGCTGGCCGTAGCCGAACACGCCGTGGTCGATGCGCCGGCGCAGGGCGTCGAGCACCGCCGGCGGCGCGGCGAAATCCATGTCGGCCACCCACAACGGCAGGATGTCGCGACCGGCGTACTTGTTCCACTTGAGCGAATCGGAACCGCGTCGATCGACGACGCGATCGAAATCGAAAGCTGCTCAAACCTCGAGGTGCTCGTAGAGCACGGTCGACAGATAGCGCTCGCCGAACGAGGGGATGATCACCACCGCCAGCTTGCCGGCATTTTCCGGACGCCGCATCACCTGCAGCGTCGCCCACACCGCCGCGCCGGAGGAGATGCCGACCAGCAGCCCCTCCTCGGTCGCCATGCGCCGCGCAGTGGTCAAGGCATCGTCGTTGCCCACGGTCACGACTTCGTCATAGACCGTGGTGTCGAGGATCGTCGGCACGAAGCCGGCACCGATGCCCTGGATCACGTGCGGCCCCTTCTGCCCGCCGGAGAGCACGGCACTGGCGGCCGGCTCGACGGCGATCACCCTGACCTCCGGCCGCTTGGACTTCAACGCCTGGCCAACGCCGGTGATGGTGCCGCCGGTGCCGATGCCGGCGACGAAGAGGTCAACCCGACCGTCGGTATCGGCCCAGATTTCCTCGGCCGTGGTGCGGCGGTGGATTTCGGGGTTGGCGGGGTTCTCGAACTGCTGCGGGATGAAGACGCGCGGGTCGGCCGCCGCCATCTCCTCGGCCTTGGCGATGGCCCCGGCCATGCCGCCTGCGGCGGGCGTCAGCACCAGTTCGGCGCCATAGGCCTTGAGCAGCAGGCGGCGCTCGCGGCTCATGCTCTCGGGCATGACGAACACGCATTGGTAGCCGCGCGCCGCGCACACCATGGCCAAGCCGATGCCGGTGTTGCCCGAGGTCGGCTCGACGATGACGGTATCGGCCTTGATGCGCCCCGCCGCCGCCGCGGCATCGAGCATGGCCACGGCGATGCGGTCCTTGACCGAATGCGCCGGGTTCATGAATTCGAGCTTGCAGGCGATGGTGCCGCTGATTCCTGCCGACAGCTTGTTGAGCCGCACCAGCGGCGTATGGCCGACGAGTTCGGTGACATTGCTGGCGATCTTCATGGTCTGTCTCCGGGAATTCCACGACCGCGCGGCCGCGCGATCCTGCCAATCTTAAACGTAGAGCCGCACGGTATGGCGCCCCGCCTCCTTGGCGCGATACATCGCAGCGTCGGCCTTTTCGAGTAGTTCCTCGACGCTGCTGCCGTGCGTGGGATAGATCGCGACTCCGATGCTGGCGCCTATCTCGACGAAATTCTGCTCGATCTTGAAGGGCGCCAGCAGCGAGGCCAGCACCTTGTCGGCGATCGACGTTGCCGCCTCGGCATCACGAATGGCCGGCACCAGGGCCAGGAACTCGTCGCCGCCGAGCCGCGCCACCGTGTCCTCCGCCCGCAGACAGTTGCCGATGCGCGTCGCGACCTGCTTCAGCAGGTCGTCTCCGGCCTGGTGGCCGTAGCGGTCATTCACCGGCTTGAAGCGGTCGAGGTCGATGAACAGCACCGCCAGCTGGCTGCCGCTGCGATCGGCGCGGGCGAGCGCCTGCACCATGCGGTCGTTAAGCAGGGCGCGATTGGGCAGGCCGGTGAGCTCGTCGAAGTTGGCGCGCTGCCACATCTCCTCCTCGCGCCGCTTCTTCACCGTGATGTCGCTGAGCAGGGCGACGTAGCGCCGCTCTGCGCCCTCGCCGACGGCAGCGATCTTCAGCCATTCGTCGTACAGCTGCCCGCTCTTGTGGCGGTTGACCAGCTCGCCCTCCCAGCGCCCGTCGCGCGCGAGTGATTCGCGCATCGCGGCATAAAAGGCCGCGTCGTGGCGGCCCGAGGACAGCAGCGACGGCATCTGCCCGATCGCCTCCGCGGCCGTGTAGCCGGTGATGGCGGTGAACGCGGGGTTTACGGTCAGGATGCGGTTGTCGGCACCGGTGACGAACATGCCCTCGGTCGCCGAGTCGAACACCGTCTTGTTCACCCGCAACTCGGCTTCGCGCTCACGCAAGGCCTTGTAGTGCCCGCTGTTGATCGAGATCAGCAACACGATGACGCCGAGCCCGACGATCACGACCACCGTACCGACCATGCCGAAGACGTGCGCCTGCCCCAGCTGATTCTCGATCGGCGCCATGGCCGCGGCGGTGGCGAGGCCAACGTTCACCACCAGCGGCACGGTCTCCAGCCGCTGCCAGCCGTAGATGCGCGGCACCTTGTCGAAGGCGGCGATGGTGCGGAAGACGCCGGTCGCCGGTGCATCGGGGCCGAGGAAGGGCCGCTCCTTCGGCACCGACTTGCCCATGGCATTGGCGAGGTCGCTGCTGCGCGACATGTAGCCGCCGTCCAGAGCGAACAGCGAGATGACGTCGCCTTCGTTCAACAGCAGCCGGCTCAGCGAAGACGAGATGTACTCCACCGGCACGACGACCATGATGACGCCGTCGAAGCGGCCCTTCTTCACCAGCTTGCGCGTAAGGTGGATGTTCCAGACGTTCGACAGCCGGCTCAGGATCGGCTTGGTGACGTAGAGCAGATCCTTGGCGCTGTCGCGATGAAAGGTGAAGTAGTCGCGATCGCCGACGAAGACGCGCCCCGGCAGCCCGGAACTGCGATAGACGAGATAGCCCTCGGCATCGGTGACGGCGACCGCGATATTCGCCGCGGTCGGATAGGTCTGGATGATGGCCTGTACCGACCCCGCGAAGGACGGCGGGTATTCGAGATAGTCGGCCGCCATGTGGCGCAGGGCGATGTCGAAGCCGCGCACCATCTCGTCGGCCTGCAGCGCCACCGCCTCGGCGAGCTTGACCGCATGGCGCTCGGTGCGCTGCAGCGTCTCCTCGCGCAGCCGCTCGTGGGACTGCTCCTGCTGCCACCAGTAACCGGCCAGCGTCAGCGTCGCCATGCCGACGACCAGGACGGGGATCAGGCGCGGCAGGTTGAGCAGTGAGCGGATCATGGCTGTCTAGCACCTATGCGTTCAGCCGAGGAAGAGCTTGTAGGCGGGATTCTTCGACTCGTCCCAGTGGCGGTAGCCGAGGGCCTTGAGGAAGGCGCGGAACGTCTTCATCTCGGCCGGCGGCACCTGCATGCCAACCAGCACGCGACCGTAGTCGGCGCCGTGGTTGCGGTAATGGAACAGGGAAATGTTCCATCCCTTGCTCATGCTCTCGAGGAAGTTCATCAGCGCACCGGGGCGCTCGGGGAACTCAAAGCGATAGAGCAGTTCATGCAAGACCGGTGCGTGGCCACCGACCATGTGGCGCACATGCACCTTGGCCATCTCGTCATCGGTGAGGTCGAGCGTGGCCAGGCCGTGCTTCTGCAGCGACGCGACCAGCTTCAGCGACTCGGCGCGATCGGCCACCTGCACGCCGGCGAAGACGTGCGCTTCCTTCGGGTCGGAGTAGCGATAGTTGAACTCGGTGATGGCGCGCTTGCCGATGAGATTGCAGAACTTCCTGAAGCTGCCGGGCTTCTCGGGTATGGTCACCGCCAGCACCGCCTCGCGCTGCTCGCCGATTTCGGCGCGCTCGGCGACGAAGCGCAGGCGGTCGAAATTCATGTTGGCGCCGGAGGCCACCGCCACCAACGTCTTGTCCTTCGCGCCCGTCGCCTTGGCCCAGGCCTTGGCGCCGGCCACGGCCAGCGCGCCGGCCGGCTCGAGTATCGAGCGCGTGTCCTCGAACACGTCCTTGATCGCGGCGCAGATGGCGTCGGTATCGACCAGCACCACTTCGTCCACGTACTCCTGGCAGAGGCGGAAGGTTTCCTGGCCGACGTACTTGACCGCCGCGCCGTCGGCGAAGAGGCCGACCGAGTCGAGGCGCACGCGGCGGCCGGCGGCGAGCGAGCGAGCCATGGCGTCGGCGTCCGCCGCCTCGACGCCGATGATCTTCGTCTGCGGCCGCAACCGCTTGATGTAGGCCGCCACGCCGGCGATCAGGCCGCCGCCGCCGATGCAGCAAAACACGGCGTCGATCGGATCGGGATGCTGGCGCAGGATCTCCATGCCGATGGTGCCCTGGCCGGCGATGACGTCGGGATCGTCGAAGGGATGGACGAAGGCGAGCTTCTGCTTCTTCTCCAGCTCGAGGGCGTGGACGTAGGCCTCGTCGTAGGAGTCGCCGGCCAGCACCACTTCCACCCTGTCCCCGCCGTGCTTCTTCACCGCGTCGATCTTGATCGGCGGCGTCGTCGTCGGCATCACGATCACCGCGCGGCAACCGAGTTTCTGCGCTGACAGGGCGACGCCCTGGGCGTGGTTGCCGGCCGAGGCGCAGATGACGCCGCGCTTCCTCTGCGCCGGGGTCAGGTGGACGATCTTGTTGTAGGCGCCGCGCAGCTTGAAGCTGAACACCGGCTGCATGTCCTCGCGCTTGAGGAAAATGCGGTTGCCGCTGCGGGCCGTGAGGTTGGGCGCCAGCTCCAGCGGAGTTTCGATCGCCACGTCATAGACGCGGGCGTTGAGGATCTTTTCGAGGTAGTCCATGGGGCGGAGCGGGGCGTAAACGAGTGACGCGGAAGGTTACCATGCGAGGATGGACTGGCTGAGCTGGTTTTCCCACCCCGATGTCGGCCTCGCCGGATTGTTCGTGGCGAGCTTTCTTTCCGCCACGTTGCTGCCCGGGGGGTCGGAGGCCGTGCTGCTCGGCGTGCTGGCGCTGCATCCCGATAAGGCCATGCCAGCGCTGCTGCTGGCCACGCTGGGCAACACGCTGGGCGGCATGACCACCTACTGGATGGGGCGGCTGATTCCCGAAAAAGTTATGCGTAGCGGTATCCAGGGGGACGGCGCTGGGGATACGGCAAGACACATCGCGCAACTGCAACGCTGGGGCTCGCCGGCGCTGCTGCTAGCCTGGGCGCCCCTCATCGGCGACGCCCTGTGCGCCGCCGCCGGCTGGCTGCGGCTGCACTGGCTGCCCTGCCTGCTGTGGATGGCGCTGGGCAAGGGCGCGCGCTACGCGGTGCTGGCTTTCGCCGCGGCGTGAGACATGCGCAGGAAGTAGGCGGTGACGGCGAGGCCGGCCACCGCGAGGCTCGCCGTCGCCGCGATCCAGAAACCGGCCGCACCGCGCGGCGGGCCGAACCAGTCGGTGAGGCCCAGCGCATAGCCGCCGGCCAGGCCGATGCCCCAGAGCGAGACGGCGTAGATCGCCATCGGCAGCAGCGTGACCTTGTAGCCGCGCAGGATGTTCACCGCCACCGCCTGCAGCGCATCGACCCAGTGGTAGGCCGCGACCAGCGCGATCAGCGGCACGGCGGCGCGCTGCACCGCGGGGTCGGGGGTGTAGAGGGCGGCGATGGCGGGCGCGGCCAGCCAGAGGACCACGCTGATGGCGCTCGCCAGCCCCATGCCGAAGAGCAGCCCGATCTGGCCGGCACGACGCGCGCCGGCGGCGTCCCGCGCGCCGAGCGACTGGCCGCAGAGTACGGCGGTGGCGTTGCCTAGCGCCAGCGGCAACATGAAGGCGAGCACGGCGAGATTGGAGGCCACCTGATGCGCGGCCGAGGCCGCCGGACCCAGCCGCGCGATGAACAGGGCCATGAAGGTGAAGGCCGTGACATCGACGAACTGGGTGGCGCCGATGGGCAGGCCGAGCCGCAGCAGCGCGCCGATGCGGGACGCCTGCGGCCAGCTCCAGCGCGCGAACACACCGTAGCCTTCGCGGAGCGGCGCCGCCTCGTCGCGCGGGATTCCGCCTCCGAGGTCGCACCTTGCCCTTCGGGCAGGCACTGCTCCGTCTACGGCGGCACACCAGCCCCAGGCGATGCCCACGGTGATCCAGGAGATCACGGCAGTCGCCGCCGCGCAGCCCGGCCCGCCCATGGCCGGGATGCCGAAGTGGCCGTGGATGAAGACGAGGTTGAGCGGCACCTTGAAGACGAGACCGACGAGGTTGATGACCATCACCGCGCGCGGTCGGCCGATGCCGGCCATGAAGCCGTAGAAGACGCGAAAGGCCAGCATGGCCGGCAGGCTCCAGGCGATGGCGTCGAGGTAGAGGCGCACCTTGGCTTCGACCGTCGGCGTGAGCTGCGAAAAAGCCAGCAGCGGTTCCGGATTCTTCAGCAACACGACGGCCAGAATTCCGAGCGCCAGCGCCAGCCAGCCCGACTGCCGCACTTCCTCGCCGATCTCGCCGTAGCGGCCGGCGCCATGCAGGTGAGCGACCGTGGGCGTCAGCGCCAGCAGCACGCCCATCAGGGTGACGAAGACGGTGACGTAGATCGCCGCGCCGATGCCCACCGCCGCCAGGTCCTCGGCCGAGATATGGCCGGCCATCACGGTGTCGATGACGGCATTGGCCATCACCGCGATCTGGGCAATCAGCACCGGCCAGGCCAGGTGATACAGGCGGCGCAGCAGCGGGGGGTTAGCCATTGAAGCGATGGGGATTCTTGTTGCGATGCAATAGCCTAAAATAACACCTTTGATACGGCCGCCGCGATGAACGCCCGCCTCCGGGAAATCCCCTACAACTACACCTCCTTCTCCGACCGCGAGATCGTGATTCGCCTGCTCGGGGCGGAAATGTGGGCGATCCTCGACGTGCTGCGCAGCCAGCGCGTCACCGGCCGCTCGGCGCGCATGCTCTACGAGGTGCTCGGCGACATCTGGGTGGTGCGGCGCAACCCCTACCTCGAGGACGACCTGCTCGCCAATCCCGACCGGCGCGCCGCGCTGATCGGCGCACTGCGCCATCGCCTCGGCGAAATCGAGAAGCGGCGCCAGGGCAACGAGCCGGTGGCGAAGCTGCTGGTCGCGGCGCACGAAGCCGTGCGTTCCTTCGAGACCTGGTTCAGCGACACCTATGACCTGCGCCGCAACGTGCTGCGCGTACTGGCCAGGCATACCCGCAAGGACAACATCGGCTTCGACGGCCTCGCCCGCGTTTCTCACGTCACCGACGCCACCGACTGGCGCGTCGAATATCCCTTCGTCGTGCTCACGCCGGACAGCGAGGCCGAGGTCGCGCCGCTGGTGCGCGGCTGCATCGAACTGGGGCTGACCATCATCCCGCGCGGCGGCGGCACCGGCTACACCGGCGGCGCCGTGCCACTCTTTGCCCACTCGGCGGTGATCAACACCGAGAAGCTGATCGACATGGGCGCGGTGGAGCAGGCCGTGCTGCCCGGCCTGACCGAACCCTACGCCACCATCCGCACCGGCGCCGGTCTGGTCACAAGGCGCGTGATGGACCGCGCTGACGAGGCCGGCCTGGTCTTCGCCTGCGATCCGACCTCAGCCGACGCCTCCTGCATCGGCGGCAACATCGCCATGAACGCCGGCGGCAAGAAGGCCGTGTTGTGGGGCACCGCGCTCGACAACCTGGCGTCGTGGAAGATGGTGACGCCCGAGGGCAAGTGGCTCGAGGTCGAGCGGCTCGACCACAACCTCGGCAAGATCCACGACCAGGCGGTCGCCAGCTTCCGCTGCCGCTGGTTCGACGAGAGCGGCAAGAAGCTCGAGCGCGAGGAAACGCTGGAAATTCCCGGCGCCGGCTTCCGCAAGGTCGGCCTCGGCAAGGACGTCACCGACAAATTCCTGGCGGGACTCCCCGGCGTGCAGAAGGAAGGCTGCGACGGCCTCATCACCTCGGCCGTGTGGATCCTGCACAAGATGCCGCCGGTGGCGCGCACCGTCTGCCTCGAGTTCTTCGGCCAGGTGCGCGACGCCGTGCCGAGCATCGTCGAGATCACCGAATACCTGAAGGCGCGACCGGGCGGCGCGATACTGGCCGGCCTCGAGCACCTCGACGAGCGCTACGTCAGGGCCGTCGGCTATGCGACCAAGGCCAAGCGCCACGGCCGGCCCAAGATGGTGCTGCTCGGCGACATCGTCGGCACCGACGAGGACGCCGTGATGCGCGCGACCTCGGAAGTGGTGAAGCTCGCCAACGCCCGCGGCGGCGAGGGCTTCATCGCGGTATCGAGCGACGCGCGCAAGAAATTCTGGCTCGACCGCGCCCGCACCGCGGCGATCTCCAAGCACACCAACGCCTTCAAGGTGAACGAGGACGTGGTGATCCCGCTCGCGCGCATGGGCGACTACTGCGACGGCATCGACCGCATCAACATCGAGCTGTCCATCGCCAACAAGCTCGCGCTGTGCGATGCCCTCGCCGAATGCCTGGCCGGCGACCTGCCGCTGCACGCCGGCGACACCGAACTGGACAAGAACGAACTGCTCGGCGACCGGCGCGAGCAGGCGCAGGAACTGATCGCGGCCACCCGCGGCAAGTGGCAGGCGCTGCTCGACGACATCGAGCGGAACTTCAATGCCCTGCAGGACCACTCGATACGCGTCTCGTGGAAGACGGAACTCAAGGCCCCGCTCGAGGCCATCTTCGACGGCAATGCCTTCCGCCCCGTGGTCGAGCGCATCGAGGGCGTGCACCAGCAGGTCCTGCGCGGCCGCGTTTTCGTCGCACTGCACATGCATGCCGGCGACGGCAACGTGCACACCAACATCCCGGTGAACTCCGACAACTACGCCATGCTGCAGACGGCCAACAAGGCCGTGGCGCGCATCATGGCACTGGCGCGCAGCCTCGGCGGCGTGATCTCGGGCGAGCACGGCATCGGCATCACCAAGCTCGAATTCCTCACCGACGACGAGATCGGCCCCTTCCGCGACTACAAGCGCCGCGTCGATCCCGAGGGCCGCTTCAACAAGGGCAAGCTGATGCCGGGCGCGGACATGGCCAACGCCTACACGCCCTCGTTCTCGCTGCTCGGCACCGAGTCGCTGATCATGGAGCAGTCGGCGATCGGCTCGATCTCCGCCAGCGTCAAGGACTGCCTGCGCTGCGGCAAGTGCAAGCCGGTGTGCTCGACCCATGTGCCGCGCGCCAACCTGCTCTACTCGCCGCGCAACAAGATCCTCGGCACCTCGCTGCTGATCGAGGCCTTCCTCTACGAGGAGCAGACCCGCCGCGGCATCTCGCTGCAGCATTTCGACGAGTTCAACGACGTCGCCGACCACTGCACGGTCTGCCACAAGTGCGTGAACCCCTGTCCCGTCGACATCGACTTCGGCGACGTCTCCATCGCCATGCGCAACTTCCTGCGGGTGCAGGGCAAGAAGAAGAGCAGCCCCGGCGCCATCGCGGCGATGGCCTTCCTCAACGCCACCGACCCGGCCACCATCAAGCTGCTGCGCACGGGCATGATCGAGTGGGGCTACAAGGCGCAGCGCCTCGGCCATCGCCTGGCAAAGTCCTTCGGCCTCATCCAGGAAACGGTGCAGCACCCGCCGGCGACGCTGGGCCGTCCCGACATCAAGGCCCAGGTCATCCACTTCCTCAACAAGCCGATGCCGGCGAGCCTGCCGTCGCGCACCTCGCGCGCGCTGCTCGACATCGAGGACGACGCGCTGATCCCGGTGATCCGCGACCCGCAAAAGACCACCGAGGAGTCTGACGCCGTCTTCTACTTCCCCGGCTGCGGCTCCGAGCGACTGTTCTCGCAAGTCGGGCTGGCCACCCAGGCCATGCTCTACGATCTCGGCGCCACCACCGTGCTGCCGCCGGGCTATCTCTGCTGCGGCTATCCGCAGACATCGAGCGGCAACGAGGATCAAGGCCAGGCCATCACCACCGCCAACCGCGTGCTGTTCCACCGCGTCGCCAACACGCTGAACTACCTCGACATCAAGACGGTGATCGTCTCCTGCGGCACCTGCATGGACCAGCTGCTGAAATACGAGTTCGACCGGATCTTCCCCGGCTGCCGCCTGCTCGAC
This sequence comes from uncultured beta proteobacterium, assembly GCA_963709555.1. Lineage (GTDB taxonomy): Bacteria > Pseudomonadota > Gammaproteobacteria > Burkholderiales > Rhodocyclaceae > Sulfurisoma. Next base: position 191,322 of record CAVPWR010000002.1, on the reverse strand, counting down.
ATCCACGAGTACCTGTTCGAGAAGGGCGTCAAGCTGGAGGGAGTGAAGGGCACGCAGTTCATGTACCACGAGCCCTGCCACACGCCGATGAAGCAGCACTCGGGCATCAAGGTGGTCAATCAACTGATGGGCCAGCGCGTCGACCTCAACGACCGCTGCTGCGGCGAGTCCGGCACGCTGGCCGTCAGCCGCCCCGACGTGTCGACGCAGATCCGCTTCCGCAAGCAGCAGGAGATCGAGGCGGGTACGGCGAAACTGCAAAAATCGGCGCTGGCGGACGGCGGATCAGGTGAAGATCCTCACCTCCTGCCCCAGCTGCCTGCAGGGCCTCGCCCGCTACCGCGACGACGCCAACGTCGAAGCCGACTACGTCGTGGTCGAGATGGCCCGGCGCCTGCTCGGCGCAGACTGGATGGAGAAGTACGTGGCCGCGGCCAATGCGGGAGGCATCGAGCGGGTGCTGCTGTGAGGCAAGCCCACACACCCTCAACATCACCACCCCCGGGCGCGGCCTGGTCGAGATCACTGCCGAGGTTTCCGCCTTCGTGCGCGAGAGCGGCATCGGCGACGGCCTGCTCACGGTCTTCTGCCGCCACACCTCGGCCTCGCTGCTGATCCAGGAAAATGCCGACCCCGACGTCCGCCACGACCTCGAGGCTTTCTTCACAAAACTGTCGCCCGACGGCCAGCCGGACTGGCGCCACAACAACGAAGGTCCCGACGACATGTCGGCGCACATCCGCTCGGCGCTGACGCAGAGCAGCATCGCCATTCCGCTGATCGGCGGGCGGCTGGCGCTCGGCACCTGGCAGGGCCTCTTTCTCTGGGAGCATCGCGACCGCCCCTACCGGCGCGAGGTGGTGCTGCACCTGCTCGGCGAATAGCAATTCCTTAATTGACCCATGCCAAGGCGGTCGATTGGCGCTGGCAGCAGAATCGCCGGCATGAGATTTTTCTGCCTCATGGCTTGCTTCGCGCTCCCGGCGCTGGCCGCTCCCTGTCCCGCTGCAACCGCTGCTCGACGCTATTCCGGCGGGCGGCATCCTGCGCCTGGCGCCCGGCACCTACGCCGGACCGGCGACCATCACCCGACCGCTGACGCTCGACGGCCAGGGTCGCGCGCGCATCGACGGCGGCGGCAGCGGCACGGTGCTGGCCGTGCATGCGCGCGGCGTCACGCTGCGCGGCATGACCATCACCGGCAGCGGCGAAACGCATGACGGCATCGACGCCGGTATTTTGATCGAGGGCGACGACAATCTCGTCGCGGACAATACGCTGGAGGATGTGCTGTTCGGCATCCACGTCAAGGGCGGCAACCGCAACCGCGTCAGCGGCAACCGCGTCACCGGCAAGGACAAGCCGCTGGGCCTGCGCGGCGACGCCATCCGCCTCTGGAACAGCCGCCACAACGTGATCGAGGGCAACAGCTTCGAGCGCGCACGCGATCTCACCTTCGCCAACTCGCCCGACAACCGCATCGCCGGCAACCGTTTCCACGACGGCCGCTACGGCATGCACATCATTTTCTCGCCGCGGCTGGTGGTCGAAGGCAACCACCTCGAACACACCGGCACCGGCATCATCGTGCTTTATTCGCCGAACCTCATCGTGCGCGGCAACCATGTCGCCCACGCCATGGCCGGCGGTGGCGGCGGCATCGTCTTCAAGGAGAGCGACGACGCGCTGGTCGAGAACAACGAGATCATCCACTGCGCCGTCGGCCTGCAGGTCGACGCGCCGCCGCAGCCGGTGGGCGTGCTCGTCGCCCGCGGCAACCGCTTCGCCCACAACATCATCGGCGCCTTCTTCTACGGCGAGAGCGGCGGCCACCGCTTCGAAGGCAACCGCTTCGAGCACAACCTGACGCAGGTGGGCGTCAGCGCCGTCGGCACCGGCAGCGCCAACGTCTGGCGCGGCAACCACTGGAGCGACTACCAGGGCTTCGACCGCGACAACGACGGTGTCGGCGACACGCCGCACGAGCTGTGGCTGTTCGCCGACCGCATCTGGATGGAGACGCCGATGACCACCTTCTTCCGCAACTCGCCGGCGCTGGAACTGCTGGACTTTCTGGAACGGCTGGCGCCGTTTTCGACGCCCTCGATGTTGCTGCGCGACACTGCGCCGCGGATGCGCTGATCAGCCGTCGAACCGCGCCGGCAGGCCGGCCAGCTGTTCGGGCGGCAGCGGCCGGCTGATGAAGTATCCCTGCACCTGGTCGCAACCCAGGTCCGCCAGCCGCCGCAAGGTCGCGGCATCCTCGACGCCCTCGGCAATCACCTTGAGCCCGAGGTTCTGCGCCAGGCCGATGGTCGAGCGCACGATGATCAGGTCATTCGCGTTGTCGACCAGGCTGCGCACGAACATGCGGTCGATCTTGAGCGCGTCCAACGGCATCCGCCGCAGGTAGGACAGCGACGAGTAGCCCGTGCCGAAATCGTCGATCGACAGCTTCACGCCCAGCGCGGCGATTTCGCCGAGGATCGCCACCGCACCTTCCGGATCGTGGACCAGCGCCGTCTCGGTCAGCTCGAACTCGAGTTCGCCTGCGCCGACCGCGTAGCGCTCGACCAGGCGGGCGACATGGCTGACGAAATCGGCGTCGAGCAGGTTGCGCGCCGAGATGTTGACCGCCACCGTGTAGCTGCGGCCAGCGTCGCGCCAGCGCTGCCTTTCCACCAGCGCGAGTTCGATCACGCGCAAGGTCAGCGGATGAATGAGCTCGCCCATTTCGGCCAGCTCGACGAAGGCCGCAGGCTGCAGCAGGCCGAGGCGCGGGTGCTGCCAGCGCACCAGCGCTTCGAAACCGACGACCTCGCGGCTGGCCAGGTCCAGCTTGGGCTGGTAGTGGAGCAACAGCTCGTCGTTGCTGAGCGCCTGGTTCAGGTCGGCGACCAGCGCCAGGCGTTCCGGCGTGTTGGTGTCGAGGTCGGCGTTGTAGCTGGCGATGCCGGCATGGTTCGCCTTGGCCAGGTACATGGCCACGTCGGCCGAGCGCAGCAGGGCGTGGCTGTCGGCGCCGTCCTCGGGATAGCGGGCGATGCCGATGCTGGCGCCGATCTCGAGGTTGAGGCTGCCGACGACGAAGGGCTGGCGCAGCGCCGCCAGCACCCGCTCGGCCACCGCGACGGGGTCCGGGCGGTCGGCCGTGCCCGGCAGGAGCAGGGCGAATTCGTCGCCGCCGAGGCGGCTCACCAGGCCGCCGCCCTCCGCCGCGATCGCTGCCGTCAGGCGTGCCGCCACCTGCTGCAGCATGGTGTCGCCGACATGGTGGCCGAGGGTGTCGTTGATCTCCTTGAAGCGGTCGAGATCCATCAGCAGCAGCGCGGCGCTGCCCGGGCCGCCGGCAGTCCCGACGACGCGGGGAAATTCGCGGTGCAGCAGGACGCGATTGGCGAGCCCTGTCAGGGCGTCGTGATGGGCTTGGTGTTCGAGCTGGTCCTGCGCCGCCTTGCGCTCCGAGATGTCGGAAGCGATGCCGATGAATCCCGCCGCTTCGCCGTCGGCACCGCGCACCGGCGACACCGAGAGCAGCACCGGCAGGCGGCTGCCGTCCTTGCGCAGGTAGGTCCACTCGCGCTCGCTGCACTTGTCGTGGCGCAACTGCAGCGCGAATACTTCGAAGCCGGGCCGCACCGTCTCGCCCAGCTCGGCGCTCAGCTCTGCCGCACACCGGTCGAGTTCGGCGGCATCGTAGAAGAGCAGCGGGGACACCTTGCCGATAACCTCGGCCGCGGCATAGCCGAGCATGCTTTCTGCTGCCGCGTTGAAGCTGCGGATGGTGCCGGTCAGGTCGGTCGAGATGATGGCGTAGCTGGCACCGTCGAGGATGGCCTGGCGCCCCGCCGTAACGCCGCGCAGCGCGCGTTCGTCCAGCGCCTGCCGCAGGAGGGCGTGGCGGTAGATGGCGTAGGCGGCAAAGAGGTAGCCGAGCAGCCACAGCGTCGGCGCCAGCACCGCCGCGGCGCCGGCGTGCCAGGCGCTGGCAGCCGGCCGCATGGTCACGGCGTACAGGCCATGCTCGTCGAGACGGCTGTACGCCGCCAGCACCGGTCGGCCATCGAACTCCAGTTCGGCCACCCCTTCGTCACGGGGCAGGCGCCGCAGCCCCTCGATCAGCGCGGCGTCGACCGGCTTGCCGTACATGCGCCCGAGCAGGGCGTCGCTGAGCATGCCCGGCAACGGGTGCTGATACTGGCGGTAGCCGTCGGTGCGCAGCAGCAGCACGGTGACATCCGGGCCCGTGGTCAGGCGGGCCCAGGCCGCGGTGCCGCCCTCGATGCGGTAGCCGGCAGTCATCACCGCCAGCGGCTTGCCCGCGGCGTCATGGAACGGCTGGCGGATCGGAATCACCCATTGCCCGAGCTGCTTCATGAAAAAGGGGCGCCCGGCCTGCATGCTGCGCGCCTCGAGTACCGCGGCAAAGCTGTCGCGGCTTTCCGGCGTCGCCATCAGGCTGGGCAGCGCCCGCCCCGCAGGAACACCGCTGATCAGCAGCAGCTGACCGTCGGGACGGGCGAAACCGAAACCGGCCATCCCGGGATCGGCGCGCTGGATGGCCTCGATGAAGTCGCGGCCGCGCTCCGGCTGTTCCAGGACACCGAGCCGCAGCAGGCCTTCCCCGACGGCTTTGAGCATCACCGCATGCGTGACCATCGTGGCGCGCACGGCCTGAGCCAGCAGGCGATTCTCATGGATCAAGCCGTTTTCCAGATCGCGCCGCGCCTCGCGCCAGTTCCCCACGGCCGAAAGGACGTAGGCCGCCAGGGCAAGCAGAACCAGTATGCTGAACAGCATTCGCAGGGGAGTTCGGCGCGAGCGGGCGACTTCTGTCATCGGTACGGTCTAGCGGGCGAAAGGCGCGGGAACGGGGTGACGATAGCATCAATCCTGCCACGCCACCAACGCCCGGGGCGCACGCCAGGCGAGCCTTTTCAGTTTATGCTCTTGGCCATGAACGAATGCGCATTATGTGGCACTGCCGGCGGCGAGATCCTCTGGCAGGACGAGGCCTGCCGCCTGGTACTCGTCGGCGGCGACGAGGGCCGTGATTTCCCCGGCTTCTGCCGCGTGATCTGGGGTGCCCATGTCGCCGAAATGAGCGATCTCGCCGCGAGCGAGCGGCGCCACCTGATGAACGTGGTGTTCGCCGCCGAGTTCGCCGTGCGCGAAACCATGCAACCCGACAAGATCAACCTGGCCAGCCTCGGCAACGTGGTGCCGCACCTGCACTGGCATGTCATCCCGCGCTGGAGCGGTGACAGCCGCTTTCCGGCACCGGTGTGGAGCGCCGGCCAGCGCGCCGGCACCGTCCCGCCAGCGCCGACTTTTGTACAACTGCGCACGGCCTTCAGCCGCGCCCTGGCCGAACTGCAAGCGGAGTCCTGAATGACCGACACCTTCAACCTGCCCGAAACATCCACCGCCCAGCCGCCCGCCTTCGTCACGGCAGCCGAATGCCGGACCTGGCTCGAGGGCCAGCCGCTATCCAACGCGGTGCAGATGCAGGCCGTGCTGTTGCGCAACCTCAACCAGCTCAACCGCTATCGCCTGCCCGCGGCCGAGCGGCTGGCCATCATGGAAGTGCTGCGCGAGCCGGTGCATGGGTCGCAGGAAGACAACACCCGCCGCTTTGCCGGCAAGGCGCTGCCGCTGGCCCCGACGGAGCAGGCCGCGTTCGACACCTGCCTGTCGATCTGGAATGCGCTGGCCACCGGCTATCTGCACTGCCTCGCCGGCTGCATTGCCGACGAGCCCGGCATGAAGCCGCAGTGGACGCTGGCGGCACAACGTTCGCTGGCCGCCCTGGTTACCGTCCAGTTCGACACCTGCCGTGGCGGCTTTCAGCCGGCCGCCGGCTACTGGCGCACGCTGCACGCCGCCTACGTCGCCGCCGAACAGGCCGGAGTCGCGTCGCTGGAGGTGACCGACTCCCTGCGCCAGCACAAGAACCCGGCGTCGCCACGGGCGACCTGGATCGAGGGCCTGCTGCTGCATGCCGCCAGCCCTTACCAATTGACGCAGAAGCAGATGGGCTGGGTGGCGCGCTGGGCGCGCCGCTGGGCCGGCAAGCTCAGCGTTTCCAGCACGCCGCCGACGCTGTCGAGCCGCACCGTACCGCTGTGCATCGATGTCGATTCCGACCGCCCGGCAAGCTACCGGCCGGCCTTCGTTCCCGGCACGCGCTTTCTCGACACCTCCGGGCTGCGCGAGAGCCTGAAAAAACGCGTCGTCCGTCTCGAACGCGGCGAGTCGCCCAAGGATCTCCAACTCGGCGACGACTGCACCCAGCCGCAATGCCAGGAATTGCTGGTCCAGATGTACTACCGCTGGTGCAAGGGCGGCGCGATACGCAAGCACGAGCGCCGCTCGGCCGATGGTTCCTGCGTCATCATCGGCGGCGTCGAGGCGATCCACTATTACGTCTCCGGCCGCAAGCCCTTCCAGCAGCCGGGAAGCACACTGTCGGATACCGCGATCCGCCGCCAGCGCGACGAGATCGCCACCTTCGGCCGCATCATGGATGCGCCGCAGGCGGATGAGTTCAGCCAGCAGCACGGCTTCCAGGTCGAGCAGTGGGAAGTCCTGGAGGAATGGCGCATGCTCGACCAGTCCGCCACCGGCGTGCGCATCCAGCGGCAGCTGGCCAAATCCGGCACCCGCTTCGGCGGCGGCCAGCTGGTCGCCGTCCGGCCCAAGGACGTGCGTTCGCTACTGCTGGGAACGCTGCGCTGGGCCATGATCGACGGCAATGCCTCGCTGCAGGCCGGGGTGCAGATCATCGCCGGCGTGCCGCAGCCGGTCGCCTTGCGCGGCACCGGCCTCAACTCGGTTCGCGAAAAATACAGTCCGGGCTTCCTGCTGCCGGCCGTGCCGGCACTGCAGGAGCCGGAAAGCGTCATCATGCCCGTCGGCTGGTTCAAGCTCGAGCGGGTGCTGGAAGTGCTGGATAAAAAGGCGTGGCAGCTGCGACTCGTCGGCCTCATCGACCGCGGTACCGATTTCGAGCGGGCGACGTACGCCAGGGTTTAGCAGGCGAAGGGCGTTGGTGCTGCCGTAGCGCCAGCGCCGAGTTTTTCAGGAAGCCGGGTCCGCGACCACGCCACCTTCGGCCCTTACCCGGCGACGCGGGCTTGGGGAAAAATTACCCGAAACGTACTGCCCCGCCCCGGCTGGCTCTCGATGGCCAGCCGCGCCTGGTGACGTTCCAGCACGTGCTTGACGATGGCGAGGCCGAGGCCGGTGCCGCCCGCTTCGCGCGAGCGGCCGCGGTCGACGCGGTAAAAGCGCTCGGTCAGGCGCGGCAGGTGCTGCGACTCGATGCCGAGCCCGGTGTCGGTCACCGCGTATTCGGCGCCGCCGTCCGCAAGGACGTGCCACGCCAGCACGATGCTGCCGCCCGGCGGCGTGTAGCGCACGGCATTGCTGGCGAGGTTGCCGCAGGCGCTGCGCAGTTCGCGGGCAGCACCGGAGAGCCAGGCCGGGCCGCTGTCCTCAAGCCGGATGTCATGGCGTCCGGCCGACAAGGCCGCGATCTCCTCGCGCACCTCGGCCAGCAGGGCGCGCATGTCGACGCGCTCCTCCTCCGGCGGCGCCGCACCCGTTTCCAGCGCCGAGAGCGTGAGCAGGTCGTCGATCAGCCGCTGCATGCGGCCGGCCTGCTCACCGGCAAGCGCGAGGTAATGCGCCGCGTCCTCGGCCGGGATTTCGCCCTCGCCCCCGCCGATGCCATCCTTCAGCGTTTCGATGAATCCCGCCACCACGGTCAGCGGCGTCTTGAGTTCGTGCGACACATTGGCGACGAAATCGCGGCGCATGGTTTCGAGCTTCTCCATCTGGGTGATGTCGCGCGTCAATAGCAGGGAGTGGCCGGCGCCGAAAGGGGCCGAGACGATCTGCAGCGTACGTCCGGGATTGCGCAGGCAGCGCAAATGCAGCGGCATGCCATGCTGCGGATTCTCGAGGTGGCGGATGAACTCGGGCTCGCGCATCAGGTTGGTGACGGGCGCACCGAGGTCGCGGTTGGGGTCGAGGCCGAGATCGCCGGCGGCCTGGGCGTTCAGCCATTCGATGGTTTGCCCCGCGCCGAGAATGACCACACCCTCGGGCAGTGCCTCGGTCAGCGCTTCCAGCCGGTCGAGCTCTTCCTGCAACTGCCGGCGCGCCTCCGCCGCCGCCCGCGCCCGCTTGTGCAGCGCGAGGAAGGCATCGCCCCAGAGTCCGCCGGCGTCGGGCACCGTCGTGCCCAGCGGCGCCTCAGCCCAGCGGACCAAGCGAACCAGCTGGATGTGGCCGCGCAGCAGGAGCGCTATCAGGGCAACACCGAGGACGGCGCTGATCGCCCAACCTAAAGAGGTCACGCCGACGTCGTTTCCACCGAGAAGCGGTAGCCGCTGCCGCGCACCGTCTGCACCAGCGCATCGAGGCCCGAGGGTTCCAGCGCGGCGCGCAGGCGGCGGATGTGCACGTCCACCGTGCGCTCCTCCACGAACACATGGTCGCCCCAAACCTGGTCGAGCAACTGGGCGCGAGTGTGCACACGCTCCGGATGGGTCATGAGGAAATGCAGCAGGCGGAATTCGGTCGGGCCGAGGATAAGTTGCTCGCCATTGGCGGCGACGCGGTGGGTAACCGGATCGAGCCGCAGGCCGCCCGCTTCGACCGCGTCGGCGGTCGCCTGCGGCTGGCGCCGGCGCAGCACGGCCTGGATGCGGGCCAGCAGTTCGCGCGGGCTGAAAGGCTTGGTGATGTAGTCGTCGGCGCCGACTTCGAGGCCCTGCACCTTGTCGGCCTCGTCGCCGCGCGCGGTGAGCATGATGATAGGCACGTCCCGGCTGCGGGCATCGGCGCGCAGCCGGCGGGCAAGATCGAGACCGCTGATGCCAGGCAGCATCCAGTCGAGCAGGATCAGGTCGGGCAGCGCCTCGCGAATCTGCCGCAGCGCGCCTTCCGCGTCCAGCGCGGCACTGACTTCATGACCGGCACGCTTGAGATTGGCGGCAATCAGCGTCTGGATGGCGGGCTCGTCTTCGACGATCAGGATGTGGGCGGGCATGAGTGGCTGAACTTGTGGCGGTATCCTGCAGTCTATTGCGGGCGCATGACTGTTTTGTGACAGGCGTCCCGCCAGGGGATTCGCTTCGGTCATAAGCTATCATAGGGCCCCTTGAAAACAAGAGCTTAAACACAGATTTAAGACGGACACCCCACGAAGAGAGAGAACACCATGGCCGGACTCGACACCAAGACGCCCCACCCCACCGAAATCAAGCTGCACCAGCGCTCGCACCTGCTGGAGGTGAGCTTCGCCGACGGCAAGATATTCAAGCTGCCCTTCGAATTGCTGCGCGTCTATTCGCCTTCCGCCGAAGTGCGCGGCCACGGCCCCGGCCAGGAAACGCTGCAGACCGGCAAGCGCAACGTCGAAATCGCCCATGTCGAGGCGGTCGGCAACTATGCCATCCTGCCCTTCTTCTCCGATGGCCACGATACCGGCATCTACTCCTGGGATCTGCTCTATCATCTGGGCGAACATCAGGGCGACCTCTGGGCCGAGTACCTGGAGCGCCTGGACGCCGCCGGCGCCAGCCGCGATGTTGACTCCACCAATGCCATCCAGCCGCAGAAGTCCGGCGGCAGTTGCGGCAGTGGTGGTGGCAGCGGCGGCGGTTGCGGCGGGGGTAGCTGCGGCAGCCACTAAACCGGGAATTCCATGAACAAGCAGAGCCCCAGCCAGACCCACTTCGGTTTCGAAACCGTCGCCGAAGACGAGAAGGCCGGCCGCGTCGCCGGCGTCTTCTCCTCCGTCGCCCAGAAATACGACATCATGAACGACCTGATGTCGCTGGGGCTGCACCGTCTGTGGAAGATGTTCACCATCGAGATCTCGGGCGTGCGCACGGGCGACCGCGTGCTCGACGTCGCCGGCGGCACCGGCGACCTGTCGGCCGCCTTCGCCAAACGCGTGGGCGCGAGCGGGGAAGTCTGGCTCACCGACATCAACAACGCCATGCTCACGCGCGGCCGCGACCGCCTGCTCGACGAGGGCGTGCTCGGCCCGGTGGCGCAATGCGACGCCGAGAAGCTGCCGTTCCCGTCGGATCACTTCGACTGCGTCACCGTCGCCTTCGGCCTGCGCAACATGACGCACAAGGAATCGGCCATCGCCGAGATGCGCCGCGTGCTCAAGCCCGGCGGCCGCCTGCTGGTGCTGGAGTTTTCCAAGGTGTGGAAGCCGCTCGAACCCGCCTACGATTTCTATTCGTTCAAGATCCTGCCGTGGCTCGGCTCCAAGGTGGCAAGCGACCCCGATTCCTACCGCTACCTGGCCGAATCGATTCGCATGCACCCGGACCAGGCCACGCTGAAGTCCATGATGGAAGGCGCGGGACTGGCCCGCGTCGATTATTTCAATCTCGCCGCCGGTGTCGTCGCCTTGCACCGTGGCTACAAGTTGTAAGTTGTTCCCCCTGAAGGAGACTCCATGAAACGTTTCGTTGCCACCTTGTCCGTCGTCCTCGTTGCCTTTGCCGGCACCGCCTTGTTTGCCTCCGATGCAGAGGCCAAGCGTCTCGGTGGCGGTGCTTCGTCCGGAATGAAGCGCGACAGCACGGTCATGAAGCGCGACGCGACACCGGCCGCCCCGACGCAGAGCGCCGCGACCGCGGCCAAGCCGGGCACGCCCGCCACCCCGCCGGCCGCCCAACCCTCAGGCATGCGCAAGTGGCTCGGCCCGCTCGCCGGCCTGGCCGCCGGCCTCGGCATCGCCGCCCTGCTTTCGCACTTCGGCCTCGGCGAAGGCATGGCCAACATGCTGATGATCCTGCTCGCCGTCGTCGCCGTCGTCTTCGTCGTCAAGTTGCTGCTGCGCAAGCGCCAGCCGCAAACCGACATGCAGTACGCCGGTGCCGGTGCGCCGATGAACGGAATGGGTGGCCCGCAGCGTGTCGAACCCAGCCACTTCGAATCACCTGGAAATGTCGGCGGTAGCGGCACGGTAGCCCAGGCAGCGAACATCCCGGCTGATTTCGACGCCGAAGGCTTCCTGCGTCAGGCCAAGCTCAACTACATCCGCCTGCAGGCCGCCAATGACCGCGGCGACATGGACGATATCCGCAACTTCACCTCGCCCGAAATGTTCGCCGAGATCCAGATGCAGTACGAGGAGCGCGGCCGCAGCAAGCAGGAAACCGACGTGCAGCAACTCGACGCCAGCCTGCTCGATGTCAGCGAAGAGGCCGGCCGCTACGTGGTCAGCGTGCGCTTCTTCGGCCGCATCCGCGAAGCTGCCGATGCCATGCCCGAGGCACTGGACGAGGTCTGGCACCTTTCGAAGCCGGTCAGCGGCAGTGGCGGCTGGGTCATTGCCGGCATTCAGCAATTCCAGTGATCCCTGTTTTTTCCGGCGGCGAACAACCGTCACCGCCGCCCGAGCGGGGGTTGGGAGGTGGCTGTGTTTAGCCCGCTCTCGCTCGGCGCCCTCAATCACCTGCTGAGTCAGGCCGACTGGGCGCGGGCGAAGCTGCTTCCCTTCGCCGGCCGCCGCGCGCGGCTGGCGATGCCGCCTTTCCAGCTTGATCTCGCCATCCGTGACGATGGCTATGTCGAGGCGGTCACGTCGGCTGACGCACCCGACGTGACCATGACCCTGCCCGCCGATGCGCCGTTGCGCGCACTTCAGGGACAGGCGCAGATCATCGCCGCGGCGCGTGTCGAGGGCAACGCCCATCTCGCCACCGAGCTCTCCTTCGTTCTGCGCAACCTGCGCTGGGACGCGGAGGAAGACCTGTCGCGAGTGGTCGGCGACATCGCCGCCCACCGCATGGTGCAGGGTGCGACGGCCTTTGCCGGCTGGCAGAAGAATGCCGCGCGCAACCTGGCCGAGAATGTCGCCGAATACGTCAGCGAGGAAAACCCGCTGGTGGCGCGACAGCAGGAACTGGCCGACTTCGGCAGCGAAGTCGGCGAGTTGCGGGACAAATTGTCTCAGCTGGAAATGCGCATCGACAAGGTCGGTCTTTAGTCTTAGTATTCCGTCGCTCGAACGCCCACCCTCAAGGAGAAGATTCATGCGCAAGACGCTGCTCGCCGCCGCCCTCGCGGCCCTGACCGCTTCCGCTTTCGCCCAGGAAGGCGCCCTGCTGCAGGAGGTGCGGCAGACGGCAATGACGATGCCGCCCAAGCTGCTCGAGGTGCTCGATGCCGAGATCAAGAAGGGCGGCCATGCCGAGGCGATGGTGGTCTGCCGCGACAAGGCACCGGCGATGGCCAAGGCCTTGTCCGAAGCCAAGGGCATGCAGATCCGCCGCGTCAGCCTCAAGAATCGCAATCCCAAGGCGACGCCCGACGCCTGGGAAAAGCGTGTCCTTGAGGACTTCGACAAGCGTTCCGGAGCCGGCGAAAAGCCGGCCATGCTCGAGGCCAGCGAGATCGTGGTCGTGGACGGCAAGCGCGAGATGCGTTACATGAAGGCCCTGCCGACGCAGGACCTCTGCCTCGCCTGCCACGGCACCGACGACCGCCTCGACAAGGACGTCAAGGCCAAGCTCAAGGAACTCTATCCGGACGACAAGGCTGTCGGCTATTCTTCGGCGCAGATCCGCGGTGCCATCACCGTCAGGAAGCCGCTGTAGCTCGCCGCCGTACCGCTGTGCAACTTGAAGGGCGGCCTGCGGGCCGCCCTTCACGCTTCATAACCCTTCGCCGAATCTGGCCGACAGCTTGCGGCGCTCGTTGGGTTCGAGATCGACGAGAAAATGGTGCACGAAGGGCATCTTGTCGCCTCGTACCGTCACCCTGTGCCAGCCCGGCGACAGCTTGAGTTCCTGCAAGGGCGGCGAGACCCCGACGCGTTTGCCATCGACCAGGACCACGGCGTGCTCTCCCCGCGGCAGGATCTCTATGGTCACGGTGGCGACCGCAGCGCCCGCGGCCGGCGGGGCCGCTTTAGCCGTGGCCTGTCCCTGCTGTTGTCCGGGCGGCGGCCGTTGCCGCGCCGGCCGCTCGGCATCGGGCGGCGGCGCAGGGCGGGCCGCGGCAGTCGGCGCTGCTGGTTTTACCGTGGCCGCCAAGGGCGCTTCCCTCGCGCTGCGTTCCGCGACCACCGCTGCCTCGGGCAGCGCCGGCGCCTTGTTAGCCCGCGTCAGCACGAAGATGCCGATGACGACGGCGAACGCACCAGCGACGATGGCAGCGAACTTGAGCTGGCCGCGCTTGCCACCCGTGACTGGTGATCCGATCTCGGCGCGCGGCGCCGATACCGCGCCTGCACGCTCCGGAACGCGCGCGTCTCCCATCAACACCGGCCGAAATTCGGCGACGTCGCGCGGGCGCGCGTCGTCGTCGACGCGCAGTGCCCAGTCAATCGCCTGCAAGAAGCCGGCGCTGAAACGGCCGGCACCCGCCTCGACGGCCGGCGCCATGGTGTCACTCTTGACGCGGGATGGCGCCTCGAGCGGTTTCTGGCCGGTCACCATCCAGTAGAGGACGCCCGCCAGCGCGTAGAGATCGCTCCAGGGTCCCTGCGCACCGCGCGCGTGGTATTGCTCGAAGGGAGCGTAGCCCGGAGTGACGATGCTGGTGAGGCTCTTGCTGATGCCGCCCGTCGTCTGGCGGGCGGCGCCGAAGTCGAGGAGCACCAGGCTGCCGTCCGTATCCCTGACATAAATATTTGCAGGCTTGATGTCGCGATGCACGACACCGGCGCTGTGGACCGTTTCCAATCCTTCCAGCAGCGGCAGGAACATGCGCTTGAGGGTGGGCTCGTCCGGCGGTCCGTGTTTTTCCCGCCAGCTCCGCAGCGACTCGCCCCGTTCGTAGTCCATCACCATGTAGGCGGTCTGGTTCGCCTCGAAGAAGCGCGAGACGCGCACGATGTTGTGATGGCGAAACGTCGCGAGCACGCGGGCCTCGGCGAGAAAGCGCTCGAGGCCGAGTCGGTAGTCAGCAGCATCGGAGTCGCTGCGCGGGACCACGGTCTGGCCGGCGATCCGCAGTGCCAGGTCGTTTGGCAAGTATTCCTTGATGGCAACCGGGCGCTGCAGGTTGTTGTCCTGCGCCAGATAGGTTATTCCGAAGCCACCGACGCCGAGCACGGACTCGATGGTGTATTCCTGCAGCGAGTAGCCGACGCTCAGCGAGAGATGGCTGGCGGATGCCGCGGTGGGTTGCCTGGCATCGGGCGCGAGCGATTGGGCAACGGTGCGGGTAGCGTCACAATCGAAGTTGACAGCGACCCCGGCGCCGCGCGATGCCGTCGGTATCGTTTCGTCCTGTGAATTATCGTAAGCCAAGGCTGCTCCCCAAGGAAACCCGTGCTCGGCCGATCATTCTACGCCCGACGGAGCGCACTACAGGTGGTCGAAACCCGGGAGCAACGACGCTAACAAAAACAAAGGCAGCCGCAGCTGCCTTTGTCGTACCGAAAAATAGCGGGCCCTTAATGCGTGGTCTTGCGCAGGCGGCTGATCGCCGCGAGCTGGGCAACGGCTTCGGCCAGTTCGGACTGGGCGCGGGCGTAGTCGAGTTCGGCACTGCGATCGGCGAGGGCTTCCTCGGCCTTGCGCTTGGACTCGGAGGCCTTGACTTCGTCGAGGTCGTGGCCGCGAATCGCCGTGTCGGCGAGTACCGTGACGAGTCCCGGCTGCACCTCGAGGATGCCGCCGGCGACGAAGATCAGTTCCTCGTCGACCTGGCCCGGCAGCTTGAGGCGCACGGCGCCGGGGCGGATGCGGGTCATCAGCGGCATGTGGCCGGGCAGGATGCCCAGCTCGCCGACTTCACCCGGCAGCACGACGAACTCGGCCAGGCCGGAGAAGATCTTCTCTTCCGCGCTGACGACGTCGACATGAACGGTAAGTGCCATGATCTGCTTCCCTTACTGGAGGGTCTTGGCTTTCTCGAAGGCTTCCTCGATACCGCCGACCATATAGAAGGCCTGCTCGGGCAGCTGGTCGCACTCGCCTTCGGCGATCATCCTGAAGCCCTTGATCGTGTCCTTGAGGGTGACGTACTTGCCGGGCGAACCGGTGAACACTTCGGCGACGAAGAAGGGCTGCGACAGGAAGCGCTGGATCTTGCGGGCGCGGCCGACCAGCAGCTTGTCCTCGGGAGCCAGTTCGTCCATGCCGAGAATGGCGATGATGTCGCGCAGTTCCTTGTAGCGCTGCAGCGTCGCCTGCACCTTGCGGGCGGTGGTGTAGTGCTCCTCGCCGACGACCAGCGGATCGAGCTGGCGCGAAGTCGAGTCGAGCGGATCGACCGCCGGGTAAATGCCGAGCGAGGCGATGTCGCGCGAGAGCACGACGGTCGAGTCGAGGTGGCCGAAGGTGGTCGCCGGGCTGGGGTCGGTGAGGTCATCCGCCGGCACATACACGGCCTGGATCGAGGTGATCGAGCCGACGCGGGTGGAGGTGATGCGTTCCTGCAGGCGACCCATCTCGTCGGCCAGGGTCGGCTGGTAGCCCACCGCGGACGGCATGCGGCCGAGCAGCGCGGACACTTCGGTACCGGCCAGGGTGTAGCGGTAGATGTTGTCGACGAAGAAGAGGATGTCGCGGCCTTCGTCGCGGAACTTCTCGGCCATGGTCAGGCCGGTCAGCGCCACGCGCAGGCGGTTGCCCGGCGGCTCGTTCATCTGGCCGAACACCATGCCGACCTTGTCGAGAACGTTCGATTCCTTCATCTCGTGATAGAAGTCGTTGCCCTCTCGGGTGCGCTCGCCGACGCCGGCGAACACCGACAGGCCGGCGTGCTGCTTGGCGATGTTGTTGATCAGTTCCATCATGTTCACGGTCTTGCCGACGCCGGCGCCGCCGAACAGGCCGACCTTGCCGCCCTTGGCGAACGGGCAGACCAGGTCGATCACCTTGATGCCGGTTTCGAGCAACTCCTGGGACGGGGAGAGTTCGTCGAACTTGGGCGCCTTGGCGTGGATCGGGCGACGCTCGTCGAACTGGATCGGGCCGGCCTCGTCGATTGGCCGACCGAGCACGTCCATGATCCGGCCGAGGGTACCGTGACCCACGGGAATCGAAATCGGCGCGCCCGTGCCCTTGACGCTCATGCCGCGGCGCAGGCCGTCGCTCGATCCCATGGCGATGGTGCGGACGATGCCGTCGCCGAGTTGCTGCTCGACCTCGAAGGTCAGGCCGGCCTCGGCGTTGCCCATATTGGGGTCGTCGAGGACGAGGGCATCGTAGACTTTGGGCATGGAGTCCCGGGGGAATTGAATGTCCACCACCGCGCCGATGCACTGAACGATGTTTCCGTTGCTCATGGTCGTTTCCTTGATTTCAGTAATTCTTTAAACGGCCGCCGCGCCGCTGACGATTTCGGAGATCTCTTTGGTGATCGCCGCCTGACGCGCCTTGTTGTAGATCAGCTGCAGTTCCTTGATGACGTTGCCGGCGTTGTCGGTCGCGGACTTCATCGCCACCATGCGCGCGGATTGCTCCGACGCCATGTTCTCTGCCACAGCCTGGTAGATCAGCGCCTCGGTGTAGCGCACCAGCATCTCGTCGATGACGACGCGAGCCTCGGGTTCGTAGAGATATTCCCAGCTGCCCGCCGGGGTACCGAGGCGTTCGCCGGTCAGCGGCAGCAGCTGCTCCAGAACCGGCTCCTGCTTCATGGTGTTGATGAAGCGGGTGTAGGCCAGGTAGATGACATCGATCTCGTTGTTCTGGAAGGCGTCGACCATGATCTTGATCGGTCCGATCAGCTTTTCCAGGTGCGGCGTGTCGCCCAGAAAGACGACGTGCGAAACCAGCTTGGCGCCGAGGCGCTGCATGAAACCGAGACCCTTGTTGCCGATGGCGGTAACGCTGATCTCCTCGACACCCTCGGACTCCCATTTCCGCATGGCGGCAAGCGACATGCGCAGGACGTTGGTGTTGAGACCGCCGCACAAACCCTTGTCAGTGGTGACCACGATCAGGCCGACACGCTTGACCGGCTCGCGCTTCGACAGGAAGGGATGGTGGTACTCGGTGTTGTTGGCCTGCGAGAGGTTGGCCGCCAGTTGGCGGATCTTCTCGCTATAGGGACGGGCAGCCCGCATCCTTTCCTGCGCCTTGCGCATTTTGGACGCGGCCACCATCTCCATGGCCTTGGTGATCTTCCGGGTGTTCTGGACCGACTTGATCTTGGTCCGGATCTCTTTGCCGCCTGCCATTTTCGGTCCTTTAGGCCCAGTTCTTCTTGAACTCGGAAACCGCGCCAGTCAGCAGGGCCTCGGCGTCCTTGTCGATATCCTTGGTGTTGGCGATCTTGCTCATCAGCTCGGAGTGGCTCTGCTTCATGTACTGGTGCAGGGCCGACTCGAAGGCGAGGATCTTGTTGACCGGAACATCGTCAATGTAACCGCCGTTGACCGCGAACAGCGAGACGCCCATCTCGGCCACGGACAGCGGCGAGTACTGGGTCTGCTTCATCAGTTCGGTCACGCGGCGACCGCGCTCGAGCTGCTTCTTCGTGGCATCGTCGAGATCGGAGGCGAACTGGGCGAAAGCCGCAAGTTCGCGGTACTGCGCCAGGGCAAGACGGACACCGCCGCCGAGCTTCTTGATGACCTTGGTTTGGGCGGCACCACCGACGCGCGACACCGAAACACCGGCGTTCATGGCAGGACGGATGCCGGAGTTGAACAGGTCGGTCTCGAGGAAGATCTGGCCGTCGGTAATCGAGATCACGTTGGTCGGCACGAAGGCGGACACGTCGCCGGCCTGGGTTTCGATCACCGGCAGGGCGGTGAGCGAACCGGTCTGGCCCTTGATCTCGCCGTTGGTGAACTTCTCGACCCATTCCTCGGAAACGCGCGCGGCGCGTTCGAGCAGACGCGAGTGCAGGTAGAAAACGTCGCCCGGGTAGGCTTCGCGGCCCGGCGGGCGGCGCAGCAGCAGCGAGATCTGGCGATAGGCCCAGGCCTGCTTGGTCAGGTCGTCGTAGATGATCAGGGCATCCTGGCCGCGGTCGCGGAAGTATTCGCCCATGGTGCAGCCGGTGTAGGGGGCGATGAACTGCATTGCGGCCGAGTCGGAGGCCGTGGCGGCGACGATGATGGTGTATTCCATCGCGCCGTATTCCTCGAGCTTGCGCACCACGTTGGCGACGGTCGAAGCCTTCTGACCGATCGCCACGTAGATGCACATCATGTTCTGGCCCTTCTGGTTGATGATCGCATCGACAGCCACCGCGGTCTTGCCGGTCTGGCGGTCGCCGATGATCAGCTCGCGCTGGCCACGGCCGATCGGCACCATGGAGTCGATGGCCTTGAGGCCGGTTTGCACCGGCTGCGACACCGACTTGCGCCAGATCACGCCCGGCGCGACCTTTTCGATCTTGTCGGTCATCTTGGCATTGATCGGGCCCTTGCCGTCGATCGGCTGGCCGAGCGAGTTGACCACGCGTCCAAGCAGCTCGGGGCCGACGGGCACTTCGAGAATGCGACCCGTGCACTTGACCACGTCGCCCTCGGTGATGTGTTCGTAGTCGCCCAGAACCACCGCACCGACCGAGTCGCGCTCGAGGTTGAGCGCCATGCCGAAGGTGTTGCCTGGAAATTCCAGCATTTCACCCTGCATGACGTCGGCGAGACCATGGACGCGGCAAATGCCGTCGGTCACGGAGACCACCGTCCCCTGCGCTCGCAGATCGGCGCCGGTCTGCAGGTTCTGGATCTTGTTCTTGATCAGTTCGCTAATTTCGGAAGGATTGAGCTGCATGGAGGACTCCAAATATTCTTAAGACCGCAGCGCCGTCGCCATGGCGGCTAGCTTGCCGCGCACGGAGGCGTCCAGAACCTGGTCGCCGACTTCGACCCGGACACCACCGATCAGCTCGGGATCGAGCTTGATTTCGGGGCGCAGCCGGGTCTTGAAGCGGGCTTCCAGATCGGAGAGCAGTTTCTGTTGCTGGGCGTCATCAAGCGGGAAGGCGCTGAAGATCACGGCGTCCTTGACGCCCTCCTCGGCACTCTTGAGGCTCTCGAAGAAGACGGCGATTTCCGGCAGCACGACCAGACGTTCGCTGGCGGCCAGGACCTGGATCATGCTGGCTACATCAGCCTCCACCGCACCTCCGAGGAGCGAGGTGACGAGATCGGCCTTCTGCGCGCCAGTCAGGTTCGGGTTGCCGATGCAAGCCGCGACCTCGGCGTTGCCCATGGCGGCGGACAAAGCCCCGAGGCGCTCGGACCACAAGGCCAGTTGGCCGTGCTCCTTGGCCAGGCGGAAAACCGCCTCGGCATAAGGGCGCGCGATGGTGACGATCTCGGCCACGGTCAGAGTTCCTGCTTCAGGCCGGACAGCATGTCGGCATGGGCGGCGGCATTGACCTCGCGACGCAGGATCTTCTCCGCGCCGGCTACGGCCAGTTCGGCCACCCTGTCGCGCAGGGCGGAGCGGGCACGCTCGGTGTCCTGCTCGAGTTCGGCCAGCTTGGCGTCGTAGACCTTCTGCGCTTCTGCGCGGGCCGTGTCCTTGGCTTCCTCGACCATCTGCGCGCCGCGCTTCTCGGCTTCGGCGAAAATACCCGCAGCCTTTTCCTTGGCTTCGCGGATGGTGTCCGCGGAACGCTTGGAAGCGAGCTCCAGATCGTGCTTGCCGCGCTCGCCGGCGGCCAGGCCGTCAGCAATCTGCTGCTGACGATCGGCCATCGCCTTCTGCAGCGGCGGCCAGACGTATTTCATCGTGATCCAGATGAACAGGGCGAACCATATCATCTGGCCGATGAGGGTTGCGTTGATGCTCACGCCAACCTCCTAGTCAGGTGGAAAACGTTGAGGATCAGCCCTTGACGATGGCGATGAAGGGATTGGCGAACAGCAGGAACAGGGCGATACCGACACCGATCATGGTCACGGCGTCGAGCAGGCCGGCGACGATGAACATCTTGACCTGCAGTGTCGGGATCATTTCCGGCTGGCGCGCGGCGCCTTCGAGGAAGCGGCCGCCGAGAATACCGAAACCAATGGCGGTACCGAGAGCACCGGCACCGATCAGGATGGCGACAGCGATGGCGGTGTTACCCAGCAGCATGGAAAGGGCTTCCATTATTTCTCCTTTAACGTAGGTACAGGGTTAAGCAAAAATGAATCAATGCGATTCCGAGGCCATCGACATGTACACGATGGTGAGCATCATGAAGACGAAGGCCTGCAGGGTGATGATCAGGATGTGGAACAGCGCCCAAGGCAGGGCCAGCGGCAGCTGCCAGATGCCAAGCAGGGCGATCAGGATGAACACCATTTCGCCGGCATACATGTTGCCAAAAAGACGCAGCGAGAGCGAAATCGGCCGCGCGACTTCCTCGACAACGCGGAAAAGCAGGTTCACCGGGGCTAGCTTGGCGCCGAACGGCACGGTAAAGATTTCGTGCATGAAGCCGCCCACGCCCTTGACCGCGAAGTTCATGTAGATCGTGATCAGGAATACCGTGATCGACATGGCGAAGGTCAGATTGGGGTCGGTCGTCGGGACGGCCTTTAGATAATGCACTCCTGCCGCGGCAGCGCCGACGGGGAGGAAATCGACCGGGATCAGGTCCATGGCGTTCATGATGAACACCCAGACGAAGATGGTGATGGCCAGGGGGGCGATCAGCGGGTGGTTGCCGTGATAGGTATCCTTGACCTGCTGATTGACGAAGGACAGGATCATCTCGAAGAAATTCTGCCAGCCCTTCGGCACGCCTCTGGTGGCACGGTTGGCGATGATGGCCATGGAGCCGAACACCAGCAGGCCAAGACCGCCGGAGACGATCAGGGTATCGAGGTGGAACGTCCAGAAACCGGTGCCGACCTTGAGGTTGGTCAGGTGGTGGACGATGTATTGGGTAATGTCGAGGGTTTCGCCGGAAGCCATGGTTTATTCGATCCGCTTAGCGTTTTTTCAGCAGTGCGACCCAGTAGACGCCGAAAGTCAGAATATACGCGAGGAACAGCGGCAAAGCCGGCACATCCCTCCAGTTTACGAAAACCAGCACAAACAATCCCAGCGTCACGGCAAACTTGTAGCCTTCGCCGAGCATTTGCGCCCGATACAACTTACTTGGCTCCCCTTCGCCTGGCCGCATCGCCCGCCAGACATAGGCAGCTCCAGCCAGCACTCCGATGCCACCGCCGACCAGCGCCGCCAGTGCGGAGCCTGAACCACCGGCCAGTCCCGCCAGTGCCGCCCCTCCCGCCGTCAGCAACATTTGACGACTCAGAACCCAGCGCACCTGCGAATGCATGTTGAGCCAAAAGACCTTAGTATATTAGCGACAATTAATATCGCTCGTCAACACATGTTGTGCGGATGCACGCAACTATCACTTAAGTCTTGCCAGCAAGCCGTCGAGCTGATCAAGACTGCCGAAGCGTATCGTCAGGCTGCCGGCACCCTTGCGGTTGGCATTTATCTTCACCGTGGCACCAATCGCGTCGGCAATTTCCTCTTCCAGGCGCAGCAGGTCGCGATCCGGCGTTTTGGCCGCCGCCTTGTGCTGCGGCGGGTTGAGGGAACGGGCGACCATGCGCTCGGTCTCGCGTACCGAATATCCCTTGTCGACGACCTGCGCCGCCACCCTGCCCTGTTCGCTCTTGGGCAGCGGCAGCAGGGCGCGGGCGTGGCCCATTTCAATGTCGCCGGCCATCAGCATGTCCTGCGCCGGCTTGGCCAGTTGCAGCAGCCGCAGCAGGTTGGTGGTCGCCGGGCGCGAACGGCCGACGGCGTCGGCCGCTTCCTGGTGAGTCATGGCGAACTCGTCGATCAACCGCTGCACACCGGCGGCTTCCTCCAGCGGATTGAGGTCCTCGCGCTGGATGTTCTCGATCAGCGACATGGCCAGCGCCGCGTCGTCCGGAATCTCGCGAATCAGCACCGGCACTTCGGACAACCCGGCAATCTGCGAGGCGCGCCAGCGCCGCTCGCCGGCGATGATCTCGTAGCGGCCGCCACTGACCGGCCGCACGGAAATTGGCTGGATCAGGCCCTGGGCCTTGATCGATGCCGCCAATTCTTCCAGCGAACCCGGATCCATGCGCGTGCGCGGCTGGTATTTACCGGGTTGCAGCGCGGTCACCGGCAGGGTTTCCTGGCGGTGGGCGTCGGTGGTGGTGTTGGCGGCCAGCAGCGCGTCGAGGCCGCGGCCAAGGCCCTTCATTTTCGGTGGATTCATGCTGCCTCCGCAGGGCCGCCCCAAGGGGGCAGCGAGTCATCTAACCGGAAGGCGCCAAGCGCCTGGACCGTAATCGCCCCCGCCCTCAGGGCGGGGGATGGGGGGAGGGAGTTCACTGTTCATTCTCCCAAGTGGCAACGCGGCCTATCATCTCGTTCGCGAATGTCATGTAAGCCTGCGCACCCTTGGCCGCCTTGTCGAACAGCACGCCGGGGATGCCGTGCGACGGCGCCTCGGCCAGGCGCACGTTGCGCGGCACCAGCGTCTTGAACACCTTGTCGCCGAAGTGCTGTTCGAGCTGTGCCGAAACCTGGTTGGCCAGCAGCGAGCGCGGATCGAACATCACCCGCAGCAGACCGATGATGCGCAGGTCGCGGTTGAGGTTCTTGTGCACCTGCTTGATGGTGTTGACCAGGTCGGACAAGCCTTCCAGCGCGTAGTACTCGCATTGCATCGGAATGATGACGCCATGGGCGGCGCAGAGTCCGTTGAGGGTCAGCATCGAGAGCGAGGGCGGGCAATCGATCAGCACGAAGTCATAGTCGTCGCCATGGTTAGCGAGCGCTTGCTTCAACCTCAACTCCCTCTGGTCTAGGGCAACCAACTCGACTTCGGCACCGGCCAGATCGCGGTTCGCCGGCAGCACGTCGAAGCCGCCGCTGGGTGAGGTGACGCGCGCCTCGGCCATTGCAGCGAGGCCGAGCAGCACATGGTAGACCGAGCGCGTCAGTGCCCGTTTTTCGATGCCGGCACCCATGGTGGCATTGCCCTGCGGGTCGAGGTCGATCAGCAGCGTGCGCTGTCCGGCCATCTGCAGCGCGGCGGCGAGGTTCACCGAGGTGGTGGTCTTGCCGACCCCGCCCTTCTGGTTGGCGATCGCGAATATGTGCATCGTCTATGCCTCCGTAGGGCCGCCCCGGGGCCCTCGCCGAGTTGGAGGACAAGGAGGCAGAAGCCCCCCTGTGGGGGGCAGCGAGTTGGGTTTGCGAGCGTGGGGGGCCATTAATCTCTCTTCAGGACAAGCAAATGACGGCGGGCGTCGAGCCCGGGGACCGTGAGTTCATGGCTGGCAGCCATCCGCCAGCCCGGCGGCAGGGCGGCAACCTCGTCGGCGGGATAAATTCCCTTCATCGCCAGCAGGGTGTTCGCCAGGTGGCCGGCGTAACGCACGAAGTCGGAAAGGCTGGCGAAGGCACGGGAGATGGCAGCATCATAGATCTCTCCCAGCGCTTCGGCACGGGCGCAGTGAATGCTCACGTTGGCCAATCCGAGTTCGATTTTGGCCTGCTGCTGGAAGGAGGTTTTTTTCTGGCCGGCCTCGATCGAGGCGATCTGCAATTGCGGGCTGGCAATGGCCAGCACCAGCCCCGGCACGCCGGCACCGCTACCGACATCGACCAGACGCCGTCCCGCCAGGACCGACTTTTGTGCGAGCAGCGGCAGCAGGGCCAGCGAGTCGAGCAGGTGGTGCGTCACCATGTCGGCCGGATTTCGGACGGCGGTCAGGTTGTAGGTACGGTTCCATTTCGCCAGCAGATCGAGGTAGGCGAGCAGGCGTTGTTCCGCCCCGTCCGGCAACGTCAGTCGCAGCGCCGCGATGCCGGCGTGCAGCTGCTCGGCCGTATTCATGCCGCCCGCCGCTTCAAGTGGACCAGCAGCAGCGAAATCGCCGCCGGGGTGACGCCCTGAATCCGGGCCGCCTGCCCCAGGGTTTCCGGGCGATGCTGGTTGAGCTTCTGCTGCACCTCGATGCCGAGGCCGCGCACCTCGGTGAAGTCGAGTCCATCCGGCAGGCGCAGTTCTTCGCTGGCCTGGTTGCGTGCAACCTCTTCCTTCTGCCGCTCGATGTAGCCATGGTACTTGGCCTGGATTTCCACCTGCTCGACCACGCTCGGCTCGCCGCTGACGCCCTCCCCCGTTCCAGGCAGGGTCAGCAGGCTGGCATAGGTCACCTCCGGGCGGCGCAACAGGTCGTAGAGGCGGTACTCGCGCTCCAGCGGCTTGGCCAGCACGCGCAAGGCATCGGCTTCCGGCACCAGTCGCGGGTTCACCCAGACGCTCTTCAGGCGCTCGGTCTCGCGGGCGATGGCATCACGCTTGCGATTGAAGGCGCCCCAGCGCGCAGCGTCGACCAGCCCGAGCTCGCGGCCGGTTTCGGTCAGGCGCAGATCGGCGTTGTCCTCGCGCAGGGACAGGCGATACTCGGCGCGACTGGTAAACATGCGATAGGGTTCGGACACGCCGCGCGTTATCAGGTCGTCGACCAGCACGCCGAGGTAGGCCTGATCCCGCCGCGGCGACCAGGCCGGCTCGCCGCGGGCGCAGCGCGCGGCATTGATGCCGGCGAGCAGCCCCTGCGCCGCCGCCTCCTCGTAGCCGGTGGTGCCGTTGATCTGGCCGGCGAAGAACAGGCCGGCGATGGACTTGGTCTCGAACGAGGCCTTGAGGTTGCGCGGGTCGAAGTAGTCGTACTCGATGGCGTAACCCGGCCGCAGGATGTGTACGTTCTCGAGGCCGCGGATCGAACGCACCAGCGCCAGCTGCACGTCGAAGGGCAGCGAGGTCGAACACCCCCTGCGGGTAGATTTCGTGGGTGGTCAGGCCCTCCGGTTCGAGGAAGACCTGGTGCTCGTCGCGGCCGGCGAAGCGGTGGATCTTGTCCTCGATCGAGGGACAGTAGCGCGGCCCGACCCCCTCGATCACCCCGGTAAACATCGGCGAGCGGTCGAGTCCGGCGCGGATGATGTCGTGGGTGCGGGCGTTGGTGTGGGTGATCCAGCACGGCACCTGGCGCGGATGCTGCGCGGCATTGCCCATGAAGGAAAACACCGGCACCGGGTCGTCGCCCGGCTGCACCTGCATTACAGAGTAGTCGATGCTGCGGCCGTCGAGGCGCGGCGGCGTGCC
Source organism: uncultured beta proteobacterium (assembly GCA_963709555.1). Taxonomy (GTDB): domain Bacteria; phylum Pseudomonadota; class Gammaproteobacteria; order Burkholderiales; family Rhodocyclaceae; genus Sulfurisoma. The sequence goes on along the minus strand of CAVPWR010000002.1, from coordinate 166,254 downwards.
GGTCTTGAGGCGGCCGGCCGGCAGCTGCAGTTCGCGCAGGCGCTGCGCCAGCGAGATCGCCGGTGGGTCGCCGAAGCGGCCGGCGCGGAAGTTCTCGAGGCCGACATGCACCAGGCCGTTGAGGAAGGTGCCGGCGGTGAGCACCACGGCCGGCGCCTCGAAACGGATGCCGAGCTGGGTGACGACGCCGCTGACCTTGTCGCCCGCCAGCGTCAGGTCGTCCACCGCGGCCTGGAACAGTGTCAGGTTCGGTTGGTTCTCCAGGCGGCTGCGGATCGCCTGCTTGTACATGATGCGGTCGGCCTGGGCGCGGGTGGCACGCACCGCCGGACCCTTGGAGGCGTTGAGGATGCGGAACTGGATGCCGGCTTCGTCGGTCGCGGCCGCCATCGCCCCGCCGAGGGCATCGACCTCCTTGACCAGGTGACCCTTGCCGATGCCGCCGATCGAGGGGTTGCACGACATGGCGCCCAGCGTCTCGATGTTGTGCGTCAATAGCAGCGTCGCCGCGCCCGAACGCGCCGCAGCCAGCGCCGCCTCGGTGCCGGCATGGCCGCCACCGACAACGATCACATCAAAGCGAATCGGAAACAACATTTCCGATTCGCTTCAGTGAAGGCTAATGCCCGCACAAGCGGGCGTTATGTTGGAACTAAAACGAGCCGGAAATAGCATGACAATAAGTCGGCGCTGGCGGGACGGTGAGGGGATTCAAGGGAGGCGCAATGATACGCCGGCGGGGCAGCCCAATTCAAACCGAAGCAAGATGTTTCACGTGAAACCGAGGTTAGAGGGATTCAGCGAAGACTAACCTTCAGGCTAAATCGCCCGTTTCACGTGAAACAGAATCAGTGTTTTCCACCCAGCCCCAAATAGGACTCGATCACCTTCGGGTCGTCCTGGAGCTGATGGCTCGGACCTTCGATAGCCACTTCACCTGTTTCCAGCACATAACCGTAGTCGGCGATCTGCAGCGCGGCGCGGGCGTTCTGCTCCACCAGCAGCACCGCCACCCCGCTCTTCCTGAGGTCGGCGACGATGCGGAGTATCTCGCGCACGATCAGCGGGGCCAGGCCGAGGCTGGGCTCGTCCAGCAACAGCAGGCGCGGCTTGGCCATCAGGGCACGGCCGACGGCCAACATCTGCCGCTCGCCGCCGGAGAGGGTGCCGGCCATCTGGACATGACGTTCCTTCAGGCGCGGAAAGATCTCGAAGACATGCTCCATGGTCGCGCGCTCGTCGCGATGGCCGAGGCGGTGGCGCATGAAGGCACCAAGCAGCAGGTTGTCTTCGACGCTCATCTCGCCGAACAGGGCACGCGACTCGGGCACCAGCGTCATGCCCTGCGCCACCATGCGCTCGACCTCGATCTCGCCCTGGGCGTGGCCGAGGTAGGCGATCTCTCCATGAGTGCGCGGCAACAAGCCCATGATGGCGGAGAGCAGCGTGGTCTTGCCGGCGCCGTTCGGTCCGATCACCGTGACGATCTGGCCGGGCTCGACCTTGAGCGAAACATGGTGCAGCGCCTCGACCTTGCCGTAGGAGACACTGAGGTCGCGAACTTCAAGGATGGGTGCCGTGGTCATCATTCGACGCCGCCGAGATAGGCTTCCAGCACCGCCGGGTCCTTCTGCACGTCCTGCGGCAGGCCCTCGGCGATCTTTTCGCCGAACTCCATCACCACCACGCGATCGGCCAGGCCCATGACGAAGTCCATGTCGTGCTCGACCAGCAAAATGCCCATGCCTTCGGCCTTGATCTTCTTCAGCAACTCCGCCAGCGCCTGCTTTTCCAGGTAGCGCAGGCCGGCGGCCGGCTCGTCGAGCAGCAGCAGGCAGGGGTCGGCGGCCAGCGCGCGGGCGATCTCGACAATGCGCTGCTGCCCCAGCGCCAGGCTGCCGGCCTGGTCAAAGGTGTGGGCGTCGAGGCCGACGCGCTCGATCTGCCGCGCGGCTTCCGCAAGCAGTTGGGCCTCCTCGGCGCGTTCGAGGTGCAGCGCCGCGGCCGTGACACCCTGGCGGCCGCGCAGGTGGGCACCGATGGCCACGTTCTCGAGCACCGACATCGCCGGCAGCAGGCGCACATGCTGGAAGGTGCGACTCATGCCGCGGCGGGCAATGTCACGTGCGGCCAGGCTGTCGAACGCGCTCGCCGAGAAACCGTATCTCGCCCGAAGTCAGTCCATCGACACCCGTGATGCAGTTGAACATGGTGCTCTTGCCGGCGCCGTTGGGGCCGATCAGCGCCAGGATCTCGCCGGCGGCGACCGTGAGGTTCATGCGGTCGTTGGCGGTGAGGCCGCCGAACTTCTTCACCACATCCCTGACCTCGAGCAGCAGCGTACCCGCCGCCGCTACCGCGCGCCGCGGCAGGGGCTGGGCGACCGCCGGCACCGACCTCGCCTCGTCGCCCTGCGGCAGCCAGCGGATCAGCATCGGCCAGAGGCCGTCGCGGGCGCGCTGCAGCACCACGATCATCAGCACGCCGAAGACGATCACCTCGAAGTTGCCGGAGGCGCCGAAGATCTGCGGCAGCAGGTCCTGCAGCCACTGCTTGAGGATGGTGATGACGCTGGCGCCGACCAGCGCGCCCCAGACGTGGGCGGCGCCGCCGATCACCGCCATGAACAAATACTCGATGCCGATGTGCAGTCCGAACGGCGTCGGATTGACGAAGCGCTGCAGGTGGGCGTAGAGCCAGCCCGAGACGCAGGCGTAGAGCGCGGCGATGACGAAGATCACCACCTTGGAGCGCGCGGTATTCACGCCCATGGCCTCGGCCATCACTGTGCCGCCCTTGAGCGCGCGGATCGCCCTGCCCTCGCGCGAGTCGAGCAGGTTTTGCGTGAGCCAGATGGCTCCGAGCAGCACCACCCAGATCAGGTAATAGTAGTGACGCGAGTCCTTGAGCTCGAAGCCGAACACGCCCAGCAGCGGGATGCCGGTGATGCCGGTGTGGCCGCCGAGGAACTCGACGTTGCCGAAGAGGAAATAGAGCGAAATGCCCCAGGCGATGGTGCCTAGCGGCAGGTAGTGGCCCGAAAGCCGCAGAGTCATCCATCCAAGCACAAGCGCTACTAGCGCAGTGAGCGCTAACCCCAAGAGCAGCGCCAGCCACGGCGAGCCGCCCAGCAGCGCCAGGGCCGGCGGCAATCCCTGCGTCGTCGTCAGCCACGCCGTGGTGTAGGCACCGAGGCCGACGAAGGCTGCCTGGCCGAAGGAGGTCAGGCCGCCGACGCCCGTCAGCAGCACCAGCCCGAGCGCGACCAGCGAATAGAGCCCGATGTAGTTGAGCAGGGTGACGTGGAACTCGGCCAGCACCCAGGGCGCAGCCGCCAGCAGCACGAGAAAGAGGCCGAGTGCGGCACGGTTCCGCTTCATTCCTCTTCCTCGACGTGGCGCGTCGTCAGCGAGCGCCACAGCAGCACCGGAATGATCAGGGTGAACACGATCACTTCCTTGAAGGCGCTGGCGTAGAAGGACGAGAAGGATTCGAGCAGCCCGACCAGCACCGCGCCGGCCGCCGCCACCGGGTAGCTCGCCAGGCCGCCGATGATGGCACCGACGAAGCCCTTGAGGCCGATGAGGAAGCCGGTGTCGTAATAGATGGTGGTGATCGGCGCGATCAGGATGCCGGAGAAGGCGCCGATGGCGGCGGCCAGCAGGAAGGACAGCTTGCCCGCCATGGTGGTCGAGATGCCCATCAGCCGCGCCCCGACGCGGTTGAGCGCCGTCGCGCGCAGCGCCTTGCCGTAGAGCGTGCGCTCGAACATCTGGTAGAGGGTGACGATCAGCAGCAGGCTGGCGATCACCACCCAGATGGTCTGGCCGCTGATGGTGAGGCCGGCGATTTCGAGGTTGCCCTCGGAGAAGGCCGGCGTACGCGAACCCTCGGCGCCGAAGAACAACAGGCCCAGTCCGACCAGCGTGAGGTGCACCGCGACGGAAACGATCAGCAGCACCAGCACCGAGGCCTCGGCCAGCGGCTGGTAGGCGAGGCGATAGACCATGGGCCCGAGCGGCACCACCACGGCCAGCGCCAGCAGCACCTGCGCCAGCAGCGGCAGTTCGGCCGGCTTCACCAGCCACAGCAGCGCCGTCAGCGCGGCCGGATAGACGATGTTCCAGCCGACGATGGCGGGAATGCGCCGCGCCGTGCCGCGCCTGACCGCCAGCGCCAGGTCGATGGCGGCCACGACGACGCCCATGCCGAGCAGCAGCCACAGCGTTCCCGGCTGCTTGCCGGCCTGCAAGGCGGCCAGGGTCAGCGCACCGAAGGCGACGTACTCGCCCTGCGGGATGAAGATCACCCGGGTGACCGCGAACACCAGCACCAGCGCCAGCGCCAGCAACGCGTAGATGGCGCCGTTGGTGATGCCGTCCTGGCCGAGCAGCAGGGCGATCTGGAAATCCATGGATTAGAGAAGATCAGTCAAACGAAAAGGGCGCCCCTTGCGGAAGCGCCCTTGTTCAGGGGCGGCAAGTATACCGCCCCGGCCGACTTGCCGCCTTACTTCAACAGCTTCCACGCACCGTTCTCGATGACGACCATGACGCGGGCACGCTGGTCGAAGCCGAGGTGATCCTGCGCCGACATGTTCACGATGCCGTGCGAGACGGTGACGTTCTTGAGGCCCTCGAGCGCGTCACGCAGCGCAGCGCGGAATTCCTTGCTGCCCGGCTTGGCCTTCTTCAGCGCGACGGGCACGGCGTTGGCCAGCAGCAGGCCGGCATCCCAGGCGTGGGCGCCGAAGGTCGAGGTCGAGCCCTTGCCATGGGCCGCTTCGTACTTGGCGCTATATTCGAGCGCCACCTTCTTGATCGGGTTGCTGTCGGGCAGCTGATCCGCCACCAGCACAGGGCCGGCGGGCAGGAAAGTGCCCTCGCAATCCTTGCCGCAGACACGCAGAAAGTCCATGTTGGCGACACCGTGGGTCTGGTAGTACTTGCCGGCGTAACCCCTTTCCTTCAGCGTCTTCTGCGGCAGCGCGGCCGGCGTGCCGGAGCCGGCGACCAGCACCGCATCGGGCTTGGTCGACATGATCTTCAGTACCTGGCCGGTGACGGAAGTATCGGCACGGTTGTAGCGCTCGCTGGCGACGATCTTCAGCTTGCGCGCCTCGGCGATCTTGGAAAACTCCTGGAACCAGCCTTCACCGTAGGCGTCGGCGAAGCCGATGAAAGCCACGGTCTTGACGCCGGCGTTGGTCATGTGCTCGACGATGGCGGTCGACATCTGCACGTCGTTCTGCGGCGTCTTGAACACCCACTTGACCTTGGGGTTGGCGGGATCGACGATGCGGGCCGAGGCGGCCATCGAGATCATCGGCGTTTCGGCCTCGGCGGCGACGTCGATCATGGCCAGAGAGTTGGGCGTGATGGTCGAGCCGACGATGACATCGACCTTGTTCTCGGTGACGAACTTGCGCGTGTTCTTGACGGCGGTGGTGGTATCCGAGGCGTCGTCGAGGATGATGTAATTGATCTTCTGGCCGGCGATGGTCGTCGGCATCAGGGGGAAGGTGTTCTTCTCGGGAATGCCGAGACTGGCGGCCGGGCCGGTGGCCGAGACGTTGACGCCGACGGTGATGTCGGCCTGGGCGGCCATGGATGCCAGCGCGACCAGCAGGCCCGCGACCAGTTTCTTCTTCTGCATGTTTGCTCCTCCTCCGGAACGAAAAGTCACTACTTCAAAGCAGGGTATCGTAGCCGAATTTGGCGATCAGTACAGCCGTCACGGCCAGAAACACGCCGCGGACGAAGCCGCTGCCGTGGCGTATCGCCAGGCGGCTGCCGGCCATCGCCCCGGCGATGTTGAACACCGCCATCGCCAGCGCCAGCTGCCACAGCACATGCCCGGTCGGCGCGAACCAGGCCAGCGCGGCGAGGTTGGTGCTGAAATTCACCACCTTGGCGGCACTCGAGGCACGCAGGAAATCCAGGCCGAAAAAGCGGACGAAGGCGAAGATCATGAAGCTGCCCGCGCCCGGCCCGAAGAAGCCGTCATAGAAGCCGAGCACGGCGCCCGCCAGCAGCGCCGGCCGGGTCGCACTGCCGGAAAAAGTCGGCGCCAGCGACACGGTGCCGAAATCGCGCTTGAACATGGTGTAGACGAAGACCGCGACCAGCAGCAGCAGGATCAGCGGCCGCAGCCATTCCTTGGGCGCCAGCGACACCAGCGCCGCGCCGCCGAAGGAGAAGGCAAAGGCCGCGGCCGCGGCCGGCAGCGCCACCTCCCACGGCAGCGCGATGCGGCGGGCGTAGCGCCAGGCGGCGTTGGCGGTGCCGAAGATCGACGAGCCCTTGTTGGTGCCGAACACTGTGGCCGGCGACTCCCCCGGCAAGGCGGTCAGCAGTGCCGGCACCTGGATCAAACCGCCGCCGCCCGCCACCGCGTCGATGAAACCGGCGAAGGCCGCCGCCAGCAGCAGCAGGCCGAAGGTCGAACGCGCCGCCGTCGATCATTTGCCGATGCAGAAGCGGCTGAAGATCACGCCGAGCAGGTCGTCGGAAGTGAACTCGCCGGTGATGGCCGCCAGCGCCTCCTGCGCCAGGCGCAACTCCTCGGCGCACAATTCCAGTTGCCGCAACTGGCGTTCCGCCAGCGCCGACTTTTCCGCGGCGAGGTTCAGGGCTTCGAGGTGGCGTTCGCGGGCGAGGATCACGTCCTCGCCATGGCCGGCCCAGCCGGCCACGCGCAGCAGTTCGTCGTGGAGCAGGCCGATGCCCTCCCCCGTCTTCGCCGACAGCCGCAGATGGACCTGGCCGCCACGTTCCGCATCCACGAAGCGGCCGGGGACGAGACCGGCGAGGTCGCACTTGTTCTCCACCACAATGCGCTCGATGCCCGCCGGCAGGCGCACGGCGATCGCATGGTCGGCCGGGGTGACGCCGGCTCGGGCATCGACGATCTGCAGTACCACGTCGGCGCGGGCGATCTCCTGCCAGGTGCGCTCGATGCCGATCTTCTCGACGGCGTCCTCGGTCTCGCGCAGGCCGGCGGTATCGATCACGTGCAGCGGGATGCCCTCGACGTGGATGGTCTCGCGCAGCGCATCGCGCGTAGTGCCGGCGATCTCGGTGACGATGGCGCGCTCCTCGCCGGCGAGGCGGTTGAGCAGCGAGCTCTTGCCAACGTTGGGCAGCCCGGCCAGCACCACATGGAGGCCGGTGCGCAGCATCGCGCCCTGCCGCGCCCTGCCCTGCAGCGCCGCGATGTCGCCGCGCAGTTGCGCCAGCCGCGCCGCGGCGTCGATGTCGCGCAGCAATTGCTCGGCGTCGATCTCCTCCTCGGGGAAATCGAGCGTGGCCTCGATCAGCATGCGCAGCTCGGTCAGCCGCGCGACGATGCCATGCACCGCGTGCGAAAACTCGCCCGAGAGCGAGCGCAGGGCCGAGCGCACCGCCTGCGCCGTCGATGCCTCGATCAGGTCGGCGACCGCCTCCGCCTGAGCCAGGTCGAGCTTGTCGTTGAGGAAGGCGCGGCGGGTGAATTCGCCCGGCTCGGCCAACCGCGCGCCGAGCTCGACACAACGCGCCAGCAGCAGCTGCATCACCACCGGGCCGCCGTGGCCCTGCAGCTCGAGCACATCCTCGCCGGTGAAGGAATGCGGCGCGGCGAAATAAAGCAGGATGCCGCGGTCGATGGCGATGCCGTCGCCCGCCAGAAAGTCGGCGATGGCGGCACGCCGCGGCTGGATCGAATCAGGGGCCTTGCCGGTCAGCGCTGCGGCCAATGGCAGCAGATCACGCCCCGAAACCCGCACCACGCCGATGCCGCCACGCCCGGGGGCAGTGGCGATGGCAGCGATGGTGTCAGTCATCCTTTAGCCCCGGCGCTGGGCCGCCCCAAGCCGGGGCACTGACTCGCGCTCGCGACGGCGGGCGCACGCAAAACAGTCAATTTGAAGCTCCCCGTAACAAACGAGCACAGCGAGCAAGCAGGCTCCCCTCCCGCGAGGGAGGGGCTGGGGGTGGGCGGGCCTCAGTGTGCCTTGAGGCCGGCACTTTCAATCATGCGGTTGACCTGCCACTGCTGGGCGATCGACAGCACGTTGTTGACCGTCCAGTAGAGCACCAGACCCGACGGGAAAGCCAGGAACATAAAGGTAAAGACAATCGGCATCCAGAGCATGATCTTGGCCTGCAGCGGGTCCGGCGGCGTCGGGTTGAGCTTGGTCTGGATGAACATCGTCGCACCCATAAGTAGTGGCAACGGACCAACCGTAATGTTGATCAGGGGTAACGTTCCGAATAACGAATCAGCCGCAGACAAATCGGTAATCCAGAGAATCCAGGGCGCGCCGCGCATCTCGACGGTGCCCAGCAGCACCCAGTAGAGCGCGATGAAGACGGGAATCTGCACCAGGATCGGCAGACAGCCGCCGAGCGGATTCACCTTCTCCTTCTTGTACAGCTCCATCATCTCCTGGTTCATGCGCTGACGATCGTCGGCGTAGGTCTCCTTGAGCTTGACCAGCTTGGGCGTCAGCACGCGCATCTTGGCCATGGACTTGTAGCTGGCGGCGGAGAGCGGGAAGAAGATCAGCTTGAGCAGCACCGTCAGGCCGATGATGGCCCAGCCCCAGTTGCCAACGAACTTGTAGATGGCTTCGAGCACCCAGAACAGCGGCGCGGCGATCACCGTCAGCCAGCCATAGTCGACCACGAGGTCGAGGCCCGGGGCGATTTTGGCCAGTTTGTCCTGTTCCTGCGGGCCGGCGTAGAGCACGGTTTCCAGCTTGGCCGAGGCGCCCGGGGCGATGGCCGCCATCGGCACGATGACGCCGGCGGCGAAGAGATCGTCGCCGAGCTTGCGGATGAAGAACTCGCGCGGCGCCTTCGCGCCCGGCAGCCAGGCCGAGACGAAGTAATGCTGCACCATGCCCACCCAGCCGTTGTCGGCCTGGACGGCATGCTTGGCCTTGCCCTTGGCGATGTCGGCAAAATCGAGCTTCTGGTACTTTTCCGCCTCGGTGTAGAAGGCCGGGCCGGTGAAGGTCATCATCATGGCGTTGCCGCCCTCCGGGCGCCTTGCCGTCGCGCGACAGCTGGAAGTAGACATTGGGCGTGACCGCCGCCGCACCGCCGTTGGCAACTTCGTGCTCGACGCCGATCAGGTAGCTGCCGCGACGGAAAACATAGGTCTTGGCGACCTTGATGCCATCGCCGCCCGCGGCTTCGAGGCGCACGCGCAGTTCGTCCTGGCCGTCCTTCAGCTCGAGGCCGGCCGCCGGCAGGGTCCAGCTGGAGCGATGATTGGGCAGGTTCGCCCCGATCAGCCCGCTCTGTGCGGCATAGGCATGCTTGTCGTCGAACAGCACGAAATTGTTCTTGGTGTTTTCGGTGGCGCGGTGCTTGAGCAGCTCGAGGCGAACGATGTCGCCACCCAGCGCCGAGACATCGACGCTGTAAAGATCGGTCTTGATCGAGGCCCGCGCGGCAGACGCGTTGGCCGGGGTGGCCGGCACTGCTGCGGCGGCGCCCTTCGCGGCCGCCACGGGCACTCCGGAAGTCGGGGCTGCCGGCACTTCTCCGGCAGCCGGAGCAGCAGGAGCCGATGCGGTGGTGCCCGGCGCCGGCGGATGGCCCTGCTTGACCCAGGCATCCCAAAGCATGATCAGGGAAAAGCTGAAAACGAGGAGCAGGATCAGGCGTTGATTGTCCATGACAGGAGTCGCGAGGAAGGTCTAACGTTTAGGGAACCGGATCATACCCGCCCGGATGCCACGGGTGGCAACGACCGACGCGCCGGATGGCCAGCCACAGGCCCTTGAACGGTCCGTGGCGCTCGAGCGCCTCGACCGCGTACTCCGAGCAGCTCGGGTGAAAGCGGCAGCTGCGGCCGAGCATGGGACTGATCGCATACTGATAGATGCGCAGCAGCCCGATCAGCGGCAGGGCCAGCCAGTATCCGGGCCGGAAATTCATGATGCAGTCCGCTCGCCCAAGCGCCGCAGCAAGGCGTCGATCTCCATCCGCACCATCGGGCGGGTCGCGCGTCCGGCGGATGCGACGGGCTTGGCCAGACGCAGCACCAGATCGAAGGCAGGCAAGCCGCCACGGCTGTGTCGGAAAGCCTCGCGCCCGAGGCGCTTGAGAAGGTTGCGCAACACCGCGCGACGGGCCAGTTTCTTTGCGATCACCAGCCCCAGACGGGCTGCGCCGATCTCATTGGGGCGATAGTGCAGATCGAAGCGCTCGCCGCGCAGAACCCGGCGGTGGCTGAAGACAGCCGAAAACTCGGCCGCCGTGTGCAGGCGATCGCCGCTCTCGAAACTCAGGCGGAGATCGTCCAGACCGCGGAGCGGGCGAGGCGAATCAGACGGCGAGGCGGTGACGGCCCTTGGCACGGCGGGCGCGGATCACGGCACGGCCGCCGCGGGTGCGCATGCGCACGAGAAAACCGTGGGTACGCTTGCGACGCACAACCGAAGGCTGATAGGTGCGTTTCATGGTTATAACCTTTTGCGAAAAAACGCGCGATTACAGCGCGGGCACCTCAAATTGTCAAGATAAATATTGTCGCCACCCTTGTGGATAACTTTTCACGAACTCGCTAGAATCCATCGCTTCGCTGCGGCCGAGTTTTGCTCCACGCTGCCGAAAAATATAATAACTCATTAAATATCAACAAGTTGAAAATATCCCTCCGTCTCACTGTCATGGCGCTGTCTTTGCCTTGTCGCTTCCTGCCATCCTCGTGTCATGAGTGAATTCTGGTCTGCCTGTCTCAACCGCTTCGAGCGGGATTTGCCGGCCCAGCAGTTCAACACCTGGATCAAGTCGTTGCGCCTCGAGGACGACGGCCTGGCCGCCGCCGGCACCGATCCGACCGCCGGGCCGGCGCGCAGCATGCGCCTGCTCGCTCCCAACCGTTTCATCCTGCAGTGGGTGCGCGAGCGCTATCTGTCACAGATCGAAGCGCTGTCGCACCAGTACTTCACCGAGCCCGTCAATATCAGCCTGACCCTGGACGACGCACCACGCGCGGCGGAAGCGGCTCCTTTCGAAGCCACGGAAGATATGCTGATGGAGCCCGAAGTCGGGCCCGCATTGCTGACCCTCCCCCCCAACACCCTGCCCGCCACGCGCAGCGAGGATCCGGGTTACGAGCGTTCGCGCCTCAATCCCGAATTCACCTTCGACGCACTGGTCAGCGGCCGCGCCAACGACCTCGCCCGCGCCGCCGCCCAGCAGTGCGCGCAGAATCCCGGCACATCCTACAACCCGCTGTTCATCTACGGCGGCGTCGGCCTCGGCAAGACCCACCTCGCCCACGCCCTCGGCAACGAAGTCTGGCGGCAGAATCCGCTGCGCGTTGTTCGTTACATCCACGCCCATGATTACATCGCCGACGTCGTGCGCGCCTACCAGCAAAAAGCCTTCGATGTCCTGAAGCGCTACTACTCCTCGCTCGACCTGCTGATCATCGACGACATCCAGTTCCTCGGCGGCAACAAGGAACGCACGCAGGAGGAGTTCTTCTTCGCCTTCAACGCACTGATCGAGGCCAAGAAGCAGATCGTCATCACCTGCGATACCTTCCCGAAAGACATTCAGGGCATCGAGGACCGCCTCATCTCGCGCTTCGACTGGGGCCTGACCGTAACCATCGAGCCGCCCGAACTGGAAATGCGCGTCGCCATTCTCAAGAAGAAGGCCGAAAGCACCCAAATCCCCCTGTCCGACGATGTCGCCTTCCTCATTGCCAAACATTTGCGTTCGAACGTGCGCGAACTTGAGGGCGCCTTGAATCGGGTCGTGGCCTACGCCCGCTTCCATGGCCGCGACATCACCCTCGAAGTCGCCAAGGAAGCGCTGAAAGACATCATCGGCGCCACCAATCGCCAGATCACCCTGGAGCTCATCCAGAAAACCGTGGCCGACTATTTCAAGATCAAGGTCGCCGACATGTATTCGCAGCGGCGTACCCGCGCCATCGCCCGGCCGCGCCAGGTCGCCATGTGGCTGGGGCGCGAACTCACGCCGCACAGCCTGCCCGAGATCGGCGATGCCTTCGGCGGCCGCGACCACACCACGGTCATGCATGCCTGCCGCACCGTCGCCGACCTGCGCCGCACCGACAACACCCTCAACAACGATCTGCACGTACTGCTGCAGACCATCAAAGGCTGATGAACAAGCTCCGGATAATCACTGTATCGATTGTGGACAACTTCATGATATTTCCGCGCCCGCCATTTAATCCACAATCATCCACAGTTCGGCGCAACCTTGTCACCACCCCAAATACCGAACTAACATTCTGATAAAATTCGACTTTTCGATTAACTCACAGGCAACTGTCCTACATATCATCAGTATCAGGGAGATATAAGAAATGCTTCTATTCAAAGGCCCGCGCGACCAGTTTCTGGTTCCCCTGCAGTCCGTCTGTGGCATTGTCGAGAAGAGGCACACCCTCCCCATACTTTCCAACGTACTGATCGAAATGGCAGGAGGCCGCCTGACGCTGCTGGCGACCGACATCGAAATTCAGATTCGTACCGCGGCCGAAGCTGCCGGCAAGGAAACGGCTGGCCTGACCGTCGGTGCGCGCAAGATGCAGGACATCCTGCGCTCCCTGCCCGAGTCGGCCGAGGTGAGCCTGGCCTTTGACGACAAGCGTCTGCAGCTCAAGGCCGGCAAGAGCCGTTTCAACCTGCAGACACTGCCGGCCGAGGATTTTCCGCGCATGGCCCTCGGCGATGGTCAGCAGACGACGCTCAAGCTGACCCAGAAGCAGTTCAAGCGCCTGCTGGCGCTGGTGCAGTACGCCATGGCGCAGCAGGACATCCGCTACTACCTCAACGGCCTGCTGCTGGTGGTCACCGGCAACGAAATGCGCGTGGTGGCCACCGACGGCCACCGCCTGGCCTATGCCTCGCAGGAACTGACCGAGCAGCATGCCCGCATCGAACTTATCCTGCCGCGCAAGACCGTGCTCGAACTGTCGCGCCAACTGGCCGACAATGACGAGGCGCTGGAGATCGTGCTGACGCCAAGCCAGGCGCAGTTCCGTTTTGGCGACATCGAGCTGGTGTCGAAGCTCATCGACGGCAAGTTCCCCGACTACGAGCGCGTCATTCCGCAGCACCACACCAAGGCGATTCGCCTCAACCGCGGCGTGCTGCAACATTCGCTGCAGCGAGCCGCCATTCTCACCAACGAGAAGTTCCGTGGTGTGCGCCTGGTGCTCGGCCCCGGCAGCCTCAAGATCCTTTCCACCAACGCCGAGCAGGAAGAGGCGCAGGAAGAGATCGAGATCGATTACCAGGGCGAGGCCCTCGACGTCGGCTTCAACGTCACCTATCTGCTCGACGTCCTCAACAACATCAGCGACGAGACCGTCGAGTGCCGCCTGGCCGACGCCAATTCCAGCGCCCTGTTCGTGCTGCCGGACAACGAGCGCTTCAAGTACGTCGTGATGCCCATGCGTATCTAAGGCATCCAGGAAAACAAACAAACCAATGACTGAAGAGAAGAACCCCGCCAGCGGCGGCAACAGCGATTACGACGAGGATTCCATCCAGCAGCTGGAGGGCCTCGAGGCGGTACGCAAGCGTCCTGGCATGTACATCGGCGACACCTCGGACGGCACCGGCTTGCACCACATGGTGTTCGAGGTGGTCGACAACGCCATCGACGAGGCCCTGGCCGGCCACTGCGACGAAATCGTCATCACCATCCACACCGACAACTCGATCTCGGTAACCGACAACGGCCGCGGCATTCCCACCGGCGTCAAGTTCGACGACAAACACGAGCCCAAGCGCTCCGCCGCCGAGATCGTCATGTGCGTGCTGCATGCCGGCGGCAAGTTCAACCAGAATTCGTACAAGGTTTCCGGCGGCCTTCATGGTGTCGGCGTCTCCTGCGTCAATGCGCTGTCGAAGTGGCTGCGCCTGGTCATCCGCCGCGACGGCAAGAAGTACGAAATGGAATTCAATCGCGGCCATGCCGTCGACCGCCTGATCGAGGTCGTCAATGGCGTCGAGGTCAGTCCGCTTAAGGTCACCGGCGAAACCAAAAACCGCGGCACCGAGGTGCATTTCCTCGCCGACGAGGAAATCTTCGGTGTCGGCGCCATCGAATTCCACTATGACATCCTCGCCAAGCGCCTGCGCGAACTGTCCTTCCTCAACAACGGCGTCAAGATCAAGCTGATCGACCAGCGCAACGCTAAGGAGGAGGATTTCGCCTTCTCCGGCGGCGTCAAGGGCTTCGTCGAATACATCAACCGCAGCAAGACCGTGCTGCATCCGACGGTGTTCTATTCGGCCGGCGAATCGAAGGTCGGCGACTCCGGCGTCACCATCGGCGTCGAAGTCGCGATGCAGTGGAACGACTCCTACGCCGAGCAGGTGCTCTGCTATACCAACAACATCCCGCAGGCGGACGGCGGCACCCACCTCACCGGCCTGCGCCAGGCGATGACGCGCGTCATCAACAAGTACATCGAAGAAAACGAGATCGCCAAGAAGGCCAAGGTCGACATCGCCGGCGACGACATGCGCGAAGGCCTGGCCTGCGTGCTCTCGGTCAAGATGCCCGACCCCAAGTTTGCCTCGCAGACCAAGATGAAGCTGGTGTCCTCCGAGGCACTGCCGGCGGTGCAGGAAGTCGTCGCGCAGAAACTCGCCGAGTACCTGCTGGAGCGCCCCGGCGATGCCAAGGTCATCACCGGCAAGATCGTCGAGGCTGCGCGCGCGCGCGAAGCCGCGCGCAAGGCCCGCGAGATGACGCGGCGCAAGGGCGTGCTCGACAACATCGGCCTGCCCGGCAAACTCGCCGACTGTCAGGAAAAAGATCCAGCGCTGTGCGAGATCTACATCGTCGAGGGCGATTCCGCCGGCGGCTCCGCCAAGCAGGGCCGCGACCGCAAGTTCCAGGCAATCCTGCCGCTGCGCGGCAAGGTGCTCAACGTCGAGAAGGCGCGGCTGGACAAGGTCATCTCCTCCGAGCAGATCGTCACCCTGATCACCGCGCTGGGCTGTGGCTTCGGCAAGGAAGAGTACAAGCCGGAGAAGCTGCGCTACCACCGCATCATCATCATGACCGACGCCGACGTGGACGGCGCGCACATCCGTACCCTGCTGCTCACCTTCTTCTACCGCCAGATGCCGGAGCTGGTCGAAGGCGGCCACATCTACATCGCCCAGCCGCCGCTGTACAAAATCAAGCACGGCAAGAGCGAGCGCTACATCAAGGACGACCACGAGCTCAACCAGCACCTGCTGACGCTGGCGCTCGACGGCGCGGCGCTGACGCCGAAACTCGGCGCGACAAGCATCGAGGGCGACGCCCTCGGCGAACTGGCCCGTGCCTACCTGTTGTCCGAGGCCGTGATTCGTCGTCTGACCGACTTCATCGAACCGGACGTGCTGCATGCCATGCTGGTCACCGACATCCCGCTCGACCTCTCGAACGAGGCTGCGGCCACCGCCAGCGCGACAGCGCTCGGGCGTCAGGTCAGGGGCATCGCCATCGTCGCCGAATTCCACGAGAAGTCGGATAAGTGGCGGCTGCGCATCGAGAAGATGCGCCACGGCAACCTGCGCACCGGCCACATCGATGAGGACTTCCTCCACTCCGGCGACTACGTCCAGCTGCGCAAGACCGCGCTGATGATCGCCGGCCTGATCGACAGCGGCGCCAGCATCCTTCGCGGCGAGAAATCCCAGGCTGTCGGCAGTTTCGCCGATGCCATGACCTGGCTGCTCAACGAAGCCGAGCGCGGCCTCACCAAGCAGCGCTACAAGGGCCTCGGCGAAATGAACCCCGAGCAGTTGTGGGAGACCACCATGGACCCCACGGTGCGCCGCCTGCTCAAGGTGCAGATCGAGGATGCCATCGCCGCCGACGAGATCTTCACGACGCTGATGGGCGACGTGGTCGAACCGCGGCGGAAATTCATCGAAGACAACGCGCTCTACGCTCGCAACATCGACGTTTGACCACCCGCGACTTTTCCACCCTGCCCCTGCCGCCGGCGCTGCTGCGCAATCTCGATCGCCTCGGCTATCGGACGATGACGGCGATCCAGGCGCAGAGCCTGCCGCTGATCCTCAAGCGGCACGACCTGATCGCCCAGGCCGATACCGGCAGCGGCAAGACGCTGGCCTTCGCCATCGGCATCCTGCACCAGCTCGATCCCGCCGATTTCGGTATTCAAGCATTGGTGCTGTGTCCGACCCGCGAACTGGCCGACCAGGTGGCCAAGGAGCTGCGCCGCATCGCCCGTTTCGCCGACAACATCAAGGTGCTGACGCTCTGCGGCGGCACGCCGATGGGGCCGCAGATCGCCTCGCTCGAACACGGCGCCCATGTCATCGTCGGCACGCCGGGGCGCATCCAGGACCACATGAGCCGCAACAGCATCGACCTTTCCGGCGTGCGCACGCTGGTGCTCGACGAAGCCGACCGCATGGCCGGCATGGGCTTCTTCGACGAGATCAAGGGCATCGTCCGTGCCTGTCCGAAGCAACGGCAGACGCTGCTGTTCTCGGCCACCTACCCCGACGACATGAAGATGGCCAGCGCCGCCTTCCTCGACCATCCGCAGGAACTCAAGGTCGAACGCCGCGCAGGATGCCACCCGCGTCGAGCAGCGCTTCTACGAAGTCGCCCACGAAAAGCGCAACCACGCCGTCGCCCACCTGCTGGCCCACTTCCGCCCGGAATCGACGCTGGCCTTCTGCAACACCCGCATCCACTGCCGCGAACTCGCCGCCGAGCTGCGCGCGCAGGGCATCTCGGCGCTGGCGCTGCACGGCGAGCTGGAGCAGCGCGATCGCGACGAGCTGCTGGTGCAGTTCGCCAACCGCAGCTGCTCGGTGCTGGTCGCCACCGACGTCGCCGCGCGCGGCCTCGACATCCGCACCGTCGACGCCGTGATCAACGTCGATGTCGCCAAGGACACCGAGGTGCATATCCACCGCATCGGCCGCACCGGGCGCGGCGATGCCACCGGCCTGGCGCTCTCCCTGTGTGCGCCGAGCGAGCGCAAGTGGGTCAAGCTGATCGAGGCCTGGCAGCGCGGCCCGGTGAACTGGTGCGACCTCGCCGCACTCGAGCCGGCCGCGGGCGAGGCCTTGCAGGCGCCGATGCAGACGCTGCGCATCCTCGCCGGGCGTCGCGACAAGCTGCGTCCGGGCGACCTGCTGGGCGCGCTCACCGGCGTCGCCGGGCTGCACAAGGACCAGGTCGGCCGCATCGACGTCTTCGACGACAGCTGTTATGTCGCGCTGGACCGCCGCGTCGCGGCGCGCGCCCTGCGGGCCCTCGACGATGCCGGCATCAAGGGCCGGCGCTTCCGCCTCAACCTGCTGGCGCCGGCCTGACACGCCGGCGGTCCCAAAGACCCTCATCGCCTCGCGGTTGAAATGCGGCCGGGGCATCCCGACTATCAATGCACCCAATGCATTCATAAGAGAGGAAACCCAGCATGTTCCATCCCGTCAGCATTCCCTTCGGCTGCAAGATGCTTTTCAACGAGGTCAAGCTCAAGCCCGGCGTCACGCTCGAACAGGTCGAGATGGCGCTGGGTGAGATGTGCAACGTCGTCAAGAACACCTACGGCGGCAAGAAGGGCGGCTTCATCGCCGGCCAGGTCTACAAGTTCGCCGGCTTCGCTTCGGACGAGGGCTCGATCGGCGCCACCACCCCGGCGCAGGACCACATCGCCATCGTGACCTTCTGGAACTCCTTCGAGGAGCACGAGAAGAGCCACGCCGACACGGCCTTCAACGAGAAATTCTCGGCCCTGGCCAAGATGTGCTCGGAGTCGCGAGAGCTCGGCTACGACATGATGTGGCAGGGCGACCCCGAGCCCGAGGACGTCGCCAGCGCGGCTTGAGTCCTGCTCCAGACGAAAAAAGCCCGGGACATCCCGGGCTTTTTCATGGACGCGGTGTTCAGCCGGCGGCGCGCAGCGCCTCGATGCGATCTTCCAGCGGCGGGTGGGTGGAGAACAGCGCCATCCAGCCGGGTTTGCCGCCCTTGATGCCGAAGGCAGCGACCTTCTCGGGCAGGTGCGATTCCTCCTGCAGCGACTGCAGCCGCTGCAGCGCGGCGATCATCTTGCCGCGGCCGGCCAGTCGTGCGCCGCCGGCGTCGGCGCGAAACTCGCGCTGGCGCGAGAACCACATGACCACGATCGAGGCGAGTATGCCGAAGAGGATCTCGAGCACGATGTGGGTGAGGAAGTAACCGATGCCCGGGACCTTCCTGGTTCTTGAGCACCACGCGGTCGACGAAGTAGCCGATGGCGCGCGAGAGGAAGATGACGAAGGTGTTGAGCACGCCCTGGATCAGCGTCAGCGTCACCATGTCGCCGTTGGCGACGTGCGAGACCTCGTGGCCGAGCACGGCCTCGGCCTCTTCGCGGGTCATGCGCTCGAGCAGGCCGGTGGAGACGGCGACCAGCGCATTGTTGCGGCTCATGCCGGTGGCGAAGGCATTGACCTCGGGCGAGTCGTAGATCGCCACCTCGGGCATGCCGATGCCGGCCGCCTGCGCCTGGCGCTTGACGGTGTCGACCAGCCAGTACTCGGCTGAGTTGCGCGGCACCTCGATCACCTGCGCGCCGACCGCCATCTTGGCCGACCACTTGGAGATGGCCAGCGAGATGAAGGCGCCGCCGAAGCCGAACACGGCGGCAAAGCCGAGCAGCGCGCCGAAGTCGATGCCCTGTGCCGTGATGTACTGGTTGATGCCCAGCAGGCTGGCGACGACGGACAGCGTCACCATCACCGCGATGTTGGTGACGAGGAAGAGGAAGATGCGTTTCATTGCGTTTTCTCCTTTCAGAAACTGTAACTTAGATGATGTCGCCAGCGGTGGGTTCAAGGGCCGCCGCGCGGGTACGGCACCGATTTGGACGGGCGCATTCATTGATGCACCAACATGGGGCTGAAAAAAGTCGGCGCTGATGAAGCAACTGCGCTACAAGGCGGTCGAGCAAGAAACGCTCAGCTTTGCAGACCTGGGATTCCGCTTCGCGGGCAGGCCTCCTCGCCGTAGCGGATGGCGATACGGCGCCAAAACAATACGTAAGGGCGGTGGCATGGCACTTGCACTTATCTGTGCCATGACCGAAACAAAATCCACCTGCTGTTACTGCGGCGTCGGCTGCGGCGTCATCATCGAGAGCGAGGACGGCCGCATCACCGGCGTGCGCGGCGATCCCGACCACCCGGCCAACTTCGGCCGCCTATGCACCAAGGGCGCCACCCTGCACCTTTCCGCCGCGCCCGAAACGCTGGCGGCGCGTGCCTTGTATCCGATGCTGCACGGTGAGCGGGTGAACTGGGACGCCGCCCTCGACCACGCGGCCGAACGCTTCGCCGCCGCCATCCGCGAGCACGGCCCCGACAGCGTCGCCTTCTACGTTTCGGGCCAGCTGCTGACCGAGGACTACTACGTCTTCAACAAACTGGCCAAGGGCCTGATCGGCACCAACAACATCGACACCAATTCGCGCCTGTGCATGTCGAGCGCGGTGTCGGGCTACAAGATGACCCTGGGCGCCGACGCCCCGCCCTGCGCCTACGACGACATCGCGCAGACCGACTGCCTGTTCATCGCCGGCTCCAACACCGCCTGGGCGCATCCCGTGCTGTTCCGCCGCATCGAGGATGCGAAGAAGGCCAACCCCGAATTGAAGATCATCGTCGTCGATCCGCGCCGCACCGACACCGCCGAGGCCGCCGACCTCTTCCTGCCCATCCTGCCAGGCAGCGACATCGCGCTCTACAACGCCATGCTGCACGTGATGCTGTGGGAAGGACTGGTCGACAACGCCTACATCGCCGCCCACACCGAGGGTTTCGAGGCGCTGAAGGCCATCGTGCGCGACTACACGCCGGCCATGGCCGCCGACATCTGCGGCGTGCCTGCCGAGGACATCGTCAAGGCCGCGCAGTGGTTCGGCGCGGCCGGCAAGGCCACGCTTTCGCTCTACTGCCAGGGCCTAAACCAGTCGGTGCATGGCAGTCACAACAACGCCGCGCTGATCCATCTGCATCTCGCCACCGGCAAGATCGGCAAGCCGGGCAGCGGCCCGTTTTCCCTCACCGGCCAGCCCAACGCCATGGGCGGGCGCGAGGCCGGCGGCATGGCGACGCTGTTGCCGGGGCACCGCGAGCTCGCCAACGCCGAACACCGCGCCGAGATCGCCGAACTCTGGGGCGTGGACAGCGTGCCCGAAGCGCCGGGCCTGTCCGCCGTCGAACTGTTCGATGCCGTGCATGCCGGCAAAATCAAGGCGCTGTGGATCGCCTGCACCAATCCGGCGCAAAGCCTGCCCGAAGCCGACAAAGTGCGCGAGGCCTTGGCGCGCTGCGACTTCGTCGTGGTGCAGGAAGCCTATGCCGACACCGACACCACCGAGTTCGCCCATCTGCTGCTGCCGGCATCGAGCTGGGGCGAGAAGGAAGGCACGGTCACCAATTCCGAGCGGCGGATTTCACGGGTATGCGCCGCCACGCCGTCTCCCGGCGAAGCGCGCGCCGACTGGGACATCGCCGCCGATTTTTCCCGCCGCCTCGGCGTCGCGCTGGGCCGGGCGCAGCAGGCCGCGGCGATGTTTCCCTATGTGCGGCCCGAACAGGTCTTCATCGACCACGTCGAGACCACGCGCGGCCGCGACCTCGACATCACCGGCCTGTCCTATGCGCGGCTGGAGAACCAGGGGCCGCAGCAATGGCCCTTCCCCAGCGGCGCCGCGATCGGGCCGGACGCGGCTCTACGAGGATGGCGCCTATCCCACGCCCTCGGGCCGCGCCCGCTTCGTCGCGGTCAAGCACCAGCCGACCGCCGAGGCCATCGACGCCCGCTACCCGCTGCGGCTCACCACCGGACGACTGCGCGACCAGTGGCACGGCATGAGCCGCACCGGCACCGTCGCCCGGCTCTACAGCCACGAGCCCGAGCCGGTGCTCGAACTCAACGCCAAGGACATGGAGCGGCGCCAGCTCAAGGACGGCGACCTGGTGCGGGCGAAGAGCCGGCGCGGCGTCATCGCCCTGCGCGTGCGCGCCAGCGACACGCTGCGCACCGGCCAGGCATTCATGGCCATGCACTGGGGCCGCCGCTTCATGGACAGCGCCGGCGCCAACGCCTTGACCATCGCCGCCTTCGATCCGTACTCCAAGCAGCCCGAACTCAAGCATGCGGCGATCCAGGTCGAGAAGCTATCGGTACCGTGGCGGCTTTCCGTGCTGCAAAAAGTCGGCGCTAGCGGGACGGCGATAGCCGGATCCGCCGCGTGCATGGGCACGGCGATCATGCGTTCGCTGCAGCCCTGGCTGTCCCGCTTCACCCATGCCACGCTGACGCTGGCCGGCCGCGACAATCCGGTAGTCGTCTTCAATGCATGGGGCGAGCCGCTGCCGGCAGAAGACCTCGCCGAACTCGACCGCCTGCTCGGCCTCGACGACGCGATGACGCTGCGCTTCGATGACGCCCGCCGCAACATCCACAAGCGCGCGTTGATCGAAGACGGCGAACTCGTCGCCGTGCGCCTCGCCGGCGAAATCGCCGCCGCCGGCTGGCTCAAGGACATGATGACCGGCAACGCGCCGCTCGAACCCGTGCGCCGCTGGCTGCTCGCGCCGCTGGCCGAGCCGCCGGCCGGCGGCAGTGCGCGCGGCCGCGTCGTCTGCAACTGCTTCGACGTGTCCGAGGCCGAGATCGTCGCCGACTACCGCGCCGGCCTCGACCTCGCGGCGCTGCAGGAGAAGCGGCAAGTGCGGCACCTCCTGCGGCTCCTGCCTGCCGGAACTCAAGCGCTTGCAGGGGCTGGCGAAGCAGGCGGCCTGACCTTGACCTGAATCATTCCGCGTCACGTGCGGCGCCGGTATGATCGGGCGCTCCCTTCATTGCCCTTCGCCCGAGGTCACGCCCATGCAGTCCGGTCCCCGCGAGATCGTCACCCCCTTCCGCCCCATTCCGCTCGACGTGCCGGAGGGCATGAAGCCCAACGAATTCTTCAACAGCACCGAGAACCTCAACGACCTCGTCCACAACAACGGCCTGCTCGCCAACCCCGAAGGCCTGCTGCTCTACCGCAAGGCGCTCGGCCACAGCAACGTCTTCGACGCCTCGATCATCTACAACACCTCGCAGAGCATCCTCGACCCGCTGGGCCGGCCGGTGCGCCGCACCCAGGTGCCGGCGCCGGTGAAGGCCATCTGGAACCGCATGAACCAGATCATCATCGAGTTCATGCTGGAGAAGTACCCGGATCCCGATGCCCACCTCGTGCTCGCCGGCGAAGCCAGCCTCGACGCCACCTGGCCGCTGACCTCGCCCGGCGTGCCGAGCATCCGCATGCTGCACAACCACTTCATCGTCTTCGACAAGCCGGCGCTGGCCGCCGCGCCGCTGGCCGACCTCAACAATCCCAACCTCACCGACGGCGGCCAGCACTCGTTGTTCCAGGCCCATATGCGCGAGGTCTATCGTAATTTCTTCGACGGTCTCGACCTCAGGATCCTCAAGCCCTGCGAATCGGGCGCCTGCCGCCTGGCGCTGACCGGCTACCCGCAGGGCCTGCCGAGCTGGGGTGTGCAGGGCGCAGGTGGTGGAATGGCGGCGTTGAGGGAAGTGCGCTTCTGGAAGGAATACGACGCCATCCTCAAGGGCTTCATCGACTTCTACCGCACCTTCTTCACCCAGGTCAGCACGCGCAATGCGCCGCTGCCGCGCGACATCAATTTCCCGGAACTCGTCGAGGAAAAGCTGCTGTTCAACAATGACTTCCTCAAGGCGGCGAAGATGGTGCGCGACCGCTGTATCAAGGATGCCAAATACGCCAACGCCATCCGCTGGCAGCCCGCCTTCAAGCAGCTGATCTACCGCAACGACCAGGGCCAGTTGATCGTCACCATCAGCCAGAACTCGATCGGCAATGCAATCACCGAGCTGCTCGGCGTGGTGGTCAAGCGCACGCCGGATGCCGACGCCTACGGCCGCGCCGAGCCGGCGCTGATCGAGCAGTTGCTGGAAGTCAGGCGCCGGCTGGTCGAGGCCGATCTCGGGGAAGGCATCGCCACCGCACAGTGGGCAGCCGGCTGATTTCAGCCGCGCTTCAGGTCGCGATAGAAATTCTCGTGGGTGCCGACTAGGAGAAGGGTTCGGGTTTTCGGATCGAATTCGTAGGCGAGCAGGAATTGCTGCCGGACGCACTCGAACTTGTATACATGCACTCCCGCCAGATCGCCTTTTTTGGGTTCGCCCACGGATGGATCGGCAACGATGGCATCGACGGCGCTGTTGACCGCCTGCCGCTGGTTGTCGTGCAGGCGCTTGTAGGCGCGCTCGAAGACCTTCGTCTGGAAGATCCGGACTTCAGCCACGACGCTGCGGCTTGAATTCGGTCAGGCTTTCCTTGGGCTCCTGGCGGGCCTTGAGCAACTCCACCACGAAGTTGACAGGCAGGTCTGGATTGTCGAGCGCCGCCTTGCCGAGGCGAGCCCAGAATTCCAGCTGACCGGCGATGGTGCGAAACTCGCCCCTGGCCGCTACCTTGGCCTCTTCATAAAGCATGTCGTCGATACGGACCGGGGCGCCCATCGCAAACTCCTTACATTGCTACAAATGTAGTTCATTGTAACAAATAAGGCCTGGCGACGGTCTGGAAGTTCCAAGATGATGCGGATGCCAGCCGGTCCTCAGCCGAGCTTCAGCCAGACCTCACCGCCTTCAAGCTTCACCGCGAACGACTTGCTCAGCCCTTGTCGGGGCAACGGCCTCGCCGTTCTCGAGCTGGATCTTCCAGCGTGCATCGGGCAGGTGACGACCTTGCCGGCGACGATGCCCTGCGACAGCGGGCCGCCCTTGTGCGGGCACTTGTCGTGCAGCGCGAAGATCTCGTCGGTCGCGGTGCGGAACACCGCGATGTCACCCTTGGCCGACTTGACCACGCGGCTGCCCTGTTGGGGAATCTCGTCGAGCGCGCAGAGTTTCTTCCAGTCGCTCATTACATCGCCTCCTTATCCATCGTCCAATTGTCATGTGCCGAGGTGTCGGCGATTCGGTTCGCATTCGCGGGCGTGCGCTTCCCCGCCTTGAGGCGGGGCCCCTGCTTACTGCTCATGCGACCACCTCCAGAATTTGATATTCGCGCCGCTTGACCGGCTTCGCCACCGCCTCGCCCCACGGGTCTTCGTAATCCTGCAGCGCGAACAACAGGCGCTCGTGCAGTTCCTTGCGCCGCGCCGCGTCCTCGACCACGATCTTCTTGACATGTTCGAGGCCGACGCGGGCGACGTAGTGACAGGTGCGCTCGAGGTAATAGGCCTCCTCGCGGTAGAGCTGGAGAAAGGCGGCCGAGTATTCCATGACCTCGTCGTCCGTCTTCACCTTGCACAGGAACATAGCGACTTCGGTCTTGATGCCGCCGTTGCCGGCGACATAGAGCTCGTAGCCGGAATCGACGCCGATCACGCCGACGTCCTTGATGCCGGCCTCGGCGCAGTTCCGCGGACAACCACTGACGGCAAGTTTCACCTTGTGCGGCGCCCACATGCCGAACAGCATCTTCTCCAGCTTGACGCCCATGCTCATTGAGAGTTGGGTGCCGAAGCGGCAGTGCTCGGCGCCGACGCAGGTCTTCACCGTGCGGATCGACTTGCCGTAGGCATGGCCCGACACCAGGCCGCCCTTGCCGAGGTCGGCCCAGACCTCGGGCAGCTTGTCCTTGGGAATGCCCAGCAGGTCGATGCGCGCGCCGCCGGTCATCTTCACCGTCGGCACCTGGAATTTCTCGGCCACGTCGGCGATCACGCGCAGCTCGGCCGGCGTGGTGAGGCCGCCCCACATGCGTGGCACCACGCTGTAGGTGCCGTCGCGCTGGATGTTGGCGTGGGCGCGCTCGTTGATGAAACGGCTTTGCGGATCGTCCTTCGCCTCGCCCGGCCAAGTCGAGATCAGGTAGTAGTTGAGCGCGGGGCGGCAGCTGGCGCAGCCGTTGGGCGTCTTCCAATCGAGCCGGTGCATGACTTCGGGGATGGTAAGCAGATGCTGTTCGCGGATGGCGGCGCGCACGGCGCCGTGGGTGTGCTCGGTGCAGCCGCACATCGGCTTGTCGGTGGTCGAGGCCGGCTGGTAGGCGCCGCCGACGGTGGAGGCGAGGATCTGCTCGACCAGCCCGGTGCAGGAGCCGCACGACGACGAGGCCTTGGTGTGCTTCCTCACGTCATCGATGGTGAACAAGCCGTGGGTCTTGATAGCCTTGACGATGTCGCCCTTGCACACGCCGTTGCAGCCGCAGACCTCGGCGCTGTCGGGCATCGCTGCGGCCTTCGATTGTCCGGCATGGCCGACGTCGCCGACGTGGTTCGATCCGAACATCAGGTGGTCGCGGATCTCGGCGACGTTCTGCTTGTCCTTCAGCAGCTGGAAGTACCAGGCGCCGTCGGCGGTGTCGCCGTAGAGCACGGCGCCGACCAGCAGGTCGTCCTTCACCACCAGCTTCTTGTAAACGCCGCCGGCCGGGTCGTGCAGCACGATCTCGTCGAAATCCGCGCCACCCATGAAGTCGCCGGCCGAGAACACGTCGATGCCGGTGACCTTGAGCTTGGTCGATGTGACCGAGCCCTGATAGCGGCCGATGCCGTGCATGGCGAGATGGTTGGCGCAGACCTTGGCCTGCTCGAACAGCGGCGCGACCAGGCCATAGGCGATGCCGCGGTGGGCGACGCACTCGCCGACGGCGTAGACTTTCGGATCGTAGGTCTGCAGCGTGTCGTTGACCACGATGCCGCGATCGCAATGGATGCCGGCGCTTTCCGCCAGCTTGGTGCTGGGGCGGATGCCGACGGCCATCACCACCAGTTCGGCGGGAATGGCTTCGCCGTCCTTGAACTTGATCGCCGCGACGCGGCCGCTCTCGCCACCGACCAGCTCGGCGGTCTGCTTGCCGAGCAGGAACTTGAGGCCCTTGGCCTCGAGCGACTTCTGCAGCAGGTCGGCAGCGGTCTTGTCGAGCTGGCGCTCCATGATCCAGTCGGCCAGGTGCACCACGGTCACATCCATGCCGCGCAGCTTCAAGCCGTTGGCGGCTTCGAGGCCGAGCAGGCCGGCGCCGATCACTACCGCGTGCTTGTGGTGCTGGGCGGCATCGATCATCGCCTCGGTGTCGGCGATGTCGCGGTAGGCGATCACCCCCGGCAGGTCCTTGCCGGGAACGGGCAGGATGAAGGGCGAGGAGCCGGTGGCCAGCAGCAGGCGGTCGTACTCGGCCTCGGTGCCGTCGGCGGCGATGACCTTGCGCCGGGCGCGGTCGATGCGCGTCACCGTCTTGCCGGCGTGCAGGGTGATGCCGTTGGCTTCGTACCAGCGGAGGTCGTTGAGCACGATGTCGGGCAGCGTCATCTCGCCCGCCAGCACCGGCGAGAGCAGGATGCGGTTGTAGTTGGGATGCGGTTCGGCGCCGAACACGGTGATGTCGTACATGTCCGGCGCGAGCTTGAGCAGTTCCTCGAGCGTGCGGCAGCCGGCCATGCCGTTGCCGATCATCACGAGCTTCAATTTCTTCATGTTCAGGCAGCCTTTTTCAGTTGCTTGCGGTAGAGGAACTCGACCACCGCCGCGCGGTATTCGGCGAAGGCGGGGTCGTGCGCCAGCACCAGGCGGTCGCGCGGACGGTCGAGTTTCACTTCGAGGATCTCGCCGATGGTCGCGGCCGGGCCGTTGGTCATCATCACGATGCGATCGGACAGCAGCACCGCCTCGTCGACGTCGTGGGTGACCATCACCACCGTGGCGCCGGTCTTGGCCATGACGCCGTTGAGCTCGTCCTGCAGCGCGGCGCGGGTCAGGGCGTCGAGCGCGCCGAAGGGCTCGTCCATCAAGAGGATCTTCGGTTCCATGGCGAAGGCGCGGGCGATGCCGATGCGCTGCTTCATGCCGCCGGAGATCTCGTGCGGATACTTGTGCATGGCGTGCTCCATATGCACCATCGCCAGCGCATCCTCGACGCGTGACTTCAGCTTCGCCTTGCCCTCCTTGCGGCCGAACACCTGCTCGACGCCGAGCATGACGTTTTCGAAGCAGGTCATCCACGGCAGCAGCGAATGGTTCTGGAATACCACGGCGCGCTCCGGCCCCGGGCCGGGAATCTCGCGCTCCTCGCACAGCAGCACGCCCGTTGAAGGCAGCGTGAGGCCGGCGATGAGGTTGAGCAGCGTGCTCTTGCCGCAGCCGGAGTGGCCGATCAGCGAGACCACTTCGCCCTTGCTGATTTCGAGGTCGATGTCGCGCAGCGCAGTGAAGCGGCCGCTCTTGGTGTTGAAGGACTGGCCGACTTTTTCGATTTTTACGAGTGCGTTCATGATGTTCTCCCGATCACCGCGTTTCGTAGCTGAAGCGCTTCGCCAGGAACAGCAGCATCTGTTCGAGGATCAGGCCGACAATGCCGATGACGAAGATGGCGATGACGATGTGCTCGACCTTGAGGTTGTTCCATTCGTCCCACACCCAGAAGCCGATGCCGACGCCGCCGGTGAGCATTTCCGCGGCGACGATCACCAGCCAGGCCGTGCCGATCGAGAGGCGGATGCCGGTGAGCATGTAGGGCAGCACCGCGGGAAAGAGGATCTTGGTGATCACTTTGGTCTCGGGCAGGCCGAGCACGCGGGCGACGTTGAGGTAGTCCTGCGGCACGCGGCGCACGCCCTCGGCGGTGTTGAGGATCATCGGCCAGATGGAGCAGATGAAGATGGTCCAGGTCGCGGCCGGGTCGGCCTTCTTGAACACCAGCAGGCCGATCGGCAGCCAGGCCAGCGGGCTGACCGGGCGCAGCAGCGCTGATGATCGGGTCGAGCATGCGGTTCATGAAGGTGAAGCGGCCGAGCAGGAAACCCATGGGGATGCCGATGGCCGCCGCCACGCCGAAGCCGATGCCGACGCGCTGCAGCGAGGCCAGCACGTTCCAGCCGATGCCCTGGTCGTTGGGGCCGTTGCTGTAGAACGGGTCGGCGAACAGCTTCACCGCCGCGTCCCAGGTGTGGCCCGGGCCGGGGATGGCTGGCAGTCTTCATCGCCACCAGCGCCCAGATGCCCAGCAGCAGGCCGAAGCCGAACAGCGGCGGGATGGCCTGCCTGAGGAAATCGCGCAGCGCCTCGCTGCGCCGTGGCGCCGTCTCGCCAGCGCCGACTTTCTCGGCGGCCGGCGGCATGGCGACCACGGGTGCCGGCGCGGGCCTGGGGCTGCCCGGTGGTGCCCCGGTCTTCAATGCGACAACGGTACTCATTGCATTCTCCTGTTCATTGCGGTTGTCCAGCGGTGAGCCGGGCGGTCGCTTATTCATGCCGGAACGTAAGCAGCCTCTTTCATGACCGAGGCCAGCGTGCCGTAGGCGTCCGTCCAGGCACCCTTGACGGCCGGGGTGAACTGTTCGCCGAGGCCCTGTTCCAGCGTCCACAACAGGGCGCTGCCGACGGTGTCGTAGTGCGCCTCGGTCACGCCATAATCGACATGCCGGCGTCCGAGGTTCTGGATGTTCTCGAGCAGGGGGGCCAGGTTGTCGAGGCTGCTGACGACCATGTTGATCATGGTCATTAGCTTGCGGCCCTGCTCGGCCATGTCGCCCTTGAACATGGGGCGCAGCGACGGATCGAGTTCGAACAGCCGGCCGTAGAACAAAGTGGCCGCGGTGTCCTTGATCGGGAGGACTTTCTGCCAGCTGCTGCGAACCAGTGCGATTTTTTCGGGACTCATGACGATGCTCTCCTGTGAATGATCAAGCCTTGATCTTGAAGCTGGCGGCGTATTTCTTCGGGTCCTTGCCGTCCCACACCGTGCCGTCGATCAGCTTGTGCGTGCGCATGTCGCTCTTCGGCAGCGCCACGCCTGGCGGCGGCGGCGGCCTGCTTGTAGATGTCGATGCGGTTGACCTTCTTCGCCACGGCCAGGTAGTCGGGGTCGTCCTTGAGCAGGCCCCAGCGCTTGTGCTGGGTCATGAACCACATGCCGTCCGAGAGGTAGGGGAAGTTCACCGCGCCGTCGTTGAAGAACTTCATGGCGTTCTTGTCGTCCCAGCTTCTTGCCGCAGGCCGTTGTCGTAGCGGCCGAGCATGCGGTCGACGATCGACGTCGATGTCGGTGTTGACGTAGGACTTGTTGCGCCACGGTCTCGGCCGTCTTCGGCGGTTGGCGAGCGAGGCGTCGATCCACTTGCCGGCGTCGAGGATCGCCGCCGTCATGGCGCGCGCGGTGTTCGGGTTCTTCGCCACGAAGTCGGCGGTGGTGCCCAGCACCTTCTCCGGATGGTCGACCCAGATGTCCTGCGTGGTGACGGCGGTGAAGCCGATGTTGTCGACGATCGCGCGGTTGTTCCAGGGCTCGCCGACGCAGAAGCCGTCCATGTTGCCGACGCGCATGTTGGCCACCATCTGCGGCGGCGGCACGATGATGTTCTTGACGTCCTTGAAGGGGTTGATGCCATGACTGGCCAGCCAGTAGTACAGCCACATGGCGTGGGTGCCGGTGGGGAAGGTCTGGGCGAAGGTGTATTCGCGCTCCTTCTTCGCCACCAGCTTGGCCAGCGAGGCGCCGTCGGTCGCGCCCTTGTCCTTGAGCTGGTTGGAGAGCGTGATGGCCTGGCCGTTGTTGTTCAGCGTCATCAGCACCGCCATGTCCTTCTTCGGCCCGCCGATGCCCATCTGCACGCCATAGACCAGGCCGTAGAGCACGTGGGCGGCGTCGAGCTCGCCGTTCACCAGCTTGTCGCGCACCGATGCCCACGAGGCTTCCTTGGTCGGGATGATCTTGATGCCGTACTTCTCGTCGAACTTCTGCACCGCGGCCATCACCACCGACGAGCAGTCGGTGAGCGGAATGAAGCCGATGCGTACTTCCTTCTTCTCCGGCGCGTCCGAGCCGGCGGCCCACGCCCCGCTGCGAACACCCGGCGGCACCATGGCCATCATCCCTGCGCCCGCCGAGGCGAGCAGAAAGTCGCGGCGATTGAATCCCGATTTGCTGTCCATGTCTGACTCCTTGTCATTGCGATTCCAGAAAAAAAAAAGGCGTCCACCGCACCCGGGGGAATCCCTCCGGGGCAATGGACGCCGTTGTCCGATGCGGATCGACCTTGACCCGCGCTTGTCTTCCCTTCAGCAATGGCCGTGCCAGGTCTGCGAAATCTGTCGGAAACCCTTGCCGTGACTGGATAGGCGTGGCGCCAGCGCCGACTTTTTGCAGTGCGGCACTAATGCATCGTCGCACCGCGCTGGTGCATTAGTGCCCCCTGATGCACTACAACAAGACTTTCGCCATCTCCACCACGTCGGCCGCCGCGCGGCCCAGGGACTGGCCGCGATCCATCGCCAGCTTGCGCAGCGCGGCGTAGGCGGCTTCCTCGTCCATGCCGCGGGCCTTCATCAGCACGCCCTTGGCGCGATCGATGGTCTTGCGCTCGGCCAGTGCCCGCGTGGCGTCGTCGCGCTCGCGCTTCAAGTCCTGGTGTTCCTCGAAGCGTGCGATGGCGACTTCGATCAGCGGCTTCAGTCGTCCCGGCGAGAGGCCGTCGACGACATAGGCCGAAACGCCGGCTTTGAAGGCCTTGCGCATGGTGCGGCCGTCGCTGTTCCTGGCGAACATCACCACCGGCCGCGGCGCGGCGGCGTTGATCACGGCCAGATGCTCCAGCGTGTCGCGCGAGGGCGCGTCGGTCTGGATCAGGATCACGTCGGGGGCGATCTCTTCGACGCGGCGCGTCAGGTCGGCCGTGGTCGGCAGCAGCGCCGCCACCTGGTGGCCGGCCAGCGCCAGGCCGGCGCAGATTTCGCCTGCCCGGGCTTCCAGTTCGTCGATGACCAGTACGCGCAGCATGACTTCATTATCAAGCAATTGGCGGGCCAGTCCACCTACAATGGCGGCATGAATCCCCTGCGCGCGGCGTGGCTGCGCCTCAAGCCCGATCCGACCGGCGTCGCCGCCGCCGAGCAGTTCCGCTCCGCTGTGGGCGGAGTCATCGCGGTATTCTTCACCGCGTGGCTCTCCTGGCAGATCCTGGGCAGCCCGCCCTTCGTCATCGCCTCGGTCGGCGCCTCGGCGGTGATCCTCTTCGTGTTGCCGCACAGCCCCTTCGCCCAGCCCTGGGCCGTGGTCGGCGGCTATCTCGTCTCGGCCGCCGCCGGCGTTTTCGCCGCCAAGGTGGTGCCGCTGCCGGAATACCTCCCCCACGCGCTGGCGCTGGCGATCGGCCTCACCATCCTCGGCCAGCTTGCGCTGCGCTGCCTGCATCCGCCGGGCGGCGCGGTGGCGCTGTTCGCCGTGCTCGGCGGCGAGACGGTGCACGCGCTCGGCTGGCAACTGCTGTGGACGCCGATCCTGCTCAACGCGCTGCTGCTGGTCGCCATGGCCCTGCTGATCAACAATTTCCTGCCGGGCCGGCGCTACCCGCGGCCGCTGCTCGAGGAAGAACCGGCGGAAGGGGCCGGGCAGCGCGATGCCGCTCCGCTCGATCGCACCGGCCTGCGGCGGGCAGACCTGCATGCCGCGCTGCGCAGCTACGGCCACTTCGTTGACGTCGGCGACGAGGAGCTCGACGAGATCGTCGCCCTGGCCGAGCGCCACGCCTTCCGCCGCAGCTTCGGCGAGCTGCGCCTGCGGCGACATCATGAGCCGTGCCCTGGTTACCGTGCGCCCCGACGCGACGCTGCTCGAGGCCTGGCGCATGCTGCGCCGCCACCACCTGGCGATGCTGCTGGTGGTCGACAGCCTCGGCCGCGTCGAAGGCGTCGTCGCGCTCGAGGATTTCGTCCGCGCCGCCAAGGCCGACACCGCGCGCGGCCTGCGGCAGCGGCTGTTCCGGCTGCTGCGCCTCAACTTCGCGCGCGATGCGTCGGTCGCCACGATCATGCGTCGCGACGTGTTGACCGTGACAGCCGATGCCCATGTCGCCGAGCTGGTGGCACCGATGTCGCGCGGCGGCCATCTGGCGGCGGTGGTCGATGGCGAGCGGCGGCTGCTCGGCGTCGTCACCCAGTCCGACCTCGTCGCGGCGCTCTACCAGGGCCGACTTTCGGGGCAGTGAGCACGCCTTGAGCCGGCCGCTGCCGGGGCGCACCTGTCATCCCGTGCATCCCGCGCAGATTGCCCATCGCGACAGGCGGGGTTAGCATGGCGATTTTCCCGGCTTCCAGGAAGGGCTTCGTGATTCGCTCCCTGCTCTCCAGCCTGCAGCTGCGCCTGATACTCGGCGTGACTCTGCTGTTTCTCTGCAGCCTGTGGGGTTTCGCCTGGCTGCTGGCGAAGCAGCAGACGGCGCAGATCCAGCGCCTGCTGACCGAGCAGCAGCAGGCGACGATAGCCTATGTCGCGCAGGATCTCGACCAGCGCCTGCGCCGCCGCCTCGACAACCTTGCCCAGGCAGCCACCGTCCTGCCGCT
The DNA here is from genome assembly GCA_963709555.1 of uncultured beta proteobacterium. GTDB lineage: Bacteria > Pseudomonadota > Gammaproteobacteria > Burkholderiales > Rhodocyclaceae > Sulfurisoma. The sequence goes on along the minus strand of CAVPWR010000002.1, from coordinate 133,849 downwards.
CGAGTTGCTCGGCGATGCCGCCCGCCTCGAGGATTTTCTGCGCCAGCGCCCGGCGCTGCTGAAGCTTTTCGAAGCCGGCGGCGTCATCGTCGTCAAGCCGGACGGCTCGGGTGCCTTTAGCGACTATCCGCCGGTGCCGGGCCGGCGCGAGCAAAGCAGTTTCGAGCATATCACCGCCGTCGGCGAGGTCATCCGCACCGGTCGCCCTTCCGTGGGCAAGCCCTTCATGGCCATACATCTCAAGAAGCCGATGCTCGGTTTCGCCGTGCCGGTGCGCGACAGGGACGGGCGGCTGGCGGCGGTCCTCGTCGGGATCAGCACGCTGCAGTCGCCGGACCTGCTCGGCATCGTCGCTCAGCACCGCTATGGCAAGACCGGCGACTTCCTGGTCATCGCGCCGCAGTACGACATGGTGGTCATCGGCACCCATCCGGCCGACATCATGCGGCCGCTGCCGAAGCCGGGCGTCAATGTCATGGTCGACCGCTTCCGTGCCGGCGAGGAGGGCTCCGGCATCAGCGTCAACATGAAAGGCGTCGAGCAGCTGGTCTCGGGGCGAAAACTGTCCTCGGTCGAGGGCTGGTTCGCCGTGGCGCGGCTGCCCACTGCCGAGGCTTTCGAGTCTATTGCGGCTTTGCGCAGGCTGGTGTTCGGCGGTGCCCTGCTGCTGTCGCTGCTGGTGGCGGCGCTGGCGACGCTGTGGGTACGCCGCGCGCTAGCGCCCCTGCGGCAGGCGACGACGGCGCTGGATGCCATTTCGGCCGGCACCGCGCCGCTGCAGCCGCTGCCGGTGGCGCGGCAGGACGAGGTGGGGCGGCTGGTGGAAAGCTTCAACCGCCTGCAGGAGCGGCTGCGGCAACGCGAAACCGATCTGATCGCCGCACGCAAGGATATGCAGGATATGACCGACGCGCTGCCGGTCGCGGTCTACCGCTACCGCATCGAGGACGACGGTCGCTCGAACGTCATGTACGTCAGTGACCGCATCGAGGAGTTGCTTGGCGTTCCCGCCGCCGAGATCATGCACGACCCGCAAGCGGCCTTTTCGCGCATCCACCCCGACGACCTGCAGGAATTCATTGCAACCGACCGCGCCGACTGGGCGGCGCAGCGCCGCTCCGAGCAGGAAGCACGCGTCATCAAGCCCGATGGCAGCATCCGCTGGCTGCATCTGGAGTCGGAGCCGAAGCGGCTGCCCGACGGGCGGCTGGTCAAGCATGGCTTCATCGACGACATCACCGAGCGCAAGGAGGCCGAGGTGGCGCTGCGCACCTCGCAGAATCGGTTCGCCGTCGCCTTCCGTGCCAGCCCGATCGCCGCCTCGCTGGCGCGCGTCGCCGACGGCCGCTTCATCGAGGTCAATGCCAAGTGGCAAAGCGATTTCGGCTGGAGCCGCGAGGAACTGATCGGCCGCAGTTCGCTGGAAGTGGGCGTATGGCCGGACGCGGCGATGCGCCAGTCCTGGATCGAGGCGCTGCAGCGCGACGGCCACCTCTACGACTACCTCACCCGCTGGCGACGCAAGGACGGCGTGTTGCGTGATGTCAGGGTCTCGGCCGAAATCACCGACATCGACGACGAGCCCTGCGTGCTCGGATTCGCGACCGACGTGACGGACAGCCTCCTGGCAGAACGGGCACTGGCCGAGAGCGAGGCGCGCAACCGCCGCATCGTCGAGACGGCCAACGAAGGCATCTGGATCATCGATCGCGACACGCGGGTGACTTTCGTCAACCAGCGCATGGCCGACATGCTGGGCTACACCCGGCAGGAAATTCTCGGCCAGCGAGGCGAGGATTTCCTTTATCCGGAAGACCTCGACGAACATCGCAAGCAGATCGCGGCGCGCCATGCGGGTCAAAGCACCGGCTACGAAAGGCGTTTCCGCCGCAAGGACGGCGGCGAGCTGTGGACACAGGTATCGGGTACCCCCATCATGAACCCCGACGGCAGCTACGGCGGCGCCTTCGGCATGTTTACCGACATCTGCCACTTGAAGGAGCAGCAGCGCCAGCTCGAGCGCATCGCCCATTTCGACGCGCTGACCGGCATCCCCAACCGCGTCATGCTCGCCGACCGCATGCACCAGGCGTTCGCCCAAACGGAACGTTCCGGTCACCTGCTGGCGGTCTGCTATGTCGACCTCGACGGCTTCAAGCCCATCAACGATGCCTTCGGCCACGAAACCGGCGACCGCGTGCTGGTCGAGATCGCCCACCGCCTGCGCGATGGCCTGCGCGCAGGCGACACCGTGGCCCGCCTGGGCGGCGACGAGTTCGTGCTGCTGCTGGGCATCGAGCGGATGGAGGAATGCGAGACCGCGCTGCGCCGGGTGCTCGAATCCATCGCCCAGCCGCTTACCGTCTCCGGCCGGCCGATGACGCTCTCGGCCAGCATCGGCGTGGCGGTCTATCCGCTCGACGAAGCCGATCCCGACACCCTGCTGCGCCATGCCGACCAGGCCATGTACGGCGCCAAGCAGGAGGGCCGCAACCGCTACCAGCTGTTCGATCCCGAGCGCGACCGCGCGGTGCGCGCGCACCGGCAGGCGCAGGACGGCATCGCGGCCGGATTGTCCGCCGGCGAGTTCGTGCTGCATTACCAGCCCAAGGTAAACATGCGCCGGGGCGACATCGTTGGCGTCGAGGCGCTGATCCGCTGGCAACATACGCAGCGGGGACTGCTGCCACCGCTGGATTTCCTGCCGGTGATCGAGAACACCGACGTGATCGTGCAGGTCGGCGAATGGGTCATCGATACGGCGCTGCGGCAGTGGCAGGCCTGGAATGCGCAGGGACTGGACCTGACGGTGAGCGTAAACATCGCGGCGCGCCACCTGTCGCGGCTGGACTTCGTGCCGCGCCTGGCCGAACTGCTGCGCGCCCATCCGGCGGTGCCGCCGCGCCGCCTCGAGCTGGAAGTGCTGGAGACGGCGGCGCTGGAGGACATCGGGCATATCGCCCGCATCATCGAGGAATGCCGCGTGCTCGGCGTGACGTTCGCGCTCGACGACTTCGGCACCGGCTATTCCTCGCTGACCTATATCAAGCGCCTGCCGGCGGACACGCTCAAGATCGACCAGTCATTCGTCCGCGACATGCTGCGCGATCCCGAGGATCGCGCCATCGTCGAGGGCGTCATCGGCCTGGCGCGGGTCTTTCAGCGCCACGTCGTGGCCGAGGGCGTCGAGACCATCGAGCACGGCGCGCTGCTGCTGACGCTGGGCTGCGATGTCGCCCAGGGCTACGGCATCGCGCGGCCGATGCCTGCTGCAGCGGTGGCCGGTTGGGTGCGCGACTGGCGGCCCGACGCGGCCTGGATCGCCCCCGCCACCTAACCCGGCAGTACCGCTTCGTCGTCGCCCAGTGGTTCGAGGTAGCCGCGCTGCCTTTCCAGCACTTCGAGCGTCGCTTCGGAGGCGTCGCCGCGGGCACGCCGCGCCTCGATGCGGCGGGCGAGTTCCGCGGGCGCTGCCTGCGGGGCAATGATGGCGAAGGCTGCGCCATGACGTTGCGCCAGCGCATGGAAGGCGTCGCGCTCGGCGCGCCTGAGGAAGGCGGCGTCGACGATCACCGACCAGCCGTCCGCCAGCGCCGCGTCGGCCAGCTCGGCCAGCCGCGCATAGGTACGGGCGTGCGCTTCCGGCGTGTAGATGCCGCCGTCGAGCGGCGAGCCGCTGGCAGCCTGCGCGGCGAGGCCGTAGAGGCGCTTGCGCTCGACATCCGAGCGCAGGCGGATGGTCGTGGCGGCGGCATCGGCGAGCAGCCGCGCAGTGGTCAGCGTGGTCTTGCCGCAGCCGGCGAGGCCGTGGGTAATGAGCAGGGTTGGTGACGGGCGCAGGGAAATTCGCTGGGCCAGTGCCAGGTAGTCGCGTACTTCCGGGCAGTCGGCGGCTGTTCCCACTTCCTGCTGGCAGGCGCGGATCGCCGCGACCTTGGCGCGCACCAGCGCGCGGTAGGCCATGTAGAAGCGCAGCACTTTCAGCGCGGCGAAATCGCCGGTCTCGACCAGCCACTCGTTGAGCAGCCAGCAGGCCAGGCCGGGTTGCCGGTGGTCGAGCAGGTCCACCAGCGCGAAGGCGATCTCGCTGGCGACGTCGATCCAGCGGAAGTCGTCGTTGAACTCGATGCAATCGAAAAGCACTATTTGCCCCCCGCCCCCCAGCCCCCGCCCCGGGGCGGGGGAGACCACTTGCTCGCTGTGCTCGGATGCTACGGGGAGCGTTGTAATTGCCATGGGTGAGGTCGCACGCTCTGCGTGCTCCTGCTTGGGCCCCGCCTTGGGGCGGCCCGGCGGCGGGGCTGCTGGAAGCAGCACCATGTTGCCCAGGTGCAGGTCGCCGTGGCATTCGCGCACGCAGCCGGCGGCCTTGCGCGCTTTGAGGACGGGTTCGAGCCGGGCGAATTCGCTGCGCGTCCAGCCCTCGAGCGCGTCGAGTTCGGGGGTGAAGCAGGCCGCGCGGCTTTGCACCCGGCTCTGGCTCTGCCAGAACCATCGGCTTTGCACTTGGCTCTGGCTCTGCCAGAACCATCGTCAGCGTGCGCAGCTCGGCGATGTTCTCCAGCGCGGGGGCGAGCGCCGCGGCCGGCGTGCCGAAGCGGGAGTCGGCCGGGGCGACGGCGGCGGCGGCGTGAAAACGTGCCAGCGTGGCGGCCAGCCCCGAGAGGTGGGCCGGCGTCAGCGCGCCGCGCTTGCAGACATGGTCGAGGCGACCCGCCTCGGCGAAGCGCCGCATTTTCACCGCCGGTTCGCCGTCGAACTCCACCACGTCGAGGTAAAGCTGCGGCGCGAAGCGGCGGTTGAGGCGCAGTTCCGCGGCGCAGCAGGCGCGGCGTTTGTCCACAGTGCCGTAATCGAGGAAGGGCAAGACGATCGGCTTCTTGATCTTCCACGCGAACTCGCCTGCCAGCAGCACCCACGAGGCGTGGGTTTCGACCAGTTCGATGCGGGCCGCGCCGAGCGGCGTGCGCGCGGGATCGAGCAGTGTCCGGATCAGTGGGGGCAGGGCCTCGGGCATAATGTCGATTATGAAGCTTCCCTCAGCGAATAAGGCCGCCGCGGCCCATGATCTGGCCGCCTTTTTCGATGACGCGACCCTGCAGCGCGGCGTTCGATATGCCCTCGAAGACCGCGCTTTCATCGACGAGGTGAGGGGCGAGAGCGGTGGCGCTCTGGCGGTTGTCGGGAGCGTGCGGGGCTCGAAAAGCCGTCCCTACATGGTCGATGTCTGGCTCATGGTCGAGTCGGGGAGCGGTGCCTTTCTCGCCGTCGAGGGCGAGTGCGACTGTCCGGTCGGCTACAACTGCAAGCATGTCGTGGCGCTCCTGCTGACGGCGCTGGCGCGCAGCGCGGAAAAAGCCGCGGAAGACGCCGCGCCTCCGGCACCGGCCGAACCCGAATTCGATCCCAGTCCCGCCGCGCTGTCCTGGCTTGCCTCGCTGGATCCGCCGGCGGCCGCCGAGCCGGTCACGGGGACCCATCGCGTCGTCTATAAGCTCGATCCGGCGCGCGGCGTGATGTTTGTGGGCAAGAGCCGCTGCCTGAAAAAGGGTGGCCTGGGCAAGCCGGCACCGTGGATGCCCTACGCCCATGACGTGCGCGGTGCGGGCAAGGATTTCGTCCGGCCCGAGGATGTCCCGGTGCTGCGCCTGGCGCTCGCCTGCCAGGAAGAGGTGCGCTACTACCAGCGTGAACTGATCGCCTTGCTGGAGGGGGAGTCCGGTTTCATCCTGCTGCGCGCGGCCGCAAGAACCGGGCGGCTGTTTGCCGGCGAGGCCATGGAGCAGCCCTTGCGCTGGGGCGAGACGCGCGCGCATCCGCTTGCATGGCGGCGCGACCCGCGCGGGCAGCAGCGCCTGGCCTTCGACCTGCCGGGCACCCTGCAGCGGCTGCCGACCTGGCCGCCGGCCTATTTCGACCCGGCCACGGCAGAGGTGGGCGAATTGAACAGCGGCCTGCCCGACGACGTCGTCGCGAAGATCATGCGGGCGCCGCCGCTCAACGAGGGTGATGCGCTGATCGTGCGCCAGCGGCTGACCGCGATCGGGCGGACGCGCAAGATCGACCTGCCGCTGCCGCAGGCGCGCGCAGTGCTGGCGCCGTCGGGTCCGCCGATGCCGCGCCTGCACCTGCGGCGTGGCCGGATACGCCACCAGCAGATACCGGCCATGGTCGACGAAATCGCACTGGCCGAACTGTATTTCGACTATCCCGGGCTGCCGCCGGTGCTGGCCGCCGAAACGCCGCCGCCGATGATGCAGGTGCAGCTGGACGGCGAGAAGCAGATGCTGGCGCGCGATGTCGAGGCGGAGGCCGCCGCCTGGCGACTGCTGCAGGCGCAGGGGCTGGAGAGCCTGCAGCGGCGCCAGCCGAGCTACCTGCGGAGCGACACCGCCGGCGACTGCCTGCTGCCGCTCCACCAGGACGCGGTCGGCTGGTTGCCCCTGCTCGGCGAAGGCAGGGCGCGGCTTGAAGCGGCCGGCTTCAGCGTGACCATCGCCGACGACTTCCCCTATCAGCTGGCCAACGCCGAGGACTGGTTCGTCGATGTCGAGGAAGAACGCGGCGGCGACTGGTTCAACCTCGACCTCGGCGTGATGATCGGCGGCGAGCGCGTCAGCCTGGTGCCGCCGCTGGTGCGGCTGATCGCGGCGCAGCCGCGCCTGCTCGCGCGCCTCAACGACATGGCGGAAACGGACAGCGTTCCCGTCGCGCTCGACGAGCGGCGCATCCTGCCGGTGCCGGTGCCGCGCCTGCGCGCCTGGCTGCTGCCGCTGCTCGAGTTTCTCGACCATACGCAGCGCGATGGCCGGCCGCGCCTGTCGCGCCATCACGCGGCCGTGCTGGCGACGCTGGCCGAAATGCCGGCGCACTGGATGGGCGGCGAGCGCCTGCGCGGCATCGGCGCCCGCCTCAAGGATTTTTCCGGCATCGCCGCCGTGCCGCCAGCGCCGACTTTTCGCACCGAACTGCGGCATTACCAGCAGGAGGGACTGAACTGGCTGCAGTTCCTGCGCGAATACGACCTGGCCGGCATCCTCGCCGACGACATGGGCCTGGGCAAGACGGTGCAGACGCTGGCCCACCTGCAGCTGGAAAAGCTCTCCGGCCGCGCCGACCGCCCGAGCCTGGTGGTGGCGCCGACCAGCCTGATGGCCAACTGGAGGAACGAGGCGGCGCAGTTCACGCCCGAGCTCAAGGTGCTGACGCTGCACGGCACCGACCGCTTCGAACGCTTCGGCGACATCGCCGGCGCCGACATCGTCCTCACCACCTACCCGCTGCTGGTGCGCGACCAGGAAACGCTGCTGGCCCAGCCCTACCACCTGCTGATCATGGACGAGGCGCAGTTCATCAAGAACCCCAAGGCCAAGTCGCACCATGTGGCCAGGAAGCTCGTCGCCCGCCATCGCCTCTCGCTCACCGGCACGCCGCTGGAAAACCACCTGGGCGAGCTGTGGGCGCATTTCGATTTCCTCATGCCGGGGTTTCTCGGCACCGCCGATCGCTTTGGCCGCGTCTTCCGCGCACCCATCGAAAAGCAGGGCGACCCCGCCGCGCGGCAGGGCCTGGCCGAGCGGGTGCGTCCCTTCCTGCTGCGGCGGACCAAGGAACAGGTGCTGACCGAGTTGCCGCCGCGCACCGAGATCGTGCGCTGGGTCGAGATCGAGGGCGGCCAGCGCGACCTCTATGAATCGCTGCGCGTCGCCTTCGACAGGAAGCTGCGCGACGTGCTCAAGGAAAAGGGCGTCGGCCAGAGCCAGATCATGATCCTCGACGCCCTGCTCAAGCTGCGCCAGGTTTGCTGCGACCCGCGCCTGGTCAAGCTGGAATCGGCCCAGGCCGTCGTGCGCAAGGGCCACGCCGGATCGGCCAAGCTGGCGCTGCTGATGGAAATGCTGGAGGAACTGCTCGACGAGGGCCGCCGGATCCTGCTGTTCTCGCAATTCACCAGCATGCTCGCGCTGATCGAGGCGGAACTGGAAAAGAAGGGCATCCGCTACGCCAAGCTCACCGGCCAGACGCGGCTGCGCGAAGGGCCGATCGCCGACTTCCAGGAAGGTCGCGTGCCGCTCTTCCTGGTCAGCCTCAAGGCCGGCGGCACCGGGCTCAATCTCACCGCCGCCGATACCGTGATCCACTACGACCCGTGGTGGAACCCGGCGGTCGAAGAACAGGCCACCTCCCGCGCCCACCGCATGGGCCAGGACAAGCCCGTGTTCGTCTACAAGCTGATGACGCAGGGCACGGTCGAGGAAAAGATCCTCGCCCTGCAATCGCGCAAGCGGGGCCTGGCCGACCAGTTGGTGAAGGGCGATGCCAGCGGCCGCCACCTGCTTGGCGCCGACGACCTCGACGTGCTGTTCCAGCCGCTGGGCTGAGGGCCGGGCGCGCGGCTGGCAGTGATGAATCCCATCATCCGCTGGAACGAAGCGGGAGAGCCGCGCAGCGCCCGCTGGCGCTCGGAGAGCGGCTTGCCGCCGCCGGGCCGGACGGTGGTCGCCGACGACCGGATGACGGCTGACGCGGCGTATCGCCTGGCCGGCGCGGGCACGGCACTGCTCTGGCGCGGCGATTTTCAGAATGCGCGCCAGTTGCTGCAGGCGCTGGCGCGGCGCAGCGAGCGCGGCCGGCAGGGCGGCAAGCCGAAGCCGCCGGCAACCCCGGCGGAGGCCTTCCACCTGCAGCGGCAGGCGCTGGCGCGGCGCGCCCGCATCCTGGCGATGCTGCTGTTGCCGTTCGATGCCGACCACGGCATCCCCCTGCGGCGTGCGCCCGATGTGCGGCAGGCCTGCAGCGAAGCCTATGGCAGCGATCCCGGCGATGTGCCCTATGTGGCGTCGCTGCGCGAATTGCTGGGCCTGATCGGTGCGCATGAATGGCGCAAAAAGGGTGTCGCCGTGCCGGCGCTGGGCGAGCGGATTCATCCGCATTACGGCGTGTTCGCGCCGGTGCGCGGCGAATATGTTCGACCTGGTCGCTGCCGCGCCGCTGCCGGCCGGGGCCATGGCGCTGGCCTTCGACATCGGCACCGGCACCGGCGTGCTTGCCGCCGTGCTGGCCCGGCGCGGTGTCGCCCGCGTCATCGCCACCGATGCCGAGCCGCGTGCGCTGGCGTGTGCCCGCGACAACATCGCGCGGCTCGGACTCGGTGCGCGGGTGGACATCCAAGCCGCCGACCTTTTCCCGGCCGGTCGCGCTGCGCTGGTGGTATGCAACCCGCCCTGGGTGCCGGCGCGGCCGAGCTCATCCCTCGAGCACGCCATCTTCGACCCCGACAGCCGCATGCTGCACGGATTCCTCAACGGTCTCGCCGCGCATCTGGAACCCGGCGGCGAAGGCTGGCTGATCCTCTCCGACCTGGCCGAGCACCTCGGGCTGCGGCAGCGCGCCGAACTGCTTGCCGCCATCGACGCCGCAGGCCTGACGGTGGTGGGCCGCAGCGATGCGCGGCCGACGCATCCCAAGGCGGCCGATGCCACCGATCCGCTCCATGCCGCCCGCGCGGCGGAAGTGACCTCGCTTTGGCGCCTCGCCGGCCGCTGCGGCGCAGCTTGAAAGATAGTAGCCGGCGACGGGGCGATGGCGCGGGTGTTCGAGGAAACCGACGACCAGGAAGTGCAGCATGCCTTCCGCCACCTTGATTTGCTCCATCCCGCCGCCACATTGAACCCGGCGAAGTGCCTCGAGATGGCCATCGCCGGAGAGACCTGCGAATACACGGAGATGTACCCGGCGTTCCGCCAGGCGGCCGAGGCCGAATGCAACGCCTGCGCCGTGGCCGAGATCGACGAGCAGTTGAACAAGATCAGCGCCTGACCCCCAATTCAAATCTGAAAGGAAAGAGAAAATGAACAAGTACATGTGCATCGTTTGCGGCTGGGTTTACGATGAAGCAGCCGGCGATCCCGAGCACGGCATCGCTCCCGGCACCCGCTGGGCGGACGTGCCCGAGTCGTGGTCCTGCCCCGACTGCGGCGTGGCCAAGGCCGACTTCGAAATGGTCGCCGTCTGAGTCTCAATCGGCGGGGCCCCGCGCCCCGCCACTGTGGAGGAACGAAAATGAAACCCGTCGTCATTCTCGGCAGCGGCCTCGCCGGCGTCAGCGTGGTGCGCGAACTGCGCAAGCTCGACCCGGCGCGGCCGGTCGTCATCGTCACCCTGGATGACGGCGGCTTCTATTCCAAGCCCAATCTCTCCAATGCGCTGGCTGCCGGCAAGAGCCCGGCGCAGCTGGCGCTGACCCCGCGCGAAAAGCTGGCCGATCAACTCAAGGCCGAGATCCGGCCGCATACCCGGGTGACGCGATTGCTGCCCGCCGAGCGCGCGATAGAGACCGACGGCGGACGGATCGAGTATGAGTCTTTGGTGCTCGCGCTGGGCGCGCAACCGATCCGGTTGCCGATCGAGGGCGCTGGCGCGGCGGACGTGCTGGCGGTGAACAGCCTCGCCGACTACGCGACCTTCCGCGCCCGGCTCGAAGGCCGGCGGCGTATCGCCATCCTCGGCGCCGGCCTCATCGGCTGCGAGTTCGCCAACGACCTGCGTGTCGCAGGCTTCGAGGTCGATGTCTTCGATCTGGCGCCACAACCGCTGGGCCGGCTGCTGCCGCCGCAGACCGCGGCATTTTTCAGGCAGAAGCTAGAAGCCGCCGGCGTGCGCTTCCATTTCGATACCAGCGTCGCGCGCATCGAGCGTGACGGCGATGCCTGCCGCCTGACCGATAGCGCAGGTAAGAACCACACGGCAGATCTCGTGCTGTCCGCCGTCGGACTCAAGCCGGAAACCGCGCTGGCGCAGGCGGCGGGGATCAAGGTCAATCGCGGCATCGCTACCAGTCGGTCGCTGGCCACGTCGGATCCGCACATTTTCGCGCTGGGCGATTGCGCCGAGGTGGAAGGCCTGGTGCTGCCCTTCGTCATGCCCATCATGGCGGCGGCGAAGGCGCTGGCGCAGACGCTTGCCGGCACGCCGACCGACGTCGCCTATCCGGCCATGCCGGTGGTGGTGAAGACGCCCGCCTGCCCGACGGCGGTGTGCCCGCCGCCGGCAGGCAGCGCGGGGGCGTGGCGCGAAGAGGTGACGGCCGACGGCGTCAGGGCGCTGTTCGAGGAGGGCGGCGGCGATGGCGAAGCCGGGTGCAAAGCCAGGCCGCTCGGCTTCGCCCTGACGGGCAGCGCGGCGGCCGAGCGCCAGGCGCTGGGTGCAACCATGCCGGCCTGGTTGTAGCCGTCAGAAGAAGAAACCCGGCTGCTTGAGCGCCTCGATCTCCTCGGCCGTCGAACTGCGGCCGAGCAGGTCGTTGCGCTGTGGAAAGCGGCCGAAGCGCTCGATCACCTGGTGGTGGCGCTCGGCGTAGTCGAGTGCAGAGCACAGCGGCTTGCCGCCCTCGGCGTGCAGCGCGCGGAACAGCGCGAGGGATTCTTCCTGCACCGCCATCGATTCGCCGTGCTCGAAGGGCAGGTAGGCGAACCAGCGCTTGAGAGGCGGCAGGGCCTTGTCGGCACCGCCCGCGACCAGCCGTCGCGCAACGGCCAGGGCGAGGTCGTCGCCGGCGAAGGCGCGCGCCGTGTCGCGGAAAATGTTGCGCGGAAACTGGTCGAGTACGAGGATGCGCGCCAGGGTGCCTTCGGCCGTGGCTTCCCACTCCGTCAGGCCGCCGGCCAGCGCCGACTCGACGAGGGGGCCGAAGCGCTCGCGGATCTCGGCGGCAAAGGCGTCCGCCGGACGAAACCATTCGAGGCGATAGCGGCCGTGCTGGAAATGCCCGGCCGGCAGGAACCAGAAGTCGAGGACGTCGGCGGTGCTGATGGCGGCGGCAGTCATCAGAAGCGGAATTCGCCGGCTTCGAGCGCCGCGATCTCCTCGGCGGTCGATTCGCGGTCGAGGATGGCGTTGCGGCCGGGGAAGCGGCCGAAGCGCTCGATCGCCGCGCGGTGGCGCAGGGCGTAGTCGTAGGCGGCGTCGAAGGCCGGGTCCTGTCCTTCGCGGCGCAGGCCGGCGAACAGGGCGACCGAGCGTTCCTGGTCGATCGGCGTCTCGCTGTGCTCGAAGGGCAGGAAGACGAACCAGCGTTGCAGCGGCGGCAGGTTCTTGTCGCGGCCGCTGGCCACCAGCCGCCCGGCCAGCGCCAGCGCCTGCGTGTCGCCGGCAAAGGCGCGCGCCGTGCCGCGGAAGATGTTGCGGGTGAACTGGTCGAGCAGCAGGATGCGGGCGAGAGAACCCTCGGCGGTCATTTCCCATTCCGTAAGCCCACCGGCGAGGGCCGTTTCGACCAGAGTGCCGAAGCGGCTGCGGATTTCCGCGTCGAAGGCGTCGTCCCGGCGGAACCACTCACGGCGAAACCGGCCGTGCTGCGGATCGGTGGCCGGCAGGAACCAGAAGTCGATGACGGCCTGGGCTTCGCCGGGAAGGTTCATTCGGCTTTCTTGGCGGCCTTCTTCTTGGCGGCAGGCTTGACGGCGGTGGCCTTGGTGGTCTTTGCCTTGGCGGGAGCTTTCACCGGGGCTTTCGCCGTCTCGCCGGCGCCGACTCCCGCGGCTGTTGCTTTTGGTGCCTTGGGCGCACGGACCTCGAACTCGAAGCCGACCTTGCCGTCAGCCCCGCGCACGAGATAGGCCGAGAACTTCTTGCGCGTACGGTTGGAGACGAAGCCCTTCAACAGGCTGGTCTTGCCGCTTTCCAGCAGCTTCTGCATCTCGGCGCGGGACATTTCCTGCTGCAGGATCACCTTGCCCGAGCGGAAGTCGCAGCTCTTGGCCGCGCCGACCGATTTCTCGCAGACGTAGGCCATCGGCTGCTCGAAAACATTGGCACCGCATTTCGGGCACTTGCCGAGCGCTTCCTGGCCGCTGAAATCGACTTCCTCGCCGTCGCCTTCGTCGTTGCCGAAGTCGAAGGAAGGCGCGTGATTTTCGTCGAGCTTGATGACGGCGGCAAAGGGCCGCCCCATCTTGCTGCGGAAGCCCTGCAGCGGGCCGATCTGGCGGTCGCGCAGCAGCTGGTCCATCTCCTCCGGTTCCCACTGGCGACTGGCGACGACCTTCCACAGCTTGTAGTCGCACTTGTCGCACTTGAAGTGCTTGTAGGCCTCGTGGATGGTGCCGCCGCACTTGGGGCAGGGTGTCTTGAGCGGGCCGAAGTCGGGGTCGGCGAAGTCGCCGGTCTTGATGCGCTCGACCATCGCCTGCGTCTGCTCGGTGATGTGGGCCATGAATTCCTCGCGCTTGAGGCGGCCCTGCTCCATCTCCTTGAGTTTCCACTCCCACAGGCCGGTCAGCTCGGGCGAGCGGATTTCGTCGACCTGCAATTGCTCCAGCGCGAACAGCAGCGAAAAGGCCTTGGCCGTCGGCTGCAGTTCGCGGCCGTTGCGATGCAGGTATTCCTCGGCGATCAGGCCCTCGATGGTGGCGGCACGGGTGGCCGGCGTGCCGAGGCCGCGCTCGGACATGGCCTCGCGCAGTTCCTCGTCCTCGATCAGCTTGCCGGCGCCTTCCATGGCCGAGAGCAGCGTGCCTTCGTTGAAGCGTGCCGGCGGCTTGGTGGCGTTGGCCTTGACCTCGACGTCGTTGGCCCAGACGCGCTCCTTCGCTTCGAGTTTCGGCAGCGATGGCGCATCGTCTTCGCCCTGATCGGCCTTGCCATAGACGGCGAGCCAGCCGGCGGTGACCAGCACCTTGCCCTCGGTCTTGAAGGCTTCGCTCTCGGCGCCGCTGTTTACACGGGTGATGCGCGTGGTCATCAGGTATTCGGCGGCCGGGTAGAAGATGGCGAGGAAGCGCCGCGTCACCAGGTCGTAGATTTTCTGTTCCGGCTCCGACAGGCTTTTCGGATGGGCGCCGGTGGGGATGATGGCGAAGTGGTCGGAGACCTTGGCGTTGTTGAAGATGCGCTTGTTGGGATGGACCCAGCCGTTCTTCAGCACCTCGCGGGCGAGACCCTCGTAGCCCGTCTCTTCCATCGACTGCAGCGTGTCCTTGACGGTGGCGAGGTAATCCTCGGGCAGGTAGCGCGAGTCGGTCCGCGGATAGGTCAGCGCCTTGTGCTTTTCGTAGAGCGCCTGGGCGATGGACAGCGTGGCGCGGGCCGAGAAGCCGAAGCGGCCGTTGGCCTCGCGCTGCAGCGAGGTCAGGTCGAACAGCAGCGGCGACATCTCGGTCTTGGGCTTGGACTCGTCCGTGACCGTGGCGTGCTTGCCGAGGCATGCCTTGCGGATGGCTTCCGCCTTGTCCTGCTGCCACAGGCGGGAAGCGGCGGCATGTTCATCCTCGCCCTTCTTGAACTTCTCGTCGAACCAGCGACCGCGGTAGGTGCCAGCCACGGCCTTGAATTCGGCCTCGACCTCCCAGTAGTCGCGCGGCACGAAAGCCTTGATGCGGCGCTCGCGCTCGACCAGGATGGCCAGCGTCGGCGTCTGCACGCGACCGACGGTGGTTTTGTAGAAGCCGCCCTCCTTCGAGTTGAAGGCGGTCATGGCGCGGGTGCCGTTGATGCCGATCAGCCAGTCGGCCTCGGAACGGCAGCGCGCGGCGTCGGCCAGCGGCAACATTTCGGCGTCCGAGCGCAGGTGGGCGAAGCCGTCCTTGATGGCGGAAGCCGTCATCGACTGCAGCCACAGCCGGCGCACCGGCTTCTGTTTTTCGCCCAGCGCGTGCTGCGCGACGTAGCGGAAGATCAGCTCGCCCTCGCGGCCCGCGTCGCAGGCATTCACCAGGCCCGAGACATCCTTGCGCTTCATCAGCTTGGTCAGCAGTCTGAGGCGCTCGGCGGTGCGGTCGATGGGATTCAGCGCGAAGCGCGGCGGGATCATCGGCAGGTGGGTGAAGGTCCACTTGCCGCGTTTGACGTCGTATTCCTCGGGCACCGTCAGTTCTAGCAGGTGGCCGATGGCCGAGGAGAGGACGTAATCGTCGCTCTCGAAGTAGTCGCCTTGGCGCGTGAAGCCGCCCAGCGCCTTGGCGATGTCCTGGGCGACGGAGGGTTTCTCGGCGATGATGAGTTGCTTGGTCATGGGCGGTTCAGTGCGGCGCCGGAGGCACCAATGAGCGCGGCATGATAAGCGCGGCTTGCCGGCGAAGGCAAGCCGGCACTTTTTGATGCCCTCGGCGGGGGCGGCTAATGGAACGGCGACCGGCTCGGCTCGTCGCCCAGATCGCCGACGTCCTCATCGCCGTAGTCGTCCTCGAGCAGCTCCTCGAGAATCAGGGCGTCGAGCGGCAGCTGCTGACGCCAGACTACCATCAGCACGATGCCCTTGAGCTTGGCCAGCGGGATTTCCTCGTCGGACAGCGCCAGGGCGCGCTCGAGGATGAGTTCGCGCGCGGTGGCGTCGATGGCCTCGGCCTGTTCGAGGAAGGAGATGAAGCCGCGGCACTCGGCCGGCAGCCGGGCGACTTCGGCTTCGTGGTAGAACCGGGTCGCCGTCGAGGCGGCCAGCGCCGCCGGGGCCGGCTCGGCGTCGGCGAAGCCGGCCAGCCATTCCATGGCTTCCGAGATGTCGTCGTCCTCGAAGCCGGCGGCCATGAGCTTCCTGGCCAGTGCGGCGGGCTCGGGGCAGGCGTCGGGCAGATAGTGTTCGAAAAGGTAGAAGAGGATATCGATCATGATCAGTTGGGACCCTGCCCCCGGCCAACCCGTTGATACAGACCACCGGGAAGCTGAGCGACCCGGCCCTCGAGTTCCAGCGGTAGCAGGATCGCAAGAAGATGCGCCGGCGTCAAGCCGCTGCGCGCGGCCAGAGTATCCAGGCTGCATGGGTCATGACCGAGAAGCCCGAGTACGGCTGACTGCCCGGCGTCTGCCGGCGGGGTGTCGGAAATAGTCGGCGCTGGCGGTACGGCGCCCACACTTCGTTCCCAGCGCAGTTCCTCCAGGATGTCTGCGGCCGTCTCGACCAGCTTGGCGCCCTGCTTGATCAGTTTGTGGCAGCCCTTGGCCAGCGGCGAGTGGATCGAGCCGGGAATCGCGAAGACTTCGCGCCCTGCGTCGAGCGCCAGCCGTGCCGTGATCAGCGAGCCGCTCCTTTCGGCCGCCTCGACCACCAGGCAGCCGAGACTGATGCCGGCGATGAGCCGGTTGCGGCGCGGGAAGTTGCCCTGCAACGCCGCCATGCCCAGCGGGAACTCGCTGACGACGCAGCCTTTTTCCGCGATTTCGCGCGCCAGCGGTTCGTTGCGCGCCGGGTAGATGCGGTCGGCACCGGTGCCGATGAAGGCGATGGTCGAGCCGCCGCCCTTGAGTGCGCCGCGGTGGGCAGCCGCGTCGATGCCCAGCGCCAGGCCGCTGACCACCGTCAGTCCGGCGGCGGACAGCGTCGCGGCGAAGGCCTCGGCATTGGCTTCGCCCTGTTTGGTCGCGGAGCGGCTGCCAACGATGGCCACGGCCGGACGGTTGAGCAGTTCGGCGCGGCCCTTGACGTAAAGCAGCACGGGCGGGTCGGCGGAGGTGAGCAGGGCCCGCGGATAAGCGGCGTCGGCGAGGGTGACGATGCGGTTGCCCGGCTCGGATGCCCAGGCCAGAGCCGCCTCGACGTCGGCAGTGGCATCATGGGAGGCCAGGCGCTCGGCCAG
Organism: uncultured beta proteobacterium; assembly: GCA_963709555.1. Classification (GTDB taxonomy): domain Bacteria; phylum Pseudomonadota; class Gammaproteobacteria; order Burkholderiales; family Rhodocyclaceae; genus Sulfurisoma. Next base: position 117,281 of record CAVPWR010000002.1, on the reverse strand, counting down.
CGCCTCGCCTATCACGCCGCGTACGGCCGGCCCGCCGGCCGCGAAAATCGCCTCGGGCAGGCCGAAGGCCTTGAGCAGATGGCGCTGGTTTTCGCCGCCGATGCCGGGGATGGACGTTAACCGGATCCAGCCGGCGATTTCGTCGGCCATCAGGCCAGCAGGCGATCAGGGCGTACGAACGGTGTCGCCGACCAGGACTTCCTGTGACGAAGCTTTCGTCACGATGGCGTAGGAGATGCGGTCGAAGACGCGGAAGACGAAGACCAGGCCATAGCGCTCATCCGGCAGCGTGAAGGTCTCGTTCTTGCCCTTGAAGCGCTCGGTGACTGCACGGCCGGACTGCTGGAGCGCCAATACGTGACCCATTTCCAGGCCGTCCTTCGTGCCGCGGGTCAAGGTGACGATGGAGCCCGGACCGCCGGTGCCCGCGGGGCTGGACCCCGTCGTGCCGTAGACCGACATGACGCGTCCCTCGATCATCGCCTTCGGCGCGTGCGGCATGTAGCTGACGACGTCAACCTTCTTGGTCGGCATCAGGTGGTCGCCGACGCTGATCTCGGCCCGGGAATTGACGATTTCGAGGATCGTCGGCTCTCCCTCGCGGATGACCTTGGCGCCGCCGAGATGGATGGCTTCGTAGCCGAGCACTTCTTTGGTGACGGGATCGGTCAGTGCACGGCCCGGCCGGTAGAGCAGGAAGCCCTTCGCCTGCAGATCCTTGATGCCGGTGACGTAGATCTTGCCGCCGGTACCCACGATCATGCGGTTTTCCTCGAGCGCGATGACGCGCGGCGCGCTGTCGAGCCCGTCGGCCTCGATCACCAGCGGCCTGGCGAGGAAGGGCTCGATGAAGCTCTGCGGGATGGCGGGGATTTCCTGGGTCAGCTTCGAGTCGTACTGCTTCGGTGCCAGACGCACCGTTTCGAGCCTGAGTTGCGGGTCGCTGCCGCTCTTGTCGAGCACCAGCACCTGGCCGGGGTAGATGCGATGGGGATTTTTCACCTCTTCGGCATTGAGGCGCCACAGCTCGGGCCAGCGGTAGGGATCCTTGATGAACTTGCCGGAGATGCCCCAGAGGGTGTCGCCGCTGGTGACGGTGTAGCGATCGGGCGCGTCGGGTGCGAGTTCCAGTGGTTTGGTGGCTTCCGCCCAGGCGGATGCGGCGAAGGCCGCGCTTGAGAACACGACGAGGAGCGCAGATATAATTCTAGGCATCGGATGACCTTTCCCGACCGGCTTATGGAGGATGCTGAGCGGCTTGCGGGATTGTGCATCCAATCGTTGCCGCCATCAATCACCCGTTCAGCGAATTATCGCCCTTATTCCATGGCTCTTCTGCCGATCCTGCGTTATCCCGACCCGCGACTGCACACCAAAGCGGCGAAAGTCACCGTGGTGAACGACGCGATTCGCACGCTTGCCGCCGACATGGCCGAGACCATGTACGAGGCGCCGGGCATCGGGCTCGCCGCCACCCAGGTCAACCAGCATGTGCAGGTGATCGTCATGGACGTCTCCGAAGACAGGTCGCAGCTGATGACATTCATCAATCCGGAGATACTCGAGCGTTCCGGCGAATGCGCTGGCGAGGAAGGCTGCCTCTCGGTGCCAGGCATCTACGAGACGGTGACGCGCGCCGAGCATGTCAGGGTGCGCGCGCTCGGGCTCGACGGCCAGCCCTTCGAACTCGAAGCCGAGGGCCTGCTGGCCGTCTGCATCCAGCACGAGATCGATCACCTCCAGGGCAAGGTCTTCGTCGAATACCTGTCGCGGCTGAAACAGTCGCGCATCCGTTCCCGGCTCGAGAAGCGTTCCCGCATTACCGTCTGATGCGCATAGCCTTCGCCGGCACTCCCGAATTCGCGGCGGTCGCCCTGGAGGCGATGCTTGCGGCAGGCCACGATGTTCGCCTGGTCCTGACCCAGCCCGACCGGCCGGCGGGGCGCGGGCAGAAGGTCCTCGCCAGCCCGGTCAAGCAGCTGGCGGCGAAGCACGGCATCGCCGTGCACCAGCCCGAGCGGCTGCGCGACCCCGCCACGCATGTGCCGCTGATCGAGGCGGCCGTCGACGTGCTGGTGGTCGCGGCCTACGGCCTGATCCTGCCGCAGGCGGTGCTCGACATCCCGCGCCGGGGCTGCATCAACATCCACGCCTCGCTGCTGCCGCGCTGGCGCGGCGCGGCGCCGATCCAGCGCGCCATCGAGGCCGGCGATCCTGAAACCGGCGTCACCATCATGCGCATGGAGGCCGGACTCGACACCGGGCCGATGCTGCTCAAGGAAGCGCTGCCCATCGCGGCCGACGACAGCGCGGCGACGCTGCACGACAAGCTGGCCGCCCAGGGCGGCCGCCTGATCGTGGCGGCCCTCGCCCGTCTCGACAGCCTGGCTCCCGAGGCCCAGCCCGAGGCCGGCGTGACCTACGCCAACAAGATCGACAAGCGCGAGGCGGCGATCGACTGGAGCCAGCCGGCCGCAGTGATCGAGCGCCGCATCCGCGCCTTCGACCCATTTCCTGGCAGCCTGTCCAGCCTGCGCGGCGAGACGCTGAAGCTGTGGCAGGCCACGATGGTTGCGGCCGGCGGCAGTGGCGCGGCGGGGACGGTGCTCGATGTCGGTGCGGCAGGCATCGTCGTCGCCTGCGGCGAGGGCGCGCTGCGGCTCACCGAACTGCAGAAGCCCGGCGGACGCCGTATCGGAGCCGCCGACTTTTTGCGCGGCTTCGCCGTGACGCCGGGCGAACGCTTCGCCGCTCCGGCCTGAACAAAGCGCGCGCCATGGAACGCGTGGTCGTCTTCATCCGCCACGGCCACAGCGAGTGGAACCTCACCGACCGTTTTACCGGCTGGACCGACATTCCCCTCACCGAGTCGGGCCTGGCCCAGGCGACAGCCGCCGGGGGGCGGTTGGCGGTGGCGGGCTACGCCTTTGACGAGGCCCATGGCTCGGTGCTCGGCCGCACCCGCCAGACCATCGAAACCCTGGTCGCGGCGATGGGGACGCCGCCGCTGCCGCTGTTCGAAACTTGGCGCCTCAACGAGCGCCACTACGGCGCACTGCAGGGCATGAACAAGAAGGAGATCTTCGCCGCCTGGGGCGAGGAACAGTCGCGGCGCTGGTGGCGCGGCTATGTCGACGCACCGCCGCCGCTGGCGATCGATGATCCGCGCCATCCCCGCTTCGACGCCCGCTACGCCGGCCTCGATCCGGCCCTGCTGCCGGCGACCGAGAGCCTGGCCGACTGCCAGCGCCGCACCCTGCCCTACTGGCACGAAGTGCTGGCGCCGCGCGTCAGGGCCGGTCGCCGCCTGCTGGTGGCGAGCCACGGCAACACCCTGCGCGGGCTGGTGATGCATTTCGACGGCCTCGACGCCGAGGCGATGATGCACGTCGAGATTCCGCCGGGCGTTCCCCTCGTCTATCGATTCACGCCGGAACTCGAGGTCCTCGGCCGCGACTGGTTGCCGTAACATGTCGGCTCCACGCTGAGGATCGCCCATGATGGACTTGAACCCGACCCGCCAGGCCGACGTGCTGATCGCCCGTCCCGCCGGCCATATCGACCAGGCCCGTGCCGATGACTTCCTCGCCGCCCTGCGCGCCGCGCTGGCGCGCTGCCAGAGCGAGTCGATCGCACTGCTGGTCGACTTCTCGGCGGTCGATTACATCAGCAGCGTCGGCCTGCGCGCGCTGATGTTGACGGCGCGCGAAGCCAAGGCCGCCGGCACCGGCCTGGCTCTGGCCGCGCTGACGCCGCTGGTGCAGGAAATCTTCCAGATCAGCCGCTTCGACCTGGTGGTCGCGGTGCATCCGACACTAGCATCCGCCCTTGCCGCGCTCTCGCCGGTGGTCGCGGATGGAACGGCGCGTGGCTGACGCCGCCGCCATGACCGTCGCCGCGCGCGCGGCGGAGCTGCCTGCCCTGCTCGATTTCGCCCGCGCCTTCGGCAGCCGGCGCAACCTGTCCGAAGCCGCGATCCATCGCCTGATCGTCATACTCGAAGAACTCTTCCTCAACACCGTGCACCACGGCCACGGCGGCGGCAGCGATGCGCCGGTGACGGTCGAGCTGTCGCTCGCGGCAGGCGCGCTGCAGTGCAGCTACACCGATTCCGCCCCGCTGTTCGTGCCGCCGAGCGGCCTGCCCGGCCACATCGCGCGTCCCCCCGAGGCGCGCCCAGTCGGCGGACTCGGCGTCGCCATGGTGCGCTCGCTTGCCAGCGGCCTCAGCCATGCGCCGGCACCCGCCGGCAGCGGCAACCGCATCGACTTCAGCGTCGACCTGGGCATGAGGACCGCATGAGCCAGCCTGCCGCGGAGGCCAAACTTGCTCCGCCGCTGGCGACGGCGCTGCGCGGCGCGGCCGAGGCCGTGGCCGGCGTGATGGCCGGCCGCACGCCCGAGGCGCTGTTGGCCGCCACCGCAGCGGCGGCACGGCCGGCGGTGATGGACCTCGCCTTCGGCACCCTGCGCGACTGCGGTCGCGGCGATTTCCTGCTCGGCCGCCTGCTCGAAAAGCCGCTGCAGGAACCGCTGATCCATGCTCTGCTGCTGGTCGCGCTGTTCCGCCTCGAACAGCGGCCGCAGGACGCCCACACCACCGTCGATCAGGCAGTGCATGCCGCCGCCGGCATCGCCCATGGCCGGTTCAAGGCGCTGGTCAATGGCGTGCTGCGCAGCTTCCTGCGCCGCCGCGACGAATTGCTCGCCGCCGCCGAAGCCGATCCGGTCGGCCGCTGGCGCCATCCTGCGTGGTGGATCGAACGCTTGCAGGCCGAGCAGCCGCATAACTGGCAGGAGATTCTCGCCGCCGGCAACAGCCACCCGCCGATGAGCCTGCGCGTCAATCGCCGCCGTGCCGCCAGCGCCGAGTTTTCAGAGCGGCTCGCCACCGCCGGCATCGTCAGCCGCGCATTGGACGAGGCTGCCATTCACCTCGAAAGTCCCGTTGCGGTAGAACGTCTGCCTGGCTTCGCCGAAGGAAAAGTCTCGGTGCAGGACTGGGGCGCGCAACATGCCGCGCCCCTGCTCGACGTCCGCGACGGCCAGCGCGTGCTCGATGCCTGCGCCGCGCCCGGCGGCAAGGCCGCGCACATCCTCGAGCTCGCCGCCGTCGAGCTGACCGCGCTCGAACTCGATCCGCAGCGTGCCGGGCGGGTGCGGGAAAACCTCCACCGCCTCGGCCTGCAGGCCGAGGTGCAAGTGGCCGACTGCCAGCGGCTCGACGACTGGTGGGACGGCCGCCCCTTCGAGCGCGTCCTCGCCGACGTGCCCTGCTCGGCCTCGGGCGTGGCGCGGCGCCATCCCGACATCAAGTGGCTGCGGCGTGCCGCCGATGTGGCGCAATTCGTACGGACGCAGGCGGCGATTCTCGATGCCCTGTGGCGGGTACTGGCCCCCGGTGGCAAAATGCTCTACTGCACCTGCTCCATGTTCCGTGCCGAGAATTCCGCCCAGATCGAGGCGTTCGCGGCACGCCACGCGGATGCGCTGCGACTCCCGACCCACGGACCCGATGTCGAACTGCAACTTCTGCCCGGCCCCGACCATGACGGCTTCTATTACGCGCTGCTGCAGAAGCTGGCATAGGCTGCTGGGGCGCCTGATCGTCATCCTGCTTCTGGCAGGGGGCGCCGGCCTCGTCCATGCCGGCAGCATCGAGCCGGTGCGTGCCGATCTCAAGGCGGGCGAGGATGGCCACGTGCTCTCGGCGGAGTTCACCGTCGATCTGGGTGCCCGCCTGGAAGAGGCCGTGGGGCGCGGCGTGCCGCTCTATTTCAACCTCGAGTTCACCCTCGATCGCAACCGCTGGTACTGGCTCAACGAACAGGTTGCCAGCATCACCATCAATTACCGCCTCGCCTACAACGCGCTCACCCGGCAGTACCGCCTGTCCTTCGGCGGCCTGCACCAGAGCTTCGCCACCCTGGACGAGGCGCTGCGCGTGATCTCGCGCGTGTCGGCGCTGCCGGTGGCCGACAAGGGCGCGCTCAAGGCCGGCGAAATCTTTTCGGCCGCGTTGCGGCTGTCGCTCGACCGCAACCAGCTGCCCAAGCCGCTGCAGGTCGATGCCATCGCCAACAGCGACTGGCAGGTCAGTTCCAAGACACTGCGCTGGCAGTTCTACCTGCAGCCAGAATCAGTCATCAAGTGACCACCCGCCCCCCCCAGCCCCCTCTCGCGGGGGGGAGCCCGCAAGCTCGCTACGCTCGATTGTCACGGGGGGCGTTGTGGTTGATCTCGCCGGGGTCGCGCGTTCCACGCGCTCGGATTGGGATTTCGCCTAGGGGCGGCCCGGCGGCGAAATGAAAGTACTGTTGATCCTCGCCGCGGCTGCCGGCGCGGTCCTCGTCTTCCTGCTGACGTCCGCCAGCGCCAACACGGCGCTCTTGTCCGGCTACTACCCGTGGCTGCTCGGTGCCAATGCGCTGATCGCGGTGGCGATGCTCACGCTGGTCGGCATCCAGCTGCGGCGGCTGTGGAAGGACTTCAAGGGCGGCGTCTTCGGCTCGCGGCTGAAGACGCGGCTGGTGCTGCTGCTGGCGCTGATGGCGCTGCTGCCGGGTGCGCTGGTCTATGCGGTGTCGATGCAGTTCGCCGTGCGCTCGATCGAGTCCTGGTTCAACGTGCGTGTCGACAGCGCGCTCGAAGGCGGTCTCGCCCTCGCCCGCAATGTGCTCGACGCCCAGCAGGCGGACCTGCTGGGCAAGGCGCGCAGCATGGCGCTCGACATCGGCGACACCGCCGTCGCCAGCCCGACGCTGCTCAACCGCCTGCGCGAACAGTCAGGCAGCCAGACGGCGACGCTGCTCGTTGCCAGTGGCCAGGTGCTGGCCAGCAGCTCCGACACCGTCGGCAACCTGCTGCCGCCGGTGCCTTCCAGTGCCCAGCTGCGCCAGGCGCGGCTCGGCCGCGGCTTTGCCGTGATCGAAGGCGAGGCCGCGACGGGCATGATGCTGCGGGCGCTGGTGCCCATCAGCGGTTTCGAGATCGGCAGCGAGCCGCGCGTGCTGCAACTGACGCAGATGGTGCCCACCGCCATCGCCAGGAGCGCCGAGAGCGTCGCCGCCGCCCACCGCGACTACCAGGAACTGCAGCTGGGCAAGGAGGGGCTCAAGCGCATCTATACCCTGACCCTGACGCTGACGTTGCTGCTGGCGCTGTTCGCCGCCATCGCGCTGGCCTTCGTTTTCGCCGAGCGCCTGGCGCGGCCGCTGCTGATCCTGGCCGAGGGCACGCAGGCGGTGGCGGCCGGCGACTTCACGCCGCGCAGCGTCGTGAGCTCCGACGACGAACTCGGCGTCCTGACACAGTCTTTCTCCAAGATGACCCGCCAGCTCGACGACGCCCGGCGCGAGACCGAGAGTCACCGCCAGCAGGTCGAGACTGCCAGCGCCTATCTCGAAAGCGTGCTGGCCAACCTTTCGGCCGGCGTGCTCGCCTTCGACCGCGACTTCCGGCTGCGTGCCGCCAACCGCGGCGCCATGGCCATCCTGCGCGAGGACCTGACCGATCTCGAGGAGACGCCGCTGGCCGAATGGCCTCGCCACGGCGCCTTTGCTGCCGCCGTCATCGCCGCCTTCAGGGAGCGTGGCAGCGAGTGGCAGCAGGAACTCGAGCTCGCGGCGGATGGCGCGACACAGGTGCTGCTGGTGCGCGGCTCCTCCCTGCCGGAGGCCGGCGGCGGCGGCACGGTGGTGGTGTTCGACGACATTACCCAGCTCATCTCGGCGCAGCGCAGTGCCGCCTGGGGCGAGGTGGCGCAGCGCCTGGCGCACGAGATCAAGAATCCGCTCACCCCCATCCAGCTCTCGGCCGAGCGGCTACAGATGAAGCTGGCCGGCAAGCTCGAGCCGGCCTCGCGCGACATGCTCGACCGCTCCATCGCCACCATCGTCACCCAGGTCGAGGCCATGAAGAACATGGTCAACGACTTCCGCGACTACGCCAGGACGCCGCCGCCGTCGCTTGCCGCCGTCGACCTCGACGCGCTGGTGCGCGAGGTGCTGGTGCTCTACGAGGCGACGAAGCCGCGCGTCGAGTCCGCGCTGGCACCCGGCCTGCCGCCCGTGCGCGGCGACGCCAACCAGCTGCGCCAGGTCCTGCACAACCTGATCAAGAACGCCGCCGAGGCGCTCGCCGAGCATGGCGCGAGTCCTTCCCTGTTCGCCGGCGAAGGCCCCCGCGTCGTCGTCGCCACGCGTGTCGAGGACCGCCGCGTCGCGCTTGTCGTCGCCGACAACGGCCCCGGCTTCCCGCCGCAGATCCTCGCCCGCGCCTTCGAGCCCTACGTCACCACCAAGCCGCGCGGCACCGGCCTGGGGCTGGCCATCGTGCGCAAGATCGTCGACGAGCACCACGGCGAAATCCACCTCGGCAACCGCAGCGGCGGCGGCGCCGAGATAAGCATCCGTTTGCCGATTGCAGAGACGTGATAAGGTTCAGCCATGGCACAGATACTGGTCGTTGACGACGAAGTCGGCATCCGCGAGCTGCTCTCGGAAATCCTCCGCGACGAGGGCCACGACGTGCGCCTCGCCGAGAACGCCGCCGCCGCCCGCGCCGCCCGCGCCGCCGCCCGACCCGACTTGGTGCTGCTCGACATCTGGATGCCCGACACCGATGGCATCACCCTGCTCAAGGAGTGGGTCGCAAACAGCCAGCTCAACATGCCGGTGGTGATGATGTCGGGCCACGGCACCATCGACACCGCCGTCGAGGCGACGAAGATCGGCGCCATCGATTTCCTCGAGAAGCCCATCGGCATGCAGAAGCTGCTTGCCGCCGTGCAGCGTGCCCTCGATCGTTCGCACAAGCCGGGGGTCGGTGCGCTGTCGCTGGCCGCCTTCCCGCGTTCGGCGCCGCTGAAGGACCTGAAGCGGCGCCTCGAACAGCTTGCGGCTAAAAGCCGCACCGTGCTGCTGCGGGCCAGCCCGGCCGGCTTCGTCGAACTGGCCGCGCGCACGCTGCAGCCGCCGGGGCGCGCCTGGGTCGATCTCGCCGCCGACTCCAACCCGATCACGCTGGATGCGCTGCAAGCCGCCGGCGGCGGCGTGCTCTGGTGCGAGGAACTGGGGCGGCTGACCCGCCTGCAGCAGAAGAACCTTGCCTTCGCCGCCGAGCGACTCGAGAAGTTCGACCTGCACCTGGTCGTCGCCAGCGGCCACGACATGGCGGCGCTGGCCGCGCTGGGCTGGGACGAGGCGCCGCTGCGGCGCCTGTTCGAAGTCTGGCTCGGCCTGCCGCAGCTTGCTGACATCCGCGACGAGATTCCTGAAATCGCCGCCCACCTGCTGACGCAGCTGGTCGAGGCTGGCGAAAGTCCTCTACGGCGCCTGTCCACGGCGGCGCAGAACGCACTGCGCCAGCATGCCTGGCCCGGGGGTTACGGCGAGCTGAAGAGCGTGGTCAAGTCGCTGGCGCTGGCCGCACTCGAAGAGGAAATCGGCGGCGAGGACTGCACGCGGCTGCTCAAGCCGGTGCCGGACGGCGCGCCGAAAACGCCGGCAGGGCTGTCGGTCGAGATGCTGGCGCTGCCGCTGCGCGAGGCGCGCGAGAACTTCGAGCGCATCTATTTCGAATACCACCTTGGACTCGACGGCGGCAACATGACCAAGCTGGCCGAGACCACGGGGCTCGAGCGCACCCATCTTTATCGCAAGCTGAAGGATCTGGGGCTGCGGTGAGGCGGTTTGTTGGCGTGGCGCCAACGCCGTCCCAAGGGATACCGCTTCGCATAACTTTTCGAGGTTGATTTGGCATTGCCGGGTCTCGCCCCGGCGGGCGAGGTACTTTCCTGCTGCGCGGCAAGAAAGCACCCAAAGAAACGCGCCCCGCTGCCCCGGCCTGCGGCTTCCCTTGCTACGGACTATCGGCCCGGCCGGCTTCGAACTCGCCTGCGGCTCAAACATCGAAGCCGGACACCCCCGGCCCGACAGCCCTCCGCTCGGCGGGGCAGAGGGGATCCCCTCCCCGCGCCCTCGACCACCTTCCACACTCGCCGTGTCGCCAGCCCCGACTTTTTCATGCGACTGTTTGCGGTCCTTAGCGGCCCGATAGGCTTTACAACAGACTGTCAGCCGACGCTCAGGTAGTGTGGATCAGTGGCAGTAGCTCGGTCTGAACGGTCGCTTGCCTGCCATCCCGCCGCCGTCAAAAAAGGATAGGAAATCCTACGGGGCCACCGAGAATATCGCAGGTTGGGATTGCCCCGGATTTCGGATTGTGCAAATCCTCCCGTTTCCTTACACCAGGACGACCCGGTTTTTCCCCGCACGCTTTCCTGCTAGCAAACCTTGATCGATGCGCGCCAGGCAGCGGTTGAAATCCTCGTCGCTATGCAATTCACTTACCGCTGAGGTGATGGTGATATGAATGGTATGCCCGCCAGTGATAATGGGAACAAGGCTGGCTAACTCGCGCACTTTCTCTGCAAGAATCTGCGCGCCTTCCCGATGGGTTTCGGGCAACAGGATCAAAAACTCCTCCCCGCCCCAGCGAGCCATATGATCCTGAGTACGCAATGTCTTCCTGAAGCAATCTGCAATTGCCTTCAATGCATCGTCACCGCATTCGTGTCCGAACTGATCGTTGAGTTTCTTGAAATTATCGATATCTATCATGATGATGGATAGCGATCTCTGATTGCGCAGCAGCTTTGATTGCTCCTGGTTGAATACCGCCAGCAACTGACGACGCGTGTAGAGCCCGGTGAGCGTATCGGTGGAGGCCAGCTGCTCAAGCTTACTCTCGGCCTCTCGTGCTGCTTTGGCATAGTAATGTGCCAGGTAACCCACAAAGCCAAAGGTGAACGCGGTATTAAACCATCGCACTATGTCCAGCGTGAATGCGCCAATTGCAAGGGTGGGTTCGCGCAGCAGAGACCACTGGTTGAGACCAAGATAGGCGACACAAACCAGCAGTGAATAGGCAGCCTTGCCACGCGCAGGCCAGTGTGGATGAAACGCGGAAAGCATCATCAGGGTGATGATGTAGTAATGAAAACCGCTGTTCCATCCCAAAACCCACACTGCCAGCCATGCATGCACGGTCATCTCGATCGCGGCAAGCAGCAGGGGGGTGGTGGTATGGCGATGCGAAATCAGCCAGACACAGCCGGCAAACACCGCAACGCTGAGCACATTGAATACAGCCAGAATTTCTGAGCCAAGCGCAAGGAAGAACAGTCCGAACGCGATATGCGATGCAAGTGCGGCCCACGCGCCATAGCGCAGAAAAATTATGTAACGTTCATCTTCCAGCTGCGTCTTCATTTAATTAAGGACAGGAAGTTCAATGGGGCGTCTCAGAGTATCACTGTCATCAGCGTCCGCAGTCAATCGCCGGTTTCGGGTGCCGCGGACTCCGAATGGCCGTTGACGCTACGTAGCTGACCTTGATCTCGTCTTCTCGACAGGCCGCAGTGGGTCGAGAACCGACGCTTGATCCCCTCTGCCGCGCCGAGCGGAGGGCTGTCGGGCCGGGGGTGTCCGGCTTCGATGTTTGAGCCGCAGGCGAGTTTCGCCGGGATAGCCGTCGGAGCCGCAGGCCGGAGCGGGGAAGTCCGTACGCCGCGCAGCGAAAGTCTCGCCCCGGCGGGCGAGACCCGGCAAACCCCGATCAAACGGGAAAAACTCGGCGCTGATGAAGCAACTGCGCTACAAGGCGGTCGAGCAAACAACACTCTCCTCGCCGTAGCGGATGGCGGCACGCCACTTCATGGGCCGAATGGGTGAAAATGCCCCCACTATGAAAATCCTCATTCTCGGCGCCGGCCAGGTCGGCGCTTCCGTCGCCGAGGTGCTCGCCTCCGAGGCCAACGACATCACCATCATCGACCAGGATCGCGAGAACCTGGCGGTGCTGGCCGACCGGCTCGACGTGCGCACGGTGGTCGGCAATGCCGCCTACCCCTCGGTGCTGCGCGAGGCCGGCATCGAGGACACCGATCTGCTGGTGGCGGTGACGCAGTCGGACCAGACCAACCTGGTCGCCTGCAAGATCGCGCGCAGCCTGTTCAACGTGTCGACGCGCATCGCCCGGTTGCGCTCCGCCGACTTCCTCGACGGCGAACTGCTCTCGCCCGAGAACTTTGCCGTCGATTTCGCCATCAGCCCCGAGCAGGACATCACCGACTACATCGTCAAGCTGATCGAGTTTCCCGAGGCGCTGCAGGTGCTAGAGTTCGCCGACGGCAAGGTCACGCTGATCGGGGTGCGCGCCTATACCGGCGGCCTGCTGGTGGGCAAGCCGATCCGCGCCATGCGCGAACACCTGCCGCCGGGCGTCGATGCCCGCATCGCCGCCATCTTCCGCGAGCACCAGCCGCTCGATCCCGACGGCCACACGGTGATCGAACAGGGCGACGAGGTCTTCGTGCTGGCCGCCACCGCCCACATCCGCACGGTGATGCAGGAGCTGCGGCGCATGCAGCAGCCGGTGCGGCGGGTGATGATCGCCGGCGGCGGCAACATCGGCACGCGCGTCGCCAGAGCGCTGGAGGCGAACTACCAGGTCAAGTTGATCGAGCGCGACCGCGTCCGCGCCGAGGTCGTCGCCGGCCAGCTCGGCGACACGCTGGTGCTGCACGGCGAGGCCACCGACGAGAATCTGCTGGGGCAGGAGAACATCGACGAGATCGACATGTTCCTGGCCCTGACCAACGACGACGAAGACAACATCATGGCGGCGTCCCTGGCCAAGCGCCTGGGCTGCAAGCGGGTGCTGGCGCTGATCAACCGCCGCGCCTATGCCGACATGGTTCAGGGCGGGCCGATCGACATCGGCCTTTCACCGGCGCAGGTGTCTATCGGCTCGCTGCTGACGGCGGTGCGCCGCGGCGACGTGGCGCGTGTGCATAGCCTGCGCCGCGGCGCCGCCGAGGCGCTGGAACTGGTGGCCCACGGCGACAAGACGACCTCGAAGGTGGTCGGCCGCCGCATCGAGGAACTGCCGGTGATCAGGGGCGCGCACATCGGCGCCATCGTCCGCCGCAGCCGCGAACCCGAGGTGGTGGCCAGGGACGGCTTCCTCGTCGACGAGTATGTCGACCGGGTGATCATTCCCCACCACGATACGGTGATCGAGAGCGAGGACCACGTCATCGTCTTCTGCACGCGCAAGCGCCAAGTGGTCGAGGTCGAGCGGCTGTTCCAGGTCGCCTTCGGCTTCATGTGACGCAGTGAAGTCCCGGCCGTGAACCGCTTCTACCCGGTCATCCGCGTCTTCGGCGTGCTGCTGATGGGCTTCGCGCTGGCCATGCTGGTTCCGCTGGCCTTGTCCTGGCTGTGGCAGGACGGTGCCCACACGGCCTACGACGAGGCCTTCTTCATCACCTTCGGCACCGGCCTGGCCCTGTGGTGGTCGGCGCGCCACGAGAAGCGCGACCTCAAGGTGCGCGATGGCTTCCTCATGGTGGTCATGGTGTGGACATTGCTGCCGGCGTTCGCCGGGTTGCCCCTGATCTTCCAGCTGAATGTCTCCTTCACCGATGCCTACTTCGAGGCGGTGTCGGGGCTGACCACCACCGGCGCCACGGTGCTGCCCAACCTCGACAAACTGCCGGCATCGATCAATCTCTGGCGCGGCATGATGGTCTGGCTGGGCGGCATGGGCCTGATCGTGCTGGCGGTGGCCATCCTGCCGCTGCTCGGCATCGGCGGCCGCCAGATGTTCAAGGCCGAGGCGCCGGGGCCGATGAAGGATTCGCAGCTGACGCCGCGCATGACCGAGACCGCCAAGGGCCTCTGGGTGGTCTATGCGGCGATCACCGCTGCCTGCATCGTCAGCCTGCACCTCGCCGGCATGAGCTGGTTCGACGCCGTCATGCACTCTTTCAGCACCATGGGCCTGGGCGGCTTCTCCAGCCATGACGCGAGTTTCGGCTTCTGGGATTCGCCGGCGATCGAGGCGGTGACGATCTTCTTCATGCTGGTGGCCGGCATCAATTTCGCCACCCATTTCATCGCCGTGCATAGCCGCAGCCTCAAGGTCTACCGCCAAGATCCCGAGATCGGCTGGTATCTCGTCGTCACCATTGGCAGCGTGCTCGGCATTGCCGTCTATCTCTGGGTCACCGGTACCTACCCGGAATTCGCCACGGCATTGCGCTACTCCGCCTTCAACGTCGTCTCGATCGCCACCACCACCGGCTTCGCCAACACCGACTACAACGTCTGGCCGATGTTCGCGCCGCTGTGGATGCTCTTCCTCTGCAGCTTCGTCACCAGCGCCGGCTCGACCGGCGGCGGCATCAAGATGATCCGCGCCATCATTCTCTACAAGCAGGTCTATCGCGAGCTGATCCGCGCCATGCACCCGGCAGCGGTGTGGCCGGTGCGCGTCGGCGGCCTGCCGGTGCCGCCCAACATCCTCTCGGCGGTGATGGCCTTCGGCTTCATCTACATGGTCAGCATCGTCTCGATGACGCTGCTGATGTCGTTCTCCGGCCTCGAGATCGTCACCGCCTTCTCGGCCGTGGTCGCCAGCATCAACAACACCGGCCCCGGCCTCAACCAGGTCGGACCCGCGACGACCTTCGAGGTTCTGACCGACTTCCAGACCTGGGTGTGCACCTTCGCCATGCTGCTCGGGCGGCTGGAGATCTTCACCCTGCTGGTGGTGCTGACACCGGCGTTCTGGCGGAAGTAGCGGGATGCAGCGGGGCGCGGGCCAGCTGCTATGCCTTCCGCGCAGACATCAGCCAGCCCCAGAGCCAGCCCGAATTCGCCTCGCGGCCGGTCAGCACATAGTCCAGCGCATTGGCATTCTGCAGGATCAATTCCTGCCGCGCCCTTGCTTCGTGGGTGCCGGCGAAAAGGATCTCGTCGCCGGCCTGCAGTTCGTCGTTGCCGGCCGGGACCAGCCGCTCGTCGCCATCGCGCCGCCACAGCAGCGGCACGCAGCGCAGCTGTAGCTCGCGTTCGGCCGGGTCGGCCAGCAGGGCCGACAGCGGCAGGGATGCGCCGTCATTGGCAAGCCAGTCCACGGCGGCTGCTGCTGCCTCGGCGTCGATGCGCACGCTCCAGCATTCCGGCACCTCTTCGCCGATCTGCATGCGCATCCGTGCCAGCAGCGACCAGGCCCATTCGTCGTCCTGTTTTTCGGCCAGCCTGAGGAAGGACGGCAGCAGCGGCGTCGTCAGCAGCGCCAGGCAGGCGTGGGCGACGATCTCGCTGGGTACCACGGTGAGATCCGCATCGAAGGCCTCGAAGAGTTCATGCCGCGCCTGCTGGTTCTGCCGCACGACGATGAACAGCCCCGGGTTGAGCCTGCGCGCGGCCGCTGCGATGGAGAGGTTGTTGATGTCATCGTCGGTGCCGGCGACCAGGCCCTCGGCCTCGGGCACGCCCACTGCCCGCAACGCGGATTCCTCGATGCCGCTGCCGACGATGACGCGAAAGCCCGGGGCGGCCTCGGCGTTGGGATCGATCAGCGCGATGTCCATGCCTTCGCGCGCGAGCTGGGCGACGACCGACCTGCCGAAGCGGCCGTAGCCGCAGATGACCCAGTGCCCGCGCGGCGGGTCGTCGCCGGCGCGCTGCTTGGTCCCGGGCGTTCCGATCAGCCATTCGTGCAGGCGGTAGCTGGCCGGGGCGTGAACCGCCTGCGCCAGCAGCTGGCCGAAGATGTCGAAGGGATTGACGATGTGGTCGGCGCCGAATGCCGCCATGCGGGCCGCCATGTCGGTGCGTTCGGCGCGGCAAAGCACCGGGATCGCCGGATTGAGCAGGCGCACGGCGACGGCGATGGCGAGATTGGCGTCGTCATGGTTGGTCAGCGCCAGCACGCCACGGCACTTGGGGTGGCGCAAGCCGGCGAGCAGCAGCGTCTGCGGCTGGCTTGCGTCCGCCACCAGCGACGGCGTGTCGCTGCGGAAGTCCTCGAGCTCGAGTTCGACGATGCGCGTTTCCTCGAGTTCGACCACGACGAAGCGCATGCCGAGGCGGTCGAGCGCATGGATCAGCAGCCCGCCGGTTTCACCGCAGCCGCAGACGAGGTAGAAGGGCTCGGCGATGCGCTCGACGCGGCGATGGAAGCGGCTTGCCGCCAGCGCCTGCTGGAAGGCGCGGTCGGAGAACAGCGCGAGGATGGTGAGGATGGAGTAGGTCCAGCCGATCACCGACAGGTAGATGGTCACCGTCGCCCACATGCGCTGCGCGTCGGAGAACGCCGCCGGGATTTCGCCGAAGCCGATGGTGCTGGCCGTGTAGCTGACGAAATAGAAGGCGTGGAAGAAGGACAGCGGCGGCGTCGGCTTGCCGTTGGCGTCGACGCCCGCGATCAGCACCAGGCCGAGGATCGAGACCGCGTAGATGACGATCAGCGTGATCAGCGGCGCACGCATGCGCCGCAGCACGATGAAGAACACGCTTCCCATGGCTGTCCCGCCGCGCGGATGGCCGCGTCAGCGACGCATCATCACCGTCTCGGCAATCAGGATCGCCAGCGATACGATATTCGCCAGCAGGGCGCCGCCCGAAAGCGACACCACGCTGGCGGTGATCGACGGCGTCATGCCTTCGCCCGTGATGTGCACCGCATAGGCCCAGACGCCGGCCGCGGCCAGCAGCTGCAGGTCGGCGACGAGGCTGGTGGCGAGGTGGATGGCGCCGATCTGCGTGCGGTCGCCGAACTTGAGCACCGTGGCGATCAGGTTGACGACGATGGCGGCGAACAGTTCGTAGACGTGGTGGTAAGTCGGGTTGCCGATATCGCCGACGAAAAAGCCGAAATTGAGAGTCGCCGCCAGGACGATGAAGAAACCGAAGATGACCTTCTCGAGGTTCATGGATTTGCCTCCTGCCAGTTTTAACCTGCCGAAACTTGCCTTACCAGTCCGCCCCTTCGAAAGGCATCAGCGGATGGCCGCGCAGGACGGTTTCCGAGAAGATGATGCCGCCGCCGGGTTGGCCGATGTTACCCTCCGCGAACACCGCCTGGAAGACTTGGTCGGCGTGCTCGGTTTCCACCAGGATCAGCACCACGTCGCGCTCCTTGAAATACATCTGGCCGCTGCGGATGCGCTGGGTGCCGATGCCGCGCGCGTGGTGGTGCGATATCGACAGCACGCCCGGCGCTTCGCAGAACTTCTCGATCATGGGCCTGCCCAGGCCGGCCTCGACGACCGCGGTGATCACCTGCTTGTCGATGCCGCGTCCGATGTGCGCGAGGGCGCTCATGGTTTCTTCGCCTCGACGTGGTGGCCGAAGCGGGCCGCAACCTCGTGCGGGACGTAGGTCGCCATGCGGTTGATCGGCGTCATCCAGAGTATTCCCATGCCGGGGGTGTCGAGCTTGGCGGAGACGAAGATGCGTTCGAACACGAAGTCGGCCTGGTCGGCCGGCACGACGATGTAGATCACCTCCTTCTCGGCATTGATGGTGAGGCCGAGCACGCCAAGCCGCTTCTGCCGCACGCCGGTGCCGCGGGCATGGAAGATGGTGGCGCCCTGGGCCCCGGCTTCCTGCGCGGCCTGCGCGACCAGATCGGAGGCACCGCGCTGGACGATGGCGGTGATCAGGACCGCGTCGGTGAGGACGATCATTTCGGTGTTTGCCATTATTTGCGCCTTCTCCCGGTATCGGACCGGGTCTTGCGGTCTATCCACAGCCCGAACAGCTGGACGCTGATGATCGGGCCGACCGAACACATGGCGAGGATGCCGAAGCCTTCCGCCGCGCCGACGGCCTCCGCCAGCCCCACGCCCAGCGCCAGCAGCAGCGGCACGGTGACCGGGCCGGTGGTGACGCCCGCGCTGTCCCAGGCCAGGTTGACCAGCTCTTCCCGGGAAAACCAGGTGAGGACCAGCGCCAGCAGGTAGGCGCCGACCAGCATCCAGGCCAGCGGCAGGTCGAACAGGATCTTGGCCACGCCGAGGGCGGCACCGCAGCCGACGCCCAATGCCACGGCGTGGATCAGCAGGCGCTTCCTGAAGGCGCCATCGGTGAGGTTCTCGACAGTCAGCCCCATCGCGTTCAGCGCCGGCTCCGCCACCGTGGCGCCGTAGCCGATGACGAAGGCGAAGGTCAGCGTCATCGCCAGCCCGAGCGCCCTGGGATAGAGCGGCGGGGCGCCGGAGGTGCGATGGGATGAGAAAGCCCAGGGCACGTTGCTGCCCGCCTGGTTGCCGAGATCGACGAGGCCGGCCGTGAGGCCGACGTTGAAGACCATCATTCCGACCAACGCCACGAGGATGCCGTAGGTGAGGACATTGGCGCCCTTGAGGCGCTGGCCGAGCACGATGCGCTGCATCACGACGAGCAGCAGCACCAGCGGCAGGATGGCGCGGGCGGCGTTGAGCATTTCGGCGAAGGGTGTCTCCTGGTGCCAGGCCTTGACCGGAGCGGCTGCGGCCGGCACGAGTTGCGCGCCCTGCGCATCGAGGTAGATGCCGGCGGCGAGCACGCCGATGACGGGGAGGAGGGAGGCCAGCGTGACGATGCCGAAGCCCGACAGGGGATTCTCGCCGCGCCCGGCCGATGCCGCCACGCCGATGCCCACGGCCAGCACCAGGGGCACCGTCACCGGGCCGGTGGTGATGCCGCCGCAATCCCAGGCCAGGCCCAGCACCTTGTCGAGGCCCGGTTGCGCGGCGGCATACAGCGTCAGCAGCAGGCAGATCGGCACGATGATCGCGACCAGGGTCTTGAGCCGCCAGCCGAACATGAAGCGCAGCATGCCGAGGATGACGGCGGCGCCGACGCCGCTGGCGACGGCAACGACCAACAGCTTGACCTCGGGCCCCAGCATGATCTTGAGGAGCGGGGCGCGTTCCGCCGAGACGGAGGCCCCGGCGGCCTGCAGGGAACCGATGGCGGGTTCGGCGAAGGTGGCGGCGACACCGAGCAGGCCGCCGAAGCCGAGGATGGTGAGCGTGGCCGAACGGCCGGGCATCAGGTAGCCGATGTTCTCGGCGAAAGGCATCAGTCCGGTCTTGACGCCCTCCATGAAGAACATCAGGCCGACGATGACGGCGACGACGCCGAGCATGATCGCCCCGGCTTCGCTGGGGGATGTCCGCAGGGCCAGTGCCTGGAAGCCGACCAGCATCAGCGCCAGCGGCACCACGGCGCGCAGTTGCTCGTTGATACGTATGGAGACGTAGGGCGTGACCAGGCGATGGATGTCGACCAGGCGCAGCCGGTGACGCGTCGCAGGCAGCCGCTTCTCTAACGCATAGACGTCGTTGTAGCTGATCTGGCGATGATGGCGGCGTATGGCGCCGAGGTACTGGCCGTAGCGGATCTGCTTTTCTTGCATCACCCATTACCTGTCGATCGCGGGGATTCTGCCACAGACATGTGGCAGGCCGTAGGCCCGCGCAAATTGAGTAGTGGTCCCCTGCGATTGCACGGATAATTGCGCACCGCCCCTGTCCTATCCATGAACAAGACCCACGACATCACCACCCTCGGCCAGGTGTTCACCCCGCCGGCCATCGTCGAGCGCATGCTTGCCCTGCGCCGTAACAGCGGCCGCGTGCTCGACCCGGCCTGCGGCGATGGCGCCTTTTCCTCGGTCATCTCAGGCTGCGTCGCGGTCGAGCTCGATGCCGCGCACTGCCCGCCGGGGGCGCACAACGTCGATTTCTTCGCCTGGCCGGCAGCGGACCGCTACGCTACCGTCATCGGCAATCCGCCCTACGTCCGGGCACGCGACATCCTGCCGGCGACGCGCATCCGCCTGTCCTCGCAGCTGCTCGACGGCCACGCCAACCTCTACCTGCACTTCATCGAGAAGTGCGTGCGCCACCTCGAACCCGGCGGCGAGCTGATCTTCATCACTCCGCGCGACTTCCTCAAGGCCACCGGCGCGGCGCGCCTCAATACCTGGCTTTGGGAGCAGGGCACGATCACCGATTTCGAGGACCTCGGCGATACGAAGATATTCGCCGGTGCCGCGCCCAACTGCGCGATCTGGCGCTTCGAGAAGGGCAACATGACGCATCGCCTGCGCGACGGCCGCCGCATGGTGCTTTCCGGCGGCCAGCTGCTGCTGACGCGCGGCATCTACAGCGTGCCGCTGGCCAGCGTGTTCGCCGTCAGGGTCGGCGCGGTGTCCGGCGCCGACGAGATCTTCACCTCGGCCTCCCTCGGCAACGCCGATTTCGTCTGCTCGAAGACGGCGCAGACCGGGCAGACGCGGCGGATGATCTTCGATGCCCCGCTGCCCTGGCTCGAGCAGCACAAGGAACGGCTGCTGGCGCGACGGGTGACAAAGTTCGACGAGTCGAACTGGTGGAAATGGGGGCGGCGCCACCATGTTTCCGAGGCGCCGCGGGTCTACGTCAATCACAAGACGCGCAATGCCCGACCCTTCTTCACCCATCCCTGCAACAACTACGATGGCGCCATCCTCGCGCTGTTTCCGCACCGGCGCGATGCCGACGCCGCGGCGCTGGCGGCGCTGCTCAACGAGGTCGACTGGCACGAGCTCGGCTTCGTCTGCGACGGCCGCTTCCTGTTCACCCAGCGCAGCCTCGAGCAGACGCTGCTGCCCGAGGCCTTCGCCGAATTCGAGGTGCGCGGACTGATATGATTCTTCCATGGTTCCCCATCTCACCACCGCCCTGACCGGCCCGTTGCTCGAGCTCGAGAAGCGTTTCCTCGACAAGGAGACGGCGATCGAGCAATGGCTGCGCGGGCAATGGCTCGACCATGCGCCGCCCTTCTATGCCTCGGTGGACCTGCGCAACGCCGGCTACAAGCTGGCGCCGGTGGACACCAACCTGTTCCCCGGCGGCTTCAACAACCTCAATGTCAAGTTCCTGCCGCTGTGCGTGCAGGCGGCGATGACGGCGATCGAGAAGGTCTGCCCCGAGGCGCGGCGCTTCCTGCTGATTCCCGAAAACCACACGCGCAACCAGTTCTACCTGATGAACGTTGCCCGCCTGGCGCTGCTGCTGCGCCACGCCGGCATCGACGTGCGCATTGGCTCGCTGCTGCCGGAGATCACGCAGCCGGTCGTGCTCGACCTGCCCAATGGCGAGCAGCTGACGCTGGAGCCGGTGAAGCGCATCGGCCCCGGCGGGCGGCGGCTGGGGCTGGACGGCTTCGATCCCTGCTCGATCCTGCTCAACAACGATCTGTCGAGCGGCGTGCCTGAGATCCTCAAGGACCTGAAGGAACAGTTCGTCATCCCGCCGCTGCACGCCGGCTGGCATGCGCGGCGCAAGTCGCTTCATTTTCGCGCCTATCAGGAGGTGGCCATCGATTTCGCCCGCGAGCTGCAGATCGATCCCTGGCTGATCAATCCCGAGTTCGAGGTCTGCGGCAAGATCAACTTCCACGAGCGTTCCGGCGAGGAATGCCTGGCCGCCAACGTCGATGCCCTGCTCTACCGCATCCGCGCCAAGTACAAGGAATACGGCATCGACGCGCGAGCCCTTCGTCATCGTCAAGGCCGACGCCGGCACCTACGGCATGGGCATCATGACGGTCAAGGATGCCAGCGAGGTGCAGGACCTCAACCGCAAGCAGCGCAACAAGATGGCGGTGATCAAGGAGGGCCAGCAGGTGACCGAGGTCATCATCCAGGAGGGCGTGCCGACCGTGGAAACGGTGGATGAGGGCACGGCCGAGCCGGTGGTGTACATGATCGACCGCTACGTTGTCGGCGGCTTCTATCGCGTCAATACCTCGCGCGGCATTGACGAGAACCTCAACGCCCCCGGCATGACTTTCAAGCCGCTCGATTTCGAGACCGGCTGCAGCCTGCCTGATGCCCACCTGGCGCCCGATGCACCGCCCAACCGCTTCTATGCCTACGGCGTGGTGGCGCGGCTGGCCCTGCTGGCAGCGGCCATCGAGCTCGAGGAAACCGCCATCACCGGAGCCACGCCAACGCCATGAAACTCCACACCTTCTTCCGCTCCACCGCCGCCTACCGCGTGCGCATCGCCGCCAATCTCAAGGCCATTCCGCTCGACTACGCCTACGTCCACCTGATGAAGGACGGCGGCCAGCACCTGCAGCCGGGCTACCGCGCCGTCAATCCGACCGCCGGCGTGCCGAGCCTGGAGACGGAGGGCAGCGTCATCACCCAGTCGCTGGCCATCCTCGAATACCTCGACGAACTGTATCCCGAACCGCCGCTGCTGCCCAAGGCTCCGCTGGCGCGGGCGCATGCGCGCGAGATCGCGCTGCACGTGGTCGCCGACCTGCACCCTCTCAACACGCCGCGCATCCTCAAGCGCCTGGGCGCGCAGTTCGGCGCGAGCGAGGAGGCGAAGAACGAATGGGTGCGCATCGGCATTCGCGAAGGCTTCGCCGGCATCGAGGCGCTGCTGCAGCGATTGAACAGCAACGGCCGCACCTGCCTCGGCGACGCGGTGACGCTGGCCGATGTCTGCCTGGTGCCGCAGGTCTTCAACGCCCATCGTTTCGGCGTCAACCTCGCGCCCTTCCCGCTGATCGCCTCGATCGAGCGCCATTGCCTGACGCTGCCGGCGTTCGCCGCCGCGCAGCCCTCCGCCCAGCCGGATGCGGAGTAGGCTGCTCGTTTTCGGCGCCGGCCTGCTGCTCCTGCTGGCCGGCTGTGGCCGCGAGTCGCTCCACAGCCAGGAATCGTTCGTTTTCGGCACCCGCGTCGAGGTGCTGGCCTGGAGCAAGGACGAGGCCCGCGCCCGCAAGGCCACGGCCGAGGTGTTGCGCGAGTTCGACCGCCTGCACCGCGCCTACCATGCCTGGCAGCCCTCGGAGCTCACCGCGCTCAACGACGCCATCGCCGCCGGCCGGCCGCACGAGGCTTCGGCGGAACTGGCGGCGCTGATCGTCGAGGCACAGGCGCTGGCGGCGCAGGGCGAATATCTGTTCGACCCCGGCATCGGCGCGCTGGTGCAGCTCTGGGGTTTCCATGA
This sequence comes from uncultured beta proteobacterium, assembly GCA_963709555.1. GTDB lineage: Bacteria > Pseudomonadota > Gammaproteobacteria > Burkholderiales > Rhodocyclaceae > Sulfurisoma. The sequence continues at coordinate 94,424 of CAVPWR010000002.1, read as the reverse complement.
CGACAGCTTCAAGCCACGGCTGCCCGATACCGAAAAACTGGCGGCGTTGAAGAAGGCCAAACCGTCGATCGCGGCAATTAAGGTGCAAGGGCGGCAGGTCGCGAGCGCAAATCCGGCGGTGGCGCTCGACTTCGGCGGCTACCTCAAGGGTGTCGCCCTGGACCGCGCCGCCGCCATCATGAAGAACCATGGCATCGCCAACGCGCTGATCAACATCGGCGGCAACGTGCTGGCGCTGGGCAGCAAGGGCGGCCAACCCTGGCGCGTCGGCATCCAGCATCCGCGCGCCGCTCAGGCGGGCGGGGCGCCGCTGGCCACGCTCGAATTGCGCGATGGCGAAGCCATCGGCACCTCGGGCGACTACCAGCGCTACTTCGAACTGGACGGCCGCCGCTATAGCCATCTGCTCGATCCACATACCTCCGCGCCCGCGCTCGGCACCCGGGCATTGACGGTGCTGATCGCGCCGCGCGAGCAAGCCGGCCTGTGGTCGGACGTGGCGAGCAAGCCGCTGTTCGTCGCCAGCGACGACTGGCGTCGCCTGGCGACAAAGCTCGGCATCACCCAGGTGCTGCGCGTCGATGCCGCCGGCCGCATCGAGGTGACCGAGGCGCTGCGGCCGCGGCTGAAGTTCGAGGGAGGGAAGGCGCCGTGAGCGATCCGCAGATCGAGCAAAAAATTTCCCGGAATGTCCGCCGCAGCGTCGGCATCGCCGTCCTGCGCCGGTTGCGGCGCATGGTCGATGCCGAGAGCGAACAGGAGGCAAAAAAGTCGGCGCTGGCGACACGCCTCGCCTGGGTCTTCGCGCTGGCGGCCGTGGCGGCGGTCCTGTGGATCGCTTTTCGCTAGAATGGCCGCATGATCGGATTGTTCCTCCTCACCCACAGCACCTACGGCGAGTCGCTGATCCAGTGCGCCTGCCATGTGCTCAACAAGCGCCCGCCGCAGATCGCCCAGCTCGGCCTCACCGCCCAGGACGATCCGCTCGATGCGCTGCCGCTGGCCAGGCAACTGCTCGGCTGTGTCGATACCGGCGAGGGCGTGCTGATCCTCACCGATGTATTCGGTGCAACGCCGGCCAACCTGGCCCTGAAGCTGATCGAGCCGGGCCGCGTCGAGGCGCTGGCCGGCGTCAACCTGCCCATGCTGCTGCGCGCGCTGACCTACCGCGAGAAGGACATGGCGACGCTGATCGCCAAATCCATCGCCGGCGGCCGCGAGGGCGTGATCAACATGCTGAACCACTGAAGGCCGCCATGCCGCGCGTCGAGGTCGAAATCGTCAACAAGCTCGGGCTGCACGCCCGCGCTTCCGCCCGCCTGACCCAGCTCGCCGGCACCTTTCCCTGCGAGGTGTGGATGGAAAAGGGCAGCCGCCGCATCAATGCCAAGAGCATCATGGGGGTGATGATGCTCGCCGCCGGCAAGGGTGCCAGGGTCATCGTCGATACCGAGGGCGAGCAGGCCGAAGAGGCCATGACGGCACTGACCAGGCTGATCGCCGACAAGTTCGGGGAAGACGAGTGACAGCCTGCCGCCGGGCCGCCCCGGGGCGGGCGCAGCCAACAGACCGGAGCCGCGCAGCGGCGAACACCCGTCACCCCCGCTTGGGCGGGGGCCGGGGGGTGGGGGTGTCATGACCTTCTCTCTCCATGGCCTGGCGGTTTCCCACGGCATCGCCATCGGCCGGGCGCACCTGGTTTCGCACGCCACGCTCGAGGTGGCGCACTACACCATCCGCGAACGCGACGTGGCGATGGAGGTTGCGCGCTTCGAGGTCGCGTTGAAGACGGTGCAGAGCGAGCTCGCCACGCTGCACGACGAGGCCAGCGGCCCTGGTGCGCCGGCCGAGCTGGCCGCCTTCGTCGGCATCCACGCCATGATCCTGGCTGATCCATTGTTGTCTGAGGCGCCCAAGGATCTGATCCGCGAGCGCCGCTGCAATGCCGAATGGGCCCTGGTGCAGCAGATGGAGCAGCTGGTCGGCCACTTCGACGAGATCGACGACAGCTACCTGCGCGAGCGGCGGCAGGACATCGTGCAAGTGGTCGAGCGCGTGCTCAAGGTGCTCACCGGCCAGCCGCGCAAGCTCGGCCGGCGTGGCAAGGGCGCGGACAAGGACGACGGCGAGCTGATCATCGTCGCCCACGACCTCTCGCCCGCCGACACCATCCAGTTCAAGACACTCAAGATCAACGGCTTCGTCACCGATCTGGGCGGCGCCACCTCGCACACCGCCATCGTCGCCCGCAGCCTGGCCATTCCCGCCGTGGTCGGCCTGCACCACGCCCGGCCGCTGGTGCGCGACAACGACCTGCTGATCATCGACGGCACCCGTGGCGTGCTCATCGTCGAACCCGATGCGCGCGTGCTCGAGGAATACCGCCTCAGGAAGAGCGAGCTCGAGCTCGAGCGTTCCAAGCTCAAGCGCCTCAAGTCGGCAAGGGCGTCCACGCTCGATGGCGAGGATATCTCGCTGCAGGCCAACATCGAACTGCCGCAGGACATCGGCCAGGTCAAGGACGTCGACGCGGCCGGCATCGGCCTCTTCCGCACCGAGTACCTGTTCATGAACCGCGACGAGTTGCCGACCGAGGACGAGCAGTTCGAGTCCTACCGCAGCGTGGCCAAGGCCATGACGGGCAAGCCGGTGACCATCCGCACGCTCGACATCGGTGCCGACAAGCAGGCGCGCGCGCTGAAGAACATCAGCGGCGCCGAGCGGCAGGAGCCCAACCCGGCGCTGGGCCTGCGCGCCATCCGCTACTGCCTGGCCGAGCCGCAGCTGTTCATGACCCAGCTGCGTGCGCTGCTGCGCGCCTCGCACTACGGCCGGGTCCGCATCCTGGTGCCGATGCTCGCCCATGTCTCCGAGATCGAGCAGACACTGGCGCTGATCGAGCAGGCCAAGACGCAATTGCGCGAGGCGCGGATCAAGTTCGACGAGGGCATCGAGGTCGGCGGCATGATCGAGATTCCGGCGGCGGCGCTGGTGCTCGGTCCCTTCCTCAAGCGGCTGCGCTTCCTCTCCATCGGCACCAACGACCTGATCCAGTACACCCTGGCGATCGACCGCACCGACGAGGCCGTCTCCCACCTCTACGATCCGCTGCACCCGGCGGTGCTGCGGCTGATCTCCCAGACCATCCAGGCCGGCGCGCGCGCCGAAATCCCGGTGGCCGTCTGCGGCGAGATGGCGGGCGATCCCAAGCATACGCATCTGCTGATCGGCATGGGCCTGCGCCAGTTCTCGATGCACCCGTCGCAGATCCTCGAAGTCAAGCAGCAGGTGGTGATGGCCGACGCCGAGCAGCTCGGGCTGAAAGTGGCGCGGCTGCTGCGCCTGGACGAGCCTGACAAGATTCGCGAGCAGATGGAGCGGCTCTGATTGACAAGGTTGCCGGTCACGACGTAATCTTCACCCCAGCGCCGATTTGATCTCTGATTGCGGGCGCTTAACAAATACGGCTAAAGCGAGGCAGGCATCAAACGAAGCCCGGTCCGAGCGAACAGCCGACCGGGTTTTGTTTTTGATGGAACGATGACTGGACACAGCGTAGGACACGTCTCGGCGCAATGCGCCCGCTTCGGCGAACCGCTCACACTGAAGAGCGGCGCCGTCGTGCCCGCGTACGAGCTGGTCTTCGAGACCTACGGCAAGCTCAACGCCGCCAGATCCAACGCCATCCTCATCTGCCACGCGCTGTCCGGCCACCAGCACGTCGCCGGCTACACCGACCCCGAACGCATCAAGGACACGCTGGGCTGGTGGGACAACATGATCGGTCCCGGCAAGCCGATCGACACCGAGAAATTCTTCGTCGTCGGACTCAACAACCTCGGCGGCTGCCACGGCTCGACCGGGCCGTCGACGCCCAACCCCGCCACCGGCCATCCCTGGGGTGCGGATTTTCCGCTGGTCACGGTCGAGGACTGGGTGCAGGCGCAGGCGCGCCTGGCCGACCGCCTCGGCATCGACGCCTGGGCGGCGGTGGTCGGCGGCTCGCTCGGCGGCATGCAGGCGCTGCAATGGACCATCGACCTGCCGGACCGCGTGCGCCATGCCGCGGTGATCGCGGCGGCGCCCAGGCTCACCGCCGAGAACATCGCCTTCAACGACGTCGCCCGCCAGGCCATCCTCACCGACCCGGACTTCCACGGCGGCAACTTCTACCAGCACCACACCAAGCCGGCGCGCGGCTTGCGGCTGGCGCGCATGCTCGGCCACATCACCTACCTGTCGGACGATCAGATGGCCGAGAAGTTCGGCCGCCGGCTCAAGGGCGAGGGCATCGGCTACGGCTTCGGCGTCGAGTTCGAGGTCGAGTCCTACCTGCGCTACCAGGGCGACAAGTTCGCCAGCTGGTTCGATGCCAACACCTACCTGCTGATGACCAAGGCGCTCGATTACTTCGACCCCGCCCACGCCACGGACGGCAACCTGGCTGCCGCACTGGCCAAGGCCACGGCGAAGTTCCTGGTCGTCTCGTTCTCCACCGACTGGCGTTTCTCCCCGACCAGAAGCCGCGAGATCGTCAATGCGCTGGTCCACAACGGCCAGGATGTCGCCTATGCCGAAGTGGCGTCGAATTTCGGCCACGACTCCTTCCTGATGAAGGACGAGCAGTACCACGCCATCGTGCGGGCCTATATGAACCGGATCGAAGTATGACCGAGAACGCCATCGCCCTCGGGCGCCCCGACTTCGACGTGATCTCCGGCTGGGTGCAGCCGAACGAGCGCGTGCTCGACCTCGGCTGCGGCGACGGTTCGCTGCTCAAGCTGCTGATCGCCACGCGCGGCGTGCGCGGCTGGGGCATCGAGATCGACAATGCCGGCGTGCTCGCCGCCATCGGCAACGGCATCAACGTCATCCAGAGCGACCTCGAGGCCGGCCTGTCCGGCTTCGAGGACGGCGAGTTCGACCATGTCGTGCTCTCGCGCACGCTGCAGACCGTGCGCCACACGCAGCGCATCATCGAGGAAATGCTGCGCGTCGGCCGCGAGGCGGTGGTGTCCTTCCCCAACTTTGCCTACTGGAAGAACCGCATGGCGGTGATGGCCGGGCGCATGCCGGTGTCGGAAGACCTGCCCTACCAGTGGTTCGACACCCCCAACATCCGCTTCTTCACCATCGCCGATTTCGACGCCCTGTGCGACGAGATGGGCATCGCCGTGCGCAGCCGCATGGTGCTGGACGAGAAGGGCAACACGGTGGTCGAGGAAGCCAATTTCCTCGGCAGCCTGGCCGTCTACCGGCTGGCCAGCGGCTGAACGGGAACCCCTGGTCATGGCTTCCGTCCGGCAAGCCCGCCTCGCCGTAAGAACGCCCCCCTAAACCCCGGCTGTTCGTCGCGAAGGCGGCCGCAGGCGCTGGCTAGAATGCGCCATGCACTCCCCTGCCTGGCTCGCCCCGCTGCTGACGCGCAACATGCTGATCTGCGTGTTCACCGGCTTCGCCTCCGGCCTGCCGCTGTACCTGCTGCTCAACCTGGTGCCGGCGTGGCTGCGCACCGAGGGCATCAGCCTCAAGGCCATCGGCCTGTTCGCGCTGATCCAGCTGCCCTACACCTGGAAGTTCCTCTGGTCGCCCTTCCTCGACCGCTACGCCTTGCCGTGGCTGGGCCGGCGGCGTGGCTGGATGTTCGTCACCCAGGTCCTGCTGCTGGGGCTGATCGCCGCGCTCGGCCTGTTCGCGCCGCAGTCCGACCTGCAGGTCATCGTCGTGCTGGCGGCGCTGCTGGCCTTCGTCTCGGCGACGCAGGACATCGCGCTCGACGCCTACCGCCGCGAGCTGCTGGGCGAGGTCGAACTCGGTCTGGGCAACTCGGTGCACGTCAACGCCTACCGCATCGCCGGGCTGATTCCCGGCTCGCTCTCGCTGATCCTCGCCGACCACCTGCCCTGGGGCCAGGTCTTCGCCATCACCGCGCTGTTCATGCTGCCGGGCATGGCGATGACGCTGTTCGTGAGCGAGCCGGCAGTCGCCGGCCGTCTGCCGAAGACGCTGCGCGAAGCCGTGGTCGAACCCTTCCGCGAGTTCATCCAGCGCGCCGGCCCGCGCGAGGCGCTGCTGATCCTCGCCTTCATCTTCCTTTACAAGCTCGGCGACTCGCTATGCACCGCGCTGGCCACGCCCTTCTACCTCGACATGGGCTTCGCCAAGTCGGACATCGGCCTGGTCGCCAAGCACGCCGGCTTGTGGCCGGCAGTGATCGGCGGCCTGCTCGGCGGCCTGTGGATGGTGAAGCTCGGCATCAACCGTGCGCTGTGGCTGTTCGGCGTGGTGCAAGTGGTGTCGATCTTCGGTTTTGCCTGGCTGGCCTGGGTCGGCCCGAGCACCACCATCGGCGCCCTGCAGCTGACGCAGCTGGCGCTGGTGATCGGCTTCGAAGCCGCCGGCGTGGGGCTGGGCACCGCGGCCTTCGTCGCCTTCATCGCCCGCGCCACCAACCCGCTTTACACCGCCACCCAGTTCGCGCTATTCACCAGCCTGGCCGCCGTGCCGCGCACCGTCATCAACGCCTCGGCCGGCTGGCTGGTCGAACAGATGGGCTGGTTCGGCTTCTTCCTGCTCTGTGTCGTGCTCGCCGTGCCGGGCATGGTCCTGCTGCTCAAAGTGGCGCCGTGGTACCAGAACGCCCCCGCCCCCCAACCCCCGCCCGGGCGGGGGTGACGGAAGTTCGCGTGCTGCGCACGCTCCGGGCGAAGACTCGCCACGGCTTGGGACGGCCCGGCGCCGTGGCATAAATCACACACTTGAACACCTCGTAGCCGCCCCCATTCAACTTCCTGTAAGGTCAGTCGTTATACTGGTTACGACGGCCTACCAACGCAACACAGGATCGAGGAGCCGGAAATGTTGATGGTGATGGATATGAGCACGGGAAAGATCATCGAGGATGAATTCGGCACCTTTGAAGACGAGGTGATGAACGCCGAGTGGCAGCCGCCGCTGCCGTCGCTCCAGCTCGGCCTGCAGGAAGTCCATCACACCGACCCGGTGGTTCCCGAGGCCGAAGCCGAAGCCTTCCTCCAGCAGGTTTATCGCAGCCAGCAGTAAGGTCTGCTAAAGCGCGTGGGTCCTGTCCCCGCGCGCGAAGCCGCGCAGCGGCTCCGTCACACCCCTACCTAACGCTATCACCTTGAACAGTTCGCCCATCTCGCCGGGCGAAAGCAGCACGCTCACCGCGCCCGCCGCCTTGACCATGGCCGGGTCGCCGGCCTGCTGCCGACCCGCCAGCAACTCGCCAATGCCGCAGTTGATCAGGAAGCCTGCCTGGCTGGTGTAGCCGAGCACGTCGAGACCGGCGCCGAAGCCGGCTTCGGCCACCGCGGTGAAGTCGATATGGCTGGTGATGTCGGACAGTCCCGGCCACCAGAACGGGTCGTCGTGCGAACGATGGCGGTAATGGCAGCGCAGCGTGCCGCCGTTGCGGCCGGGGTGGTAGAGCTCGCGCCGCGACAGGCCGTAGTCGAGCAGCAACAGCGCGCCGCGCTCCAGGCGTTGTCCCCACTCCGCCACCCAGGCCGAGGCCGCGAGGCCGATCTCGCCGACATAGGGCGCTTCGATCGCGGCCTCGGCGGCCAGCCGCTCCATCGCTTCGCGCAAGGCGCCCTTTGCCGGCCGCTCGGCCCAGGCGAAGCGCTCGCCGTCGTAGGTGACGCCGCGCTCCATCGCACCTTCGTCGCGCCAGGCCACGGCATGGGTGGGAATGGCGTCGAGCAGCTCGTTGGCGACGATGCAACCGGAGAACTTTTCGGGCAGGGCGTCGAGCCACTCGACGCGGTCGGCCAGCGTCGGCACGGCCTGGCGGATCGTCTCGCGCTGCCGCGCGCGCAGCTCACCCGAGAGTTCGAGGATCTGGTAGCGGTCGGGCAGGGCGCCCAGCGCGGCGAGCGCCGGCAGCAGGTCGGCCGCCAGCCGGCCGCTGCCGGCGCCGACTTCCAGCAAAGTCGGCGCTGACGCCACGGTGATTTCGGCGATCTGGGCGGCCAATGTCTGCCCGAACAGCGGCGTCAGCTCCGGCGCGGTGACGAAGTCGCCCCCTTCGTCGCCGGTGCCGAACTTGTGCGAACCGCCGGCGTAGTAACCGAGGCCCGGCAGGTGCAGCGCCATGTCCATGAACTCGACGAAGGGCATCCAGCCGCCGGCATTTTCGATGCGCGCCGCGATGTGGTCGCATAGCGCATGGCTTGCGGCCTGGGCGTCGGCGGAGGGTTGGGGCAGTGGTTCGTTCATGCCGCATTGTATGATGCCGCGTCATGAGCAATCCTGACCCGCAGCGCCGCTTCTCCGGCATCGACCGCCTTCACGGCCATGGCGCGCTGGCGCGGCTGGCGGCGGCGCATGTCTGCGTCGTCGGCATCGGCGGCGTCGGTTCCTGGGCGGCCGAGGCGCTGGCGCGCTCGGGCGTGGGTCGGCTGACGCTGATCGACCTCGACCATGTCGCCGAGTCCAACGTCAATCGGCAGATCCAGGCACTGACCGAAACGCTTAGGCCAGGCCAAGGTGCTGGCGATGCAGGCGCGCATCGCCGCGATCAATCCCGCCTGCGTCGTTCGAACCGTCGAGGAGTTCGTCACCGAGGAGAACGTGGCCGAACTTATTCCCGCCTGCGACGCGGTGATCGACGCCATCGACCAGGTCCGGCCCAAGGCGGCGATGATCGCGCACTGCCGGCGGGCGAAGATTCCGGTGGTGACCACCGGCGGTGCGGGCGGGCGCAGCGACCCGACGCGCGTGAAGATCGACGACCTGTCGCGCACCACGCAGGATGCGCTGGCGTCGAAGCTGCGGGCGCGGCTGCGCAAGGAGTATGAATTTCCACGGGACCCGAAGAAGAAGTTCGGCATCGCCTGCGTCTATTCCGACGAGCCGATCCGGCGGCCGTTGGCGGAGGCGGCCTGCGACATCGACGAACCCGGGCTACAGGGCCTCTCCTGCGCCGGCTACGGCTCCTCGGTCTGCGTCACCGCCGCCTTCGGTTTTGCGGCGGCGGCGCGGGTCATCGGTATACTTCTCGCATGAACGCTCCCGTCATCCTCATCACCGGCGCCGCGCGCCGCGTCGGCGCCGAGATCGCGCGCACCCTGCACGCGGCGGGCGCGTGCGTGGCCATCCACTACCGCAGCTCGGCTGCACGAGGCCGAGGCGCTGGCGGCCGAACTCAACGCCGTGCGCGCCTGATTCGGCCGCCGCCTTCCAGGCCGACCTGCTCGACGTCGCCGCGCTGCCGCCGCTGGTGGCTGCCGTGGTGGCGCGCTTCGGCCGGCTCGACGGCCTGGTCAACAACGCCTCGTCCTTCTTCCCGACAAAAGTCGGCGCCATCGACACGGCGGCCTGGGACGACCTGATCGGCTCGAACCTGAAGGCGCCGTTGTTCCTGTCCCAGGCGGCAGCGCCGCACCTGAGTGCCGGTGGCGGCTGCATCGTGAACATCACCGACGTCCATGCCGAGCGGCCGCTCAAGGGCTTCCCGGTCTATTGCGCGGCCAAGGGCGGCCTGCTCAACCTGACGCGTTCGCTCGCCATCGAACTGGCGCCGGCGGTGCGGGTCAACGCCGTCGCGCCGGGTCCGATCGAGTGGCCCGAGGATGCCGCGGGCGAGGTCAGCTTCCCGCCGGCCGAGCGTGCCGCCATCGTCGAGCACACCCTGCTCAAGCGCATCGGCTCGCCGGCCGACATCGCGCGCACCGTGAAATTCCTGATGTTCGACGCGCCCTACATCACCGGGCAGGTCATCAATGTCGACGGCGGCAGGACGGCACATCTGTGACGTCCTTCAATAAGTCTGCGCATCCATGACCACCGCCAAGCAACACGAGAAGGCCGCCTTCGAGGCCAACAAGCTGGCCAAGCGCCTGCGCCGCGAGGTCGGCCAGGCCATCGCCGACTTCAACATGATCGAGGACGGCGACAAGGTGATGGTGTGCCTGTCGGGCGGCAAGGACTCCTTCGGCCTGCTCGATATCCTGCTCCACTTGAAAGAGAAGGCGCCGATCCATTTCGACATCGTCGCCGTCAATCTCGACCAGAAGCAGCCGGGCTTTCCGGAAGAGGTGCTGCCGAACTACCTGAAGCATCTCGACATCCCCTTCCACATCGAGAACGAGGACACCTATTCCATCGTCAAGCGGGTGATCCCCGAGGGCAAGACGACCTGCTCGTTGTGCTCGCGGCTGCGCCGCGGCGTGCTCTATCGCGTCGCCGGCGAACTCGGCGCGACCAAGATCGCGCTCGGCCACCACCGCGACGACATCCTCGCCACGCTGTTCCTCAACATGTTCTTCGCGGCCAAGCTCAAGACCATGCCGCCCAAGCTGGTCTCGGACGACGGCCGCCACGTCGTGATCCGGCCACTGGCCTACTGCCGCGAGAAGGATCTCGAGGCCTGGGCCAGGGTGCGCGAGTTCCCGATCATTCCCTGCAACCTCTGCGGCAGCCAGCCCAACCTGCAGCGGCAGCAGGTCAAGCAGATGCTGCTCGACTGGGAGAAGCGTTTTCCCGGCCGCATCGAGACCATGTTCAGGAGCCTCGCCAACGTCGTGCCCTCGCACCTGCTGGACGCGAAACTGTTCGACTTCGCCCATCTCGCGGCGACCGGCCGGCCCGACCCTGACGGCGACACGGCTTTCGACACCGAAGACTTCTCCGACCCGGCCATCATTCCGCTAGAATTCAAGGCCTTGCAACGCTAATCTGCTACCCTTTGTCCGCACCATGACTTCTGCCGCCAAGATCCACTCCTTCCATCCGCCGCAGCGCATCCTGATGGGCCCCGGCCCCTCGGACATGCATCCGCGCGTGCAGAGCGCGCTGGGCCAGCCGGTGATCGGCCATCTCGATCCCGCCTTCGTCGGCATGATGGAGGAATTGAAGGACCTGCTGCGCTATGCCTTCCAGACCCGCAACGCGCTGACCTTCCCCGTTTCCGGCCCCGGTTCGGTGGGCATGGAGACCTGCTTCGTCAACCTGGTCGAGCCGGGCGACAAGGTCATCGTCTGCCGCAACGGCGTCTTCGGCGGGCGCATGATCGAGAACGTCGAGCGCAGCGGCGGCGTCGCCGTGGTGGTCGAGGATGCCTGGGGTACGCCGGTCGATCCGAACAAGCTCGAGGACGCGCTGCGCGCCCACCCCGATGCCAAGGTCGTCGCCTTCGTCCAGGCCGAGACCTCGACCGGTGCGCTCTCCGACGCCCGTACCCTCGCCGGCGTGGCGCGGCAGCGCGGCGCGCTGACCATCGTCGATGCCGTGACTTCCCTCGGGGGATCGAAACTGCAGGTCGATGCCTGGGGCATCGACGCCGTGTATTCGGGCAGCCAGAAGTGCCTGTCGTGCACGCCGGGCCTGTCGCCGGTGACCTTTTCCGAGCGCGCCGTCGACGCTGTTCGGGCGCGCAAGAAAAAGGGCCAGAGCTGGTTCATGGACCTTTCGCTGGTGCTCGAATACTGGAATGCGCCGGGCGGCAAGCGTACCTATCACCACACCGCGCCGATCAACGCCCTTTACGGTCTGCACGAGTCGCTGGTGATGTTGCGCGAGGAGGGCATCGAGAATGCCTGGACCCGCCACCGCCGCCATCATCTCGCGCTCAAGGCGGGACTCGAGGCGATGGGCCTGAACTTCCTGGTGCGCGAGGATGCGCGCCTGCCGCAACTCAACGCCGTGTTCGTGCCCGAGGGCATCGACGAAGCCGCGGTGAGGAAGACGCTGCTCGAGGACTTCAACCTCGAGATCGGCGCCGGCCTCGGCCCGCTGGCCGGCAAGATCTGGCGCTTCGGCCTGATGGGCCACTCCTGCAAGACCGAAAACGTGATGCTGTGCCTGGCGGCCGTCGGTTCGGCGCTGGCCGACCTCGGCCATCCGGTCGACCTCGGCCATGGCGAGGCGGCGGCGCACGACATCTACGCCGCGCACCACGCCGAGGACGCGCGGTCGCGGGTGGCGAAGCTCAAGCGCGCATGAACATGAACATCCTCCTGGGCCCGCAACGATGAACGCCGATGCCCGCAACCTCTGCGTGCTGTTCGCCGACGTCGCCGGCAGCACGCGGTTGTACGAGCGGCTCGGCGACGCCGAGGCGTTGCGCGCGGTCGAGCGCATCCTCAACCGCGTCGATCGCGTGGTGGCCGGCTACAAGGGCCGCGTGATCAAGACCATCGGCGACGAGATCATGGCCGTGTTCGACACGGCCGAGGAAGGCATGCAGGCGGCCTGCGACATGCAGCAGCGCGTCGAGGACCTGCCGCCGATTTCGGGCGTCAAGCTGGCGATCCGGGTCGGCTACCATTTTGGGCCGGCCATCGAGGAGAACAACGACGTCTTCGGCGACACCGTGAACGTCGCCGCGCGCATGACGGCACTGGCCAAGGGCGGGCAGATCATCACCACCGGCGAGGCCATCGATGCGCTGCCGCTGCTGCTGCGCCAATCTTCGCGCGAAATCGACGCCATCGCCGTCAAGGGCAAGCGGGAAGTCGTACGCGTTTGCGAAGTGCTCTGGCAGTCGGGCGAGGATCTCACCATGAAGTCGGCCAGCCTCGCCCCGGCCGCGCCGCCGCCGCTGCGCCTCAAGCTGCGCCACGGCAACGTCGAGATCACTCTCGATTCCGCTCATCCCTCGTCCACGCTCGGTCGCGATCTGGCCTGCGACATCGTCATCAGCGATCCGCGCGCGTCGCGCACCCACGCCCGCGTCGAACTGCGCCGCGACAAGTTCATGCTCGTCGATCAGAGCACCAACGGCACCTACGTCACCTTCCTGGGCGAGGCCGAGTTCGTGCTCAAGCGCGAGGAGACCTTCCTGCGCAGTCGCGGCCGCGTCGTCTTCGGCCATCCCTGGGCCGACGACAAGACCGAAATCCTGGAGTTCGAAATCCTCGGTGCCTGACGGGCGGGCGGCCATTCCGGCCGGCAGCCGCTCGCGTCAACAGATCTGGCGCATGTAGATGATGCCGCCGATGCCGACCGCCAGCATCAGGACGGTGGATATGATGAGTTCGCGCGGTTCGCGCGGCTGGCCGCGCTTGACGCGAGCGATCAGGTTGAAGACGTTGCCCAGCGAAATCAGCGTCAGGAACAGCATCAGGAACAGGTTGATGAAGATGATGACGCCGCCGACGTTGTCGACGGGCCGGCAGGGACGCAGCCCGAGCTTGTAGATGAAGCGGGTGACGTGCTCGTTGGGCGGGCTGAAACCGAGGCTGACGATCGCCCAAGCCACGGTTATCGCCACCGCGGCGACGACCAGGGCGAGAGCGATCCAGCCCTCGGCGAGGCGGAGGTCCTCGCGGAGGGCGCGCAGATCGGCGAGGTATTCCTGTACCTCGCGGGCGAGTTGCCGCTTGAACTTATCCGAATCCATCATGACCCGTTGCCCTCGGCGCCATGCTTTCCGGCATGCGCAACGCGACGCCCCGCCCTCGCGCCCATGCCGAATGCCGTGGCGCTCATGGCGGCCTCAGATGGTCAGCTTGCGCAGCGTTTCCGGATTGCGGCTCACCGCCTCGCGGCGCGGTTGCGGCGCTTCGAACAGCGCGGCGGGGGGCAGGGTATCGAGGCGGCCGAGCGTCGCGGCATCGCCGCAGGAGGCCTCGAAGCCGAGCGTGACTTCGCTGCCGCTGCTGCCGACCACGCTGAAGCAGGTCTTGCCGAGCTTGTGGTTGAGTGGCTTGACGATGCCGCTGTTCACCAGATCGCTCGGGCTGGCACTGCCGCCGGACAAGTCGGCTACGAAACGCGCCTCGCCGGCGGCGGCGCTTTGGCTGGAGACGGCGAGCACGGAGCGTATGCCGGTCAGCTCGCGCAGTACCGACTTCACGAGTTCGGGCTTGGGCAGCCCCTTGAAGTTGAGCACCACCTTCTGCGCGGTGAAGTTGAAGTGCTGCAGGAAGAAGCTCTTCGAGAACTCCTCGCCGATCAGGCGGCCGACGTCGCGCAGCGCCAGTTCCTCGGTGGCCCAGCTCTGCTTCTCGGGAATCTGGTTGTTGTAGTAGATCTCCTCGCCGCTTTTCTTGTCGGTGCATTTCACCGACCATGACGAGAGCACGAACTTCTCGACGGTGACGCCCGAGGCCTGCAGCCTGGCCGAGAGTTTCTTGAAGCGGGCTTCGCCGCTGACCGCGAAATCGGCGGCGTTCTTGGCGTCGTCGTTCCAGAGGCGGAAGCCGAAGGACTGGATGCGTTCCTTCAGCAGGTTCTCGGCCACCGGAGAGCGCTGCGCCGGCGCGTTGGGATCGACGACATTGCCCTGAGCGCTGTGGGTGGTGATGGCGACCGCGATCTTCGGGTCGCCGTTGTTGCGGATGAAATCGACGCGTTCATCGCGCGACATCTGGTTGAGCGACTTCTGCACGGCGCGCACCTTGACGGTGGCCTTGGCCGACAGCGACATCAGGCCATCGGCGTTCTGCTGCGGCTGCGCTTCCTCGATGGCCTGGATGAACTCGCCGCTCCTGGCGAACAGCTTCGCCTGCAGCAGGCCGTAGTTCTTCGCCAGCGACTGGCCGTCGACGTAGAGCGCGGCGGCCTTCTCGATCAGTTGCCGCTTGGCGTCCTCGCGCAGGTCGGCGGCCAGCAGGCCCTTGTCGGCGGCGTAGCGCGGGTCGGCTGGATCGGCCAGGCCCAGCGCGGTGATGACGGCGGTGCCGGGCTCGGCGGCAAAACTCGGCGCTGGCGCCACGGCGGATGGGGCCGCCGCCTGGGGTGCGACAGCGGGCACGGCTGGTTCGGAACCGCGGCCGAGCAGCAGCCAGGCAGCCGCACCGGCGACGACCACGGCGGCGCCGGCGGCGATTGCCAGTGCGGGGCTGGAACGCTTGGCTGGCGGAACGCCCGGCGGCGCCGGCGTCGCGGCAGCGGTGGCGGCAGGTGGCGGCCGCTCCGTCAAGGTGGAGCCAGCGAGCGTCGCGTCGCCGGCCTTGTTCGCCATGGTCGCGTCGGCAGCTGCCGTATGACCGGCCGCCGCGGCTTCAATCGCGGCGATGAACTCCTGCGCGCTTTGAAAGCGTTCGTCGGGACGCTTGGCCAGCGCCTTTTGCAGCAGGGCGTCGAAGGCGCGCGGCACCTGCACGTTGAGCTCGGAGGGCGCGAGCGGCTGCTCCTTCAGCACCTTGTGCATGATGGTGGTCACCGAGCCGACGAAGGGCTTTTCACCGGTGAGGAACTGGTAGAGCACCACGCCGGCCGAGAACAGGTCGGAGCGGGGGTCGACCGTCTGCCCCATGAACTGCTCGGGCGACATGTAGGCCGGCGTGCCGAGCACCGAGCCGGCCTGGGTCAGGTTCGACGACTCGATGCGGGCGATGCCGAAATCGGCGACCTTCACCGTGCCGTCGCCGAGCAGGATGATGTTGGCGGGCTTGACGTCGCGATGGACGATGCCGTTCTTGTGGGCGTGGCCGAGCGCGGCCAGCAGTTCGCCCATGATGCGCACGACCTCGGGCAGCTTGAAACGCTCGTCGCTGTCGAAGTAGTCCTTGAGTTCGCGGCCCTCGATGAATTCCATGGCGATGAACTGGGTGCCGCCGGAGCCATCGGCGGAGTCCTGAATGTCGCCGAATTCGTAGATCTGCACGATGTTGGGATGCGACAGCCGCCCGGCGGCCTGCGCCTCGTGGCGGAAGCGCGCTAGCGTCTGCTCAGCCTCCGCACCCTGCAGGTCGGCGCCCTTCACCGTCTTGATCGCTACCCGCCGCGCGATGCCCGGGTCCCAGCCTTCATACACGACACCCATGGCACCGGCGCCAAGTTCGCGGCGGATTTCGTATTTGCCGAGCTTTTCAGGAAGTCCCATTGACATGCTCCGTTACGTTATCGTGCGGCCCGCCAAAGCCTTGCCGCAGGGCCGCCCCGGGGCCCTCGCCGAGTTGGAGGGCAAGGCCAAGCGTCACGCGGCGAAGCCGCAATCCATTCCGATGCTACTACAGCGTACCCCGTGATGATGGAGCGAAGCGACCACGCGGGCTCCCCCGCCCTTGGGGGGGGGGGTGATTACTTATGCTTCGTGTCGATTTCCCAGACCAGCTTCTGCACCAACCGCTGCACCATGCCGTCGAGGGTCAGGCCGCCGGACTCGCTGGACGACACGCCCATGAAACCACCGCCCTTGGAGCCGATTTCCATCTTCTCCTCGGTGTAGCCGGTGGCGACCTGCTCGGTGGTGTTGGCGTCGAGGATCTTGTAGCGCATACCGATGATCCAGACCCCCGTTGCTTCCCCGGAGTGGGCCGAGCCGACGGCGACTCCGGCGGCGTCGACGCCGCGGGTGGTGCCGAGGATGCCGATGATCGAGCCGAGCGCGCGGCCGTCGAAGCCGGACTGCGCCTGGGCCACGTTCTCGGCCTTGAGCACGTCGAACTTGACGACCCACTTGGTGGTCTTGAGCTTGCCCTTCTGCAGGTACTTGCGTGCCTGGTCGGCATCGCCGAGCGAGTAAGCCAGCTGGAATTCCTTCATCAGCGGGCCGAGGTCGGCACGCTCGAGGATGCCGAAGTTGGCCTTGCCCAGCTCGAGCTCGGCGAAGTCGGCGACGTTGTTGGGGCCGAACTTCTGCATGAAGTTGGCGTTGTTGCTCTTGATCTCGCCGGGAATGATGACCAGTGTCGGACCCCGCTTCGCGGCGTTGGGGTATTGCACGTCCTTGTACATTGCCTTGTCGGCCGTGGCATTGGCCTTCTCGGCGGTGCTGCTGCCGGCAGTCGGCGACGGATTTTCGAAGGTCGGTTGCGCCAGTGCGGGCAGGGCGCAGGCGCAGGCAAGGGCGGCGAACAGATTGAGCTTGGTCATGATTTTCCTCGATGGAACGTGGGACGACTTATTTCTTCTTTTCGCCCCGGCCGGTGCAATAGCCGGCGACGAGGCGGTTGACGACGACGTCGGCCTGTTCGTCGATCAGCGTCAGCGCCATGCCGACGGTGTCGGTTCCGGCGTAGGAGTCGGCCTTGGCACTGGCATCGGCGAGAGACCGGCTGCCGGCAAGCAGGCTGAAGCCCATGTTGACCGCAACCTCGTTGATACCGAGGACCGGATTGACGCCGCGCTGCGAGCTGATCATGCCGCGCAGCGTCAGCGTGGCGCCGAGCTTCTTGGCTGCCGCCAGCGCGGCGTCGGGATCGTTGCGGAAATGGGCATCGATCTCGGCCTGGGCGATGATTTTCCTGATCTCGGCCTGGCTGTAGGTGCGCATGCCGTAGGAGCGCAGGCGCTTTTCGATGCCATCGAAGTGCAGGCTGTAGCGGCTCTGCTCGGCGTTGATGCCGCTGTTGCCGCGCTCGGCGATCAGCAGCAGCACGCGTTCGCCGCCGAGGCGCTTGCGACAGGCGGGCGAGATTTCGATGGCGGCGACCTTGCCCGCGTCGGCTTCGGCCCTGGCCTTGGCTTCCTCCTCGGAAAAGCGGAAAGCTTGTGCATTGGCGGCAACCAGCAGCAAGAGCAGGGTGGAAAGCAGGCGCATCGGGAATTCCCCTAGGTAAGTTAGCCATTCTGGCAAAAAAAATGCCGGCCCACAATCGGCCGGCATTTTTCGCGCGATTTACCTTACTTCTTGGCGGCGGCTTCCTTCTCGCATTTCTTGATGGAGGCGGTCTTGGCGGCACCGGCGAGCGGCTTGCCATCCTTGCTCACGGCTTTGGCTTCGCAGTCGCCCTTGGCGGCGGGCTTGGCATCCGCGCCTTCGCACTTCTTGATGGAAGCGGCCTTGGCGGCGCCGGTGAGCGGCTTGCCGTCCTTGCTCACGGCCTTGGCTTCGCAGTCGCCGGCGGCGGCTTTGGGCGCTTCGGCAGCGGCAGCCTTGGGTGCTTCGGCCGGCTTGGCGGCCGGGGCGGTGGCGGGTTTGGCAGCCTCGGCCTTGGCGGGCGCAGCGGCAGCGGGCTTGGCTTCCGCCTTGGCCGGGGCGGCGGCCGGAGCCTGGGCTTGGGCGCCGGCGGCGAAGAGGGTGACGAGTGCGGTGACGATCAGCTTGTTCATTTTGCTTCTCCTGGTTGGAATTGCGGCGGTGGCCGTGAGTGCATCAACGCTGCGATGGATGCCGCAGTTGCACCGGACTTCAGTAATCGTCGCCGCTGTCGCTCTCGAGCGCGCGCTGCTGGCGGTCGAGGAAGTCCTGGGTACTGTCGATGCCGCGCAGGCTGAGGATGGTCGAGCGCACCGCGGCCTCGAGCAGCACGGCGAGGTTGCGGCCGGCGGCCACCGGCAGCACGACCTTGCGGATCGCCACGCCGAGGATGGTCTCGGTCTGGGCGTCGAGCGCCAGGCGGATGGCCTCGGGCGCGCCGACCTGCGGGCGCATCAGGTGCACCAGCAGCTTCAGCCGCATCTTGCGGCGGCAGGCGGTCTCGCCGAAGACGGTGCGGATGTTGAGCAGGCCCAGTCCGCGGACCTCGAGGAAGTCCTTGAGCAGATCGGGGCAGCGGCCTTCGAGGGTGTTGGGCGCGACGCGCGAAACCTCGACCACGTCGTCGGCGACGAGGCCGTGGCCGCGCGAAATCAGTTCGAGGCCGAGTTCGCTCTTTCCCGCGCCCGACTCGCCGGTGATCAGCACGCCGACGCCGAGCACGTCCATGAACACGCCGTGCAGGGTAATCGTCTCGGCCAGCTGGCGCGAAACGTAGAGGCGCAGTGCGTCGATCACGGCCGCCGCCGACTGCGGCGTGGTGAACAGTGCGGTGCCGCTGGCCTCGCACTCGGCGCGAACGGCATCGGGCACGGGGCAGTCGTCGGCGACGATCAACGCGGGCGGCTGGGCGGCAAGGATCTCGTGGATGTGCTTCTGCAGCTTGACCGTGGTGTGGGTGTGGGCCCAGGAAATCTCGGGCGCGCCCAACACCTGCAGGCGGTCGGGGTGGATCAGGTTGAGGTGGCCGACCAGGTCGGCCGGCGAGACGTCTTCCTGGGTGATCGAGAGCACGCGGTCGAGCTTGCCGCAGACCCAGGTGAGCTTGAGGCGCTCGCGGTTGCGCTCGAACAGCTGGGAGACGATCAGGCGAGGCATCTAGGCGTCCGAAGGGCCGCCCCGAGGACGGCGAAGCCCCCCGGTGGGGGGCAGCGAGCCGGGTTTGCGAGCGTGGGGGGCCACAGCTAGCCCTGCCAGTTGGCGAACAGAGCGTGGGTGGCGGTGGCGTCGGCAGCGGCGGCGAGCTGCTCGCGGAAGGCGCGCTCCGAAAACATCTGGGCGAGCTCGGAGAGCAGTTGCAGGTGGTGCTCGGTGGCCGCCTCGGGCACCAGCAACACGAAGATCATGTCGACGGGCTTGCCGTCGGCGGCGTCGAACTGGACCGGTGTGGCCAGGCGCAGGAAGGCGCCGCGCGCTTCCTTGAGGCCCTTGATGCGGCCGTGGGGAATGGCGATGCCCTGACCGAGACCGGTGGAGCCGAGTTTCTCGCGCGCGAACAGGGCGTCATAGACGCTGGCGCGGGCGATGCCGTGGTTGTTCTCGAAAAGGAGGCCCGCTTGTTCGAAGACGCGTTTCTTGCTGCTGGCGTCGAGCCCGACCATGACATTGGCGAGCGGCAGGAGTTTGGCTATCTGGTTCATGGGATGGATGGGCCGCAAACAAGGCGCGGCAGGGAGGGGGCGCAGTATACCCCCCACCCGTGCCGCCGGCAAAATAAGCGATTTGCCGGCGCCGGGTTGCGCCCCGCCCGCCAAGGATGCCATCCCCCGGCTGTTTCGGGGACATAAAGGAACCCCTTGGGGCGGAGGCGCGCGGGGGTCCCTGGCGTTACTGGGCGCGCTTGTCGTAGCTGTGGTCGCTGATTTTTTCCTTGTGCTTCATCACCTGCCGGTCGAGCTTGTCTTCCATGGCGTCGATGGCGGCATAGAGGTCGGCCTCCTCGGCGACGGCGGTGATGTCCTTGCCCTTGACGTGCAGGGTTACCTCGGCCTTCTGCTTGAGCTTGGCGACCGAAAGAATCACATGGACGCTGGTGACCTGGTCGAAGTGACGGATCACGCGGTCGAGCTTGTTCACGACGTAGTCGTGGATGGCGGGAGTGACTTCGATGTGATGTCCAGTGATGTTGATGTTCATGATGACTCCTTCGCAGGGCCGCCCCAAGAAGGAGCAGCCATTACATGGAGCGGGCGAAGCCCGCGAACAACCGTCACACCCTTCCTCGGGAAGGGGGGCGGGGGGATGGGGGTCAAGATTCTCTTCAGAGGTTTTTTCTCAGGTTGACCGGCGGGATATTAAGGGATTCGCGGTACTTGGCGACAGTGCGCCGCGCCACGACGATACCCTGCTCGCCGAGGATTTCCGCGATCTTCGCATCCGACAGCGGCTTGTGGCCGTCTTCGGAGGCGACCAGCTGCTTGATCAGCGCCCGGATCGCGGTGGATGAGGCAGCCCCGCCCGTGTCGGTGGCGACGTGGCTGCCAAAAAAGTATTTCAGTTCATAGACGCCGCGCGGACTGGCCAGGTACTTCTGCGTCGTCACGCGCGAAATGGTCGATTCGTGCAGGCCGACGGTGTCGGCGATCTCGCGCAGGGTCAGCGGCCGCATCGCCACCTCGCCGTGGTCGAAGAAGGCGCGCTGGCGGTCGACGATGGCCTGCGACACGCGGCCGATGGTGTCGAAGCGCTGCTGCACGTTCTTGATCAGCCACTTGGCTTCCTGCAGCTGGCCGGCGAGGTTTTTCGAGCCGCTGCGGTTGGCTTGCAGGATGCCGGCGTAGAGGCGGTTGATGCGCAGCCGCGGCATGGCGTCGGAGTTGAGGCTCGCCACCCAGTTGCCGCGCACCTTCTTCACCATGACGTCGGGGATGATGTAGCGGGTGTCGATCGGGGCGTAGCGCGCGCCGGGGCGCGGGTTGAGCGACCTGATCAGCGTCTGGGCATCGCGCAGCGCATCGTCGTCGCAGCCGAGCGCCTTCTTGATTTTCGCGAAATCGCGCGCCGCGAGCTGCTCGAGGTGGCTGTGCACGATGGCGCGCGCCAAGTCGACGGTCGGCGCCGGCGGGACGGTGGCGAGTTGCAGTTCGAGGCATTCGGCCGGGCTCCTGGCGCCGATGCCCGGCGGGTCGAGGTTCTGCAGGTGGCGCAGGGCGATGGCCAGTTCCTCGAGCAGTTCCTCGGTGTCGATGTCGACGTCCTCGGGCAGCACCCCGGCCAGTTCCTCCAGGCTCTGGGTGAGGTAGCCGTCGTCGTCGAGCGCTTCGACAAGAAAAGCAACCAGCGCCCGCTCGCGGGGACTGAGTTGCGTCAGGCCGATCTGGGCGATCAGGTGGTCGCGCAGACTGGACGCCGCCGCCTGGATCTCGCCGGCATCGACGTCGTCGCCATCGTCATTGTGTTCGCGCGACGACGAGTGGGAACCGCCCCAGTCCTGGCCCCAGTTTTCGTCGACGTCGCCGCGGTCGGAAACGGTCTCCGGCGTACTCTCGGACTGGGTGGGTGCATCGCCGGCCGGCTGCGGCGCCACCAAGGCCTCCGCTCCCCCGGGGAAGGAACCGAAGTCTTCGCCCTCGCGTTCCAGCAGCGGATTTTCCTGCAGGGCCTGATCGATTTCCTGGTTGAGCTCCAGCGTCGACAGCTGCAATAAGCGGATGGACTGCTGCAGCTGCGGTGTCAGCGCGAGATGTTGCGAAAGCCTGAGCTGGAGTGTCTGTTTCACTTCATCTACATCTTGAAGTGCTCGCCGAGGTATACCCGGCGTACGCTTTCATTATCGACGATATCGGCCGGATGTCCAGCCGCCAGCACGCTGCCTTCGTTGATGATGGTGGCGCGGTCGCAGATGCCCAGGGTCTCGCGCACGTTGTGGTCGGTGATCAGCACGCCGATGCCGCGTTCCTTGAGGAATTTGATGGTCTTCTGAATGTCGATCACCGCGATCGGGTCGACGCCGGCGAAGGGCTCGTCGAGCAGGATGAAGCGGGGCTTGGTGGCCAGGGCCCGCGCGATCTCGACGCGGCGGCGTTCGCCGCCCGAGAGCGAGATGGCGGCGCTCTCCTTGATGTGGGTGATGTGCAGTTCCTGCAGCAGTTCTTCCAGCCGTTCCTCGACCTGCTCCTCCTCGAGATCCTGCAGCTGCAGAACGGCGCGGATGTTGTCGGCCACCGAGAGCTTGCGGAAAACCGAGTTTTCCTGCGGCAGGTAGGACAGGCCGAGTTGCGCGCGGCGATGGATCGGCATGTGGGTCAGCTTGTCGTCGCCGATGCGGATCTCGCCGCCGTCGGCGGCGACCAGGCCGACGATCATGTAGAAGCAGGTGGTCTTGCCGGCGCCGTTGGGGCCGAGCAGGCCGACCACCTCGCCGCCGGCGACGTCGAAGGAGACGTCCTTGACGACGGTGCGCGCCTTGTATTTCTTGCGCAGGTTGTAGGCGCTGAGGCTGGTCACTCCGATGGTTCCTTCAGCAGCCGGCGGATCACGTCGCTGGCGAAGCCGCGCGACTGCAGGAAGCGCGCCTGCTTCGCCCACTCGCGCGCATCCGCCGGTGCCGTGCCGAACTTCCTGGCCCATATCTCGCGGGCGCGGCCGATTTCATCCGGCAGTTCGGCCACCTGTTCCTCGATCAGTTCGCTGGCGACGCCCTTGGTGCGCAAGGTCTGGCGCAGCCGGGCGGCGCCGAAGCGCGCGGCATGGCCACGCACGTAAGCGGCAGCGGCGCGGGCATCGGAAAGCAGTCCGCTGCGTTCGAGGTTGGCGAGCACGGTTTCGATTTCTTCCGGTGTGCCGTGGGAGGCGAGCTTGCCGGCCAGCTCGGCGCGCGTGTGTTCGCGGCGCGCCAGCAGCCTGATGGCCCGGCTCCTCAGCTCATTCACATCGTTTCATTCACGCTGTCGCCGCAACAGGCACGGCGATGCCGGTGACGCCGACGGCTTCGCGCACGCGGTTCTCGATCTCGACCGCCATCTCCGGATGCTCGCGCAGGAACTCGCGGGTCTTGTCCTTGCCCTGGCCGATCTTCTCGCCCTTGTAGGAATACCAGGCGCCGGATTTTTCGACGATCTTGTGCTCGACGCCGAGTTCGACGACTTCGCCTTCGCGCGAGATGCCCTCGCCGTAGAGGATGTCGAAGCGCGCCTCGCGGAAGGGCGGTGCCACCTTGTTCTTGACGACCTTGACCTTGGTCTCGTTGCCGACCACCTCGTCGCCGTTCTTGATGGCGCCGGTGCGGCGGATGTCCATGCGCACCGAGGCGTAGAACTTGAGCGCGTTGCCGCCGGTGGTGGTCTCGGGGTTGCCGAACATCACGCCGATCTTCATGCGGATCTGGTTGATGAAGATGACCAGGGTATTGGTGCGCTTGATGTTGGAGGTGAGCTTGCGCAGCGCCTGCGACATGAGGCGCGCCTGCAGGCCGGGCAGCTGGTCGCCCATCTCGCCCTCGATTTCGGCTTTGGGCGTCAGCGCGGCGACCGAGTCGATGACGATCAGGTCCACGCCGCCCGAGCGCACCAGCATGTCGGTGATTTCGAGGCCCTGCTCGCCGGTGTCGGGCTGGGAAATCAGCAGGTCGGGCACGTTCACGCCGAGTTTCGCCGCATACCCGGGATCCAGCGCGTTTTCGGCGTCGATGTAGGCCGCGACGCCGCCCGCTTTCTGAATCTCGGCCACGATGTGCAGGCACAGCGTGGTCTTGCCGGAAGATTCCGGGCCGTAGATTTCAACCACCCGTCCGCGCGGCAGGCCGCCTATGCCCAAGGCGATATCGAGTCCGAGCGAGCCGGTGGAAACGGTCTGGATATCGTCGATGGCAAGGCCTTCGCCCATTTTCATGATGGAGCCCTTGCCGAACTGTTTCTCGATCTGGGCCAGGGCGGCCTGCAATGCCTTGCTCTTGTTTTCGTCCATGCGCGTTCCTTCCTTATTTCGTCAAAATTATGGCACAGATTTTGCCAGCGCCAGCAGGCCTTCGAGGGCATGCACCACGGATTGCCGCCGGATGGCCTCGCGGTCGCCCCCGAACTGGCAGCGTTCGGCTGCCGCTGACTGTCCGCGCAAGCACCAGGCGAAGCATACGGTGCCCACTGGCTTATCCGGTGAGCCACCCGTCGGCCCGGCGATTCCCGTGATAGCCAATGAAATCAGTGCGTTGGAGTTATTTAGCGCGCCGGCGGCCATTTCTTTCGCCGTTTCCAGGCTCACCGCCCCGTGTTTTTCCAGCGTTGCCGGCGTAACGCCGAGCATTTCGATCTTGGCAGCGTTGGCATAGGTCACGAAGCCACGCTCGAACCAACCCGAACTTCCTGCCGTGTGAGTGATCACTTGGGCTGCCCAGCCGCCGGTGCAAGATTCTGCCGTTGCCACCAAAAGTCGGCGCTGGCGGCACGCTGCGCCGAGGGCTGCGGACAGCTGCGATGAGTTCGGCGTCCATCAGAAGAAAGCCGTCTTGATGACGGCCAGGGTCAGTACCGTGTAGGCGGCGGCGATCGCGTCGTCCATCATCACGCCGAAGCCGTTCTTGACGCGGGCATCGAAGTAGTTGGCTGGCGGCGGCTTGACGATGTCGTAGAAACGGAAAAGGAAGAAGGCCGCCGTCTGCCAGGCCAGTCCCGAAAGCGAGAGGAAGGCGCCATGCGGCGTGGCGACCATCGCCGGCGGCACGAACATCAGCACCGCCCAGAAGGGCACGATTTCGTCCCAGACGATGGCGCCGTGATCGACCACGCCGAGGTGGCGACCGGTCAGGTGGGCGCACCAGATGCCGAAGCCGAACATGAGCAGCAGGAACAGCGCGAAGTTGGCGTCGCCGGGGTAGGCGAGCTGCAGCAGCGGAAAGGTCAGCCAGGCGAAGGCGGTGCCGGCGGTGCCCGGAGCGAACGGCGACAGCCCGCTGCCCAGGCCGCAGGCGATGAAGTGGGCGGGATGGGAGAAGAGAAACTTCAGCGGGGGCGGGGGCAGTTTGGCCATGGGCGAGGATGGGAGTAACTACGCGAAATGATCATAGCCGTGCTGTTCGATGACGATCGGCTGCCCCGTGGCATCGCGCAGATCGATGGATCCAGGTCTTCCCACCTCAATGGTTCCGATACAAGTGAGGGCTAACTGGAGGGTGTCGGCAAGGGCGGCGATTTCGGCGTGGCGGGTGGCGGGCGCGGTGAAAACGAGTTCATAGTCGTCGCCGCCGGCAAGCAGGCATTCATCTTCGAAAAAGTCGGCGGTAGCGACACGGCGAACTGCAACTGTGCTGCCACGCCCGAGGCATCGAGGATGTGGCCGAGGTCGGCCAGCAGGCCGTCGGAGACGTCGATGGCGGCGGTGGCGAGGCCACGCAGTGCCAGGCCCAGTGCCACGCGCGGCTGCGGCCGGTTCAGAGCGGCGAGGCAGTCGGACAGTTGCGGTTCGGCCAGAACGGTTCGTCCCTGCAAGTGGGCGAGTCCCAGCGCGGCGCGGCCGGGCCGGCCCGAAACCCAGACTTCGTCGCCGGGCCGGGCGCCCGAACGCAGCAGGGCCTGGCCTGGCGGCACTTCGCCGAAGATGGTGACGCAGAAGTTGCGCGGCCCCTTGGTGGTGTCGCCGCCGATGATGTCGATGCCGAATTCATCGGCGCAGGCGAAGAAGCCCCGGGCGAATTTCTCGATCCACGATTCCGTTGCGGCGGGCAACGCCAACGCCAGCAGCGCCCAGCGTGGTTGCGCGCCCATGGCCGCCATGTCCGAGACATTGACGGCCAGCGCCTTCCAGCCGAGGTCCTCGGCGTCGGCATTGGGCAGGAAATGGGTACCGGCGACCAGCATGTCGGTGGAGACCACCAGTTCCATGCCGGGGGTGGGGCGGATCAGTGCGCCGTCGTCGCCGCCGCCAAGCTGGGTGTGTCGGGTCGGACGCTTGAAGTAGCGGTCGATCAGGGCGAATTCCGACGGCACGCAGCCTCCGTCGTCGATTTAGCGACGCGTAGCTTCGGCGGCGCGCAACTGCGGCGCCAGCTTGTCGAGCACGCCATTGACGAACTTGTGGCCGTCGGTGCCGCCGTAGGTCTTGGCCAGCTCGATGGCCTCGTTGATGATCACGCGGTAGGGCGTTTCGGGATGATCCCTGAGCTCGCAGGCGCCGAGCAGCAGGATGCTGCGCTCGATCGGCGAGACTTCGTCCCAGCTGCGATCGATGTACGGGGCGAGCAGCTCGCGCAGGCCCTCGGTGTTCTTGAGCACACCGTCGAGCAGTGCATCGTAGAGCGCACGGTCGGCCTTGTCGAAGCCGGCGACGCCCTCGGCCTGGACCTGGATGGCGGCGGCGTCCTGGCCGCCCACCTGCCACTGGTAGAGGCCCTGGATGACGAATTCGCGCGCCTTGTGGCGCGGGGACTTGCCAGCGCTCACCTGAAGGTCTTCAACAGGTTGGCCATCTCGACGGCGGCCTGGGCGGCTTCGGCGCCCTTGACCGACATGCGCACCAGCGCCTGGTCGTCGTTCTCGGTGGTCAGCACGCCGTTGGCGACGGGGATGCCGATGGCGAGCTGGGCGTCGGTGATGCCGCGGGCCGACTCGTTGGAGACGACCTCGAAATGGTAGGTCTCGCCGCGCACCACGCTGCCGAGCGCCACCAGGGCGTCGAACTTGCCGCTCTGCCCCATGGTCTGCAGCACCAGCGGCAGTTCCAGCGCGCCGGGCACGGTGGCGATGGTGACGTTCTCGGGGGCGACGCCGAGCTTGCCCAGTTCCTGGCAGCAGGCCGAGAGCAGGCCCTCGCAGATGTCGCGGTTGAAGCGGCTCATGACGACGCCGACGCGCAGGCCGGTACCGGACAGGTTGGGTTCGATTTCGCGGACGTTCTGGCAGCGGGGCATGATGAAATCCTTGCTTATGCGTTGGCTTCGTCGGGGGACAGGTAGCCGCAGACTTCGAGGCCGAAGCCGGCCATGCTGGGCATCTTGCGCGGGCTGGCCATCAGGCGCATCTTGCCGACGCCGAGTTCGCGCAGGATCTGCGCGCCGATGCCGTACAGGCGCGGGTCCCACTTGGCAGCGGGACGGTTTTCCTCGCTCTTCAGGTTGGCGACCAGGTCGTCGCCGGATTCCTTGCGGTGCAGCAGCACGATGACGCCGCTCTTGCGCCTTGGCGATGGCGGCCATCGCCTGGTCGACCGTGAAGCTGTGGCGGTGGCTGGCGCAGTCGAGGAAGTCCAGCACCGAGACCGGCTCGTGGACGCGAACCAGCGTCTCGGCATCGGCGCGGATCTCGCCCTGGGTCATGGCCAGATGCACTTCGCCGCTGGTCTTGTCCTCGAAGGCGCGCAGGCGGAAGCTGCCGTGGGCGCAGGCGATTTCCTTGTCGGCGACGCACTCGACCAGCTTCTCGTTCTCGGAACGATAGTGGATCAGGTCGCGGATGGTGCCGATCTTGAGCTTGTGCTCGCCGGCGAACTCGATCAGGTCCGGCAGCCGCGCCATGGTGCCGTCGTCCTTGAGGATCTCGCAGATCACCGACGGCCGGCTCCAGCCCCGCCATCTGGGCGAAGTCGCAGCCGGCCTCGGTATGGCCGGCACGCACCAGCACGCCGCCGTTCTGCGCCATCAGCGGGAAGATGTGGCCGGGCTGGATGATGTCGGCGGGCTTGGCGGCCTTGGCCACGGCGGCCTGCACGGTGCGGGCGCGGTCGTGGGCCGAGATGCCGGTGGTGACGCCCTCGGCGGCCTCGATCGACATGGTGAAGGCGGTGCCGTGCGGGGTCTTGTTGTCGCGCACCATCAGCGGCAGGTCGAGCTGGCGGCAACGCGCCTCGGTCAGCGTCAGGCAGATCAGGCCGCGGCCGTGCTTGGCCATGAAGTTGATGGCCTCGGCGGTGCAATGCTCGGCGGCGATGACGAGGTCGCCCTCGTTCTCGCGGTCTTCCTCGTCGACGAGGATGACCATCTTGCCGGCCTTGAGGTCGGCGACGATGTCTTGTACGGAACTGATGCTCATGGCGGGGCGCTGTTCGTTGCTTTTCCGATGGGGCCGCGCATTCTACTCTCTCAGGGCTTGAGCATCCGCTCGACGTAGCGGGCGATCAGGTCCACCTCGAGGTTGACCCTGGCGCCGGCGCCGAGGCGCTTGAGCGTGGTGACCTCGACGGTGTGCGGGATCAGGTTGATCGAGAACGTGCGGCCCTTGACCTTGTTGGTGGTCAGCGACACGCCGTCAACGGTGATCGAGCCCTTGCGCGCGATGTACTTGGCCAGCCCCTTCGGTGCCTTGATCACCAGTTCGTGCGATTCGCCGACCGCTTCGAATTTCTCCACCTCGCCGACGCCGTCGACATGGCCCGAGACCAGGTGGCCGCCGATGAAGTCGGACAGGCGCATCGCCTTCTCGAGGTTGAGCGTGAGCCCGAGTCCATCGAGACCGACGGTGCAGTCCAGCGTCTCGCGCGAGACATCGACCTGGTAGCGCGCCTTCTTCTTGGCGATGACGGTCAGGCATACGCCGTTGTGGGCGATCGAGTCGCCGATGGCGACATCGGCGAGCTTGAGGCCGGGGGCCTCGATGGTCAGGCGCAGGCCCTTGTTCGAGGTGCTGGACGTCGGCAATTCTGCCGGTGGCGGCGACGATGCCAGTAAACATGGATGGCAGCTCCGGAATGGCTCAGCGCAGGGCGCGCTCGAGCGAGGGAAGGAATTGTTCGGGCGGCTGGTAGCCGACGACGCGCAAGTCGGTGCGTTCGCCACCCTGGGCGTCGAAGAAGATGATGCCGGGCGGGCCGAAGAGGCCGAAGCGCTTGAGCAGGGCCTTGTCGGCATCGGAATTGGCGGTGACGTCGGCCTGCAGCAGCAGCATCTGCCCCATCTTTGCAGCGACCTTGGCGTCGGCGAAGGTGAATTTCTCCATCTCCTTGCAGCTCACGCACCAGTCGGCATAGAAGTCGAGCATCACCGGCCGGCCGGCGGACTTGAGCCGCTCGTCGAGTTCGGCCACCGACTTCACTCGCTGAAAAGTCGGCGCTGGCGCCACGGTGGCGGCGACGGCGGCGCCACGCAGGAAGGACAGCGGCTGCAGCGGATCGCGCGCGCCGCCGAGCAGGCCGACGAGGACCGCGCCGCCGCCGATCAAAAGCGCCACGCCGACGCCCTTCCACAGCCGCTGCCAGCCCG
Source organism: uncultured beta proteobacterium (assembly GCA_963709555.1). Classification (GTDB taxonomy): domain Bacteria; phylum Pseudomonadota; class Gammaproteobacteria; order Burkholderiales; family Rhodocyclaceae; genus Sulfurisoma. The sequence continues at coordinate 65,409 of CAVPWR010000002.1, read as the reverse complement.
AGGCGTTGCCCGGCAGTGGGTCGAGCGCGTGCATGTAGATGGCCGGCACGATCAACAGCGTCGCCCAGCCGAGCATGTTGAGCCAGGCGGGGATCACCGGCGATACCAGCCACAGCGCGGTGGCCAGCAGCAATACCCCGAAGAAGCGGCTGACGGCGTTCATCCATGGCCCGGTCTTGGGCAGCAGCGAGCGCGAGAAGACGCCGACCAGGATCAGCGGCGCGCCCATGCCCAGGGCGAGGGCGAACAGTGCCCAGCCGCCGAGCCAGGCATCGCGGGTCTGGGCGATGTAGAGCAGGGCGCCGGCCAGGGGTGCGGCGACGCAGGGGCCGACAATCAACGCTGACAAAGCGCCCATCAGCGCGATGGCACCCAGGCTGCCGCCCCGCTTGTTGGCGGTATCCGACAGGCGCGACTGCAATCCCGAAGGCAGCTGCAATTCGTAGAAGCCGAACATCGACAGCGCCAGCGCGACGAACACCAGCGCGAAGCCGCCGAGCACCCAGGCGTTCTGCAGGGCGTTCGACAGCAGGGTGCCGGAGAGGCCGGCCGCCACGCCGGCGGCGGCGTAGGTCAGCGCCATGCCCAGCACGTAGGCCAGCGACAGCACGAAGGCGCGGGCGTGGGTGACCGCATGGCCGTGGTTGACGATGATGCCGGAGAGGATGGGCACCATGGGGAAGACGCAGGGGGTGAAGGACAGCAGCAGGCCGAAGCCGAAGAAGGTGGCGAGCGCGACCCAGAAGCTGGCGCCCTTGAGGATGCCGGCGATCTGGCTGGTTTCGTCGCCGCCGGCCGCAGCAGCCGGCTCCGGCGTCACGGCGGTTGCCGGCGCGGCGCTGGCGGCCGCCAGCGTGACCGTGGCCTGCTGCGGCGTCGGCGGGTAGCACACGCCCTTGTCCCAGCAGCCCTGGGAGGTGACCTTGAGCGTCAGCTTGTCGCCGGCGGCGGCCCCCTCGACCGGCAGCAGGATTTTGACTTCCTTGCGGTAGGTCTCGACCTTGCCGAAGTTCTCGTCGTCGTGTACCTCGCCCTTGGGGAAAATCGGCGTGCCGACTTTCGCCGTCGCCGGCTCGAGCGCGAACTTGAACTTGTCGCGGTACATGTAATAGCCGCTGGTGATCTGCCAGCGGGCTTCGATGGTCTTGCTGTCCACGGCGCGCGCCGAGAACTTGAAGGCCTGCTCGGGTTCGAGCGGTTCCCCGGCGAACGCAGGCAGCGCGGCAAGCGAAAGCAGCAGAAACAGGAAGCGGATCAGCATGATGTGGTTTCGGGGTTCGTTGCGGCCGCGACCCAGGCCAGGTAGCCGGGCAGGCCGTGGCTGATTGGGACAGCGACGATCTCGGGAAGTTCGTAGGGATGCTGCGCGCGGATGGCCGCCTCGAGCTCGGCGTAGCGCGCGGCCGTGGTCTTGATCAGCAGCGGCACCTCTTCGGCGTCCTCGACCTTCCCCTGCCAGCGATAGACCGAGCGGCAGGGCGCGAGGATGTTCACGCAGGCCGCAAGCCGCTGCCCGACCAGGTGGTCGGCGAGCTTCCGCGCGGCTTCGGCGTCGGGCAGGTTGGTCAGCACAAGCAGGGTATCCATGGAGGAATTCTACCTTTTCGACGCTTTGGCCCCCTCCGGCATTCCATAGAATCGAAGGCCATTGCAGCCTGACGCGGTAAGAGCCCCATGAGCATGCTGATGCACAACCTCAAGCAGGCGGAAGAGTCGCGGCTCGCCCGGGCCAAGGCGCAGGACCGCGCGGCCGTGGAGGCCGAGGCCGAGCAGGCGGCGCGCGAGCGCATCGGTGCCAACAGCAGCCGCCTCGAGGAACTCAAGGCCAACGAGCTGGCCGAGGCCGAGGCGCTGGCGCTGGCGCGCATCCGCGCCCAGTCCGAACGCACCCTGGCGGCACAGGCCGAAGCCCTGCGCGATGCCGAGCGCAAGCTGGAGCTGACCGTCATCGATCGCCGCAGCACCGATCTCGAGGCGGCGCGCGAAGCGGCGAACCGCGAGGCGGCGGACATCGCCGCGCGCGAGGCAGCGGAAAAGCGCGCCGGGGCGGAACGCGAGGCGGCGCTGGCCGCGCAACAGCGCGCCGAAGCCGCCACCCAGGCCACGGCCGCCGCCGAGGCGCGGCGTCAGGCGGAGATCGAGAAAAACTCGGCGGTAGCGGCACGCCGCCGCGCGCAATGGGCGGCATTCTGGGCCGGCGCCCGCTTCAAGCCGGTGGCCTCGGTCGGCGCCCTGATGCTGGCGCTGGGCGCTGGGTGGCGGCGTCTGGCTGTCCGGACGGTTGCCCAAGCTGACGGCGGCACCCGGCGAACTGCCCGAGCTGAGGCTACGCCTCGACGACAGCGTCGAATCCTTCGCCCAGCGCATTGCGGCGATGCCCCCACGCGACCCGCGTCAGCGCCCGCGCAGGCCGTAGACGAAAAAAGACGCCGGGAGTCCAGCCCGGCGTCGAACGCGAGATCGAAGGATGCTCGCGGGGGGAGAAATCAGGGGAAATCAGAAGGCGTAAGCGATGCCGATGGTGGCTTTGTCTTCCTGCTTGATGTTGAAGCGGTTAACGCCGGAGATGATCGCCTGGGCGTTCCAGGTCAGGCCGGTTTCGCCGATCGGCTGGGCGATGCCGAGGATCAGGTGGCGGAAGCCGTCGCTGAGCGACCTTGGCATCGCGGTTGATCGGTGCGCGTTGGTGTTCAGGCTGCTCGTAGCAGCCATTGACGAAGAAGAAGCCGTTGGTCTGGCCCGAGCCAGCCGCGGAATTACATGTGGGCGATCCGGCTTGCGTCGTGTCGCGGCTGCCGAGATATTTGCCTTCCTTCTCGTAGAAGTAATAGCCGGCGTTGGCGGTGAAGGTGATGCCGTAGGGCAGGCCCTGTGTCCAGGTCAGGGAGGTGTAGGTGTCGCCCTGGTTGCCCCAGATGGTGTCGTCGAGCAGGGTCTGGAACGACAGGCCGAAGTCGCCGTAGGTGAACTTGACCTTGGTCTCGGGGGCATTGGAGTAGTTGCCGTCGAGGTAGTAGTAGTAGGTCAGGCCGAGGTCGTAGCCGAGGTCGCCGAGCTTGCCGGTGTAGCCGCCGTAGAAGTCGTTCTCGATCGAGGGCTCGCCGCTGTAGTCGAAGTGCGCATAACTTGCCGGAAGCGGAGCCGAGCGCCGGGCACCGGGCCGGTGCGCGACGCCGTACTGCTTGTAGAGGTCGTAGGAACTTGCCGACTTCTTCGTAGGAATAGGTCAGCGTCGACGCCCAGTAGCCGAGATAGAAGCCGCTGCTGTGGGTGATGTCGAGGCCCCACTGCAGCGCCGGGTTGCGCGACTCGGGCGCATCGCCCCAGCTATTGCTCGGCATCGTTCGGCGGCCGGTACGCTCCGTCCACTTGTTGTTGCCGTAGGTATTGGTGATGCCGCGCAGGTAGTAGGCGCTGTTCGACATCGACGTGGCCGGTCCAGCTCCAGTCGGGCGCGGGCGCCTCCTCTTTCTTGGGCTCCTCGGCGGCGAAGGAGGAGGCGGCGAAGGCCAGGGGCAGCGCGGCGGCGAGAAGTTTGAGTTTGAGGTTCATGGTGGGGCTCCTGAAGTTTCTTGAATTGGGGGAAATCTTTGACTACTCCTTAGCAATGGGCGTGCCAAGGGCAAATCCTTGATTGATCGTGGGTAAGCGGGGAATGTCGCCCTGAAATGGGGCGTGGGTGGCTATGCCGCCCTATTGCGGTGCATCAATAGTACGAAAGATTATTTTAGCAGGCGGCGGCGGGCGAGGGCGACGGCCGCGAGGAAGGCGGCGACTGCGATGGCGGCCAGGATGGCAATGTGCAGCCAGATCGTGGCCGGCACCTGCCCCAGTAACAGCGGGCGCGCCAGCGCCACGGCATGGGTCAGTGGCAGCGCCTGGGCCGCCACCTGCATCGCGGCGGGCAGTTGTTCGAGCGGAAAGAACACGCCGGACATCAGCGTCATCGGCGTGATGAACAGGGTGAAGTAGTACATGAAGAAGTCGTAGGACGGCGCCACCGCGCTGACGCAGAGTCCCAGCGCGGCGAAGGCGAGGCCGGTGAGGAAGATCAGCGGCAGCACCCACAGCGCCAGCGGCCCGCCGACGAAGCCGAGCAGCGCCATGACGACGAGGATGGCCGCGCCCGACAGCGTGGCCTTGGTCGCCGCCCACAGCAGTTCGCCGGCGACGACGTCGTCGAGCGACACCGGCGCGTTCATGATCGCCTCCCAGGTCTTCTGCACGTGCAGGCGCGAGAAGGCCGAGTAGAGCGCCTCGAAGGAGGCGGCGTTCATGGTCGAGGCGCAGACCGTGCCGGCGGCGAGGAAGGCGATGTAGCTGGTGCCGCCCACCTGCGGCAGCAGGCCGCCGAGACCGTAGCCGAGGCCGAAGAGGTAGATCATCGGGTCGGCGAGGTTGCCGAGGATGGAGGGCAGCGCGAGCTTCCTCCACACCAGGAAGTTGCGGCGCCAGACGGCCAGGCAACGCGACGAAACTTCGAGTTGCATACCCATCAGTCCCTCAGGTCCCGGCCGGTGAGCTTGAGGAACACGTCCTCGAGGTTGGCCGGGCGATGCAGCGTGGCAAGCTGGGGGCGCGCGGCGAGGTGCTCGAGCAGCGGCACGGCATCGGCGAGATAGCAGAAGGCCGTCTCGCCGCTGACTTCGCAACGCTGGGCGAACGAGCCGGCCTCGGCCTGGGCCCAGCCCGGCGCGTCCTCGCCATAGACCTCGACGACCTGCGGCTCGATCTGGCTCTTGATGAGTTCGCGCGGCGCGCCTTCGACCATGATGCGGCCGGCGTCCATGATGGCGAGGCGCTGGCACAGCCGCTCGGCTTCGTCCATGAAGTGGGTGGTGAGCAGGATGGTCTTGCCGTCGGCGAGCAGGCGCTTGAGGCGTTCCCAGATCAGGTGCCGCGCCTGCGGGTCGAGGCCGGTCGTCGGCTCGTCGAGTATCAGCAGGTCGGGGTCGTTGACCAGCGCTCGGGCCAGCGTCAGGCGCCGCTTCATGCCGCCGGAGAGGGTGCGGATGCTGGCTTTCTCCTTGCCGCCGAGGCCGGCGAATTCGAGCAGTTGCGGGATGCGGGCGCGGATCGTCGCGTCGCTCATGCCGAAGTAGCGGCCGTAGACCAGCAGGTTCTCGGCGCAGGAGAAGTCGGGGTCGAGGTTGTCGAACTGCGGCACCACGCCGACGCGGGCGCGGGCCGCGCGCGCCCGCTCGGGCACGGGCTGGTCCACCAGGGTGATCGTGCCCGAATCCGGCGTCGTGAGGCCGAGGCAGCAGCGCAGCGTGGTGGTCTTGCCGGCGCCGTTGGGGCCGAGCAGGCCGTAGCATTCGCCGCGCCTGAGCGCGAACGAGACACCGGCGACGACCTCGCGGCCGGCGTAGGACTTGCGCAGCGCGTCGACGGTCAGCGGGGCCAACTGGAGTGGATGATCGCGCGGATCAGGTGCAGCTTGCGGTGGAAGAAATGGTCGGCACCGGGGATCACCGTCACCGGCAGCTCGAGCGGCTCGGCCCAGCGCATGACGTTGGCCAGCGGCACCGTCTCGTCCGCCGAGCCATGGATGACGATGCGTGTCGGGTGCGACGGCTTCCGTTTCATACGTGCGTGCGCCCTCGACGAATCCGGCGGCGGTGCCGACCAGCACCAGGCGTGCAGCCGGGTCGCCATCGGCCGCGAGCCGCTGCGCCAGCCGCGTCACGACATAGGCGCCGAAGGAGAAGCCGGCGAGATAGACCGGCAGCCCGGCGCCGAAGCGGCCGCGGGCGTAGGCATGCACGGCGAGCAGATCCTCGGTCTCGGCGACGCCATGGTCATGCTCGCCCTCGGAGCCGCCGACGCCGCGGAAACTCGGCCGCAGCGTGACGCAGCCGAGTTCGCGGAAGGCCTTGGCCAGCGTGGTGACCACCTTGTTGTCGGCGGTGCCGCCGAACAGCGGGTGGGGATGGGCGATCAGGGCGATGCCGGTCGCGGCCTCGTGCGGCTCGATGAAGACCTCGATCCTGCCATCCGGCCCGTCGAGCAGCAGGCGCTCGTGGCGCGACATGCTCAGTCCACTTTCAGGCGTTCGACGACCTTGCCTCCGACGAGATGCGAATCGATGATCTCGTCGATATCCTCGGCGTCAACATAGGTGTACCAGGTCGCCTCGGGATAGACCACGATCACCGGCCCCTTCTCGCAGCGGTCGAGGCAGCCGGCGGTATTGACGCGCACCTTGCCCGGCACCTTGTCGCCGAGCGCCTTGACGCGCGCCTTCATGTGGTCGCGCATGTCGCCGGCGCCGTGGTTGTTGCAGCACGGCTCGCCGCCTTCGCGCTGGTTGGTGCAGAAGAAGACGTGGTATTTGAAGTGGCTCATGACTCTCTCCGTGGAGCGGGATATTTGACGGCGTTCTTCGCAATCTTATCCCGCGCCGCGGCGATGAGGTCGATGCCCAGCGCGTCGGCCAGTTCGACCAGGTAGATCAGAGTGTCGGCCACTTCCTCGCGCACTTCGAGCAATTTGTCGGGCGGCAGCGCCATGCTCTCCGCTGGCGTCGCCCACTGGAAATGTTCGACCAGTTCGGCGGCTTCGACGATCATCGCCATCGCCAGGTTTTTCGGTGTGTGGTAGGGGCGCCAGTCGCGTGCCTCGGCGAATTCGCGCAGGGCGTCGCGCAACGAGGGCAGGTCGTGGATGCGGTCGGTATTCTCAGTCATGGCGGGGTCTCAGCATGAAAAGCCAGGGCAGGGCGAGGAAGGGCCACAGTGACGAGGCCAGCCGCGTCAGGCCGTTGAAGTTGAGGAACTGGCCGGCGAACCAGAACTGCTGGGTGTTGATGAGGTAGGGGTTGTCCGGCGCGAGATTGACCAGCACCGTGGCGAAGAGCAGCGCCAGCGCCGCCAGCGCCTGGCGCAGAAAAGTCGGCGCTGGCGACACGGCGAGGAAAATCAGGACGCCGACGGCAAGTCCGGCCAGGCTGCCGGGGGTGGCCCAGGCCAGACCCTGCGGGCCGAGCATCAGCAGGGTCAGCGCCAGCGTCTTGACGACCAGTCCGGCCGCGATCAGCCCCAGTCCCAGCGCCACCGCGTGGCGCGCGCCGCGCGCGATGCGCCCGGCCAGCAGGCCGATGGCGACGGTGTGGGCGCAGACCGCCGCCGCCTCGATCTCGGCGAAGCGGCTGGCGGTATAGGGCAGCGGCGCCGGCAGCTCGAGCAGGCTGCGCAGGTCGCCGTTGCCGAACAGCAGCGTCAGGGGATTGAGCTGGCTCAGCAGCCACAGCGCGATCAGCAGCAGACCCCAATCGCCGGCGCGGCCGTGCATGAACAGCCGCCGGCGCAGCATGTCGATGCGGCCGCCGTCGAGCAGAGTCGCGCCCCAGCGGGCGCCGGCCAGAGCACCGGCCAGGGTGCCCAGCGCGTTGCAGGCGAGGTCGGCATTCGACGGCACCCGGCTGGGCAAGAAGTTCTGCAGCGTCTCGACCGAGAGGCTGAAGCCGCTGCCGACCAGGGTGGCGACAACGACGGCAAGGGTCGGGCCGAGCAGCGGCCGCAGCGCCGGCACCCAGAGGAATCCGAGCGGAAGGTAGGCGGCGAAGTTCGCGGCGAGGTCGAAGGCGGTGTAGTAGCGCGGCCAGGCCGCGGTCAGGAACTCGGCCAGCGGCACGCCGGAGTCGCGCCAGCCGGAAAACGGGTAAAGGCTGCCGTAGATCGCCAGCAGCGTGTAGGCGCCGGCCAGGTAGAGCGGCAGGCGCGATTCCGGCGGCGCCCGCCCGCTGTTGCTGTCAGTGGTGGGGGACAGCACGCTGCGCGAGCCGCGCCACGAAGCGGTTCAGCAGTTCCGCCGGCGCCAGGCGCGCGCGCAGTTGCGTACCCAGCTGCGCGGGATCGAAGCGCGGCAGGTCGATGCCGTCGAGTGTGTTCTTGACCAGCAGCCCCAGTTCGGTGGCGCCTTCCATCAGCAGGCGGCGGCTGAAGAACAGGGTGTCGGCATCCTCCTCGCGCAGCAGCAGGGCGAGGAAGTCGCGCGAACGGGCGGACATGGTGAGGTCGGCCGGCGTGGACTCGAAGGAGGGCCTGAAGCCGCGCTCGCCATAGGCGAAACGCAGGGTCATGCCGGCGTCGAGCACCTTGATGGTGATGCGGCGGCCGACAAGCGGCTCCAGCGGTTCGCGCGGCAGCATCCGGCCCAGCGCGGCATTGAGCGCGGCGACGAGGACGAGCGTGGGCGGCAGTTGCGGCAGGCGCGGGCCGAGGCGGGTGAGCGCTGCGGGCAGGGTGAAGTCGGGAATCTTGACGCCCGCCGGCCGCCCCAAGGGCGGCGGCCACCCAAGCGGAGCCGTGCAACGGCGAACTAACGTCACCTCCCCGCGAGGAGAGGCTGGGAGGGGGGGTAATTCGTCATGCGCGGATCAACTCCAAACCGGGTTTGCCATACCAGAAGCCGTTGCAGTCCTCGGCGGGAACCGCGGCCGCGACGCCGCCGTCGATCACCGCGCGGAACCGCTCGACCTGTTCGCGCGTGCCGGCGTGCTCGGGGCTGATGCGCAGCACGTCGACGCCGTCGGCGAGCAGTTGCGGCAGTTCGCCCAGCAGATTATAGGTCTTGGCCGATTGCGTCTGGATGCCGTTGAGGGTGAGGAAGGCCTCGCCTTCGCGCGTCTTGAGCGCGAGGCCCGCGGGGAAGTCGATGCACTTGAACTCGCAGCTGTCCTTCTGCAGGTTGAAGCGCCGCGCCGTGAAGCAGCGCGCAGAATAGGCCAGCGGCAGGCGGCCGTGGGCGAACACCTCCGTCTCCATGCCGGCGGGCCGGCCTGCCTGCAGGCCCTGCAGCATCTCGCGCGTGGCCTCGGGCGGCAGCACCCAGCGCCTGGCGCCCATCTCGCCGAGCAGGCGCAGGGTCTCGGGGCCGAAGACGTTGAGCGTCGGTCCGGCGACGAAGTTGCGTTTGGCTTCGGCGCACAGGCGCACCGCGCCCATTTCGTTGGCCTCGGTCGTGTAGCCCTCGGTCGCGACCATGCGGCGCAGCGCCTTGAGGTCGGACTCGGATTCGATCAGCGTCAGCGACGACAGCACGACTTCCTTGCCGGCGTCGCGCAGCCTGGCGGCGACGTCGAGCCAGTCCTCCAGGCGCAGCTCGTGTCGGCGTGAGCAGACCGTCTCGCCGACATAGACGATGTCGACAGGCATCGTCGCCACGTCGGCGTAGAAGTCGAAGACCTGCTGGCGCGGCCAGTAGTAGAGCAGGGGGCCGAGGGAGATTTTCATTTCCATGGCCTGTAATAGGCGCCGAGCGTGTGCGATTGCCCTTCCGACACCTTGTTCAGTTCGGCCATCCACGCCGCCTTCGGCGCGAAGTGCGTGGCGTCGCGCTTGCAACTGTCGATGGCCTCGCGCCACACCTGCGTCACCTGCGCGACGTAGGCGGGACTGCGCTGGCGACCCTCGATCTTGATGGCGGAGACGCCGATGCGCAGCAGTTCCGGCAGCATCTCGATGGTGTTGAGGCTGGTCGGCTCCTCGATGGCGTAGTAGGTTTCGCTCATTTCGCCATCACTGACTTCGAAGCGGCCCTTGCACAGCGTCGGGTAGCCGGTGCGCTCGCCATCGGCGAACTTGTCGATGAGGATGCCGTTGAGCCGTGTCTCCATGCCTTGCGGGGTCTGTTCCCAGCGCACGCTCTTGGCCGGCGAGCAGGCGCCCTGGCAGTTGGGCGAGGTGCCGGTGGCGTAGGCCGACAGCGCGCAGCGGCCCTCGACCATCACGCACAGGCCGCCGAAGCCGAAGATCTCGATCTCGACCGGCGTGTTCCTGATCACCTGTTCGACCTGGGCGATGGACAGCACGCGCGGCAGCACGGCGCGCTGGATGCCGAAGCGCTCGCGATAGAAGTTGATCGCCTCGTAGTTGGTGGCCGAGCCCTGCACGGAAAGGTGCAGGCGCAGGTTCGGATGCTTGCGCGCGGCGTAGTCCATCAGCCCCATGTCGGCGAGGATCACGGCATCGACGCCGTGGCCGGCGGCGCGATCGACGGCGGCGGTCCAGCGGCTCCAGTTGGAAGCCTGCGGAAAGGTGTTGAGGGCGATCAGCACCTTCGCCTTGCGGGCGTGGGCGTATTTCACGCCTTCGGCCAGCGCCTTGTCGTCGAAGTTGAGGCCGTCGAAATTGCGGGCGTTGGTCTCGTCGCGGAAGCCGGCGTAGACGCAGTCCGCGCCGTGGTCGACCGCGGCCTTGAGTGCCGGCAGGCCGCCGGCGGGGCAAACGAGTTCGATGTTGGCGCGCATGACGCCTGCCCTCAAAACAAAGGCTGCGACTATACGGTGCCGCATCCGCCCGTGGCTTGACCTAGGTCAATGGACGGCGGGCCGCATGGCGGATCATTTATATTTGGTGGTCGGGCCGGTTCATGGGGAGCCGGCTCCGACGGCCTTTTCCGGCATTACCGATGCTCGAATCCATCAAATCCAAGCTGCATGTCAATTCCGCCGCACTGGCCGCCGCCGCGACCATGCTGGCGGGGCTGGCGCTTACCGCCGGGCTGACCCTGTGGCACGCCGAGCAGAACCAGAAGTTCGCCGAGAGCACCTTCCTCAAGGTAAGCGACCACCTGGCCGAAGCCCTGCGCGACCGCATCGAAAGCTACGGCCACGGCTTGCGCAGTGTGCAGGGATTGTTCATCGTCAAGCCCGATCTGGGGCGTGCCGAATTCGCCGCCTACGCGGCCTCGCGCGACCTGCAGAGCGAATTCCCGGGGTTGCTCGGACTCGGCTTCGTGCGGCATGTCGATGGCGCCGCCCTCGCTGCCTACACGGAGAGCCGCCGGCGCGAGTTGGGCGCCGCCTTTGCCATCCGTCGTCAGGGCAGCAACACCGGCGCGGCCCTGGTAGTCGACTATTTCGAGCCGCGGGAGCGGGCAGCGAAGATCATCGGCCTGGACATCGGTTCCGATTCGGCGCGGCGGGAAGCGGCGATGCGCGCGATGTGGACCGCCGAGCCCGCGCTGACGGTGCCGCTCGGCCCGGGCGGCACCGGGCTGGACCTGCTGTCGCCGATTTACCGCACGGGCTTGCCCGTCGACACGCCGCAGCAGCGTGCGGATGCGATCTTCGGCTGGTCGCTGATGACGGTGAGCGTCGGCAAGCTGCTCAAGGGCATCGCCAGCGATCAGATCGACTTCGAGCTGTATGACATCGTCACCGACGAGGAGCCGCACCTGATTTTCGATGCCGACGGCCACCTCTCCGGCGACAGGAGCCTGCCTGCGGCAGAGGCCAGCTACCAGCTGCGCGGGATGTCGCGGCAGTACGACCTGAAGTTCGGCAACCGCCTGTGGCAGCTGCATGTCTCGCCGCGTGATTTTTTCTGGAATCAGCTCGGCCTGCTGCCCCACGCCCTGACCGCGGGCGCCGGCTTCTTCGTTTCGCTGCTGGCGGCGCTGGTGGTCTATTTGCTGATGGTGACCCGCCTGCGCGCCGAGCGGCTGGCCGCCCACATGACCGAGCGCCTGTCCGAGGACGAGATCCGCTCGCGCGACTTTTCCAAGAGTGCCTCGGACTGGTTCTGGGAAACCGACCAGAATCATCGCTTCTGCTTCTTCTCCGACAATTTCGAGCAGGTTTATGGCCTACACCCCAGCCAGGTGCTGGGCCGCAGTCGCCGGGAACTGCTCGACCGCGATCACCTCAACCCGCCGCAGGTGATCGCCGACCACCTCGCCCGGATCGATGCGCACGAGCCGTTCAAGAACTTCGAATACCAGATCCGCAGCAACGACGGCAACGTGCGCTGGATATCGGTTTCCGGCATTCCGCACGTCGACGCCGAGGGACGCTTCGCCGGCTACCGTGGCACCGGCACCATCATCACCGAGCGCAAGCAGGCCGAGGCGCAGCTGATCGTGGCGCGCGAGGCGGCGCTGGCGGCCAGCCGCGCCAAGAGCGAGTTCCTCGCCACCATGAGCCACGAAATCCGCACGCCGATGAACGGCGTGATCGGCATGACCGGCCTGCTGCTCGACACCCGGCTCGACGCCGAGCAGAAGGAATTCGCCGAGACCATCCGCCACAGCGCCGAGGCGCTGCTCACCATCATCAACGACATCCTCGACTTCTCCAAGATCGAGGCCGGCAAGCTGGAACTCGAGCAGATCGACTTCGACCTGCGCGGCATGCTCGACGGGGCCGCCGACCTGCTCGCCTTCCGCGCCCACGAGAAGAAGCTCGAGTTCGTGCTCATGGTCGATCCCGACGTGCCGGCCGGCGTGCGCGGCGACCCCGGGCGGCTGCGGCAGATCCTCATCAACCTCGGCGGCAATGCCATCAAGTTCACTTCCGCCGGCGAGGTGTCGCTGCATGTCGTGCTCGAGCCCGCGACCGGGGAGGAGGTGCGGCTGCGCTTCGAGTTGCGCGATACCGGCATCGGCATTCCACCCGACAAGATCGGCCTGCTGTTTCAGCCCTTCACCCAGGTCGACGCTTCCACCACCCGGCGCTACGGCGGCACCGGGCTGGGGTTGTCGATCTGCAAGCGCCTGGTCGAGCTGATGGGCGGCGAGATCGGTGCCTACAGCGGCGAGGGTACCGGGTTCACCTTCTGGTTCGCCATCGGCCTGTCACCTGCCCGGCTGCCGGAGGCCGCGCCCCAGGCCCGGGGTGTCCTCAATGGCCGCCGCGTGCTGGTGGTCGACGACAATCCCACCAACCGCCGCCTGCTGCAGGTCCTGCTCAAGGACTGGGGCGGCGAAACGTTGCTGGCCGATTCGGGGCCGATGGCGCTCGAACTGCTCGCGCGCGAGGCCGCCGCCCATCGCCGCATCGACCTGGCCCTGCTCGACATGCAGATGCCGGACATGGACGGCGATACCCTCGGCCGCGCGATGCTCGAACATCCGGACTGGCGGGACATTCCGCTGGTGATGCTGACCTCGGTCGGCGTGGGGCACGATGCCCGGCGCTTCCTCGAACTGGGCTTCGCCGCCTATCTGGCCAAGCCGGTCAAGGCGGACAAGTTGCGGGACACCCTCGAAACTGTGCTCGGCCTCAGGGCGGGAAGCGAAATCGGCGTGACACCACCTGTGCCAGCCGTCGGATCCAGGGGTGTGCCGACTACTTCACCGGCAGAGGCGGAGCGGGGGTTGCGCATCCTGGTGGTCGAGGACAACGCGGTGAACCAGATGGTGGCAGTAAAGCTGATACAGCGCCTGGGCCATAGCAGCGCGGTGGCGGGCAACGGCATCGAGGCGCTGGCTGCCCTCAAGGCCCAGCCCTTCGATCTGGTGCTGATGGATTGCCAGATGCCGGAGATGGATGGTTTCGAGGCGACGCGACAGCTGCGCGACCCGGCCACCGGGGTGCCCGACCCGTCGATCCCGGTGATCGCCCTGACCGCCAACGCCATGCCGGAAGACCGCCAGCGCTGCCTCGATGCCGGCATGAACGACTACCTGCCCAAGCCGATCAAGCCGGATGCCCTGAACCAGGCGATCACCCGCTGGCGCCGCCCCAGCTAGCTAACGCACCTTGATCTCGGTCCACATGCGCGACAGCGTTCGGCGCAGCTTGGGATCGAAGTCGCGCAGCATCTCGAGCTGCCGCAGCGTCGCCGGCGGCGGGAAGATGGCCGGCTCGGCGGCGATCTCGGGCTTGATATGCGGCATCGCCGCGGCGTTGGTGTTGCCGGCGCCGATCAGGTTGGAGACGTCGGCCGCGTTGTCGCCCTCGAGCATGAAGTCGATGAAGCGGTGGGCGAGGTCCGGCCGCGCGCCCGAGCGATGCAGCACGAAGCTGTCGACCGCCAGCACGGCGCCCTCCTTCGGCGTGGAAAAGCCGATGCTGAACGGCCGGCCCGCCGCGCGGGCGTCCTCGCGCGCCCGGAACATGTCGTTGCTGTAGCCGTGGGCGACCCAGATGTTGCCGATGGCGAGGTCCTTGATGTAGGTGCTGTTGGAGAAGGTCGCCCAGTAGGGCTTGGCGCGCAGGAGCAGGCGCTTGGCCTCGTCCCACTTCGCCGGATCTTGCTCCTGCACCGAGTGGCCGAGGTACTTCATCGCCGCCGCCATCAGTTCGCGCTGGCTATTGAGCACAGTGACCTTGCCCCTGATCTTCTCGAGGTGGCGCGGCTCGAAGATCAGCGCCCAGGTGTCGGTGGGCAGGCCGAGGCCGCGCAGTTTCTCGACGTTGAAGCCGATCAGGGTGACGGTGCTGGCATAAGGCACGGAGTAGCGGTTGCCCGGGTCGTACCAGGGATTCATGAATTCCGCCTTGGTGTTGGCCAGGTGCGGCAGCCGCGCATGTTCGAGAGGGCGCAGCGCCTTGCGGCGGATCAGCGACTCGACGGCGTTGCCGGTCGGCACCAGCAGGTCGTAGCCAACCGCGCCGGCTTCGAGCTTGGCCAGCATCTCCTCGTTGTCGGAGTAGTAGTCCTGCCTGACGCGGCAGCCGCAGCGTTGCTCGAAGCGGCGCAGGGTGTCGTCGCTGATGTAGTTGTTCCAGTTGTAGAGGTGCAGCACGCCTTCTGCCGCGTGCGCTGCGGACATGAACGGCAGCGTCAGCACGCCGGCAAGCAAAAGTCGGCGCCGAGGAGATGGCAAATGCTTCATGCCATCCTCCGGCTTTCGGCGGAGGCTAAACGGCAAAGCCGGTTAAGCGTAGCGGCCGAAGCCAAAAGTCGGCGCTGGCGGAGCGGCGTCACTGCCGCCCCTTCAGCACGTCGGGCGCGTAACGGCTGGCGAGGAAGATCAGCGTCAGCGTCAGTGCCATCAGCAGCGTCGACACCGCATTGACCTCGGGCGTCACCGCGACCTTGATCATGGAGTAGATCTGCAGCGGCAGCGTGCTGACGCCGACGCCGGCGACGAAGAAGGTGATGACGAAGTCGTCGATCGACAGCGTGAAGCTCATCAGGAAGCCGGCCACCAGCGCAGGCAGGATCAGCGGCAGGGTGATGCGGCGGAAGGTGGCCCAGGGCGTGGCGCCGAGGTCGCGCGCGGCCTCGAAGATGCTCTCGTCCATGCCGGCCAGGCGCGCGCGCACGATCACCGCGACGAAGCCGATGGAGAAAGTGATGTGGGCGATCAGGATGGAGATGAAGCCGAGGGTGAGGTCGAGCACCTGGCGGAAGAACAGCAGCAGCGAGACGCCGAGCAGGATCTCGGGCATGGCCACCGGGGTCAGCACCAGCAGTGGCAGCCAGCGGAAGCGGTAGCGGTGCATGGCCAGGCCGGCCATGGCGCCGAGCACGGTGGAAATCGCCGACGACAGCAGCGCGATCAGCAGCGAGTTGGCGGCGGCGCGCAGCATCTCGCCGTCGCCGAGCAGTTTTTCATACCAGCGGAAGGTGAAGCCGACCCATTGCGCGTTGAGCATCGAGTCGTTGAACGAGAACAGCACGACCACGGCCAGCGGTACGTAGAGGAAGGCATAGATGGCGAGGGAGGCGGCCCAGAGCCAGAAGCTCGCGGGTTTCATGATACGGCCTCGGTGCCGTGCAAGCCCTTGCGCGCCGTCCAGGCGGTGAGGCCGGCGAGCAGTAGTACCAGCGCCGTCAGCAGGATCGATAGCGCCGAACCGAGAGGCCAGTCGCGGTTGTCGAGGAACTGCTCCTTGATCAGGTTGCCGATCAGGATGTCGCCGGTGCCGCCGAGCAGCTCGGGCACCGCGAACATGCCGAGCACGGGGATGAACACCAGCGCCGAGCCGGAGAAGATGCCGGGCAGCGACAGCGGGAAGGTCACGCGCCAGAAGCGCGTCCAGGCGCTGGCGCCGAGGTCCTGCGCGGCCTCGAGCAGCGCCGGGTCGTGCTTTTCGAGGTTGGTGTAGAGCGGCAGGATCATGAACGGCAGGTGCACATAGACCATGCCGGCGATGACCGCGAAGGGCGTGTACAGCAGGTTGGCGGGGCCGAGCAGCATGATCCAGGCGTAGATGCGCACCAGGAAGTTGCTGGCGAAGGGCAGGATCACCAGCAGCACCAGCAGGTCGCGGCGCTTCTTGGGGCTCTTCGCGATCAGCCAGGCCAGCGGGTAGGCGAGCACGATGCAGATCAGTGTCGTGAGCAGCGCCACGAGGAAGGAGCGGGCGAAGATTTCGAAGTAGATGATGTCGCCGAGCAGGAAGCGGTAGGCCTCGGTGGACAGGGTGGTCAGCGGCGCGAGCCCGCCGAATTCGCCCGGTTCGCGGAACGCGGCTGCGACGACGATCAGCGCCGGGGCGAGAAAGAACGCCAGCAGGAACAGTGTCGGCGGCGCCGTCACCAGCCATCGCGTGAGCGCCTGCTGGCGGACCATGTCAGTTGCCCCACCGTGCTGCGCGCCGCCCGCGGCGCATGAAACGCCTTGTTCTTCGAGGATCGGGGCGCGCCGAGGGTGGCGGGTAGCCGACATCGCTCATGTCATCCGGGCCGGGCTGAGCCCGTCCCTCCTTCTTTACTTCGCCATGTCGGCTACCCGCCACCCTCGGCGGGACACGCCAGCGTTTCTGCACGGCCAAATACCCACGGATCTTCCCGATCGGACCGGCGGGGTGCTCTGCACAGCGAAGTAAAGAAGGAGGCGGCGGCCGAAGGCCGGCGCCGGGTTGACATGAGCGGAGCAGAGCACCCCGCCGGTCCGATCATGCACCCAACGTCGTGTTTCATTTCAGTCCTTAAGGAATACGCCGGCGTCGTGGCGCCAGCAGACTGCGACGGGATCACCGATCTCGTGGAACTTGGCGCGGCCCGGCGCGGCGTTTGGCATCAACGCCTCGATGACGAAATCGTTGGCCAGTTCGATCTTGTAATGCGTCACGTCGCCGAGGTAGAGCAGTTCGCGCACGGTGCCCTCGAAGCGGTTCTTGAGGTCGGCCGACTCCTTGTGGCCGAAGACGCGTACCAGCTCCGGCCGCAGGGCGAAGGCGCCGTGCTCGCCGGGCTTGAGCGGGCGCAGGTCGGTGGCGGCGATCTGGCCGAGTCCGGGTGCATTCAGTGTCAGCAGCACCTTGCTGGCGGCGACGACTTCGACCTCGAGCAGGTTGATCCTGCCGATGAAGTCGGCGACGAAGCGGTTGGCCGGCTGGGTGTAGAGCCGGTCGGGCTCGTCATACTGCTCGACGCGGCCGTCCTTCATCACGGCGATGCGGTGCGACAGCGCCAGCGCCTCCTGCTGCGAGTGGGTGACGAAGACGAAGGTGATGCCGACGTCGCGCTGCAGCGCGATCAGCTCGCTCTGCATCTCGACGCGCAGCTTGGCGTCGAGCGCACCGAGCGGCTCGTCGAGCAGCAGCAGGCGAGGCTTGTTGACCAGGCCGCGCGCCAGGGCGACGCGCTGCTTCTGGCCGCCGGACAGCTCGTGGGGGAAGCTGTCGGCCTTGTCGCTCAGGTGCACCAGTTCCAGAGTTTCACCGACGCGGCGGCGGATCTCGTCGCGCGACTTGCCCGCCATCTCGAGCGGGAAGGCGACGTTGCCGGCCACGGTCATGTGCGGGAACAGCGCGTAGCTCTGGAACACCGTGTGCAGCGGGCGCTCTTCGGGCGGGATGCCGGTGAGGGGACGGCCGTCGAGCAGGATTTCGCCGGCGTCGGGCTCGTCGAAGCCGGCGATCATGCGCAGGATGGTGGTCTTGCCGCAGCCCGAAGGGCCGAGCAGGGTGAAGAATTCGCCGGCCTCGATCGCCAGCGTGACGTCCCTGACCGCCTCGAGCGTGCCGAAGCGGCGGGTGACGTTGCGGATTTCAAGAAGTGCCACAGCTCAGTTTTCGAAATGGACCGGCCGCGCCCCGCTGCCTACCGGAGCGCCGCGGTTTCATCCGTGAGTGGGATGGTGGTGGATCGGTTCCGCCACATGGTGTGTCTCCGCCGCCACGTGGTGCTGCAGCTCGTGCAGCGGCCGGCCCGGCATCCTGTGGCCGACCCATTGCGGCAGCAGCGAGCCGGCGGCCATGCCGAGGAGCGAAACGCCGAGGCCGATCAGTTGCGGCGGCACCGGGCTGGCCTCGCCGATCAGCACCTCGATCAGGATCCACGTGGTGAGGCCGCCGAAGGTCGCGGCCAGCGCACCCTGCGTCGTCGCGCGCTGCCAGAAGATGCCGGCGGCCAGCGGCACGAAGGCGCCGGCCAGCGTGACCTTGTAGGCGTTCTCGACCATCTTGAAGATCGAGGCTTCGGACTTGAGCGCAAAGGCCAGCACCATGCAGGCGAAGCCGACCAGGCAGATGCGCATCACGCGCAGGAACTGGCGGTCGCCCATGTTCGGGTAGAAGCCCTTGACCACGTTCTCGGCGAAGGTGACGGACGGCGCCAGCAGCGTCGCCGACGAGCAGCTCATGATGGCCGAGAGCACGGCGCCGAAGAACAGGATCTGGGCGAGCAGCGGCGTGTGCTGCAGGACCAGGGTCGGCAGCACCAGCTGCGAGTCCTTCTCCATAAGTTCGCCGAACATGGCGGGGTCGATCAGGGTGGCCGAGTAGGCGATGAACATCGGCACGAAAGTGAAGCAGAAGTAGATCGTCGCCCCCAGCACCGAGCCCCACAGCGCGATTTTCGCGCTCTTCGCCGAGGTGACGCGCTGGAACACGTCCTGCTGCGGGATGGAGCCCAGCATCATGGTGAGCCAGGTGCCGATGAAGGTCAGCCACAGCCAGGGGTCGGGCGCCGGGAAGAAGTCGAGCTTGCCGGCAGCACGAGCATGGTCGACCACCGCCGTGGCGCCACCGCCGACTTTTCCGCTGATGACCCAGGCGATGAAGATCAGCCCGCCCATCGACACGGCCATCTGCACGAAGTCGAGGATGGCCACCGAGAACATGCCGCCGAAGATGGTGTAGGTCAGCACGATCGCGGTGCCGAGGATCATGCCCGCCTCCTGGCTGACGGCGCCGTCGGTGACGACGAAGAAGATCAGGCCGAGCGCCTTGATCTGGGCGGCCACCCAGCCCAGGTAGGAGAGCACGATGCAGATGGTGGTGACGACCTCGACCGTGCGGTTGTAGCGCATGCGGTAGAAGTCGCCGAGCGTGATGATGTTGAGCTTGTAGAGGTAGCGCGAGAAGAGGACGCCGGCGATGACCAGGCACATCGCCGAGCCGAAGGGGTCGGCGACGACGCCGCCGAGGCCGTCCTTGACGAAGGTGGCCGAGACGCCGAACACCGCCTCGGCGCCGAACCAGGTGGCGAACACTGTGGCGGTGACCACGGGCAGCGGCAGGCTGCGGCCGGCGACGGCGAAGTCCTTGGCGTTATGGACGCGCGTGGCCGCCAGCAGGCCGATGCCGACGGAGACGAGCAGGTAGAGGATGACGAACCAGAGCAGCATGGCTAAAAATTATAGCCAGTGGAGTCCCAGAAGGGCGGCCAGAATTAGCGCGATTGCGGCCAGCAGCCATGTCTGCCGCCCCTGCTCGGCCGTCAGCCGCGCGACTTCCGCGGCCAGTTGCGCCTGGCTGTCGCGTGCCATGGCCTGGTGCGCCAGACGCGGCAACTGCGGCAGCAGCGCGGCCCATTGCGGTGCCTCGGCCTTGATGTGGTTGAGCAGGCCGCGCCAGCCGATCTGCTCCGACATCCAGCGTTCGAGGAAGGGCTTGGCGGTCTGCCACAGGTCGAGCTCGGGGTCGAGCTGGCGGCCGAGGCCCTCGATGTTGAGCAGCGTCTTCTGCAGCAGCACCAGCTGCGGCTGGATCTCGACGTTGAAGCGGCGCGAGGTCTGGAACAGGCGCAGCAGCACGTGGCCGAAGGAGATTTCCTTCAGCGGCCGGTCGAAAATCGGCTCGCACACTGCGCGCACCGCGGCCTCCAGCTCGTCGACGCGCGTCTCCGGCGGCACCCAGCCCGACTCGATGTGCGCCTCGGCGACGCGGTGGTAGTCGCGCTGGAAGAAGGCGAGGAAGTTGATGGCGAGGTAGCGCTTGTCGACCTCGTTGAGCGTGCCCATGATGCCGAAGTCGAGCGCGATGTAGGCGTTGAAGGTGGCCGGATCGGTCGAGACGAAGATGTTGCCCGGGTGCATGTCGGCGTGGAAGAAGCCGTCGCGGAATATCTGGGTGAAGAAGATCTCGACCCCGGTGCGCGACAGCACCTTGAGATCGAGTCCGGCCTCGCGCAGGCGGTCGATCTGGCCGATCGGCACGCCGCTCATGCGACTCATCACCATCACCGAGTGGCGGCACCAGTCCCAATGCACCTCGGGCACCAGCAGCACCTTCGAGTCCACGAAGTTGCGGCGCAGCTGCGAGCAGTTCGAGGCCTCGCGCATCAGGTCGAGCTCGTCGTGCAGGTGCTTGTCGAACTCAGCCACCACCTCGCGCGGCTTGAGGCGCTTGCCGTCGGACCAGAGCTTTTCGAGCAGCCAGGCCATGGCGTCGAGCAGGGCGATGTCGTGGGCGATCACCGGCGCTATCCCCGGCCGCAGGATCTTGACCGCGACCTCTCTGCCGTCGTGCAGGGTGGCGAAATGCACCTGCGCCACCGAGGCCGAGGCCTCCGGCTCGCGGGAGAACGAGGCGAACACCCCGCCGTCCCCCGTGACGGGTTTGCCGTAGGCCTTCTCCAATTCAGCCATGGCCTGCTCCGAGGGGAAGGGCGGCACGCGATCCTGCAGCTTCTCCAGCTCGTTGGCGATGTCCTCGGGCATCAGGTCGCGGCGGGTCGACAATACCTGGCCGAACTTGACGAAGATCGGGCCGAGCGACTCGAGGGCGAGGCGCAGGCGTTCCGCGCGCGGCGCGGAGAGATCGCGCCAGAAGAACAGCGCGTTGGCGAAACGCACCAGATGGCCCGACGGCTCGTGCTCGAGGATGAGCTCGTCGAGGCCGTAACGGATGCCGACGCGGATGATTTTGGCGAGGCGGAGGATGCGCATGGGGTGGGGCGTGCAGTGAGGCGCCTAGTCTATCGCCCTTGGCCTCTCCCCGAAAGTTTCCCGGCGCATGGTTTCCCTGCGCTTGGTATGCTTGCGGTTATCGTGAAAGGAAAGCAATGAAACGCACCGTTTTAGGGTTGGCCGCCTTCGCTCTCATGACCCAGGCATCCGGCGAGGATGCCGCCGCGAACGCCAGGGCGCAGCTTGGCCGGGTGCTGTTCTTCGACGCCACATTGTCGGAGCCGGCCGGCCAGTCCTGCGCCAGTTGCCACGATCCCGCCACCGCCTTCACCGATCCGGACCGGGCCATGCCGACTTCGAAAGGCGTGCACCGCGAACGCTTCGGCAACCGCAACACGCCCTCGGCGATGTACATGGCCTTCTCGCCCGCCTTCCATTTCGACAAGGAGGAAGGACACTACGTCGGCGGCCAGTTCTGGGACGGTCGTGCCGCCACGCTGGAAGAGCAGGCCAAGGGACCCTTCCTCAACCCGGTCGAGATGGCCAATCCGGACAAGCGCGCGGTGGTGGAGAAGGTGCGGCGCGCGGCCTATGCCAGTCAGTTCGACGCGGCCTTCGGCAAGGGATCGCTCGACGAGACCGAACGCGCCTATGACGCCATCGTCGCCGCCATTGCCACCTTCGAGCGCACGGCGGAATTCCAGCCCTTCACCTCGAAGCACGATGCCTGGCTGCAGGGCAAGGCGAAACTGAGCGCGCAGGAGTTGCGCGGCCTGCGGCTCTTCAACGACGAGAAGAAAGGCAATTGCGCGGCGTGCCATCCCAGCCAGCGGCGTCCGGACGGCGGCCTGCCGTTGTTCACCGACTTCACCTACGACAATCTCGGGGTGCCGCGGAACCCCGACAATCCGTTCTACGCGCTGGACAAGGCCTACAACCCGCAAGGGACAAAGTTCGTGGACAAGGGGCTGGGCGGCTTCGTCAAGCAGCGTGCCGAGGACGGCAAGGTCAAGGTGCCGACGCTGCGCAACATCGCGTTGACCGCGCCCTACATGCACAACGGCTACTTCAAGACCCTGCGCGGCGTGGTGGCCTTCTACAACGATCGCGATGTGCGTCCCGCCTGCAAGGGCGAGGCGACCGAGGCGGCGGCCCTCAAGCGCGGCTGCTGGCCGAAGGCCGAGGTGGCCCGCAACGTCAACAAGGAAGAGCTCGGCCGGTTGAAGCTGACCGGGCAGGAGGTCGACGACATCGTCGCCTTCATGGAAGCGCTGACCGACGGCTACCAGCCGCAGAAATGAAAACGCCCCGGCGGGCCGGGGCGTCGCGTCGGGGCCTTTGCTCCCCTACTCTTCGAGCAGGCTGCGCAACATCCACGCGGTTTTTTCGTGAACCTCCAGCCGCTGCGTCAGCAGGTCGGCGCTCGGCTGGTCGTTGGCCTTCTCCACCACCGGGAACAGGCTGCGCGCGGTACGCGCGGTGGCTTCCTGCGCAGCGACCAGGTGGCGGATCATGTCGGTCGCCTTGGGCACGCCCTCGACTTCCTTGATCGAGGCGAGCTTGACGAATTCCTTGTAGGTGCCGGGGGCGGGGCAGTCGAGCGCGCGGATGCGCTCGGCGATCAGGTCGAGCGCGTTCCACTGCTCGGTGTACTGCGCCATGAACATGAGGTGCAGGGTGTTGAACATCGGCCCCTTCACGTTCCAGTGGAAGTTGTGGGTCATGAGGTAGAGCGTGTAGCTGTCGGCGAGCAGGCGCGACAGGCCGGCGGCGATTTTTTCGCGATCCTTCTTGGCGATGCCGATGTCCATGATGTTCTCCTTGCAGGAATTGGTTAGCCCAACTGGGCCAATAGCGTAGCAGCGTCCGAGACCTTGAACTCGCCCGGGCCTTCGACGTTGAGCTGTTTCACCACGCCGTTGTCGACCAGCATCGAGAAGCGCTGCAGGCGGATGCCCATGCCGCGCCCGGTCAGGTCGAGGTCCAGGCCGAGCGCACGGGCCCAGGCGGCGTTGCCGTCGGCGAGCATGCGCACGCGACCGCCGACCTTCTGGCCATGGCCCCAGGCGCCCATGACGAAGGCGTCGTTGGTAGCGACGCACCATATCTCGTCGACGCCTTTGGCCTTGAGTGCATCGTACTGGGCGAGGTAGCCCGGCAGGTGTTTGGCCGAGCAGGTCGGGGTGTAGGCGCCGGGCAGGGCGAAGATGGCGATGCGCTTGCCGGCGGCCGCGGCGGCGACGTTGACTTCCTTCGGATTCATCGGGCAGCCGGCGGCCTCGTCGAATTCGACGGCCTCCATCAGCTTGCCGCCGGGCAGGGTGTCTCCGATTTTCAAGGCCATGGGCTTTTCCTTATTTGAGGTCGCCAGCGAGCGAGTCGCGCACGGCGGGTGGAACGGTGATTTCCGCCTGATACTGCGGATGGTCGATGCCGGCGCGGATGGCGGCGCCGGCATCGACCGCCGCGACCATCTCGGGCGTCAGCTCGAAGCGCAGGAAATGCACGGCGGAGGTCTTGTCCTCGGTCTCGCGGTCGAGATCCTCGTTGGCGATCGGATTGACGCGGGCGAAGTCGGCTACCTGCACCCAGATGGCCTTCTCGATGCCGATCAGCTTCGCGAGCGCTCGCTTGCGTTCATCTTCGTTCGGGTACTCCACCATGAAGGTGGCCTTCCAGTTGCTGCCGTCGGGGATCAGCGGGTTGTAGACGTCGAGCTCTTCCTGGATCAGCTCCGGCTCGAACATGCGTTCGAGGCGCAGCATCTCCTGCACCTGGTACTGCATGGTCAGCGCGTCCTCGAAGTAGAGCGTCGCGTTGGGACCGAGCGGCAGTTGCCGGTTCTTCTTGTGGGCGATGACCTTGGCCCGGAACTCGGGCCGGAGGCGATGGTATTGCTCGAGGCTGTAGAGGTCGGCGTGGGTCAGCATGGTCAGATTCCGTAGGCTTTCTTCAGCAGGGTCATGGGATGCTCGGGCGTGGAACCGTCGGCGCGAGCGTGGGCGATGTGGTGGCCGGCCATGGCGCAATCCGAACCGTAGTGGTCGGGCTTGGCCTGGTTCACGCGGTTCACCACGGGCTTGACGATCTTCATCGCGAATTCGTGGAACTCCTTCTTCACCGCGTAGGTGCCGTCGTGGCCGGAGCAGCGCTCGATGACATCGATTTCGGTGCCCGGCACCAGCGCCAGCGCCTCCTTGGTCTTGGGCCCGATGTTCTGCACGCGCTGGTGGCAGGCCGAGTGCAGCGCCACCTTGCCGAGTTGCGTCTTGAAGTCGGTCTTGAGCTTGCCTTCCTTCTGGCGCAGCATCAGGTATTCGAAGGGGTCAAAGAAGGCGTTCTTGACCTTCTGTACGTCGGGATCGTCGGGGAACATCAGCGGCAGCTCCTGCTTGAACATCAGCACGCAGGAGGGGATCAGCGCGGTCAGGTCCCAGCCTTCATCGACGAGCTTGGCCAGCACCGGGATGTTGCCTTCCTTCGCCGCCTTGACCGATTCGAGATCGCCCAGTTCGAGCTTGGGCATGCCGCAGCAGCGCTCCTTCTCGGCGATGGTCACGGGAATGCCGTTGTGTTCGAACACGGCGACGAGGTCCGCGCCCGGGCCGGGTTCGTTGCGGTTCATGTAGCAGGTGGCGAACAGCGCCACCTTGCCGGTGGTCCTGCCGGCCGGCTCGCCCTGGGTGGCGGGATCGAGCACGTTGAAGCGGCTGCGCAGCGACTTCGGCGAGAACTCGGGCAGCCAGGCGTCGGCGTGGATGCCGGCGACCGCCTCGAGCACCTTGCGCGCCGGGCCGATCTTGTTCACGGCATTGACTGTCTGGGCGACGATGGGAATGCCGACGAAGCGGCCGACCATGTCGGTGCTGGTCAGTACCTCGTCGCGCAGCTTGGATTCTTTCTGATAATGCACCGCCTTGGCGCGTAGCATCAGGTGGGGGAAATCGAGGTTCCATTCGTGCGGCGGCACGTAGGGACACTTGGTCATGTAGCAGAGGTCGCAGAGGTAGCAGTGATCGACGACCTGCCAGTAATCCTCTTTCTTGACGCCGTCGACTTCCAGGGTTTCGGAAGCGTCGATGAGATCGAACAGCGAGGGGAAGGACTGGCACAGGCTCACGCAGCGGCGGCAGCCGTGGCAGATGTCGAACACGCGCTCCAGCTCGTGATAAAGCGCCTCCTCGCTGTAGAACTCGGGGTTCTGCCAGTCGAGTGCGTGCCGGGTCGGGGCTTCGAGGTTGCCTTCGCGTGCCATGCTGTTCTCCCTTGCCATTTTTTTACATGAAACTCCGGCCGTCGCGGCAATCCGCAACGGCCGGCTGACTTGCTTAGCCCAGTTCGTTCAGGGCCTTCTGGTAGCGGTTGGCGTGCGAACGCTCCGCCTTCGCCAGGGTCTCGAACCAGTCGGCGACTTCGTCGAAGCCTTCGGCACGGGCGTCCTTGGCCATGCCCGGGTACATGTCGGTGTACTCGTGGGTCTCGCCGGCGACGGCGGACTTGAGGTTGTCGGCAGTGGCGCCGAAGGGCAGGCCGGTGGCCGGGTCGCCGCAGGTCTCGAGGTACTCGAGGTGACCATGGGCATGGCCGGTTTCGCCTTCGGCGGTGGAGCGGAACAGGGCGGCGACATCAGCATAGCCCTCGACGTCGGCCTTGTTTGCGAAATACAGGTAGCGACGATTGGCCTGGGATTCGCCGGCAAAGGCGTCTTTCAGGTGCTTTTCGGTCTTGGATCCTTTGAGTTGCATGGTGGGACTCCTATCGTGGGTTGCAGATGGACAAGGCCGGTCGCATGTGACGACAGGCGACCTTGACAGCCGAAGATTAGAACCCCGGCTGATTAAAGGGAAATTACATTTATCTAACTACGTGATAGCGGCTGGCTATCAAAAGGCTATCGCGTGGGTACGGGGCGCGTCCCCGGCAGCTTGCTGTCGAGCAGCGCACGGCGCACCACCTCCACAGCCTGGTGCCGTGGATAGCTGGCCCGCCAGACCAGACCGACGCGGCGCGTCGGATGCGGTGCCTGGAAAGGCCGCACCCGCAGCAGCGGGTCCTTGGCCGCAATGTCATCCACCGCCGAGGCCGGCATCACCGTGACGCCGACGCCGCTGGCGACCATGTGGCGAATGGTCTCGAGCGAACTGCCCTCGAGCACGTGCGGCGAGATGCCGGACTGGCGGCTGGCCCGGGCGCAGAGGTCGAGCACCTGATCGCGGAAACAGTTGCCGGCACCCAGCATCAGCAGTTGTGCTTCCAGCAGTTCGGAGACCTCGATGGCCTTTTCCTTGGCCCAGGGGTGGTTGGCCGGCGTCAGCACGCGGAACTGCTCGTCATAGACGGCCTGCGCCACCAGCCCCGGCTCATCCACCGGCAGGGCCAGGATGGCGAGGTCGAGCTCGGTGCTCTTCACCTTCTCCAGCAGGCGGTGGGTGAAGTTTTCCTCGAGGATCAGCGGCATCGCCGGCGCGCTCTCTTTCACCAGCGGCACCAGCCGCGGCAGCAGCCAGGGCGCGATGGTATAGATGACGCCGATGCGCAGCGGCCCTGCCAGCGGATCCTTTCCCGCGCTGGCGATTTCGGCCAGCTGCGCCGCCTCGGCCAGCACCTTCGCGGCCTGGGCGACGACGCGCTCGCCGATCGGGGTGACGCGCACCTCCTGCGGCGAACGCTCGAAGAGAGCGACGCCGAGCTGGTCCTCGAGCTTCTTCACCGCAACCGAAAGTGTCGGCTGGGCGACGAAGCATTTCTCGGCGGCGCGGCCGAAATGGCGTTCGCGGGCGAGGGCGACGATGTAGCGGAGGTCGGTGAGGGTCATGGCGTGCCTCGCAAAGCCGGTCGAGCGCTGCCGTGCGGTAGCCGGCGGCGACGTTCCGATGGTCGGTCATTGATAAAAATCATACGCCAAGGAGCCTACCGTAGATAGCTTATTACTATCTATCGGATCGCGACATTCAATTGGATTGATTAATTGCGCGCCTTCATCATCCGTTCCGTCGCAACGAGATTTCAACCCGATCCTTTCAAACCACTCAGGAGAAAACCCATGAACACCACCCTCATCAACACCGCAGTCCAGCCCTTCAAGGCCACCGCCTTCCACAACGGCAAGTTCGTCGACGTCACCGAAGCCTCGCTCAAGGGCAAGTGGTCGGTGATGTTCTTCTACCCCGCCGACTTCACCTTCGTCTGCCCGACCGAGCTCGGCGACATGGCCGACGTCTATCCCGAGTTCCAGAAGCTCGGCGTCGAGGTCTACGGCGTGTCCACCGACACCCACTTCACCCACAAGGCCTGGCATGACTCCTCCGAGACCATCGGCAAGATCAAGTACCCGATGATCGGCGACCCGACCGGCGCCATCACCCGCAACTTCGGCGTGATGATCGAGGAAGCGGGCCTGGCCGAGCGCGGCACCTTC
Organism: uncultured beta proteobacterium; assembly: GCA_963709555.1. Lineage (GTDB taxonomy): Bacteria > Pseudomonadota > Gammaproteobacteria > Burkholderiales > Rhodocyclaceae > Sulfurisoma. Next base: position 38,234 of record CAVPWR010000002.1, on the reverse strand, counting down.
GTCATGGACCCGGCGGGCAAGATCCAGATCATCGAGGTCAACGCCGGCGGCGTCGGCCGCGATGCGTCCGAGCTGCTGCGCAAGATCAAGGCCGCGCAGTACGTCGCCGCCCACCCGGGCGAAGTCTGCCCGGCCAAATGGAAGGAAGGCGACGCCACGCTGGCACCCTCGCTCGACCTCGTCGGCAAGATCTAACCTAGCCCCCAACCCCAGCCCTTCCGTCCCGGCGATCCCGGGGCGGGATTGCAGCGGCAAGGCAGCACGGAGCACGAGTCCGCGCCGGCCTTTCCAGTGCAATCAGACCATACGGAGACCATCATGCTCGACGCCGCCATCAAGACCCAGCTTGCCGCCTACCTCGAAAAGTTGCAGCAGCCCATCGAACTCGTCGCCTCGCCGGATGCCAGCGACGCCTCGCGCCAGATGAGCGAACTGCTCGCCGACATCGCCGCGCTCTCGCCCAAGGTGACGGTACGCGAGGACGGCAGCGACGACCGCCGCCCGTCCTTCTCGGTCGGCCGTCCCAATGAGCCGCACCGCATCCGCTTCGCCGGCCTGCCCATGGGCCACGAATTCACCTCGCTGATCCTCGCCCTGCTGCAGACCGGCGGCCACCCGCCCAAGGTGGATGCCGCGCTGATCGAGCAGATAAAGTCGATTGGCGGCAACAGCGCCGGCACGTTCAAGTTCGAGACCTTCATCTCGCTCTCCTGCCACAACTGCCCGGACGTGGTGCAGGCGCTCAACCTGATGGCCGTGCTCAATCCCGGCGTCGAGAGCACGATGATCGACGGTGCGCTGTTCCAGAAGGAAGTCGAGGCGCGCCAGATCATGGCCGTGCCCGTGGTCTACCTCAACGGCGAGGTCTTCGGCCACGGCCGCATGACCATCGAGGAAATCGTGGCCTCAGTTGCGTCCATGGTCGACACCGGCGCGGCGGCGCGCGAAGCCGAGAAGCTCTCGGCGCGCGACCCCTTCGACGTCCTCGTCGTCGGCGGCGGCCCGGCCGGGGCCGCGGCGGCGATCTACGCCGCGCGCAAGGGCATCCGCACCGGCGTCGTCGCCGAGCGTTTCGGCGGCCAGGTGCTCGACACCCTGGCGATCGAGAACTTCATTTCGGTGCAGCACACCGAGGGGCCGAAGCTCGCCGCCGCGCTCGAGCAGCATGTCAAGGAATACGAAGTCGACATCATGAACCTGCAGCGCGCCGCGGCCCTCGTCCCCGGCGAGCAGATGCACGAGCTGCGCCTGGCCAGCGGCGCGACGCTCAAGGCGAAGACGGTGATCCTTGCCACCGGCGCGCGCTGGCGCGAAATGAACGTGCCGGGCGAAGCCGAGTACAAGGCCAAGGGCGTCTGCTTCTGCCCGCACTGCGACGGGCCCCTGTTCAAGGGCAAGCGCGTCGCGGTGATCGGCGGCGGCAACTCCGGCGTCGAGGCGGCGATCGACCTCGCCGGCATCGTCGGCCACGTCACCCTGCTCGAGTTCGACGGCAAGCTGCGCGCCGACGCGGTTTTGCAGGCCAAGCTGACCAGCCTGCCCAACGTCACGGTGATCGTCAGCGCCCAGACCACCGAGGTCAGCGGCGACGGCCAAAAGGTCACCGGCCTGGTCTATAAGGACAGGGTGAGCGGCGAGAGCCGTCGCGTCGAACTGGAAGGCATCTTCGTGCAGATCGGCCTGCTGCCGAACACCGACTGGCTCAAGGGCACGCTCGGGCTCTCGAAGCACGGCGAGATCGAGGTCGATGCGCGCGGCCAGACTTCCGTCCCCGGCATCTACGCCGCCGGCGACTGCACCACCGTGCCCTACAAGCAGATCATCATCGCCATGGGCGAGGGCGCCAAGGCCAGCCTCTCTGCCTTCGACCACCTGATCCGCAGCCCGGCGCCGGTCGCGCAGGCGGCTTGAGCGAATGGCGATAGCGGAGTCGCTATCCATCGATTTGAAATATGCAATTAGATTGATGGAGCGCATTTTCCTACCATGAAAGCGTAGTTATCCTAACCCGTCGCAAGGAGCCAGCCATGAATACCAGCACGCACGCGATCGCAGCCCGCCCGTTCCACGCCGCCGCAGCGCGGGCCCGCTTCGTCGCCGGCGTCGGCGTGGCGGTCACAGGCGCAGCCCTCTGGCTCGCCGATATCTCCCGCCAACTCGTCGCCTGATCCATCGAACGTTTCATCAATCCAGGAGGAAACACCATGAGCAACGAAAGCAAGTGCCCCTTCGCCGCACAACACGGCGCCCGCACCACGGCCGCCGCGCAGTCGAATGCGGACTGGTGGCCCAATCAGCTGAACCTCAGGATCCTGCACCAGCACTCCGCGAAGTCCAACCCGCTGGGCGAGAAGTTCGACTATGCAGAGGAGTTCAAGAAGCTCGACCTGGCCGCGCTGAAGAAGGACCTCACCGCGCTGATGACCGACTCGCAGGACTGGTGGCCGGCCGACTGGGGCCACTACGGCGGCCTGTTCATCCGCATGGCCTGGCACAGCGCCGGCACCTACCGCATCTCCGACGGGCGCGGCGGCGCCGGCCACGGCAACCAGCGCTTCGCGCCGGTCAATAGCTGGCCCGACAACGTCAACCTCGACAAGGCGCGCCGCCTGCTGTGGCCGATCAAGCAGAAGTACGGCAACCGGATCTCCTGGGCCGACCTCTTCATCCTCACCGGCAACGTGGCGCTCGAGTCGATGGGCTTCAAGACCTTCGGCTTCGCCGGCGGGCGCGACGACATCTGGGAACCCGAAGAGGACGTCTACTGGGGCGGCGAGGCCGAGTGGCTGGGCGACAAGCGCTACAGCGGCGAGCGCGAGCTCGAAAACCCGCTGGCCGCCGTGCAGATGGGCCTGATCTACGTGAACCCCGAAGGCCCCAACGGCCAGCCGGACGTGCTCGCCTCCGGCCGCGACATCCGCGAGACCTTCCGCCGCATGGCGATGAACGACGAGGAGACCGTGGCGCTGGTCGCCGGCGGCCACACCTTCGGCAAATGCCACGGCGCGGGCGATCCGAAGCTGGTCGGCCCCGAGCCCGAAGCCGCCGCCCTCGAGGAGATGGGCCTGGGCTGGAAGAACGCCTTCGGCACCGGCAAGGGCGGCGACACCACCAGCAGCGGCATCGAAGGCGCGTGGACGCCTAACCCGACGCAATGGGACAACGGCTACTTCGACATGCTGTTCGGCTACGACTGGAACCTGGTGAAGAGCCCCGTCCGGCGCCTGGCAATGGGTGCCGGCGAACGTGGCCGACAAGGACCTCGCGCCCGCCGCGCACGATCCGTCGAAGAAGGTCACCACCATCATGACCACGGCGGACCTCGCGCTGCGCATGGACCCGATCTACGGCCCGATCTCGCGCCGCTTCCACAAGGACCCGCAGGCTTTCGCCGACGCCTTCGCCCGCGCCTGGTTCAAGCTGACCCATCGCGACTTGGGGCCCCGTTCGCGCTACCTCGGCGCGGAGGTGCCGAAGGAAGTGCTGGTCTGGCAGGACCCGGTGCCCGCCGTTGACCATCCGCTGATCGACGCGAAGGACATCGCCGACCTGAAGGCGAAGATCCTCGCCACCGGCCTGTCGGTTTCCGAACTGGTGGCCACCGCCTGGGCCTCGGCCTCCACCTTCCGCGGCTCCGACAAGCGCGGCGGCGCCAACGGCGCGCGCATCCGCCTCGCGCCGCAGAAGGACTGGGAAGCCAACCAGCCCGCGCAAGCTCGCCAAGGTGCTGGCCGCGCTCGAAGGCGTGCAGAAATCCTTCAACGCAGGCGGCAAGAAGGTCTCGCTGGCCGACCTGATCGTGCTGGGCGGCTGCGCCGCCGTGGAAGCTGCCGCCAAGGCCGCCGGCCATGCCGTCACGGTGCCCTTCACCCCCGGCCGCACCGACGCCGCGCAGGAGCAGACCGACGTCGAGTCCTTCGCGGTGCTCGAACCCGTCGCCGACGGCTTCCGCAACTACAGCAAGGCAGGCTCCGGCGTGCCGGCCGAGGAACGGCTGCTCGACAAGGCGCAGCTGCTGACGCTGACCGCGCCGGAGATGACGGTGCTCATCGGCGGCCTGCGCGCGCTGAACGCCAACGTCGGCCAGTCGGCCCACGGCGTGTTCACCGATCGCCCCGGCGTGCTCGGCAACGACTTCTTCGTGAACGTCCTCGACATGGGCACGGCGTGGGTGCCGACCTCGGAAGCCAAAGAGGTTTTTGAAGGCCGCGACCGCAAGACCGGCAAGCCGAAGTGGACCGCCACGCGCGTCGACCTGGTGTTCGGCTCGAACTCGCAGCTGCGGGCGCTGGCCGAGGTCTATGCGCAGAACGACGCGAAGGAGAAGTTCGTGCGCGACTTCGTGGCGGCCTGGGACAAGGTGATGAACCTCGATCGCTTCGATTTGAGGTGAAATAGCTTGGCAGGTGGCGGTGGCGCGGCAAACGCCGTGTCGCCACCACCGACTTTTTTCCTCCGGAAGCCACCATGCCCCTGCCCGCGCGAATCTTCCTTTTCCTCGGCGCCCTCTCCGCCGCCGCCTCGGTCGTGCTCGGTGCGGCCGCCGCCCACGCGCTTTCCGGCATGCCGGCCGGCGCGCAAGCCTGGTTCCATACGGCGTTGCAGTACCACCAGTTCCACGCGCTCGGCCTGCTGGTAGCGGGCCTGATCGCCGCGCACCTGCCCGCCTCGCGCTGGATCACGGCGGCCGGCGCGCTGATGGTGGTCGGCACGCTGCTCTTCAGCGGCAATCTCTACCTGCGCAGCCTCGCCGATTTCCACGCCCTGCACGTCGTCACGCCCTTCGGCGGCGGCGCCTTCATCCTCGCCTGGCTGGCGCTGGCGATCGGAGTGCTGAAAAAATGAGCAGGAAGTGCTGCAGGAGCAAGCCGCGCTGCAAGCATTGCCCGCTGCGCAAGGGCAAGCGCGGGCCGGATCAGGCGATGCCGAGGTCTTCCCGGTAGGGCGCGCTTTTCATGTGGAAAGCCACTGGTCCGGTCGGGTGGGCGTGCAGGAACTGCACCACGAAGGCCGCATCCGAAGCCAGCAGCTCCTGTGCCGTGCCTTCGGCCTGCACCAGGCCGTCATGCAGCAGATAGACGTAGTCGACGACCTTCAATGATTCCGAAACGTCGTAGGTCACCACGATCGAGGTCACCCGCAGCGCATCGTTGAGACGCCGGATCAGCTGGGCGATCACGTTCAGCGAGATGGGGTCGAGCCCCGCAAACGGCTCGTCGTACATGGCCAGCATCGGATCCAGGGCGATCGCCCGGGCCAATGCCACCCGGCGCGCCATGCCGCCCGACAGTTCGTTGGGCATCAGTTGGGTGGTGCCGCGCAGGCCGACCGCATGCAGCTTCATCAGCACGAGGTCATGGATCAGTTCTTCCGGCAGGTCGGTGCGTTCGCGCATGGGGAAGGCGATGTTGTCGTACACCGACATGTCGCTGAACAGGCCGCCGGCCTGGAACATCAGGCCCATGCTCCGCCGCAGCTCGTACAGGCCGCGCTGGTCGAGTTCATGCACGACCTGGCCATTGACCCTGACGCAACCGCGCTGCGGCTTCAGCTGCCCGCCGATCAGCCGCAGCAGCGTGCTCTTGCCGGAGCCGCCGACGCCGAGCACCGCGACGACCTTGCCGCGGGGGATCTTCAGGTTGATGCCGTTGAAGACCTTGCGCTCACCATAGGAGAAGTGAAGGTCCTCGATCTCGATCAGCGATTCGGATTCTTGCGCCATGCCTGCCTTTCAGCTTGCGCTGCGACCGTCGCCGGATGACGGTTGCGATGCGCAGATGCGGATTCTACGGCGGGGATGGCCGCCGTACCGCCAACGCCGACTTTTAGGGCGCGATCGCGCTCTTCACGCGCACGGCCGCCGTGCGCGGCGGCCAGACGCCCTTCTCCGCCGCCCGCCCGCCGTCGAAGATCAGCCAGCTCTGCCGGCCGTAGTGCGGCAGCCCGCGTTCGAGCGCCTTGAGCGCGGCAGCGTCGCGCACGGATACCACCGCGTAGGAGCGGCCGCCGGCATCGCGGCCGGCCCAGACCTGCGCTGTTCCGCTGTTCTTCGCAGCCAACGGCCGCAGCGGCAGGCCGTGGCGGGCGAGCCAGGCATCGACGTCCGGCGCGAGGCCGAGCAGCAGGAAGGGGCCGGCAGGGGGCAGCGTGTCCAGGCGCGCGGGGCGTGCATCGAGTACGCGCACGGCCAGCGGCAAGGCCGCAGCGCGGACTTCGGCCTCGTCGCCGGCGAGCACGGCACTCGCGTTAGGCGCGACGAAGGTCTCGCGCAGAATCGGCGGCAGCAGCGCCGGATCGACGCGGCGCCAGAGGCGGTAGTCCGGATCGAGCTCGACCGCCACGACGCCGCCGTCGACGGGAAGGACGAAGGTCTGCCTGCCCGGCACCGTCCCGAGGCGGCGGGTTTCGCTGCGATCCGCATAGTCCAGGCGCAGGGCGACGCGCAGCTTCTGCTCGCCGTCCTGCACGACGTCCAGGGCGAGGGCACGGCCGTCGTGTCGCGCCGCCTCGAGCCGCAGCGTCGGGGCGCCGGGCGTCCGACCCACTGCCGGAAGAAGCCGCGCAGCGGCCGGCCCGCGGCCTGCGCGAAGGCCGCCTCGAGGTCGGACCAGGCGGCAGTTTTGAAGCGCTTGCGTTCCCACAGCAGGCGCAGGCCGCGCTCGAACGCCTCGCGGCCGATCTCGTCGCGCAGCATCAGGAACACCATCGCCGACTTGTTGTAGCCGACGATGGACGAGATGCCGTGGCGGCGCGAGGTAAAGTCCCTGAGCGCGGTGTCCTCGCCCGGCGGCACGGCGGCGAGGTCGCGCAGCCAGCCCAGCCGCATCTCCCGCGCGGCATCCTCCCCTTCGTCTTCCTTGTAGGCGTAGTCGGCGAGGAAGGTGGTCAGCCCCTCGGACCAGTTGCCGCTGGCCCAGTCGGGCTGGATGCCGTTGCCGAGCCAGTTGTGCAGCACCTCGTGGCCGAGCGAGGTGGCGCGGATGAAGGGCAGGCGGATCACGTCGCGGCCGAGGTAGGTCAGGCTCGGCATGCCGAAGCCGGTCGGCGTCGGGCTGGCCACCACGCTGAACATGCCGAACGGGTAGTCGCCGATGAGCCGGCTGTAGCGCTCGATGTAGCGCGCCGAGTCGTCGAGGTAGCCGGCCGCCAGCGCGGCGAGGTCGGCGTGGAACCAGGTGCGGATGCTTCACGCTCGCGGCCGCCCGGCAGCTTCAGCGCGCGCTCGCCGACGACATAGGGCCCGGCCATCAGGTCGATGCCGTCGGCGGGATGCGGGAAGTCGAATTCGGCGCGGTAGCCGGCGGCAGAGTCGGTTTCCTTGACCAGATCGCCCGGCACCAGGCCCTTCTGCCCCGGCGGCAGCGCGAGCGCGAGGCGATAGGCGAAATGCCGGCCGGGGTCGGGATACCAGAGCGCGGCGCCGGGCAGGAAGCTGCCCTCGGGCGCGGCGGTGGGCGCGCGGTGGCCCAGCACGTCGCGGTGGTCGAGCGCCGCCGCCGGCGGCAGCGTGGCGCGGTAAACGAGGCGAACCTCGCGGCTGCCGCGTGGCAGCGCCTGGCGGCCGCGCGCGTCGCGCTTCGCCTGCACGCTGCGGCCGTCCACCGTCATTTCGACGATCTCGAATTCCGGCGCCAGCGCGAAACCGGCGAGGCCCTGCGGGTCGGCCAGCGTGGCCGTCGCCTCGAAGCGGCGGCTGGCCGGGTCGAGGCGCACGTCGAGGTCGAGCTTCGTCTGTGCCAGCGCCAGCAGCGGCAGCAGCAGGAGGCCGGCGAGCAGCCGCCTCATCGTGGCTGCGCCGGGCCGCCCCAAGAAGCCACGCCCCCCCTGTGGGGGCAGCGTCCCAAGGGATACCGTCCCCGGCTTCTCCGGTGACATAAGTCGGGCTTGCGAGCGTGGGGGGCCTCTTCTGGCGGAAAGCGCGCGACGATCTCCATTTCCTCGCCGCCGCGCTTCACCTTCAGCGGCAGCCAGGTGCCCGCCGGCTGGCGCTGGACGATGGCGCGCAGCCCGTCGATCCTGGCCGGCTGGCCGGCGATCGCGACGATCACGTCGCCGCCTTGAGGCCGGCCTGCTCGGCCACGCTGCCGGCGGCCACATTGGCGACGCGGATGCCTTCCTTCGCCGGCTCCATCGCCACACCCAGGCGCGGCGGGTTGGCCGCCGGCGCCTTCACGATGTAGACCGCGTCGGCCAGCTCCCTGGCGATGCCGGCGCAGTCGTCGGCGTGGTCCCAGGTCAGCAGATTGCCGACGCGCGCGACGCCGAGGTCCTTGAGTTGGTGGGCGACGCCGTGGCCGTGGCGGACGTGGCCGGCGCCGAGGATGCCGACCACCAGCGCGCCCGGCCGCTGCTTGAGGTGCCCGGCGATCGGCTGCGCCATCGCGCGGTCCCACGCGGTCTGCGCCTCGACGAAGCGGGGGAAGGTTTCCTCGCCCTTCTTCTTCGCCGGATGGTGTTCGAACACCGTGCGCAGCATCTTGCGATATTCCGGGCTCGGCCCGGCCGGCCGGCTCACGCCTTCGCGCTGCGCCTCGGGCACGCCATCGAAACCCTGCTTGCCGACGGCGTCGATCAGGCTGCGCTCGACGTTCAGCGCCAGCATCGGGATGCGGTTCATGCGCGCGTAGTGGAACAGCGGCAGATAGTCGCGGGCGTCGAAGCCCCACACCTTGTCCCACTCGGTGCGCGCAAGGAATTCCTGCTCCGACAGCGCGCCGGCCACCCACTGGTCGAGCACCGGCTGCACCCGGCGCGGAAACATCTCGAAGCCGACCGCCATCTCCGGCCGCCGCGCATGCAGCTGCGCCAGAACGTGCAGCTGCCAGCGGTGGTCCTCGGCGCTGTCGTGCGCCTCGCCGAGCAGCACCGCCTGCTGCGCCGCCATGCGCTCGAACACCGCGGCCGCGCTTTGCGGCGCGACGCCCGCCTTCGCGGCGGCCAGCCATTGCCCCGGCTCGCCGCAGGTCCGCGCCGGGCCCGGCGCACCCGAGCAGGACGCGGCCCCGGTCAGGATGACGGCGGCAAGGACAAGGCGCGCAAGGGGTGCGGCGGAAAGGGCGGGCATTCGCATTGGCGGCTCGGTGGCGTGGGAGTTGGGCGACAGACTAACCGCCCGCGGCCGACAGCGGCAACTTGATCTTGGCTATCGCGGCGATTGGCGGCGCCTATTGTGGCGGGTGATGCCGGAAATTGGACAGGTCGAGTCCGAATGCGACGAGCTGCCCCAAACCACGGCATGGTAATGACCGCATGTGCCACAAGCCTCCAAATGCACCGGCGACGTGTATATAAAAGCCACACTATCTATACGCGTCCAGCGGAACCTACAAAGAAATGACCGAAATTCGTCCGCTGACCGACCTACGGCCGGGGCTGATCAATAAGATCGTGTCGCCCCCGGCCTCCAGCGGAGGCGAGGCGCCCAATGGATGGCGACAATTTGTCCCAGCCGCGCTGATCGTTACCCGCTACCACCGTCCCGCCGCCGCCGACTTTTCCGCCACGGGTAATGGCATAGCCGCGCGCTATGGCCGCGTTGATGCCTTTCAATTGGCCTTGCCGCGGTGGCATGGGTACGATGCGGGGCATGGCGGCGATTGACTGCCGTATCGCCCGCGCCGACTTTTACGGAACCGATCATGAACACACCGCTCGCTTCGGCTGCGCCCGTTTCCCCCGGCTGGCTCGATGCCTTCCGCGCCCATGCGCGCGAGCACGCCTTCGCGGCGCTGGGGCTGGGCATCGGCCTGCTGGCGGTCGTCGCGCTGCTGGCGCAGAGCCTGTGGCAGGTGCTGGCCGGCGAGGCGGCGGCGGGTGTGCGCTATGCGCTGATCGGCGGCGCCGCCGGCTTCGCCACGACGGCGCTGGGCGCGCTGCCGGCGCTGGTGCTGCGCGGCATTCCGCAGAAGCTCGAGGACAGCCTGCTCGGGCTGGCCGCCGGCATGATGCTCGCCGCCAGCGCCTTTTCGCTGCTGCTGCCGGGGCTGGAGGCGGGCGCGGAAATCCTCGGCGGCAAGCCGCTCGGCGCGGCTGTGGTGGTGCTCGGCATGGCGCTCGGCGTGCTGCTCATGCTCGGGCTCGACGCCTTCACGCCGCACGAGCACGACAAGACCGGCCCCTGCGGTCCGGGCGTCGATCGCTGCGGCCGCGTCTGGCTGTTCGTCTTCGCCATCGCCCTGCACAACCTGCCCGAGGGCATGGCCATCGGCGTCGCCTTCGCCCGCGGCGACTTTTCGGTCGGGCTGCCGATGGCGACGGCGATCGCGCTGCAGGACATTCCGGAAGGGCTCGCCGTGGCGCTGGCGATGCGCGCGGCCGGATTCTCCGCGCCGCTCGCCGTCGGCGTGGCGGCGGGCAGCGGCCTGCTCGAACCGATAGGCGCGCTGCTCGGCGTCGGGCTGGCCAGCGGCCTGGCGGTGGCCTATCCGGTCGGGCTGGGGCTGGCGGCCGGCGCGATGATTTTCGTCGTCTCGCACGAGGTGATCCCCGAGACCCACCGCAACGGCCACCAGACGCCGGCGACGCTGGGCCTGATGGCCGGCTTCGCGCTGATGATGGTGCTGGACACGACGCTGGGCTGAGCGGGATGCGACGGCGGCGCGAATATCCTTCCGGCCAGCCCCATCCGCCGGCGGTGGAGCCCGGCCTCGAGGGCTACCGCCTGCATGCCTCGCCGGCGATGCGTGCGCTGCTCTGGACCTGCGGCGCGGTCGCGCTGCTGCTGGGCGCGCTCGGCGTGGTCGTGCCGGGCCTGCCGACCACGCCCTTCGTGCTGCTCGCCGGTGCCTGCTTCGTGCGCGCCTCGCCGCGGGCGCACCGCTGGCTGCTGAAGAACCGCACTTTCGGCCCGATGCTGCGCGAATGGGAGAAGCACCGCAGCGTGTCGCGCCGGGTCAAGCGCTTCGGCTTGACGGCGATGGCGCTGACCGCGGGTTTCTCGCTCTGGGCGCTGGCCGACCGACCCTGGCTGCAGGTGCTGGTGATCCTCGGCGTGGCGATCGGGATGACGGTCGTGCTGCGGCTGCCGTCGCGCAACTGACCTACAATCCGTGAATCGTCGCTCCCCCGCCTTACCCGTCTGAGGTTCCCGACCATGACCACCGCCAGCCACCACAACCGCCTCGAACACTTCCCGATTTCCTTTTTCGCCACCGTGATGGGCACCGCCGGGCTCGCCATCGCCTGGCAGAAGGCGCATGCCGTGCTGGGCGCGCCGCAACTCATCGGCCAGGCGCTGGCGTGGTGGGCGCTGGCGCTGTTCGCGCTGGTCGTGCTGATCTACGCCGCCAAGTGGGCCGGCCATCCGGCGGCCGTGCGCGCCGAGCTCGGCCACCCGGTGAAGCTGAACTTCTTCGCGGCGAGCTCGATCTCGCTGCTGCTGCTGGCGGTCGCCTTCCTCGCCGACATGCCGGCCATGGCGCGCGGCTTCTGGGTGGTCGGCGCCGCGCTGCACCTGGCCTTCACGCTCTACGTGATGAGCAGCTGGATCCACCATACCCACTACCAGATCCAGCACGCCAACCCGGCCTGGTTCATTCCCGTGGTCGGCAACGTGATCGTGCCGGTGGCGGGCGTGAGCTTCGCACCGGCCGAGATCTCCTGGTTCTTCTTCAGCATCGGCATCGTCTTCTGGCTGGCGCTGTTCACCATCGTGCTCTACCGCCTGTTCTTCCACGAGCCCCTGCCGGCGCGGCTGACGCCGATGCTGTTCATCCTCATCGCGCCGCCGGCCGTGGGCTTCCTCGCCTATCTCAAGCTTGACCGGATTCGCTCGACGCCTTCGCCCGCATCCTCTATTACACGGCCCTGTTCCTGACGCTGCTGCTGGCGAGCAACGCCATGCGCTTCTTCCGCCTGCCCTTCTTCCTCTCGGCGTGGGCCTATTCCTTCCCGCTGGCGGCGATCACCATCGCCACGCTGGCGATGACGGAGCGCATCGGCGGCGGCTTCGCCAGCCTGAGCCTGGTGCTGCTCGGCGTGCTCAGCGTGGTGCTGGTGCTGCTGACGGTGCGCACCTTCCTCGCCGTCGGCCGCGGCGAGATCTGCCAGCCGGAGTAGCGCCGGCAGCGGTGCGGCGCCGTCCCGCCAGCGCGCCCCGCAAGTGCCGCGAAGCAAATCCCCTTGTGGGAATGTACCCTTGGGGTGCCGCTTTTTGGGGGCGTTGGCGCCGCTATAATGGCCGCTTCCGCATCCACCGGACACGCTGCAATGTCCTTCGACCCGAAATCCCACCTTTCCGAACTGCTGCGCGCGGCGCTGGCCAGCGTCGCGCCCGGGCAGAAAGTCGCCGAGATCGTCATCGAGCGTCCGCGCGACCCGTCGCACGGCGACTTCGCCAGCAACCTGGCGCTGCAGCTCGCGCGCGAACTCAAGGCCAATCCGCGCCAGATCGCCGAGCGCCTCGTCCATGAGCTGCCGGTTTCCGGCTGGGTGGACAAGGCCGAGGTCGCCGGCGCCGGCTTCATCAATTTCCGCCTCGCCGCCGCCGCCAAGACCCAGGTGGTGAAGGAAGTGCTGGCGCGCGGCCCCGACTACGGCAAGCGCGTCGGCGGCAAGCGGCCCAAGGTGCAGGTCGAGTTCGTCTCCGCCAACCCCACCGGCCCGCTCCACGTCGGCCATGGCCGCGGCGCCGCCTACGGCGCCAGCCTCGCCTGCCTGCTGACCTACGCCGGCAACGACGTGACGCGCGAGTTCTACGTCAATGATGCCGGCCGCCAGATGGACATCCTCGCGGTGTCCGTGTGGCTGCGTTATCTCGACCTCCACGGCGAGAAAGTGGCCTTCCCGCCCAACGCCTACCAGGGCGATTACGTCAAGGATATGGCGGAGCAGATCCGTGACGCCCATGGCGAGCGCTACGTCCATCCCGCTGCCGCGGTCACGGCCTGCGTGCCGCCGCCGGAGCCCGACGCCGAGGCCCATCTCGACGGCCTCATCGCCGCCGGCAAGGACCTGCTCGGCGAGGAGTGGCACTACATCCACCAGCATGCGCTGTCCGAGCAGCTCGCCGACAGTCGCGAGGACCTCGAGGATTACGGCGTCCATTTCGATTGCTGGTTCTCCGAGCGCAGCCTGTTCGACACCGGCATGGTGGCGAAGGCCGTGGCCGAGCTGGAAAAACGCGGCCACATCTACATCCAGGACGGCGCCAAGTGGTTCCGTTCGACCGACTTCGGCGACGAGAAGGACCGCGTCGTCCAGCGCGAGAACGGCCTCTACACCTACTTCGCTTCCGACATCGCCTACCACGCCAACAAGTTCGAGCGCGGCTTCGACAAGGTCATCGACGTCTGGGGCGCCGACCACCACGGCTACATCCCGCGCGTCAAGGGCGCGCTGACCGCGCTGGGCCTGCCGGTCGAGCGCCTCGACGTTTCGCTGGTGCAGTTCGTCAGCCTGTTCCGCGGCAGCGAGCGGGTCTCGATGTCGACCCGTGCCGGCACCTACGTCACGTTGCGCGAACTGCGCGACGACGTCGGCAACGACGCCTGCCGCTTCTTCTACATGCTGCGCAAGCAGGATCAGGCGCTCGATTTCGACCTCGACCTGGCCAAGTCGCAGTCGAACGACAACCCGGTGTATTACGTCCAGTATGCCTATGCCCGCGTCGCCAGCGTGCTGCAGCAGTGGGGCGGTGAGGTGAAATCGCTCGCCGCCGCCGACCTCGCGCCGCTGGCCAGCGAGCGCGAACTGGCGCTGTGCGGACGGCTGCGCGAGTTTCCCGACATGATCGAATCCGCCGCGCGCGATTACGCGCCGCATGCCATCGCTTTCTACCTGCGCGACCTCGCCGCCGACTTCCACGCCTGGTACAACGCCGAGCGCCTGCTGGTCGAGGACGAAGCGCAGAAGCAGGCGCGCCTGGCGCTGGCCGTGGCCGTGCGCCGCGTCATCGCCAACGGCCTGCACATCCTCGGCGTCGCCGCACCGGAGCACATGTGATGAAACGCCCGACCGCCCCCAGCCCCTCCTTCGCAGGAGGGGAGGCTTTTGGCTCGCTGCGCTCGTCGATTACGGGGAGCCTCGAAGAAATGTCGGAGCGGGTGCCGCCTTCGGCGGCGCGCCGCCTTTCCTCGGGGCTGCCCGGCGGAAAGGCTGCAACGATGAAAAGTTATGCGCAGCGGTATCCCTTGGGACGGCGCTGGCAACACGGCGGCATGATCCTGGGCCTGTTCATCGGCCTCGTCATCGGCGTCGGCATCGCCTTCGGCGTGGTCTGGTACCTCAACAAGACGCCGCTGCCCTTCATGGACAAGGCGCCGCGCGCCGAGCGCCACGAGCCGGCGGCCGGCGAGGCACCCAAGGCGCCGCAGCAATTGCCCGGCAAGCCCGGCGACAAGGTGAGCGAGAAGCCGCGCTTCGAGTTCTACAAGATCCTGCCCGGAGACCAGCAGGCCACCCCGCAGGGCGCGGCGCCCCCTGCTCAGGCCGTGCCCCCCGCGCCGCCGGCGGACAAGGCCGCCCAGGCGCCGCCGGCCGCACCCACCGAACTGCTCTACCTGCAGGCCGGCGCATTCCAGAAGCCGCAGGATGCCGACAACCTCAAGGCCAAGCTGTCCATGCTCGGCCTCGAAGTCGGCGTGCAGGAAGTGGCCGTGCCCGACAAGGGCACCATGCACCGCGTCCGCCTCGGTCCCTTCGCCAGTCCCGACGAAATGAACCGGGTGCGCAACCAGCTGTCACAGAACGGTGTCCAGGCCACGCTGGTCAAGGTCAAACCCCAATAAGGAGATATTTACATGCTGCGGTTCAAGCTACTGCTGTCATCGGTCCTCATGCTCTTCGCCCTCTCCGCCAGTACTGCCTGGGCCGCCGAGCTCAAGGAAGGAAAGGATTACGCGAAGATCGTGCCGCCGGCGCCGACCGATGCCAAGGGCAAGGTCGAGGTCACCGAGTTCTTCTCCTACCAGTGCTCTCACTGCTACGAATTCGAGCCGGTGCTGGCCAAATGGGTCAAGAGCGGCATCTCAAAGGACGCGACCTTCCGCCGCGTGCCGGTCGTGTTCCGCGACAGCTGGGCGCCGACGGCGAAGATCTACTACACGCTGGAAGCGATGGGCGAGCTTGAGCGGCTGCACAACGAGGTGTTCGACGCCATGCATTTCGAGCGCGTCGATCTCAACAACGAAAAAACCCTCGAAGCCTGGGTCGGCAAGAAAGGCCTCGACGCCAAGAAGTTCATGGACACCTACCGCTCCTTCACCGTGCAGAGCAAGCTCACCCGCGCCAAGCAGCTGACCGAGGCGCACGGCATCCAGGGCGTGCCGGCGATGACGGTCGACGGCAAGTACCGCAGCTCGAGCACCTTCAACGGCACCTACGAGGAACTGCTCAAGGTCATCGACGGACTGATCGTAATGTCCCGCAAGAAGTAGCACCTTGGCCGGCGAGCGCGTCTTTTTGACCGGCGCCTCGTCGGGCATCGGCGCGGCGCTGGCCCGCCACTACGCCGGGCGCGGCGTCACGCTCGGCCTCGCCGCGCGGCGCGAGGATGTCCTCAACGACCTCGCGCAATCGCTGCCGGGCAGCCATCACATCTACGCCGTCGATGTCGCCGATGCCGGCGCGATGCTGGCGGCCGGGCAGGACTTCATCGCCCGCGCCGGCCTTCCCGACATCGTGATTGCCAATGCCGGCATCTCCGTCGGCACGCTGACCGGCGAGCGCGAGGACCTGCCGGCCTTCCGCCGCGTCTTCGAGACCAACGTGTTCGGCATGGTGCACACCTTCCACCCCTTCATCAAAGCGATGCAGCAGGCCGGCAGAGGCCGCCTGGTCGGCATCGCCTCGGTGGCCGGCATCCGCGGCCTGCCGGGCGCCGGCGCCTACTCGGCCTCGAAGGCGGCGGCGATCGCCTATCTGGAAAGCCTGCGCGTCGAGTTG
Organism: uncultured beta proteobacterium; assembly: GCA_963709555.1. Taxonomy (GTDB): domain Bacteria; phylum Pseudomonadota; class Gammaproteobacteria; order Burkholderiales; family Rhodocyclaceae; genus Sulfurisoma. The sequence goes on along the minus strand of CAVPWR010000002.1, from coordinate 22,352 downwards.
CGCGGCAGCGGCGTGCGTGTGGTGACGCTGGCTCCCGGCTACATCGCAACGCCGATGACCGCCGTCAATACCTACGCCATGCCTTTCCTGCTGCCGGCCGAAGTGGCGGCGCAACGCTTCGCCCGCGCCATCGCAGCCGGCACCAGCTACGCGGTGATCCCGTGGCAGATGGCGATCGTCGCCAAGTTGCTGCGCCTGCTGCCCAACGCGCTGTTCGACGCGCTGGCCGGCAAGGCGGGACGCAAGCCGCGCGGACTGGACTTATGAAGCCAGGCGCAGGACGGCCACGGCTGCAACGAACACGGCGAACTCCAGCACGCTGATCCAGACCAGCAGGCGCACGATGCGCCGGTTGCGCGGCGCCATGTGCAGCAGGAAATGCTCGTTCCACCAGCGCCACAGTGGAGAAATGAGGGGCAGCCGGCCCCAGCTGCGGCGGGCGAGCAGGTGGCGGCGGATCGCCCCGACCCAGGGCACCAGCGTGCGATCGACCTCGGCCAGGCGCGGATCCTGCGGGTCATCGATGCGCGGGTAATGGTCGATGATCACGAGGCGGGCCTGCCCCGCGCCATCTGCCACAGGCTCGACAAGGATCTCGGTAGCCTGCCGCAGGCCGCTGGCGTAGCGCAGCAACAGGCGATCGTGAATCTCCCGCGGGTCGTCGACCGTCGCCCAGGCCTCGACCGGCCGGTCGCCGAGTTCGTCGTGCGCGGCGTAGCTGAAGCCGTTCTCGCGCGGCTGCCAGTCGCGGATTTCGAGGTGCGGATTGAGCCGCCACAGGCGCTCGACGTCGGCGACGAACGCGGCAAGCTCGGCAGCGGGCAGCGGCAGCACGGTCTCCGCGCGCGCCGTGTCGCCCGGAGAGACTTCGTTGCGGGAGGCGCCGGCGCCGACTTCGCTTATGGGCGTGGTGCGACCATCAGCGGACAACGCAGCCCCCGCACCAGCTTTTCGAGATCCATGCGCGAGCGCAGGCCCTCCTCGCCCTTGCGGCGCGGCGGGCCGATGACGACGAGATCGGCGCCGACTTCACCGGCGACGGTCAGGACGACATCGGCCGGATCGCCGAGGCGCATCACCGCCGCGTAGGCGATGCCACGCTCCTGGCACTTCGCCTCGACGCCGGCCAGTTCGCGTTTTGCGTCCTGCTCCAGCATGTTCTCGACGTAGCTGCCGAAGGCATCGCGCGTCGAGGCGTTGTTGAGCCAGTCGTCGCCCTGCATGCCGGTCCACAGTTCGGGCACGACGAGGCAATGGACGAGGGTGGTGGCGCCGGGCACGGCGGCCTCCAGGGCGAAGTTTGCGGCGGCCTGGGCGCCGGCGGTGCCGTGGTGGCACAGCAGCAGTTTCAGTGGTGGTTTCATCGCGTCCAAAGAAAAGTCCCGCCCCCGCAGTTGCGGACGGGCGGGACGGTTAGTCTAAGCCAGATGGTTCAGCGGCCGATGATCAGGACGACGCCGAGGGCGATGATCAGGGCGAAGATCAGTGCGCCGATATCCTCCCTGCGGTCGCTGACGAAGATGGAAAGACTGGTGCCGCGTTCGAATTTCTGTTGTTCGGACATTTGTGGACTCCCGGGATCAGATGAACTCTTTGACGAACAGCAGCACGACGATCAGCGAACCGACCGCCTTGGCCGTGCCGACCACGCCGCCGATGATCAGCGGCTTGCCGCCGGCCTGCTTCAGCGCCGCCATGGTGATCTGCATGCCGAGGCCGATGAGGCCGAAGGAGAACAGCCAGGCCAGCCAGTCGCGGAAGGCGGCGATGGCCTTCGAACTGTGCCAGGCGGCCTTGCTCGCCTTCTCGATCGCGTTCTTGGTGATCGCGTCGATGTCCTTCATCTTGGCGGTGGCGGAGAGCAGCGTGTCCTGGTCGCGGCTGGTCATCTTCTTGTTGGCGATCAGGTCCGCCAGCGCCTTGTGGGCATCCTCGGGCGTCGCGTGGCGCTGGCCGATGTTGATGGCCTTGGCGGTGAAGTGATCCTGCAGCGCCTTGGCGCCGGCGGGCTCCTTGAGCCGCGACAGTTCGCCTTCGATGGCCCGCGTTTCCTTGCCCTTGAGCAGCTTGTCCTCCTTGATCTGCTCGGCGCTGAAGTACTTGCCCTGGTAGTGGCCGGCCGGCGTGAAGGCGCCCAGCGTCGACAACACGAACAGCAGGATGAAGCCGATCACGAACAGCGGGAACTTGGCGAGCAGCACCTTGCCCAGATCCACCTTCTGCGCGCCCACTTCGTGCTTGACGTACCAGGCGGCGAGCCAGAGCACGATGATGGGCAGGAACAGCACGCGGGTGATGTTGAAGATCTCGGCGACCTTGAGTGTTTCAATACCATTCGGTTCGAAGGCCAGTGCCGCGCCGGCGACCTGCGCCGAGTTGAGGATGCCGGTGCCGGCCCAGGCGCCGAACTGCACCGGGCCCATGCCGAGCAGGTGGCCGATGGTGGGGAAGAGGAACATGCAGCCGACGCCCCAGACCAGGATGGTGCCGATGGTGTAGGCGATCTCGCCGGCCTTGGCATTGACCACCGGCGAGGCGGCCACCGTGGCCGAGACGCCGCAGACGCCCATGCCGGCCGAGAGCACCGCCGTCATCGAGTTGCCGGCGCCCATGCGCTTGCCCATGTAGAGTACGACGCCCACCGAGCCGAGCACGAAGATGCCGATCATCACCACCGACAGCCCGCCGAGCTGCGCCAGCTCGGTCGCGCTGTAGAGCGTGCCGAGCAGGATCACGCCGGTCTTGAGGAAGAAGCGCGCGGTGCGCACGCCGTTGGCGGCCCACGCCGGAATCTTGAAGACGTTGACGATGACGATGCCGATGACGATGCCCAGCACCACGTAGTTCAGGTTGAAGATGGTGGCGAAGTTCCAGCCCAGTGTCGGCTGCGCGTCCTTGCCCCAGTTGGCGAAGGTCGGGTCGAGGCCCCAGCGCACGATGAAGGCGATGAGCAGGATGAAGGCCATGCCCGGGAAGATCGACAGGTAGTAGTCGAGGCTGCCTTCCTTCGGCGTCCACACCATGATCAGCAGGCCGAGCACGGTGGCGATGCCGCCGAAGATGTAGGCCAGCTGTGCCTGTTGGCCCTTGGCCTCGTCGAACTTCGACTTCGGCATTTTCATGTCCGGCGCCGGCTTGCCTTCGGCGGTGGCGATTTCGGTGGCGACGCGCAGTTCGGCGTCGTACTTTTCCTTGACCTTCAGGTGGTCGGAGTAGGCGCTTTTCTGCAGCCAGCTTTGCATGCCGTTGATGCCGCCACTGGCATTGAGCCAGCCCCACAGCAGCATCATCACGCCGATGACCAGCAGTGCCGGCGATTTTTTCGTGTAAACCATGGATGTCTCCTCCCCTGCCGTGCATTAAAAAACCAGGGCCGCCCTTACGAGCCGAGCCCTGGTTCCTTAGACGCTTGACACTTGAAATTTATTCCGTCGGCAGCTTGCGGGCTTTCCAGTCGGGGAAGCCGTTGCGATACCAATGCACGTTCTTGTAGCCGGCCTTGGCCATGACCACCGCAGCCTTGTAGGACTTCCAGCAGGTGCCGGAATTGCAGAACAGCACGTAGTCCTTGTTCTTGTCGGCGATCTTGCCCATGTCGTACTTGTCCTGGGCGGCGTCGAAGCCGGCATCCTTGGCACTCTTCTCAGGATCGTAGGGCACCGAGATTGCGCCCTTGATGGTGCCGTCGGCGTATTCGTTGGCCTTGCGGGTGTCGATCAGCACGGCGCCCTTGCCCTGCAGGGCCTGGACGGCGGCGGCTTCCACCAGCTTGACGCCGGCGGGTGCGGTGGTGGGGGTTTCCTGCGCCAGGGCGATGCCGCTGGCGGACATCAGGCCAAGGCTGGCGGCGGCGAGCAGTGCGCGTTTGAATCCAATCATCGTTCGTCTCCTTCGTGGTGGGTTTGCGAATGTCCGATACAGTGATCGGGTACAGCTTGTTTTCTTATCAGTCTAATCGGAAAATTGCTGAACTTGTCAATCATTCAGGTGGTTGAATAGTACTAATTAGATGATTTGCTGAAAAAACAAAACGAACCACGCCCCAGTGAGGATGCCGTCCATGATGCACAGCCTTTCCATCCGCTCCCGCCTGATCTTCGTCGGCGTCCTGAGTGTTGCACTGCTGGTGCTGCTCGCCGGCCTTGGCGTTTACGGCCAGCAGCGCGCCTCGGCAGCTTTCGGCGAAGCGCGCGACCATGCCGTGAAGCCGCTGCTCGAAGTGACCGAGCTCGATGCTGCCCTGAAGGAGGTGCGTTTCCGCATGGCCGGCGTGGCGCTGGAGATCGTATCGACCAATGGCGCGCGGCAGCACCTTAAGGAAACCCGCGAGCAGTTGCCGAAGTTGTGGCGCGATTTCGTGGCCAATTATCACGGCGGCACGGCCGAGGAGCGCAAGGCGGTCGAGGCGATCGGCAAGGAGATCGAGGGCCTGCCGCCGATCTTCGATGCGCTCGACGCCGCCTATGCCAAGGAAGACCGCGCGGCGGTCCTGGCCGTCCTCAACGAAAAGTGGCCGCGCGTGCACAAGAGCATCATCCGGCCGCTCGGCGAACTTCTCCCGAAACTCGTGGCTTCAATGAACGTCACCTTCGAGGCCAGCCAGGCCGAGGGTCGCCGCCTCAGCATGATCGCGATAGGTGCCAACGTCGCCGGCATCATCGTGCTGGCACTGGTGCTGCTGCAGGTCATTCCGTCGCTGACGCGCGGCATCGCCGACATCAGGGCCGTGCTGGCGCGCGTCGCCGAGGGGCAACTCGACGCCCAGCCGGACACGCGGCGCGGCGATGAACTGGGCGACATGGCGCGCTCTCTCGATGCCACGCTGCACAGCCTGCGCGAGATCATCAGCGGTGTGCAGGGCTCCGCCGGCACGCTGACCTCGGCGGCGGCACGCCTCAAGAACGAACTGGCTGACGTAGTCGAGCGCGGCCGCGCCCGCGGCGAGTACATGGACCGCGCGGCCGAGGGCATCGAGCAGACCACCGTTTCGGCCAAGGACGTCGCCGCCAGTTCCACCCAGGTGGCCGAGGCTTCCGCCGAGTCGCGCGGTGTCGCCGCCAGCGGCAACGCCCGCATGGAGAAGTCGATCGCCGCCATTCGTCGCGTCGAGTTCGACGGTGGATCAGTCGGCCACCGTGATGGCCGACCTGTCGAGCGAGACCGAGCGCATCCAGGCCATCACCCAGGTGATCCGCGAGATCGCGGACCAGACCAACCTGCTCGCCCTGAATGCCGCCATCGAGGCGGCACGCGCCGGCGAACAGGGCCGCGGTTTCGCCGTGGTCGCCGACGAGGTGCGAAAGCTGGCCGAGCGCACCGCGACGTCGACCAGCGACATCGCCGCGACCGTCGAGGCCATCCGGGGCAAGGCCGTCACTGCCGTGCAGGCAATGCACAACGTGCACGAAGAGGTGGTCGACAGCGTCCGCTTCAGCGACGAGACCCGCGAAACCCTGGGTGCCATCGTCACCTCGGCCGAGCGTGTCTCCGACCTGGCGCGCGGCATCGCGGCGGCAACCCAGTCGCAGCTCGCGGCGAGCGAGCGTACCGTTGGCGAGATGGCGCAGGTTTCGGCCATGAGCGCAGACAACAGCGCCGCCATCAAGCGCGTCGGCGAGGTGACCGCCGAGGTCGACCAGCTCGCCCACCAGATGCAGGGGTTGATCGGACGTTTCCGCGTCTAGGCTGGCCCGCGAAGCCGCTTCTATCGCGGCCTGATCACGCTGACGCTGCACGGTGCCTCGGCCGCCACGCGGGCCGAGACGCTGCCGAGCAGCCGGCGCAGGGCGGAGCTGCCGCGGGCGCCGATGATGATATGGTCGGCATGCTGGGCGCGGGCGTAGTCGATCAGCGGCCCGGCGGGATCGCCGCCGTCGAGCACGTGAAAGCGCAGCCGCTCCGGCGACAGGACCAGTTCGCGCGCCCAGTGGTGCAGCGCCATCAGGCGTTGCGTGCGCAGCGCGCGCTCGATTTCTCCGGCCTCTTCCTGGCCGACGAAGAGCGAGGCCTCCAGTACCGTGACGCAGCTGATGCGCGCCAGAATGTCGGCGCTGGCGGCACGCCTCACCGCCTCGCGCATGGCGTCGGCGAGTGCGGCATCGGCGTGTTCGGTATCGATCGCGACCAGTATGTGCGGTGCCCTGGCCAGGTGGTCGGCGGCGCGCTCGCGCACGGGCGGCGCGGCGGTTGCCGTCTTCCACCAGCGCCGCGCGGCGGCACGCCAGCCGCCGCCTTGCAGGTCGCGGCCGCGCGCGGTGATCACCACCTGCTCGGGGTGGGCGAGGTCGTGGGCCACCTGTGCCGCCGTGGCATAGCGGTTCTCCGGCAGCACCGCGAGGCAGCGCATGACGATTTCCTGCAGCCACTCGGGCAGCTCGGGACGCAGCGCGCGCGGCCGCGGCGGATCGAGCCAGAGACGCCGGCGCATGCCGGCCAGGCTCTCCGGCGTGCCGAAGGGCAGCCGCCCGGTCGCCAGCAGGTAGAGGATGACGCCGAGCGAGAAGATGTCGCTCTTCGGGTTGCCGCGCTCGCCGCGCAGCGGCTCGGGCGCGATATAGGCGGGCGTGCCGAGCGGACCGCCGCTGCGATCGCCGGTGTCGTCGGCGAGGTCCGGCAGTTCGCCATGAACGGCCAGGCCGAAGTCGATCAGCACGGCGCTGCCATACTCTTCGCCCCCCGCCCCCCGCCCCCCGCCCCAGGGCGGGGGTGACGGCGGTTCGCCGCCGTGCGGCTCCATGCCATGGATTTCCCCGCCTTGGGTCGGCCCGGCGGCGGGACGAAACAGGATGTGCTGCGGCTTGAGGTCGTGGTGCACCACGTTCTGCCGGTGCAGCGCATGCAGCGCCGTGGCCACCGCCGCGCCGATGCGTACGAACTCGTCGAGCGGCAGCGGTGCCCGTCGCGCGGCCTCGGCCAGCGACGGGCCGGCGACCCATTCCTCGATCAGCCAGGGGCCGCCGCCGTCATCGCTTTCGTCGCCGGCAGCGACGAAGGCGGGCACGTGGGGCCCCGAGAGGCGGGCCAGGATCATGCGCTCGGTCTCGAAGCCGGCGAAGCATGCCGGGTGGCTGCCCATGCCGAGCTTGGGACGCTTGAGCAGGTGCAGCGTGCCGTCGGCCGCGCGCACGCGCCACAGCGTCGCCATGGCACCCTCGGCGATCTTGTCCTCGATGCGATGTCCGGCGAAATCCATTGGGTGCACTATTCCCCGTAAGCGAGCCTTCGCGCCAGCATAGCAGGCAGCCCGGCAGCAATGATCTTGCGCGCGGCGGCCGCATGGTCGTAGGGCACGCGATGCCAGGCGACGTTGCGCTCCGCCTCGTCGAACAGCTGGTAAGCGGCGGCCGGGTTGCCGTCGCGCGGCTGCCCGACGGAGCCGCCCAGCACCAGCCAGCGTCGCCGCGACGACAGCGGCACGGCGACGCCGGGTGTCGCGGCGAATGTCTTGATCTCGCTGATATCACCCGGTGCGGTGTAGTACAGCAGCGGCTGATGCACATGGCCGGCGAAGACGATGGGCGCATCGCTGGCTGCAAGGCAGCGCCGCGCCGTCGCTGTGCCGATGATGTATTCCCAGGAGGCCGGATCAAAGGCGCTGGCGTGGACGTAGTGCGCGGCGCCGTCGCGCAGCTGCAGCGGCAGCGATGCCAGCAGCTCGCGCTCCGCCGGGCCGAGTTGGGTGCGCGTCCAGTAGGTGGAATCCCGCGCGATGAAATTGAGGTCCTCGCACAACCCGCCCAGCGCAGCCTCGTCGTGGTTGCCGCACACGGCCAGCCCCCCGCGCACCAGTTCCGTGCGGACCAGGGCGAGGCAGGCGACCGGGTCCGCGCCGTAACCGACGAGGTCGCCGAGGAAGACGAAGCGGCCGGCCCCCTGTTGCCGCGCATGGGCCATGCAGGCCGTCAGCGCTTCGAGGTTGGCATGCACATCCGACAGGATCGCGGTTTTCACGACAGCAATTCTGCCATTGCCTGGTCGGGAGTGAGGATGCGGAAAAGGTGGGCGAGGCGCCGGCGGCGGGCCAGCTTGAGCAGCGCCTTGTCGGAGCTGACGAGCAGTTGCGCGCCGCCGTCGCGCGCGAGTTCGAGGAATTTCTGGTCGTCCGGGATCCTTGCAAATTGGCAGGACCACGGGCTCGGCCGGCACCGGGGGCGGCACTTGTTGCACCAGTGTCAAGTAGGTCGCGTAGGCGGCGTCCTGCGCGGCGGCATCGAGATGGAACATGTCATAGGCGAGCACGCGGCGGAATTCGTGCAGGCAGCGGGCGTCGGTCAACGCCAGCCAGGTTCCGGATTCGAGCGCCGCGCGGATCGCCGCGTAGCGGCTGTCGGCGAAGACGAACAGCGACAGCAGCACGTTGGTGTCCAGCACCACTGGCACCACGGGCACGATGGGCGTCGGCGAAAGCAAAACGGGCGCATCCGTGAGGATTGCGCCCGTCGCTGCCGTTTGAGGCGATTCGCTCAACTCTTCTTCTGCGCGTCGAGGCGGAACTTGACGAAGGACCCCGGCGCATCTTCGATCACGCCGAGCTTGCCCTTGACCGGGTCGCGCGCGGCGACCTTGGCATCGTTCATGCCGGTGACCCAGGCCTGCCAGTCGGTCCACCACGAACCGGCGGTCTGTGCGGCGCCGGCGAGGAATTCATCGGCCGTGTCGGGCAGGGTCGCGGCGTCGTTGAGCCAGTAGCCGTACTTGTTGGCCGCCGGCGGATTGACGACGCCGGCGATATGGCCGGAGCCGCCGAGGACGAAGCGCACCGGGCCGCTGAAGCGCTGGGCGCCGAGGTAGGTGCTCTTCCACGGTGCGATGTGGTCCTCGATGGTGGAGATGAAGTAGCTCGGGGTCTTGATCTTGCCGATGTCGATCGCCACGCCGTCCAGCGTCACGCCGCCCGGCTCCTTGAGCAGGTTGTGCATGTACATGTTGCGCAGGTAGAAGCTGTGCATCATGTAGGGCATGCGCGTCGAGTCGGAGTTCCAGAACAGCAGGTCGAAGGGGAAGGGATCCTTGCCCATCAGGTAGTTGTTCACCACGAAGGACCAGATCAGGTCGTTGGCGCGCATCATGTTGAAGGTGCCGGCCATCTCGGAACCTTCGAGGTAGCCGCGCAGCTCCATCTTCTTCTCGAGGCTCGACACCTGCTGCTCGTCGATGAACACCCCGAGCTCGCCGGGAATCGAGAAGTCGATCATGGTGGTGAAATAGGTGGTCGAGGCCAGGCGCTTGTCCTTCTTCGCCGTCATGTAGGCGGCGGTGGATGCCAGCAGCGTGCCGCCGAGGCAGTAACCGACGGCGTTTATCTCTTTCTCTCCGGTCTGCTCGCAGACCTGCTCGATGGCGGTCAGCGCGCCATCGAGCAGGTAATCTTCGAAGCCCTTCTGCGCCAGCTTCTCGTCGGGGTTGACCCAGGAGATGCAGAACACGCTGTGCCCCTGGTCGGTGGCCCACTTGATGTAGGAATTCTTTTCGCGCAGGTCGAGGATGTAGTACTTGTTGATCCACGGCGGCACGATCAGCAGCGGCCGCTTGAACTGCTGCTTGGTGCTCGGGGTGAATTGCAGCAGCTGGAACAGTTCGTTCTGGAATACCACCTTGCCCGGCGTGGTGGCGACGTTCTTGCCGAGTTCGAAGGCCGTGGTGTCGGTCATCTTGACACGCAGCTGGCCGTCGCCTTCCTCGATGTCGCGCAGCAGGTTGTTGAAGCCCTTGATCAGGTTCTGGCCGTGGCTCTTGACCGTCTCGTTGAAAACCTCGGGGTTGGTCATGACGAAGTTTGACGGCGACAGCGCATCGATGAACTGGCGGGTGAAGAAATTCACCTTGCCCTGTGTCTTGTCGTCGAGGCCCTCGACCGTGCTCACCGAGTCGTGGATGTGGCGTGCGGTGATCAGGTAGCTCTGCTTGATGAAGTCGAAAAGGAAATGCTCCTCCCAGGCCTCGCCCCGGAAGCGGTTGTCGCCCCGCACCGGCGCGGCGATGGGCGCGCCGTGGACGCCCATGAAGCGCATGGTCGAGTGCTGCCACAGCGAGAAGTAGTCCCACACCAGGTTCATCTGCGCCTGGGCCAGCTTGTAGGGGTTGGCCAGCATCTTGGCCATCATGTCCATGAAGGCCTGGGCCAGGCCCAGCTCGTCCTGCGGGGCGGAAACGCCCTTCTTGACCTGGCGCTGGATGTGGTCGTGCAGCAGCTTGGAGGCGCGCTGGGCAACCTCGGCATAGGTCTTGGCGACTTCCTTGGGATCGGGCAGCGGCGGGTGCTGCGCTTTGGTTTCTGACGACATCTTCTTCTCCTACTCCGATTGGTTTTTTATGAAACGGGTGACGCCATTTTCCGTGACGCGCCTGATGCGGCCGGCCTGTTCCAGATGCGTCAGGTGCGCGATCGCCTCGCCCATGGCGAACATGGTCTGGTGGGCGTCGCTGATCTCGCGTGGAAACAGCACCGGGATCAGTTCGGCCGCGCTCTGCGGCGTGCCGCAGGCGCCGAGCAGATCGTCGCAGCGCGCCGCGTGGTGGGCGACGAGGTCGTCGACGCGGGCGTGCAGGCCGCGGAAGGGGCGGCCGTGCGAGGGCAGCACCAGCGTATCTTCGGGCAGCGACTTGAGCGCGGTGATCGATGCGAGGAACAGGGCGAGCGCGTCGCAGTCGGGGCTCGAGGAAAAGGTGCTGACGTTGGTCGAGATGCGCGGCAGCAGCATGTCGCCCGAGATCAGCACGTGCAGTTCGTCGCAGTAGAGGCTGGCGTGCTCGGGGGCGTGGCCGTAGCCGACGATGACGCGCCAGGAGCAAGAGCCAATGTTGAGAATGTCGCCATCCATCAGCCGCCGGTAGGTGGCGGGAATCGCCGGCACGCCGCGACGGTAAGCGTTGCCGCGGGTGGCCAGGGCGGCCATGCGATCTTCTTCGAGCCCATGCCGGCGGAAGAAATCGAGCATCGAGCCGATGTCGTAGGGCGGAACCTGGTGGGCGACAAGCTGGGCCACGGTGTACTCGCCGAGGGTCATGGCCAGCGGCGCGCCGGTTTCCCGTTCCAGCCAGGCGGCCAGGCCGAGGTGGTCGGGATGGAAATGGGTGACGATCTGGCGCGTCAGCCGCCGTCCCGCCAGCGCCGACTTCCAGGCCTCCATGACCGGGTCGAGCGCGATGCCGGTGTCCACGGCGGTCCAGCCATCGCCATCGGCCAGCAGCCACAGATTGATGTGGTCGAGCGCGAAGGGCAGCGGCATGCGCAGCCACTCGACGCCGGGGGCGACGGCCGTCGTGGTGCCGGCCGCGGGGAGTTCTTCGTAGGGATAGGAGATGTCCTGGCTCAAGTTCGATCCGCCGCCGCAAGGTTGCCTTAAGGCATCGACGAATTATTCTACACCTGAAATAATCCTTCGTGTTGCGGTGCAGCAATTTTCACTGCCGACGCCGCCGAACCCGTAGAATTCCCATCCAACAAGAACCAAACCCCAACCCCATGGCCCTCCCCAGCAAAGTCAAGATCGTCGAAGTCGGCCCGTGCGACGGCCTGCAGAACGAAAAGCAGTCCGTGTCGACCGCCACCAAGGTCGAGCTGATCCGCCGCCTCGGCGACGCCGGCCTCACCAGCATCGAGGCAACGGCTTTCGTCTCGCCCAAGTGGGTGTCGCAGATGGCCGCCGCCGCCGAGGTCATGGCGAAGATCGAGCGCCGCGAAGGTGTCGGTTACCCGGTGCTGGTGCCGGACCTGAAGGGCTTCGAGGCCGCGCTGGCCGCCGGCGCGAAAGAGATCGCCGTCTTCGGCGCCGCCTCCGAGACCTTCTCGCAGAAGAACATCAACTGCTCCATCGCCGAATCGCTCGAGCGTTTCCGCACGGTGGTTACGGCGGCCAAGGAAGCCGACATCAAGGTGCGCGGCTACGTTTCCTGCGTGCTCGGCTGCCCCTACCAAGGCGAGGTCAAGCCGACCGCCGTGGCCGAGGTGGCGTGGGCGCTGTTCGACATGGGCTGCTACGAGGTGAGCCTCGGCGACACCATCGGCACCGGCACGCCCGAGGCCACCAAGGTGCTGATCGAGGCCGTGGCCAAGCGCATGCCGCTGAAGAAGATCGCCGGCCATTTCCATGACACCTGGGGCATGGCCATCGCCAACATCTACGCCTCGCTCGAGCTCGGCGTCTCGGTGTTCGACGCGTCGATCGGCGGTCTCGGTGGCTGCCCCTACGCCGCCGGCGCCTCGGGCAATGTCGCCACCGAAGACGTGGTCTGGCTGCTGGAAGGGCTGGGCGTCAAGAGCGGCCTCGATCTCGCCAAGCTGGTCGATACCGCGGCCTGGATATCCAAGGAACTCGGCCGCGAGCCGCAATCGAAAGTGGCACGGGCGCTGCTCGCCAAGAAGGCAGCGCCGCTGGCGGCGTAGGCTCGGTGCCTTTGCCGGCCGCCGCGCCGGCTCTTTCCCACACCTCCGCTCTCCGGTGCGCCGGCCTGCGGCTTCCCTCGCTTCGGATCGCCAGTCGGCCGGCCGCAAACTCGCTTCGCTCAGTCGGCGCTGGCGGACGGATTGCGCCGGCTGACGGTAATCGGGTAATCGGGGACAGACCACGATTTGTCTTGGATTGCGCTGGGCTTCGAGGATCATAGTTCGCTACGAGAACCGAAGGCTATCTGCCATGAACCTGCTTGCCAAATTCTTTAGCGTCGGCTTGTCCGGAGCGCTGCTACTCACGCTGTCCGCCTGTGCACCCGAGGTGGGCAGTGAGCGGTGGTGCTCGAACATGAAGGTGAAGGCCAAGGCGGACTGGACGGCCAATGAGGCCGTGGATTACGCCAAGCATTGCATCCTCAAGTAGCGCGGCCGCAAAGTCGGTGCTGGTATGACGGCGTGCGGTTGCGGTTGTGTGTCGCGCCCCGCTTCTGATACGCTGTTGGCTGCTGCTAGTCCTACAGCTGACCTTTTTTCATCGAACGGGAGAACTGCAATCATGAATACCACTAAAAGAGTCTTTGGCACCCTCGCCACCGCGGCGTTGCTTTTTGTGTCCAGCCTGAGCTTTGCCGCAGAGGCGACACCCGATGGCACCGTCACCATCGACGAAACCCAGTTCGCCTTCATCATCGGCGGTAGCGTCGGCGGCGGCAAGCTGACTTACAAGGGACAAGTCCACGAATTCAAGATCGGCGGCCTGACGGCCGGCGTGAACGTCGGCGTCACCACCATGAGCGCGTCCGGCGAGGTCTACGACCTGAAGGACGTGTCCAAGTTTCCCGGCACCTACACCAAGTTCGAATCCGGCGTGGCACTTGCCGGCGGCGTCAGCGGCCTGCACCTCAAGAACGAGCACGGCGTGGTCATGAAGCTGACGTCCCGCAGCCAGGGCCTGCAACTGAACGTCGTCTCGGCCAGCGGCGTCAAGGTGACGATGAAGTAACCGCCTGGGCAGGTTTTCCCTGCGCAGCAAAAACGACAACGCCTGCCCCGAGGGGCAGGCGTTGTCGTTTTCAAAAAGGGCTATCCCCTTTCTGCTTGTGCTTGCTTCCTGCTGCCTCTTTTCCGGCCTGACCGGCGATCAATTGCTTCAGAATCGGAAGCCGACGTCGGACTAGTAGGGGACGAACCAGTGCCCGTCACTATCAGTGAAGGCTTGACGCCAAGCTGACTCCCGACCATTGCGCGAAATTCCAAGTCAGTCCTTGACCACCTGCACGCGTAGTGGCGTAGCGGCGTCGAGATGGACGTCGCGCTGCGGGTAGGCGATGATGATGTCGTGCTCGCGCAGCGACTTTTCGATCATGAAGCGCAGGTCGCTCGCCACCCGCCGTGCGACCACCTTGGGTCCGAGCTCGAGCCAGTAGTAGGCGGCGAAGTTGAGCGCGTCGGCGCCGAAGTCCTCGAACAGGATCTCCGGCGCGGGTTCCTCGAGCACCAGGCCATGGCGCTCGACGCATTCGGCGAGCAGCCGGGCTGCGTCGTCCACGGGCGAGCCGTAGGCGATGCCGACCTTGATGCAGAAGCGCACCCTGGGGTTTTCGTAGGTCCAGTTGGTGACGTTCTGCTCGATGAAGGTGCTGTTCGGGATCAACGAATCGACGCCGTTGGGATCGCGAATCACCGAGGAGCGGATGCCGATTTCGACGATGTTGCCACGGATGCTGCCGACCTCGACCAGGTCGCCGGGCTTGAACGGGCGCTCGAACAGCAGCATCAGGCCGCTGATCAGGTTCTGCAGCAGGTTCCGCATGCCGAAGCCGAGGCCGATGGCGACGGCGCCGCCGAGGAAGGCGAAGACGGTCAGAGGGATGTGCACCCAGAGCAGCACCGCTACAAGCAGGACCAGCAGGCCCAGCGCGAATAGCCACTTGCGCAGGATGCGCGCGCGGGCCGCGTCGTAGCCGAAGCGCCGCACCACTAAGGCTTCCGCGGCGAGGCCGAGCCAGTAGCTCAACAGCACGCCGGCGGTGAAGATGAGCAGGGCGCGCACCACCTTGCCGACGGTGATGCTGGAAAGCGTGGCGACCTTCCTGCCGTCGACCTCGACGCTCTCCTCGATGGCGAAGATCTCGAAATCCCATAGGCTGGCCAGCGCCTGCTTGCCGGAATGGGCTGCCGTCGCGACGCGCTCGGCCGCCGGCTGCTTCTCGCCCTCGCCGCGCACCTCGTCGCGCAGGCGCTCCATCAGCCACTGCGCCGAGACGTAAAATGCGGTGATCTGGCGCAGCGTCCGCTCGAGCTCCGTGTCGCGCGCAAGCACTTGGGCCTGCAGGCGACGGGCGTCCTCAGTTTCCACCGCGGGCAGCAGTTGCTCGATTTCGGTGATCTCGGCGCGCAGCACGGCCATGCGGCGCTCGCCGACGCGCAGCAGCACCTCCAGGGATTTCGCCAGCTGATCGAGCCCCGCCCTGGCTTCGGCGACCAATGCCGGCGTGCGTTCATGGTAGAGCCGGTAGCGGAAGTCCCAGAGCACGCGCTTCATCTCCTGTACGCCGGGCTTGTAGCGCAGCACATCGAGCATGGCGTTGGTAGCCGCCATGTCAACCTCGGCCTGGGCGACGGCCTGCCGCAGGGACTCGGACGACGGCAGTTGTTCCGTGGCGCGTGCGCTGGCAACCGCGGCCTGCGCCTGCGCCTGGGCCTCGCGCGCAGTCTCGACCTTGCTTGTCGCCGCGCCGGCGGCGTCGATGGCGCGATTAAATTCGGCCGAAACCGCAGCACCCTCTGCGGCGAGCCTGTCCTTGACGAGCTTGTAGTCGGCCTCGGGAAAGACCACCTTGCCCTGCACGCTTTCCGTCTTGCGCTGGGCGAACTCGGCGGCGGATTGGGCGATGGCGATCTCGCCCTGTGCCACCTCCTCGGCGGCGTCGAGCGACTTGAGGATCGCCGCCTGGGTGCGCAGCCGATAGCGAGCCATCTCGAGAGCCCAGTCGAGCGAGACGCGCTGCGCCCCGCTGGCGCGCGGGGCCTGCTCCTCGAGCTGGCGCACCAACACGGCCGAGGTCTTGACCGCCTGGCTCATCGAGTCGCGCATGCTGCGGGTCAGCTCGAGCCGCGTCTTCTTGGCGGCGAGGGCATTCTGCGTCGCCTGCGCCTCGTGCGCCAACTGGTCGGCGACGAGGACCGAGTACGGCGGACCGCCGGGAACGGCCGTCCATTTCTCGGCCTGCCGCTTCGCATCTTCCAGGGCACGGCGCAGCTCGTCGCGGCGGGCGAGATTGCGCAGCAGGGTCTCGTACGCGCGCACGGTCTCGCGCGCGTAGTAGCGGCGAATTTTCAGTTCGTCTTCGGTGGCGATCGCCGGGGCGTTGGCGGCGTAGTTGGGCGAGGCTTCGATCAGCGCCGCGTCCTTCTTCGCCTCGGCGAGCTGAACGCGGTGGTCTTCGGCCGAATTCGCAGCGACTGCCGGCTGCTCGGCCGGGCCCTCGGCGGCAATGGTAGCCGCGGGCTGGATCAGCATTGCGGCGAGAAGGAGCATGAGCGGCAGGAAGGACGTGCCTGGCGACTTCTTCATGGCGGCGATGGGACTTGGGGACTGGTTGGGTGGAAAGATTCTAATCGTCGCTACCCGGTACAAAGGCGTCAACGGATAAGGGCTGCAGTACGCATCACCGTGATGGAACAGTCACGACCGGAGCGGCAGTGCTCTGGCCAGTCTCTGCGAGCGAAAACAGGATCATCAGGAACGTGAAGATGCGCTTGCTCGCGATATCGTTGTCATCGATCCAGTACCAGTACCCCTTGTACGGCACGGCCGCATAGGCGTTCGCCGGTTCGCGTTCGCCGGAACGGATATGAACCAGAGACTCTGCCCGCGCGCCGCCGGGTTGCGTTTGGCCTGGCAGCGCCCGCCCGTTCGCCGCATGCTCGGCTGGCAGGTCGATGCCGAACCCGAGTTGCAGCATGATTTCCATCATCGAACGGGTGAGCATGGCCACCTCGTTCCGCGCTCGTGGAATCAGGCCGTAGACGATCTCGAATTCCGTGACGCCTTCTTCCAGGCCCAAGAGTTCCCGCACCCGGCGGCTGTCTTCGCCTAGCGGGCTCCCCGGTTCAGTGCGCCGTATCACGGCCAAAAGACCGCCGCCGTCCTTGCGCGCCTCGACCCGGATGCCGATGTTGCCAGCACGCTGGATTCGGGAAAGGCCTTCGCTGAGGTCGACAAATCCGGGATCCGCGGCAGCCCCGGCAGAAAAGTTTCGCAGCCCGTTACCGAGCCGACCACGGTGCGGAAGACAAGCGTGGCGGGCCAGCCGCCCTGCAGCAGCTGGAAGACCGCGATCGGTGGCACCGGCTGCAGCAGCGATTTGGTGAAACGGTCGCCCAGCAGGGGCTGATAGGTGACCGTCGGCGTGTTGGACCAGCTGCCCGAGGCACCAATCGTCACGACGTTGGGATCTACACGGCTCGGCAGTTCCGCACCGGCGTTCGCGGTGCCCCCCATCGTGTAGCTGTTGATGATGGACGCGACGTCCAGGAACACGGGCGCATCGGCGTAGCGAAGCCGCACCACGTTTAGCAGCGTCTGACGCTTCCAGGATTCGGCGACAACCTGCCCGTAGTCCATGCGGTCAGTCGTCACGTGCGTCGGCGAGACGCTTGCACAACCGCCTATGAAAAATATTGCCAACGCGAAGGGAATCCATCGGCATGTCCGCGGCACTGCGGAAAGAACCTTGGCTTCCCGGTGTGGTGGCACGTCTTTCCTTTTCTGCTCGGCCAATTCCGCTTCCCTTTCCTGAGTGTTCGAGTCGGAGCGGCGAGCTCGCGGACGCGCGAGCTCGCCGCGCTGCGCCAGAGGCAGTCTAGCCCCGCTGCACGCCACCCTTTCTGACCTACGTCAAGAGACTCGCCCCCATATTCGGCTGCTCGTGCGCCGGGTCATCGCTTCTTGACGATCAGCGGCCCCTTCACGGCGTCCATGACATAGGACACGGGCAGGTCGTTCTCGAGCAGCGTGGCCATGGCGCGCAGGTATTTGCGGATGTGGCGGAAGAACTTCTTGTAGCCGGCGCAGAGGTAGTGCAGCCCGGGCTCGCCGTGCGGCGAGACGGCGAAACGGTGCTTGGGGCAGCCGCCCCAGCAGGCGTTCAGCACGTCGCATTCGCGGCACCAGCGCGGCAGCGTCGTTTCCTTGTGCGGGCCGAAGCCCGACGCCACCGAGCGTTCGACCATCGCGCCGAGATCGTCGCTGAGCACGTTGCCGAGGCGATATTGCGGATAGACATAGTGGTCGCAGGCGAAGACGCTGCCGTCGTGCTCCATCGCCACCGCGCGGCCGCACTGGCGGGAGAAGATGCACACCGGCGACGGTTCGCCGACCCAGGCCGTCAGGGCCCATTCGAAGTTCATGACGAAGGTGGTGCCGACATCCTTGCGCACCCACTCCTCGTAGATGGCGATGAGGAAGTCGCCGTACTTCTCCGGTTCCACGGTCCACGGCGTGACCTGGGTGTTGGGCTCCGGCCGGTCGAGCGCGGCCGGCGGCGCCAGCCACAGGCCGAGCGCCTGCGTCGCCGGTTCCGGCAGGCGCTCGACGATGGGCGTGAACTGGATGTAGCGGATGCCAGCTTCCTTGAAGAAGCGATAGACCTCGAGCGGATGATGTGCCGTGTCGCGGCCGACGCAGGCCAGCGCGTTGAACTCGACGCCGTGTTGCTGCAACAGCCGCACGCCGGCCATCACGCGTTCGAAGGTGCCCTTGCCGTGGCGGTCCTTGCGGTAGCGGTCGTGGATCTCGGCCGGGCCGTCGAGGCTGATGCCGATGAAGAAGTCGTTGGCCTTGAAGAATTCGCACCAGGCGTCGTCGAGGTGCAGGCCGTTGGTCTGCAGCGTGTTGCGGATCTCCTTGCGGTCGCGATAGGGCGCCTGCAGTTCGACGACGCGACGGAAGAAATCGAGCCCGAGCAGCGTCGGCTCGCCGCCGTGCCAGACGAACTCGACCACCGGCGTCGGCTGGGCGTCGACGTACTGCTCGACGTATTTCGCCAGCACTTCGTCCGGCATGCGGTACTGCTCGTCGCTGCCGAACAGCGCACGCTTCTCGAGGTAGAAGCAGTAGTCGCACTTGATGTCGCAGACCGGCCCGATGGGCTTGGCCAGGACGTGGATGCCTGGCCGGCCGGGATCGGGTTGCGCGTCCATGCGCCCTGAAAGAAGCGGGGCGCGGGCGCCCTACTTCACTTCCTTCACTTCGACGGTCAGTTTCGGGATGCGCCCCGTGAACCGCGACTTCGCCTCGGCGCCGATCGCCTCGACCACGGGCGTGCCCAGGTCGATGCCGACATCGGCGGTCTCGTCGGCGGAGAAGAGGCCCGGCTGAGTCACGCCGATGCGGCCCTCGCCGACCTTCTCGCCATCGACCATCAGCGTCCCCTTGCCGCCCTTGGCAGGGCCGCCGCCGTCGTAGGCGAAATCGAGCACGACCGTGTGTTTGCCGGGCGAGAGCTTCTTCGCAGATGCAACCGAGAAGCGCTGCAGACCGAGGAAGTTGTACTCGTAGGCGGGCATGCCGTCCTTCACGTAGAGCGACCAGCCGCCGAAGCGGCCGCCCTGCGCGATGACGGTGCCGTTGCCGCCGGTCGCCGGAACCTCGATCTCGGCGGTGATGACCTTGGAGCGATTCTTCACGTTGGGGAAGACGCCCTCCATCATGCCGGTCATGCCCTCGGCGAGCGTGATCGACGTGCGACCGGCCATCAGGTCGGGGCGGCCCACCGCCGCGCCGTCCAGCCGCTCGAAGACACGGTCGTCCATCGGCAGCACGTGGTACTTGCCGGCTTCCTTCAGGAAGACCTTCTGCAGTTCCGCGAGCTTCTTCGGATTCTTCGCCGCGAGGTCGTTCGCGAGGCTGAAGTCGTTTTTGACGTCGTAGAGTTGCCAAGCCGAGTTGTCCTGCAGGGACCGGCGCGGCTTCGCTTCCCACGGCGCACGGTGGATCGTGCGTGCGTACCAGCCCTCGTGGTAGATCGCGCGGTTGCCGGCGATCTCGAAGTACTGCGTCGTGTGGCGTTCCTTCGCCTTCGCGTTCTCGAAGCTGTAGGCAAGGCTGGTGCCTTCCATCGGGATCTGCTTCACGCCGTTGACGGACTTCGGCTCCGGCAGCCCGATCGCCTGCAGCACCGTGGGCGCCACGTCGATCACGTGGCCGAACTGGGTCCTCACCTCGTTCTTCGCCTTGATCCCCTTGGGCCAGGAGACCACCAGGCCGTTGCGGGTGCCGCCGAAGTCCGACGGAACCTGCTTCATCCAGCCAAACGGCGAGTTGAGCGCGACCGCCCAGCCGGCAGCCATGTGCGGGTACGTCTCCGGACCGCCCCACTTGTCCATGAGCTTCAGCATGTCCTCGACTTTCTCGGGCACGCCGTTGAAGTACGTGTACTCGTTGAACATGCCGTTCTGGCCGCCCTCGCCGCTCGTGCCGTTGTCGCCGACGACGTAGAAGACCAGCGTGTTGTCGGCCTGCCCGACCTCCTCGAAGGCCTTGAGCATGCGGCCGGTCTCGTAGTCGGTGTACTCGACGAACGCCGCAAACACTTCGGCCTGGCGCGCGATAGAGGCGCTGCTCGTCGGCCGTGAGCTTGTCCCAGTCCTTGATGGCGGGCGGCTTGGGCGCGAGCTTCGTGCCCGCAGGCACGACGCCGGCGGCGATCTGCCGTGCGAGGGTCTCCTCGCGGATCTTGTCCCAGCCCTGGTCAAACTTGCCTTTCCACCGCTCGATCCACGACTTGGGTACATGATGCGGCGCGTGGGTCGCGCCGGGCGCGAAGTAAACGAAGGTCGGTTTGTCCGGCGACAGGGCCTTCGTGTGCTTGATCCAGGCCCGCGCCTTCTCCGTCATGTCGGTCATGAAGTGGTAGTTCGGGTCGTTGGGCAGTTCGACCTGCGCGACGCCGTCGTACAGGTACGGCGCCCACTGGTTCGTCTCGCCCCCGAGGAAACCGTAGAACTTGTCGAAGCCCTGGCGCGTGGGCCAGCGGTCATACGGCCCCGCGACGCTGGTTTCCCAGGCAGCCGTCTCATGCCACTTGCCGAAGGCGCCGGTCGAATAGCCGTTGAGCCGCAGCGTCTCGGCGAGCGGCGCGGCCGCGTCCGGGACCTGGCCGGTGGCGCCCGGGAAGCCGGTCGCCATCTCGGTAATGAAGGCCATGTTGACCGTGTGGTGGTTGCGGCCGCTCTTGAGCGCCGCGCGCGTCGGCGAGGAAAGCGCCGTCGTGTGGAAGTTGTTGTAGCGCAGCCCGTCCTGCGCGAGGCGGTCGAGCGCCTCGGTCTGGATGGGCCCGCCGAACGTACTGGTCGCGCCGAAGCCCAGGTCGTCGATCAGCACGATGACCACGTTGGGCGCGCCCTTCGGGGCCTTGATGTCGAAGGGCGCCGGCATCTTCGCCTTGCGCGCGTCAATCTCGGTATAGGTCGGCCGCTTGGGCTCGGCGATCGGCAGCACGGTGCGGTCGAGCGCCGGCTGGGCGGCGCCCGCGGCGGCGCAGACGGTGCCGAGGGCCAGGCCGAGGGCGTTGTGGATTGCGTTCTTCTTCATGTTCTCACTCCAATTCGTCCGCCATCCCGGATTTCCGACGCCCGGGCTGGCCCGGGCCAGGGTGTGCGTGTTTTCGTTACCAGCGGAACCCGACGCCGATCACGCCACCGTTGAAGCGCAGCTCGGACAGGAACTTGTCGTCGGGCAGGTTGTAGTCGAGCACGCGGTAGGCCGCGGTGATCTCGCCCCAGTCGAAGGCATAGCCGAGGCCGACCATCGCCTGGTAGGTCGAGTTGGACTGGCCGGTGCCGACGTCGAGATAGTAGGGAAGGAACCAGCGGCCATCGCCGAGCTTGGCCTGGCCGCGCACGCCGACGATGAAGTCCGTGACGCTGCCGTCGGACGTCATGGTGCCGGACTGCAGGGGCAGGGCGATCGGGCCGATGTTGCCCGAGAAGGCCCAGTTGAGCTTCTGGTCGAGCGAGAGGTAGCGCGCGCCGGCGAAGACATTGAGGTTGTGCGCCGGGTCGTCGACGGCGGCGTACTGGCCAGCCAGCGTCCAGACCGTGCCCTCGAGGCTGTAGTCGGCGGTGAGGGTGGCATCCCCGGGGACGGTGGGCAGGACCCGGCCGCCGATGGTGAAATGCCTGGTGCCGGTCTTGGTCTGCCCGAGGTTGAGGGTGATCAGGTCGGTGAAGCCACCCCAGCGGCCCTTGCGCGCCTCGAAGGTGCCCATGAACACGCTCTCGATCGACTTCAGGATGTCGCCGCCGTCAACCTCGGCGTTGCCGCCGGTCGTCAAGCCGGCGGCAACCACCGCCGGCGGCACCGGGAAGTTCGACTTGGCTTCGAGCGAAGGCAGCCAGCCGTAGATCGAGGCGCGGAATTTCCAGTCGTCGGCCCCGGCCTTGCCGGATTGGGCCAGGGCCCCCTGGGACGCCAGCAGCGCGGCCGCGCCGAAAAGGGCGCAGCTTGCGCGCCGGACAGCAGGCAGATTGGACATTTGCTTCTCCATGAAGAATCCTTTGCGCCCCACGGGCACCTCGGCGAATTCTAGGGCGATCCCGCGCTTTGCTGGCGATCCTTTCACCGTCCCGCCACCGCCGACTTTTTCAGGCGAACTCGACCAGCAGATCCTTCGCATTCACGCTCTCGCCGTGGCGGGCGTGGATGGCATGGACCACGCCGTCGCGCTCGGCCGTGAGCATGGTCTCCATTTTCATCGCCTCGATCGACACCAGCGCATCGCCCTTGGCCACCTTCTGCCCGACATGGGCGGCGACGGTGACGATGGTGCCGGGCATGGGCGCGCCGAGGTGCTTCGGGTTGCCTTCCTCGGCCTTGGGCTTGGTCTTGACGCCGGCGAGCCCGGCCTTGGCGACGCGGATCACGCGCGACTGGCCGTTGAGTTCGAGGAAGACC
>CAVPWR010000001.1:0-44811 GCA_963709555.1 uncultured beta proteobacterium | reverse complement strand
GGGCCGTCCCGAAGGAGGCAGCGCCCCCCGTGGGGGCAGCGAACGTAGTGAGCGTGGGGGCCATCTTTTCTCCTTTCAGTCGCGGTAGGTCGGATCGGTCTTTTCGAGCAGGCGCAGCAGCGCCGGCCATTCACGCGCGCCCTCGGGCTCATCGTCGGCGGTGAGGCTCCGCAGCGTGCGTTCGAGCACTGCCGCAGGCGGCGTCACCAGCGGCACACCGCCGGCCTGCGCCTTGAGCTGGATATCGCAGGCACGGTCGAGCGTGTCCAGCAGCACGAAGGCCTCGGCGACGCTGCGGCCGACGACCAGCGTGCCGTGGTTGCGCAGGAACAGGGCCGGCCTGGCGCCGAGGCTGGCGACCAGACGCGCGCCCTCCGCTGCCGAGAGCGTGAGCCCCTCGTAGTCGTGGTAGCCGACCTGACCGTAGAAGCGCATGGCGTGCTGCGACAGCGGCAGCAGGCCCGCGGCTTGCGCCGAAACGGCGACGCCGTTCACGTGGTGCAGGTGCATAACACAGTGGGCGTCGGTCCGTGCCGCGTCCACGGTGGCGTGGATGCGGAAGCCGACCGCATTCACCGGGTGCGGGCTGTCGCCGACGATGCGGCCCTGGCCGTCGATCTTGACCAGGCTGGAGGCCGTGACCTCATCGAAGCACAGCCCGAAAGGGTTGATCAGGAAGCACTCCGGGTCGTTGGGCACGCGCCCGTCAGGTGGGTATAGATCAGATCATCCCGACCGCGCCGCGCGACGAGGCGGTAGGCGGCGGCGAGGTCGATGCGCAGCGCCTGCTCGGCGGCGTCAACCGGGCGCGCCGGCAGGCGCTCGCCATGCAGGGCCAGGCTCATGAAATCGCCTACTCCCCGACCACGTCGGCCCCTTTCGGCGGGAACCCGAAGAGGTCGGCGCCAGCACCGGGTTGCGCTCGAATCTGGAAAAACGGATCAGCGTGGTCTGGCCGAAGTTGTCGAAGATCTCCATCGCACGCAACTCCGTGCCGGCAAGGCCGATGCGCATGCGCTCGAAAGTCGTACGGTTGATTTCGGCCTGGCCTCGACCAAGGCTAGCCCGTCGTGGCTGCCGCCTTCAGCGAGATGGAAGTTCTTCTCCAGCGCGCCTCGCCCGCGAGAAGAGCCGCCGGGCTGCTGCCAAGCGCCTTGCCGATGGTATTGACCGAGACCTGCTTGAGGTCCGGGTCGTACACCCAGAGTTTCCTGCCGTCGCCGACCAGCACCTGCGGATAGGGCTTCTCATAGACCCAGCGGAACTTGCCGGGGCGGGCGAACATCATCTTGCCGGAGGAAAGCTGCGGCTTGCGGCCGCTCTTGCCGCTGACGCTCTGGCTGAAGTCGGCGCGCGCGCTTTTCGTGCTCTCGACGAAGGATTTGAGCTGATCCACGGCACCGGCCTGGGCGGTGGTGGCGAAGACAGCGAAGAGAGTGAAGGTAAGTAAGGCGGGAATTTTCATCCCCGCCAGTTTAGCAGTCGCCTCGGTTCCGCTACTCGGCGCCGGCGCCAGCACCTCGCGATTGCCCGCCCCGTTCATCGACGACACCAGTCCGGCCCGTTCCATGTCTTCGATCAGGCGCGCGGCGCGGTTGTAGCCGATGCGCAGGTGGCGCTGCACCAGCGAGATCGAGGCGCGGCGCGTCTTCAGCACGACATCGACGGCCTGGTCGTACATCGGATCGGCCTCGGCGTTGTCCGCCGTGTCGGAGCCGCCGGCTTCGCCGGCCTCGGCCGGCGGTCCGCAAGCATGCCCTCGATGTATTCCGGCTTGCCGACCTTCTTCAGGTGATCGACGACGCGATGCACCTCGTCGTCGCCGACGTAGGCACCATGGACGCGCATCGGCAGCCCGGTGCCGGGGGCGAGGTAGAGCATGTCGCCCTGGCCGAGCAGCGCCTCGGCGCCCATCTGGTCGAGGATGGTGCGCGAGTCGATCTTGGAGGACACCTGGAAGGAGATGCGCGTCGGGATGTTGGCCTTGATCAGGCCGGTGATGACATCGACGCTCGGCCGCTGGGTGGCCAGGATCAGGTGGATGCCGGAGGCGCGGGCCTTCTGCGCCAGGCGGGCGATCAGCTCCTCGACCTTCTTGCCCACCACCATCATCAGGTCGGCGAGTTCGTCGATGACCACCACGATGAAGGGCATGGCCTCGAGCGGCTCGGGCGATTCGGGGGTGAGCGAGAGTGGGTTGGCGATTTTCTCGCCGGCCTTCTCGGCCTCGTGGATCTTGGCGTTGAAGCCTGACAGGTTGCGCACGCCCAGCGCCGACATCAGCTTGTAGCGCCGCTCCATTTCGCCGACGCACCAGTGCAGGGCGTTGGCGGCCTTGCTCATGTCGGTGACGACGGGGGCGAGCAGGTGCGGGATGCCGGCATACACGGACAGTTCCAGCATCTTGGGGTCGACCATGATCAGGCGCACGTGCCGCGGCTCGGACTTGTAGAGCAGCGACAGGATCATGGCGTTGATGCCGACCGACTTGCCGGAGCCGGTGGTGCCTGCGACCAGCAGGTGCGGCATCTTGGCCAGGTCGGCCACCACCGCCAGGCCTCCGATGTCCTTGCCGAGGGCGACGGCGAGGGGCGAATGCAGGTCGTGGTAGGCCTTGGAGCCGACGATCTCGGACAGCCGCACCGACTGCCGCCGGGCGTTGGGCAGCTCCAGCGCCATGCAGGACTTGCCGGGGATGGTTTCGACCACGCGGATGCTGACCAGCGACAGGGCGCGCGCCAGATCCTTGGCCAGGCCGACGATGGTGGCGCCCTTGACGCCGGTGGCCGGCTCGATTTCGTAGCGCGTCACCACCGGCCCGGGGTGGGCCGACATCACCTTGACCTCGACGCCGAAGTCGCCGAGCTTGCGTTCGATCAGCCGCGAGGTGAATTCCAGCGTCTCGGCCGCCGGCACCGCCGCCGGGTCGTGCGTGGGCTCGTCGAGCAGGTGCAGCGGCGGCAGCGCGCCGCCCGGCGCATCGAAGAACAGGGGCTGCTGCCGTTCCTTCTCGATGCGCGCCTCGGCCTTGGCCGCGCGGGGGATCTCGATCTCGACCGGCTCGATCTTGACCGGCGGCAGCGGGCTGTCCTCGATCTTCTTGCGTTCGACCTCGATGGCGGCCTCGCGCTTCTCGGCGATGGCGCGGCCATAGCGGCGGTCCTGCCAGGTCTGCCACAGGTCGAGGACTAAGACCCAGGAACGCTCGATCCCGGCCCCGATGCTCTCGGCCACGTCGAGCCAGGCGAAGCCGAGGAACAGGCTCGCACCGGTCATCCACAGCGCCAGCAGGATCAGCGTGCCGCCGGTGAAGCCAAGATAGAGCGTGATGATCCGGCCGATCTCGAAACCGAGGACGCCGCCCGGCACATAGGGAAGGGCGAACTTGATGCTCCAGAAGCGCATGGCCTCGATGCCGCAGCTGGCCACCAGGACGAGGCAGAAACCGAACAGGGCGATGGCCAGCGGCCGCCGGTCGCCGCCGAACAGCGCGTTGAGGCGACGGTAGCCCCAGGCCACGAGGAAGGCCAGCAGGCCCACCCACCACCAGGCCGACAGACCGAAGATGTAGAGCAGGATGTCGGCCAGCCAGGCGCCGGCGCGGCCACCGGGATTGGCGATGCGATCGACCAGTGCCGCATGCGACCAGCCGGGGTCGCCCCGGTCGAAGCCCCACAGGATCAGGGCGAGGTAGGCGGCAGCCACCGCGGCCACCAGCCAGCGGGCTTCGTGGACGAGGGTGGCGATCTTTTCGGGCAGCGGCGCCGTGTTGAGGGATGGCGCCCGTTCGGACAAGGCTATGGCCATGGCAGTAACCGACACTATTGGGACGCTGACATTGTCCCGGGCCCAAGACGGCCGGATGCCGCGATCAGAGGCGCGTTTTTGCGGCTAATTTCGCCGCCAGGCCGCCCGCGCCATGAAAAGTCGGCGATGGCGGCACGGCGGAGTCGCGGACGGTCGGCGTCTACTCCGGCAGCGGCGGCGCCACGATATCGCTGACGTCCTCGAGCAGCTCCATTTGGCCGTCGACCTCATGCACCAGCCCACGCTGCTGCAGGTCCTTCATGACCCGGCTGACCATTTCGCGCGAGGCGCCGATCATCTTGGCGATGTCCTGGCGCGACACCTTCTGCAACACCACCAGGCGGCCGTCCGCCGTCCTTTCGGCCTTGTCGAGCAGCAGCCGTGCCACCCGGCCGTAAACATCGAGCAGCGCCAGGCTCTCGATCTGGCGGTCGGCGGCGCGCAACCGATGCACCAGGCTGCGCATGATGCTGAGGGAAACGTCGAAAGAGTCCGCCAGGCAGCGGTGGAAGTCGGCCTTGGCGATCACCACCAGCTCGCTGGGCTGGGCGGCCTGCACGGTGGCCGAGCGCGGGTGATCGTCGATCACGCCCATCTCGCCGAAGAGGTCGCCGGGACCCATCATCGACAGGATGACCTCGCGCCCCTCCTCGTCGCTGACCAAAACCTTGAAGGCACCGGAGAGCACGAAATAGACGTTGTCGGTGTGATCGCCGGCCCGCAGCACCACCGTGTGGCGGGGCACGCGGCGCAGGGACGACACCCGGGCGATCGGCAGGAGTTTGTCGTCGGCCAGTGCCTGAAAGATCGGCAGGGCACGCAGGGTGACGGGGGAAATGCCTGTTTCAGTGCTCAAGGACGGCTCCCGGTGGGGGCGGCATGGGGCATTGAAGCCGCGCAAACTACGCCCAAGTATAATTTGTTGAGCCCATTCCACAAGAGATCATCCCCATGACCGCCAACGCCACGACCCGCCACTCCAAGCTGCTGATCCTCGGCTCCGGCCCCGCCGGCTACACGGCCGCAGTTTATGCCGCGCGCGCCAACCTCAAGCCCGTGCTGATCACCGGCATGGCCCAGGGCGGCCAATTGATGACGACCACCGAAGTCGACAACTGGCCGGCCGACGCCGACGGCGTGCAGGGTCCCGACCTGATGGCGCGCTTCGAGAAGCATGCGACCCGCTTCAACACCGAGATCATCTTCGACCATATCCACACCGCCAGGCTCACCGAGAAGCCGATGAAGCTGATCGGCGATTCCGGCGAATACACCTGCGACGCGCTGATCATCGCCACTGGAGCTTCCGCCCAATATCTCGGCCTGCCCTCGGAGCAGGCCTTCTCCGGCAAGGGCGTCTCCGCCTGCGCCACCTGCGACGGCTTCTTCTACAAGAACCAGGCCGTGGCGGTGATCGGCGGCGGCAACACGGCGGTGGAGGAAGCGCTGTACCTCGCCAACATCGCCAGCCACGTCACGGTGGTGCATCGCCGCGACAAGTTCCGCGCCGAGAAGATCATGCAGGACAAGCTGTTCGAGAAGGAAAAGGCCGGCAAGGTCACCATCAAGTGGGACTGCGTGCTGGATGAAGTGCTCGGCGACAAGAGCGGCGTCACCGGCATGCGCATCAGGAACGTCAAGTCCGGCGCCACCGAAGACATGCAGCTGATGGGCGTGTTCATCGCCATCGGCCACAAGCCGAACACCGATCTGTTCGTCGGCCAGCTCGAGATGGAGAACGGCTACATCGTGACCAAGGGCGGTCGCGAAGGCGGCGCCACCGCCACCAGCATTGCCGGCGTGTTCGCCGCCGGCGACGTGCAGGACCATATTTACAAGCAGGCGATCACTTCGGCTGCGACCGGCTGCCAGGCTGCGCTCGACGCCGAGAAGTACCTCGACGACATCGGGTAATGTCACCGTCGGGCCGTCCCCAAGGTGACAGGCGCCCCCCTGTGGGGGGCAGCGAAAAGCGTGAGCGTGCGGGGCTATCGTGTCCATGAAGCGGCGGGAGCTTCCGGAGGAAGCCCGCCAGGTTTTCCGGGCGGCGGTGGCCGATGCCATTCCGCTCGCCAGCGACCGCACCCACCACGAACCGCCCCCGCCGCCCGCCATCCCGCGCAGCCGCGAGCAGGACGAGGCAGCGGCACTGGTCGAATCCATCGCGGCACTGGATCTGCTCGACCTCCAGCTCGAAGGTGGCGACCAGGCCGCCTGGGGCCGGCCCGGCATAGCCCGCAGCGTGTTGCGCGACCTGCGGCGTGGCCGCTGGGTGGTCGAGGCCCAGCTCGACCTGCATGGACTGAACCGCGACGAGGCGCGCCACCAGGTGGCGCTGTTCGTCGCCGACTGCATGGCCCGCGAACGGCGCTGCGTGCGCATCGTGCATGGCAAGGGTCTGCGCTCGCCCGGGCGCGAACCCGTCCTCAAGAAGCTGGTGCTCGGCTGGCTGGCGCAGAAGCAGGAGGTGCTGGCCTTCTGCCAGGCACGCACGGTCGAAGGCGGCGCCGGCGCTGCCATCGTGCTGCTGCGCGGACGCTGAGGCAGGGTCCCCCGATAGTTTAAGCTTCGCTTATCATGGCCGCTCGATTTCCCCGCCCGGAGCCGCCATGAGCGCACAACCATCCCCCTGCATTGCCGTCGCCGCCATCCACCCCCCGGTCAAGAGCACCAAGCTCGGCCACATCCTCGACAGCCTGGTGCAGCAGCCGCCGTTCAACCAGCTGTCCGAAGACCGCCTGACCGAAGTGCTCAATCTGGTGCGGCTGATCGAGATGCGCCCGGGCGAACTGTTCCAGATCCAGGGCAGCAAGGACAACGACTACCTTTTCGTGATCGAGGGCCGCCTCGACCTGATCAACCAGGGCGAAATCCGCAGTTCGCTGACGCAGGACGACACCAGCCGCCGCCCGATCATGCTGCCCATCGCCCCGGCGGCGACGACGCTGCTGGCACGCGAACGCACCATCGTCTGCCATGCCGACCGCCAGGTGATGGACGACCTGATCTCTTGGGAGGCCATGATCAACGACCCGGCCAACGCCGACGAGACGGTGCGCGCGCGCATGGAGATGGTGCGCAACTCGCTCGTGTTCCGCCGCCTGCCGTGGGAGGCGGTCGAAACCGCCTTCCAGCGCATGAAGACGATCCCCGCCAAGTGCGGCGAAACGGTGGCGCAGGAAGGCGAGCCGGGTGATGCCTTCTACATCATCACCAGCGGCCGCGCCGAGGTCTGGCAGAACGACCTGATGACCGACGAGCCGAAGAAGATCGCCGAGATCGGCGAGGGCGATGCCTTCGGCTGCGAGGCGCTGATCTCCGGCAAGAAACGCTCTGAAACCGTGCGCATGCTCGAGGACGGCACGCTGCTGACGCTGGGCAAGGAGGACTTCGACTGGCTGATCGGCAAGCAGATGATCAAGGCGATCAACGCCAAGGTGGCGCGCACCATGATGGAAACCGGCTACGTGTTCATCGACGTGCGCTACAAGGAGGAGTACGAGTACAACCGCATTCCAGGCGCCAGGCTGATCCCGCTGTTCGAACTGCGCAAGACGGTGCCGCAGCTCGACCGCGAGAAGCGCTACATCATCTATTGCCAGTCCGGCAGCCGCAGCTCTGTCGCCGCCCTGCGCCTGACCCAGGCCGGCTTCGACGTGCAGACACTCGAAGGCGGCATCCGCGAGTGGCCCTACGAGACCGAGAGCTCAGATAGCTGACTCGTTGGTTTCACCCGTCCGATCCGCACGATCTGCTCCACCGGCGAAACGAAGATCTTGCCATCGCCGATCTTGCCGGTGCGGGCGGCCTTGATGATGGCCTCGATGGCGGTCTCGACCGTGGCCTCGGCCACCACCAGCTCGAGCTTGATCTTGGGCAGGAAATCCACGACGTACTCGGCGCCGCGATAGAGCTCGGTGTGGCCCTTCTGCCGGCCGAAGCCCTTGACCTCGGTGACGGTCAGGCCGGTGACGCCGACTTCGGACAGGGCCTCGCGCACTTCGTCGAGCTTGAAGGGCTTGATGATGGCTTCGATCTTTTTCATGCTTCCTCCGCTATGCCAGCCGTTCCATGGCCGGCGCAAGACTTGAGCGAACACAGTTCGCGAACAACCGTCACCCCCTTCCCCGGGAAGGGGGCGGGGGGATGAGGTCAATATTCATCGGCGTATGCCGATGTTATCGGATAACGCCAGTCCTTGCCGAAGCCGCGCCGGGTGACGCGGATGCCGACCGGCGCCTGGCGCCGCTTGTATTCGTTCTTCTTGAGCAGGCCCACCACGCGCCGCACGTCCGCCTCGGCCAGGCCGGCGGCGATGATCTGGCGCGGGCTCTCGTCGCGTTCCATGTAGGCCTCGATGATGGCATCGAGTACCTCGTAGGGCGGCAGGCTGTCCTGGTCGGTCTGCCCCGGCTTCAGTTCGGCCGAGGGCGCGCGGGTGATGATGTTCTCGGGAATGACGTCGGAAAGCGTGTTGCGATAGCGGGCGAGGCGATAGACGAAGGTCTTGAACACGTCCTTGATCACCGCGAAGCCGCCGGCCATGTCGCCGTAGAGCGTGGCGTAACCAACCGCCATCTCGCTCTTGTTGCCGGTGGTGAGCACGATGCGGCCGGTGCGGTTGGAGATCGCCATCAGGATCATGCCGCGGATGCGCGCCTGCAGGTTCTCGTCCGTGGTGTCCCAGGCCGGCTTCTCGCCCAGCCGGGCAAAAGTCGGCGCCAGCGACACGGCGAATTGTTCCATGGCCGCGGCGATGGAGATCTCGTCGTACTCGACGCCGAGGCGGCGGATCATTTCGCGCGAATCGTCGAGGCTCATCTGCGCGGTGTAGGGCGAAGCCATCATCACCGCGCGCACCTTGTCGGCGCCCAGCGCATCCACCGCCAGCGCCAGGGTCAGGGCCGAGTCGATGCCGCCCGACAGTCCGATGATGGCGCCGGGGAAGCCGTTCTTGCCGAGGTAATCGGCGACGCCGAGCCTGAGGGCCGCGTAGACCTCGGCCTCGATGGCCTGCGGCGAGGACAGCGTTCCCGGCAGCAGGTGGCCGTCGCGGTATTCGACGATATCAACGCATTCCTCGAACGACGGCAGCTGGTGGGTCAGCCGCCCGCCGGCATCGAGCGCGAAAGAGGCGCCGTCGAACACCAGTTCGTCCTGGCCGCCGACCATGTTGGCGTAGACGACCGGGATGCTCATGGCCTCGATGCGCTCGCGCAGCACCTCGTAGCGTCGCGCCTGCTTGTTCATATGGAAAGGCGAGGCGTTGAGGGTGAGCAGGATTTCCGCCCCGGCAGCGCGTGCCGCATCGGCGGCCCCCGGCTCCCACACGTCGGCGCAGATGTTCACGCCAACGTGCACTCCATTGACGGCGATGACGCTGGGCTTGTCGCCGGCGGCAAAGTAACGCTCCTCGTCGAACACCTCGTAGTTGGGCAGGCGGTGCTTGCGGTAGGTCGCCGCAACCTGCCCGCCGCGCAGCAGCGAGGCCGCGTTGTAGCGGCGGCCGCCCTGTTCCTCTGGATGACCGACGAGCACATCGATGGCGGGAACGGCCGCGGCCAGCGCTTTGAGCTCGGCGTCGCAGGCGCGGTAGAAGTCCGGGCGCAGCAGCAGGTCTTCGGGCGGGTAGCCGCACAAGGCCAGCTCCGGCGTCAGCAGCAGGTCGGCGCCGAGCGAGCGGGCCTCGCGCGCGGCGGCCGCAATGCGGGCGGCATTGCCGGCGAGGTCGCCGACGGTGCAGTTGATCTGGGCGATGGCGATTTTGAGGGAGGCCATGCCCGGCATTTTAAGGCCTTACGGCCTCCCGGCCTTCGCTGCGCCCCTCAGAACGCGGGTTTTTCCTTGGCCGCCTTGAAGGCGGCGACGCCGTCCATGATTTCCTTCTTCGCGTCCTCGATGCCGACCCAGCCCTGCACCTTGACGAACTTGCCGGGCTCGAGGTCCTTGTAGTGCGCGAAAAAGTGCGAGATCTGGTCGAGGATGATCTGCGGAAAATCGCGCGGGCTCTCGATGTTGCGGTACATCAGCGTCAGCTTGTCGACCGGCACGGCCAGCAGCTTGCCGTCGTCGCCGGCCTCGTCGACCATCTTGAGCATGCCGACGGGACGGCAGCGCACCACCACGCCGGGTGGCAGCGCGAATTGAGACATCACCAGCACGTCCACCGGATCGCCGTCGCCGGCGATGGTGTGCGGGATGTAGCCGTAGTTGCAGGGATAGTGCATGGCCGTGGACATGAAACGGTCCACGAAGATCGCGCCCGAGTCCTTGTCAACCTCGTACTTGATCGGCTCGGCATGCATCGGGATTTCGATGACGACGTTGAAATCGTTCGGCAAATCAATGCCTGAGGGAACGCGATCGAGGCCCACGGTCTGCTCCTTGTGCTGGAAAAGCGGCGATTATAGCCAGGATTGCTGCAGTGCAGCAATCGACTTTCAGCTGGCCTCGAAACCGGCGTCGTCGATGGCCCGGGCCATCGCCTCGCGCGTTCACCTGCGCCGGATCGAACTCGACTTTCGCCTCGCCCGGCTGCAGGGTGACTTCCGCCTTGCCGACGCCCGGCAAGGCCGTGAGCACGTTGGTCACGCTCTTGACGCAGCCGCCGCAGGACATTCCTGCCACCTTCAGAACCGTCGTTTCCATAGCCTACTCCTTCGGTTTCCAGCGCCGCAACAGCAGCGAATTGCTGACCACCGACACCGAACTCATGGCCATCGCCGCGCCGGCCACGATCGGATTGAGGAAGCCCAGCGCCGCCAGCGGGATGCCCAGCACATTGTAGATGAAGGCCCAGAACAGGTTCTGGCGGATCTTCGCCAGCGTCGCCCTTGAGAGCGAGATCGCGTCGGCGACGCCGCCCAGATCGTCGCGCATCAGCGTGATGTCGGCCGCCTCCATCGCCACGTCGGAACCGGCCCCCATGGCGAAGGAAACGTCGGCCGCGGCCAGCGCCGGCGCATCGTTTATACCGTCGCCGGCCATGGCGACGATACGCCTACCGGCCTTAAGCTTCGCCACGGCGCCGGCCTTGTCGCCGGGAAGCACCTCGGCTTCGAAACGGTCGACGCCGGCCTCGCGGGCGATGGCGGCGGCCGTCGCGGCGTTGTCGCCGGTGAGCATGACGACCTCGACACCGAGTTTGCGCAGCCGCGCCACCGCCGCCTTCGAGCTGGCACGCAGCGGGTCGGCGATGCCGATCAAGCCGATGGCAACGCCGTCCTGCGCGACGGCGACGATGCTCTGCCCGGCCAGCGCGGCAAGCTGTGCCTCAGGCAGAGCTATGCCCAGCCCGGCCATGAAGGCGGGCGAACCGGCAGCGATCTGCGCGCCATCGACGCTGCCTTCGATCCCGCGCCCGGGGGTGGCCACCACAGCGGTCGGCGTCGCCAAAATCAGCTCCTCGGCCTTGGCCCGCGCGACGATGCATTGCGCCAGCGGATGTGTCGCCCCTTGTTCGAGGCTGGCGGCAAGCCGCAACACCTCGTTCACCGTCCCGCCACCGCCGACAACGGGCCGACGGTAGTCGGCATCTTCCTCGGCGCAGCCTGCTTGGTTGGACGCCGCAGGCGGCAATTTCTCGATGGTGGTCACCTCCGGCTTGCCCTGCGTCAGCGTGCCGGTCTTGTCGACGGCCAGCACCTCGATCTTCTCCGCCAGTTCCAGCGCCTGGGCATTCTTGATCAGCACGCCGGCGCGTGCGCCCAGCCCGGTGCCGACCATGATCGCCGTTGGCGTCGCCAGCCCGAGCGCACAGGGACAGGCGATCACCAGCACGGCGACGGCATTGACCATGGCCGGCGTGAACTCGCCGCCGAACCCCCACCAAGCGGCGAAGGTGATCAACGCGATCACGGTCACCACCGGCACGAAGATGGCGGAAATGCGGTCGGCCAGCCGTTGCACCGGCGCCTTCGAGCCCTGCGCCTGCTCGACCAGACGGATGATGCCCGCCAGCAGGGTGTGCGAACCGACGCCGGTGGCGCGGCATTTCAGCAGCGACTCGCCATTCACCGTCGCGGCGTAGACCGTGGCGCCGGGATCCTTGGCCAGGGGCAGGCTCTCGCCGGTGAGCATCGCCTCGTTAACGCTCGACGTGCCCTCGACCACCTCGCCATCGACCGGCACGGCCTCGCCGGGACGGACGATGAACACATCGCCGGGAATCATCGCCTTGACGGCGACTTCGACCAGTTGCCCGTCGCGCTCGACGTGCGCCGTCTGCGGCTGCAGCCTGATCAGCGCCTCGATCGCCGCCGAGGTCCGCGCCTTGGCCCGGGCCTCGAGGATCTTGCCGAGCAGCACCAGGGTGATGACGGTGGCGGAGGCCTCGAAATAGACATGCTGGTGCAGGTCCAGCAGCATGACGGCGACGCTGTAACCATAGGCGACCGAGGTGCCGAGCGCCACCAGCACGTCCATGTTGCCGCCGCCACTCTTCAGCGCGTTCCAGCCGCCGACGTAGAAGCGCTTGCCGATCCAGAACTGCACCGGGGTGGCCAGCGTCAGTTGCAGCCAGCGCGGCAGGACATCGTTGTGAGCATCCCATGCGCCCGAGAACATGAAGGCCATCTGCCCGATCAGCGGCAGGGTCAGCGCCAGCGCGATCCAGAAACGGCGCAGTTCCTCCTGGTAGGCGGCAAGCTTGCGTGCCTTCTCTTCCGCGTGGGTGTCGGCCGTCGACAGCGTGGCGCCGAAGCCGGTCTTCTCGATGGTGGCGATCAGTCCGGCACGGTCGATCAGGTTCGGCGCGTAACGGATGTGCGCCTTCTCGGCGGCGAGATTCACCACCGCCTCGACGCCGGCCAGCTTGTTGAGCTGGCGCTCGATGCGCCCCGAGCAGGCCGCGCAGGTCATGCCGGAGATCGAAAGCTCCAGCACTTCCTGCTCGGCCGACGGAGCTTGCATGGAAACTTATTCGAAGTTGATGGGTTCCGGCTTCTCGGTCGGCCGGTTTTCGGTGTTCCAGGCATCGAAACCGCCGAGCATGGAAACGATATTGCTGTAGCCGAGCTTCTGCAACTGCACGGCCGACAGCGCGGCGCGGCCGCTGGTGCGGCAGTAGATGAGGAAGGCGCCATCCTTCTTGGCGCACTCCGGCACCATGCCGATCTTGAACTCGAGAACGCCGCGCGGGATGTTGATCGCTCCCGGCAGGTGGCCGGCGGCGTATTCGTCGTACTCGCGTACATCGATGACGACGCGCTTGCCGAGCATGCCCATGGCATCGGCGGAAGTGACTTCCTTGATCTGGGATTTGGCTTCGACGACAAGCTCGTGAGGGGTGACGGCCATGGTGTGGTCTCCGTGAGGATTATTAGAAAGTGCTAATTATCTCAGGGCGGTTGTCCCGAAAACAAGCCGCCCGCCGGGCCGGGCACCCGCGACTAGCGCGCGATGAGGACCGGGATGCCGGAAAGATGCAGCACCCGGCTCGCCACCGAGCCGAGCAGCGCATTGCCGATGCCGCCGCGGCCATGGCTGCCGAGACAGATCAGCTCGCAGCCGAGTTCACCCGCCAGCCGCACGATGATTTCGGCGGCATGGCCGACGTGGATGTGCGGCGTGACAGGGATGCCGGCCTTGGCCAGCAGATCGGCGGCGGGCTTGAGCGCGACTTCGCCCTCCTCGCGGTAATAGCGGTCGAGCGTCTCCTGGCTCAGGTGCTGCACCGCGAAGCCCACGGGTATCGGCGCATGGACATGCAGCAGATGGACCTGCGGCGGTTCGCGGAACCAGCGCACATGATCGATCAGGCTCTGCACGGCCCGCAGCGAGACTTCGGAACCGTCGATGGCGAGGAGGATTTTCATGCGGCGATTCTAGCGGGTGCAAACGAAAACGGCCACCCTGAGGTGGCCGCATTGCCTGAGCACCGAACGATCACTCGTCCTTGCGGAACTTCTCGTGGCAACCCTTGCAGGCATCGCCGAGCTTGCCGAACTGGGCCTTGACGGCGGCGGCATCGCCGGTGGCGGCGACCTTGGCCATCTCGTTGGCTTCCTTGCCGAAGGCGCCGGCGACCTTGCCCAGGGTTTCCTTGTCGGTGAAGAACTCGGACTTGAGGCGGGTTTCCTTCCAGCCCTTGCCCTTGTCGCTGCCCGGCTGGTAGAGGGCGCCCATCTTCGAATTGGCGATGGCCTGGATCACGTTGGCGGCCTCGGCAACCTGGTCCTTGTTATAGGTGCCCTCGACGTTGGCCTTGATGCGGGCCATGCTCCAGGCCATGGTGTGGTAGGCCGACTGGCGCCAGCGAACCTGGTCTTCCATCTTGCCGATGACTTGCGCCGAGGCGGTGCCGGCGAGGACGGTGAGGGCGAGGCCGGCGGCCAGGAATTTTGCGACATTCTTCATCATTCGATCTCCATGAGGTTGGCTTGCAGGGGTTCCCGAGAGGTATACGCGGGAGGGCTCCGGATTATTCCGTTCCGGTCGCGAAGATGTGTTTTACCCGAAACTGCCCCCCCTCGGCAACCAGCGCCAGCAGCCGGTCGATGTTCGGATGCTTGCCCGGGTGGGCCTGGGCATCGACCGTGTGCTCGGCGAAGATTTCCAGGCCCTTCTTCGCCGCATCGGCATTGATGGCACCGTAGATCTGGCCGAGGTGGTTGTACACGGCGAGCGAACCCGCCTGGCCCGGCTTGTTCTCGATGGTCGTCGTGACGTTGCCTTCCTTGTCCACCAGTTCGATCGCCAGCAGGTGCGACACGCGCGGCAGGTGCTTTCAGGTTCTCGGCGAAGCCCATGTTCAGTTGTTCCACTGGCCAGCCCGCACAACGCCTTGCTCGATGGGAAGCGGGGCCGGGGTGATTGCGCGGTGACATGAGCGAGCAGGCCTTCTCGGCGGCGTCCGGAATCGGCCAGTCCCTCGATGAAGTCGCGTCGGCAGCGCTTTGTCGGGCTCGATTGCCCTTGCCGCGCGTCAGCTCCTTCAGCTTGCTCGTAGGGATTTCGGGCACGGCGTAGCGGCGCATCACCGTCTGCACCGGCTCGGCCAGCACTTCCCAGCAGTTGTCGAGATCCTCGGCGAGGCGCTGCGGATTGGCCTCGAGCTTGTTCAGCCCGCGCATGGTCGAGTCGTGAGCCAGCACCACATATCCAAAAGCGATGCCCATGTTGCGCAGCACCGTCGAGTCGGTGAGGTCGCGCTGCAGACGCGAGATCGGCAGTTTCTCCGACAGGTGGCGCAGCACCGAGTTGGCCAGCCCGAGGTTGCCCTCGGAGTTCTCGAAGTCGATCGGATTGACCTTGTGCGGCATGGTCGAGGAGCCGATCTCGCCGGCCTTGGTCTTCTGCTTGAAGTAGCCCATCGAGATGTACTGCCAGATGTCGCGGTCGGCATCGATGAGGATGGTGTTGCAGCGGGCGATGGCGTCGAACAACTCGGCCATGGCGTCGTGCGGCTCGATCTGGATGGTGTAGGGATTGAATTCGAGGCCCAGCGACTCGATGAAGCGGCGGGCGATGGCCTCCCAGTCGAGATCGGGATAGGCCGAGAGGTGGGCGTTGTAGTTGCCGACCGCGCCGTTGAACTTGGCCATCATCCCGACGCCGGCGATGCGGGCGCGGGCGCGCATCAGCCGCGCCGCGACGTTGGCCATTTCCTTGCCCAGCGTCGTCGGCGTCGCCGGCTGGCCATGGGTGCGGGCGAGCAGCGGCAGGTCGGCCAGATCGTGGGCCAGCGCGCGGAAGCGCTCGATGACCTTGTCCAGCCCCGGCAGCAGAATCTGGCTGCGCGCATCATTGAGCATCAGCGCGTGGGAGGTGTTGTTGATGTCCTCCGAGGTGCAACCGAAGTGGATGAACTCGGTGACGCGCATCACCTCGGCGTTGTTCTTGAAGCGCTCCTTGAGCCAGTACTCGACCGCCTTGACGTCGTGGTTGGTGACGGCCTCGATCTTCTTCACGGCGTCGGCATCCGACACGGCGAAGCCCGAGATCACCAGGTCGAGCTCGGCGACGGTGTCTTTGGAGAACGCCGGCACCTCGACGATCTCGGGATTGGCGGCGAGCGCCTTGAGCCATTCGATCTCGACCTTGATGCGGTTCCGGATCAGGCCGAACTCGGAGAAGTGGGCACGCAGCGGCTCGACCTTGGCGGCATAGCGGCCGTCGAGCGGCGAAAGGGCGGTGAGGGCTTGGAGACTCATGGCGGGGAATCCGGTGAACGGCAAAGCGGCAAATTTTACTTCAGAGGGATAGCCGCTTGAAGATGCGCTCGGGGATGTGGCGGATGATGAGCATGATCCAGCGCCAGAACCAGGGCAGATAGACCACGTCGCGCTTCGCCTCGATCGCGCGCAGGATGCCGGCGGCGATGGCCTCGGGCTGCGCCCAGAGCAGCCCCTTCTTCTCGAACTCCGCCGTCATCGGCGTATCGACGAAGCCCGGCTTGACCAGCAGCACCTGCACGCCGGACTTCGCCACGCGGTTGCGCAGGCCCTCGGTGAAGCGCGCCACCAGGCCCTTGGCCGCGCCGTAGGCGTAGTTGCTCTGGCGGCCGCGGTCGCCGGCGACCGAGCCGATCACCGCCAGCGCGCCGGCGCCCTGCGCAGCGAAATGATTGGCGAACAATTGGGACAGCAGGCAGACCGAAACGCCGTTGGTCTCGATCTCGGCGCGCAGACGGGCGAGATCGGTTTCGCATTCGCGCTGGTCGGGCAGCGTACCGTGGGCGATCAGCGCGACATCGATGCCGCCGAGCGCCGTGACCGCCGCCCCCAGCATCGGGGCATGGGCGGCATCGTCTGTCGCGTCCATCGCATGCGTCGCAACGCTTGCGGCGCCGCGTACCCGCAGGTCGGCGGCATTGGCCTCCAGTCGTTCGGCGTTGCGGCCGACGAGGAACAGCGCCGCACCCCGCTCCGCCCATAGGCGCGCGGCGGCGTGAGCGATCGCCGATGTGGCACCGATGATGACGATTCTTTTCATGACTTACTCCATCACGCGCCGCCAGAAGTTCGACGAGAACTTCGGATCGACGTATTGCGAGAATTCCTGCAGCCGCGGATACCCCTGTCGAAACAACGTACCGGGCATGCGCGCATCCTTGGCCGGGTAGAGCCGGCCGCCGGCATCGCTAACGATGGCGTCGAGCCGCTCGAACAGCTTGAGCGTAGGCTCGCCGCCGTTGGGAAAGTCGAGCGCGAGGTTGGCGCCCGGCAGCGGGAACGACAGCATGCCCTTGGATGCCACATCGCCGAAGGTCTTGAGCACCGCGAGGAAGGAACCCTGGCCGCTGGCGCGAATGGTTGCCAGCAAAGCGGCCATTGCCGCCCGCTCGACGCCCCGCGGCACGGCGCACTGGTACTGGTAGAAGCCGCGCCGGCCATAAACGCGATTCCAGTGCAGCAGGTTGTCCAGCGGGTAGAAGAACGGCAGGCAATGCGTCGTCCGGCGTTGCGGCAGGGGGCGATTGAAGTAGGCGGCGTTGAAGGCGGCAAGGCTGGCGGCGTTTGATCAGCGAGAGCGGCGGAGTGAAGGGTACCGTCGGCGCAAAAGTCGGCGCTGGCGCTACGGCGGCATCGACATGGTCGCCCGCCATGAGGATGCCGCGCGGCGTCGCCGCCAGGCAGTCGATCCAGGCGACGACATGCTCGTGCGTCTGCTCGGCCGCGGCATTGAGGGCGAAGAACTCCTCGATGCCGTGAAAGCGATGGTTCTCCACGGCGATGGCCGGTCCGGGCACGCGGCGCAATTGCAGCTCGATCCAGGTGACCAGCCCGGTGAGGCCGAGGCCGCCGATGGTCGCGGCGTAGAGTTCGGCGTTGTCGGTCGGGCTGCACTCGCGCCGCGAGCCGTCGGAGCGAAGCAGTTCGAAGCGCCGCACATGGCAGCCGAAGGTGCCGGCGACATGGTGGTTCTTGCCGTGCACGTCGTTAGCCAGTGCGCCGCCAAGGGTGACGAAGCGCGTGCCGGGGGTCACCGGCAGGAACCAGCCGCGCGGCAGCAAGTGGCGGACGATATCGTCGAGCAACACGCCGGCCTCGGCACGCAGCACGCCTGTCGTTTCGTCGAAGGCGAGGTAGCGATCGAGGCCGCGCGTCTGCAGCAGCTCGCCGCCGGAGTTGATGCAGACGTCGCCGTAGCTGCGGCCGTTGCCCCAGGCCAGCATGGAGTCGCCCGCGGGCAGCGCCACCGCGCGATCGAAAAGTCGGCGGCTCCGGGACGGTGGCGGGTAAGTGAGATTGCCCCAGGACTGCATCAGCGGCTCCGGGCGAGCGCCACCGCGCCCAGCGCCACGGCGAACCACAGCGTCGCCAGCCGGCAGAGGATGGTCGCCGACACGGCTACAGGCTCCGGCAGGCCGTTGGCGATCAGCAGCGCTACCATCACAGCCTCGCTGCCGCCGAGGCCGCCGGGCAGGAAGGAGAGTCCGCCGACCAGCATGGCGAAGGCGTAGATGAACACCGACAGCGGCAGCGGCAACGGATGGCCGAGGGCGACGAGCAGCCAGTGGAAGGCGACGGCTTCCGCGCCCCAGGCGACGACGCCGAGCAGCAGCGCCCACGACAGCGTGGTCCAGCGGAAGCAGCGACGGAAGCCCAGCACCAGTTCGCACAGCTTGGCCAGCGCGGCCCAGCGTCCGCCCCGCTGCACGGCCCAGGCGTCGATGGCGTGGATCCAGCCGGGAAACTGCACGGCGACGATGACCGCCGCGACGACGGCCAGCGTTCCGGCCACCAGCGGCGCGCCGTGCGGGTAGAGCCAGAACACCGCGGTCGAGAGCAGCAGGATCGCCAGCAGGTCGGCGGCGCGCTCGGAGAAGAAGGCGGCGGTGCTCTCGGTCAGCGGTACGCCGAAGGGCTTGAGCATCACCCCGCGCAGCAGTTCGCCCATCTTGCCCGGCGTGGTGGTCAGCGCGAAGCCGGCGAAGTAGATGCGGCCGGACGGCCGCCATGGCACGTCGTGGCCGAGGATGGCCAGGTAGTGCTGCCAGCGGACGAAGCGCAGCAGGTAGTTGACCAGCGAAAGCGCCAGCATGCCGACGACCACGACGATGCCGGCGCGGACGAAGGCGGCCGCGACCTCGCGCCAGCCGGCCCACAACGAGAGGCCGAGATAGCCGGCGGCGGCCAGCGCGACGGTCCAGGCGGTGAGCCGGATCGCCCGCGGGGACAGGACGGATTCAGACGATGATGCCGCCACCGAGACAGACCAGGCTTTCGTACAGCACCACCGACTGCCCCGGCGTCACCGCCCACTGCGGCGCGGCGAAGGCGACTTCGCATTCGTTCGCATCGACGCGCTCGACCTCGCAGGCCGCGTCGGGCTGGCGGTAGCGCGTCTTGGCGGCATAGACCCAGTGGGTGTGCGGCGCCCTGCCCGACACCCACGACAGCTTGGCCGCCGCTCAGCCGGTCGCTTCAGCAGCGCCGGATGATCGTGGCCCTGCACGACGTAGAGC
The DNA here is from genome assembly GCA_963709555.1 of uncultured beta proteobacterium. Lineage (GTDB taxonomy): Bacteria > Pseudomonadota > Gammaproteobacteria > Burkholderiales > Rhodocyclaceae > Sulfurisoma. The sequence goes on along the minus strand of CAVPWR010000001.1, from coordinate 25,595 downwards.
ACGTTCTTCGCCATGTCCTTGGCGCACACGAACCACGGCTCCTCCGGCGCGTCCTTGACGCCGCCGATGCCGAGGCCCTCGCGCTGGCCCAGGGTGTAGTACATCAGCCCTTCGTGTTTGCCGATGACGCGCTCGTCGTCGAGGCGGCGGATCTCGCCCGGCTGCTTCGGCAGGTAGCGCGCGAGGAACTCGCGGAAGGGCCGCTCGCCGATGAAGCAGATGCCGGTCGAGTCCTTCTTGGCGTGGTTGGGCAGGCCGGCCTCTTCGGCGATCTTCCGGACGTCGCGCTTGTAGAGGTGGCCGACCGGGAACAGCGTCTTCGACAGCTGCGCCTGGTTCAGGCGATAGAGGAAGTAGCTCTGGTCCTTGGTGCCGTCCTCGGCCTTCATCAATTGCCACTCGCCGAGAAACTCGCGCACCTGGGCGTAGTGGCCGGTGGCGATCTTGTCGGCGCCCAGGCGCAGCGCGTGATCGAGGAAGGCCTTGAACTTGATCTCGGAATTGCACAGCACGTCGGGGTTGGGCGTGCGTCCCGGCCTGGTACTCGCTGAGGAAGTCGGCGAAGACCCGGTCCTTGTACTCGGCCGAGAAATTCACCACCTCGAGGTCGATGCCGATCACGTCGGCCGCGGCGGCGGCGTCGATCAGGTCCTGGCGCGAGGAGCAGTATTCCTCGGTGTCGTCGTCCTCCCAGTTCTTCATGAACAGGCCGACGACATCATAGCCGGCGCGCTTCAGCAGCAGCGCGGCGACGGAGGAGTCCACGCCGCCCGACATGCCCACGATCACTTTAGATGTCCGGTCCATCATCTCTTTTCCATTTGTCGAAGGGCGCGATCCACGCCGGCTTGCCGTTGTCGGCATACCAGCTGTCCACCGCCCAGGTACGAGCCCGCGCATCGGTGCGAATCACGCTGATGCCGTCGCCGAGATCCTCGATCGCCGCACTGAAATGCTGCGTCATCAGGAAAGAACGGCGTATCGGGTCGAGCACGCGGTGGAAGCGCAGCCAGCCGCGATCCGCGATCATGCGCAGCAGGCGCGTGGTGGTGGTCGAGTGGTCGATGCAGTCCATCTGCCCCGGCATGCCGCCATCGGCGTAATTGCCGGCCTTGTCGTTGCCCAGCGGCGTCTGCTCGGCGGCCCAGCCATACAACTCGCCGACAACCAGCGCCAGCAGCGCGCGCTCGCGCTCGGACGAGTTGGCGGCCGCGAGCATCTCGCGCACCCAGGCCATGCGGGATTCGCTGAACACCACCGGTTCCTCCGCCGCGCAGCCGTAATTGAAGCAGACATCGACGGACTCGTCGGCGAGGGCCCCGCCCGCGGCCATCAACAGGACCAGCGCCAGCCATCGCATCGCGTCAGTCGTGGTGACGGATCAGATCGAGCGGAAAGCGCCGCCCCGACAGGGTGTCCTGCACGCACTGCCATACCAGCGGGCTGCGGTGGCGGGACTGCGAGGCCTTTATCTCCTCCGGCGTCAGCCAGACGGCGCGGACGATGCCGGCGTCGAGCGCCAGCCCGTCCTGCTCGGCGACCGGCTCGCAGGCGAAGGCGAAGCGCAGGTAGGTGATGTCGCGCTGCGGCCGCAGCCACTGGTAGACACCCACCAGCGCGGTCGGCCTGACGTGCCAGGCCGTCTCCTCGAGTGCCTCGCGCATGCAGGCCGCGACCAGCGACTCGCCCTCGTCGAGATGGCCTGCCGGCTGGTTGAAGCGCAGGCCCTCATCCGTTTCCTCCTCGACCAGCAGGAAGCGGCCGTCGCGCTCGATCAGCGCGGCGACGGTGACGTTGGGTTTCCAGATAGCGGGGCTCATGGGGCGATTTTACCGAGCCAATTCCGATAAAATCGCCTTTTCCACCAAGAAACGCTGGAGATTCACCATGTCGATGTCCGACCGCGACGGCTTCATCTGGCAGGACGGCGAGCTCGTGCCCTGGCGCGAAGCCACCACCCACGTGCTGACGCATTCCCTGCACTACGGCCTCGCCGTGTTCGAGGGCGTGCGCGCCTACAAGACCGTCAATGGCACCGCCATCTTCAAGCTCAAGGAGCACACGGACCGCCTGTTCAACTCGGCGCACATCTATCGCATGCCGATGCCCTGGGACAGGGAAACGCTGATGGCAGCGCAGATGGAAGTCGTGCGCGCCAACAAGCTGGAGTCGGCCTACATCCGTCCGATCGCCTTTTACGGCTCGGAAAAAATGGGCGTCTCGCCCAAGGGCGCCAAGACCCACGTCGCCATCGCAGCCTGGCCCTGGGGCGCCTACCTCGGCGAAGAGGGCATGGAGAAGGGCATCCGCGTCAAGACGTCGAGCTACTCCCGCCATCACGTGAATGTCAACATGGCGCGCGCCAAATTTTCCGCCACTTACGCCAACTCGATACTGGCCAACATGGAAGCGACCGAGCACGGCTACGACGAAGCGCTGCTGCTCGACGTCGACGGCTTCGTCGCCGAGGGCGCCGGCGAGAACCTGTTCATCGTCAAGGACGGCGTGATCTACGAACCTGAGATCGCCTCGGCGCTGATCGGCATCACCCGCGCCACCATCATCGCGCTGGCGGAGGAACTCGGCTACAAGGTCGTCGCCAAGCGCCTGACCCGCGACGACGTCTATATCGCCGACGAAGCCTTCTTCACCGGTACCGCCGCCGAAGTCACGCCGATCCGCGAACTCGACGGCCGCACCATCGGCGTGGGCCACCGCGGACCCGTCACCACCAAACTGCAGAGCCTCTACTTCGACGTGGTCAACGGCAAGGTGCCGGCCCGCTCCGATTGGCTCACCCAGGTCTGAGGATCGTCATGACAAGCACAAGCCAAGCCACCCCGGCCAACGATAGCGCACGCGAAGTCGCCATCACCGCCCACGACCTGCCGCTGCACTGCCCGCGTCCGGACAGCCCGCTGTGGGCGCGCCACCCCCGCGTCTTCCTCGACGTGCTGAAGAACGCCGCCGGCGAAGCCACCTGCCCCTATTGCGGCACCAAGTACCGTTACACGGGCGAGAAGCCCAAGGGGCACCACTGAAACTCCCGTATCGCATCCTGATTGTCGCCCCCTCCTGGATCGGCGACACCATCATGATGCAGCCGCTGCTGTTGCAGCTGCGCCAGCAGCACCCTGATGCCGAGCTCCATGTCCTCGCACCGGCATGGAGCGCGCCCCTGCTGGCGCGCATGCCCGAAATCGCGGCGGTCATCGAGAACCCCTTCGGCCACGGCGAGTTCGACTGGGCGGGCCGGAGAGCCTTGGCGCGGCGTATCGCCAGCGCCGGTTTTTCCGCAGCCTATGTACTCCCCAACTCGTGGAAGTCGGCGCTGGTGCCTTTCCTCGCCGGCATTCCTCGGCGCATCGGCTACCACGGCGAAGCGCGCTACCTGCTCCTCAACGAGCGCCATCGTCTCGACGCGGCCGCCCTGCCGCGGCTCGTCGACCGCTATGCCGCGCTGGCCGGACCTGCCGACGGACCGACAGCGCAACCGCGCCTGACCTCGACGCCCGAGCAGCAGCGGGCGGCGCGCGGTGCCCTCGGACTGCCCGAAGGTGGCGCCCCCGTCGTCTTCTGCCCCGGCGCCGAATACGGCCCGGCCAAGCGCTGGCCGGCGCGGCACTTCGCCGCTCTCGCAGCGCCGTGTCGCCGGCGCCGACTTTCCGGTCTGGCTGATCGGCTCGACCAAGGATCGCGAGGTCGGCGACGAGATCGCCCGCCTCGCCGGTGGCGCCGCGCTCAACCTGTGCGGCCGCACCACGCTAGAGCAGGCAATCGACGTCATCGCCGGCGCACGCCTCGTGGTCAGCAACGACTCCGGGCTGATGCACGTCGCCGCCGCGCTCGACCGGCCGCTGCTGGCGCTCTACGGCTCGTCCAGCCCCGGCTACACGCCGCCGCTGTCGCCGCATGCGAAAATCCTCTCCCTGAATCTCGAGTGCAGTCCCTGCTTCAAGCGCGAATGCCCGCTGGGGCACCTGCGCTGCCTCGAGGACCTCACACCTGATCAAGTGCTCGCCGCCGTGCCTGACTAGAAGCATGCCCAACAAGCCGATCTTCCCTACGCCGCAGGACGCCGAGGCCGCCTTCTACGAGGCGCTCGAGCGCGCCGACCTGGAGGCGATGATGACGGTCTGGGCCGAGGACGAGGAGATCGTCTGCATCCACCCCGGCGGCCCGCGCCTGATCGGCTATGCCGCGATCCGCGAAGCCTGGCGCCGCATCTTCGACGGCGGCGCCCGCCTGCAGGTGCGGCTGTCGCATCCCACGACCGTGCAGGGGCCGCTGGCCGCCCTCAATACCGTGATGGAGCACATCGCCGTGCGCGACGACGAATCGGTGCGGGCGCCGGTCGTCGCTACCAACGTCTACGTGCGCGGTCCGCTCGGCTGGCGCATGGTGCTGCACCACGCCTCGCCGGCGCCGCCCGAAACCGCTGCCGAATCGCCGCGAAAAACCCTCCACTGACGGCGCCGGCCCGGTGGGATAATGCTTCAAACAAAATAAGTCAGGAGACAGGCATGGGCACGCTCGCCCCCGAAATCTTCAAGGCCTACGACATCCGCGGCATCGTCGGCAGGACGCTGACGCCGGAGGTGGTGCACTTGGTCGGCCAGGCGCTGGGCACCGAGGCGCAGGAGCGCGGCCTCGTCTCCATCGTCATCGGCCGCGACGGTCGTCTTTCCGGTCCGGAGCTCGCCGCAGCGCTGGCAGAGGGCATCACCTCGACCGGCATCGACGTCATCGACATCGGCCGCGTGCCGACGCCCGTCACCTACTTCGCGGCACACCACCTCGGCACCGGCAGTTGTGTCTCCGTCACCGGCAGCCACAATCCGCCGGACTACAACGGCCTCAAGATGGTGCTCGGCGGCGAAACGCTCTACGGCTCGATGATCCAGTCGCTGCGGCAGATGATCGAGGCGCGCCACTTCGTCGAGGGCCAGGGCCTGGTGCGCCACGCCGACGTCAAGGATGCCTACATCAGCCGCATCGTCGAAGACGTCAAGCTCTCGCGGCCGATGAAGATCGTGATCGACTGCGGCAATGGCGTCGCCGGCGACTTCGCCCCCGAGCTGTACCGTCGCATGGGCTGCGAGGTGGTCGAACTGTTCTGCAAGGTCGACGGCACCTTCCCCAACCACCATCCCGACCCGTCCAAGCCGGAGAACCTCGAGGACGTACGCCGCGCCCTGCGCGAGACCGACGCCGAACTGGGCCTGGCCTTCGACGGCGACGGCGACCGCCTCGGCGTGGTGACCAAGGACGGCGAGATCATCTATCCCGACCGCCAGCTGATGCTGTTCGCCGCCGACGTGCTGACGCGCAACCCCGGCGCGCAGATCATCTACGACGTCAAGTGCTCGCGCTGGGTGGCCGAGTCGATCAGGTATCAGGGCGGCAAGCCGCTGATGTGGAATACCGGCCACGCCATCATCAAGAGCAAGCTCAAGGAGACCGGCGCGCCGCTGGCCGGCGAAATGAGCGGCCACATGTTCTTCAAGGAACGCTGGTTCGGCTTCGACGACGGCACCTACGCCGGTGCGCGCCTGCTCGAGATCGTTTCGCGCTGGCCGGATGCCAACTGGCCGCTGCAGCACCTGCCCAACGCCATTTCCACGCCGGAGCTCAACCTCAAGATGGAGGAAGGCGAGCCGCACACGCTGATCGCCAGGCTGCAGAAGCAAGGCCGGTTCCCGGGCGCCAAGCAACTGATCACCATCGACGGCGTCCGTGCCGAATACGCCGACGGTTTCGGCCTGGCGCGGGCATCCAATACCACGCCGGTGATCGTGCTGCGCTTCGAGGCCGATTCGGCCGCGGCGCTGGCCCGCATCCAGGCCGACTTCAAGACTGCACTCGTATCGGTCTGGCCCGGCCTGCAGGTGAAGTTCGACAGTGGCCACTGAAGAAGTTTTCATCGGCCGCCAGCCGATCCTCGACCGCAATCACGAGCTGTTCGCCTATGAGCTGCTGTTCCGCAGCGGGCGGGCGAAAAACGAGGCACACATCCAGGACGACCTGTCCGCGACGGCGAGCGTGGTCAACCACGCCTTCGCCGAGCTCGGCATCGAGCAGGCGCTGGGCCCCTACAAGGGCTTCATCAACTGCGACGCGACGCTGCTGCTCTCCGACATCATCGAGATCCTGCCGTCCGACAAGATCGTGCTGGAGGTGCTCGAAACGGTCGAGGTCACCCCCGAGATCGTCGAGCGCTGCAAGGAACTGAAGTCACGCGGCTTCATGCTGGCCCTCGACGACTTCGTCAATTTCGAGGACAAGTGGCGGCCGCTGCTCGACCTGGTCGAGATCGTCAAGGTCGACCTGATGCCGCTCGACCAGGCGGGCCTGGCCCGGACCACCCAGGCGCTCAAGCACTGGCCGCTGAAACTGCTGGCCGAGAAGGTGGATTCGCGCGAACAGGCCAAATACTGCCACGACCTCGGCTACGCCCTGTTCCAGGGTTACTACTTCGCCAAGCCGGCCATCATCGCCGGCAAGAAGCTCGGCCACTCGCAGCTGTCGCTGGTGCGACTGCTCGGACTCGTGCTCGAGGACGCCGAAACCCACGAACTCGAAGGGGTGCTCAAGCACGAGCCCGGCCTCGCCATGAACCTGATGCGGCTGACCAACTCGGTGGCCACCGGCGTGCGTACCAAGGTCACCAGCCTGCGCCACGCCATTACCGTGCTCGGCCGCCGCCAGTTGCAGCGCTGGCTGCAGATCCTGCTCTATACCGATCCGAAAGGTGGCAGCATCGCCAGCCCGCTGCTGCAGCTGGCGGCGACCCGCGGCCGCCTCATGGAACTGCTGGCCGGCAAGCTGCATCCGGGCAGCCGCGAGGCCGAGGACCGCGCCTTCATGGCCGGCATCATGTCGCTGATGCCTTCGCTGATGGGCGTGCCGCTGGAAGAGATACTCAAGGGCATCCATCTGACCGGCGACGTGCGCGAGGCGCTCGAGTCGCGCAGCGGAGAGCTCGGCAGCCTGCTGCTGCTCGCCGAAGCGCTCGAGACCAGCGACGGCCAGGCATGCCACGACATCACCGTACAGCTGGCAGGAGCCGATCACATGGTGATCAACACCTGCCTCACCCAGGCGCTGGCCTGGGCTTCGAACATCGGCAGAGAAAATGAGTGATTAGCGCCGCTTAAAGGCGCGCTTCGACCCAGCCCGGCACCGACGCCAGCGCGGCCGCGAGATTCTCCGGTTGCGTTCCGCCGGCCTGCGCCATGTCGGGGCGGCCGCCGCCCTTGCCGCCGACCTGCTGGGCGACCGAGTTCACCAGTTCGCCGGCCTTGACCTTAGCGGTCAGGTCGGCGGTGACGCCGGCGATCAGCGACACCTTGCCATCGGCGACGGCCGACAGCACGATGGCCGCGCTCTTCAGCTTGTCCTTGAGCTTGTCCATGGTCTCGCGCAGGGCCGTGGCGTCGGCGCCTTCGAGCCGGGCCGCAAGCACTTTAATGCCTTTCACGTCGACGGCCTGATTGACGAGATCGTCGCCCTGCGACGAAGCAAGTTTGGCCTTGAGCGCGGCCAGTTCGCGCTCCAGTTGTCTTGACCTGATCGAGCACCGAGGCAACGCGCGCGGGGACTTCCAGCGGCAGCACCTTCAAGGTGCCGGCCACGCCGCCCAGCGCGGATTCCATGCCCTGCATGTAGGCCAGCGCCTTGTCGCCAGCAGACGGCTTCGACGCGGCGCACGCCGGCGGCAACGCCGCCCTCGGCGAAGATGCTGAACAGGCCGATGTCACCGGTGCGCTGGACATGCGTGCCGCCGCAAAGTTCGCGCGAGGAACCGATGTCGAGCACGCGCACTTCGTCGCCGTACTTCTCGCCGAACAGCATCATCGCCCCGAGCTTCTGCGCCTCCTCGATCGGCAGGACGCGGCATGCGCAGGCGGTATTGGCGAGGATCTCGGCATTGACGATGTTCTCGACGCGGCGGATTTCCTCGTTGCTCATCGGCTGCGTGTGGACGAAGTCGAAGCGGGTCTTGTCGGGGTCGACCTGCGAGCCCTTCTGCTGCACGTGGCTGCCGAGCACTTCGCGCAGCGCCTTGTGCATCAGGTGGGTGGCCGAATGGTGGCGCACGGTGCGCGCGCGGGACAGCGTGTCGACTTTCGCCGTGACGCCATCGCCGACTTTCAGGCTGCCGGTGGTGAGCACGCCATGGTGGCCGAAGACGGCGGCCTGGATCTTCTGCGTATCCTCGACAGCGAGGATGCCGCCGCTGCCGCGCAGCTCGCCGCGATCGCCGACCTGGCCGCCGGACTCGGCGTAGAAGGGCGTGTGGTCGAGCACCACCACGCCCATCTCGCCTTCCTTCAGTTCCTTGACCGGGGTGCCATCCTTGTACAGCGCCAGCACCGTGCCCTTGCTTTCGAGCTGCGTCGTAGCCGTGGAAGGTCGTGGCCGGGCCGGCGTACTCGAGGTTGGCCGCCATCTTGAACTTGCCGGCGGCGCGCGCCTGTTCCTTCTGCTGCGCCATGGCGGCGTCGAAGGCGGCGGCATCCACCGTGACATTGCGTTCGCGGCAGATGTCGGCGGTGAGGTCGAGCGGGAAGCCGTAGGTGTCGTGCAGCTTGAACGCGGTGGCGCCGTCGAAGACGGTCTTGCCGACGCGATCCATCGACTGCAGCTCGGCCTCGACGATGGCCATGCCGTTCTCGATGGTGGTGAAGAAGCGGTCCTCCTCCTGCTTGAGGATGTCCATCACGCGTTTTTCGCCACTGGCGAGTTCGGGATAAGCCGCGCCCATTTCGGCGACGAGGTCCGGCACCAGCTTGTGGAAGAAGGCCTCGCGCGCGCCGAGTTTCCAGCCATGGCGGATGGCGCGGCGGATGATGCGGCGCAGGACGAAGCCGCGGCCGACGTTGCCCGGAATCACGCCGTCGGCGAGCAGGAAGGCGCAGGCGCGGATGTGGTCGGCCAGCACGCGCAAGCGACGGGCTGTCCATGTCGGCATCCGACGTTTCGCGCGCGGCAGCCTTGATCAGCGCCTGGAACAGGTCGATCTCGTAGTTGGCGTGCACGCGCTGCAACACCGCCGAGACGCGCTCCAGGCCCATGCCGGTATCGACCGAAGGCTTGGGCAGCGGATGCATCACGCCCGCCTCGTCGCGGTTGAACTGCATGAAGACGTTGTTCCAGATCTCGATGTAGCGGTCGCCGTCCTCGTCCTCGCTGCCCGGGGGGCCGCCCCAGATGTGCTCGCCGTGGTCGTAGAAGATCTCGGTGCAGGGGCCGCAGGGGCCGGTGTCGCCCATCATCCAGAAGTTGTCCGAGGCGTAGCGCGCGCCCTTGTTGTCGCCGATGCGAATGACGCGCTCGGCCGGCACGCCGATCTCCTTCGTCCAGATGTCGTAGGCCTCGTCGTCCTCGGCATAGACCGTGACCCAGAGCTTGTCCTTGGGCAGGCCGTAAACATCGGTCAGCAGCTCCCAGGCGTACTTGATGGCGTCGCGCTTGAAGTAGTCGCCGAAGCTGAAGTTGCCCAGCATCTCGAAGAAGGTGTGGTGGCGCGCGGTGTAGCCGACGTTCTCGAGGTCGTTGTGCTTGCCGCCGGCGCGCACGCATTTCTGCGAGGTGGTGGCGCGGTTGTAGGGGCGCTTGTCGAAGCCGAGGAAGACGTCCTTGAACTGGTTCATGCCGGCGTTGGTGAACAGCAGCGTCGGATCCTCGTGCGGCACCAGCGAGCTGGAGGCGACGATCTGGTGCCCCTTGGAGGCGAAGAAGTCGAGGAATTTCTGGCGGATTTCGGAGCTTTTCATGGCGGCAATCGCTTCACGCGGGCAATTCGGCAAGACGCTGATTTTACGCGACCAATTGGCCATCATGGGCGGCGCAGGAAGCAAAAAGGCCCGCCGGAGCGGGCCTTTCGCCAATCTTGTTCCCGGACTCAGGACTTGCCCTTGCCCTGGCCTTTCTCCTTGCCTTGGCCCTTGCCCTGCTTGTCCTTCTTGCCGTCGTGATCCATGTCGCGCTGGCGGTCGTGCTTTTCCTTGTAGATCTTGTCGCTCTGCTTGTCCTGCGCCTTCTGCATATGCTCGCGTTCCTTCGCGGTGACCTTGCCGTCGGCCTTGGCCTTGTCTTCCTGCTTCTGGATCTTCTGCTGGCCCTTGTCGAGCTTGGCCGCTTCATTCGTGGTCAGCTGCCCGGACGCAGCGCCCTGGTCGATGCGTTGCTGCTGGTTGATCTGGCGCTGGTCGATGCCGGGCGTGGCAGCAGGGTTCTTCGCCGGTGCGACTGCCGGCGAAGCCGGAGTGGCAGGGGTCGCCGGCACGGCGGTCTGGGCGAGGACGGGCACCGCGAGGGCGGCGAGCAGGCTGGCAATGGTGAATCTGGCTTTCATCGAACGATCTCCTGGTAAGTGGCATGGGTCATTCCCATGCGAGAACCAACGCTCAACGCCGTCGCAGCGGTGACAGGCAAGATGTAATCATTCGTAACCGCGTGCCTTGGCGACCCCAGGCTACTTCTTCTTGCCCGGCGGCGGCTCCGCGACAGGCAGTTGCACCTCGGCGTTGGCGCGCTGCATCGCCGTGTCGAGCGCCTCCTTGGCCGGCTTCTTGTTGCCCCAGACGAATTCGATCTCCTCGTTGAGGATGCCGCGGATTCGGCTGCGCCCGCCGTCGTGCTTGGTGCGCTCGGCGGCCGAGGGCACCACCGAGAGGCGCTTGGCCACCTTCTCGAGCAGGGCGGGCGAGCCGCCGCCGGCTTTGAGCGCATCGATGGCCGCCGGCATCATCGGCAGGAAGCCCGTCGCCTGGACCCACTCGCGCTGGTTTTCGGGCTTAAGCAGGAATTCGACGAAACGTGCAATCACGGCGTATTCGTCCTTGTGCTTGCCCGGCAGCGCCCACAGGGCGGCGCCATCGGGCAGTACGTCGGCCGGGCGCGCCCCGCGCACGTCGTCGTAATGCGGCAGTTCGGCGACGCCGAAACGGAAGCCGTTCGACTTCTTCAGTTCGACGTAGAGCGGCGACTCGCCGGTCAGCATCGAGCACTCGCCCGACATGAACTTGGCGTCGCCTTCGCGGCCGGGACCGAAGTAATGGAAATAGAAACTCTTCTGCCAGCTCGCCAGCAGGGCGATGTGTTTGACATGCACCAGGGTGTTGAGCGCCACCCTGTCGATCTTGCCGTCCTTCGCCAGCACCGGCTCGCCGTGTTGCGAGGACATGTTGTCCACATGCACCCAGGCGAACTTCGACGAAGTCAGCGGGCACTTATAGCCGGCGTCGAAGAGCTTGCCGGCGGCGGTCTGCACCTCCCACCAGGTCCTGGGCGGATTGTCGGGATCGAGGCCGGAGCGGACGAAGGCATCGCGGTTGTAGTAGAGCACCGGCAGCGCATGCGCCAGCGGCAGGGCCTGGATCCTGCCTTTGAGATCGTCGACGGCACCAGCCATCTGGGGATAGAAAGCCTTGGCCTCGAGCTTCAGTTTCGACGCTTCCATGACCTGATGCAGCGGCAGGAAGCGCGGGCTGGTGCCGAAGAAGCGCTGGTTGTCGGTGGGATCGAGCAGCGCGAGATGGGGCGGCTGTTGCAGTTCGGCGCTGCCCTGCAGGCCTTTCAAATCCTGCAGCATCACCTTGGACTTGCCCTGCTGCTCGACGTTGAAGCGCACCACCAGGTTGGTCAGGGCACCGATCTGCTGCCCGGCAAGTTCGTGGCGCAGGGTGATGTCCTGGGCCTGGGCACAGGGCAGCCAGAGGCCCAGTGCGGCGAAGAGTAGCTTCCGGATCATGGTCATCCCGTCGTCAAGGAAACAGACGGTGAGTTTAGCAGGATAGGCCCCTCGCTTGCTCTCGGCCGATCACTCAGCTACCCTACCCGGGCATGAACCGCTCGCAAGCCATCGCGCTAGTCATCGCCGCGCTCAACCTGGCGCTGATGCTGCTCTTTCCGCCGCACGACTACCTTTCGCTGCAGCGCGGCAACATCCCGACCTTCGACGGTTTCTACTGGGCCTTCTCCGCCCTGCCCAACCGCGTCATCAACCGCGATTTCCTCACCCTCGAAATCCTCGTGATCGTCATCAACGCCGCCATCGCCTGGCTGCTGCTGAACGGTCCCCTGCCTGACCGGGCACGCGCCGGCATGACGCGACTGCAGCGCGGCGTGCTCTGGCTGGTAGCGATCAACCTCATCGTGATGCTGCTGTTTCCGCCGTTCGAAAACTACAGCGCCATCACCAAGGCCGTGATTCCCACCTTCGAGGGCTTCTACTTCATCTTCGCCGACAACTCGAAGCGGCAGATCATCACTTCCATTCTCTATATCGAGGTGGTTCTGCTGCTGATCAACGGCGCCCTGGCCTGGCTGCTGTTCCGTCGCCGCGGCGAGGATCATCTCACGCCCGAGCAGATTCGGACCCTGGCCAGGAAACTGCACGACCACGACGTCACCTGACTTGCGCATCGCCTGCCTCGGCGGCGGTCCCGCCGGACTCTACTTCGCCATCCTCGCCAAGCTTGCCGAGCCTGCGCACGCCATCGAGGTCATCGAGCGCCACCGCCCGGAGGACAGCTTCGGCTGGGGCATCGTCTTTTCGGACCGGGCGCTGGAAACCCTGCGCCAGGCCGACCCGAAGACCCACGCCGAGATCACGCGCAGCTTCCACCACTGGAGCGATATCGACATCCATTTCAAGGGCGAGCGGATCACCGCCCACGGCCACGGCTTCTCCGGCATCTCGCGCGCCCGCCTGATCCGCATCCTGCAGGCCCGCGCCGGGGAACTCGGGGTCACCATCCGCAGCGGCGTCGAGTTCGCCGATGTCGCCACGGATCGCGCACCCTGGCTCGAGCACGACCTGGTCGTCGGCGCCGACGGCATCCACAGCGCTGTCAGGCAGTCGCAGGCGGAGATATTCGAACCCGCGATCCGCGAATCGACCAACCGCTACCTCTGGCTCGGTTCGACGCGCCGCTTCGACGCCTTCACCTTCGCCTTCCGCGAGACACAGCACGGCTGGTTCAATCTGCACGCCTACCGCTACGACGACCTGACCTCATCCTGCATCATCGAGACGCCCGAGTCGGTCTGGCGCGAGGCCGGCCTCGAGCACATGCCCTACGAGGAGTCGATCGCTTTCAGCGAGCGGCTGTTTTCGGACGTGCTCGCGGGCGAACCGCTGATCGGCAACAGCCGGCAATTCGACCATCCCTCGGGCTGGCAACGCTTCGCCAGCATCCACTGCCGGCGCTGGTGGCACGGCCGCACGGTGCTGATCGGCGATGCCGCCCACACCGCACACTTCTCCATCGGCTCCGGCACGCGCCTGGCCATGGAGGATGCCATCGAACTGGCGCGCAGCCTCGCCGCCCATGCCGACCTTGCCGTGGCGCTCGACAGCTACCAGACGGCGCGCGAGCCCGTCGCGCAGCGCGTCCAGGAAACCGGCTTCCGCCGCATGGAGTGGTTCGAGAACGTCGCCGAACACGCGCTGCTGGAGCCGCATCAGTTCGCCTATGCGCTGCTCACCAGCAGCGGCCGCCTCGACCCGGACGAACTGCGCCGGCGCGACCCGCAATTGATGCAAAGTTTTTCCGTTGCGGCGCGATAATCAACGTTTCGATATTTCGATTTGCCTGGAGATTAGCAATGACCACAACCCCGGCCTCCCGCAGCAGCGACATGGAAACGCGGGCCACCTCCGACGATCATCAGGCGCTGCGCCTGTGGCTGCGCATGATGGCCTGCACCAACCTGATCGAGGGCGAGGTGCGCTCGCGCCTGCGCCAGCAGTTCGACATCACGCTGCCGCGCTTCGACCTCATGGCCCAGCTCGAGCGCGTCCCGGGCGGGCTCAAGATGGGCGAGCTGTCGAAGCGCATGATGGTCACCGGCGGCAACGTCACCGGCATCACCGACCAGCTGGTGGCCGAGGGCCTGGTGGTGCGCGAGGACAACCCGGCCGACCGCCGCGCCTACATCGTCAAGCTCACGCCCGAAGGGCGCCGCGCCTTCAAGAAGATGGCCGACGCGCACAGGGAATGGATCGTCGAACTGTTCAGCGGCATGGGTGAGCGCCAGCGCACCGACCTCCACGAACTGCTGGCCGTGCTCAAGCAGCAACTCGCCTCGCCCCGGGAAAAGTGATCGCTTCGGCGCACCTCGACAGCTTCGCCCGCGACCGCCTGCCGCCGCAGGCGTCGTCGCCGGAGTTCGTTTACGAGCTGCCGCAACTGCGCTTTCCCGAACGGCTCAACTGCGCTGCCGAACTCCTCGATCGCGCCGTCGACGAGCGCGGCTGGGGCGAGCGGACCGCCCTGCTCTCGCCCGCTGCCGGGCTCAGCTATGCGGCCTTGCGCGACCGCGTCGACCGCATCGCCCGGGTGCTCACCGAAGACATGGGCGCGGTGCCCGGCAACCGCGTGCTGCTGCGCGGCTGCAACACGCCGACGCTGGCCGCCATCTGGCTCGCCGTGCAGAAGGCCGGCTGCATCGCGGTCACGACCATGCCGCTGCTGCGGGCCAAGGAACTGGCCGAGATCATCGCCAAGGCGCAGGTCACGCACGCCTTCTGCGAAATCGCGCTGGCCGCCGAATTCGATGTCGCGCGGGCGCGCTGCCCGGTGCTGCGCGAGGTGATGGGCTTCGACGACAACCCGGAAAAGTCGGCGCTGGCGACACGCCTCGCCGGCAAGGCTCCGGGCTTCGCCGCCGTCGCCACGGCCGCCGACGACATCGCCCTGATCGCCTTCACCTCCGGCACCACGGGCGTGCCCAAGGGGGCGATGCACAGCCACCGCGACATCATGGCCACCTGCGCCTGTTTCCCGCACAGCATCCTCGAAGCCGGGCCCGACGATCTTTTCTGCGGCCCCTCGCCGCTGGCCTTCACCTTCGGTCTCGGCGGGCTGTTGCTGTTCCCGCTGGCGCTGGGCGCCGCAGCGCTGCTGCTGCCGCAACCCGCGCCCGAATCGCTGCTCGGGATCATCGCCGCACGGCGCGTCACCACGCTGTTCGCCACGCCGACCTTCTACCGCCAGATGCTGCCGCTGGCCGGCGGCCACGACCTGTCCAGCCTGCGCCGCTGCGTCTCGGCCGGCGAGCCGCTGCCGGCCGCCACCTTCGCGCAGTGGCGCGAGGCCACGGGCATCGCCTTGATCGACGGCATCGGCTCGACCGAGATGCTGCACATCTTCATTTCGGCGCGCGCCGCCGAGATGCGGCCGGGCGCCACCGGCAAGCCGATGCCCGGCTATCGCGCCGCCGTGCTCGATGCCGCCGGCCGGGCCGTGCCACCGGGCGTGGTCGGCCGCCTCGCCGTCAAGGGCCCTACCGGCTGCCGCTACCTCGACGACCCGCGCCAGCAGGCCTACGTGCAGGACGGCTGGAACATCACCGGCGACGCTTACTGGATGGACGAGGATGGCTATTTCCACTTCGCCGCGCGCACCGACGACCTGATCATTTCCGCCGGCTGCAACATCGGCGGCCCCGAGGTCGAGGAGGCGCTGCTGACCCATCCGGCCGTGGCCGAGTGCGGGGTGGTCGGCGTGGCCGACGCCGAGCGCGGCCAGGCCGTCAAGGCCTGCGTCGTGACCAGGCCCGGCGTCACGGCGAACGACGCACTGGCGCGGGAACTGCAAGACCATGTCAAGTCGCTGCTGGCGCCGTTCAAGGTGCCGCGCGCCATCGAATTCCGCAGCGCGCTGCCACGCACCGAGACCGGCAAGCTGCAGCGCTTCCGCCTGCGCGAGGCAATGACCACCTGAGGCATGCCTGGATGACCGGCTTCCAACGGGATGACCCGCTGCTGCTCGACGACCAGTTGAGCGGGGAAGAACGCCTGGTGCGCGATGCCGCGCGCGCCTACGCCCGGGCTACGAGGGCACCCACGACATCCATGCGCTGATCCTGGGGCGGGCGCAGACCGGCATCGCCGCCTTCGCCGGCTAAAGATTCTGCTGCCGCTGCCGTAGAATCGGACTGGCATAGTCTCCCGAACTGTCCATGAACCGCACGCCCACCCTCCTCCTCGCCATCCTCATCCCCTTCGCGCTGGCCGCCTGCGAGCAGCTCGGCATCGACGATCCCGTCAAGGTCGCCGAGAAGCAGGACGCCGAGGGCCGCGCCATCGGCAGCGGCTGCCGCCACTCCGGGCGTCCGCTCGAGGATTGCTACACGGTGAACAAGAAGGCCTCCAAGGCTGCCATCTTCTCCGGCTGGCGCGAGATGGACGGCTACATGCGCGAGAACAAGATCGACACGGTCAAGTCCGAGCCCGAAGAAGCGGATGGCGCCGACACGGCCGGGGAGAAGACCCCTGCCGCGCAAAAGCCGGCGGCCAGTGAGGGCAAGACGCCCGCCAAGGGCAACAACGCCGCCCGCATAGGCGCGCCAGGCGTCAAAGCGACCTGATCCGCATCGACGCGACCGCCTGATTCCGGCGGCATGCACGGTATCATTGGGCGAGCGGCCGTCACCTTGAGTCGGCGGCCTGCTCCCGATTTCATGACGGCTGCCCGATGTTCCAGAGCGACTCCCTCAAGCGCGACGTACTGATCCGGCTCGCCGTGGTCTTCCTCGCCACATCGCTGTTGATGCTGGCGGTCTTCCTCTCGGCCTATCGCTCCCGCTTGGTGGAGGAACGCAGCCACACCTCCCTCGGCTTCAACCTGCTGCTGCAGGCCGCGCTGGAAAACGCCATGCTCAAGCGCGACGTGCCCGGCCTGGCCGACATCGTCACGCGCCTTGGCGAACAGCCGGGCATACGCGGCGTCATGATCCTCAATCCGCAGGGCGAAGTTCGCTTCTCTTCGGCGGCTGGCGCGCTCGGCAGCCGGCGTCCGGACCTGGTGCCCGCCGACCCGCGCGTCGGCCCGCAGGCGGCCTTCGACCGGAACGAGCAGGGCGCCGAGGTGCTGCGCTCGGTCAACCCGGTTTCCAACAAGGCCCAGTGCATCGCCTGCCACGGCCCGGTCGCCGTCAATCCGGTGAACGGCATCCTCGTGGTCGACTACGACGCCGCGGAAATTCGCCGCCAGGCCTGGCTCGGCGCCCTCGCCTTTGCCGGGGCCGGCGTGGCCGTATTGCTGCTGCTGCTGGCCCTGCTCTGGCGCCTGCTCAGCCGCCGCGTACTCGAGCCGGTGGCGCGCCTGGCCGAGGCCAGCGCCGCCATCGAAGGCGGCCGGCTGGACCGCCGCGTCGCCATCACCGGCGACGACGAACTGGCGCGGCTCGGCGGACGCTTCAACCGCATGGCCGAGCGGCTGACCGAGCAGATGGCGCGCATCCGGGCGCATGAAACCTACCTGCAGGAGGTCCTCGACGGACTGCCCGACGGCGTCCGTGTCTTCCGCGTCGCCGACCGCCGCATCGTGCTCGCCAACCGGGCCTATTGCGGGCAACTCGGCCGCGACCGCGAGGACGTCGTCGGTCGCACCTGCCACGACAGCAGCCACGGCCGCGAGCAGCAGTGCGTCGCCACCCTGGTCACCTGTCCGCTACAGGAATGCCGTACGAACGGCGATCACCTGAAGGCCAGCCACCGCCACCGGCGCGCCGACGGCAGCCTGTTTCCGGTGGAGATCCACGCCGCGCGCGTCGACATCGACGGCGTGGCCTACATGGTCGAATCGATCCGCGACCTCGCCGAAGCCGCCCGCGTCTCGCACGAGCAGCGCCTGTCCGAACTCGGGCTGCTGGCGGCAAGCGTGGCCCACGAGATCCACAACCCCCTCGCCTCGATCCGGCTCGGCGTCCAGGGCTTGAGCCGCGAGATCCGTGAAGGACGCCACGACCCCGAACAGGTAAGCGACTACCTCGGGCTGATCGACGGCGAGATCGACAACTGCATCGCCGTGACGCGGCGCCTGCTGCTGCTGACCCGCGCACCCACCTCCAGCCGCCAGCTGATCGACGTCGTTGTCGCCGTGGACGACACCCTGCGCCTGCTCGATTTCGATGCGCGGACGCGCGGCATAGCCCAGAAGCTGGAACGCCCCGACGCACCGGTCCATGTGCTCGCCGACGACGGCGAACTGCGCATGGTGCTGCTCAACCTGCTGCAGAACGCCCACCACGCGATGCCGCGCGGCGGACAGCTCATCGCGCGTATCGGCGTCGAGGCCGACGAGGCGGTGATCGAGATCACCGACGACGGCATGGGCATTCCGCAGGAGATCCTGCCGCAGATATTCGACCCCTTCTTCAGCCGCCGCGGCGACGGCGAACCCGGCACGGGCCTCGGCCTGACCATCGTCAAGAACATCGTCGAGCGCTTCGGCGGCCGCGTCGCCATCGACAGTCGACCGGGACACGGCACGCGCTTCACCATTCACCTCGCGCTCGCGGACGCACCCGGGAATCCCCCATCATGAAAAAGACCCTGCTCGTCGTCGACGACGACGCCACCTTCAACAAGCTGCTGCTGCGCCAGCTCGGGAACATGGGATTCACCGCAGTGGGAGCCGCCAGCTGGCGCGAGGAACAGGCACGGCTGGCCGAGATGGAGCCGGATGCGATCATCCTCGACTTCAAGCTGCCGGACTCCGACGGCGACCGCATCATCGAGGAACTGCGCGGCCAGTACCCGGTGATCGTGCTCACCGGCTTCGGCTCGATCCGCAATGCCGTCAGCGCCATCCGCCAGGGCGCCACCGACTACCTGACCAAGCCGGTGGACCTCGACGAACTCGAGTTGACCGTGCGTCGCGTGCTCGAGAATGCCGAACTCAAGCGCTTCAACCAGTTCTACCGCAACCGTCTAGCCTCGCGGCGCCCGGCATCGCTGATCGGCGACAGTCGCCCCATGCGCGAGGTCCGCGCCATGATCGACGCCGTGGCCCCGACCGACGCGACCGTGCTGATCCTCGGCGAATCCGGCAGCGGCAAGGAGATGGTGGCCCAGGCCATCCACCAGCGCAGTGCGCGCGCCGGACGCGAGATGGTCACCGTCAACAGTTGCGGCCTGCAAGAGAACCTGTTCGAGTCCGAACTGTTCGGCCACGAGCGCGGCGCCTTCACCGGCGCCGACCGCCAGAAGAAGGGCCTGATCGAGGAAGCCGTCAACGGCACGCTGTTCCTCGACGAGATCGGCGACATCGGCGCGGCGATCCAGGCCAAGCTGCTGCGCGTGATGGAGACCGGCACCTTCCGCCGCCTCGGCGGCACCAAGACGCTGTCCACCGACGCGCGCTTCGTCGTCGCCACCAACCGCGACATCGCGCGGATGAGCGAGGAAGGCAGCTTCCGCAGCGACCTCTACTTCCGCCTGTCGCGCTTCGTCATCACCGTGCCGCCGCTGCGCGAGAGGCGCGAGGATATCGAGCCGCTGGCGCTCCACTTCGCCGCCGAGTTCGGCCGCGTCGCACCCCTGTCGATCACCGCGGAGGCGATGACGCTGCTGCGCGACCATGCCTGGCCCGGCAACGTCCGCGAGCTGCGCAACGCGATCGAGCGCGCCGTCATCGTCGCCCGTCCCGGGCTCGAGATCCGCGCCGAGCACCTCGGTTTCATCCCGCGCGGCAGTGGCAGCGGCGTGACCCTGCGCTTCGCCGGCGAGCCGGACCTCGAGGAAATCGAGCGCGCCTACCTGGCGCAGATCCTGGCGCGGCATGGCGGCAACCGGCAGAAGGCCGCCGCCGTGCTGGGTATCAGCGAACGCAATATCTACCGCCTGATCGAAAAATTCGGCATGCGCTGACCTTGGCAATCTGCCAATTTGGCAGTTTTGGGCATGTCATTTCGTCATGAGGCCGGCCAGGACGGGCCCCGCGGCGAAATCGTTTTCTCCAATAAAAACATATAGTTGATCTCGCCATGGCGGGGTGGCATGGGACGTGCTGTTAGGTCCATGGGCGACGCGCAAGCCGACCGGCTTCGCCATGCCCGGCAGCTCGGCGGAATCCGCAGCTGATGTGATCAATATCAAAACCCAGGAGAAAACAGGATGGTCAAATCGCTACTCGTCGTTGCAATGTCCCTCGGCTTCGCCGTTTCCGCCAATGCCGCCGATCAGAAAGGCATGAGCGGGATGGAGGGCCAGAAAGGCATGTCCGGCATGGCTGGCATGGAAGGCCAGAAGGGCATGGCAGGCATGGAAGGTCAGAAAGGCATGGAAGGCCAGAAAGGCATGTCGGGTCAGAAGGGCATGTCTGGTATGGAAGGTCAGAAGGGCATGAGCGGCATGGAAGGTCAGAAAGGCATGGCAGGCATGTCGGGTCAGAAGGGCATGTCGGGTATGGAAGGCCAGAAGGGCATGAGCGGCATGGAAGGCATGTCCGGCATGGAAGGCAAGAAGAAGTCCAAGAAGAAGTCCCAGGAAGGCATGTCCGGCATGTCCGGTATGGAAGGCATGAGCGGCATGGAAGGTCAGAAGGGCATGAGCGGCATGTCGGGTCAGAAGGGTATGTCCGGCATGGAAGGTCAGAAGGGCATGTCCGGCATGGAAGGCAAGAAGTAAGGTAGTTCGCAGTTCGCAGTTTGCTCATGATTTGGCCGATGGGGTGGGCGCCCCGTCGGCCCCTTTTAAGCGATCTTTCCTATACGGGAGAGTGCAAGAGAATGAAACCCATCGTGCGCACATTCGGCAACATGCTGTTAGGACTAACCTGGCTTGCGGCATTGCCGGCAGCCGCGGCCAATGCCTCGCCCACCCCCGTCGCCGGTCTTGCGCCCTACCAGCGTCCGGCCCAGGCTCCCGCGATCAAGGATTTCGCGCGCAGCGATGCCTGGCGTGCGGCTGCATTGCGCGGCGTTACCCCACCAGCCCCCGAGAGCATCCTCAAGTTCCTCGACCACCAGGGCGCCTGGTACAACCCATTTACGCTGCCCGGCATGCCGGGCCCTTACGACCTGCGCGGCCTGCATGCCCCGCAGAAGGCCGCGCCCTGAGCGGCTCGTCATGAATTCAAGCTGCGAGAGAGTGACATCATGTTGAGATGGATATTGGTAGCGGTGGTCATCGCCGTCTCCGCCTGGAGCATCGTGACCGGGCATACCGTCCGGACACCGGGCGTGGCCAATGCCGGCGACCACGCCGGCCAGCACCTGCGGGCCGTCTATAGCCCGCTGCACTTCAAGCCGGCGATCGAGTCAGCCACCGACGCGCAGTGCCTCGTCTGCCACAAGGAAGTGCTCGAGGACAAGGTGCGTGCCGTATCCCCCGCCGGCGTCAAGGCCGCCGACAGCCTGGCCTGGTACCAGCAGGTGTCGACCTACCAGGGCGAGCAGGACACCTTCCACCGTCGCCACCTGGTCACGCCGATGGCGAAGCAGCTGATGAACCTCAAGTGCAATACCTGCCACGAAGGCCACGACCCGCGCGAGGAAGCGCAGGGCGCATCGGCCACCGTGGCGACATCGCCGCCGCAGGACGACACCGGCTTCACGCTGCGCAAGCAGGTGAATCCCGAGACCAGCTGCCTCAAATGCCACGGCCAGATGAACTGGCCGGTCATGACCGGCCTCACCGGTCCCTGGCATCAGGTCAAGGACACCTTCCAGAACAACTGCGTGTCCTGCCACTCCGCCATCCGCACCAACCGCCACCAGGTGAACTACCTCAACGCCGAGGCCATCGAGAAGGCCGGCGCCGTCAGACAAGACCGGCGGCGACGTCTGCTACGGCTGCCACGGCGGCCGCCCGTGGTATCGCATCAGCTACCCCTATGCGCGCAATCCCTGGCCCGCCATGCCGGAGGGCACGCCCGAGTGGGCACGCCTGCGCCCGCGTCATTCCGAGGCACGCTTCCTCATCCAGTCCGCAACCTCCAAACCGGCAGGACACTGAACCATGAAACCGACACCTGACTGGATCAAGAACATTCTCAACCCCGGCCGCCGCAGCTTCATGAAGACGGCCGCCGCGGGCGCCGCGCTTTCCGCCGCCGGCGGCCTGGTCGAGCTGGCGACGCAGAAGAAGGAAGCCCAGGCCTTCGCCTACGCGCCGCACTACACCGACGACCAGCTCACCACGGTCGTCACCAGCTGCGACCACAACTGCGGTTCGCGCCACATGCTGGTCGCGCACAAGAAGGGCGACGTCATCGTGCGGCTGTCCACCGACGACGGTCGCTACCAGGAGAACGGCGCCTACGGCAAGGATACCGACGAGGAGCCGCAGCTGCGCGCCTGCCTGCGCGGCCGCTCCTACCGCGCGCGGCTCTATTCGCCCGAGCGCCTGCTCTACCCGATGATGCGCGTCGGCAAGCGCGGCGAGGGCAAGTTCAAGCGGGTGTCGTGGGACGAGGCGCTGGACCACATCGCCAACAAGATGGTCGAACTGAAGAAGAACTACGGCCCGACCGCGATGCTCGACCAGGCGTATGCGGGGACTTCATACGGCGCTCTGCACAAGTCCGACCAGATCGAGGGCCTGCTCGCCCGCTTCCTCGGCATGTTCGGCTGCCGCACCAATTCGTGGTCGGTGCCCAGCTACCAGGGCACCACCTTCTCCAGCCGCATGACCTTCGGCACCATCGAGGACGGCAACGAGGACGACACCTTCGCCCACAGCAAGCTGATCATCATGTGGGGCTGGAACCCGGCCTACACCTTCCACGGCGGCAACACCTTCTACTACATGCGCATGGCCAAGCAGAGCGGCTGCAAGTTCGTGCTGGTCGATCCGCAATACACCGACTCGGCCTCGACCTACGACGCCTGGTGGATTCCGATCAAGCCCAACACCGACGCCGCCATGCTCGCCGGCATGGCGCACGACATCTTCTCCGAGAACCTGCAGGACCAGAAGTTCATCGACAAGTTCGTTCAGGGCATGGACGAGGGCACGATGCCCGGCTGGGCCAAGGGCCAGGAGAACTTCAAGGACTACATCCTCGGCAAGTACGACAACACGCCCAAGACGCCGGAGTGGGCGGAGCCGATCTGCGGCGTCAAGGCGGCCGACATCGGCAAGCTGGCGCGCATGTACGCCACGACCAAGCCGGCCGCGCTGAAGGCCACCTGGGCGCCGGGCCGCGCCGCCTACGGCGAGCAGTACAACCGCATGGCCGCCGCGGTGCAGGCGATGACCGGCAACATCGGCATCCTCGGCGGCTGCGCCGAGGGCGTCGGCAAGGGCTGGCACGCCGAGAGCGTGGCCTACCCCTACGACGAGAACGCCAACCTCTGGTGGGCCTCGATCAAGTCCGACCGCTGGGCCCACTGCGTGCTCAACTACCCCAACGTCAAGCGCGAGGAGATCGGCTGCTGGCCGCGCAACGACGAGCTCGACGGCAAGATCCCCAACATCAAGGGCATCTTCTGGCAGGGCTCCGACTGGTTCAACCAGCTCACCAACATCAACAAGGAAATCCAGGCGATCGAGAAGCTGGAGCTGGTGGTCTGCATGGATTCGACCATCACGCCCTCGGGCATCTGGGCCGACGTGCTGCTGCCGGTGGCCACCCACTTCGAGCGCCACGACGTGGCCCTGCCCTGGTACAAGGGCCACTACTACATCCACCGGCCCAAGGTCATCGAGCCGCTGGGCGAGTCGAAGACCGACTTCCAGATCTTCACCGAGCTCGCCTACCGCCTCGAGGCGCTCGACCCGACCCGGCTCAAGGACCTCGGCAAGCGCTACAACCCGCGCGCCGACCGCACCTACTTCGACAACCCGGACGCGGTCGACGAGGCCTATCTGACCGACTGGTGGAAGAAAGGTGCAGGACCACCAGGGCGTAAAGATGTCCTGGGAGGAGTTCAAGAGCCGCGGCGTCTACAAGTTCAAGTTCGACCAGCCGCACGTCGCCTTCCGCGAGCAGATCGAGGAAGGCGAGCACTTCGAGACCCCGTCGGGCAAGATCGAGATCTTCTCGACCACGCTGGCGCAGGTCAAGGACTGGACGAAGACCCAGTACGGCTACGAGATCCCGGCGATCCCGAAATGGATCGAGCCCTTCGAGTCGCTCAACCACCCGACAAGGCAAGAAGTTCCCCTTCCACCTCATCACGCCCCACCCGCGCTGGCGCACCCACTCGATTTTCAACAACATTCCCTGGCTGCGCGAGACCTACCAGCAGGAGATCACGATCAACGCCTCCGACGCGGCGAAGCTGGGCATCAGGACCGGCGACATCGTCGAGGTCTGGAACGATCGCGGCAAGGTGGTGGTGCCGGTCTATGTCACCGAGCGCTGCATGCCCGGCGTCGCCGTGCTGTATGAAGGCGCGTGGATGGACCTCGACAAGAACGGCGTCGACCGCGCCGGCAACCCGGACTTCCTGACGCCCGACGAGCCGAGCCCGGCGGGCGCCTTCGCCTACAACACCATCCTCGTCGACATCAAGAAGACCCAGCTGGACCATCGCCCCGGCTGGGACCCGCTGGCCACCGCGCGCTCCATCGTTTTCCGCAGGGATACCTGACATGGCCAAGAAAGTCGACATGAAAGAGGCCAAGAACGCCCTGCATCGCAAGGTGGCGCAGACCTACGAACCGGTGAAGCCCGAAAAGCAGCTGGGCTTCATCCACAACAACGTCGACTGCATCGGCTGCCGCGCCTGCGAAATCGCCTGCAAGGACAAGAACGGCCTGCCGCCCGGCCCGCGCTTCCGCCGCGTGATGTACGTCGAGGGCGGCCCCTACCCCGACGTGTTCGCCTACAAGGTGAACATGTCCTGCAACCACTGCGCCGAGCCGGCCTGCCTGCCGACCTGCCCGACCGGCGCGATCTGGAAGCGCGAGAACAACGGCATCGTCGACATCGACTCGACGCTGTGCATCGGCTGCCGCCGGTGCGAGGCCGCCTGCCCCTTCGGCGCGCCGCAGTGGGATCCGTCGGAGCAGATCGTCAAGAAATGCAACATGTGCGTCGACGAGATCGAGGCCGGCCGCAAGCCCTACTGCGTCATGGCCTGCATGATGCGCGTGCTCGACATCGGCCCGATCGACCAGTTGCGCGCCGGCACCCATGCCACCAAGGCCATCGGCCCCAACGACAAGCCGGTTCGCCAGGTCAAGCACATGGCCAACCCCGAGCTGACCAACCCTTCCATCGTCTTCGTCCGCACAGCAAAGGCAAGGTGGGCACGTGAGCAGCGAGACCTGGGCGGCGCTGGCCGACGACGCGGAGACGCTGGCACGGCTGCATGATCGCGAGCTCGACGCGGACACCCTCGTTGCGCTTCGCGACGCGGGTTCCCGGCAACCTGGACCTGGTGGCGCAGGAGCACCCCGCTGCATTGCCTTGGACGCTTCCTTGCAGCACTCGGGGACAAGGCGACGGCAGCGCCGCAGAGCAGCGACCTGATGATCTGGCCGCCGACTACGCGGCGATTTACCTGACGCATGGCTTGCGGCGTCTCCCCGCGAATCGGTCTGGCTTGATGAGGACCATCTGTCATGCAGGGGCCGACATTCGCCGTGCGCGAGTTCTACAAGCGCCAGGCATCGCAGCCGCGACTGGCGCCAGATGACGGACGACCATTTGCAGCTTACATCACCCACGAATTGCAGTTCGTGGCCCTGCTTCTGGAGCGCGGTGAAGATCGCGGAGGTCGGCACGCTTCCTCAAGCACACCTGATGGCCTGGCTGCCCGACTTCGCCGCGCGCGTGGCGGCCCGCACCGCCCTGCCCTTCTACGCCGCCCTGGGCGCACCGCACCCTCGTTTGGTGCCAGAC